>NZ_CP108100.1:0-1388851 GCF_036195045.1 Streptomyces sp. NBC_00236 | reverse complement strand
CCCGTCCGGTTCCTCCCCGGGGCCGTCGGCCGTCGCCCCGTCGGCACCGTCGTGGGCGGCCTCCGTCTGATCGGCGGGTGCGGGCGCGGTGGCGGGCTCGTCCGCGACGACGCTGTCGTCGTCGGTGGCCGAGGGGCCGGGGGATTCCCCCCGGGGAAGCGCAGTCACAGCGTGCTCCAGTCCTGGTCGGGATAGCGGTGCACGGGCGCCGACACATCGTCGAGCGCCTGGCAGATCTCGTCAGGAAGACTAAGCGTCTCCACTGACAATGCCTCCGTGAGCTGCTGCGCGTTGCGCGCGCCGATGATCGGGGCCACCACTCCCGGCCGGTCGCGCACCCAGGCCAGGGCCACCTGGAGCGCCGTGGTGGCCAGCCCGTCGGGCGCCGTCGCCACGGCGTGCACGATGCGGCTCGCCGGGTCGTCGAGATACGGCTCGACGAACGGGGCCAGCAGTTCGGAGGCGCCGCGGGAGTCCGCCGGGGTTCCCGTGCGGTACTTGCCGGTCAGCACGCCACGGCCCAGCGGGGACGACGGCAGCAGCCCGACGCCGAGGTCGAGCGCGGCCGGCAGCACCTCGCGCTCCACGCCCCGCTGCAGCAGCGAGTACTCCATCTGCGTACTGGCCAGCCGGGTCCGCACACCGGGCGAGGCGAGCTGCCAGGTCGCGGCCTTCGCCAGCTGCCAGCCGCAGAAGTTGGACACTCCCGCATAGCGGGCGCGTCCGCTGGACACCGCGATGTCCAGGGCCTGGAGCGTCTCGTCCAGCGGGGTCATGGGGTCGAAGGCGTGGACCTGCCACAGATCCACGTAGTCCGTACCCAGCCGCGCCAGCGAGGCGTCCAGGGCGGCCAGCAGATGTCCGCGCGAGCCGTTGAACCTGCGGTACGGATCGGCCACGCTGCCGGCCTTGGTCGCGATGACCAGGTCGTGCCGGGGCACCAGACCGGCGACGAGCTGCCCGAGCAGGTACTCGGCCTCCCCGCCGCCGTACACGTCCGCGGTGTCGACCAGGGTGCCGCCCACCTCCCAGAACGCCTTCAGCTGCTCGGCAGCGTCGTGCTCGTCGGTGTCCCGGCCCCAGGTGAGGGTGCCGAGCCCGATCCGGGACACTCGAAGGCCGGTGCGGCCGAGATGCCTCTGCTCCATGGGCGCTGAGGTTACTGGCCGGAGCCGCGCACGTGGCAGGCCTGTGGACAACAGGGGCCCGGGTGGCCCCTGCCGTATCGCCCTCCCGCGCGCTAGAGTCCGGAACACAGGGACGTTACTGATCAGTAAGGGGAGCGGCTATGCGGCTCGGCATCAATCTCGGTTACTGGGGCGCGGGAATGGACGGCGACAACCTCGCCGTCGCGCAGGAGGCCGACCGGCTCGGCTACGACGTCTGCTGGGCGGCCGAGGCCTACGGCTCCGACGCGCCGACCGTGCTGTCCTGGGTCGCCGCACAGACGGAGTCCATCGACGTGGGCTCCGCGATCATGCAGATCCCGGCCCGCCAGCCCGCCATGACGGCCATGACCGCGGCCACGCTCGACTCGCTCTCCGGCGGCCGCTTCCGCCTCGGCCTCGGCGTGTCCGGGCCGCAGGTCTCGGAGGGCTGGTACGGCGTCAAGTTCGACAAGCCGCTCGCCCGCACCCGGGAGTACGTCGAGATCGTCCGCAAGGCGATGGCCCGCGAGCGGCTCTCGTACGAGGGGCAGCACTGGACGCTCCCGCTGCCCGGCGGCCCCGGGAAGCCGATCAAGCTGACCGTGCACCCCGAGCGCGAGCACATCCCGCTCTACATCGCCGCGATCGGGCCGAAGAACCTGGAGCAGACCGGCGAGATCGCCGACGGCGCCCTGTTGATCTTCCCGTCCGCGGAGCATCTGGAAGACACCGCGATGCGGTACCTGCGGGCCGGGCGGGAGAAGGCCGGCAAGACCATGGACGGCTTCGACGTCTGCCCGACGCTGCCGCTCGCCGTGGGCGACGACGTCAAGGGCCTCGCCGACATGTTCCGGCCGTACACCGCGCTGTACGTCGGCGGCATGGGCAGCGCCAAGCAGAACTTCTACAACCAGCTCGCCCAGCGCATGGGGTACGAGAAGGAGGCCGCCGAGATCCAGGAGAAGTACCTGTCCGGCGACAAGGCCGGCGCCGCCGCAGCCGTACCGCACCAGCTGATCGACCAGACCACGCTGCTGGGATCGGTGGAGCGGATCGCCGACCGGATGCAGGCCTACGCGGCAGCCGGTGTCACGACCCTGACCCTGGCCCCCGCGGGCTTCACGCTCGACGAGCGGCTCGCCGCCCTGCGGGCCGGCACGGACGCGCTGGAGCGCTCCGGACTCGCCTGAACGGGCCCTGCCCGCGCCGGGCAGTCAGGGCCTGTCGTCGGACTGCCGTCTGCCGTGCGACGCGCGGCCGCCCTTCGGGCGGCTACGGCAGTCCGACGACAGGCCCTACGGCCGTGGTGGGGGCTCGGGGGTCCTCCCCGCCACGGCCGTCACGAGGGACAACGCGCGAGGGGCGGCCGGGTTACGGGGCCTGTGCGGAAACGGTTCGCCTGGGTGGGTCCGCCGCGAGGGCCGGTACCCCGTTCGGCCCAGTGCGGGAGCTCCCCTGTTGCCCGTCGGGACCAGTCGCATTTGACTGGCGCTCGGCAGACGCAGGCACGGAGGTGGCAGTGATGCTCTCAGCGAAGAACCTGTTTCAGGAGATGCTCGACGACGACGAGGCGTTCCGGCTGTTCTGCTCCATCGCTGCCAGCGGGGAATCCCAGGGCGGCTGGGAGAACGGCCGCATCGCCGCGCTCGTGCCCGCGAGCCAGCGCGCGCTCGCCCCGAAGATCGCCCGGCACGGCGCCGACGAGGACAAGCACGGGCGGATCTTCAACGCCCTGCTGAGGAAGCGCGGTCTGACCGCCGTCCCGGTCCCGCACGAGACCGACTACACGATGCTGCTGGAGAAGCACGGCATCGGACTCGCCCACGAGCAGCTGGGGCGCGAGGAGCCGCTCACCGAGCGCGACATCATCACCTACCTCGCCCACAGCCGGGTCACGGAACAACGAGCCTCCGAGCAGATGCGGCTGCTGCGCAAGCACTTCGCCGACCACCCCGACCTGGGCCGCGCGGTCAGGATGATCTCCAACGACGAGGACAACCACCTCGCGTACTGCCACGAGGAGCTCCTGCGCTTCGCCGCGGCGGGGCACGGACGGACGATCCAGCACATCCTGCGTGAGTGCGCCCTCGCCGAGATCCGGGTCTACCGCGATGTCAGCCTGGCCGTGATGGATCACATGGGCCGCGTCCTCGGCTGGTCCCGGGCGAGGGCCGCGGTGCTGGCGGCGGGGATCCACGCCGTCCACGCGTACGAGCGGCTCCTCGGCTGGCGGCGCATGGTCAGCCTGGCGCCTCCCGAGCGGCGGGACGCGCTGGGCGGGCCGGCCGTACCGGCACCCGAGTTCGCCTGAGGCGGGCCGGCCCGGGCGTCCGCGTCAGAGCCAGCCGCGGCGCTTGAACTGGCGGTACAGGCCGATGACCGCGCCCGCCATCAGCAGGACGACCGCCGGGTACGCCCAGACCCACCGCAGCTCGGGCATGTGCTCGAAGTTCATGCCGTAGATCCCCGCGACCATGGTGGGCACGGCTGCCATCGCCGCCCAGGCCGAGATCTTGCGCATGTCGTCGTTCTGCCGCACCCCCATCTGCGCGAGATGCGCCGACAGGATGTCCGAGAGCAGCCGGTCCAGCCCCTCCACCTGCTCGTTGGCGCGCGTCAGATGGTCCTGGACGTCCCGGAAGAACGGCTGCGAGTGCTCGTGGACGAACGGCACCCCGGCGCTGGCCAGCCGGGCCATCGGCACGGCCAGCGGGACCGTCGCCCGGCGGAACTCCAGCACCTGGCGCTTGAAGGTGTAGATGCGGGCCGCGGTGTTCTTGGAATCGCCCGTCCCGCTCGGCGCGAAGACCTGCGTCTCCAGCTCCTCCAGGTCGACCTGGAGCTCACCCGCGACATCGATGTAGTGGTCCACGATCGCGTCGCTGATCGCGTACAGGACCGCCGTGGGCCCGTGCTTGAGCACATCGACCTCGGCCTCCAGCCGACGGCGGACCGCGGCCAGGGGCGCGCCCTCACCGTGCCGGACCGTCACCACGAACGAGTCGCCTATGAACACCATCAGTTCGTCCGCGCTGACCGAGTCGCTCTCGTGCTCGTACACGATCGGCTTGATCACCGCGAACAGCGAGTCGTCGTACACCTCCAGCTTGGGACGCTGGTGCGCCGACAGGGCGTCCTCCACCGCCAGCGGATGCAGCCCGAACTCGCTGCTCACCAGCTCGAACTCCTTCTCCGTCGGCTCGTGCAGGCCGATCCACAGGAACGCGTCACCGCTGGCCCGCGCCTCGTCGAGGGCATCGGAGAAGTCGGCGGGTCCGTCGGTGCGGCGTCCGTCCCGGTAAATGGCGCAGTCCACGATCACGCGCGCATTCTTCCCTGCTCGGGTCCCCGGCGCACCTTTGCGTGGGCGTCGGCCTACGCTGGCCGGTATGCCGACCTTGATCCTCGTACGCCACGGACGCTCCACCGCCAACACGTCCGGGGTGCTCGCGGGCCGTACCCCCGGTGTCGCACTCGACGAGCGCGGCACCGAGCAGGCCGCCGCGCTCCCCGGGCGGCTGGCCGCCCTGCCCCTCGCCGCCGTCGTCAGCAGCCCCCTGCAGCGCTGTCGGGAGACCCTAGGGCCGCTGCTCGCCGCCCGGCCGGAACTGACGCTCCACACCGAGGAGCGGATCAGCGAGTGCGACTACGGGGACTGGTCCGGGCGCAAGCTCGCCGAGCTGACCGACGAGCCGCTGATGAAGGTCGTGCAGCAGCATCCGTCCGCCGCGGCGTTCCCCGGCGGCGAGTCGATGCGGGCGATGCAGGCACGCGCCGTCGACGCGGTACGGGACTGGAACGCGAGGATCGAGGAGGAGCACGGTGAGAACGCCGTCTACGTCATGTGCTCCCACGGCGACATCATCAAGTCCCTGGTCGCCGACGCCCTCGGCATGCATCTGGACCTCTTCCAGCGCGTCCACGCCGACCCGTGTTCCGTCACCGCGATCCGCTACACCAGGCTCCGCCCGTTCCTGCTGCGCCTGGGTGACACCGGCGATCTGGCCTCCCTGGCACCGAGTGAACCGGCCCCCGACGCGAGCGCCGGGAAGGGCGGCGGCGAGGAGGACGCGACGGTCGGGGGCGGCGCTGGGGCACCGTGATCGCTCCGCGCAGTAGGGTGGACGCGCCGTAGACGCCTTTCCGGGGGAACTCTCCCGGCCCGGCCCGGCCGACCCTCATATGCCGTCAATTTTCAAGGGAGACAGGACGTGTCCCGTCAGGTGTTCCTCTACGACCCCCCGGACCGCTTCGTGGCCGGCACGGTCGGGCTGCCTGGACGTCGTACGTTCTTCCTGCAGGCATCCTCAGGCGGACGTGTCACCAGCGTTGCCCTGGAGAAGACCCAAGTCGCCGCGCTCGCCGAGCGGGTCGACGAACTGCTCGACGAAGTGGTGCGGCGCACCGGCGGGAATTCGCCGGTGCCGGCCGTGGCCCCGATGGACGTCACCGACACCGCCCCGCTCGACGCCCCCGTCGAGGAGGAGTTCCGGGTCGGCACCATGGCGCTCGCCTGGGACGGCGAGGAACAGCGCATGATCGTCGAGGCGCAGGCCCTGGTCGAACTGGACGCGGACTCCGTCGAGGACCTCGCGGAGGCCGAGGAGCGGCTGCTCCAGGACGAGGAGAACGGCCCGCCGATGCTCCGGGTCCGGCTCAGCGGCGCCCAGGCCAGGGCCTTCGCCAAACGCGCCCTGGACGTCGTGAACGCCGGCCGCCCCCCGTGCCCGCTGTGCAGCCTGCCGCTCGACCCGGAAGGACACGTATGCCCGCGCCAGAACGGATACCGTCGCGGCGCCTGAGCGACGACGGGCTGATCACCCTGCTCGGCAAGGGAAAGCTCACGGTCCTCGGACAGGTCCGGGGGGCCTCCAACGCGGTGCTCTACTGCTCGGTCGCGTACGAGGGCGAGGAGGCGCACTGCGTCTACAAGCCGGTGGCGGGCGAGCAGCCCCTGTGGGACTTCCCCGACGGCACCCTCGCCCAGCGCGAGGTGGCCGCCTACGAGGTGTCCGAGGTGACGGGGTGGGGCCTGGTGCCCCCGACCGTGCTGCGGGACGGGCCGTACGGCGAGGGCATGTGCCAGCTCTGGATCGAGGCGGCGCCGCAGGAAGAGGGCACGCCCGGGCTGCTCGCGCTCGTCGAGGACGAGGAGCCGGGCGAGGGCTGGAAGCCTGTTGTGCTCGCCGAGGTGGGGGAGGGGAGGACGGCGTTGCTGGTGCACGCCGACGATCCCCGGCTGCGCCGGCTCGCGGTGCTCGACGCCGTGATCAACAACGGCGACCGCAGGGGTGGCCACCTGCTGCCCGCGCCCGACGGCCGGCTGTACGGCATCGATCACGGTGTGACCTTCAACGCGGACGACAAACTGCGCACGCTGCTGTGGGGCTGGGCGGGGGAGCCGCTGCCGGCGGAGGCCGTCGAGGTGCTGGACCGGCTTGCCGCGGAGCTGGAGCCGGGGGCCGCGCTGGTCACCCGGCTGGGGGAACTGATCACGGCCGCGGAGATCGAGGCCCTGAGGGCCCGTGTGGCGGCGCTGCGGGGCACGGGGCTGCATCGCGAGCCGAGCGGCGAGTGGCCCGCCATCCCGTGGCCACCGGTGTGATCAAGCCCCGGTGACCGCCGGGGGACCCCGGGAAACGCCGGGGCATGCACCTTCCGTGGCGGGGCGCAAGAGTGCCTCTTCGGTCAGGATCCCCCCTCCGGTTCGTATCCGGAAGCCGCGTCCGGTTACGCTCGTGGCATGCATGCCTGGCCCGCTTCTGAGGTCCCCGCCCTGCCTGGCAAGGGCCGCGACCTTCGGATCCACGACACCGCGACCGGCGGACGGATCACCCTTGACCCCGGTCCCGTCGCCCGCATCTATGTCTGCGGCATCACGCCGTACGACGCGACCCACATGGGTCATGCGGCGACCTACAACGCGTTCGACCTCGTTCAGCGCGTGTGGCTCGACACCAAGCGGCAGGTTCACTATGTCCAGAACGTGACCGACGTGGACGACCCCTTGCTGGAGCGGGCCGTGCGCGACGGACAGGACTGGACCGAGCTCGCCGAGCGCGAGACGGCCCTGTTCCGTGAGGACATGACTGCCCTGCGCATGCTCCCGCCGCAGCACTACATCGGAGCCGTCGAGGCGATACCCGGCATCGTGCCGCTCGTCGAACGGCTCCGGGACGCGGGTGCCGCCTACGAACTCGACGGCGATGTGTACTTCTCCGTCGACACCGACCCGCACTTCGGCGAGGTCTCCAACCTCGACGCCGAAGCGATGCGGCTGCTCTCCGCCGAACGCGGAGGCGACCCGGACCGCCCGGGCAAGAAGAACCCGCTCGACCCGATGCTCTGGATGGCCGCCCGTGAGGGCGAGCCGAGCTGGGACGGCGCCTCGCTCGGTGCCGGCCGGCCCGGCTGGCACATCGAGTGCGTGGCCATCGCCCTGGACCACCTCGGCATGGGCTTCGACATCCAGGGAGGCGGCTCCGACCTAGCCTTCCCGCACCACGAGATGGGTGCCTCGCACGCCCAGGTGCTGACCGGCGAGCACCCGTTCGCCCAGGCGTACGTGCACGCCGGCATGGTCGCCCTGGACGGCGAGAAGATGTCCAAGTCCCGGGGCAACCTGGTGTTCGTCTCGGTGCTGCGCCGCGACGGCGTGGACCCGGCGGCGATCCGCCTCGCGCTGCTCTCGCACCACTACCGCTCCGACTGGGAGTGGACCGACCAGGTGCTCGCCGACGCGGTGGAGCGACTCGCACGGTGGCGCGCCGCCGTCTCCCGGCCCGACGGGCTGTCCGCCGACGCCCTGGTGGAGGAGGTCCGCGCGGCCCTCGCCGACGACCTGGACGCCCCGGCGGCGCTGGCCGCCGTGGACCGCTGGGCCGAGCGGCAGACCGCCGAGGGCGGGACGGACGAGGGAGCGCCGGGACTCGTCTCGCGCACCGTCGACGCCCTGCTCGGTGTCGCGCTGTAACTGCCCGCCGCATTACGTTCGTTCACCGGCCCCGAACTTCTTGATGAAGTTCGGGGCCGGTTCCGTTTTGTCCATGGTCAAATGCTCGATGCTGCGCTAAAAGCGCTCTATGCAATCATCAACGCGCATCAGAGGGGCAGTAGTTGCAGCGCTGCTGGGGCTGCTCGCCGCGGTCTCGGGACCGGGCAGCGCACAGGCGGCCGACCCGGCCGAACCCGCAGGCACGACGGTCGGTGACCTCACCGGCTTCACCGCCGACGGGCCGGTGTACCGGCTGAGTGCGGGGGCGGCGAAGGCCCGTGTCAGCTTCGTGTCCGAGGAGACCTTCCGTATCGAACTGGCCCCCGACGGCACCTTCGAGGACCCCGCCGGCGATGCCATCGTCCTGCCGCAGGGCACACCGCCCCGCACCCGCTGGAAGGAGCGGAGCGACCGCTACGACCTCTCCACGGGCGATGTCACCCTGCGTGTCTACAAGTCGCCTCTGCGGTTCGCCCTGTACCGGGCCGACGGCAGCCTGGTCTGGTCCGAGGCGAAGGGGATCGGCTGGGACGACGAGAAGACCACCCAGACCCTGGCCCGCGGCGCCGACGAGCAGTTCTACGGCGCCGGCATGCAGAACGGCCGCGGCAACACCTCGCACCGGGACAAGACCGTCGAGGTCGGCGTCGACTACAACTGGGACGACGGCGGGCACCCCAACTCGGTGCCGTTCTACCTCTCGTCGGCCGGCTACGGCGTCTTCCGCAACACCTTCGCACCGGGCACCTACGCCTTCACCGACCCGGTGACCACCACCGAGCAGGAGCGGCGCTTCGACGCCTACTACTTCGCGGGTGACAACGCCAAGGACGTCATCGGCCAGTACACGAAGCTGACCGGCAAGCCGTTCATGCCCCCGGTCTACGGACTGGAGATGGGCGACTCCGACTGTTACCTGCACAACGCCAACCGGGGCGAGCGACGCACCCTGGACGCGCTGAAGGTGGCCGACGGCTACGTCGAGAACGACATGCCGAACGGCTGGATGCTCGTCAACGACGGCTACGGCTGCGGCTACGAGGACCTCGCCGAGACGGCGAAGGGTCTGCAGGACCGCGACATGGAGCTCGGGCTGTGGACCGAGGACGGCATCGACAAGATCGCCGACCAGGTCAAGGCCGGTCAGCGCGTGGCCAAGCTGGACGTGGCCTGGGTCGGCGAGGGCTACAAGTTCGCGCTGGACGGCTGCAAGGACGCGTACAAGGGCATCGAGGACAACAGCGACGCCCGCGGCTTCACCTACGCCCCCGAGAGCTGGTCGGGCGCGCAGCGCTGCGGTGTCCAGTGGTCCGGGGACCAGTACGGCACCTGGGACTACATCCGCTGGCAGATCCCGACCTACGCGGGCGCCACGATGTCCGGCCTCGCCTACACCACGGGCGACGTCGACGGCATCTTCGGCGGCAGCGCCAAGACGTACACCCGCGACCTCCAGTGGAAGATGTTCCTGGGGACCACGATGACCATGGACGGCTGGGCGGCCAGCGACAAGCAGCCCTTCCGCTACGGGGAGCCGTACACCTCCGTCAACCGCGACTACCTGAAGCTCAAGGAATCGCTGCTGCCCTACCAGTACTCCTACGCCCACGAGGCGACGAAGACAGGCGTCGGCATGGTCCGCCCGCTGGCGCTGGAGTACCCGGACGACCCGAAGGCGGCGACGGACGCGGCGAAGTACGAGTTCATGTCCGGCGAGGACTTCCTCGTCGCCCCGGTCTACGAGGACAGCACCGAGCGCGACGGCATCTATCTGCCCAAGGGCACCTGGACCGACTACTGGAGCGGACGGACGTACGAGGGGCCGGTCACGGTCGACGACTACGACGCCCCGCTCGACACGCTGCCGCTGTTCGTCAAGGGCGGTGCCAGTGTGCCGATGTGGCCCGGCATCCGCTCGTACAAGGACCGCACCGCCACCTCCCCGCTCGCCTGGGACATCTACCCGCAGGGCCGTTCCTCCTTCACGCTGTACGAGGACGACGGGGTGACCCGGCAGCACCGCGACGGCGCGTACGCCACCCAGCGGGCCGACGTCGGCGCACCGGCCAGGGGCGCGGGCGACGTCACCGTGAACATTGGTGAGAGCAAGGGGACGTTCGAGGGCAAGCAGAGCAGCCGCCCGTACGAGTTCAGCGTGCACACCGGCTCCGAACCGAGCGCGGTGAAGCTCACCGGCAAGCTGCCCCGGCTGGAATCGGCCGCCGCCTACGCCTCGGCGAAGCAGGGCTGGTGGTACGACCGCGACGACCGCGGCGGCGTGGTCAAGATCAGGACCGCACCGCTGTCCACGGACAAGAAGTTCTCCGTGAAGCTGGAGAACACCAGCGCGGTCGGCGGGCGCGACGCTTCCGCGACCGCCGGCCTCTCCATGCCGCAGGGGCAGGAGATCGGCGCGGGAGCCAGGGACACCGTCGCCGTCGACGTCACCGCCGGCACGGCCGATGTGACGGACGCCGTGGTCTCGCTCGACGTCCCCGAGGGCTGGCAGACCACGCCGGCCGCGCCCGTGGACCGGATCCCGGCGGGCACCACCCGGCGCGTCGAGGTCCAGGTGGCCCCGGCGAAGGACGCCGAGGCGGGGGAGACCAGGATCACCGCACTCACGCGCTACCGGTCGGCGGGCGAGTCCCGTACGGCCGTGCGGCGCTTCGCCACCGCCGTGATGCCGGCTCCGCCCACCGGTGAGGCGTGGGCGAGCGACCTGGAGTGGCTCACCTCGTCCAACGGGTACGGACCGGCGGAGCGCGACCGCAGCAACGGCGAGTCGGGCGCGGCCGACGGACACCCGCTGACCCTGGCCGGGAAGGTGTACGAGAAGGGGATCGGCACCCACGCCGACTCCGACATCGAGGTCTATCTCGGCGGACACTGCTCGAAGTTCACCGCCGAGGCAGGGATCGACGACGAGATCAACGGCTACGGCGAGGTGGCGTTCTCCGTCGAGGCGGACGGCAAGGTGCTGTGGACCTCGCCGAAGGTGACCGGTGCTTCGGCGACGGTGCCGGTCGACGTGCCGCTCGACGGTGCGCGGCACGTGCGTCTGAAGGTCACGGACACCAACGGGTCCAAGACCGGTGACCACGGGGACTGGGGCGCGGCGCGCTTCGTCTGTTCCTGAATGCCGGCAGCGACGCAGGGGAGCCGGGCGGGTACGCACCCGCCCGGCTCCGCGCTGCCCGGATCAGTCCTCCGAGGAGTCGTCCGGCGAGTCGTCCGACGAATCGTCCGGCGGCACGCTGCCTGCGGAACCACCGGCCGGCGGGGAGCCCTTTCCGGGGCCGGTCTCCGGCCTGGGCGGCTTCGGCGGCCTGGCCCGGCCGCTCGACGGGTCCCGCAGATACGAGCCTTCGCCGCTCTCCGTGGCGTGCCCGCCCGGAGCCTGGCCGGGGCCGGGATCCCGGCGTCGCAGATAGCGCTCGAACTCCCGGGCGATGGCCTCACCGCTCGCCTCGGGCAGCTCCGCGGTGTCCCGGGCCTCCTCCAGCGTCTGCACGTACTCCGCCACCTCACTGTCCTCGGAGGCCAGTTGGTCCACCCCGAGCTGCCAGGCACGTGCGTCCTCGGGCAGTTCACCCAGCGGGATGCGCAGCCCGATGAGGTCCTCCAGGCGGTTCAGCAGCGCCAGGGTGGCCTTCGGGTTGGGCGGCTGCGAGACGTAGTGCGGCACCGCCGCCCACAGGCTCACCGCCGGCACACCCGCGTGCGTGCACGCCTCCTGGAGGATGCCGACGATGCCGGTCGGCCCCTCGTACTTGGTCTCTTCCAGGTCCATGGTCCGCGCCAGATCCGGGTCGGAGGTGACACCGCTGACCGGCACCGGCCGGGTGTGCGGGGTGTCGCCGAGCAGCGCACCGAGCACCACCACCATCTCGACACCCAGTTCATGGGCGAATCCCAGGATCTCGTTGCAGAACGAGCGCCAGCGCATCGACGGCTCGATGCCCCGGACCAGGACGAGATCGCGTGGCTTGTCGCCGCCGATACGGACCACGGAGAGCCTGGTGGTCGGCCAGGTGATCTTGCGTACCCCGCCGTCCAGAAAGACGGTCGGGCGGTTGACCTGGAAGTCGTAGTAGTCCTCGGCGTCCAGCGCCGCGAACACTTCGCCCTTCCACTCCCGGTCCAGATGCGCGACCGCCGTGGAGGCGGCGTCACCTGCGTCGTTCCACCCCTCGAACGCGGCCACCATGACCGGGTCGATCAGCTCGGGAACCCCCTCGAGCTCGATCACCCAGGCCTCCTTCCGAAGTTCCCTTGCGTACGGAACAACCTTACGGCTTCCGGCCACTCCCGCCGCAGCCCTTGCGCACGGTGGGGCGAACCCGGCCGGCCGAGGCCGCGTCACCGGCTGCAGCGGGGCATCGGCCCCGCCAGACATCCGAGCTGTGTGGGGTCAATTTCCGCTCAACTCTGGACGTTGGGGCCTTCAGGGCGCTATACATCGGATGACCAGAGCAGAGGTCCGATGTTATATCCCCTGGGGGCGCACATGAGTCAGACCGTCACGGATTTCGAGGTCCACGACATCCGTTTTCCGACCTCGGAACAACTGGACGGTTCGGACGCCATGAACCCCGATCCCGACTACTCGGCCGCCTATGTCGTGCTGCGTACCGAGGGAGCGGACGGTCACGGCGGCGGCATCGAGGGGCACGGCTTCTGTTTCACCATCGGGCGCGGCAACGAGGTGATGGCGGCCGCCATCGAGGCGCTGCGGCCCTACCTGACCGGCCGGCCGGTGCCCCGCACCGCGGCCGACCTCGGCGAGCTCTACCGGGACCTCACGCACGACTCCCAACTGCGCTGGCTGGGCCCCGAGAAGGGCGTGATGCACATGGCGGCCGGCGCGGTCCTCAACGCCGCCTGGGACCTGGCGGCCAAACACGCGGGCAGACCCGTCTGGCAGTTCCTGGCCGAGATGACGCCCGAGGAGCTCGTCTCCCTCGTCGACTTCCGGTACCTCACCGACGCCCTCACCCCCGAGGAGGCACTCGCCATCCTGCGCGCCGCCGAGCCCGGCCGGGCCGAGCGTGCGGAGCGGCTGCGCGCCGAGGGATACCCGGCCTACACCACCTCGCCCGGCTGGCTCGGCTACTCCGACGACAAGCTGGTGCGACTGGCGAAGGAGGCCGTCGCCGACGGCTTCACCCAGATCAAGCTCAAGGTCGGCGGTGACGTCGCCGACGACGTCCGCAGGCTCGCCCTCGCCCGGGACGCCGTCGGCACCGGCGTACGCATCGCCGTGGACGCCAACCAGCGGTGGGACGTCGCCGACGCGGTGGAGTGGATGACCGCGCTCGCGCCGTACGACCCGCACTGGATCGAGGAGCCGACCAGCCCCGACGACATCCTCGGCCACGCCGCCGTGCGCGCCGGCCAGCCGGTCAAGGTCGCCACCGGTGAACACGTCGCCAACCGTGTCGTGTTCAAGCAGCTGCTCCAGGCCGGAGCCGTCGACTTCGTCCAGATCGACGCGGCGCGCGTCGCCGGTGTCAACGAGAACCTGGCGATCCTGCTGCTCGCCGCCAAGTTCGGCGTGCCCGTCTGCCCGCACGCCGGTGGCGTCGGACTGTGCGAGCTGGTCCAGCACCTCTCGATGTTCGACTACGTGGCGGTCTCCGGCACCTGGGATGACCGGGTGATCGAGTACGTCGACCACCTCCACGAACACTTCGTCGACCCCACCGTGATCGAGTCCGGGCGCTACTCCGCTCCGGCGGCACCGGGCTTCTCCGCCCGGATGCACCCCGAGTCGATCGCCGCACACCGCTACCCGGAGGGTCCCGTATGGCAGGCCCGCCGCACCAACGAGGAGGACAGCCGATGACCGGCACACGCGACTTCGAGGGGATGAACGCTCTGGTGACGGGCGGTGCCTCCGGTATCGGGGCCGCCGTCGCGACCATGCTGCTGGAGCGCGGGGCCCGCGTCGCGGTACTCGACCGGGAGACCGCCGGGGCACCCGAGGGCGTCCTGGCCATGAAGGCGGACGTCACCGACGACGCCGCGGTACGCGAGGCCGTCGACCGGGCCGCCGCCGAACTGGGCTCCCTGCACACGCTCGTGTCCAACGCGGGCATCGGCTCCATCGGCAGCGTCGAGGACAACGACGACGACGAGTGGACCCGCGTCCTGGACATCAACGTCCTCGGCATGGTCCGCACCGCCCGGCACGCGCTGCCGCACCTGCGCAGGGCCGCGGCCGAGCGCCCCGGCGCCGTATCGATCACCCAGACCTGCTCGATCGCCGCGACCGCGGGGCTGCCCCAGCGCGCCCTGTACAGCGCGAGCAAGGGCGCCGTCCTGTCCCTGACACTGGCCATGGCCGCGGACCACGTCCGCGAGGGGGTCAGGGTCAACTGCGTCAACCCGGGCACGGCGGACACCCCGTGGATCGGCCGGCTGCTCAGTCAGGCGGATGACCCGGCCGCCGAACGCGCGGCCCTGGGCGCCCGGCAGCCGCTGGGCCGGCTGGTCTCCGCCGACGAGGTGGCCGCCGCGATCCTCTACCTCGCCAGCCCCGCCGCGGCCTCCGTGACGGGCACGGCCCTGGCGGTCGACGGCGGAATGCAGGGGCTGCGCCTGCGCCCCGCCGACAGCTGAACCGGGACGCGCGGTCCGGACGGGACGCTCGGGACCGCACCTCTCACAGCATCCGCACCACCTGTACCACGCACCCCCGCAATGCCATCAGATCCTTCGAGCCGGTACTCACAAAGGAACGGGACACCCATGAGAGTGCGTACGACGAGTGCGGCGGCCTGCGCCGTACTGCTGGCCGTCACTGCCCTGGCGGGCTGCAACCGCGAATCATCGGACGGGGGTGCGGGCAGTGAGAAGGTCGGCATCGACCTGCCGCGCAGCGACAGCGACTTCTGGAACGCCTACCAGAACTACGTCGAGAAGGGAGTGAAGGACGGCGAGGTCAAGGCCCTGCCGCTGACCAACTCACAGAACGACATCGGCAAGCTCGTCGCCAACGTCCAGACCTTCACGGACCAGGGCGCCAAGGCCGTGGTGATGGCTCCTCAGGACACCGGTGCGATAGCCGAGTCGCTCAACACGCTGAACGACAAGAAGATCCCCGTCATCAGCGTCGACACCCGCCCGGACAAGGGCAACATCTACATGGTGGTGCGCGCCGACAACAAGGCGTACGGGACGAACGCCTGCAAGTACCTCGGCGAGCAGCTGAAGGGCAAGGGCAAGGTCGTCGAGTTCCAGGGAGACCTGTCCTCGATCAACGGCCGCGACCGGTCCGAGGCCTTCAAGGCCTGCATGGACAAGGACTTCCCGGGCATCAAGGTGTTCGAGCTGGCCACCGAGTGGAAGGGCGACGTCGCGTCCGCCAAGCTCCAGTCCACCCTGGCCGCGCACCCCGACATCAACGGCATCTACATGCAGGCCGGCGGAGTCTTCCTGCAGCCGACCCTCGCGCTGCTGGAGCAGAAGAAGCTGCTGAAGCCGGCCGGCACCCCGGGCCACATCACGATCATCTCCAACGACGGCATCCCGGAGGAGTTCGACGCGATCAAGGCCGGGAAGATCGACGCGACGATCTCCCAGCCCGCCGACCTCTACGCGAAGTACGCGCTCTACTACGCCAAGGCGGCCCTGGCCGGGAAGACCTTCAAGGAAGGCCCCACCGACCACGACTCGAACATCGTCAAGATCCCGAACGGCTTCGAGGACCAGCTCCCCGCGCCCCTGGTCACCAAGGACAACGTGGACGACCCGAAGCTGTGGGCCAATCAGCTGGAGAAGAAGAGCTAACCATGGACCAGGCACCACCACCTGCCGTACAGGCGGAAGGCGTCGTCAAACGCTTCGGGCCGACCGTGGCGCTGGACGGGGTGAAGCTCACGGTGCGGCCCGGTGAGTCGCACGCACTCGTCGGACGCAATGGCGCGGGCAAGTCGACGCTGGTCAGCGTGCTGACCGGCCTCCACAAGGCGGATGCGGGAACGGTCACCTTCGGTGGGGAACCCGCCCCCGCCTACGGGGACACCGCGGCCTGGCAGTCGAAGGTCGCCTGCGTCTACCAGAAGTCCATGGTCGTCCCCGACCTGACCGTCGCGGAGAACCTCTTCCTCAACCGTTTCGACGAGAAGTCCCGCTGGATCAGCTGGGGGAGGCTGCGCAGACGCGCGGAGCAGCTCCTCGCCGACTACGGCGTTCAGGTCGACCCGAACACCCGGGCACGCGATCTCGCCGTGGAGCAGCGGCAGTTCGTCGAGATCGCCCGCGCGCTGTCCTTCGGCGCCCGGCTGATCATCCTTGACGAGCCGACCGCCCAGCTCGACGCCCGGGGCATCGGCCGGCTCTTCGACAAGCTCCGCGAACTGCAGGGCCAGGGGGTGGCGTTCCTCTTCATCTCCCACCATCTGCAGGAGGTGTACGAGCTGTGCACGGCGGTCACCGTCTACCGCGACGCCCGCCATGTCATGACCGCCCCGGTGGCCGACGTCACGAAGACGGAACTGGTGGCGGCCATGACAGGCGAGAAGACCATCGGTGCCACCGCCTGGCACGCGGCCGGCACCGCCACTCCACCCGATGCTTCGGCGGAGCCCGTCCTGCGTACCGAAGGGCTCACCCTGGAGGGCCGGTTCGAACCGCTGGACCTCCAGGTGCACCCCGGTGAGGTGCTCGGGCTCGCGGGCTCCGCGGCCAGCGGCAACACAGCGCTGGGCGAGGTGCTGGCGGGCATGCGCAAGGCGGGCGGCGGTACGGTCCGGGTGCGCGGACAGGCCGTCCGCTCGGGCAGCGTGCCGCACGCCCTGGCGGCCGGGGTCGGTTACATCCCCGAGGACCGGCACGACCAAGGGCTGGTCCTGGAGCGCAGCGTCGCCGAGAACGCCACGCTCACGGTCACCGACCAGCTCGGCCCGTGGGGAACCGTACTGCCCTCCCGTACGCGGGAGTTCGCCCGGGGCATGATCGAATCGCTGGACATCAAGACCCAGGGACCCGAGCAGCCCGTCTCCGGCCTCTCGGGCGGCAACCAGCAGAAGGTGGTGGTCGCCCGCGCGCTGGCCCGCAATCCCAGTGTGCTGGTGGCGGTCCGGCCCACCGCGGGCGTGGACGTCAAGTCCAAGGACTCCCTGCTCGGGGTCGTCCGGCGGGTCGCCGACGAGGGCAACGCCGCAGTCGTCGTCTCGGACGAGCTGGACGATCTGCGGGTCTGCGACCGGGTCCTCGCCCTGTTCCACGGCCGGGTCGTCGCAACGTTCGCAAGCGGGTGGTCCGACGGGGAACTCGTCGCCGCCATGGAAGGTGTGGGGGAAAGGGAATGACCGGCACGATACGGCCGTCGACGGCCGACGACATCAACGGGGCACTGAAGGGCGGTGCGGGCGAAGACAGCCCGCTGAGCCGGCTCAAGCTGATCCGGTGGAGCGACTTCTCCCTGGTGCCGGTGATCCTGGTGCTGATGCTGATCGGCTTCATCGTCTCGCCGGTCTTCCTCACCTCCGACAACCTGATCAGCGTCGTCCAGCAGTCCTCCGAGCTGAGCCTGCTGGTCCTGGGCCAGGCGCTGATCCTCATCTGCGGCCGGATGGACCTCTCGCTGGAGTCGACGATCGGCATCGCGCCCGTTGTCGCCATGTGGCTGGTGCTGGACTCCGAGGGCGGCCGCTTCGCCGGCCTCGGATTGTTTCCCAGTTGGTCGGCGATCCCGCTCTGTCTGCTGGTCGGACTTGTCATCGGAGCCATCAACGGCTTCCTGATGCTGAAACTGCGGGTCAACGGCTTCATCGCCACACTCGGCATGCTGACGATGCTGCGCGGCCTCCACATCGGCATCACCGAGGGCAAGTCCATCACCGATGTGCCGGAGTCCTTCCGCTACCTCGGGAAGGCCTCGTGGCTCGGTGCCCCGGCCGCCGTCTGGATCTGCCTGTTTCTCTTCGCGATCGGCGGCGCGGCCCTGGCCTGGCTCCGCCACGGACGCTCGCTGTATGCGATCGGCGGAAACCCGGAAGCGGCACGCTCCGCGGGCATCCGGGTCGACCGGATCACCTGGATCGTGCTCGCCATCGGCGGTCTGCTGGCAGCGTTCGCGGGCATCCTCTACACCGGCCACTACGGGGCGGTGGCCGCGACCCAGGGCAACGGCTGGATCTTCCAGGTGTTCGCCGCAGCCGTGATCGGCGGCATCAGCCTCAAGGGCGGCCGCGGCACGCTGTTCGGTGCGCTGACAGGCGTACTGACACTGCAGCTGGTGGTCAACGTGATGACGCTCGGCGGCGTCCCGGCGCTGTGGAACCAGTTCCTCAACGGCGCCATCATCATCGTCGCCCTGGTCATCTCCCGCTTCGCGAGCGGCGAGAAGCAGGACTGAACCTCTCGGCTCACTCACGCCGGACGGGCCACTCCAGCCCGTCCGGCGTTTGAGGACCGGGGGCCGGGGCGGAGCCCCGGCAGGCCCCGGCCCGGGGCTACAACGTCGACCGCAACCACTGCTCGACGCTGGCGACATGCACCGTCGCCCACGCCCGCGCAGCCTCCGCGTCGCGGTCCCGCAGCGCCGAGAGGATCGCCCGGTGCTCGTGGAGCGTGCGGCTCACCGCGTCCTCCTGGGTCAGACCGCGCCACACCCGCGCCCGGGTCGTCGGCCCCGAGAGCCCGTCGAGCAGCGAGCAGAGCACCGAGTTGCCGGACGACTGCACGATGCCGCGGTGGAACTCCAGGTCGCAGGCCACCAGCTCCTCGACCGAGGGGCGCTCGCCCAGCGCGTCCAGCTGGGCGCTCAGCACGTCCAGCTGCTCCTCACTGATCCGGGTCGCCGCCATGCCGGTCGCGGCCGGTTCCAGGATCCGGCGGACCGCCAGGAACTCCAGCACCGTGTCGTCGCGGTGGAAGTCCACCACGAAGCTCAGGGCCTCCAGCAGCAGCTGGGGGTCGAGACTGGTGACGTAGGTACCGTCGCCCTGCCGCACGTCGAGAATGCGGATGAGCGACAGGGCGCGCACCGCCTCCCGCAGCGAGTTGCGGGACAGGCCGAGCTCCGCGGCGAGTTCGCTCTCCTTGGGGAGACGATCGCCGGGCCGTAGCGCACCCGAGACGATCATTCCCTTGATCTTCTCGATGGCCTCGTCAGTGACAGCCATGGGCGACCTCCAGACATCCGATGTATCGACCCATTATGCGTCCCCGGGGAGGACCGGTGTACCCATCGGAGGAATCGGCGCACACGAACGGGGGCGGCGCCCCCCGGACGCCGCCCCCGTTCGACCGTTTCAGCTCTTCCGCTCGCCCAGCACCGACTCGACGCCGGCCCGGATCTCGTCCGTCGCCAGACCCCGGATCGTCAGCGTCGTCCGGCGCCGCAGCACGTCGTCCGCGGTCTCGGCCCACTCGTGGTCCCGCGCGTAGGCGACCTGCGCCCAGATCTCCGGTGCGTCGGGGTGGATGCGCTTCGCGAGCTCCGGGTTCTCGTTGGCCAGCCGGGCGATGTCGAAGGACAGCGAACCGTAGTGCGTGGCCAGGTGCCGTGCCGTGTCCGCGGACATCCGCGGACCGGGCGTACCGCCGTCGACCAGCAGCCGGTGCGCCACCGCGTTCGGGTTGGCGATGCCGGGCAGCGGGAGCTTCCTCGGCAGCCGCGAGACCGGCTCCATGTCCTCACCGAGCGGATGCCCGGGGAGCGCGGCCAGCTTGTTCATCACGGTGCGGCCGATGTGGCGGAACGTCGTCCACTTGCCGCCCGCCACCGACAGCATCCCGCCGCGGCCCTCGGTCACGACCGTCTCGCGCTTGGCCTTGGAGGTGTCACCGGGACCGCCCGGCAGCACCCGAAGCCCCGCGAAGGAGTAGGTGATCAGGTCGCGCGACAGCTGCTGGTCCCGGATCGAGAAGGCCGCCTCGTCCAGGATCTGCGCGGTGTCCTTCTCGGTCACCGCGACGTCCGCCGGATCGCCCTCGTACTCCTCGTCCGTCGTGCCGAGCAGCAGCATGTCCTCCCACGGCAGGGCGAACGTGATGCGGTACTTGTCGATCGGGGTGGCCAGCGCGGCCTTCCAGGGGCGGGTGCGCTTGAGGACCAGGTGCGCGCCCTTGGACAGACGTATCGAGGGTGCGGCGTCCGGGTCCTCCAGCTTCCGCAGGTGGTCGACCCACGGACCGGTGGCGTTCAGCACCAGCCGGGCGGTGACGCCGAACTCCGTGCCGTCCGTACGGTCCTCCAGGTCCGCGCCCGTCACCCGGCCCCTGGTGAACCGCAGCCCGGTCACCGCCGCGTGGTTGAGGACGGTCGCCCCCGCCTCGACGGCCGCGCGGACCGTCATCAGCGCCATCCGCGCGTCGTTCATCTGGTCGTCGCCGTACACCGCGACGGCCTTCAGATTGTCCGTACGCAGCTCCGGCACATCGCGCTGCGCCTTCGCCGGGCTGATCACATGGCCGACGCCGTCACCGAAGGCGGACAGCGCCGAGTACGCGAACACGCCCGCGCCGAGCTTCGCCGCGCCGTGCGGTCCGCCCTTGTACACGGGGAGGTAGAAGGTGAGCGGGTTGGCCAGGTGCGGTGCCACCTGACGCGATACCGCACGGCGCTCGAAGTGGTTCTCCGCGACCAGTTTCACCGCGCCGGTCTGCAGGTAGCGCAGACCGCCGTGGAGCAGCTTGGAGGAGGCGGAGGAGGTGGCGCCGGCGAAGTCGCCGGCGTCCACCAGGGCCACCCGCAGCCCGGACTGCGCGGCGTGCCAGGCGGTGGAGATGCCCAGAATGCCGCCACCGATCACCAGGAGGTCGTACGTCGCCTTGGAGAGCTGCTCCCGTGTCTCGGCGCGGCTCGGAAGGGAGCCGGAGGCCGGGTGCGTCCCGAGGGCGGGGACGCTCTGCAGGGTGGTCATGTTGTCTACTCCTCGTCGTCCAGCCAGCCCATGGTCCGTTCCACGGCCTTGAGCCAGCTCTTGTACTCGCGGTCGCGGGTGTCCGCGTCCATGCGGGGGGTCCACTCGGCGGCCCGGCGCCAGTTGGCGCGCAGCGCGTCGGTGTCGGGCCAGAAGCCGACGGCCAGGCCGGCGGCGTAGGCGGCGCCGAGACAGGTGGTCTCGGCGACCATGGGCCGCACCACGGGGGCGTCCAGGAAGTCGGCGAGCGTCTGCATCAGCAGGTTGTTGGAGGTCATTCCGCCGTCGACCTTGAGCGCGGTCAGCTCGACTCCGGAGTCCTTGGTCATGGCGTCGCTGATCTCGCGGGTCTGCCAGGCGGTCGCCTCCAGCACGGCACGGGCGATGTGCGCCTTGGTGACGTAGCGGGTGAGACCGGCGATGACACCGCGGGCGTCGGGGCGCCAGTACGGGGCGAACAGGCCGGAGAACGCCGGGACGAAGTACGCGCCGCCGTTGTCCTCGACCGACGAGGCCAGGGTCTCGATCTCGGCCGCGGACTGGATCAGGCCCATCTGGTCGCGCATCCACTGCACCAGCGAACCGGTGACGGCGATCGAGCCCTCCAGGGCGTAGACCGGCTTCTGGTCGCCGATCTGGTAGCCGACCGTGGTCAGCAGCCCGTTGTAGGAGTTGACGGGCGTCTCGCCGGTGTTCAGCAGCATGAAGGTGCCGGTGCCGTACGTGGACTTGGCCTCGCCCTCGGCGAAGCACGTCTGGCCGAAGAGCGCGGCCTGCTGGTCACCCAGCGCGGAGGCGACCGGCACGCCGTCGAGCACGCCGCCCTTGGCGTTGCCGTACACCTCGGCCGAGGACCGGATCTCGGGCAGCAGGGCCGCCGGGATGTCCATGGAGGCGAGGATCTTGTCGTCCCACTCCATGCGGTGCAGGTTCATCAGCAGCGTGCGCGAGGCGTTGGTGACGTCGGTGACGTGGACGCCGCCGTCGGTGCCGCCGGTCAGGTTCCAGATGACCCAGGAGTCCATGGTGCCGAAGAGGATGTCGCCGCGCTCGGCGCGCTCGCGCAGCCCCTCGACGTTGTCGAGCAGCCAGCGGACCTTGGGACCGGCGAAGTACGAGGCGAGCGGCAGGCCGGTCTCGCGGCGGAAGCGGTCCTGGCCCACGTTGCGGCCGAGCTCCTTGCAGAGCGCGTCGGTGCGGGTGTCCTGCCAGACCAGGGCGTTGTGGACGGGCTCACCGGTGTGCTTGTCCCAGAGCAGCGTGGTCTCGCGCTGGTTGGTGATGCCGATCGCCTTCACGTCGGCGGCGGTGATGCCGGCCTTGACGATGGCGCTCGCCACGACCTCCTGGACGTTCTCCCAGATCTCGGTCGCGTCGTGCTCGACCCAGCCCGGCTTCGGGAAGATCTGCTCGTGCTCCTTCTGGTCGACGGAGACGATCCGGCCGTCCTTGTCGAAGACGATGCAGCGGCTGGAGGTGGTGCCCTGGTCGATGGCCGCGATGAACGGCCCGGTTCCGTGGGTGCCGGTGGTGTGTGCGTCGGTCACGGTGTACTCCCGGAGGTCTGTGTGGTCGTGGGGGTGACGGCTGTGGGCCCTGTGGCTCACGCGAAGGCGAGGTTGTAGAGCCCGCCCGCGAGTGCGCCGCCGACGAGCGGTCCGACGACGGGGATCCAGGCGTAGCCCCAGTCGGATCCGCCCTTGTTCGGCAGCGGAAGCAGCGCGTGCACGATACGCGGACCGAGGTCGCGAACCGGGTTGATCGCGTAACCCGTCGGGCCGCCGAGCGAGAGACCGATGGAGACGACCACCAGGGCGGTGATCAGGGCGCCGAGCGTGCCGATCCCGTTGCCGTCGTTGTTGAGGCCCTGCGTGAGGATCGCCAGGACCAGCACGATCGTGGCGATGATCTCGGTGACGACGTTCTGCACGGCGTTACGGATCTCGGGGCCCGTGGAGAAGATGCCGAGCACCGGTCCGGCCTTGGGGGCCGCGGCCTTGTCGACCATGCCCTCCTCACCCGAATGGGCGCTCAGGACCTCCGGATCGGTGAGATGGGCCCGGAACTGTCCGTAGTAGACCAGCCAGACCAGCACCGCGCCGATCATCGCGCCGAACAGTTCGGAGACGAGATAGAGCGGTACGTCGCTCCACTTGGTGCCGCCCTCGATCGCCAGGCCGATGGTGACCGCCGGGTTGAGGTGCGCACCGGATACACCGCCGACCATGTAGGCGCCGGTCAGCACCGCGAAACCCCACCCGAAGGTGACGGCGAGCCAGCCGGCGTTCTGCGCCTTCGAGCGCTTGAGCGTGACGGCGGCACAGACACCGCCGCCGAGCAGGATGAGTACGGCGGTACCGATGGTCTCGCCGATGAAGATGTCGGAGCTGGACACCCGCGACTCCTTTGTCCTTCGTCCAGGGAAGCCGAACCCCGGGTCCCTCCGGTGGTCCGCGCCCTCATGTGAGGGCGTTGCCGGCCTTGGCTCTGCCACACCCTAACGCGTATTTCCGTTAGGCGTTCGACAATGCCGACCGGTGAACGGCAGTGTTTCCCCCAGGTGAATGAGGCGTCAAGGGTTGTGTGTTCTATAACTCGATCGTTACCGGTGCTCGCAATGGTCCCGCACGGAGCTCAGAAGCGCCTGGCGCCCAGATCCCGGGAGACCGCGCGGGCGCAGTCGCGTACGGCGGCCACCAGCTCCGGCCGCAGCTCGCCGTCCGTGCACACCCGCTCCACCGCGCCGGTCACGGCCACGGCTCCGACCGGCATCCGGCGCCGGTCGTGGATGGGTGCGGCCACCGCGGCCACGCCCTCCCAGGTCTCCTCCACGTCGGCCGCCCAGCCCCGCGCGCGGATCAGGTCGAGCATCGACTCGAACGCCTCCGGATCGGTGACCGTACGGGGCGTGAACGTCTGCCGCTCCGCCTCCAGGGCCTCCGTGTGGGCCACCGGGTCGTAGGCCGCCAGGACCTTGCCCAGGGCCGTGGAGTGCAGCGGCTGCATGGCCCCGACCTCCAGCACCTGACGGCTGTCGTCGGGCCGGAAGACGTGGTGGACGATCAGGACGCCCTGCTGGTGCAGCACGCCGAGGTGGGCGCTCTCGCCGCTGGAGCGGGCCAGGTCGTCCGTCCAGACCAGTGCGCGGGCCCGCAGTTCGTGGACGTCCAGATAGCTGTTGCCCAGGCGCAGCAGCTCGGCCCCCAGCTGGTAGCGCCCGGACGCCGCGTCCTGCTCGACGAAACCCTCGTGCTGGAGCGTGCGCAGGATTCCGTGTGCGGTGCCCTTGGCCAGGCCCAGGGAGGAGGCGATGTCGGACAGCCCCAGCCGCCGCTCGCCGCCCGCCAGCAGTCGCAGCATCGCCGCCGCCCGCTCCAGCGACTGGATGTTCTTGGCCATCGCGCCGTACTCCTCCACCTCGTTCGACAATGCTGAACACTATCGGTCGATGCCGACCGATGCTCGATCGCGCAGGAATTCTGCGGCACCCCGACACCCCGGAAGACCGCCTGAACAGCATGCAGTCCGATTCGTGGGACAGAGTGACGGCCCGGGACGCCGCCCGGCTACCCTGGCCGGGTGCGCCTTCCGCCGAAGCCGCAAAGCCGACAGCCGTCGCATCCCAGGGAGTACATCCATGGCCTCGTCGCCGACCCCTTCCGCCGACAGCCGGAACCGAGCCGCAGCCCTCCGTGAGGCGCTCGCCACCCGAGTCGTGGTGGCCGACGGTGCCATGGGCACCATGCTCCAGGCACAGGACCCCACGCTCGAGGACTTCGAGAACCTCGAAGGCTGCAACGAGATCCTCAACCTCACGCGCCCCGACATCGTGCGCTCGGTGCACGAGGAGTACTTCGCCGTCGGCGTGGACTGCGTGGAGACGAACACCTTCGGTGCGAACCTGGCAGCCCTCGGCGAGTACGACATCCCCGAGCGGGTGTACGAGCTCTCCGAGTCCGGGGCGCGTATCGCCCGTGAGGTCGCCGACGAGTTCACCGCGTCCACCGGACAGCAGCGCTGGGTGCTGGGCTCGATGGGCCCGGGCACGAAACTGCCGACCCTCGGCCACGCCCCGTACGACAAGCTCCGCGACGCCTACCAGCAGAACGCCGAGGGCATGATCGCCGGCGGCGCCGACGCCCTTCTGGTGGAGACGACGCAGGACCTGCTGCAGACCAAGGCGTCCGTCATCGGCGCCCGTCGTGCCCTGGAGGCCACCGGCGCCGATCTGCCGGTGATCTGCTCCGTCACCGTCGAGACGACCGGCACCATGCTGCTCGGCTCCGAGATCGGCGCCGCGCTCACCGCCCTGGAACCGCTCGGCGTCGACCTCATCGGCCTGAACTGCGCCACCGGCCCCGCCGAGATGAGCGAGCACCTGCGCTACCTCGCCCGCCACTCGCGCATCCCGATCTCCTGCATGCCCAACGCCGGTCTCCCCGTGCTCGGCAAGGACGGCGCGCACTACCCCTTGTCGCCCGAGGAGCTCGCCGACGCGCAGGAGACGTTCGTGCGCGAGTACGGCCTGTCGCTGGTCGGGGGGTGCTGCGGTACGACGCCCGAGCACCTGCGGCAGGTGGTCGAGCGTGTCCGCGGTGTCGCTCTCGCTCCGCGAGACCCGCGCCCCGAGCCCGGCGCCGCCTCGCTCTACCAGACCGTGCCGTTCCGCCAGGACACCTCGTACCTCGCGATCGGTGAGCGTACGAACGCCAACGGCTCGAAGAAGTTCCGCGAGGCCATGCTGGAGGCCCGCTGGGACGACTGTGTGGAGATGGCCCGCGACCAGATCCGCGAGGGCGCGCACATGCTCGACCTCTGCGTCGACTACGTCGGCCGCGACGGTGTCGCCGACATGAAGGAACTGGCCGGACGGTTCGCCACGGCCTCCACCCTGCCGATCGTGCTGGACTCCACGGAGCTGCCCGTACTGCGGGCCGGCCTGGAGAAGCTCGGCGGACGCGCGGTCCTGAACTCGGTGAACTACGAGGACGGCGACGGCCCCGAGTCGCGCTTCGTCCAGGTCACCCGGCTCGCCGCCGAGCACGGTGCCGCGCTCATCGCGCTGACCATCGACGAGGAGGGCCAGGCCCGCACCGCCGAGCACAAGGTCGCCATCGCGGAGCGGCTCATCGAGGACCTCACCGCCAACTGGGGCATCCACGAGTCGGACATCCTCATCGACTGCCTCACCTTCACCATCTGCACCGGGCAGGAGGAGTCCCGCAAGGACGGCATCGCCACCATCGAGGCCATTCGCGAGCTGAAGAAGCGCCACCCCGACGTCCAGACGACGCTGGGCCTGTCGAACATCTCCTTCGGCCTCAACCCGGCCGCCCGCGTCGTCCTGAACTCCGTCTTCCTCGACGAGTGCGTCAAGGCGGGTCTCGACTCCGCGATCGTGCACGCCTCGAAGATCCTTCCGATCGCCCGCCTGGACGAGGAGCAGGTCAAGGTCGCCCACGACCTGGTCTACGACCGCCGTTCCGAGGGTTACGACCCGCTGCAGCGGCTCATGGAGCTGTTCGAGGGCGTCAACATGAAGTCGATGAAGGAGGGCAAGGCCGAGGAACTCCTCGCCCTGCCGCTCGACGAGCGCCTCCAGCGCCGGATCATCGACGGCGAGAAGAAGGGACTGGAGGCCGACCTCGACGAGGCCCTGCAGACCCGGCCGGCTCTGGACATCGTCAACGACACCCTGCTGGCAGGCATGAAGGTCGTCGGCGAGCTCTTCGGCTCCGGCCAGATGCAGCTGCCGTTCGTGCTCCAGTCCGCCGAGGTCATGAAGACCGCGGTGGCCCACCTGGAACCGCACATGGAGAAGTCCGACGCCGAGGGCAAGGGCACCATCGTGCTGGCCACCGTCCGCGGCGACGTCCATGACATCGGCAAGAACCTCGTCGACATCATCCTGTCCAACAACGGCTACAACGTCGTCAACATCGGCATCAAGCAGCCCGTCTCCGCGATCCTGGAAGCCGCCGACGAGCACAAGGCCGACGTCATCGGCATGTCCGGTCTCCTGGTCAAGTCCACCGTGATCATGAAGGAGAACCTCCAGGAGCTCAACCAGCGCAAGCTGGCCGCGGACTACCCGGTCATCCTGGGCGGCGCCGCCCTGACCCGCGCCTACGTCGAGCAGGACCTCCACGAGATCTACGAGGGCGAGGTCCGCTACGCCCGCGACGCCTTCGAGGGCCTGCGCCTGATGGACGCCCTGATCGCGGTCAAGCGCGGCGTCCCCGGCGCGACTCTCCCCGAGCTCAAGCAGCGCCGTGTGCCCAAGCGCGACACGGCCGTGCTGGAGGTCGAGGAGCCGGAGGAGGGCGTGCGCTCCGACGTCGCCGTCGACAACCCCGTCCCCACCCCGCCGTTCTGGGGCAGCCGCGTCGTCAAGGGCATCCAGCTCAAGGAGTACGCCTCCTGGCTCGACGAGGGCGCGCTCTTCAAGGGCCAGTGGGGCCTCAAGCAGGCCAGGGCCGGTGACGGACCGACGTACGAGGAACTGGTCGAGACCGAGGGACGTCCGCACCTGCGCGGCTGGCTCGACAAGCTCCACACCGAGAACCTCCTCGAGGCCGCCGTCGTCTACGGCTACTACCCCTGCGTCTCCAAGGGCGACGACCTGATCCTGCTCCACGAGGACGGCTCCGAGCGCACCCGCTTCACCTTCCCGCGCCAGCGCCGCGGCCGCCGACTGTGCCTCGCGGACTTCTTCCGCCCCGAGGAGTCCGGCGAGACGGACGTCATCGGCCTCCAGGTCGTCACCGTCGGTTCGAAGATCGGCGGCGAGACCGCCAAGCTCTTCGAAGCCAACTCCTACCGCGACTACCTGGAGCTGCACGGCCTGTCCGTCCAGCTCGCGGAGGCCCTCGCCGAGTACTGGCACGCCCGGGTCCGCTCCGAGCTCGGCTTCGCGGGCGACGACCCGGCCGATGTCGAGGACATGTTCGCGCTCAAGTACCGCGGTGCGCGCTTCTCCCTCGGTTACGGTGCGTGCCCGGACCTGGAGGACCGGGCGAAGATCGCCGACCTGCTCCAGCCCGAGCGGATCGGGGTCCACCTGTCGGAGGAGTTCCAGCTCCACCCCGAGCAGTCCACCGACGCGATCGTCATCCACCACCCCGAAGCGAAGTACTTCAACGCGCGGTAAGGCTCCGTTCGACGCGCGGTAGCAGCACGAGTCGTACACTGGTCGGTCCAGTGCAGGCCGGTCGCCCTCCTCCGGGAAAGGCGGCCGGCCTTCTCGTCCCTCATGGAAGGTGTGCCGGATGACCAGTACGATCCCCGCGTCCCCGACCCGTACGGCCGAGGGCGCCGCCCTGCAGGCCGTCCTCCTCGACATGGACGGCACCCTGGTCGACACCGAGGGCTTCTGGTGGGACGCAGAGGTGTCGGTCTTCGCCGATCTGGGGTACCGGCTGGACGAGGCGTGGAAGGACGTCGTCGTCGGCGGTCCGATGACCCGCAGCGCCGGATACCTGATGGACGTCACGGGGGCGGACGTCACCCTCGACGAGCTGACCGTGCTGCTCAACGACCGCTTCGAGAAGCGCATCGCCGACGGTGTGCCGTTGATGCCGGGAGCGGCCCGGCTGCTTGCCGAGCTCGCGAGACACGAGGTGCCCACGGCGCTCGTCTCCGCCTCGCACCGCCGGATCATCGACCGGGTCCTGGACTCGGTGGGCCGTCACCACTTCGCGCTCACCGTCGCGGGTGATGAGGTCACCCGCACGAAGCCCCACCCGGAGCCCTACCTCACGGCCGCGAGCGGCTTCGGGGCCGACCCCCGGCTCTGCGCCGTCATCGAGGACACCGCGACCGGCGTGGCCGCCGCGGAGGCCGCGGGGTGCCGAGTGGTCGCCGTACCGTCCGTATCGCCGATCGCACCGGCCGCCGGCCGGGTCGTCGTCGGGTCGCTCGAAGAAGTCGATCTCGCGTTTCTCCGGGGACTGGTCACCGGAATGCGGTGATCCGCACACCGAGAGTATTTCTGTGAATGAATGGAAAATCTCTCGCGAAAAGGCGTGCGTTTTGTGTCGCACCATGGTGTCGACAAGGCGGGGACATGCCAAAGCGCAAGGAGGTCCATCGCGTGACGTTCGTCACTCTTCACGCGATCGAGGGATGGCGGAAATCTGTCCGGCCACCCGGGGCACGTACCCAAGTGTCCCGATTGGTGAATCCGTGTACGAATCATTCCGGGAGATTCCGGGAGCGGGAAATTTACTCGCCGTTGACTTCCCGGTCTTTCTGAATACCCGGGGCGCGGAACCGGTCCGGGCCCACCGGCGGCGGCTACTAATGTCGTTTTCTCCATGACCGCATGAGGGAGAACGTCCACGATGAACCGCAAGACTCTGGTGCTGCCGGCCGTCGTCGGCCTGCTCGCGCCCGTACTCGCCGCCTGCGGCGCATCGGGCGGCGGGAGCGATGGCAGTGGCGCCATCGTTGTCGGCACTACGGACCAGTTCGTCGCCTCCGAGGAGGCCCCGGCACCCCTCGACCCCGCCATCGGCTACGAGGCGGGCGTCTGGAACGTGCTGCGGCAGACGGTCCAGACCCTCATGCACGTCCCCCGGGGTGGCGGCCTGCCCGTGCCCGAGGCGGCCGAGAGCTGCACCTTCACGGACACGGCGAACGAGAGCTACCGCTGCAAACTGCGCGCGGGACTCGAATTCGCCGACGGCAGCGCGGTCACCGCCGAGGACGTCAAGTACTCCATCGACCGCGTCATCCGGATCAAGTCCACCAACGGACCGGTGTCCCTGCTCAACAACATCGACACCGTCGAGACCAAGGGCGATCGCGAAGTCATATTCCACCTCCGGACCTCGGACGCGACCTTCCCCTACAAGCTCTCCACGCCGCCCGCCGGAATTGTCCAGAAGGCCAAATATCCGGCGACCTCCGCGCGCAGCGGATTCCAGGTGGACGGTTCCGGCCCGTACACCATGAAGCCCGAAGTGAAGAACGACCAGGTCGTGAAAGTCGTCTTCACCAAGAACCCCCGTTACAAGGGGGACCTGAAGGTGATGAACGAAAAGGTCGAGCTCGATCTCTTCCCCGACGCCACTGCCATGGGCAAGGCGCTCGACGAGAAGAAGATCGACATGATGACCCGGACCATGTCGCCGGAGCAGGCCCAGCAGATGCTGGAAAAGCCCAGGGACGACGTCAAGCTCACCGAGATGCCCGGCCTCGCGATCAGTTACCTCGGCTTCGACACCGAGGACCCCGCCGTGAAGAACAAGGCGGTCCGCCAGGCCATGGCCCAGATCATCGACCGCGGTCAGATCGCGAGCGAGGTCTACGGGACGACGGCCGAGCCGCTCTACTCACTGATCCCGTCCAGCATCACCGGGCACACCAACTCGTTCTTCAACAAGTACGGCGAGCCCAGCGCCACCAAGGCCGCTGCCATCCTGAAGGCCGCCGGGATCCACACACCGGTGAAGTTCACCCTGCACTACACGACCGACCACTACGGCGAGGCCACCGCCGCAGAGTTCCGGACGCTGAAGAAGCAGTTCAACGACACCGGGCTGTTCGACATCTCCGTCGAAGGCACCCCCTGGGCGAAGTACCGCCCGGCCGAGGTACGCGGCGACTACGCCGCCTACGGCATGGGCTGGTTCCCCGACTTCCCGGACCCGGACAACTACACGGCGCCGTTCCTCGACAAGGACAACTTCCTCAACTCGCCCTACCGGTCGACCCTGGCTCAGGAGACCCTCATCCCGCAGTCCCGCCGCGAGGACGACCGCAGCGCCGCCACCAGGACCTTCCAGCAGCTCCAGGACATCGTCGCCGAGGACGTCCCCGTCCTCCCGGTCTGGCAGGGCAAGCAGTACGTCGCCTCCCGCGAGGGACTCACCGGCGTCGAATGGGCGGTCACCTCCTCCGCCGACCTCCAGCTGTGGGAGCTCGGCCGAAGCTGACACACGATGCCGCCCCGGCCCCGGCCCCCCCGAAGGGTCACTGGGCGCCGGGGCGCACCAGTCCGCTCTCGTACGCGTACACCGCGGCCTGCACCCGGTCGCGCAGGCCCAGTTTCGTCAGCACATGACCCACATGCGTCTTGACCGTGGTCTCACTGACGAACAGATCGGCGGCGATCTCCGCGTTCGACAGGCCGCGTGCCACCAGCTTCAGGACCTCCACCTCACGGTCCGTGAGCGTGTGCAGGGTGTCCGGGACCGGCTCCTCGCCGGACGGCAGGTGGTCCGCGTACTTGTCGAGCAGCCGGCGCGTGATGCTCGGCGCGAGCATCGCCTCGCCACCCGCGACCACCCGGATCGCCTGTACCAGCTCATTGGCCGGGGCGTCCTTCAGCAGGAAGCCGCTGGCGCCGGCGCGCAGCGCCTCCACCACGTACTCGTCGAGGTCGAACGTCGTCAGCACCAGCACCTTCGCCGGGCCGTCCCGGCCCGGGCCGGTGATCTGACGCGTCGCCTCGACGCCGTCCATCCGCGGCATCCGGATGTCCATCAGCACCACATCGGGCTGCAGTGCCCGCACCTGGTCGAGCGCCTGGAGACCGTCACCGGCCTCGCCCACCACCGCGAGGTCGCCCTCCGCCTCCAGAATCATCCGGAAGCCGGTGCGCAGCAGCGGTTGGTCGTCGACCAGTAGGACGCGGATTGCCACGGGATCTCCTCAATGTCCTTCAAGGGCACCGGGCAGGCCGGTCTCAGCCCGGACCGGGTCCATTCTGCCCTGGACATCCTGCGTCGATTCCGCCGGGCGCACCGACAGCGGATACACCGGGGGAGTCCCACCGAATTCGGGACAGAGCGCCTGATGATCGCACCAGCCGCACAGCTTCGTCGGCCGCGGCCGCCACTCACCGGTCTCCGTCGCCAGCGAGATCGCATCCCAGAGCGCCAGCAGCTTGCGCTCCACCCGCTCCAGGTCCGCGACCACCGGGTCGTACGTCATCACGTCGCCGCTGCCCAGATAGACCAGCTGGAGCCGGCGCGGCACCACGCCCTTGAGCCGCCAGATCACCAGCGCGTAGAACTTCATCTGGAAGAGCGCGCCCTCCGCGTACTCCGGACGCGGCGCCTTCCCCGTCTTGTAGTCCACGATCCGGACCTCGCCCGTCGGCGCCACGTCGATCCGGTCGATCACCCCGCGCAGCCGCAGACCCGACTCCAGCTCCGTCTCGACGAACATCTCCCGCTCGGCCGGCTCCAGGCGCGTCGGATCCTCCAGTGAGAACCAGCGCTCCACCAGCCGCTCCGCCTCCGACAGCCACCGCGCGAGCCGCTCGCCCTCCGGGTCCTCGGCGAACAGCTCCGCCAGCTCCGGCTTCGACTCCAGCAGCCGGTCCCACTGGGCCGGGATCAACGACGTGGCCCGGCCCGGTGTGCGCTCCGGCGCGGGATTGTCGAACAGCCGCTCCAGCACCGCATGCACCAGCGTGCCCCGGGTAGCCGCCTCACTGGGCTTCTGCGGCAGCTTGTCGATGACCCGGAACCGGTACAGCAGGGGGCACTGCATGAAATCGCTCGCCCGCGACGGCGAAAGGGACGAGGGCGGCTGGGGCGGCCGCGGTACTGAGGTCATGACGAAGACCCTACGACCCGCCACTGACATCAATCGGCATACCATCGACCACAGACCCTCGAACACTGCATGATCGTGCCGAAACGGCACCGACCGAAGGGACCTCGTGGACGAGAGCGGCAACAGCGGGCAGCCGCAGCCCGGCCCAGGGGGTACGGGCCCCGGCGACGGCCCCGACAAGGGCGCACCGGGACGCAAGGAGGATCCCGGAGGCGGCATCCTCATGGGCCGCCCCTTCGGCGTGCCCGTCTACGTCGCGCCCAGCTGGTTCGTCGTGGCAGCCCTGATCACCTGGGTCTTCGGCGGCCAGCTCGACCGTGTCCTGCCCGACCTCGGCGCGGCGCGCTACCTGGTCGCCCTCTTCTTCGCGATCGCCTTCTACGCCTCCGTGCTCGTCCACGAACTCGCCCACACGGTCGCCGCCCTGCGCTACAAGCTCCCGGTCCGCCGGATCCAGCTCCAGTTCTTCGGCGGTGTCTCCGAGATCGAGAAGGAGTCCGAGACCCCCGGCCGCGAATTCGTCCTCGCCTTCGTCGGCCCGCTGCTCTCCCTCGTCCTGGCAGGCGTCTTCTACGTCCCGATGAAGTTCGTCGAGGCCGGCACCGTGCCCGGCGTGCTGCTCGGCGGACTGATGATCTCCAACCTCATCGTCGCCGCGTTCAACCTCCTGCCCGGCCTCCCGCTCGACGGAGGCCGGATGCTCCGCGCCATCGTCTGGAAGATCACCGGCCGGCCGATGAGCGGCACCGTCGCCGCCGCGTGGGTCGGCCGCGCCCTCGCCGTCGTCACCCTCATCGGCCTGCCCCTCCTCACCCACACCGACGTCCTCGGGAGCGGCGACCGCGAGATCAGCGGCATGGACACCGTCACCGACGCCCTGCTCGCCGCGATCCTCGCCGCCATCATCTGGACCGGCGCGGGCAACAGCCTGCGCATGGCCCGGCTCCGCGAACACCTCCCCGACCTGCAGGCCCGCACCCTCACCCGGCGCGCCGTCCCCGTAGAGGCGAGCACCCCGCTCTCCGAGGCCCTGCGGCGGGCCAACGAGGCGGGCGCCCGCGCCCTCGTCGTCGTCGACGGGACCGGTGAGCCCCGGGCCGTCGTCCGGGAGGCCGCCATCGTCGCCGTCCCCGAACACCGCCGCCCCTGGGTCGCCGTCAGCGGCCTCGCCCAGGACCTCACCGACGGCATGAAGGTCTCCGCCGAACTGGCCGGCGAGGCCCTCCTGGACCGCCTCAAGGCCAGCCCCGCCACCGAGTACCTCGTCGTCGAGGACACTGGCGAGATCTACGGAGTGCTCTCCACCGCCGACGTCGAGCGTGCGTTCGTCGCCGCCATGGCCCGCCCCGCGGCCTGACGGCCGTAGCCCTGCCAGGGCGGGCGGTCGGAGGCCCCGGAAACACCGGTACGCTGGTCACATGTCTGAACCGACCGGTGCCGCCCGCCGACGTGGGCCCTTCAAGGTCGGGGACCAGGTCCAGCTCACGGATCCCAAGGGACGCCACTACACCTTCACGCTCGAAGCCGGAAAGAACTTCCACACCCACAAGGGTTCTTTCTCGCACGACGAGCTGATCGGTGCTCCCGAGGGCAGTGTTGTCCGTACCACGGGAAACGTCGTCTACCTGGCGCTGCGCCCCCTGCTCCCCGACTACGTCCTGTCCATGCCCCGCGGCGCCGCCGTGGTCTACCCCAAGGACGCGGGTCAGATCCTGGCCTTCGGCGACATCTTCCCCGGCGCCCGCGTCGTGGAAGCCGGCGTCGGATCCGGCGCACTGTCCACCTTCCTGCTCCGCGCCATCGGCGAGCAGGGCATGCTGCACTCCTACGAGCGCCGCGAGGACTTCGCCGAGATCGCCCAGCAGAACGTCGAGCGCTACTTCGGCAGCCCGCACCCCGCATGGCAGCTCACGGTCGGCGACCTCCAGGACAACCTGTCGGAGACCGACGTGGACCGCGTCGTCCTGGACATGCTCGCGCCCTGGGAGTGCCTGGACGTCGTCTCCAAGGCGCTCGTCCCCGGCGGCATCCTCTGCGCGTACGTAGCGACCACCACCCAGCTCTCGCGGACGGTCGAGTCCATCCGTGAGATCGGCTGCTTCGCCGAACCGCAGCCCTGGGAGTCGATGATCCGCAACTGGCACGTCGAGGGCCTCGCCGTGCGCCCGGACCACCGCATGATCGGCCACACCGGATTCCTGGTCACCGCCCGCCGGCTGGCCGACGGAGTCCAGCCGCCGCCGCGCCGCCGCCGCCCCTCCAAGGGCGCCTACGGCGAGGACTACACGGGCCCGGGCAGCCAGAGCGGCTCCGCAGCCCGCGACTGAGACCGCCCGCCGGCCTGAACCAGGGGTGCCGCCTTCGCCGCGCACCCCGACCTACCGGCGCCGCCGCCGAGTTCCCGGACCGACCCGGGAACTCGGCGGCGGCGCCTTTTCGTTGCCCATGAGTGCGCGGTGCACGCCGGGTGGGATCCGTAGCGACCCCACCGTTCCACTGCCGTGTGAGGTGTGGCACGATGCTGGCCACCCCCACCCCGCCGCCGACGTCCCGCCGACGGCACTGCCTTTCCGGCATTCCGCACCACAGGAACCACAGGAGACCTCCCGCGTGCAGACCTCCGCGCTCCCGGACCTCGCGCACACCGACACCACGCCGATGCACTGGCTCGCCACGGCGGCAGCCATGGCCGCCGTCGTGGCGGCAGCCGGTCTGCTCCAGCCCGACGAGAGCGCCTCGGCCTCCATCCCCCACCGGACCGTGGCACAGCACGGCGCGTCCCCTGCCGTCGCGCCCGACCCGGCCCGTGCGGACTTCCCCCTCGAATGCGGCGGAGCAGGCCACACCGTGGCCAAACAGGTCCCCGACGATCTCGACGGCGACGGCCGCCCGGAAACCGTCGCGGTGGTCCACTGCGCGGCCGGATCCGGCACCCCGCCCAGCGGCGTCTACGTCCTCACACAGGGGAACGGGGCCGCACCACGGATCGTCGCGACCCTGGTGGACCCCGTCCAGAAGATGAGCGTCGGTGACTTCGCGGTGCGGGACGGCGTCGTCTCCGCCACCCTCCTCGGCTACTCCTCGGCCTCGGTGCCCTCCTGCTGTCCGGACGAGCAGGAGCAGGTCACCTGGCAGTGGCGGAACGGTGCCTTCGTACGCGGCAGCGGACCGGAGAACCCCGCAGGCACCGGCGTCTGACCGCCACCCGGCGAGTTCGCCGTCCGGGCCCGCGGACGGGCGGCCGGCACCGCCCGGTCAGGCCGCCTCGGGACCGAAGACCTCGACCCTGTCCGAAACGCGCCGTACATGAATGCAGTCGCCCGGGCACTCCTTGGCCGAGTCGACCACGTCCTGGAGGATCGGCAGCGGAACCCGCGTGGTCGCGCCCTTGTCCTGGAGCAGCTCGTCCTGATCGCTCTTCACATACGCGAGCCCGTCGATGTCCAGCTCGAACACCTCCGGCGCGTACTGCACGCAGATGCCGTCCCCCGTGCAGAGGTCCTGGTCGATCCAGACCTCCAGATCCTGAGTCCCGCTACCGGTCGGAGCGTCCTGCTGCACGGTCATTTCTCCTGCCGTTCCTGCGTATTCGAACCAAAAAAAGCCAGCCCTGACGGGTGTTGAACACTTCGACGATACAACCGGCCGCTTTCGGAGGTTGAAGGGTGGGTATTCACCTGACACGAGGGAGAGGGCGCAAGGGTGAAGATCGGACACGCCCCACAGTCTTTGTGATCTAGGGGTTTCAATCATCACCCACCCAGGTAGGGTCAGGAAGCGTCCAGCTCCCCTTGGAGGAGGTGAGGACCGTGGCAGCCCACGACGACGACATCAACCGCGGCATCCGGCCCGGGCGGGGGTCCGATGACCCAGCCGGCCAGGTCGCCTATCTTGAGCAGGAAATCGCCGTCCTGCGACGTAAGCTCGCCGACTCTCCGCGTCATACGAGGATTCTCGAAGAGCGGATCGTCGAGTTGCAGACCAACCTCGCAGGCGTGTCCGCACAGAACGAGCGGCTCGCCGGCACACTCCGCGAGGCCCGCGACCAGATCGTGGCCCTCAAGGAAGAGGTCGACCGGCTCGCACAGCCGCCGGCCGGCTTCGGTGTGTTCCTGCATGCGAACGAGGACGGCACCTGCGACATCTTCACCGGGGGCCGCAAGCTCCGGGTGAACGTCAGTCCCAGCGTTGAGCTCGAAGACCTCCGGCGCGGCCAGGAAGTCATGCTCAACGAAGCGCTCAACGTGGTCGACGCCATGGAATTCGAGCGGGCCGGGGACATCGTCACCCTCAAGGAGATCCTTGAGGACGGCGAACGAGCCCTGGTGGTCGGGCACACCGACGAGGAACGGGTGGTGCGGCTCGCCGAGCCGTTGCTGGACATCACCATCCGCCCCGGCGACGCCCTGCTGCTCGAACCCAGGTCCGGCTACGTCTACGAAGTCGTCCCCAAGAGCGAGGTCGAAGAGCTCGTCCTCGAAGAAGTCCCGGACATCGACTACAACAAGATCGGTGGCCTGGGCGACCAGATCGAGCTGATCCGCGACGCGGTCGAGCTCCCCTACCTGCACCCCGACCTCTTCAAGGAACACGAGCTCCGGCCGCCGAAGGGCATCCTGCTCTACGGCCCGCCCGGCTGCGGCAAGACCCTCATTGCCAAGGCGGTCGCCAACTCCCTCGCCAAGAAGGTCGCCGAAGTCACCGGCCAGCCGGCCGGGAAGAGCTACTTCCTCAACATCAAGGGTCCGGAGCTCCTCAACAAGTACGTCGGCGAGACCGAGCGCCACATCCGCCTGGTCTTCCAGCGTGCCCGCGAGAAGGCGAGTGAGGGTACCCCCGTCATCGTCTTCTTCGACGAGATGGAGTCCCTCTTCCGCACCCGCGGATCCGGCGTCAGCTCGGACGTGGAGAACACCATCGTCCCCCAGCTGCTCGCCGAGATCGACGGCGTCGAGGGCCTGGAGAACGTCATCGTCATCGGCGCCTCCAACCGCGAGGACATGATCGACCCCGCGATCCTGCGTCCCGGCCGCCTCGATGTGAAGATCAAGATCGAGCGTCCCGACGCAGAGGCCGCGAAGGACATCTTCGCGAAGTACCTCACGCCCTCGCTGCCCCTGCACGCGGACGACCTGGCCGAGCACACGGGCTCCAAGGAGGCCGCGGCTCACGCGATGATCCAGTCGGTCGTCGAGCGGATGTACACCGAGTCCGAGGAGAACCGCTTCCTCGAGGTCACGTACGCCAACGGCGACAAGGAAGTCCTGTACTTCAAGGACTTCAACTCCGGCGCGATGATCCAGAACATCGTCGACCGGGCCAAGAAGATGGCCATCAAGGCATTCCTCGAGCAGGGCCAGAAGGGCCTGCGCGTCTCCCATCTCCTCCAGGCCTGCGTGGACGAGTTCAAGGAGAACGAGGACCTGCCGAACACCACCAACCCGGACGACTGGGCCAGGATCTCCGGCAAGAAGGGTGAGCGGATCGTCTTCATCCGCACACTCGTCACCGGAAAGCAGGGCGCGGACACCGGTCGCTCCATCGACACGGTGGCGAATACCGGGCAGTACCTCTAGAACGCAGACCGGCTGCGGATGCCCGGCCGGGCATCCGCAGCCGGTTGCTTTCCGGACAGCTCCCACGACACCGCAGTAATGACGTAATTGATCTCCCCACCGGCACAGAGGCGCTCTAGGCTCTGGCGTACCGCCCGGTCGCGCAGTGCGGGAACGGGCAAACCGCGCACGCACCGGAAAAGCAGCGGTACTTGAGCGCCGCCCCGGAAGGGAGCGTCGCCGGGCAAGGAGGGCCGCATGACCGTACGGCGAGTAATGGGCATCGAGACCGAGTACGGGATCTCCGTGCCAGGTCACCCCAACGCCAATGCCATGCTCACCTCGTCCCAGATCGTCAACGCCTACGCGGCGGCGATGCACCGGGCGCGCCGCGCCCGCTGGGACTTCGAGGAGGAGAACCCGCTGCGCGACGCGCGAGGCTTCGACCTCGCCCGCGAGACCGCCGACTCCAGCCAGCTCACCGATGAGGACATCGGCCTGGCCAACGTCATCCTCACCAACGGCGCACGGCTCTACGTCGACCACGCGCACCCCGAGTACAGCTCGCCGGAGATCACCAATCCCAGGGACGCGGTCCTGTGGGACAAGGCCGGCGAGCGGATCATGGCCGAGGCCGCCGAGCGTGCTGCCCAGCTCCCGGGCGCCCAGCCGATCCATCTGTACAAGAACAACACCGACAACAAGGGCGCCTCGTACGGCACCCACGAGAACTACCTGATGAAGCGCGAGACGCCGTTCTCCGACATCGTGCGCCATCTGACGCCGTTCTTCGTCTCGCGCCAGGTCGTCACCGGTGCGGGCCGGGTCGGAATCGGCCAGGACGGCCACGAGCACGGGTTCCAGATCAGTCAGCGCGCCGACTACTTCGAGGTCGAGGTCGGTCTGGAGACCACCCTCAAGCGGCCGATCATCAACACCCGCGACGAGCCCCACTCCGACGCCGAGAAGTACCGCAGGCTCCACGTGATCATCGGGGACGCGAACCTCTCGGAGATCTCCACCTACCTCAAGCTGGGCACCACCTCGCTGGTCCTCTCCATGATCGAGGACGGCTTCATCAATGTCGACCTGGCCGTCGACCAGCCCGTGCGCACCCTCCACCAGGTCTCCCACGACCCGGACCTCCAGCAGCTGATCACGCTGCGCAGCGGCCGGACACTCACCGCTGTCCAGCTCCAGATGGAGTACTTCGAGCTGGGCCGCAAGTACGTCGAGGAGCGGTACGGGGCGGACGCCGACGAGCAGACCAAGGACATCCTGATCCGCTGGGAGGACACGCTCAACCGGCTGGAGAACGATCCGATGAGCCTGTCCCGCGAGCTGGACTGGATCGCCAAGCGGGAGCTCATGGAGGGCTACCGCCGCCGCGACAGCCTGGACTGGGACGCGCCCCGCCTGCACCTGGTGGACCTGCAGTACGCCGACGTACGGCCCGAGAAGGGCCTCTACAACCGCCTGGTGGCCCGGGGCAGGATGAAACGCCTGCTGGACGAGAACGAGGTCGAGAAGGCCCGTACAGCGCCTCCGGAGGACACCAGGGCGTATTTCCGCGGTCGCTGCCTGGAGCAGTACGCGGACGACGTGGCCGCGGCCTCCTGGGACTCGGTCATCTTCGACCTGCCGGGCCATGACTCCCTGCAGCGGGTACCCACCATGGAGCCGCTGCGGGGCACCCGCGACCACGTCAAGGCGCTCCTGGACCGCTGCCGTACGGCGGAAGAGCTGGTCCGGGTGCTGCAGGGCGGCTGAAAGGGCCGCCGACGGGGAATCATTCCGATGACCTCCGGACGTTGAGACAAGTACCGGGCCAATGTCGGACCCCGTAGGTAGGGTCTGATCAAGTGCTTCGAACCGAGCGGGGTGAGCTATATGGCGACCAAGGACACCGGCGGCGGACAGCAGAAGGCGACGCGCTCCACCGAGGAGGTCGAGGAGCAGGCCCAGGAGGCGCAGGGCTCCGAGGACCTCAAGGAGCGACAGGAGAAGCTCAGCGACGACGTGGACGACGTCCTCGACGAGATCGACGACGTGCTCGAGGCCAATGCCGAGGACTTCGTTCGCTCGTTCGTCCAAAAGGGCGGGGAGTAACCGGCCCGGCGCCCTCACCGGTGACCGGCGTGCGGCACGGGCTTCGGCCTGTGCCGCACGGCCGCCGGCCTCATCCGCGGGCTCGGACCGCGATCGGTCCGAATGCCTCCGCCACACATGTGGATCACCGCCGTCGGACGGGTAGGGTCCGTGGCATACGGTGCTTCAACTGCAATTCGGCCGTAGGCAAGTTGGGAGATGATCCTGACACCTTGCGCAGGGCCATCGCTTACCTGGAGGGAAACGCGTGGAAGCCAACACTCGTAGCACCGGGCGTCTACCAGCTGCCTTCCTGACGCCCGGGTCCTCTTCGTTCATGGACTTCCTGTCCGACCAGTCGCCCGGGATGCTCCCGGGCAACCGGCAGCTGCCGCCCATGAAGGGGGCCATCGAGGCGCCGCACGGCACCACGATCGTCGCGGCCTCCTTCCCCGGCGGTGTCGTCCTGGCCGGTGACCGGCGGGCGACCATGGGCAACATGATCGCGCAGCGCGACATCGAGAAGGTCTTCCCGGCCGACGAGTACTCGGCGGTGGGTATCGCCGGCACGGCCGGTCTGGCCGTGGAGATGGTCAAGCTCTTCCAGCTGGAGCTGGAGCACTTCGAGAAGGTCGAGGGGGCCCAGCTCTCCCTGGAGGGCAAGGCGAACCGGCTCTCCACGATGATCCGGAGCAACCTCGCGATGGCCATGCAGGGCCTCGCCGTGGTGCCGCTCTTCGCCGGCTACGACGTCGACCGCGAGCGGGGCCGGATCTTCAGCTACGACGTCACCGGCGGCCGTTCCGAGGAGCACGGGTACGCGTCCACCGGATCCGGTTCGATCTTCGCCCGCAACTCGATGAAGAAGCTCTACCGCGAGGACCTGACGGAGGAGCAGACGCTCACGCTGGTCGTACAGGCGTTGTACGACGCGGCGGACGACGACTCGGCGACCGGTGGTCCGGACGTGGGCCGTCGTATCTATCCGATCCTCACCGTCATCACCGACGAGGGCTTCCGGAAGCTGACCGAGACGGAATCCTCCGAGATCGCCCGCTCGATTCTGGAACGCCGGCTGGAACAGCCCGACGGCCCGCGCGCCGCGCTGCTCTGACCGCCCGTTCCGAGGCTTCTTCGATGCTCCTGCCACTGACAGAAAGGGACGGATAGCCGGTGTCGACGCCGTTCTATGTCTCACCTCAGCAGGCCATGGCCGACCGGGCGGAATACGCCCGGAAGGGCATCGCCCGTGGTCGCAGCCTGGTTGTGCTGCAGTACGCCGACGGCATTGTGTTCGTCGGCGAGAACCCGTCCCGTGCGCTGCACAAGTTCAGCGAGATCTATGACCGGATCGGTTTCGCCGCCGCCGGCAAGTACAACGAGTACGAGAATCTCCGCATCGGCGGAGTGCGCTACGCCGATCTGCGCGGATACACCTATGACCGCGACGATGTGACGGCGCGTGGACTGGCGAACGTCTACGCGCAGACGCTCGGCACCATTTTCTCCAGTGCTGCCGAGAAACCGTACGAGGTGGAACTGGTGGTCGCCGAGGTCGGCGACGGGCCCGAGGGCGACCAGATCTACCGGCTGCCGCACGACGGATCGATCGTCGACGAGCACGGCTCGGTCGCGGTCGGCGGCAATGCGGAACAGATCAGCACCTTCCTCGACCAGCGCCACCGTGACGGGATGTCGCTCGCCGAGGCGCTGAAGCTGGCGGTGCAGGCGCTGTCCCGCGATCCCAACGGCAGCGAGCGGGAGATCCCCGCGGAACGGCTGGAGGTCGCGGTCCTGGACCGTACGAGGCCGCAGCAGCGCAAGTTCAAGCGGATCGTCGGCCGGCAGCTCGCGCGGCTGCTGGAGGCCGACGGCGCCGGTGCGACGCCGACGGACGCCCCTTCGGACACCGAGGAAGCCGACGGCGCGGACACCTCCGCCGCCACGACGGACGCGGGCAAGCCGGGCGGGAAGAAGGCAGCCCCGGACTCCTCCGGCGCCGGTGACTCCACCGACTCCGGCGGCGACGTCGAGTAGCCGGTTCCGTGTGATCCTCCTGTGCCCCGGTTCGCCTCTCCGGCGGGCCGGGGCACAGTCATGCGGTGGGGCCGGCGGGCGGCGGCGCGCTGGAGCCCCGTACGACGAGGTGTACGGGCAGGCTGCCGGGCTCGGCCTGCCGGCCTTCGAGCACGGCCAGGAGGGCGCTCATGCCGCGCTCACCGACCTGCTCGGCGGGCAGCCGCACCGTGGTGAGTTCCGGCTCGACCGCCGTGGCCAGGGCCAGGTCGTCGAAGCCGGTGACCGAGAGGTCGTCCGGAACACGCAGCCCGAGCCGGCGGGCGGCCTTGCAGGCACCCGCGGCCAGGATGTCGTCGTCGCAGACGACGGCGGTGGGGCGGGGCCCGGGGAGGACCAGCGCGCGTTCCGCCGCGTCGCGGCCGGCCCGTACGTCCAGCGCGGCGGGCACGGTCCGCACGTCGCTGCCGGGGACGCCGCTCAGGGCCTCGTGGAGGGCGCGGGCGCGGACCGCGAAGGTCCAGGAGTCGACGGCCGAGGCGAGGTGGAGGAAGCGGCGGTGGCCGAGGGAGAGCAGGTGACCGGCCACCTGACGCATCCCGTCGGCGATGTCGAGGTTGACCCTGGCCGCGGGGCCCGGCGCCGCGGGGTCGCTGTCGAGCATGACCAGGGGGAGTCCGGCGCCGCGCAGGGCGCCCAGGGCGTCGGCGGCCATCGAGGAGGCGATCACCCCGTCCAGGGCCGCGCGTGCCGAGGCGAAGGGGTCCCGGGCCGGTCCCGTGCCGTCGGGTGACGGGTACAGGACGACGCCGAAGCCGTGCTCCGCGGCGACCGCGGCGGCGCCGGTGTAGACCCGGGCGAAGAACTCGTTGGTCAGGGCGGGGACGACCAGCAGTGCGGTCCTGGTGTGGCCGAGGCGCAGGTTGCGGGCGGCCAGGTTGGGCCGGTAGCCGAGGTCGCGGGCGGCGTCGCGCACCCGGCCGGCGGTGCTCTCGGAGACCCGGCCGCGCCATTTGTCACCGAGGACCAGGGAGACGGTGGCCTGGGAGACGCCTGCGGCCCGTGCCACGTCGCGGCTGGTGGGCCGGGGCGGGCCGGGTGGTGCGGGTCTGGTCACGCGGGCCTCCGGGCCGATCGGGCAGGCGCGACGATGTGGACCTGCGGACTGCGCTCATGGTACGTATGAGCTTGGAAGTTATACGTAAAACCTCGGGTGGCCGCAACGGCGCTCCAACGAGAGGGGCGGGACATGGCCGCGGGATATCTGGACATCCTCCGGGCGCGGCATGCCGCCCGGCTGCTGACGGGCACCCTGGTGGGGCGACTGCCGAACGGCACCGCGCACATCGCGATCGTGCTGTTCACCCGCGCGGAGGGCGGCAGCTACACCCTCGCCGGCGCGCTCGCCGCCGTGTACGGGCTTGCCACGGCGGTCGGACAGCCGCTGCTGGGCCGCGCGGTCGACCTCTACGGCCAGCCCCGGGTCCAGCTCCCCGCCTCCGTCCTCTCGGCCCTCGGCATGGCCCTGCTCGCCGTGGCGGGTTTCGGTTCCCTGCCGTTGGCCTACGCGGCGGTGGTCGTGGCCGGAGTGTTCACACCGCCCCTGGAGGGCGGCCTGCGGGCCCTGTGGCCGAGCGTGCTCGGGAGTGAGGACCGGGTGCACCGGGCCTATGCCATGGATGCGGTGGCCCAGGAGGTCATGTTCACGATCGGACCGCTGCTGGTGACCCTGCTGGTGTCCCTCTGGTCGCCGGCCGCCGCGTTGCTCGTCATCAACGCGATCGGGGTCCTGGGGGCGCTCTCCGTCGTCCTGTCCGAGCCGTCCAGGACCTGGCGCTCCGCCCCGCGCGAGGCGCACTGGCTGGGTGCGCTGCGCTCGCGCGGGCTGCTGGCGCTGCTCGGCTCGTTCTTCTTCGTCGGGATGGCGCTGGGCTCCATCACCGTGGCCGGTGTGGCGTACGCCGACGACCACGGCCGGGAGTCCGTCTACGGCTGGCTGATGGCGGCCCTGGGCCTGGGCGCGCTGATCGGCGGAGCGGTGTACGGGGCCCGGCAGTGGTCCGGGCCGCCCGAGCGCAGGCTCCGGGTGATCGTGGCGCTGCTGGCCCTCGGGTATCTGCCGCTGATGCTGACGCCGGGTGTGGTGGCCATGACCGTGCTGGCAGCCGTCGCCGGGGTGTTCCTGGCCCCGGCCATCGCCTGCTCGTTCATCGTCGTCGACCGGCACGCCCCGCGGGGCACGGTGACGGAGGCGTTCTCCTGGCTGGTGACGACGTTCGGTGTGGGCGCCGCGGTGGGAACGGCGGTGGCGGGCCCGGCCGTGGAGCTCGGCGGGACGGCGTGGAGCTTCGCCGTGGCGGGGGCCGGCGGCGTGGCCGCGCTGATCGTGCTGCTGTCCACCGGAAGGGTCCTCGCGGTCCCCGGGCACAGCGCCGTCGCGGTCCGCGGTCCGGGAGGCGACCGGACGGGCGCCGTCGAAACCGGCTTGAGCCAGGGCCCCCAGGCGTGACGGGGGTCCGGCCCCGCCGCGACCTGGCGTCGCGACGACGCACCCGCGAGGGCCGCTGGAGTGGTGGCGCCACCTGCCTCGCGGGCCACCGGAAAGGTCCTCGCAGCTCCCGGGCGTAGTGCTGTTGTGGTGCGAGGATCGGAAAATGATCGAAACGGTGCCGTCGAACCCGGTTTCAGCTCGGTCCATCAGGCGTAATGTTCAGTCATGGACCGCCGCATTTTCGGGCTGGAGAACGAGTACGGCGTCACGTGCACGTTCAGGGGACAGCGCCGACTGTCTCCTGATGAAGTGGCGCGCTACCTCTTCCGCCGTGTTGTGTCATGGGGCCGCAGCAGCAATGTCTTTCTGCGGAACGGCGCCCGCCTCTACCTCGACGTGGGATCGCATCCGGAATATGCAACCCCCGAATGCGACAACCTGACCGAACTGGTCACCCACGACAAGGCCGGCGAGCGCATTCTCGAAGGCCTGCTTGTCGACGCCGAACGCCGCCTGCACGAGGAGGGAATCGCAGGCGACGTCTATCTCTTCAAGAACAACACCGACTCGGCGGGAAACTCCTACGGATGTCATGAGAACTACCTCGTGGCCCGGCACGGAGAATTCTCCCGGCTCGCGGACATCCTCATTCCCTTCCTCGTCACGAGGCAGCTGATCTGCGGCGCCGGCAAGGTGCTGCAGACCCCGCGGGGCGCCGTCTACTGCGTCAGCCAGCGTGCCGAGCACATCTGGGAGGGCGTCAGCTCCGCGACGACGCGTTCCCGGCCGATCATCAACACCCGCGACGAACCGCACGCGGACGCGGAGCGCTACCGGCGCCTCCACGTCATCGTCGGTGACTCCAACATGTCCGAGACGACGATGCTCCTCAAGGTCGGCGCGACCGACCTGGTGCTCCGCATGATCGAGGCGGGCACGGTGATGCGGGATCTGACGCTGGAGAACCCGATCCGGGCGATCCGTGAGGTCAGCCACGACATCACGGGACAGCGCAAGGTACGACTCGCCAGCGGCCGCGAGGCATCCGCCATAGAGGTGCAGCGCGAGTACTACGAGAAGGCCGTGGACTTCGTGGACCGCCGCGGGATCCGTACGGGCAACGTCGCGAAGGTCCTCGAACTGTGGGGCCGTACCCTCGACGCGATCGAGGCCGAGGACCTCGACCGGATCGGCACCGAGATCGACTGGGTCATGAAGTACAAGCTCATCGAGCGGTACCGGGCCAAGCACAACATGACCATGTCGAATCCGCGGGTCGCCCAGATAGACCTCGCCTACCACGACATCCACCGCCGCCGGGGCCTGTACTACCTGCTGGAACGCAAGGGGCAGGCCGCCCGTATCTGCAACGACCTGAAGATCTTCGAGGGCAAGTCGGTGCCTCCGCAGACGACCAGGGCGCGGCTGCGGGGCGACTTCATCCGGCGGGCCCAGGAACAGCGGCGGGACTTCACCGTCGACTGGGTCCATCTCAAGCTCAACGACCAGGCGCAGCGCACGGTGTTGTGCAAGGACCCGTTCCGATCCGTCGACGACCGAGTGGAGAAGCTGATCGCGGGTATGTGAGCCGGCGCAGGACACGCCTCGGCTCTTGTGCGACTCGGGCCCCGTACGTTCCTCGTACGGGGCCCTGCGCACGCCCTAGAGTGTCGGGGACCCCCTGGGCTGTGCCCAACACATGTGTCGTCTGAGATCTGAGGAACCAGTGCGCCGAATTGCCGGCCTTCTCGTCGTCCCCCTGCTGCTGGTGTCAGCGGCCTGCGGCAGCGACGACAAGGGCTCCGACTCCGCTTCCGCCTCCGCGTCCGCGTCCACCCCCACGAAGGGCGGGTTCCCCGCCATCACCGCGGGCGCGAAGTTCGGCGAGAAGCCCACCCTGGCCAAGGGCACGGGAACGCCGCCCAAGGAGCTGAAGACCAAGGTCGTCAGTGAGGGCGACGGCGCGACGCTCAAGAACGGCGACGCGATCCAGGTCAACTACCTGGGGCAGGCCTGGGACTCCGACAAGCCGTTCGACAACAGTTTCGACCGCAAGCAGCCGTTCGATCTCACGCTCGGCGCCGGCATGGTCATCCAGGGCTGGGACAAGGGCCTGGTCGGGCAGAAGGTCGGCAGCAGGGTCGAACTCGTCATCCCGCCGGACCTCGGATACGGCGCGAACGGCCAGGGCGACATCAAGCCGAACGCCACCCTCGTCTTCGTCGTCGACGTCCTGAAGGCGAAGCAGATCCCGGCGTCGGCCAAGGGCACCCCGGTCGCCCAGGACAACACCGACCTGCCGAAGGTGGGCACGAACACCGACGGCAAGGCACCGACCCTCACGATCCCCAGCAAGGTCGCCCCGCCCAAGAAGCTGGTCTCCAACTACGTGCTGGAGTCCAAGGGCGAGGTCGTGAAGGAGACCGACACGGTCGTCGTGAACTACGTGGCCAAGCTGTGGAAGGACGGCAAGGAGTTCGACAACACGTACAAAACGGGCAAGACGGCCTCCTTCCCGCTCGCCCAGGTCACCCTCAAGGGCCTCAAGGACGGCATGATCGGCAAGAAGATCGGCAGCCGCGTGCTGCTGGTCATCCCGCCGGACCAGGGCCTCGGTGACAAGGCGCAGCAGTCCATCCCCGCGAACTCCACGCTCGTCTTCGCCGTGGACATCCTCGCAAAGATGTAAGACTGTCCCGGTTGCCCAGTTCATCATTTAGAGGAGCAAGTCAGTGAGCATCGAGAAGCCCGAGATCGACTTCCCGGGTGGCGAGCCGCCGGCCGACCTGGAGATCAAGGAGATCTGGGAAGGCGAAGGTGCCGAGGCCAAGGCCGGCCAGACCGTCTCCGTCCACTACGTGGGCGTGTCCTTCTCCACCGGCGAGGAGTTCGACGCCTCCTGGAACCGCGGTACGCCGCTCCAGTTCCAGCTCGGTGCCGGCCAGGTCATCAAGGGCTGGGACCAGGGCGTGCAGGGCATGAAGGTCGGCGGCCGTCGCCAGCTGACCATCCCCGCGCACCTCGCGTACGGTGACCGCGGCGCCGGCGGCAAGATCGCCCCGGGCGAGACGCTGATCTTCGTCTGCGACCTGGTCGCCGTCTGATCCGGCGCCCCCCGCGCTCCGAGGGCCCGTGCCGCAAGGCACGGGCCCTCGCTTTTGTCCGGACACCCCGGAGCGGTACGGTCGAGGGTCGTAGAGCTAAACAGAAAGGGCGTCGATGGCGATTGCCAAGGCCGAGCGGCTGATGAACCTGGCACTGTGTCTGCTGGGGACCCGGCGCCCGCTCAGCAAGCGCGAACTGCGCGGTTCCATCGAGGCCTACCTCGAAGCGGGATCCGACGACGCCTTCAACCGGATGTTCGAGCGCGACAAGGACGATCTGCGCGAGCTCGGTCTGGTCATCGAGACCGTGGAGAACCTGGACGGCGACACGGGCTACCTCGCCCGCCGTGACAGCAACCGGCTGCCCCCCATCACGCTGGACGCCGAGGAGGCCGCTGCCCTCGGGCTGGCCGCCAAGGTCTGGCAGCAGGCCCGGCTGGCCGGTGCGGCCAGCGGAGCCCTGCAGAAGCTGCGGGCCGCGGGCATGCCGGAGGCGGAGGACGCCTACGAGGTGCACAGTGCCCTCGAACCCCGTATCCCCGTCCACGAGGCCGCGTTCGAGCCGCTGATGCTGGCGTGCCGCGACCGCCGGCCGGTGACCTTCGACTACCGCAAGGCCAACGCCGCCCGTCCCGAGCAGCGCCAGGTCGAGCCGTGGACGCTGGAGTGCTGGCGCGGGCACTGGTACCTGGCCGGCTGGGACCGGGAGCGAGGTGCGGAGCGGGTGTTCCGGCTCTCCCGGATCACGGGCAAGGTGCGCTCGCGCGCCGGTGCCTTCACCGCCGAGGTCCCTGATGTGGTCACCGTCCGCGAGACCGTCGAGAGCTGGGCGGGGGAGACGGCGACCCGTACAGCGCTGATCAGGCTGAGGGCCGACTCCGGCTACCCGCTCCGGGCCCGGGCGATATCGGTCCGGGAACTCGGGGACGGGTGGGAGGAGTTGGAGATTCCGTACGGACACGGCCTGGACGCCTGGCTCGTCGAGTTCGGCCCGGACGTCGTCGTGACCGAACCTGCGGATCTGCGGGCCGGCGTGGTGGACCGGCTGCGCGCCGTGGCCAAGGACTGAGGGGACCGTATTCATGGCCACGAACGCCATCGACCAGACCCGCCGGATGCTCTCCCTGGTGACGTATCTGCGTGAGCGCCCCGGCGCCCACGTACAGGACGTCGCGCGGGCCTTCGGGATCACCGAGGACGAGCTGATCTCGGACCTCGACGTCCTGCCCATGTGCGGGACGAGCTTCCGCGGCGGGGATCTGCTCGACATCGACACCGACGGCGACCGCATCTGGTGGCACAACCCGGACGACGTCGCGGAGCCGCTGCGGCTCGCGGCCGACGAGGCGACGGCCCTGCTCGTCGCCGCCCGCGCTGTCGCGACGCTGCCCGGCCTGCGCGAGAGCGACCGTCAGGCCCTGCTGCGGGCCACCGCCAAGCTGGAGGCAGCCGCCGGTGAGGTGGGGGCAGCCAGCTCCCGGCTCTCGGTCACCTTCGAGTCCGAGGGCGGCGTCTTCGCCGATGTGGACCGGGCGATCTCCGAGCGCCGCCGCCTCTGGCTGCGCTACTACTCGCCCGCGCGCGACGAGCTCACCGAGCGCGAGGTGGACCCGATCCGGCTGTTCGCCGTCGGGCACACCTATATGGAGGCCTGGTGCCGGTCCTCCGAGGACAGGCGTACCTTCCGCCTCGACAGGGTCGCCGAGATCCGGCTGCTCGACGAACCGGCCGCGCCGCCGGAGCTGGAGCTCCGGGACCTGTCGGAGGGCCTGGTCCAGCCCGCCGCGGAGGACCCCGAGGTCGTGGTCGAGGTCGGTCCCGGCGGACGCTGGGTCGCCGAGTACTACCCGCACGACAGCGCCGAGGAACTGCCCGACGGCGGCCTGCGGATCACCCTGCGCACACCGGACCCGGCATCGCTCCGAAGGCTGGCGCTCCGGCTCGGCGGGGAGGGCCGCATCGTCTCGCCGCCGGAACTGGCGCGCAGCGCACGGACTGCGGCCCGTGCGGCGCTCGCCGCGTACGACGGCCTGGCCTGAGGGGATACCTGAGGAGATATGGGCAATATTTCTGTGGTGTCCGGTGTTTCCGATGTGCCGACCGTTGTCGTTCCCGATTCGGTGCGGTTCAAGGTCGCCTGTCCGGACTGCCGTGCGCGGTTCGAACTGGCGGCGGCGGAGTTCCGGCTGGCGATCGGCGCGAGCAGCCGGACCACGTTCTACTCGTTCACCTGCCCCGCGTGCAGCGTGTCCGTCCGCCGGCCGGCGGGGGAGCGGATAGTGGAACTCCTCACCGGCGGCGGCGTGCGGACGCTCCGCCTGCACACCGGCGCCTGAGGCGTCACTCCGGACATTCGGGACCGTCGGAACCTTCGGACACGAGAAACATCGAGGCACTGCGCATGTTCTGGCCCATGCTCGCCATCGCCCTGGGATTCCTCGGGATCGCCGTCCTGGGCGTGCTGGCCGTCAAGGTCTTCATCGAGGCCCAGCGTCTCGGTCACCAGGTGACAAGCACCACTCAACGCATCAACCGGGCAGCCGAGGACCTGGAGCGGGCGGCCACGAATCTCGCGGCCACCGGTGAAACCCTGCGCTAGGGCCGCCGTTTGATCCGTAGGCGCGGCCTCCTCTTTCACAGGCCCGGGGGGTACGCTGCTGGTGACGGCCCTGGCAGGAGGTGCGGGCCGCAGCGAAAGTATGCATAGGCATTGCCTCGCGTTTACTCCCGCGGGTTACGATCGCTCCCAGCGAAATGGTCGGACGTGTGTCCGGTCCAAGGGCAGCGGTCCCACCTCCAGCCGCCTCAGCGAGAAGGAAGCACATCATGGGCAATCTGAAGCCTCTCGAGATCGTTCTGATCATCGCTGTCATCCTGCTGTTGTTCGGTGCCAAGAAGCTTCCCGACATGGCGCGTTCGCTCGGCAAGTCGGCCCGCATCCTCAAGAGCGAGGCCAAGGCCATGAAGAAGGACGACGAGCCCGCGGCCACGACGGACACGGTCGCCGACCAGGCTCCCCAGCAGCCCGCCGCCGCGCGCACGATCCAGGCCGCTCCCGGTGACGTGACGAGCTCCCGCCCGGTGAACGAAGCGAAGCCCACCACCCAGAGCTGACAGCTGACGGATCTCACCGACAGCTGCCGCACGAGACGAGGGAAGTGGGTTGCTCAAGTCTGCCCGCAAGCAGGAGAAGGACGGCGAGGGGCGGATGCCTCTCGCTGATCACCTGCGCGAGTTGCGTAACCGACTGCTGATCGCGGTCGTGGCGGTCATCGTGATCACGTCGATCACGGCCTTCTTCTACCAGGATCTGATCGACTTCCTGATCCGCCCGATCCTGGAGTCGGTCGGGTGCACCGACGGCCAGAAGAAGCAGGCGAACGGCCGTCCCTGCGCCGAGATGACGGTGAACGGTCTGGTCGCACCGTTCTCCATCGCCCTCAAGGTCTCCCTCATGGCGGGCGTGCTGTTCTCCACTCCCGTCTGGCTCTACCAGCTCTGGGCGTTCCTGGCCCCGGGTCTCCACAGGAACGAGAAGAAGTACGCGCTGAGCTTCGTCGGCGCCGGAGTGCCGCTGTTCTGCGTGGGTGCCGCTCTCGCGTACATCCTGATGCCCCAGACCGCGGCGGTGCTGCTCGACTTCACACCGGACAACACGACGAACCTGCTGCCCGTCGACGACTACCTCGACATCGTCACGCGCATGGTGATCGTGTTCGGCCTCGCCTTCGAGCTGCCGCTCCTGCTCGTCCTGCTGAACTTCACCGGTGTCCTCACGGCCAAGCGGCTCGGGTCCTGGTGGCGCGCGATGATCATGGGCATCACGGTCTTCGCCGCCGTCGCCACCCCCACCGGTGACCCGCTGACCATGGTGGTACTGGCCGCGCCGATCGTGCTGCTCTACTTCCTCGCGCTCGGCATCTGCCTCGTCAACGACCGGCGGAGGCGTCGCGAGAACCCCGACGCCGACCTCGACGACGACGAGGCCTCGGACCTGGACCTCACGCCCCAGGACATCGGCGAGATGGAGAACGTGTCGGCTTCGCTGCCCGCGCAGGCGGACGGGGAACATGACGGCGGACGATCGTCCGGGCGAGACGGTTACGACGACATCACCTGACCTTGTAAGGTCCCCCGGGTGACCAGCGAGATCACCCTTTTCGTCAATCCCACCGCAGGACGCGGCCGGGGCGCGCACGCCGCGCAGCCGGCCGCTTCCGCGTTGCGGGACGCCGGATTCTCCGTCCGTACGGTGCTCGGCGAGGACGCCGATGACGCGTTGCGGCGGGCCCGCGAGGCGGTCGCCGGGGGAACGGGCGCGCTCATAGCCGTCGGCGGCGACGGGATGATGTCCCTCGCCCTCCAGGCGGTCGCCGGAACCCTGACCCCGCTCGGTGTCGTCGCCGTCGGCACGGGCAACGACTTCGCCCGCGCCCTCGGTATGCCGATACGGGATCCGGCCGCGGCGGGACGGCTGGCCGCCGAGGCGCTCAAGGGCGGCGCTGTCCGCGAGATCGACCTCGGCCGGGTCGGTGAGCGCTGGTTCGGATCCGTGCTCGCCTCCGGCTTCGACTCCCGCGTCAACGACCGCGGCAACCGGATGCGCTGGGGCGGCCGGTTCAAGTACGACCTGGCGATCCTCGCCGAACTCGCGGCCTTCGAGCCCATCACGTACCGCATGAGTCTGGACGGCGGACCGTTCCGCGAGATCGAGGCGACGCTCATCGCGGTCGGTAACGGCTCGACCTACGGCGGCGGCATGCGGATCTGCGCGGACGCCGTCATGGACGACGGCCTCTTCGACGTGACCGTCGTCGGCGACTGCAGCCGCGCCACGCTCCTCAAGGTGTTCCCCAAGGTCTACAGGGGAACGCACCTCGGCCACCCCGCCGTCACCGTGCACCGGGTCTCCTCCATTGCGCTGGAAGCGGTCGGTGTCACCGCGTACGCGGACGGTGAACCCCTCGGCGCGCTTCCGCTGACCGCCACCTGTGTACCGGGTGCCGCCCGGGTGCTGGGGGCTCGTTCCACCACGGGCGATTAAAGATCGAGTGACTGTCAGAGGCGGCGGGTAGGCTCGTGGACAAGATGACAGAGGACCTCTCACCAGCTGAGCGATACCAGGCTTCCCGGATCCGAGCCGCCGAGCAGGCGACCGCGCTCGGACCGTTCCGCGAGATGTACGAGTTCGATCTGGACCCCTATCAGATCGAGGCCTGCAAGGCGCTGGAGGCCGGCAAGGGCGTGCTCGTCGCGGCCCCGACGGGTTCGGGCAAGACGATCGTCGGCGAGTTCGCCGTGCACCTCGCCCTGGCCCAGGGCCGCAAGTGCTTCTACACCACGCCGATCAAGGCCCTCTCGAACCAGAAGTTCGCCGACCTGGTCAAGCGTTACGGCGCGGACAAGGTCGGCCTGCTGACCGGGGACAACAGCGTCAACGCCGACGCACCGGTGGTCGTCATGACCACCGAGGTGCTGCGCAACATGCTGTACGCGGGCTCCCAGGCGCTGACCGGCCTCGGTTACGTGGTCATGGACGAGGTGCACTACCTCTCCGACCGCTTCCGGGGCGCCGTCTGGGAGGAAGTGATCATTCACCTCCCCGAATCCGTCACGCTGGTTTCGCTGTCGGCGACCGTGTCCAACGCCGAGGAGTTCGGCGACTGGCTGGACACCGTCCGCGGTGACACGCAGGTGATCGTCTCCGAGCACCGGCCGGTGCCGCTCTGGCAGCACGTGCTGGCCGGCCGCCGGATGTACGACCTCTTCGAGGAGGAGAGCGACCACGGCGGCCGCGGGTCCGGACGCCGTGAGGTCAACCCCGACCTGGTCCGGCTCGCCCGCATGGAGAACCAGCGCGGATACAACCCGCGCGAGCGCCGCCGCGGGAAGATGGTGCGCGAGGCGGACCGGGAGCGCGAGCGGCGCCAGCGCAGCCGGATCTGGACACCGTCGCGGGCCGAGGTCATCGACCGGCTCGACGCCGAGGGGCTGCTGCCCGCCATCACGTTCATCTTCAGCCGGGCCGGCTGCGAGGCCGCCGTGCAGCAGTGCCTGCACGCCGGACTGCGGCTCAACGACGAGGACAAGCGCCGGCTGGTCCGGGAGATCGTCGAGCAGCGCACGGCGTCCATCCCCACCGAGGACCTGCACGTCCTCGGGTACTACGAGTGGCTCGAAGGTCTGGAGCGGGGCATCGCCGCGCACCATGCCGGGATGCTGCCGACCTTCAAGGAGGTCGTCGAGGAGCTCTTCGTACGCGGGCTCGTCAAGGCGGTCTTCGCGACGGAGACCCTCGCGCTCGGCATCAACATGCCCGCACGCTCGGTGGTCCTGGAGAAGCTCGTCAAGTGGAACGGCGAGCAGCATGCCGACATCACCCCGGGCGAGTACACCCAGCTGACCGGCCGGGCCGGCCGGCGCGGCATCGATGTCGAGGGCCACGCGGTCGTGCTCTGGCAGCGCGGCATGGACCCGGGCGCACTGGCCGGACTCGCGGGCACCCGTACGTATCCGCTGCGCTCCAGCTTCCGGCCCTCGTACAACATGGCCGTCAATCTGGTGCAGCAGTTCGGGCGGCACCGTTCACGTGAGCTGCTGGAGACCTCCTTCGCCCAGTTCCAGGCGGACCGCTCGGTCGTCGGGATCTCCCGCCAGGTCCAGAAGAACGAGGAGGGTCTGGAGGGCTACAAGGAGGGAATGACCTGCCACCTCGGTGACTTCGAGGAGTACGCGCGGCTGCGCCGCGACCTCAAGGACCGGGAGACGGAGCTCGCCAAGCAGGGCGCCTCGCAACGGCGAGCGGCGGCGGCGGCGTCCCTGGAGAAGCTCAAGCCCGGCGATGTCATCCATGTGCCCACCGGCAAGTTCGCCGGGCTGGCGCTCGTCCTGGATCCCGGGCTGCCCGCCGGGCGGACCAACGGGCACGGGCATCGGGGCATGGAGTACCACGACGGGCCGCGGCCCCTGGTGCTGACGGCCGAGCGTCAGGTGAAGCGGCTGGCCTCGATCGACTTCCCGGTTCCGGTGGAGGCGCTGGAGCGGATGCGCGTCCCGAAGTCGTTCAACGCGCGCTCGCCGCAGTCGCGTCGGGACCTGGCGTCCGCGCTGCGGACCAAGGCCGGGCACATCGTGCCGGACCGGCACCGCAGGGAGCGTGCCGCGGCCGCCGACGACCGCGAGATCGCGCGCTACCGGGCCGAGCTGCGCGCCCACCCGTGCCACGGGTGCGACGAGCGCGAGGACCATGCGCGCTGGGCCGAGCGGTATCACCGGCTGCAGCGGGACACGCAGCAGCTGGAGCGGCGGATCGAGGGGCGGACGAACACGATCGCCCGCACCTTCGACCGGATCGTGGCCCTGCTCACCGAGCTCGACTACCTCCGGGGCAGCGAGGTCACGGAGCACGGGCGTCGGCTGGCCCGGCTGTACGGCGAACTGGACCTGCTGGCGAGCGAGTGCCTGCGGGCCGGCGTGTGGGAGGGCCTCAACCCGGCCGAACTCGCCGCGTGTGTCTCGGCGTTGGTGTACGAGGCGCGGCAGTCGGACGATGCGGTGGCACCGAAGCTGCCGTCCGGGCCGGCGAAGACCGCGATGGGTGAAATGGTCCGGATCTGGGGGCGGCTCGATGCCCTGGAAGAGGACTTCAAGATCAACCAGGCGGAGGGGGTCGGACAGCGCGAGCCCGATCTCGGATTCGCCTGGGCGGTGTACATGTGGGCGTCCGGCCGGACGCTGGACGAGGTGCTGCGCGAGGCGGAGATGCCGGCGGGGGACTTCGTGCGGTGGTGCAAGCAGGTGATCGACGTGCTGGGGCAGGTGGCTGCTGCGGCTCCTCGTGAGGGGAGTTCTGTGGGGCGGAATGCGCGGAAGGCGGTTGATGAGGTGTTGCGGGGCGTGGTGGCTTACAGCTCTGTGGGGTGAGGTTCCTGCGGTGAGCGGGGCGTTGGTGGGGGGTTGAGTGCGGGTGCGGTGTGGGGTGCGGGTGGGGTGCGCCTGCGGCGGGCCTGTTCCCCTACCCGCCCCTTCCCGTAACCGGGGGCTCCGCCCCCGGACCCCCGCTCCTCAAACGCCGGAGGGGCTGGGGCAGTCCGCCGGAGGGGCTGGGACAGTCCGCCGGAGGCGCAGGGTAGGTCGGCGGAAGGGCTGGATAGTCCGCCGGAGGGGCAGGGTAGGCCGGCGGAGGGCTGGAAGGGCCGAGGGGCTGGGGGTCCGGCTCAAGGGCTGGGGCGTGGGGGTGCGGTCCTGTATGCGCGCCAGCCGCCGTACTCCGTGATGTCCTTCGATCCCTCCACCGCGTACGGCTCGCACAGGAAGCCCGCCGCCGTCGTGCCGTCCGACAGGTCCACCCGGCCCAGCACCATGGGGTGGGGGAGGGCTGCGGTGAGGGTGCCCAGGCCCTCGGCGGGGAGTTCCCAGAGTTCCGTCTCGATCGCGGCGCCCCCCTCGTCCGTGCGGACCAGGCCCGGCTTGGGCGGTGTGGTCGCCAGGGCGTGCAGGCGGTAGACGGGGGCCGTGGTCGTCGTGCGGATCAGGCGGGCGCCCAGTGACAGGAGTTGGGGGTTCAGCGGCTCGCCCGTCAGATGGGCGCCCGCCACCGCGAGGTGGACGGGCGGGGTCAGCAGGGCGGCGATGCGGGCCAGGCGTTCGTCCGTGTGGGCGGGGCCGATCAGCATCACGCCGAACGGCAGGCCCGACACCCCGCCCGCCGGGACGGCCACCGCGCACAGGTCGAACAGGTTGGTGGAGTTGGTGAACCGGCCGAGGCGCGCGTTCGCGCCCAGCGGGTCCGCCGCCACCTCGGCGAGCGTGGGGTGGCCGGGCGCGGTCGGGAGCAGCAGGCTGTCCGCGTCGCCCAGCGCGGCCTCGGCCGCGCCCCGGAGCTCCGCCAGCCGGTCCCGGTCCGCGAACAGGCGATGGGCCGGGATGTCCCGGGCCGCGGTGATGATGCCCGCCACCGTGGGGTCCAGGTCCGCCGGGCCGCTGTCGACGAACGTGCCCACCGCCGTGTAGCGCTCCGCCACGAACGCCCCCGCGTACAGCATCGCCGCCGCCTCGGTGAACGGCGAGAGGTCGAGGGGGCGCAGGACGGCACCCGTCGCGCGGAGGCGCTCCGCCGCGGCCGCGTAGGCCTCTGCCCAGCCGGGGTCCAGTTCGCCCAGCTGGTCCGTCGGCGGTACCGCGATCCGCCACGGGCCCGGGACGCGGGCGGGTGCGGGGGTGAGGGTGGGAGTCGTGATCAGGGCGAGCGCCTGTTCCGCCTCGGGGAGCGTACGGGCGAAGACGGTGACGCAGTCCAGGCTCGCGCAGGCCGGGACCACGCCGTCGGTGGGGACGAGGCCGCGGGTCGGCTTCAGGCCCACGATGCCGTTGAACGCGGCCGGGATCCGGCCGGAGCCCGCCGTGTCCGTGCCGAGGGCGAGGTCCGCGATACCGAGGGCCACGGCCACCGCCGAACCGGAGCTGGAACCACCGCTGACGCGGTCCGGGGCGTGGGCATTGCGGACCGCGCCGTAGGGAGAGCGGGTGCCGACCAGGCCCGTGGCGAACTGGTCCAGGTTCGTCGTGCCGATCACCAGCGCTCCGGCGGCCCGGAGGCGGGCCACGGCGGGGGCGTCCGCAGCCGGTTCGTACGCGTAGGAGGGACAGCCCGCCGTGGTGGGCAGGCCGGCCACGTCGATGTTGCCCTTGACGGCGAGCAGACGGCCCGCCAACGGGAGGAATTCACCGGTGGCGAGGCGGGTTTCGAGGGTGTGGGCCTCCTCCTCCAGGTCGTCCTGCGGGCGCAGGCCGATCCAGATCTCCGGGCGGTCCACCGCCTCGATCCGGGCGTACGCGGCGCGGATCCGGGCGAGGACGGGGGTCGGCATCAGGGTGCTCCTCGGTTCGTACGGGCGAGTGGGGCCAGGGTGACCAGGGCTGTGCCGGCCTCCACCTGAGCACCGGGGCGGGTGAGGATCCTGTCCACCACGCCGTCCGCCGGGGCATGCACCCGGGACTCCATCTTCATCGCCTCCAGCGCCAGCAGCGGCTGACCGGCCGTCACCGTGTCGCCCTCGGCCACGTTGAGCTGCCATACCGAGGCCGCGAACTCGGCCTCCACCAGCCGGCCGCCCTGCGGCACCGTCACCTCCTCGGCCGGCGGGGCCGGAGCGTCGGCGGCCTCGGCCCGGGCGAACTCGCCCGCGGCTTCCCAGGCGTCCCGCTCGGCGGCGAAGGCCGTGCCCTGGCGGCTGCGGAACGCGGCGATCGACTCCGCGTTCCCGGCCAGGAACTCCTCGTACCGGGCGAGCGAGAACTCGCCCTCCTCGATCCGCGGGACGAACCGGCCGGAGATGATGTCGGCGCGCAGGTCGAGGAGTTCGTCGGCCTCCACCGGATACCACTTGATGCGGTCGAAGAAGCGGAGCAGCCACGGGGAACCCGGCTCGAAGGCGCCGCGCTGCTGCCAGCCGGACCAGACCTGGGTGGTCCGGCCGACGAACTGGTAGCCGCCCGGACCCTCCATGCCGTAGACGCAGAGGTAGGCGCCGCCGATACCGACGGAGTTCTCCGCGGTCCAGGTGCGGGCCGGGTTGTACTTGGTGGTGACGAGGCGGTGGCGCGGGTCCAGCGGGGTGGCCACCGGGGCGCCGAGGTACACGTCGCCGAGGCCCATTACCAGGTACTCGGCGTCGAACACCGTGCGGTAGACGTCGTCGACCGAGTCCAGGCCGTTGACCCGGCGGATGAACTCGATGTTCCACGGGCACCACGGCGCGTCGTCGCGGACCCCCGCCATGTAGCGGGCGATCGCCTCGCGGGTCGCCGGATCGTCCCAGGAGAGGGGGAGATGCACGGTGCGGGAGGGGACGGTCAGGGCGTCGGTGGGCGGGAGCGCCGCCTCGGTGCGGTGGAGGAGGTCGAGGAGTTCGGGCTGGGCGAGGACGGCGGGGTCCGTCTGGATCTGGAGGGAGCGGATGCCCGGGGTCAGGCCGGTGATGCCGGGGACGTCCGCCGCCGTCAGGGCCTCCATGAGGGCGTGGACGCGCATGCGCAGGGCCAGGTCCAGCTGCATCGGGCCGTACTCGACCAGGACGTTGTCGTCTCCGCTGCGGCGGTAGGTGAGGACGTCGTCGCGGTACAGGATGCCGCCGTCGGTGATCTCGGGTCGGGGCTCACCGGTGACGGTCACGGGCAGGAAGCGGACCGTGTCGCCCGGACGCAGCTGGCCCAGCTTCCAGCGTTCGGACGTCACCACCGTCGCCGGACAGACGAAACCGCCGAGCGAGGGGCCGTCCGGGCCCAGCAGCACGGGCATGTCGCCGGTGTAGTCGACCGCGCCCACGGAGTACGGCGTGTCATGGATGTTGGACGGGTGCAGACCCGCCTCGCCGCCGTCCGCCCGGGCCCAGCGCGGTTTCGGACCGATGAGGCGGACGCCGGTCCGGGCGGAGTTGAAGTGGACCTTCCAGTCGGCCGCGTAGAAGTCGTGGATGTCCTCCTCGGTGAAGAACTCCGGTGCCGCGTGCGGGCCTTCGGCCGCCCCGATCCGCCAGGTGGCCGTGGGAGCGGGGCGCTCGCCCTCCGGCACGGGGGTGCCGTCCGGCACGTACGCCCCGCCGTGCAGCACGTCGCCCGTGCGCAGGGCGCGGCCGCCGTGCCCGCCGAAGCGGCCGAGCGTGAACGTGGCCGCGCTGCCCAGGAACTCCGGGACGTCCAGGCCGCCGCCGGCGAACAGGAGGTACGTCCGCAGTCCGTGCTCCTGCGGGGCGCCGAGCGCGAGGGTGGCGCCGGCCGGGACGGTCAGCGGCTCCCACTGGGGGACCGGTACGCCGTCGACCGTCACCGGGGCCGCCGCGCCCGTGACGCACACGGTCGTGGGGTGGCTGAAGCGCAGCGCGGGTCCCTGGAGGGTGCACTCCAGGCCGGGCGCGCCCGGGGCGTTGCCGAGCGCGGTGTTGCCGAGCCGGAACGACAGATCGTCCATGGGGCCCGACGGCGGGACACCGACCTGCCAGTAGCCGGTGCGGCCGGGCCAGTCCTGCACGGTGGTCAGGGTGCCGCCGGAGACCACTTCGATACGGGGCGTCGGGTCGTCGGTCGTGGCGAGCGTCGCCGTGGAGTGGGTCGCGTCACGCACCCGCTCGTCTGCCAGGGCGGCCCGCACCAGCCCGAGGTTGGTCTCGATGCCGTCGATCCGGGTGGCGGCGAGCGCCGCGTCCAGCCGCGCCAGGGCCTCGGCGCGGTCGGTGCCGTACGCGATGATCTTGGCGAGCATCGGGTCGTACGCCGTCGTCACCTCCGTTCCCGTCTCGATCCAGCCGTCCACACGCAGGCCCTCGCCCCGGGGGAAGTCGACCCGGGTCAGCAGACCGGCGCCCGGGCGGTGGTCGCGGCTCGGGTCCTCGGCGTAGACCCGCGCCTCCACGGCATGGCCGAGCGGTGCGTCCGGCTGCCGTACGACGGAGGTCTCGCCCTGCGCCAGGCGCAGCATCCACTCGACGAGGTCGACGCCGTGGATCTCCTCGGTGACCGGATGCTCGACCTGGAGCCGGGTGTTGACCTCCAGGAAGTACGCCTCGGCGCGTGCGGCGTCGTACACGAACTCGACCGTTCCGGCAGAGCGGTAGCCGACCGAGGCGCACAGCTCCCGTGCGGAGTCGGTCAGTCGTGCGCGGACGCGGTCGGGGAGACCGGGGGCCGGGGCCTCCTCCAGGACCTTCTGGTTGCGGCGCTGCAGGGAGCAGTCGCGGTCGCCGAACGTCACCACCCGGCCGCGCCCGTCGCCGAACACCTGGACCTCGACATGGCGGGCGTCCTCCACCAGCCGTTCCAGGAAGACCCCCGCCGAGGAGAACGACGCGGCGGCCACCCGCTGCACCCGCTCCCAGGCGCCCGCGAGCTCCTCGGCCGACCGGCAGGCCGACATGCCGATCCCGCCGCCGCCGCCCGTGGCCTTCAGCATCACGGGATAGCCGATGTGCTCGGCGGCTGCCAGCGCCGACCGGAGATCCGGGAGGAGTCCGGTGCCGGGGGCGAGCGGGACGCCCGCCGCCTCGGCGGCCGCGCGGGCGGTGTGCTTGGCGCCGAAGAGGTCCAGCTGGGCGGCGGTCGGTCCGACGAAGACGATGCCCGCCTCCTCGCAGCGCCGGGCGAACTCCGCGTCCTCGGACAGGAATCCGTAGCCGGGGTGGATCGCCCCGGCCCCGGTGTCCTTCGCCGCGCGCAGTACCAGATCGGCGTCCAGATAGGACTCCTTGGCGGGCGCGGGGCCCAGCCGCACCGCCGTGTCCGCGAGCCGGACGTGCGGGGCCGACCGGTCCGGGTCGGAGAAGACGGCGACCGTGCGCAGGCCGAGGCGGCGGGCCGTACGGATGATGCGCACGGCGATCTCGCCACGGTTGGCGATCAGCAGCGTGTCGAAGGTCATCGGTGTCTCGGAGGTCATCGGCTCGTCCCGGTGAGCGTGGCCTCTACCGCTGTCGGGTCGAAACCGTTGCAGGGGTTGTTGATCTGGGGGCAGTTGGAGATGAGCACCAGCACGTCCGTCTCCGCCCGCAGGGTGAGGGCCTTACCGGGCGCGGAGAGGCCGTCGACGATGCCGAGCGTGCCGTCCTGCTCCACGGGCACGTTCATGTACCAGTTGATGTTGGACACCAGATCGCGTTTGCCGAGCCCGTACCGGGCACCCTCCGCGAGGAAGTTGTCCACGCAGGCGTGCTGCGACCAGGTGTGGTGGCCGTAGCGCAGGGTGTTGGACTCCTTCGAGCACGCGCCGCCCACGGTGTCGTGGCGGCCGCAGGTGTCCGCGGTGACCGTCATCAGCGGGGTGTGCTCGTTCGACATCAGCACGCTGCCGGTGGTCAGGAAGATGCCGACCCCGGCCTGGATCGTGTCGGGTGCGCTGTAGCGGACCGCCGTGTCATGGGCGTCGTACACCAGGAAGTCCACCGCCTGGTTGCCGTGCAGATCGGTGAGGGTGAGCTGTTCGCCGGCCCGGACGGTCGCTGACCAGGCCGCGCGGGCGGGAATGACGGTCGTCGTGAGGACGGTGGCGGACGTGGTCATGCGAGCCCCCGGGCGGTGAGGAAGTCGACGGTGTTGAGGAAGGCGCGGCGGCCCTCCGGCGTGGCGTCCCACAGGGCATCGCCCGGTGACGTCGGCAGGGCACGCCAGGCCAGCACCTCCAGCGGGGTGCTCGTGTAGGCGGGGCGGGGGTCCAGGGGATGCGGGACGTTCGCGATCAGCACGGTCAGGTCCTGCTCGGCGCGCAGCGTCACCGCGGTGCCCGCTCCGGCCGAACCGGTGAACTCGGTGGTGCCGTCCTCGCGGATCCGGATCCCCTGGAAGAAGGAGAGCGACGGTGGCAGGTCGCGCGGTTCGAGGCCGTTCTTCGAGGCGGCCAGCTTCAGCAGTTCGCGGCCGGCGGGGGAGGCGGACTGGGGGGTGCCGTCGCCGTACCGTTCGGTGTTCCTCCGCAGGGTGGAGGTGCCGCACAGGGCGTCGTGACGGCCCGAGGAGTCGGCGGTCACCGAGGCGAGCACCCGTCCCTGGTCGGAGAGGAGCAGCCGGCCCGCGCCCAGGTAGGCGTTCCACTGGACCTTCACGGTGTCCGCCGTGTTCAGCCGCTCCCACGGCCGCCCGTCCGCGTAGAGCAGCAGATGCGCGCAGGCGTCGCCGGCGAGGTCGGTGAGGCGCAGTTCGGTGCCCCGGGCCAGGACGCGGTGCGTGTAGTTGCCGCCCGCGACCGTCTCGGCCCAGACCGGGGTGCCGGGGGCGGCATCCGGCCAGTCGCTCGCGGGAACCACCGGCATGGCCCCGCTCCGGGTGCCGTGCTGGGCGCGGGCGTGGTCCCGGGCTCCGTGTGTCGTCGCTGTCGCCATGGCTGAACCTCCGGCTCGACGTGTTGCCGATGCTTGTTTCTGTCGCGCGACAGAAATTAGGGGGCCGGGGAGTCATGGCCATTGCCCGTTGGTTGCGCGGGAGTTACCGACTGCTCACCAAGATCGCGAGGGACGGGGATGTGCGACGATCGGCCCATGCCCAGTACCTCAGGAACCGGCGGCCGGCGGGTCGGCAGGCCGCGCGCCACCCAGCGCCCGGACAGCGGACTGTCCGCGCGGGACGAACTTCTGGCCGCGGCAGCGGAGTTGTTCACCACGCGTGGGTACGCGGCGACCACCACCCGGGCCGTCGCCGAACGGGCGGGCATGCGGCAGGCGACGATGTACCACTACGTGGCGGGCAAGGAGGATCTGCTGGCGGCACTCCTGGAGTCGACCGTGGCCCCCTCGCTCGCCCTTGCCGAGAAGCTGCTCGCGGACGGGGGCCGGCCGGCCGAGGACCGCCTGTGGGAGCTGTGCCGGGCGGACGTGGCCCTGTTGTGCGGGGGTCCGTACAACCTGGGCGCGCTGTACGTGCTGCCGGAGGTGCGGGCCGAGCGGTTCGCGGACTTCCGCCGGGTGCGGGCGGCGCTGCGCTCGGCTTACGGGGAACTGCTGGTCGCCACCGAGGTGGGCGCGGCGCTCGACGCGGACGAGGCGCGGCTCCGGGCGGACCTGGTCTTCGGGCTCATCGAGGGCGTGATCCTCGTGCACCTGTCGGAGCCCGAGCGGGAGGCGGAGGCGTTCGCGACGGCGACGGCGGACGCGGCGCTGCGGATCGTGGGGCCGGGGCGGGAAGCCGGGAGCGGAGCGGGGCGCGAGGGCTGAGCCGGGGCCGGGATGCCCGGGTGGCCGGGTGCCCGCACGGCTGTCGGCCGGCCCCTGTCCCGCGGGCCGGCCGGCAACGGTGGCTGATCCTTTCTCCGGGGCGGACGCAATGAGCTGACGGAGCGGGAGGCGGGGGCGGGGGCTTCAGGCCCGGGCGCCGCCGCGGCCGCTTCTCATCGACGCGCCTGCGCAGACCAGTCCCAGCAGGACGGTCAGACCGCCGATGATGACGTTGTTGAGCACGACGCCCATGTCCGGGCTGCTGCCCACCACCCAGGGCGAGATGATCATCCAGGCGCCCATGGCGCAGATGGCCCAGCTCAGGCCGTACATCCGCTGCGGCATCACGGTGAATCCCAGCCCCAGCACGGCGATCGCGATACCCATGATCAGGTTGTGCGTCACGAGCGGGGCCTGCGAGGTGGTGAAGTGCAGCACCCAGGGCGACACGGCGCAGTACAGACCGACCAGGAACACCGGCCCGTCGACGAGCGCCACGTCGCGGCCGCCCATCATCCGGTCGTAGCGGTCGCGCATTTCGGAGACGTCGGGGTGTCCGGTCATGTCGTGACCGGCGTGCGAGACGTTTGACATGGTTCGTCTCCTTTGGTCCTGCAGGCCGGGCCGCCGCTGTGTGCGGCAGCGGCCTGTCCTGCCATTGTGCTCTTATATGCCCCTTATGTGTAGATTCAAGGCGACGGAATCTCCGCAGGATCCGCATCCGTGCACCGGTCGTCCAGCCGCCGGGCCAGTGAGATCAGCTCCGGGGTACGCAGCACCCGGGCGCCGTATCCCGGCAGCGGGACGTGCAGCGGATCCGTCCAGCGCGACGGGATCGACCCGAGTCCGTGCACCGCACCCGCCAGCGCCCCGGTCACCGCCGCCACGGTGTCGGTGTCGCCGCCCACGTCGATGGCCGAGGCCAGCGCGGCCTCGTACGAACGTGTCGTGCGCAGCGCCCACAGCGCGGTGCCCAGACAGGGCCACACCGCTCCGTTGAACTCCGTCGCCCGGTCCGGGTGCCAGTCCGGCACCAGGACGGCCGCCCAGCGCTCCCGGTGATCCGCGTGCACGGCGGCCAGCGCCTCCGGGACGGCGGCGAGCGGGTCGGCCCCGTTCAGCGCGACCCGGATCAGTTCGTGCAGGACGGCGGTGCCCTCCCAGGCCGCGCGGTCGCCGTGCGTCAGGGCGGCGATCCGGCGGGCCGCGTCCATGGTCGTGGCCCGTGCGTCCGCGTCCGCCTGCTGCGGCCAGGCGAAGTACACGGCGGACGTGGCGGCGCGCATCAGTGAACCGTTGCCCGCCGCGCGGCCGTTGACCTGGAAGTGCAGTGCCGCCGCGGTGTCCCACGGATCACCGCTGGTCAGGACGGACTCGGTCTGGAGGCCGATGTCCTTCGGATCGCCGGCGGCCCACCGCCGGAACCGGTCGAAGAGGTCGGGCAGGTCGAGACCCCCGCGCTCCAGCAGCGACTCCGCGACGAGCACGGCCATCTGCGTGTCGTCCGTCGCCTCACCGGGGTCCCAGCCGCCACCGCCGCACATCGTGCCGGTGCCGTCCGGGAAACGGGCGGTGTAGACGCCGGCCGGTCCGAACTCGAACGGCGCGCCCAGGGCGTCGCCGACCGCCGATCCGACCACCGCACCCGCCGCCCGGTCCTGCCTGCTCAGGGAGTTCATCCCGTCAGCGTACGGAGGGCGACCGCTTGGCGTACACGCGATAAGCCGCGCCGAGCAGCATGGTGACGGCCAGGAAGAGCACCGTGAACCACTGGAAGTACCAGTGCCCGCCCGCCGGGTCGTACACCGCAGCCCGCGGCCAGGCCAGGTTGACCGTCATCACCGCTCCGTACGCGAAGGCCAGCGCGTTGACCGGGAGTCCCCAACGGCCCAGCGAGAAGAGGGGCCTGCCTTCCTCGTCGTGGACCGGGCCGGTGGCGGGGGAGAGCGGGAGGCGGCGCAGCCTGCGCAGCAGCATCGGGCCCGTGACCATCGCGTACGCCAGGTACAGCATCGCGATGCACGTGGTGCCGATCGCCAGGAACGCCTCCGGTGAGGCCAGGTTCAGCAGTCCGAGCGCCGCGGCCGCCGCGCCGACGAACAGGGCGGGTGCGGCGGGCATCCCGGTGCGCGGGGAGACCTTGGCGAGCCGGGACGAGCAGGGCAGCACCCCGTCGCGCGCCATCGAGAACAGCATCCGTGAACCGGCCGTCTGGATGGCGAGCGTGGCCACCGCGACGGCGACCGCCACATCGGCGAGCAGCACCCGGCCCACGCCGTCCCCGAGGCTGCTGGTCAGCACGTACGACAGGCCTTCCGTGGCCAGCCGGCCGTTGGTCAGGTCCGGTGCGGCCAGGATGCCCGCGAGGACCAGCAGCCCGCCGAGCACCCCCGCCGAGGCCAGCGCGAGCAGGATCGTGCGCGGGGCGGTGCGGCGCGGGGAGCGGGTCTCCTCGCTCATCTCGCCGGCGCTGTCGAAGCCGATCAGGACGTAGGCCGCGGTGAACGAACCGACGAGCAGCGCCCCGAGGGCGCCGCCCTGGCCGCCCGTGTGCAGGGTGACGCCGGGGGTGCGCTCGGTGTGGGTGAACAGGAGGACCAGGATGAGCACCGCGCCGATGATCTCGGCCGTCACCCCGATGCGGTTGACCGCCGACATGACCTTGTTGTCGAGCAGGTTCACCGTCGTCGTGAGGGCCAGGAGCGCCACGGCCAGCAGCGCGGCGTTGGCCGCGCCCGTCGCCGTGGTGGGCGCCGGGTCACCGCCCACCAGCTGGAAACCGGACCAGATGGCCGGCAGGACCACCTGGAGGGCCAGCGCCGCGGCGGCGACCACGACGATCTGCCCGATCACCATGATCCACCCGGCGTACCAGCCGAACGCGGGAGTGCTGAGCCGGGTCGACCACTGGTAGATGGCGCCGGACAGCGGGTAGCGGGCGGCGAGTTCGGCGAAGCAGGCGGCGACCAGCAACTGGCCGACGAGCACGGCCGGCCAGGTCCAGAAGAAGGCGGCGCCGCCGAAGGAGAAGCCGAACGCGAAGAACTGGAAGACGGTGGTCAGGACGGAGATGAAGGAGAAGCCGGCCGCGAACGAGGCGTACCGGCCCATGGACCGGTGCAGTTCCTGGCGGTAGCCGAAACCGGCCAGGGAGGCGTGGTCGCCCTGGCCGGTTCCGGCGGGATCCGGTCGTACGTCCGTTGGTGCGGTGGCGGTCATGTCAGCCCCTGTCGCCGATTTCCTGTCGGGCGACAGAAATTAGGGACGCGCTGTTTCCGGGGCGTGACGAGGCCGTGTCCGCGCGGGGCCGAAGTGCTCACGTCCTGCGGCGGGTTGCCGAGGGCGGTGGCGGTGGCTCCCGCGCGGGAGGGCCGCTACTTGGCCGGCATCAGGACCGTGTCGACGATGTAGACCGTCGCGTTGGCCGTCTGGACGTTGCCGCAGACGACCTTCGAGGAGTCGTTCACGGTGTACGCCATGTCCGAACCGGACGTCGTCAGCTCGCTCTTCTCCAGCGTGTCGAAGGATCCCTTCTCCAGCTGCTTCGGCGTCAGCTTCTGGCCCACCACGTGGTAGGTGAGGACCTTGGTGAGCGCGGCCTTGTCGGCGAGCAGCTTGTCCAGGTCGGCCTTCGGGACCTTGGCGAACGCGTCGTTGGTCGGGGCGAACACCGTGATGTTCTCCGCGTTGTTCAGGGTGTCGACCAGGCCGGCCTTCTTCACCGCGGTGACGAGGGTGGAGAGCGCCGGGTTGTTCGAGGCGGCCGTGGCGACCGGGTCCTTCGCCATGCCGTCGAAGGAGCCGGCGCCGTCCTTCGGCACCGTCGAACAGGCCGGACCGAAGGGCTCGTTCATGGGCGTCGTGTCGCCGGCGGGCTCCGATGCCTTGTCCGAGGCCTTCGCCGAGCTCGCCGAGGAGCCGGACGCGCTGCTGTCGTCGGAGTCGCTGGAGCAGGCCGTCAGGGCCAGTGGCAGGACGATCGCGGCGGAGAGTGCGACGGCGGCGCGACGGGCGTGGATGACCTTCATGATGTTCTCCTGATGTGGATGTGTGACTGTTCTGTCACGTTCGGTGATCGGTATGGGGTGTGTGGAGGGGCGTGTGAGGTAAGCCCGGGGTGGCGTGAACGCGCTGGGAACGCCCGTTCAGGACACGTCGACCACCACGGAGTGCCAGCCGGTAGCACCGTTGGGTACGGTGCCGACGCGTTCCTCGGTCTGGGTGGCGCCGGTGCGGTCCGTCGCGCGGACCTCCAGGGTGTGACTGCCGGAGGTGGCCGGCCATTCCCACACCCACTGGCGCCAGGTGTCCCGGCTGTCCTCGGCAGCCAGCCGTGCGGTGTTCCACGGTCCGCCGTCGACCCGGACCTCGACCCGCTGGATACCGCGGTGCTGGGCCCAGGCGACCCCGGCGACCGGGACGGTGCCGGTCTTCGGGGAGGCGAAGGGGCGGGGGGTGTCGATGCGGGACTCCGTCTTGATGGGCGCCTGCCGGGACCAGGACCGCTTGACCCAGTAGGCGTCGTAGTCGTCGAACGTGGTGAGCTCGATGTCCTTCAGCCACTTGCAGGCCGACACGTATCCGTACAGGCCGGGGACGACCATCCGGACCGGGAAGCCGTGCTCGAAGGGCAGCGGCTCACCGTTCATGCCGAGGGCGAGCATCGCGTCGCGGCCGTCCATGACGTCCTCGACCGGAGTGCCGATCGTCATGCCGTCCACCGAACGCGCCACGATCTGGTCGGCGGCTCCGCCCCGGGACGGGGGTTTCACCCCGGCCTCCCGCAGCAGACCGGCCAGCCGCACGCCGATCCACCGGGCGTTCCCGACGTACGGTCCGCCCACCTCGTTGGAGACACAGGCCAGGGTGATGTCGCGCTCGATGATCTCCCGGCGCAGCAGGTCCTGGAAGCTGAGCGTCAAGGGCCTCTTCACGCCCTTGCCGTGGATCCTCAGCCGCCACTCGCCGGCATCGACGCGCGGCACGACCAGTGCCGTGTCCACCCGGTAGAAGCTCTTGTTCGGGGTGACGAACGAGCTCAGCCCGCGGATCCCCAGATCGGCCCCCGCGGGTACGGCGGGCGCCGCCGAGGCGGGCACGGGCAGGACCAGGTCCCGCCGTGAGGCGGCGGCCCCGGCCTGCACGGCCGAGGTGAGCCGCCGTCCCAGCAGTCCGGCGCCCGCCGAGGCCGCCGCCGCGGCGCTCGCCGCGATGACGAAGCGCCGCCGGTCGAAGGTGCCGTGGTCCGGCTCCGCGTCCCTCCCGCCAGCCGCGGGGGAGGGGCCCGGGACCGGGGCCAGCCGTCCGGCCAGGAGATAGAGGACTCCCGCGGCCACCACGGCACCCACCACCGAGGGCAGCGCGTCGGACACCCGGCCCTCGGGCCGGCCGACCGCCGCGACCGCCCCGACCACCCCGAAGACCAGGACGGCCGCCGAGCCGAGCAGCCGGCGGTGCAGCGCCAGCACCCCGACCGCCATGGCGAAGACCGCCAGCAGGGCCAGGATGCCGAGTTGGAGCACCAGCTTGTCGTTCGTGCCGAAGTTCCGTACGGCGAAGTCCTTGAGCGCCGGGGGAGTGCGGTCGATCACCGCACCGCCCACCGCCGCGACCGGACCCGCCTCGGGACGTACGACCGCCGCGACGAGCTCGGCGACGGCCAGGGCACAGAACCCGGCGATCACACCGCTGAGCGCGGCGAAGGCCGCACGTGCCCAGCGGGACCGCCGGGACCACTGGGCCCCGTTCCGCATGTCGTTCTGATCTTCACTCACAACCGGCATTCGTTCCCCGAAGCCGGGCGGATTGGTCTGTCACTCGACCGAATGAGAATCGGCCCGCGCCAATCCGCGGCGCGACCGGTGACGAACCACAGCCGAAAGGCATCGCCGCTCCTTCGTGACGGTACGAGGAGCGGCCTGCGCCGGTGAGCCGAGGAGGGCGTGATGACAGACAGGCGGCGACGCACAGCCGTCGTGGGGAGCGGGGTGGCGGGACTGACCGCCGCCCACATCCTGCGCAGGGCGCACGACGTGACGTTGTTCGAGGCGGACGACCGGGTGGGGGGTCACGCGCACACCCACGACCTGCCCGCGTCCGACGGCCGGGTCCACCGCGTGGACTCCGGCTTCATCGTGCACAACCGGCGCACCTATCCGCATCTGCTGCGGCTCTTCGCGGAACTCGCCGTCCCGACACAGGAGTCGGAGATGAGCATGTCCGTACGGTGCGAGGGATGCGGCCTGGAGTACGCGGGTGCCCGTGGTCCGGCCGGTCTCCTCGCCCGGCCGGCAACGGTCCGCGACCCCGCCTATCTGCGGATGCTGGCCGCCGTGCCCCGCTTCCACCGGGCCGCCCGGCGCCTGCTGGCGGACGGCGGCCCGGACGCGGACACGATGACGCTCGGCGACTTCGCGGCACGCGGCCGGTTCTCCCCGTACTTCACCGCCCACTTCCTGACCCCCGTGGTCTCCGCGGTCTGGTCCTGCGACCCGGTGACCGCGATGCGCTACCCCGCCCGTTACCTCTTCCGCTTCCTCGACCACCACGGGATGCTCACCATCGGCGGCTCCCCGGCGTGGCGGACCGTCACCGGCGGATCGGCGGCCTACGTCGACCGGGTCACCAAGCAACTCGGCGCCGTCCGCACCTCGACCCCGGTCCGTACCGTGCGCCGTCACACGGACGGCGTCGACCTCGTCACCGCCGACGACACCACCGAGCCGTTCGACTCCGTCGTCATCGCCACCCACCCCGACCAGGCACTGCGCATCCTCGCCGACCCGACCGACGAGGAGACCCGCACCCTGGGCGCCTTCCGCTACTCCCGCAATCCCACCCTGCTGCACACCGACACCCGGCTGCTGCCCGCCGCCCGCGGTGCCCGTGCCTCCTGGAACTACCTGATGCCGTCCTGCTCCGCCGACGCCGCGCACGTCACCGTCAGCTACGACATGAACCGGCTCCAACGCCTCGACGCACCCGAGACCTTCGTCGTCACCCTGAACGGGGCCGACCGCGTCGCCCCCGGCCTGGTCCGCGCCCGCATGGAGTACGAGCACCCCGTCTACACCCCCGAATCGGTCGCCGCGCAGGCCCGGCTGCCCGCCCTCTCCGGCCCCGTCACCGCCTACGCGGGGGCGTATCACGGCTGGGGCTTCCACGAGGACGGCTGCCGCTCGGGGGCCGAGGCGGCCGCCGCACTGGGGGTGGACTGGTGAACGCCCTCTACCCCTGCACGATCACGCACGTACGGACGGCGCCCACCAGGTACGCCCTCCGGCACCGCACCTACCTGTGGCTGATCGACCCGGACGAGCCGCCGCGGCTGCCCCGCGCCCTGCGCCCGCTGGCGGGCTTCGACCCGCGCGACCACTTCGGCGGTACGGCCCCGACCATCAGGGCCGGCCTCGACCGCTACCTGGCCGCCCACGGCATCGACATCGCCGACGGATCCGTGCGGATGCTCACTCAGGCCCGGGTGCTGGGCCACGTCTTCAACCCGCTGACCGTCTACTGGTGCCGCCGCGCCGACGGCACCCCGCTCTGCACGGTCGCCGAGGTCCACAACACGTACGGCGAACGCCACTGCTATCTGTTGCGTCCGGACGGCTCCGGACAGGCGGACACCGGCAAGGAGTTCTACGTGTCGCCGTTCTTCGGCACCGACGGCGACTACCGGATGAGACTGCCCGAACCCGGCCCCCGGCTCACCCTGACGGTCCAGCTGGAACGGGCCGGCACCCGGCCCTTCACCGCCACCGTCCGGGGCGTACGGAGGCCCGCCGGCCCGGCCGAGCTGCTCCGCCTCGCCGTCCGCCACCCCTGGTCCACGGCCGTCGTGTCGGCCGCCATCCGGCTGCACGGCATCCGCCTCCTGCTCCGCGGACTGCCCGTACAGCCCCGCCCCCACCACCGCACCCAGGAAGGAATGCAGTGAGCGTGTCCACCACCACAACCCACTCCCCGTCCCCGTCCTCCCCCTCGGCCCCGGCTTCCGTCGACACCACCGCCGACGTCGATCCCGGCCGCTGGCCCGACGTCGTGCGGCCGACCCGTGCCTCCCGGCTGCGGACCGCCGTCGCCGAACGGCTCGTCCGCCGCGCCCTGGCCCGCCTCCCACTGCGGGTCCGCCTCGCGGGACGCGAGGAACTCGGTCTCGGCGGCCCGCTGATGGACGTGACGGACCCCGCCACGTTCTTCCGCCGCATCGGGGCCGACGGCCTGATCGGCTTCGGGGAGTCGTACATGGCGGGCGAGTGGGACACGCCCGACCCGGTGGGCGTCCTGACCGTCCTCGCCGACCAGGTCGCCACCCTGATCCCGCCGCCCCTCCAGCGGCTGCGCGGACTCTGGGCCCGCCGCCGCCCCGCCGGGCAGCTCGGCACGCAGGAAGGCGCCCGCGACAACATCAGCCACCACTACGACCTGTCCAACGAACTCTTCGCGCTCTTCCTCGACGAAACGCTCAGCTACTCCGCCGCCCTCTTCCGCGGCTTCCCCGCCGAGCCCGCTCTGCTGCCCGCCGCCCAGCACCGCAAGATCGACCGGCTGCTCGACCTGGCCGCGGTCGGCCCCGGCACCGAACTCCTGGAGATCGGCACCGGATGGGGCGAACTGGCCATCCGTGCCGCGGCCCGGGGCGCCCGCGTCGTCTCCGTCACGCTCTCCCGGGAGCAGCGGGATCTGGCGCGCCGCCGGATCAGGGACGCCGGATTCGAGGACCGTGTCGACGTCCGGCTCTGCGACTACCGGGACGTCGACGGGGTGTACGACGCCGTCGTCAGCGTCGAGATGATCGAGGCGGTCGGCGCGGACTTCTGGCCCGTCTACTTCCGCACACTGGACCGGCGCCTGGCCCCCGGTGGACGGATCGCCCTCCAGGCCATCACCATGCCCGACGACCGGATGCGGGCCGGCCGCAACACCTACACCTGGATCCAGAAGTACATCTTCCCCGGTGGACTCCTCCCCTCCGTCGAGGCCATCGGCGAGGTCACGGCCGCACACACCGCCCTGCGCGTCGAGCGCTGCGACGACTTCGGCACGCACTACGCCGAGACCCTGCGCCTGTGGCGTGAACGGTTCACCGAACGGGCCGCCGATGTCGACGCCCTCGGCTTCGACGCCACCTTCCGTCGCATGTGGACCTTCTATCTGGCCTACTCCGAAGCGGGATTCCGTTCCGGTTACCTCCATGTGCAGCAGATGCTGCTGACCCGTCAGGAAACGGCGCGATGACACTCACCGGCAAGCGGGCGGCCACCGGCGCCGCCCAGCGGCTCGAACCCCTCGCCGAGCACCTGCTCGGCGGCGAACTCCCGGTCAGGGTACGGATGTGGGACGGCAGCGAGACGGGGGCCGCCGACGGCCCCCTGGTCCACGTCCGCTCCCGCCGGGCGCTGCGCCGGCTGCTCTGGGCACCGGGCGAACTCGGTCTCGCCGAGGCGTACATCACCGGGGACATCGACATCGAGGGGGACCTCGCCGACGGGCTGCGGGCGATGCGCCACGCGGTGCGCGAGCGCGGCCTGCGCCCGCCGCGCCCCGGGGCCGGCGAACGGCTGCGGGCCGTCGGCACCGCACTGCGCCTGGGAGCCGTCGGCCCCAGGCCACCGGTCCCCGCCGCCCGGGCAGGACTCCACGGCGTCCTGCACAGCAAGGCCCGCGACCGGGCCGCCATCAGCCACCACTACGACCTTTCCAACGCGTTCTACGCGCTGCTCCTCGACGAGACCATGGCCTACTCGTGCGGCTACTGGACGAGCGACGCACCTGGTTACGGTCCCGCCGACGCCCAGCGCGACAAACTGGAGCTGATCTGCCGCAAGCTGGACCTGCGCCCGGGCGCGCGGCTGCTGGACATCGGCTGCGGCTGGGGGTCTCTGACGCTGTACGCCGCGCGCCGGCACGGCGTCCGCGTCACCGCCGTCACCCTGGCCCGGGAGCAGGCGGCGTACGTCCGGCAGCGGGTGGCCGAACAGCACCTGGAGGACCTGGTCGAGGTCCGCTGCTGCGACTACCGGGACATCGGCCGCGCACCCGGCCATGAGGCCGGTTATGACGCGGTGTCCACCGTCGAGATGGGCGAGCACGTCGGCGACGCGCAGTACCCGGGCTTCGCCGGGACGCTGCACGGAATGGTGCGGCCGCGGGGCCGGGTGCTCGTCCAGCAGATGTCGCGGGGGCGTCAGGCCCCGGGCGGCGGGGCGTTCATCGAGTCGTACATCGCGCCCGACATGCACATGCGGCCCCTCGGCGAGACCGTGGGGCTGCTGGAGGGGGCGGGGCTCGAAGTGCGGGACGTGGACGGGCTGCGCGAGCACTACGTCCGCACCGTCGACGCGTGGCGGCGCACCCTGGAGGAGCGTTGGGCGGAGTTCGCCGCGCTCGTCGGCGAGGAGACCGTGCGGGTGTGGCGGCTGTATCTGGCGGGCGGCTCCCTCGCCTTCGAGGAACGGCGCATGGGCGTGGACCAGATCCTCGCCGTGCGGCCGGACGCGACCGGCTCGGCCGGGATGCCCGTCACCCGGGCCGGCTGGTACCCGGGCGCCGCCGAGGTCCCTGCCGCCCGTCACGGGGAGACGGCCGGAGCCACCGGATGAGCGGCTTCTCCTGGGCGGCGTTCGCACAGGGCCTCGCACCGTGTGCCGGTGCCGCACTGGCCGTCATGCTCGCCACCTTCGCGGTCGGCCTGTACAAGGGCGTGCACCGGGTCGTCGACATCGCCTGGGGGATTGCTTTCACCATCGTCGCCCTCGTCTCGTACGTCCTGTCGGCGGGTGAGGGCGACGACGGCCGCCGGTTGCTGGTCGCGGTGCTCACGGCCGTCTGGGGGCTGCGGCTGGCAGTGCACATCGCCCGCCGTGGCCGGGGCCACGGGGAGGATCCGCGCTACGCGTCGATGCTCGCCGAGGCGCCGGGCAACCCGGATCTGTACGCCCTGCGGAAGGTCTACCTGCTCCAGGGCGCGCTGGTCTGGGTGATCTCGCTCCCGGTGCAGGCGGCCGGATACCTCACGGGGCCGGTCGCGGGATGGGGCTGGGCCGGGGCGGGACTGTGGGCCGTCGGGCTGCTGTTCGAGGGTGTCGGCGACCACCAGCTCGCCCGGTTCAGGGCCGACCCGGCCAACCACGGCAAGATCATGGACCGGGGACTGTGGGCGTGGACCCGGCACCCGAACTACTTCGGCGACTTCTGCGTGTGGTGGGGCCTGTTCCTGATCGTGTGCCAGGCGCCCGGTCCGGCCGCCGCCACGCTGGTCTCGCCCGTCCTGATGAGCTTTCTGCTCATCGGCGGCAGCGGGAAGGCGCTCCTGGAACGGCACATGGCCGAGCGGCCCGGGTTCGCCGCCTACCGGTCCAGGACGAGCGGCTTCCTGCCTCGCCCGCCGCGCCGCTGAGCAGTCCGTGCCGGTCCAGGGGCGAGTGGCTTCGTGCGCCGTCCGCCGTGCGGCTGAGCAGTTCGTGCCGGTCCAGGGGTGAGTGGCTTCGTGCGCCGTCCGCCGTGCGGCTGAGCGGTCCGTGCCGGTCCAGGGGCGAGTGGTTTCGTGCGCCGTCCGCCGTGCGGCTGAGCAGTTCGTGCCGGTCCAGGGACGAGTGGCTTCGTGCCCTGCCCGCCGCGCCGCTGAGCAGTCCGTGCCGGTCCAGGACGAGCGACTTACTGCTCCGCTCCGCCTGGCGCTCCGCTGAGCAGTCCCTGCCCGGCCTCGTCCCCGGAGGCCGGGCATCCGCTCAGGCCGGCAGGCTCATCAGGGCCAGCGGGGCCGACGTCGGCTGCGTCGAGCCGCCCGCGGGTTCGACGGTGACCCCCATGCCCGTGGCGCCGTCCACCGGCCCGTCGAGCAGGGTCGCGTACGTCGTGGGGGAGTCTCCCGACGCCCGCATCAGGCCCGCCGAGCGCATCGTGCCGCCGTCGTCGAACCACAGCTGGTAGACCTTGCCGCCTGGAGCCTCGGCCAGTCCCGAGGCCAGGAACACGGCACGGTCCTGGCTCTCGGAGACCACCACCGTGCCCGTCGCGCCGTCCTTCAGCGTGCCGGACCGTGACTGCGCGTCGGGTGCGGCGAGGACCTGGACGAGCTGTGCGTTCTCGTCCTGCGCGGCGCGGGCCTCCTGCCGGGCGTCCTGCGCCACCTGGTTCTGCCAGACGGCCACGCCGCCGAAGCCCGCCGCCGCGGCCAGGCTCGCGGCGAGCGCGAACGCCGGCCAGCGCCGGGTCCGGCCCGCGCCACTGCGGCCGGTGGCCCCGTTGCGTGCCCGGCGGCCGCCGGACGGTGGCTCCTGGCGTACGGTCGCGATTTCCCGGAGCACCCGCTCGCGCAGCTCCCGCGGGGGCGCGGCGGACACGGCGAGCCCGAGCCGGGTCGCGGTCTCCGAGAGCTCGTGCACCTCGACGGAGCAGGCCTCGCAGTCGCCCAGATGCCTCTCGAACTCCCGGCGTTCGGGCTCCGGAAGAGCGTGCAGGGCGTAGGCCCCGGTCAGTGTGTGAAGTCCGGCGTCGCTCATCCGCTCACCCCGAGGCAGTCGCGCAGCCGGATCAGCCCGTCGCGCAGTCGAGTCTTGATCGTTCCGAGTGGGGCCGCGAGCAGCTCCGCCACCTCGCGGTAGGTCAGGCCGCGGTAGTACGCCAGGGTCACGGACTCCCGTTGCAGCTCGGAGAGCGTCCGCATGCAGCGGCGTACCTGCTCCCGCTCCAGCCGGGTCTCCACCTGCTCGGTGACGTCGTCGAACGCGGGGGTGCGGTCGAGCAGCGCGGCCTTGTGCTCACGGGCCGTCGTGGCCTCCACCGAACGGACCCGGTCCACCGCCCGGTGATGGGCCATCGTCAGCACCCAGTTCATGGCGCTCCCGCGGGCGGCCTGGAAGCGCGGCGCCGTACGCCACACCTCGACCAGGACCTCCTGCGCGACCTCCTCGGACTGGGCCGGATCACGCAGCACGCTGCGTACCAGACCGAGTACGGGGCCGCACACCGCCTCGTACACCTGGGAGAAGGCGTCCTGATCCCCCCGGGCGACTCTCCCCAGGAGTTCCTGGAGATCAGGCCCCGCCGAGGCCAGTCCGCTGATGTGCACGGCTTCTTTCACGCGGGCGTCCTCCCAGGATGCTCATCGGTCTCGTGGGGTGATTCGGAGCCGGTGGCAGCGCGGATTGGTCAGAGGGCCAGATCTTTCCACGCATCTTCCGATTCGCGATATATCGTGGTTGACGAGTCCCGGGGCTCGCGATATGTTCGTCGGCGAGTATTCGACAACGGGTGAGGGGTGAGGGCGGTGGCCAAGCGGCGCAAGCTCGGCAATCCGCTGGCGCTCACGGTGATGGTGCTGCTCGCCGAGCGGTCCATGCATCCCTATGAGATCGCCCAGACCCTGCGTCGGCGCGGCAAGGAACACAGTGTCAAGATCAACTTCGGCTCGCTCTACACCGTGGTCCAGAACCTGGAGAAGCACGGCTATGTGGAGGTCACGGACGTGCAGCGGCAGGGCAACCGCCCGGAGCGCACGCTGTACGGCATCACCGAGGCCGGGCGCGCCGAGATGCTGGACTGGCTGTCCGACCTGATCGCTGTACCGGCGGCGGAGTTCCCCGTGTTCGACACGGCCCTGTCGCTGCTTCCGGTGCTGCCGCCGGACGAGGTGGCGGAGCTGCTGCTGGACCGGGAGCAGGCGCAGGTCATCCGGGCCGCGGCGCTGCGGGGGGTACTCACTCAGCTGAGTGACGTCCTGCCCCGGATCTTCGTCGTGGAGACCGAATACCAGCTCCACATGATCGAGGCGCAACTGGAGTGGATCAAGGGTTTCCGCAAGGAAGTCGCCGAATCCACCGTCGGTGGAATCGAGGAATGGAAGTCGTTCCACGAGACCGGCGAGGTGCCTCAGGACTGGCAGGAGCTGGACGAGCAGGACATCGTCCTCGACCCCGAACGCACGGTGTGACGGGAGGGACGGACCAAGGGCGTGTTTCGGAAGTAGCGCCGTCCGCCCGGAGGGCGGGCTCGGCGGCGTCTGGTGCGTGCGATCGCAAGGCGGAGGGTCGCCCCGATACTGGTTGTATCGGGGTGATCCCGACAACGCGGCGAGCGTGCGTGCCAGGCGTCGCCGAGCAGGCGGGACTTTCGAAACACGCCCTAGAGGAAAAGACCCCGGCAGGGACTGTTGGAGCAGCACCTGCCGGGGTCTCGAACCCCGGACCGGACAAGCCGTGAAGGCACGCCAGGCGATCGAGGTGCGGCACACCCAGGATAGCCCGGCACTCCACGCGCGGACCGGCTCGGCCCATCGGGAACACCAGTGCCCCGCCGACCACAGGAGAGCTCCGTCATGAGCACCCGTGCGCCCGCCGTCCTGGCGCGGCAGCTGATCAAGACCTATCCGGGGGACGTCACCGCGTTGAGCGGGATGGATCTCACCGTCGCCCCCGGCACCGTCTTCGGGCTTCTCGGGCCCAACGGTGCGGGCAAGTCCACCACCGTCAAGATCCTCACCACCCTCGCCCGCCCGGACTCCGGCACCGCGTCCGTCGCCGGCCACGACGTGCTGCGCCACCCCGACCGGGTGCGCCGGGCCATCGGTGTGGTCGCCCAGAAGTCCGGCGCCGACCCGGTCGCCACGGGCCGCGAGAACCTGGTGCTCCAGGGCCGGCTGTACGGCATGCGGGGCGTCGCCGTCCAGCGCCGGGCCGATGAGCTGCTGGACCGCTTCGACCTCGCGGATGCAGGGAAGCGCCAGGTCAAGGGGTACTCCGGTGGTATGCAGCGCCGACTCGACGTGGCGCTCGGGCTGGTGCACCGCCCCGAGGTGCTGTTCCTCGACGAGCCGACGACGGGCCTCGATCCGGAGGCCCGCACGGCGATGTGGGAGGAGATCTCCCGGCTGGCGGCCGAGGAGGGCCTGACCATCGTGCTCACCACGCACTATCTGGAGGAGGCCGACCGGCTCGCCGAGCGCATCGCGATCGTCGACCGTGGCCGCATCGTCGTCGAGGGCACCCCCGACGACCTCAAGGGCGAGCTGAGGGGCGACGCCGTCCACATGGAGCTGCGCGCCGAAGGCGACCACGAGGCCGCGACCGCCGCACTGGCGGGACTGCCCGGCGTGTACGAGGTGCTGGTGGACGGCCGACGGGTCAGCGTGCGCGCAGAGGACGGTGCGGCCGCCGTTCCCGTGCTGCTCACCGCCCTGGAGCGGGCCGGAGCGGCGGTGGCAGCCGCCACCGTCGCCCGCCCCTCGCTCGACGACGTCTATCTGCGATACGCCGGCCGCCGCTTCTCCGAGGCGGAGGCCGCAGGCCCGCACGGCGCCCCTGCACCGGCCGCCGCGGGAGGCTCCCGATGAAAAGTCAGGTATTCGCCCAGACCTGGTACATGACCCAGCGCCAGCTGATGGCGATCCTCAGGCAGCCGGTCTTCCTGGTGATCTCGCTGATCCAGCCGGTGATCTGGCTGTTCCTGTTCGGCAACCTCTTCAAGAAGGTCGTCGAACTCGGCGGCTTCGGCACCACGTCCTACCTGGACTACCTGATCCCCGGCATCGTCGTGATGAGCGCTCTGGGTTCGAGCATGTGGGCCGGAATGGGCACCTTGGAGGAGATCGAGCGCGGCACGCTCAACCGTTTCCTGACGACACCCGTCAGCCGCAACGCGCTGATGAACGCCAACGTCGTGCAGAACGGCATCAGTACGGCGGTGCAGTCCGCGATCATCGTCCTGCTCGGCCGGGCCGCGGGCGCCGGCTACCCCGGCGGGGCGGCCGGGCTGCTGATCCTGGTCCTCGCCTCGATCCTGCTCGGTACGGTCTTCGGCGCCCTCTCCAACGCCCTGGGCATGCTGGTCCGCCAGCGGGAGTCGATCATCGGCATCAACACGTTCCTGCTCCTGCCGCTGACCTTCCTCTCCACGTCCTTCATGGCGCCGAGCCAGATGCCGTCCTGGATGCGTGACATCGCCGACTTCAACCCGGTCAACTGGGCGATGGTGGCGGGCCGCTCCGCGCTGACGGCGGATCCGGACTGGGGCCTGGTGCTCAGTCGCGGGGGAGCGCTGCTGGTGCTCGCCGTGATCGCGGTGTGGCTGTCGACCCGCACTTTCCGCTCGTACCAGAAGTCCGTCTGACGGCCGGTTCCTCAACGGTCCGCCACCACATCGTCCGCCCGGTCCGGGAGCCCGCTCCCGGACCGGGTCCCGCGTGTCCGGACCGCGCGCAGCGCCAGGAAGAGCAGCAGTCCGAACGGCGAGAGCAGGATCGTCAGCACCAGCAGCGGGCCCATCACCAACGGTGAGATGCCCAGTCGGCGGCCCTCCAGGAACATCCACTGCCCCAGCAGCAGGTCCCAGGCGATGACTTGGGCCCACACGGCTCCCGCCCCGTTCGCCAGCGCGGTCAGATCACGGAACGTGTCGATGTCCGGGCTGCTCACCGCCGTCCAGAGCTCGGGGAACACCGGAAGGGCCATCGCGAGGTAGACGGCGAGCACCGGCAGAACGGTCAGGGGTGAGGCGGCGACCCGGGCCGTGACCGCACGGCCCGGCAGGAAGATCATGAGCAGCCAGAACGGCGCGGCCAGCACGAACGAGATCTCGAACAGTGCACCGGTCATGACGTGAGCTCCTTCGTGGCGGAGGGGGAGGGGTGCGCTCCGGAGCGCACCCGCAGTGCGCCGTACGTACCGGCGGCGGTGGCGGCCAGGACGAGCGCGGCCGCGGTGAGGGTCGCACCGTCCGGGTGAATCAGCGGCTGGCCGCGCAGTGCCTGCCAGGCGACCAGGGCGGTGACCGCGGCATAGGCGCCGGAGGCGACCCGCACCAGGCGCAGCCGGACCCGCGGGTCACGCAACCGGGCGAAGCGCGGCGCCAGAGTGATCAGCACCAGCAGGAACAGGGGGAGGAGCTGGAGCGCGTGCATCCCCACGAAATGCGGGATGCGCAGATCGCCGCCGGTCGTCGACCAGCCGGTCAGCGGCATCGAGGGCCCGCCGTCCGGTACGCCCACGGCGTGCGCCCCCACCACATCGGCCGTGTCGAGGTTTCCGGCCGCCCGCTGCTCCGCCGAGGGCTGTGTCATGAGGAAGCCGATGGCGGCGCCCGCCAGGGCCAGGAAGACGCCCGAGCGGATGGCCCAGGCCGAGGCGCGGTCCGCGATCCGGGCGCGCAGCAGCAGGATCGCGATGACCAGCGTGGCGGCCCACAGGATGACGATGGTGGCGCCCATCACGGCGAACAGCGAAGCGTCGAACGGGGTGGCGTTGTTGAAGTGGCTGCGCTTCCCGCGGACGACCTGCCCGACGATGATCACCATCTCGACGAAGCTGGCGAGCGCGACCACGGTCCCGGCCCACCAGCCGATGCGCCGGCCCCGGGTGAGCAGCGTCAGCATCCAGGCGAGAGCGAGGGCGTACATCACGAACGAGGCCGCGAACTTGAAGGGTTTGAACCAGATCGCCGAGCCCGCCAGGACGCGGTCGTCGACCAGCAGGCCCACGCCGGAGACGACGGTCGTCACGGCCATGGCGGCGGCGAAGAGAACTAATGGACGGTGCCAGGTGCGCCAGTGCTGCATGAGATCCCCCAGAGATGATTATGGATAGTGGCACTGCCTGCTATCCGATAGTGGAACTATCTAGGATGGGAGGCGGGTTGGCAAGCGGATAAGGGAGAACGCGCGGTGCGCATCGGTGAGTTGAGCCGCAGGTCCGGGGTTCCGGTACCGACGATCAAGTTCTACGTACGGGAGGGGCTGCTGCCGGCCGGGCGGCTGACCAGCCCGAACCAGGCGAGCTACGACGACGGGCACGAGCGCAGGCTCCGGCTGGTCCGCGCGCTGCTGGACGTCGGAGGGCTCCCGTTGGCGGCCATCGGGGAGGTGCTCCGGGTGATGGAGGACCCGGAGCAGCCGTTGTTCGACGTGCTGGGCGCGGCGGCGAAGAGCATCGCGCCGTCGCGGGGCGGCGACCCCGGGCCCGAACTGGAGGACGCCCGCGAGGACGTGGCGGAACTCCTGAAGCGCAAGGGCTGGCGGTGCGACGCGGACGGCCCTGGCGGGGAGTCCCTGGCCGAGGTGCTGGTGGCGCTGCGCCGGGCCGGTCACGGCAGCTTCGTGGAACTGCTCGACGACTACGCGGCCGCCGCCGAACAGGTCGCGCGCGTCGACCTCGACTACGTCGGGCGCCGCCTGGCGCGGGAGGACCTGGTGGAGGGTGTGGTCGTCGGTACGGTGCTCGGTGAGGCGATGTTCGCCGCCCTGCGCCGGCTCGCGCATGTCGACGCGTCGGCGCGGGCGTTCGGCGAGGAGGCGCGCGACTGAGTCCGCGGCGCGGTGGTGGTGTGGCGGGGGTGTGCGCGACCGGGTCTGCGTGACTGTGGTGCTCGGCGGGGGCGTGCGCGACCTGGCCGGCGGCGTCGCGGCGCGGTGGTGGCGGAGGCGTGCGCGACCGGTCCGCGTGGCCGTGGTGCTCGGCGGGGTGTGTGCGACCGGGTCCGCGGCGCGGGTGTTCGGCCGGGGGCCGGCGACCGGATCCGCGGCGCCGTGATGCGGTCACGGGGGCGGGCGCGACTGCGCCCCGGTCCGCATGGGGCCGGGGCACAGTACCGTTCGTCGTCAGACGCTACGCGGCGCTCTCCTGCTCGCGCTCCACCTGGGCGTTCCACTCGCGCTTGACGGAGCGCCAGGCGTCGTCGTTCTGGCCCAGCCGCCAGTAGCCGGAGATCGACAGCTGCGGCAGCGGGATCCCGCGGTCGAGCCGCAGGTGGCGGCGGATCTCCTTGACGAAGCCGGCCTCGCCGTGGACGAAGGCCTGGACGTCGCCGGCGGGGAACTCCAGCTCCTTCACCGCGGCGGTGAGCGCCTCGCCCACCGGTCGCTCGCCCCGGTGCAGCCAGGTGACCTCGACGCCGTCCGGCGACGCGATCTTCTGCTCCTCCGAGGCGTCCGAGACCTCGATGAACGCGTGCACCACCGCACCGGCGGGCATCTGCTCCAAGGTGGCCGCCACGGCCGGCAGCGCGCTCTCGTCGCCCACCAGTAGGTGCCAGTCGGCCGAGGCGTCGGGGCCGTAACCGCCGCCGGGGCCCAGGAAGGTCACCTGGTCGCCCGCTGCCGCGCGAGCCGCCCACGGACCTGCGAGGCCCTCGTCGCCGTGCACCACGAAGTCGATCGCGAGCTCCCGGCTGTCGGGGTCCCAGGAGCGCACCGTGTACGTACGCGTCGTGGGCCAGAGTTCGCGCGGGTACTCCTCGCGGATGCGGGCCATGTCGAAGGGGTGCGCGTAATCGGCGCCCTCGGGGGCGAAGCACAGTTTGACGTAGTGGTCGGTGAAGCCGGACAGCGCGAAGTCGGCGAGACCGTCACCGCCGAGCACCACCCGGATCATGTGCGGGGTGATCTGCTCGGTGCGCAGGACCTGCGCACCCTGCGCGGTGGGTGCCTGCCGCGCCGGTCGTTCTGCCACGAGGTTGTCTCCCTGCTCCGGATGCCGGACCGATGGCCCATACATGCGACCATGGGTCTTAGGGTTACCTAACCTAACACCTCGGGCGGGAGGTGTGGAGACGATTGACCGCTCAGGCGGCGAGGACGGAGAGCAGGCGCTGAAGAGCCCCGCCCAGTCCCCACTGGTCCGCAAGCGCTTCAAGCGTCGCGGGGTCCCGGGGTTCGGTGGGCAGTGCGGGGTCGAACTCCGGCAGGGGTACGTCACCGGCGACCCGGACCACGGTCGGCGCGACGGCCACGTAGTCGCGGGCCTCGTCGAGCCGCTTGCGCTGCGAGGGCGTCAGCTTGGCGGCCGGATCGTCGACCGCTGCCATGATCCCGGCCAGATCGCCGAACGCGTCCAGCAGCTTCGCCGCGGTCTTCTCGCCGATACCGGGAACACCCGGCAGTCCGTCGCTCGGGTCGCCGCGCAGCAGTGCCAGGTCGACGTAGCCGGAGCCGGCCACCCCGTACTTCTCGCGGAGCCACGCCTCGTCCGTCATCTGGAGGGTGCCCACACCCTTCAACGGGTAGAGCACCCGCACCCCGCGGGCGTCGTCCACCAGCTGGTAGAGGTCCCGGTCGCCGGTGACGATGTCGACCGGGCCGGTCGCCTGCCCGGTCAGCGTGCCGATCACGTCGTCGGCCTCGTATCCCGCGACGCCGACCCGGGCGATGCCCAGGGCGTCCAGGACGTCCGCGATGACCGGCACCTGCGGCGCCAGCGTGTCGGGCGTCTCCTCCTCGTCGGGCAGCCCCGCGCCCGTCTCCACGGCGACGCGGTGCGCCTTGTACGAGGGGATCAGGTCGACCCGCCACTGCGGCCGCCAGTCCGCGTCCCAGCAGGCGACCAGATCGTCAGGCCGGTGGTCCTGCACGAGGCGGCCGATGAAATCCAGCAGTCCGCGCACGGCGTTGACGGGTGTCCCGTCCGGCGCGCGCACCGAGTCGGGCACCCCGAAGTAGGCGCGGAAGTAGAGGGAGGCGGTGTCGAGGAGCATCAGGCGTCGCGTCACACCCCGATGATGCCGCACCCCACTGACACCTGATGCCTCACCGCACGGACACCGGCCGCCGCGGACGCGGTTCCCGAACTCGCGCCGCTCTTTTGTGACCTGGCTCACTCTTGTGTTTGTCCTGCGTAAGCGGGGGCAGGCGCGGCATCGGAGCGGACCACGTCGCATTTTCAACTAGTGCACGTGCCATGCGGACCGAATCCGCACCGCTCCACGGTCTGCCGGAGGGGGTGGCAGACCGTTTTCGGTTCAACGCGTGAGGTGTATGTGTCAAGGCTGCAAGCCGAACACTTGTACAAAGTTTTCGGCAGACGACCCGATCAAGCCGTGCAGAAGCTGAAGAGCGGCACGGACCGCGAAGCGCTGCGCGCCGACGGAACGACCGCAGCGGTGATCGACGCATCGTTCACCGTGGAACCGGGCCAGATCTTCGTCGTGATGGGTCTGTCCGGGTCCGGCAAGTCCACCTTGCTGCGCATGCTCAACGGACTGCTGGAGCCCACCGCCGGTCAGGTGCTCTTCGACGGCCAGGACCTGACCGCCCTGAGCCCCGCCGAGCTGCGGCATGTCCGCTCCACCAAGATCAGCATGGTGTTCCAGCACTTCGCGCTCTTCCCCCACCGGAGCGTCCTGGAGAACGCCGCCTACGGCCTCGAAGTGCAGGGTGTGCCGCGCGCCGAGCGCAACCGCCGCGCCACCGAGGCACTGGAGATGACCGGCCTCGCCGGCTGGGAGAAGTCCTGGCCCGACGAGCTCTCCGGCGGCATGCAGCAGCGCGTCGGCCTCGCCCGCGCGCTCGCCACCGACGCCGACCTGCTCCTGATGGACGAGTCGTTCAGCGCGCTCGACCCGCTGATCCGTCGCGACATGCAGGACCAGCTCCTGGAACTGCAGAAGCGGCTGAAGAAGACCATCGTCTTCATCACCCACGACCTCAACGAGGCCATGCGCCTCGGCGACCGCATCGCGGTGATGCGCGACGGCGAGATAGTCCAGCTCGGGACCGCCGAGGACATCCTCGTCACCCCGGCCAACGACTACGTGGCCTCCTTCACCCAGGACGTCGACCGCTCCCGGGTGCTGACCGCGGGCGCCATCATGGCCGAACCGCACACGGTGATGGGCACCAGGACGGACGACGGCAAGGAACTGCGTACGCCCGCCGACGTGCTGCGGGAGGCACCGGCCACCGTGGCCGAGTCCACCCCGATCATCGAGTTGTTCACCCCCTGCTCGCAGAGCGGGGTCGCGGTCGCCGTGACCGACGACAAGGGCAAGCTCGTCGGCGTCGTGCCGAGGGCCCGGCTGCTCGCCGTGCTCGGTGAGCCGATGACCCCCACCGAGGCTCCCCAGGACGCCGCGGCCTCGCTGAAGAAGGTGGCCAGTGTTTAGGCTCCACCTCGGCGACTGGGTCGACTCCGCCGTCGACTGGCTCCAGACCCACCTGGCCTGGCTCTTCGACGCCATCAGCTCCATCGTGAGCGGCATGTTCGACGGCATCGCCGCCGTGCTCTCCGCCCCCGCCCCCCTGCTCTTCGCGGGCATCGTCGCCGTCATCGCCTGGTGGCTGCGCGGCCTGCTCGCCGGTGTGCTCGCGTTCGTCGGCTTCGCCCTCATCGACTCGGTCGAGTTGTGGGACGAAGCGATGGACACCCTCACCCTGGTGCTCGTCGCGACCATCGTGACGCTGGTCCTGGCCATCCCTCTCGGTATCTGGGCGTCCCGCTCGAAGACCGTCAGCGCGGTGACCCGGCCGGTCCTCGACTTCATGCAGACCATGCCCGCCATGGTCTACCTGATTCCGGGCGTCATCTTCTTCGGTGTCGGTGTCGTCCCCGGGATCATCGCCACCATCATCTTCGCGCTGCCCCCGGGCGTCCGGATGACCGAGCTCGGCATCCGCCAGGTCGACGGTGAACTCGTCGAGGCGGCCGAGGCCTTCGGCACCACGTCGCGCAACACCCTGATCCGGGTGCAGCTGCCGCTCGCGCTGCCCACGATCATGGCGGGCATCAACCAGGTCATCATGCTGGGCCTGTCCATGGTGGTCATCGCCGGCATGGTCGGCGGCGGCGGCCTCGGTGGCGCCGTCTACCGCGCCATCGGCAACGTCGACGTGGGCCTCGGCTTCGAAGCCGGCGTCTCCATCGTCGTCCTGGCGATGTACCTGGACCGGATGACCAGCGCCCTGGGCCGCGAGGTCTCCCCGCTCGCCCGCCGCGCGCTCGCCAAGGCGCAGGCGGCGACCGGTGGGCTGAAGGTGTGGAACTACCGCCCGCAGCCCGTCGTCGCCCTGGTCGGCATCGTGGTCCTCGCCCTCGTCGCCGGCGGCATGGGCATGTTCGGTTCCTCGGGCAAGGACAGCACCGCGAGCTCCGACCCCAAGAACATCGGGGCCGGCAAGAAGATCAGCATGGGCTACATCCCGTGGGACGAAGGCATCGCCTCCACCTTCCTGTGGAAGGAGATGCTGGAGCAGCGCGGCTTCGAGGTCGACGTCAAGCAGTACGAGGCCGGCGCGCTGTACACCGGTATGGCGGGCGGTCAGATCGACTTCGAGACCGACTCCTGGCTGCCGGTCACCCACGCCGCGTACTGGAAGAAGTACAAGGACCGCCTGGAGGACATGGGCTCCTGGTACGGCCCCACCTCCCTGGAGCTGGCCGTCCCCTCGTACGTGAAGGGCGTCGACTCGCTCGACGACCTGAAGGGCAAGGGATCGGACTTCAAGGGCCGGATCGTCGGCATCGAGCCGAGCGCCGGTGAGACGGGCCTGCTCAAGGACAAGATCCTGCCGGGCTACGGCCTGGACAAGGAGTACAAGGTCGTCGACGGCTCCACGCCGTCCATGCTGGCCGAGCTGAAGCGCGCGTACGCCAAGAAGGAACCGATCGTCGTTCCCCTCTGGTCGCCGCACTGGGCCTACAACCAGTACGAGCTCACCAAGCTCAAGGACCCCAAGAACCTCTGGGGCCAGGGCGACGGGATCCACACGCTGAGCCGCAAGGGTTTCGCGGCCGACAACCCCGAGGTCGGCACCTGGCTCAAGAACTTCAAGATGACCGAGGACCAGCTCACCAGTCTTGAGGCGCAGATCCAGAAGAGCGGCTCCGGCAAGGAGCAGGAGGCCGTTCGGACCTGGCTGAAGGCCAACCCGGGCGTCGCCGACAAGTGGACCCCCGTCAAGCAGGCCACCACCTCCAAGGGCGCCGGCGGCAAGGACGAGCGCGACCGCGCCGTCGAGATGGCCTGGTTCCCCTGGGAGGAGGACATCGCCGCCACGTACCTGTGGAAGGCCGTCCTGGAGGACCGCGGTTACAAGATCAACCTCAAGCAGTTCGAGGTCGGACCGATGTACGCCGCGATGTCCCGCGGCCAGATCGACGTCCAGTTCGACGGCTGGCTGCCGTACACCCAGAAGAACTACTGGGACAAGTACGGCTCCAAGCTGACCGACATCGGTTCGTGGTACGGCCCGACCTCCATCGAGATCGCGGTGCCCGACTACGTCAAGGACGTGAAGTCCCTGGCGGACCTGAAGGGCAAGGGCTCGCAGTTCAACGGCCGGATCATCGGCATCGAACCGGGCACCGCCACGATGGAGAACCTCAAGAAGAACGTGCTGCCGGGCTACGGCCTGGACAAGGAGTACAAGGTCGTCGACGGCTCCACTCCGGCGATGCTGGCCGAGCTGAAGCGCGCGTACGCCAAGAAGGAGCCCATCGCCGTCGTGCTGTGGACCCCGCACTGGGCGTACAGCGAGTACAAGATGACCAAGCTCCAGGACCCGAAGAAGGCGTTCGGTGACGGCGACCGGCTGCACACCATCGCCTCCAAGGAGTTCCCGCGGAACTACCCGCAGCTGACCAAGTGGTTCAAGGACTTCAAGCTGAGCGAGGACCAGCTCGCCGGCCTGGAGAACCAGATCCAGAAGCACGGCGCGGGGCACGAGGAGGAGGCCGTGAAGGCCTGGATGGACAAGAATCCGGGCATCGCGGACAAGATGGCTCCCCAGCAGTAGCCGCAGACGAGGCCCCGGCAGGGGCGCGGCACGGAAAGGGGTGGACACCGCCAGCGGAGGTGCCCACCCCTTTCGGGCTGTCGTAGCGTCTCTTTACCGGCCTTCCTCGCCCAACGGTGTGCGTAAGGTGCTCGCAGCCGGAAGGATGGCGAGTCGGGAGGGAGCCGGACAATGGACGACAAGGAAACACTCCGGGTGGGTGCCGCGGTCCGCCGACAGCGCAGATCCCTGGGACTCACCCTGGCCGCGGTCGCCGCGCGCAGCGGCCTGTCCGTGCCGTTCCTCAGCCAGATCGAGAACGAGCGGGCCAGGCCCAGTGCCCGTTCCCTGGACCGGGTCGCCGAAGCCCTGGAGACGACCACCGCGCGCCTGCGCGCGGCGGCGGACTCGGCGCGCGCGGTCGATGTGGTGCGCGGCGGGCAGGAGGACGGCGTGCGCCGGGTGGTGCGCGGCCGCCACCAGCTCAGTGCCCTCGAATTCACCGGGGAACTGGACCTCGGGCGCGAGTTCCAGCACCGCAACGACGAGGTGCTGTACGTCGCGGAGGGCGCCGCCGAGGTCGAGGCCGAGGGCCAGGCCTACCGGCTGGAGCGCGGCGACACCCTGTTCCTCTCGGGCGGGGTGCGCCACCGCTGGCGGGCCACCGTTCCCGGTACCCGGCTGCTGTTCGTCGCCGTCGCCGAGCACATCGACGCCACCTTCGACCCGCGGCGCTGAGAGCCCGGGCCCTGGTCACACAGTCCCGGCCGTCACCGGCGCGGCGCCCCGCGGCGCCGCGAGCAGCGCCCCGCTGAGCAGCCCGCGCACGGTCCGCACCCCGGCCACCGCCCAGGCCGTCACCAGGAGCACGTACAGGGCCACGGCCAGCCAGGTGAACGCCGCCAGACCGGTGTGGCGGGCCAGGCCGGCTGCCCCCGTCACACACGTACCGACGGGGAAGGTGAAGCCCCACCACGTCATCGCGAACGTCATGCCGCCCCGCACCGCCCGCACCACGAGGGCGCCGGACAGGGCCAGCCACAGCAGTGCGAACCCCATGACCGGCACCCCGTACAGCACCGCGAACGCACCGAGCGCGGAGGCGTACGGTGCCTGGATCGCACCCGGCGCCACATCGGCCAGCGCGTTGACCGCGGTCGTCGACTGGCCCAGCGGGCCGAGCACCAGGAACAGCGTGGGCGTCAGCACGAGCGGCAGCGGTCCCTGGTGGACGAGCCGGGCGAAGACCAGCGGCAGCATCACCAGCGTGGCCAGCAGGCTCATCCCGAACATCGCGTAGCAGGCGAGGAGCAGCGCCTCCCGCCACTGGCCCTCCGGAAGCTCCGGCACCAGCAGCGGCCCGAGCGCGGCGGACACCATGGGGGCCACCACCGGCAGCAGCCACACCGGGGACGCGGTGCCCGGCTCCGTCCGGTGGCGCACGATCATCAGATACGGGATCGCCACGGCGGCGGCCAGCCCGGTCAGCGTGCCCGCGGTGTACAGCAGCACATCCAGGGCGAGCGCCGCCCGATGCCCGATCACGTCCTTGCCGACCACCATCCCGGACCCGCCGACGGCCAGCAGCGCCATCGAGAGGCAGCCGTAGAACGGCGCGACCGCCGGGTCCAGGAGATGGGCCCGGGCCTGGTCGCGGTGGGCCGCCCAGTGTCCGGCGCGGGCGGCGAGCACGGCGGCGAGCAGGACCGCGGAGAGCACCCACACCGTCGCGCAGGCCGCCCGCAGCCCGGGGACGTGCACGGGCAGGGCGACGCCCGCACTCGCCACGATCGCGGTGCCCATGACGGTCGCGTACCAGTTGGGGCCGAAGTGCCGCAGGGCCGGCCGCCGGGCGGCGGCGGAGTTCGGGGGAGCGGTGCGGGTCTGCGGATAGATGGCCATGCCATGATTCTCGGCAACCGGGCCGTCCCCCACCAGGGAGTCCCGGCCTATGAGGTCATAAGGTGGGCTTATGACCAGCGACGCACCCGCACTCCTCTCCCACCGGGTACCCGATCTCGGCGCCCTGGAGCTGCTCCTGGCCGTCGCCCGGCACGGCAGCCTGGGACGGGCCGCCCGGGACGTCGGCATCACCCAGCCCGCCGCCAGCAGCCGCATGCGCTCGATGGAACGACAGTTGGGCCTCGCCCTCCTCGACCGTTCGCCCCGCGGCTCCCGTCTCACCGATGCGGGAGCGCTCGTCACCGACTGGGCGCGCCGGGTCGTCGAGGCCGCCGAGGCGTTCGACGCGGGCGCCCAGGCGCTGCGGGACCGCCGCGACTCCCGGCTGCGGGTCGCCGCGTCCATGACCATCGCCGAATACCTGCTCCCGGGCTGGCTGATCGCGCTGCGCGGTGCACGGCCCGACACCGCGGTCTCGCTGCTCGCGGGCAACTCCGCGGTGGTCGCCCAGCGTCTGCTGACCGGCGAGGCGGATCTCGGCTTCGTCGAAGGCCTGTCCGTGCCGGAGGGGCTCGACGGCACGGTCATCGCGCACGACCGCCTCGTCGTCGTGGTCGCCCCCTCGCACGCCTGGGCCCGCCGCCGCACCCCGCTGACCCCGCGCGAGCTGGCCGGAACACCGCTGATCCTGCGCGAGCGCGGCTCCGGTACCCGCCAGGTCCTGGACGCCGCCCTCGCCGTGCACGGGGGACTGGCCCAGCCGCTCCTGGAGCTCTCGTCCACCACGGCGGTGAAGGGGGCGGCGGAGAGCGGCGCCGGGCCCTGCGTCCTGAGCGAACTGGCCCTCGGCGAGGAACTCTCGGCCCGGCGGCTGGTCAAGGTCCCGATCGCCGGGGTCCGCCTGCGCCGCCAGCTCCGTGCCGTCTGGCCCGCGGGCCACCGCCCCACGGGCCCGGCCCGTGACCTGCTCTCCCTGACACGGTCGGGCCCCGCCGCCGACTGAACCGCGCGGTCGCAGCCGCCGGAAATCCGCTGGCCCGCCCACCGTCCACGCCGGAAGGATGGGCGCATGACCGTAACCGCACCGCCCGCCACCGGCGTCCGCCACCACTGGGCCGACCTGCCCGACACCGTACGGAACGCCGTCCAGGACATCCTCGGGGCGCCGGTCGTCGAGGCCCGCAGTCAGAGCGGCGGCTTCTCGCCCGGGGTCGCCGCCCGGGTCCGGCTCGCGGACGGGAGCCGCGCCTTCGTGAAGGCCGTGAGCGCCGAGGTCAACCCCGACAGCCCGGACCATCACCGTGCCGAGGCCCGGAACACCGCGGCACTCCCGCCGCACGCCCCCGTACCGAAACTGCTCGGCTCGTACGACGACGGCACCTGCGTCGCCCTCGTCCTGGAAAACATCGACGGCCGGCAGCCCCGCGTCCCCTGGGACCCGGCCGAGCTGGAACGCGTCCTGGTGGCAGTCGGCGACCTGTCGCGCACCCTCGCCCCGGCCCAGGTGGACGCGCCCCCGGCCGCCGCCGGCAAGACCGCGTTGTTCACCGGCTGGCGGACCCTGCACGCGGTGGGTGACACCACACGGCTGGACCCCTGGGCGGCCCGCCGGCCCGGCGCGCTCGCGGAACTGGAGTCCGGCTGGGAGGAGCCCGCCACCGGCGACAGCCTCGCCCACGGCGATCTGCGCGCCGACAACATCCTGCTCACCGAGGACCGTGTCGTCTTCGTCGACTGGCCCCATGCGATGCGCGCGGCGCCCTGGTTCGACCTGCTGACGATGCTGCCGTGCGTGGCGGCCCAGGGCGGCCCCGACCCGGAGGCCGTCTTCACGGCCCACCCGCTCGGCCGGGACGCCGACCCCGCCGGGGTCACCGCGGTACTTGCCGCGCTGGCCGGCTACTTCGTCGCGCATTCCTTGCGCCCCGACCTGCCGGGCCTGCCGACGCTCAGGGCGTTCCAGGCGGCCCAGGGTGCGGCCGCGCTGGACTGGCTGCGACGCCGGCCCGACCACCGGCTCGGCGACTGACCGCGGCGACACCACTCAGCGCCGCGCCACGTAATACACGTTCAGGATGTCGCCCTCGACCCGCTGGGTGTCGATCCGGCCGAAACCCGCCTCGCCCAGCATCTTCCGGGCGGTCTGCTCACCCCATACGGTGCCCAGACCCTCACCGCCCTCGCCCAGCGAGACGCTCATGCAGTAGAACACCGAGAACGTGTACAGCGCGGGGCCCAGCGGGTGGTCGATGTTCTCCTCCAGGCGGCTGGACGCCGCGATGTCCCCCATCAGGAACACACCGCCCTCGGCCAGCGCGGCGGCGACACAGGCCAGCGCGCGGGCCGGCCGGGCCAGGTCGTGGATGACGTCGAACGCCGTGATCAGGTCGTACGAGCCCGACACCTCGGCGCAGTCGCCGATGTCGAAAGCGGTGTTGGCCAGCCCCAGCGCGGCGGCCTCGGCACGCGCGGCGGCGATGCCCTCCTCGGACATGTCGAGCCCCTGGAAACGGCTCGCCGGGAAGGCCCGGGCCAGGACGTTGACCGCGTGACCGTGACCGGTACCGATGTCCAGCACCTCGATGCCGGAGCGCAGCCGCTCCGTGAGACCGGGCACCAGCGGCACGATCCCGTTCACGAGCGCCAGGTCGAAGACCTCGGCGGACTCCTCCGCCTGGAGGCCCTGGAACCGCGGATACGCCGAATACGGCAGCCCGGCCCCGGTACGGAAGGCCTCCAGGACCTGCTGCTCGACCTCGCCCATCATGCCGAAGTCCTGCGCGATCCTGGCCAGATTGTCCGGCCCGGCCGCCCGTGTCAGCGAGGCGGCGTGCTCGGGCGGCAGCGCGTACGTGCCCTGCTCGGGCTCGTAGTCCACGAAGCCTCCGACGACCATCGCGCCCAGCCACTCCCGGACATAACGCTCGTTCAGACCGGCGGCCCGCGCGATCTCCGCACTCGTGGCAGGCGCCATCGTGGCCATCCGGTCGAACAGACCGCTCTGGTGACCCAGACCCGCCATCAGACCCAGGCAGGTGTCGTTCACCACTTGGACCATGCGGCCCGCGAACGCTTCCTGCTTCACCGCATCCGGCGTTGTGACGGACATCGTTCCTCCTCTCGGGACCGCGCCACGAGAAGGAGGCGGAACGGACAGCCGCACTCACGGTGGGCGGCTCGACGAGACGGCGACGAACACTCTTCTCCTCACCACGCTACGCCGCGCGGATGCCGGTGGCCGCCCGGGCCCGCGGCCGTTCCCGCGAGGACCACCGGACATCTCAGCCCGCAGCCGAGGCCGCCGCCACCAACGCCCCCATCACCCGCACGTCGTCGCCCATCTCCGGATGCCACTGCACCCCGAGCACCCACCCCTGCCCGGGCAGCTCGACCGCCTCCACCGTGCCGTCCGCCGCGTGCGCCGAGGCCACCAGACCCGCGCCGAGCCGGTCCACGGCCTGGTGGTGGTAGGTCGGTACGTCGCACGGGCCGGGCGCCACCGAGGCGTACAGCGTCCCCGCGACCGGCGTCACCCGGTGCGTACCGAACACGCCTGTCGCCCCGTCAGGCCCCGTGTGCCCGTCCAGATGCTGCGTCAGCGTGCCGCCGAGCGCCACGTTCAGCACCTGCATCCCGCGGCAGATCCCGAGCAGCGGCGTGCCCGATCCCAGCGCCGCCCCCGTCAGCGCCGCCTCCCAGCCGTCCCGCTCGGGCGCGGGCGGCCCGGTCCGCGGGTCGCGCTCCGCTCCGTACCGCGCGGGATCCACATCCGGCCCGCCCGCCACCACCACCCCGTCGAGCCGGGCCACCACCGACGCCGCGCACTCCGGCTCGTCCGGCGGCAGCAGCACTGCCACCCCGCCCGCCTCCCGGACCAGCCGGGCGTAACCGGCGGGCAGGAGCGTGGCCGGAAGGTCCCAGACGCCCCAGCGCGCCGAAGCCACCAGATAGGTGCTGATCCCGATCACAGGACGGTTCATCGGACGCCTCACTTCACTCGCACGGCACGCGGAACGAACCGGCACCGTATCCAAATCCCTTGCCCCGCCCGTAGATTTGGATCATCTGTCGGCCCGCGAGGAGAGGATCCATCCGTGTCCGACCGAACAGCCCCGCTCGCCGTCGAGGAACTCCGCCTCCTCGTCGACAGCGGTGAGATCGACACCGTGGTCCTGGCCTTCCCCGACATGCAGGGACGCCTCCAGGGCAAACGCTTCGCCGCCGCCTTCTTCCTCGACGAGGTCGTCCGGCACGGCACCGAGGGCTGCAACTACCTCCTCGCCGTCGACACCGACATGAACACCGTCGACGGGTACGCCATGTCCTCCTGGGACCGCGGCTACGGCGACTTCGCCATGCACCCCGATCTCGGCACCCTGCGCATGGTGCCGTGGAACGAGGCCACCGCGATGGTCACCGCCGACCTCGCCTGGGCCGACGGCTCACCCGTCACCGCCGCGCCCCGCCAGATCCTGCGCCGCCAGCTGGAACGCCTCGCAGCGCACGGCTACACGGCCCACGCCGGCACCGAGCTCGAGTTCATCGTCTTCAAGGACACCTACGAACAGGCCTGGGACCGCGGCTACCGCGACCTGACCCCGGTCAACCAGTACAACGTCGACTACTCCGTCCTCGGCACCGGCCGCATCGAACCGCTGCTGCGCCGCATCCGCAACGAGATGGCGGGCGCGGGACTCACCGTCGAGTCCGCCAAGGGCGAGTGCAACCCCGGCCAGCACGAGATCGTGTTCCGGTACGACGAGGCCCTGGTCACCTGCGACCAGCACGCCGTCTACAAGACGGGCGCCAAGGAGATCGCCGCACAGGAGGGCGTCGCGCTCACCTTCATGGCCAAGTTCAACGAGCGCGAAGGCAACTCGTGCCACATCCACCTCTCGCTCCGGTCCACCGGCGCGCCCGGACACAGCGTCATGGCGGACACCGACGGCACCATGTCCCCGGTGATGCGCCACTTCCTGGCCGGCCAGCTCGCCGCCCTGCGCGACTTCTCCCTCCTGTACGCGCCGAACATCAACTCGTACAAACGCTTCCAGCCAGGTTCCTTCGCCCCGACCGCCGTCGCCTGGGGCCATGACAACCGCACCTGCGCCCTGCGCGTCGTGGGCCACGGCCCGTCCCTGCGCCTGGAGAACCGCCTCCCGGGCGGCGACGTCAACCCGTACCTCGCCGTCGCCGGACTCGTCGCCGCGGGCCTGTACGGCATCGAGCACGCACTGGAACTCCCCGAACCGTGCGAGGGCAACGCCTACGCCGCCGCGTACGACCACGTCCCCACCAGCCTGCGCGAGGCGGCCGGACTCTGGGAGCACAGCGAGATCGCCCGGGAAGCCTTCGGTGAGGAAGTCGTCGCGCACTACCGGAACATGGCACGCGTCGAGCTCGACGCCTTCGACGCAGCGGTGACCGACTGGGAGCTCCGACGCTCCTTCGAACGCCTGTGAGGACCCTCTTGATCCGCGAGCACCAGGTACTGAACCCGGCGACGGAGGAACTCCTCGCCACCGTCCCCGCCACCACGGCGGCCGAGGTGCACACCGCCGTCGGCCGCGCCGCCGCCGCCCAGCAGGTCTGGGCCGCGCTCGCCCCCGCCGACCGGGCCCGGCTGCTGCGCCGGTTCGCGGTCGCCGTCGACTCCCACACCGAGGAGCTGGCCCGGCTGGAGGTCCTGGAGGCCGGGCACACGATCGGCAACGCGCGCTGGGAGGCGGGCAACGTCCGCGATCTGCTCGACTTCGCCGCCGGGGGAGTGGAACGGCTCAGCGGCCGGCAGATCCCCGTCCCCGGCGGCATCGACCTCACGCTGCTCGAACCCCTCGGCGTCATCGGGGTGATCGCCCCGTGGAACTTCCCCATGCCGATCGCCGCGTGGGGGACGGCCCCCGCCCTCGCGGCGGGCAACGCCGTGATCCTCAAACCCGCCGAGACCACCCCGCTGACCGCGCTGCGGCTCGCGGAACTCGCCCGGGAGGCAGGCCTTCCCGAACACCTCCTCCAGGTACTGCCGGGCGCCGGCGACGAGGCCGGCGACGCGCTGGTCGAACACCCCGGAGTCGCCAAGATCGTCTTCACCGGCTCCACCCGGGTCGGCAAACAGATCATGGCCAAGTGCGCCGGACACGTGAAACGGCTCACCCTCGAACTCGGCGGCAAGAGCCCCAACATCGTCTTCGCGGACGCCGACCTCGAAGCCGCCGCTGCCGCCGCCCCGCTGTCCTTCCTGGACAACGCCGGCCAGGACTGCTGCGCCCGCACCCGGATCCTCGTCCAGCGCTCCGTGTACGACCGCTTCCTGGAACTCCTCGCCCCTGCCCTCGCCGCGGTCGTCGTCGGCGACCCCGCCGACGAGAAGACGCAGATGGGCCCGCTCATCTCACGTACCCAACTGGAACGGGTACGGGGCTACGTCCCCGAGGACGCCGCCGCGCTCCGCGGCAGCGCGCCCGAGGGCCCCGGGTTCTGGTTCCCGCCGACCGTCCTCACCGGCGTACCCGCACACGCGCCCGTCGCCACCGAGGAGGTCTTCGGACCGGTCGCCGTCGTCCTGCCCTTCGAGGACGAGGCGGACGCCGTCCGGCTCGCCAACGCCACCGAGTACGGCCTCGCGGGCTCTCTGTGGACCCGCGACGTGGGACGCGCACTGCGCGTCGCGCAGGCCGTCCGGGCGGGCAACCTCTCCGTCAACTCCCACTCCGCGGTCCGCTACTGGACCCCGTTCGGCGGGTTCAAGCAGTCGGGCCTCGGCCGGGAACTGGGCCCGGACGCCCTCACCGCCTTCACCGAAACCAAGAACGTCTTCCTCAGCACGGAGGCCTGAACGGTATGACCACGGACAACGAGAACATCTGCCGTCGCCTCGTAGGCCGCACCGCCGTCATCACCGGCGCCGGCAGCGGCATCGGCCTCGCCACCGCCCACCGGCTCGCCACCGAGGGGGCGCACGTGGTCTGCGGCGACATCGACGAGACCGCGGGCAAGGCGGCCGCCGAAGCGGTCGGCGGCCTCTTCGTACGCGTGGACGTCACCGACCCCGAACAGGTCGAGGCCCTGTTCAAGGCGGCGTACGACACCTACGGCTCCGTCGACATCGCCTTCAACAACGCGGGCATCTCACCGCCCGACGACGACTCCATCCTCACCACCGGACTGGAGGCGTGGAAGCGCGTCCAGGACGTCAACCTCACTTCCGTCTACCTGTGCTGCAAGGCGGCCCTGCCGTACATGCGGCGCCAGGGCCGGGGCTCGATCATCAACACCGCGTCCTTCGTCGCCAGGATGGGGGCGGCGACCTCCCAGATCTCGTACACCGCCTCCAAGGGCGGCGTGCTGGCGATGTCGCGCGAACTGGGGATCCAGTTCGCCCGCGAGGGCATCCGGGTCAACGCCCTGTGCCCGGGGCCCGTGAACACCCCGCTGCTCCAGGAACTCTTCGCCAAGGACCCGGAGCGCGCGGCCCGCCGGCTCGTGCACATTCCGCTCGGCCGGTTCGCCGAGGCGACGGAGATCGCGGCCGCCGTCGCGTTCCTGGCGAGCGACGACTCCTCGTTCGTCAACGCCACCGACTTCCTCGTCGACGGCGGGATCTCCGGGGCGTACGTCACACCGCTGTAGGAGGCCCCGGGTCCGGAACCTAGAGTGAGGCCATGAGCAGTCCCACCCCGCCCGGCTGGTACCCGGACACGGCCGCCCCCGGCTGTGAGCGGTGGTGGGACGGGGCGGCCTGGACCGCCCACACCCGCACCGCCGCCACCGTGATCCAGCAGTCCGGGCCCGGCCGGGGAGGCGGCGGCTCCCCGGCTGCCAGGATCATCGCGCTCGTGGCCACGGGTATGGCCGTCGTCGTCGTGGCCGTGACGGGTGCGATGCTGCTCGGCCGGGGCGACGGGCCCGAACCCACCGCGACCCGGTCGGACCGTTCCTCCGCCCCGAGCCCTGCGGACACCGGTGACGGAGCCCCCGGCGACGACAGCCCGTCGCCGGACCCCTCGGCGGCCGGCGAGGACCCCGACGTGCTCGTCGACCAGCTCAACGGCATCACGCTGCCGATCCCGGACGGCTGGGAGCGGCCCGAGAACACCGTCGAGCAGCTGCTCACGATGCGCACCACCGGCTCCTACGACTGCCCCGGTGCCTCCTCGGCGTTCTGTTACCACGGCACGGTGACCACCCGCACCCCGAGCGGCACCGACGTCACCACCCCCGAGGCGCTCGCCCGGCAGGACATCGGAGCCGCCGCGGACCGGGCGTACGACGAGGACGTCGTCGGCCGGCGGATCCACGGCGGGATCGTCTCCCACCGTCAGATCGCCGCCGGCCCGGTCAGCGTCGCCGGACGCACCGGCTACCAGGTGCGCTGGCGGGTCGTCACGGGCAAGGGGCGGGGCGGCTATGTGCAGTCGCTCGCCTTCCCCTCGCCCGTCGGCAGTGAGTCGCCCGTCGTCGTCCGGTACGCCTTCGACGCCGGGCCCGACGGTGTGCCGCTCGCCCTCATGGACACCCTGACCAAGGGCATCCGGCCCCTCGGCGACAGCGGGACCGGCGGGGGCGTCGGCAGCTCCGTCGCCCCCTGAGAGGCCGGCGGGCGGCTCAGAGGAACGTGCGGCCCTCGCCCCGGTACGTCGGCACGGTCGCCGTCACGCGGTCCCCCTCGATGAGCTGGAGCTCGTCGAACCGCTCGCACAGCTCACCGGCCTTCGCGTGCCGGAACCACACCTTGTCGCCGATCAGCAGATCGTCGGCCGCGGCGCCGAGCAGCGGGGTCTGCACCTCGCCGGGGCCCTCCTGCGGGTCGTACCGCAGCCCCTCCGGCAGATACGGGACCGGCAGCCGGTCCGCCCCCGCGGCCCCGGACGCCGGATAACCGCCACCGAGCACCGTCACCACACCCACCCCGGGCCGGCGCACCACGGGCTGGGCGAACAGGGCCGCCGGGCGCGCCGTGAACGAGGTGTAGTTGTCGAACAGCCGCGGCACGTAGAGGCCGGAACCGGCCGCGATCTCCGTGACCGCGGCCTCCGCCGCGGTGTGCTGCACGCTCCCGGTGCCACCGCCGTTCACGAACTCCAGGTCCGGTGCCACGGCCCGTACCGCCCGCACCACCTCGGCCCGCCGGACAGCCAGCTCCCGGCGGCCGGTGGCCTGCATCAGCCGGATCGCCCGGGAGCGCAGCGGCCGTCCCGCGAGCGAGTCGCCGACCCCGGCGATGTGACCCTCGTACGCCATCAGCCCCACCAGCCGGAAACCGGGCCGGCGGGCGACCGACCTGGCCAGTTCCGCCAGCTGGGCCGGGGAGCGCAGGGGCGAACGCAGTGCCCCGATCCTGACCCGGCCGCCGAGCATCCGCAGTGAGGTGTCGAGCTCCAGACAGACCCGGATCTCCTCCGTGCCCCCCGCCCGCGCCGCGTCGATCAGTTCCAACTGGGAGTGGTCGTCCACCATCACGGTCACGGCGGCGGCCAGTTTCGGATCGGCGGCCAGCTCCGCGAAGGCCGAGCGGTCGGCCGAGGGATAGGCGAGCAGGACGTCCTCGAACCCGGCCCGCGCCAGCCACAGGGACTCGGCGAGGGTGAACGACATGATCCCGGCGAACCCGGGCCGCGCCAGCACCCGCTCCAGCAGCGCCCGGCAGCGCACCGACTTGCTCGCCACCCGGATCGGCTTCCCCGCCGCACGCCGGACGAGATCGTCGGCATTGGCGTCGAACGCCTCCAGATCGACGACGGCGATCGGGGCGTCGAGATGGGCGGTGGCCCGGTTGTAACGGGTCCGGTCAGCGGCGCGGGCAGTCATGGCCGCAGCTTGCCAGACGGCTGTACCGCTGGGTAGGGGGACGTTCTGCGCAGATCGCTCGCCGGCCCGGCGGCCTGCTCCCACCACGGCCTCCGCAGCCCGTAGAGTGACGGACACGCGGCGAGCAACAGGCCTGCCGGTGCAGCCGATCCGCGTGCGGTACGGAACGGACCAGGGGGGCGGATGAGTACCGAGGCGCAGCGCGCTCCCGTCCCGCCACGCCCGACCACCCCGCCGCCGTCCCCTCCGGAGCCCGCCGGCCCCGCCGCGGACACCCCCGCCCGCCCCGACACCCCGCCCGGGGACGACCGCGCACCCGCGCCCGCGACGAGCGCCCCGGCCCCGGCCGGACCCCCGGCCCCGGTCCCGCCCGTCCCGCCACGGCCCCCGGCCATCACCGAACCCCCGGCCACCACGGAACCCCCGGCCGCGCCGCCCCCCGTGGAGACGACCGCCCGCCTGCGCCCCGTCCCCCCGGCACGGCCCGACCTGGCGCCCGCGCCCTCCACCACCCCGGCGTTCCCACCGCGCCCGCCCGCCGCACCTCCCGCGGCGACCCGGCGGCGGCCCGTGGGCGCCGTGGAACTCGGCGGCCCGCCGGCCCGGCCCGGGGCAGCGGCCCCGTACCCGTACCGGCCCCCGCACACCCACCCGCCGGCCGAGACACCCGCCGAGACCACCACCCGGCTCCGGCCCGTGCGCACCCGGCACCCCTTCAGGACGGCGGCGGCCGCGGTCTGCGTCGTGCTCGGACTCGGGCTGATCGGCGGGGCCGCCACCGGCAGTTGGCTCATCAGCGACTCCTCGGCCGATCCCGCCGCCCACAGCGCCTACACCGTGGGCCGCGAGGCCTGGCACAGCATCCCGGTCGACACGCTCTTCCCCCGGACGCTCAACGGCGACGGCGCGGGCCCCGGCGGCGCCGACCGGGTCTGGACCAGGATCGCCGTGGCCCCGGACAGCGGCTGCACGGGCGCACTCGACCCGCTGCTGCTCAAGACCCTCCGGCCGGTCGGCTGCGCCCGGCTGCTCCGCGCCACGTACAGCGACGCGACGAGCAGCAGCGTCACCACGGTCGGAATGGTCTTCACCGAGGGCGACACCGACGCGATGCGCGCGCTCGGTTCCCGGTACGCCGGGGAGCACCTCGACGCCCGCACCGACCTGATGCCGCGCGCCTACGCGGTGAGGAACAGCCCCGCCGCCGGATTCGGCGACCGGCAGCGTGCCAGCTGGACCGTGCACGTACTGACCGAGGTTCCCGTCGTGGTGTTCGCCGTCTCCGGGTTCGCCGACGGACGCAAGGTCGCCGACCCGCAGCCGGCCGGGAAGGCCATGGCGGTGAACGCGACCACGGCGGCCGCCCAGGCCGGACTCGGGCACGAGGCCAAGGGTGTGGCCGACCGCGTCGAGCGGGGACTGCGCAGGACCGTCGCCGATCTCACGGAGAAGCCCGAATGACCCGCCGCGTCCGCCCCCGCAGACTCCTCGGCGCGGTCTGCGCCGCCACCGCGTTCGCGCTCCTGCCCGCCGCCCCGGCCGGGGCGGACACCATCCGGGCCCAGCAGTGGGGCCTGGACGCCCTCCACACGGACCGGGCCTGGCAGACCACCCGCGGCAAGGGCGTCACCGTCGCCGTCGTCGACACCGGGGTCGACGGCAGCCTGCCCGACCTGACGGGCCAGGTGCTCCCCGGCAAGGACATGATCGGGTTCGGCGCCGGACGCGGCGACCGCTCATGGGCCAGGCACGGCACCGCGATGGCCGGGATCATCGCAGGCCGGGGCCACGGCAGCGGAGACGGCGAGGGGGTCATCGGCATCGCGCCCGAGGCGCGGATCCTCCCCGTCCGGGTCATCCTCGAAGCGAGCGACCCGGCCCGTGCCAAGGCCCGCAAGACCCGCGGCACCGCCCTCGCCGACGGCATCCGCTGGGCCGCCGACCACGGCGCCGACGTCATCAACCTCTCCCTCGGCGACGACAGCGAGTCCGCGCACCCCGAACCCGGCGAGGACGCCGCCATCCAGTACGCGCTGAAGAAGGGCGCGGTCGTCGTCGCCTCGTCCGGCAACGGGGGCGAGAAGGGCGACCACATCTCGTACCCGGCCGCCTACCCGGGCGTGATCGCGGTCGCCGCGGTCGACAGGTACGGCACCCACGCCTCGTTCTCCACCCGCCGCTGGTACGCCACCGTGAGCGCGCCCGGGGTCGACATCGTCGTCCCCGCACCCGACCGCAAGTACTACGTGGAGTGGGGCACCTCCGCGGCCTCGGCGTTCGTCTCCGGCGCGGTCGCGCTGGTGCGGGCCGCGCACCCGGGCCTGACGCCCGCCCAGATCAAGAAGCTCCTCACGGACACCGCCCGCGACTCCCCGTCCGCCGGCCGCGACGACGCCCGGGGCTACGGCATCGTCGACCCGGCCGCGGCCATCGAGGCGGGCGGCTCCCTGAGCCCCGCCGGGCTGCGTACCGACTCCGCCGCGGGCGGTTACCGCAAGCAGTACTTCGGCTCCGGCCCCACCCCGCCCCGCGCGGACGACGGCCCCGCCGGCTGGTTCGCCCCGGCGGCCGGCGGCCTCGGCGCGGTCCTGCTGGCCCTGGCCGTCGTCCTGTGGCGTGGCCGGGGCGGCCGCTCCGCCCTCCGCCGCTGACCGCGCCTCACCCGGCGGAGCCGCCCCGTACGACCTCCACGGCCGCCTTCGCCACCGCCTCCACGAGCGCGACGCCCGCCTCCTTGGTCGGCTGGCCGGCGGACAGCACCGCCACCAGACAGGTCCGCCCGTCCGACGCCACCTGCCCGATGCTGTTGATGTTCCACAGCCCGGTGGCGGTGCGCGGCATCCAGCCGTTCTTGAGCGCCCAGGTACTGCCCGCCGCCGACACCCCCCACTGCTGGTCGGCCTCGACCTGTGCCATCAGGCCGCGCAGATACGTCCGGGACGCCTGAGTCAGCTCCGTGTCCGTGCCGGTGCCGAACACCGCCTCCAGCAGCGTCAGCTGGTCGGCCGCGGTGGTCCGGGTCAGCCCCCAGGCCTGCGCGGCCGTCGTCGCGGTGAGACCGAGCCGCTCGTTGGCCGCGTCCAGGGCGGACGCCCCGCCCACGGCCGCCAGCAGCGCGGTGGCGGCCTCGTTGTCGCTCCGCTCGATCATCGCGACCGCGTGAGCGCGTTCGCCCGCCGTCAGCACACGGTCCTCGTCCTGGGCCCGGAGCAGCAGCGCCGCGAGAATGTCGACCTTGACGATGCTGGCGGTGTCGTACGTCGCGTCCTCGCCCCCGTACACCGCCCGCGTTCCGCCGGCATCGTCCAGGACGGCCACCGAGACGGTCGCCGTGCCCGAACCGGCCAGCAGCGGCACGACGGCCGCGGCCAGTTCCGCGTCGAGTTCCACCACCGGCTCCTCGCTCTCCGCCGCGACCGGAGCGGTCGCGGCCGATGGGACGGACGATACGGAAGCCGCGGCGGCGGGCGCGTGATCCGGCGGCCGGCCGGCCGGATACGCGCCTGCGACGGCCGGACAGGCCAGCGCGGCCGCGGCCGCCACGGTCGCGGACAGCGCGGATCTGCGGCTTCTGTGTCGGGGCATGACCCCGACGCCAGGAACCGCGGCTGAGAGACGGCTGAGTCCGACCTGTCGGCGGGATGAGAATGCCCAGGCACTACGCTCGCCCTGTGGCGCAGAAGAACATTCCGGACTCCGGATACTCCGACGACGACGGCACGGCCGACCCCGCCCTCACCGCGGCGCTCGCCGCCTGGGCCGAGGACCGCAAGGCCGTGGGCCCGGTGCTCGAAGCACTCAAGGGGGCCCGCCTCCTCGTTCCCGTGGTGGCCGTCCTCGGCGAGGTGGAGGAGGACGAGAAGGGGCTGCGCCGGGAGAAGACCAGCGACATGGCGGTCCCCACCCTCCAGGCCGGTGACCGCCGCGCCCTGCCCGCCTTCACCTCCACCGCCTCACTGGCCCGCTGGGACCCGCAGGCCCGCCCCGTCGCCGTACCCCTGCACCAGGCACTCCAGGCGGCCGCGCACGAGAAGGCCGACACGGTGGTGCTCGACCTCGCCGGGCCGGTGGCCTTCGAGCTGGCCGGCTCCGCCCTGCGCGCCCTCGCCGAGGGCCGTACCAGCGCCGACCCGCTCGACGACCCCGCCGTCACGGCGGCGGTGCGGGACGCCGTCGCCGCCGAGCCCGCCGTGCTCCGGGCCCATCTGGGACCGGGCCGCGCCGACGGCACCCTCGCCCTGGTGCTGGCGGCGGACGCCGATCCCGCGGAGGCGGCCGGGCGGGTCGCGCGGTCGCTGGCGGCGAACGAGGTGCTGCGTGCCCGGCTGGTCCGTGGCCTGGACCTCGCGCTGCTCCCGGCCGACACGCACACGCCCGGTGAGGCCCTGTTCACGCGCTGATCACCCGAACGGCCCAACGCGCGCAAAGCGGCCACACGCCGGAGATCTGCGGGGAAATCTGACGATTCTCCCGATCGTCGCACGGTAGTCGTATGCAGACGCGGACGGCTGTGCCGGAGTTTCTCGGCACGCTGCCGCTGGTGTTCTTCGGAGTCGGATCAGCGGTGCTCGGCGCCGAGTACCCAGGGACGGCCGGCATCGCCCTGTCCTTCGGATTCGTGCTGCTCGCCCTCGCCTGCGCGCTGGGTCCGATATCCGGCTGCCCTCTCACTTCGGTGGTGACGCCGGGGATGCTGACCGCCCGGCGGATCGACGTGCGGACGGCGGACCCGCCCCGTCCCGGGCCGGCAGCCGCAGCGCGTCCGCATCTGATCCTGTCGCGGACGCCGTGAGCCCCCTGCCGGGTCGGGCAGGGGGCTCACGGTGTGGAAGAGGCGGAGCGGAGCAGGATCAGCCGAAGACCGGGCCGGTGTACTTCTCGCCGGGGCCGTGGCCGGGCTCGTCCGGTACGAGCGAGGCCTCGCGGAACGCGAGCTGCAGGGACTTCAGGCCGTCCCGCAGCGGTGCCGCGTGGAAGGAGCTGATCTCCGTCGTGCTGGCGTCCAGCAGACCGGCCAGCGCGTGGACCAGCTTGCGGGCCTCGTCGAGGTCCTTGTGCTCGTCGCCGTCCTCGGTCAGTCCGAGCTTCACGGCGGCGGCGCTCATCAGATTGACCGCGACCGTCACGATCACCTCGACCGCCGGCACCTCCGCGATGTCGCGGGCCATCTCGTCGAAGCCGGGGGAATCACTGGTGGGGGTCGCGTCACTCATGCGCCATACGATAGGCCCACGGCAGACCCGTTCCGTCCGCGGGAGTGCCGTACCACCACTGGTTAGCGCACGCCCGGGGGAGCTGCTAACCTTGTGTAACGACCGGCTGGGCATCTATGTGCCCGGCCCACAAGTGGAGGCTCCGATCTCCCACCTGACCGTCCCCAGGACGGCGGGTCATCCGGTCAGGTGGCGCCCATCGTTCCGTACGGACGATGGAGCCGCCCGATGCGCCCCGCGGTTGACCGCGGCGGTGTTCCGGTTGTTCTGGAGCCCCGCCTGTGTCCCGGTGGGGCTTTTTTCATGGTCCTGCACGGTTGGTCTGTCGAAACAGACGTTACGTGGCTGTCCGCCAGGCGGCCGCGTGGTGCTACCGAGGAGGATCCATCAGCGCCGAGCCCCGCATCAACGACCGGATTCGCGTACCCGAGGTGCGACTTGTCGGTCCCAGCGGCGAGCAGGTCGGGATTGTTCCGCTTGCCAAGGCCCTGGAACTCGCACAGGAGTACGACCTCGACCTGGTCGAGGTGGCGGCTACCGCCCGTCCGCCCGTGTGCAAGCTCATGGACTACGGGAAGTTCAAGTACGAGTCGGCCATGAAGGCCCGTGAGGCGCGCAAGAACCAGGCGCACACGGTCATCAAGGAGATGAAGCTCCGGCCGAAGATCGACCCGCACGACTATGACACCAAGAAGGGTCACGTCGTCCGGTTCCTCAAGCAGGGCGACAAGGTCAAGATCACGATCATGTTCCGTGGTCGTGAGCAGTCCCGCCCCGAGCTGGGTTTCCGACTGCTTCAGCGTCTCGCTTCGGACGTGGAGGAACTCGGCTTCATCGAGTCCAACCCGAAGCAGGACGGCCGGAACATGATCATGGTTCTGGGCCCGCACAAGAAGAAGACCGAAGCCATGGCCGAGGCCCGCGAGGCCCAGGCCGCCCGCAAGGCGGAGCGTCAGGGACACACCCCCGACGCCGAGGCTGCGGACGAGGCTGCCGAGGCTCCCGCCGAGGCGACCTCCGAGGCTCCGGCCGAGACACCTTCCGAGGCGTGACCTTCGGGGGCTGCCATCCAGGCGCCCCCGGGTCCCCCCGGAATCCCACCAAGATCTGACGCCCCTGCAGTCCGGTGCCCGCACCGAGAGGGGCGCCACTGACGAGGAGAGAACGGCGCGATGCCGAAGAACAAGACGCACAGCGGTGCCAGCAAGCGCTTCAAGATCACCGGCTCCGGCAAGGTGCTCCGCGAGAGGGCCGGCAAGCGCCACCTTCTCGAGCACAAGTCGTCCAAGAAGACCCGCTCGCTGACCGGCACGGTCGTCGTGGCTCCGGCCGACGCCAAGAAGATCAAGAAGCTTCTCGGCAAGTGAGGCCGTCGTCCCCGGTGACACCGGGGACGCGCCCTCGATCCGACCGGGACCAATTCGTTTCCGGGCCGTGTGAGTACGACCACGGCCCCGCTACAAGGAGTTAACAAGTGGCACGCGTCAAGCGGGCAGTCAACGCCCACAAGAAGCGCCGGGCAATTCTCGAGGCCGCCAGCGGTTACCGCGGTCAGCGCTCGCGCCTGTACCGCAAGGCCAAGGAGCAGGTCACCCACTCCCTGGTCTACAACTACAACGACCGCAAGAAGCGCAAGGGCGACTTCCGTCAGCTGTGGATCCAGCGCATCAACGCCGCTGCCCGCCAGAACGGCATGACGTACAACCGCCTCATCCAGGGTCTGAAGGCCGCCAACATCGAGGTGGACCGCAAGATCCTGGCCGAGCTCGCGGTCAACGACGCCAACGCGTTCGCCGCTCTCGTCGAGGTTGCCCAGAAGGCCCTCCCGAGCGACGTCAACGCCCCGAAGGCCGCCTGATCCAGGCTGTACTTCCTGGCTTTCGACCCGGACCCGCAGGCGCACGCCGTCTGCGGGTCCGGTGCGTTGCAGACCCCGCACCTTCGTCACCAGAGAGGCTTGCCGCCGACATGGGCACCCCCGAACTGATCTCCCCGCGATCGCCACGGGTCGCCGCCGCCCGGCGGCTGGCCAGGCGCAACTTCCGCGGCAAGGAGCGCAGGTTCATCGCCGAGGGGCCGCAGGCCGTACGTGAGGCCGCGGACCACCGCGGCAGCGACGGCGAGCCGACCCTCATCGAGCTGTTCGTCACCGTCGAGGCCGCCGAGCGGTACGAAGCCATCGTCGTGGCCGCCCACGCGGCGGGCGCCCGGGTGCACCTCGCCGACAGCGAGGTCCTGGCCGACGTGTCCCAGACCGTCACCCCGCAGGGCCTGATCGGCGTCTGCCGCTTCCTGGACACGCCCTTCGAGGCCGTCATCGCCGCCCGGCCGAAGCTGGTCGCCGTCCTGGCGAACGTCCGCGACCCCGGGAACGCCGGTACGGTGCTGCGCTGCGCCGACGCCGCGGGCGCCGACGCGGTCGTCCTCACCGACGCCTCCGTGGACCTGTACAACCCCAAGTCGGTGCGCGCGTCCGTCGGCTCGCTCTTCCATCTGCCGGTCGCCGTGGGCGTGCCCGTCGAGCAGGCCGTGCAAGGGCTGCGGGACGCCGGGGTACGGATCCTCGCCGCCGACGGCGCGGGCGAGGACGACCTCGACGACGAGCTCGACGCCGGCACCATGGGCGGGCCCACCGCCTGGGTCTTCGGCAACGAGGCCTGGGGGCTGCCCGAGGAGACCCGGGCGCTGGCCGACGCCGTCGTACGCGTACCGATCCACGGCAAGGCGGAGAGCCTCAACCTCGCCACCGCCGCCGCCGTCTGCCTGTACGCCTCCGCACGCGCCCAGCGCGTCCGCCCCGGCGCCGTCTGAACCGTCCCGCGCCCCCGCCACCGGGCCACGGGCCCCCGCAGGGTGTCGCTCCGTCACCGGCGACTAGTAGGGTGACGAACTCGGGGGCCCACTGCACCGGTTCGAGAGGTGGGGTACGGGAATATGGCTGTCGGCATGAGCGGGCCGAGGGCGCGCGCGGAGGCCGTCGTGCGCCCTGCCGAGGAGCCGGACGGGGAGACCGTCGCGGGCATCGGATCCGGTGGCCGGGCCCTGGATCCGGACGACCTGCCCGACGGACTCGTCGTCGCGGACGAGACCGGCCGGGTCATCTGCTTCAACGCCGCCGCCGCGCGGATCACCGCCGTGCCCAGAGCCGCCGCACTCGGCCGCCCGCTGGAACACGCGCTGCCGCTGGAGGACCTCAAAGGCCGCCGCTGGTGGGAGCTGACCGACCCCTACGGCGGCCTCGCCACCCGCGTCGGTCAGCCCGAACGCAACCTGCTGCTGCCCGGCGGCCGTGAGGTCCTCGTCTCCGCCCGCTACGTACGCGAGAGCCCGACCGGCCCCGTACGGCGGCTGGTGGTCAGCCTGCGCGGCACCGAGGCCCGCCGCCGCAACGAACGCAGCGACGCCGAACTCATCGCGACCGTCGCCCATGAACTGCGCTCGCCCCTGACGTCCGTGAAGGGCTTCACCGCCACGCTGCTGGCCAAGTGGGAGCGGTTCACCGACGACCAGAAGCGCCTGATGCTGGAGACCGTCTACGCCGACGCCAACCGGGTCACCCGCCTGATCACCGAGCTCCTGGACATCTCCCGCATCGACTCGGGACGCCTGGAGCTGCGCCGCCAGCCCGTGGACCTCTCCGCCGCCGTGGAACGCCACGTCCAGGCGCTCACCGCCGCCGGCCAGGACCCCGGCCGGTTCCTCGTCCGTACCTGCCAGCCGCTGCCCGTCGTGTGGGCGGACCCGGACAAGGTCGACCAGGTCCTCGGCAACCTGCTGGAAAACGCGGTGCGCCACGGCGAGGGAACCGTCACCATCGAAGTGGCACCCGCACCGGCCAAGAGCGACGAGAAGGGAACGGCGGTCACCGTGAGCGACGAAGGCCCCGGCATCCCCGAGGAGTCGATGGCCCGTGTCTTCACCCGTTTCTGGCGGGGGAGCAAGCGCGGCGGCACCGGCCTGGGCCTCTACATCGTCAAGGGCATCGTCGAGGCGCACGGCGGCACCATCACGGTCGGCCGCGGCCCCGGGGGCGGCGCCGAGTTCCGATTTATCCTGCCCGTGAGCACGCCGGCCTACATGAAGTAGCGAGGCCTGAGCGGACCACGGGCGGCCCACACATCCTGTGGCCCTTAGACTCGACCTTTGGCACCTTTGCGTCCTCCAGTCGTCGAGCGGGGCCGCGCCACCAGCCAATCGGAAGTACGGGAAGAGATGTCGGCACCGAACAAGTCGTACGACCCAGTCGAGGTCGAGGCACTGAAACCGGAAGAGATCGAGCGCATCCGGGACGAGGCGTTCGCCGCCTTCGCCGCCGCGGGCGACCTCGACGCGCTCGCCCAGGCGAAGACCGCGCACACCGGTGGAACCTCGCCCCTGTCACTCGCCAACCGCGAGATCGGCGCGCTGCCGCCGCAGGCCAAGGCCGAGGCCGGCAAGCGCGTGGGCCAGGCCCGCGCCGCCGTGGGCAGGGCGCTCGCCGCCCGCCAGACGGAGCTGGAGGCCGAGCGGGACGCCCGGGTCCTGGTCGAGGAGGCGGTGGATGTCACGCTGCCCTACGACCGCACCCCGGCCGGCGCACGCCACCCGCTGACGACGATCATGGAGCGCGTCGCCGACGTCTTCGTGGCCATGGGCTACGAGGTCGCCGAGGGCCCCGAGGCCGAGGCCGAGTGGTTCAACTTCGACGCCCTGAACTTCGTGCCCGACCACCCGGCCCGGCAGATGCAGGACACCTTCTTCGTCGAGGGCGCCGACGGCGCGAAGAACGACGAGTCCGGTGTCGTGCTGCGCACGCACACCTCGCCGGTCCAGGCCCGCACCCTGCTCGACCGCGAGCCCCCCGTCTACGTCGTCTGCCCCGGCCGCGTCTACCGGACCGACGAGCTCGACGCCACGCACACCCCGGTCTTCCACCAGATCGAGCTGCTCGCCGTCGACGAGGGCCTCACCATGGCCGATCTGAAGGGCACCCTCGACCACATGGTCCAGGCGCTCTTCGGCCCGGACATGAAGACCCGGCTGCGGCCGAACTTCTTCCCGTTCACCGAGCCGTCCGCCGAGATGGACATGGTCTGCTACGTCTGCCGCGGCGAGTCCGTCGGCAACCCGGACCGCCCCTGCCGCACCTGCGGCAGTGAGGGCTGGATCGAGCTCGGCGGCTGCGGCATGGTCAACCCCAAGGTGCTCATCGCCTGCGGTGTCGACCCCCAGAAGTACAGCGGATTCGCCTTCGGGTTCGGCATCGAGCGGATGCTGATGTTCCGCCACAACGTAGAAGACATGCGAGACATGGTCGAAGGCGACGTCCGGTTCACCCGGCCCTTCGGGATGGAGATCTGATGCGCGTCCCGCTTTCCTGGCTGCGGGAGTACGTCGACCTGCCGCCCACCGAGACCGGCCGTGACGTACAGGCCAAGCTCGTCGCCGTCGGCCTGGAGGTCGAGACCGTCGAGCAGATCGGCGCCGGCCTCAAGGGCCCGCTGGTCGTCGGCAAGGTGCTGACCATCGAGGAGCTGGAGGGCTTCAAGAAGCCCATCCGCTTCTGCACGGTCGACGTCGGCTCCGCCAACGGCACCGGCGAGCCGCAGGAGATCGTCTGCGGCGCCCGTAACTTCGCCGTCGGCGACAAGGTCGTCGTGGTCCTGCCCGGCGCCGTACTGCCCGGCGACTTCGCGATCGCCGCACGCAAGACGTACGGCAAGACCTCGCACGGCATGATCTGCTCCACCGACGAACTCGGCATGGGCGACGACGGTACGCACGGCATCATCGTGCTGCCGCCGGAGCACGAGGTCGGCACCGACGCGATCGAGCTGCTCGAGCTCGTCGACGAGGTCCTCGACATCGCCGTCACGCCCGACCGCGGCTACTGCCTGTCGATGCGCGGCGTCGCCCGCGAGACCGCCATCGCCTACGGCCTGCCGCTGCGCGACCCCGCGCTCCTGGACGTGCCCGCGCCCAACGCGTACGGCCACCCGGTCAAGATCTCCGACCCGATCGGCTGCGACCGCTTCACCGCGCGCACCGTCGTCGGCCTGCAGCCCGAGGCCCGGTCCCCGATCTGGATGCAGCGCCGGCTCCAGAAGGCCGGGATGCGGCCGATCTCGCTCGCCGTCGACGTCACCAACTACGTGATGCTCGAACTGGGCCAGCCGCTGCACGCCTACGACCGGACCCGGATCGACGGTCCGATCGGGGTGCGCCGCGCCGAGCAGGGCGAGAAGCTCACCACGCTCGACGGCACCGTCCGTGTCCTGGACGCCGCGGACCTCGTCATCACCGACAACCGCGGGCCGATCGGCCTCGCGGGCGTCATGGGCGGTGCCAACACGGAGATCGCCGACGCCTCCGAGGACGCGCACACCACCGAGGTCGTCATCGAGGCCGCGCACTTCGACGCGATCTCGATCGCCCGGACCGCGCGCCGCCACAAGCTGGCCTCCGAGGCGTCCAAGCGCTTCGAGCGCGGCGTCGACCCGCAGGCCGCCGCCGCTGCCGCGCAGCGCACCGTCGACCTGCTGGTGCTGCTCGCCGGCGGCACCGCCGAGGCGGGCGTCACCGAGGTGAGCGCCCCGTCCGGCCCCCGCACCATCACGATGGCGGCCGACCACCCGGACAAGGTGGCCGGCGTCGCCTACGGCCGCGAGACCGTCGTACGCCGCCTCCAGGAGGTCGGCTGTGACGTCTACGGGCAGGACGAGCTCCTCGTCACGGCCCCGTCCTGGCGGCCCGACCTCAACGAGCCGAACGACCTCGCCGAAGAGGTCATCCGGCTGGAGGGTTACGAGAACCTCCCGTCCACGCTCCCGACCCCGCCGTCGGGCCGCGGGCTCACCGACCGCCAGCGGCTGCACCGCCGCGTCGGCCGGGCCCTCGCGGGCGCGGGCTACGTCGAGGCGCTGAACTACCCGTTCACCGGCGAGGCGGTCCTGGACCAGCTGGGCCTGGAGGCGGACGACGCCCGCCGCCGCACGGTCAAGCTCGTCAACCCGCTCTCCGACGAGGAGCCCTCGCTGCGCACCACGCTGCTGCCGGGCCTCCTCGGCGCACTGCGGCGCAACGACGGCCGCGGCAGCCACGACCTCGCGCTCTTCGAGACCGGTCTCGTCTTCCGGCCGACCGGCCAGGAGACGAAGCCCGTCCGGCTGCCCGTCGACCGGCGTCCCTCCGACGAGGAGATCGCCACGCTCGACGCCGCGCTGCCGCGTCAGCCGCGCCGCGCCGCCGTCGTCCTCGCGGGCGCCCGCGAGCAGGCCGGCTGGTGGGGCAAGGGCCGCCCGGCCGACTGGGCGGACTCCGTCGAGGCCGCCCGGACCATCGCCCGTGAGGCCGGTGTCGACCTCACGGTCCGCGCCGACCAGCACGCGCCCTGGCACCCCGGCCGCTGCGCCGCGCTGTATGTGACGGTCAACGGCGAGGAGACCCTCTTCGGGCACGCCGGCGAGCTGCACCCGCGCGTCATCAAGGAGCTCCACCTGCCCGAGCGGACCTGCGCCATGGAGGTCGAGCTCGACGTCCTGGAGCAGGCCGTCGACGGCGCTCTCCGGGCGCCGCGGATCTCCACCTTCCCGGTGGCGACCCAGGACGTCGCCCTGGTCGTGGGCCAGGACGTGCCCGCCGCCGACGTGGAGCGGGCGCTGCGCGAAGGGGCGGGCGAACTCCTGGAGTCGCTGCGCCTGTTCGACGTGTTCACCGGCGAGCAGATCGGCGAGGGCCGCAAGTCCCTGGCGTACGCGCTGCGGTTCCGTGCCACGGACCGCACGCTGACCGTCGACGAGGCGAGCGCCGCCCGTGACGCGGCGGTGGCTCTGGCCGCCGAGCGTACGGGCGCGGTGCTGCGCGGCGCGTAACGGCGCATCCGCACACTGAGGAGGGGCGTATCCGGCCACCGGATACGCCCCTCCTGTGTGCTCGCGCAGGGGCGGTGGACCGCACGCGGGCTCCGGCCCGGCCCGGGGAACCCGGTCCCGGCCGGCCCCGCAACAACCCTCCGATCCGTGGGCAGTGGGTCGTGCGATCCGGCGCCGTCCGTTCTGCCACGGAGTGTCGGGCAGGTCGGCAGAGCGGACGGCGCGGGAGCGGGTCGTCGTGCTGTACGAGGGGGAGCAGACGACCCGGCCGCCTCTTGCGAGGGACTCATTCAAGCGATTCGCGGACCGGTGCGGCAGGGTGCGCAGCGGGACGGTTCGGGCATTCCGTTCACACCCCGTGTGAATCGTGCTCCACTGGGGCGACACGTCGTGACGTGTCGAACCGTCGGAGGGGGCAATGGGGGCAATGGAGCCCAACACGCTGCTGGAGGCTCTGATCGACGAGGCGGGCGTCTCCCGGGCCGGGCTCGCCGCGCATGTGAACCAGGCCGGCCGTGCCCGGGGGCTGTGCCTGCGGTACGAACACACCGCCGTCGCCCGCTGGCTGAAGGGCCAGCGGCCGCGCGGCCAGGTGCCCGACCTGATCTGTGAGGTGCTGGGGAACCGGCTGCGCAGGGCGCTCTCGCTCCACGACATCGGCATGGCGGCCCTCGGCGCCCACCCGACCGTGCCGAGCTCCTCGCTCACCGGATTCGTGGAGCGGGCCACCGCTCTGTGGCGCTCCGACGAACAGCAGCGCCCCCATGTCGTCGCCGCCCCGGCCGTGACGGGCACCACCGCGGTGATGCCCGTCTGGGAGTGGGAGAACCCGCCGGAGGACACCGACGTGTCCCGTACCGGACCGCAACGCGTCGGCCCGGCCGACATAGCAACTCTGCGGGCCGCCCGCGCCCACTACGAACTGATGTATCGCCGAGCGGGCGGAATCGCGACGCGTTCGCGCATCGTCGGCTTCCTCAACGCGGAGACGGCCCCGCTGCTGCGCGGCGGCTACAGCGACGCGATGGGGCGTCAACTGCACCGCGCCACGGGCGGTCTGGTGGCCGTGGCCGGTATCTGCGCGTACGACTCCGACGCGCACGGCCTCGCCCAGCGCTACTTCCACCAGGCGCTGCGGCTGGCCAAGGCGAGCGGGGACCGGGGCCTCGGGGGCTATGTGATCGCCCTGCTGGTGAACCAGTCGCTCTTCCTCGCCGACTTCCGGCAGTCCGTCGCCTTCGCCGAAGCGGCGCTGCGGGCCGCGGGCCGCGACATCACCCCCGCGCTCGCGGCCGACCTCCATGCGATGCAGGCCAAGGCGTACGCCCATCTCGGCGACGTACCGAGCGCCCTGCGGTGCATCCGGCGGGCCGAGTCCGAGGCGGAACGGATCCGGCCCGGTCAGGAGCCGGACGAGACGGGGTACGTCCAGCCCGGTCTGGTCAACGTCCAGGTGGCGGAGGCGCTGCTCCGTCTCGGGGATCTGCCGGCCGCCAGGGAGCACGCGGCGGCGGCGGTGCGGACCCCCGCGCACGACCGGGGCCGGGTGCACCGGCTGGCGATGCTGACCACGATCGAGCTGCGGCAGGGCGAGGCCGACCGGGCAGCGGCCTGGGCGGCGGAGATGGCGGACCGCGCCCGGGGGATGGAGTCGCAGCGTCTGCGCGACCGGCTGCGGACCGTGCGCGAACACCTGGTCGCCAGCGGCAGCGCGGAGGCGGCGCGGGCCGCGGATCTCGTCGACGGGGCTCTGCGCGTACCGCTGTGAGCCCAGGTCTGCTGCGATATGGCCACCTACTAGCCAGAAGGTGGCAGAACCGTGCAGTGGACGAACCTGAACGAACAAACTGTGTACGAGAACCGCTGGTTCCAGGTCAATCTGGCGGATGTCGTCCTCCCGGACGGCCACCACCTCGACCACTTCGTGATCCGGCTCCGTGCCGTCGCGGCGGCCACCGTGGTCAACGAGGCGAACGAGGTCCTGCTGCTGTGGCGGCACCGGTTCATCACGGACAGCTGGGGCTGGGAGATCGCCGCGGGAGTGGTCGAGGACGGGGAGCAGCCGGCGGCCGCGGCCGCCCGGGAGATGGAGGAGGAGACCGGCTGGCGTCCCGGCCCGCTGCGGCCGTTGCTGACCGTGGAGCCGTCGAACGGCCTCACCGATGCCCGGCACCACTTCTACTGGGGCGAGGAGGCCGACTGGACCGGTGACCCGGTCGACGGCTTCGAGTCCTCGCGCCGTGAATGGATACCGCTGAAGCTGGTCCCCGACATGATCGCCCGCGGTGAGGTCCCGGCCGCCGGGATGGCCGCCGGGCTGATGATGCTGCACCACTTACGACTGGGCTGAAACCGGCCCGCCCAGGTGCGAGGAGCCGCGGGCCCCTCGCACCTGCGGGTGAGCGGATCAGGCGTACGGGTAGAACCCCGACCCCGTCTTGCGGCCCAGCCGGCCCGCGTCCACCATCCGCTGGAGCAGCGGGGGAGCGGCGTACAGCGGCTCCTTGTACTCGGCGTACATCGAGTCCGCGACCGAGGCCACCGTGTCGAGACCGATCAGGTCGGCGAGCTTGAGCGGGCCCATCGGGTGGGCGCAGCCCATCTCCATGCCGTTGTCGATGTCCTCGCGGCTGGCGATACCCGACTCGAACATCCGGATCGCGGAGAGCAGGTACGGGATCAGCAGCGCGTTGACGACGAAGCCGGAACGGTCCTGGGCGCGGATCGGGTGCTTGCCGAGTATGTCCTGCACCATCGCCTCGGCACGCTTGACCGTCTCGTCCGAGGTGGTCAGCGCGGGGATCAGCTCGACGAGCTTCTGCACCGGGGCCGGGTTGAAGAAGTGGATGCCGATGACCTGGTCGGGCCGGGACGTCGCGACGGCCAGCTTCACCAGCGGGATCGAGGAGGTGTTGGAGGCCAGGATCGCGTCCTGCCGGGTCACCACCTGGTCCAGCACCTGGAAGATCTCGGTCTTGACCTGCTCGTTCTCCACGACGGCCTCGATGACGAGGTCGCGGTCGGCGAACTCGCCGAGGTCGGTGGTGAAGCTGAGGCGGCCGAGGGTCTCGTCGCGCTCCTCCTCGGTGATCTTGCCGCGTTCGGCGGCCTTCGAGAGCGAGTTGTGGAGCCGGGTGCGGCCGATCTCCAGCGCCTCGCCGGTGGTCTCGGCCACCTTGACGTCGAGGCCGCTGCGGGCGCACACCTCCGCGATGCCTGCGCCCATCTGGCCACAGCCCACCACTCCGACGCGTGCAATGTCGGCCATAGAGTCCGTCACCTCGTGCCTTTCACTGTTCTCCGTTCGGCGGCTTCCGTCTGATTCCGGGCTCCACCACGACCCCACGACGTTACTCCGCGCCTCAGGGCGACCGGCAAATGGGGGGCGGCGTCGCGGGGCCGGGCACGCGACGCCGCCCCCCATTTGCCGGTCGGCCCTACCGGGGATCGTGGGCCGGGGCGGGCATGCTCGGTCTAACGCCCGGAATTCCGGGGCTGCGGACACGCACGGAAACGGCAGGTACGGCGAAATGCGGCAAATGGACCGACGGAAGTTCGTGACGGGTGCGGCCGGGACGGTCGCGGGGGTGATGGCCTCGGCGGCCGTGGCGGGTGACGCCGCCGCGGCCCCGCGGGGTGGTGGCGGTCCGGGGCGGCCGGGGGGACCCCGCGATGTGCTGCGGCGCGAACTGCGGGGCATGTGGGTCGCCACCGTCCAGAACATCGACTGGCCGTCGAAGCCGGGTCTGCCGGCTGCCGAGCAGCGGGCCGGGCTGATCGCGTACCTCGACGAGGCCGTCGCCCGGCGCCTGAACGCGGTGATCCTCCAGGTCCGTCCCAGCGCCGACGCGTTGTGGCCCTCACCGTACGAACCGTGGGCCCAGTACCTCACCGGCGTCCAGGGCAAGGACCCCGGCTGGGACCCGCTGGGCACGGCCGTCCAGGAGGCCCACGACCGCGGCCTGGAGCTGCACGCCTGGTTCAACCCGTACCGGGTCGCCAACCACACCGACCCCTCCCGGCTGTCGGCCGGCCATCCGGCGCGGCTGCACCCCGAGTGGGTCCTGCCGTACGGCGGGAAGCTGTACTACAACCCGGGACTGCCCGAGGTCCGCACGTTCGTCCAGGACGCGATGCTCGACGCGGTGCGCCGCTACGACATCGACGCCGTCCACTGGGACGACTACTTCTATCCGTACCCGGTGGCCGGCCAGACCTTCGCCGACGGCGCCGCGTACGCGAAGTACGGAGCGGGCTTCCCCGACCGGGCCGCCTGGCGTCGCTCCAACACCGACAAACTGGTGCGGGAGATGTCCGAGCGGATCAAGGCGCTCAAGCCGGGCGTCCGGTTCGGTATCAGCCCGTTCGGCGTGTGGCGCAACGCCGCCACCGACCCGCTCGGCTCACGGACCGAAGCCGGTGTGCAGACGTACGACGATCTGTACGCGGACACTCGTGGCTGGGTCAAGAAGGGCTGGATCGATCACATCTGCCCGCAGTTGTACTGGCACATCGGCTTCGCACCCGCCGACTATGCGGCGCTGGTGCCCTGGTGGGACGACGTGGTCCGGGGCACGGGCGTCGACCTGTTCATCGGCGAGGCCCTCTACAAATCCGGCGACCCCGCCCAGCCCGCCGCCTGGCAGGACCCGGTGGAGCTGTCCCGGCACATCGACTTCGCCGCCGGATACGACCAGGTCCGCGGCCACGCCTACTTCTCGGGGAAGAGCGTGGTCACGGACCGGATCGGTGCCATGGACCGGGTGGTGGCCGACCACTACCGGTCGCGGGCGCGCCCGCCCCGCTGACCGGCGGCTGTCACCGGGGTCCCGGGTCCCGGCCGGTGGTGTGCTGGACGACGCTGTCGGGGCCGGGTGCGATCAGGTGTTCGTGTCCGTCCTCGAAGCGGACGCGGTACGGGGGGGTGCCCCCGTCCCCGAGCACTTCGACGATCTCTGCGACCCGGTCGTGCTGCCCCACGGTCCTGCCGTGCGTCAGCAGCCGGTCGCCCGTGTGTGCCTCCATCGGGAGTGACCTCCTCACGGGTGGCGTTCCATGTCGACAAGTCTATGACCGGCCGGCTTCGGCGCGCTGGGTGACGACGATGCAGAGCAGGACGGCGACCGCCGCCACCGGGGCCGCGGGAGCGACCTCCTCGCCGAGCAGCAGGAACGACCAGACGAGCGTCAGCAGGGGCTGGGCGAGCTGAAGCTGACTGGCCCGGGCGACACCGATCTCGGCCATGCCGCGGTACCACACGTACAGCCCGAAGAAGGTCGACACCACGGACACCCAGACCAGTCCGATCGCCCCGTGCGCGGTCCACCGCACCGGTTCGAACGGCAACGCGAGGGCCGCGCCCGCCACCGCGAGCGGCACGGTGAGGAGCAGGGCCCAGCCGGTCACCTGCCAGCCCGGCATCACCTTCGCCAGCCTGCCGCCCTCGGTGTACCCCGCCGCACAGACCAGCAGTGCGCAGAACAGATAGGCGTCCCCGGCCGACAGGCCGCCGCCGCTCTGCGTCACGGTGAAGGCGATCACCACCGCGGCCCCGGCGAGGGCGGCGGCCCAGAAGGCGCGGGGCGGCCGCGAGCCGGTGCGGAGCGAGGAGAACACCGCGGTCGTCAGCGGCAGGAGGCCGACCACCACGGCCGCGTGCGAGGTCGTCGACGTCCGCAGGGCCAGGGTGGTCAGCAGCGGGAAGCCCACCACCACTCCGCCCGCCACCACCGCGAGCCCGGCCCAGTGCTGCCGCTCGGGCACCCGCACCCGGGCCGCGAGCAGCACGGCGCCCGCGATCGCGGCCGCCAGCAGGGTGCGCAGGGCCACCAGCGACCAGGGGCCGAAGCCCTCCAGGCCCCAGGCGGTGGAGGGGAAGGTCAGCGAGAAGGAGACGACTCCGAGCAGGGCGAGCAGCGTGCCGTTCCGGCCTGCCGGGACTGAGGCGGGGGAACCGGGGGACGTGGAGGGCGCGGGCCCGTTCGCCGTCGAGCCGACCGCTATCGTGGGCCCGGTAGTAGCGCTATCCTGTGCTGTCATGCAAGAGCGTAGCAGTGTCGCCGAGTTGGCCGAAGTACTCCGGAGTGAACTCAACCGCTACTCATCGGGTGAGAAGCTGCCGTCGAGTCGCGCTCTCGTCGAACGGTTCAGGGCCAGCCCCGTGACCGTCTCGCGGGCCGTCGCCCAGCTCGCCGCCGAAGGGCTCGTCGTCACCCGCCCCGGATCCGGCGCGTTCCGGGCGCATCCCCGCACCGGGGCCCGGCCGCCCGCCGACACCTCCTGGCAGGAGGTCTCGCTCAACGGCGACGGCGGCCCCGAAGTGGTGCCCCGCACGGTCGACGCCTCCGGGCTGCTGGTCACCCTGACGCCTCCGCCCACGGGCGTCGTCGAGTTCAACGGCGGCTATCTGCACAGCTCGCTCCAGCCCGAGCGGGCCATGGCGGCGGCCCTCGCCCGGGCGGGCCGCCGCCCCGGAGCGTGGAGCCGTCCGCCCACCGACGGGCTCACCGAACTGCGGGCCTGGTTCGCCCGGGAGATCGGGCCCACGTTCACCGCGGCCGATGTGCTCATCACCGCGGGCGGCCAGAGCGCCCTGGCCACCGCGCTGCGGGCGCTCGCCCAGCCCGGCGCGCCCGTGCTCGTCGAATCGCCCACCTACCCCGGCATGCTGGCGGCCGCACGGGCTGCCGGCCTGCGGCCCGTACCCGTACCCATGGACGCCGACGGTGTGCGGCCCGACCTGCTGGCCGCGGCCTTCGCGGCCACCGGAGCCCGCGTCCTGGTGTGCCAGCCCCTCTTCCACAACCCGACGGGCACGGTCCTCGCCGAGGCCCGGCGCGGTGAGGTCGTCCGGATCGCCCGGGAGGCGGGGGCGTTCGTCGTCGAGGACGACTTCGCCCGCCATCTCGTCCACGACGACGCGGGACCGCTCCCCGCGGCCCTCGCGGCCGACGATCCCGATGGGGTCGTCGTCCACGTCTGCTCACTGACCAAGGCCACCTCGCCCAGCTTCCGGGTGGGTGCCCTCGCCGCCAGGGGGCCGGTCCTGGAAAGGCTGCGGGCCATCCAGGTCGTGGACAGCCTCTTCGTTCCCAGGCCGCTCCAGGAGGCCGCGCTGGAACTCGTCGGCTCTCCCGCCTGGGGCCGCCATCTGCGTTCTGTCTCGGCGGAGTTGCGTATCCGCCGCACCGCCATGGTCGCCGAGCTGCGCCGCGAGCTGCCCGGCCTCGCGCTGCCCCGCATTCCCGCCGGCGGCGGATACCTCTGGGTGCGGCTGCCCGATGCGGGTGCCGGTGCGGACGAGGCCGCCATGGTCGCGGCGGCGCTGCGGGCCGGCGTCGCCATCGCGCCGGGCCGGCCCTACTTCTGCGCCGAATCCCCCTCGCCCCAGGTCCGGTTGAGCTTCGTCGCGGTCGCGGGCCTCGCCGAGATCACCGAAGGGGTGCGACGTCTGTGCACTGCCTGGGAAGGCCTGCTCGACGCCTCGCCGGTTAGTCTCCGCCCATGACCGAAACGCCTCAGGAACGTTACGAGATCTCGTCCGACCCCGCCCGTCTGGACGCCGCCCGGATCCACGACTGGCTCTCCAATGACGCCTACTGGGCCAAGGGGCGCACCCGGGAGCACCAGGACCGGGCCATCGCCGGGTCGCTCAACTTCGGCGCCTACGACCTCGCCTCCGGCGAACAGGCCGGGTACGCCCGCGTGGTGACCGATCTGGCTACCTTCGCCTGGCTCTGCGACGTGTACGTCGACCCCGCGGCCCGCGGGCACGGCCTGGGCGGTCGGCTCGTCGCGGCGGCGCGCGACCACCTCGCCCCGACCGGTGTGCGCAGGTTCCTGCTCGCCACGGCCGATGCGCACGGTGTGTACGAGAAGGCCGGTTTCCAGCCGCTCGACAACCCGGAGTGGTGGATGGGCCTGCGGTTCCACTGAACCGGAACCGCCCGCGGCGGCGCTCTTGACCTGCGCGGCAATCGGCTCCACGATCGCGGCCATGAGTGTTCGAGTCTCGCTCGTCGCCGCGGCACGCAGTTCCTCCCTGCTCGGCGAGCGTTTCGACGACGACCGGCCGCTCGACGAGGCCGGCTGGCACGAGGTACGGTTCGCCGCTCCTGCCCTGGTGCCCCTGGGCGCGGCCGAACTGCGCTACTGCTCGCCGACCGCCCGCAGCCGTGCCACGGGGGAGGCGCTCGGCTTCGCGCCGCTGGTCCAGCCCGCCCTGCGCGACTGCGACATGGGGCGCTGGCGGGGCTGCACCCTCTCCGACGTCACGGCGCGCGAACCGGCCGCCGTGGACGTCTGGCTGGCGGACCCGCGCTCGGCGCCGCACGGGGGCGAACCCCTGCTCGCGTTCATCTCCCGGATCGGCAACTGGCTGGACACCCGCCCCGCCTGCGACGGCTCCATCGTCGCCGTCGCCGAGCCCGCCGTCGTCCGGGCCGCCCTCGTCTACGCGCTGAAGGCCCCGCCGTCGACGTACTGGAACGTCGACGTCCGCCCGCTCTCCACCGTCACCCTCACCGGTCTGCCGCGCCGCTGGAGTTTCCGTCCGGAGACCGGGATCCGCTGACCGGGCCGTCCCGGAAGAACGGTCGGGGCGTGCCACGTCTTCCCGCCGGTCCGACCAGTCGGTATGTTGACCTGGGTCCGAGTCCGACCAGGCATGTCCCAGGCGAGGGAGGCCATCGTGCCGCAGATCCACGGCCACTGCGACGAACGTTTCGCCGCGGTGCGCAGCGCGTTCGAGGCGAATTTCCGCGAGCGTGACGAACTGGGTGCGGCGGTCACCGTCCTGGTCGACGGGCAGCCCGTCGCCGACCTCTGGGGAGGCTGGGCGGACGGCGCCCGCACCCGCCCCTGGGAACAGGACACGCTGGTCAACGTCTGGTCCACCAGCAAGGGGCCGGTCGCGCTCTGCGCGCACATCCTCGTGGACCGCGGCCTCCTCGACCTCGACGCCCCGGTCGCCGCGTACTGGCCGGAATTCGCCGCAGCGGGCAAGGCGGACGTACGCGTACGGCATCTGCTCTCCCACCGCGCCGGCCTCGCGGGCCTGCGCGCACCGCACACCCTGGCGGAGCTCTACGACTGGGAGCTGACGACCGCCCGGCTCGCCGCGACCGAGCCGTGGTGGGAGCCCGGCACCCGGTCCGGCTACCACGCCCTGACGTACGGCTTCCTGGTCGGCGAGGTCATCCGACGGGTCAGCGGGCTGCTGCCGGGGGAGTTCCTCCGGCAGGAGGTGACCGGCCCCCTCGGCATCGACTTCACCGTCGGACTGCCGGAGAAGGAGGCGGCGCGCGTCGCCGAACTCGTCGTCCCCAAGGCGGACCGGGCCCAGCAGGCAGCGCTCTTCGCGCAGATGGAGCCGGTCGCCGTCGCCTCGCTCCTGAACCCGCCCACGGGAGCGGCCGCCGCCAACACCCCCCAGTGGCGGGAGGCGGAGATCCCCGCCGCCAACGGCCACGGCACGGCCCGCGCGGTCGCGTCGCTGTACGGCATCCTCGCGGGGCGCGGCAGCTCCGGCGGGCTGCGGATCCTGTCCGAAGAGGCGGCCGAACGCGTCCGCGAGGGCCAGGGCAGCTGTCGCGACCTGGTGCTGGGCGCCGGGTTCGCCCACGAGACGGAGATCGCGCTCGGCCTGTGGCTGAGTGGACCCGACGCCAGTTACGGGCCCAACCCGCGGGCCTTCGGCCACGACGGCGCGGGCGGCTCCTGCGGCCTCGCCGACCCGGAGAACGGGGTGGCCCTCGGCTACGTGATGAACCGGATGGGCCCCCACATCGCGAACGACCCGCGCAAGACGGCGTTGGTCGAGGCGGTGTACGCGTCGCTGTGACCGGCCCGCATCGCGACGGGCCGTGGCACGGGGCCGGCGGCGGGACCGGCTCGCGCTGGGTGTCGATGCGGGGGAGCACCCGGGTCCACGTCAGTGACGCGGTGGCCCGTGCGGACGCCCTCGGCCCTCGACACGTCCCACGGCGTGTCCGTTCCGCCGCGCGGCCGGTAGCCGCCGCAGGGGGCGGTTCGCAGCCCGTCGCGAACCGCCCCGCCGCGAACGGCCCCCCAGGCCGGTCAGCCCTGCTTCTGCGCGTCGACGACGAGGGTGAGCGCCTCGATGATGGCCGTCTCCGCGGCCGCCTTGTCGATGCCGAGGCCGGTCAGCAGGCCCGCGCCGTCCTCGTGCTCCAGCAGGGCCAGCAGGATGTGCTCCGTGCCGATGTAGTTGTGCCCCATGCGCAAAGCCTCCCGGAAGGTGAGCTCCAGGGCCTTGCGCGCATCGGCGTTGTACGGGATGAGCTCGGGCGCCTCGCCCTCCGCGGCCGCCGGGAGCGCCTGCTCGGCGGCCTGGCGCACGGTGTCCAGGGCGATGCCCTGTGCCTTGATGAACGCCCCCGCGAGCGCCTCGGGCTCGCTGAGCAGCCCCAGCACGATGTGCTCGGTGCCGATCTCGGCGTTGCCCGCGGCGCGCGCCTCGTTCTGCGCGGCCATCACCACGTTCTTCGCGCGCACCGTGAAGCGGCTGAACCCCTGGCTGGGGTCGAGCTCGGAGAGCTCCCCGGGGTCCTTGGCCACGAACCGCTTCTGGGCGGCCTGCCGGGTCACGCCCATGCTCTTGCCGATCTCCGACCAGGAGGCACCGGATCGCCGGGCCTGGTCCACGAAGTGGCCGATCAGGTGGTCGGCGACGTCACCGAGGTGGTCCGCCGCGATGACGGCGTCCTGGAGCTGGTCGAGGGCGTCGGGGTGGACCTTCTTGATGGCTGCGATGAGGTCGTCCAGACGGACGGGCTGCGTCATGCCTACGGGATTCGTCATGTGTCAACGGTAGGTTGACAGTGCAGGACTGTCAACCTTCGGTTGACACTCGTGCGCGGTACATGGACGCGCGTGCGACGGCGCCCCGGAGCGGCCCCGTAACGACGCGACGCGCCGTCCGACGAAGTTCGTCGGACGGCGCGTCGCGGTGAGCTGTTCTGCGAGCGGACCGGGTCAGAGCGTCCCGGAGTCGGCGATGGTGACCTTCGCCTTGGTGCGGCCGCTCTGCGAACCGAGACCCTCGATCTTCGTGACCAGGTCCATGCTCTGCTGGTCGGCGACCTCGCCGAAGACCACGTGCTTGCCGTCCAGCCAGGAGGTCACGATGGTCGTGATGAAGAACTGCGAGCCGTTGGAGTTCGGGCCGCTGTTCGCCATCGAGAGGAGGCCGGGCTTGGTGTGCGCCAGCTTGAAGTTCTCGTCGTCGAACTTCGCGCCGTAGATGCTCTTGCCGCCGGTGCCGTCACCGCGGGTGAAGTCGCCGCCCTGCAGCATGAACTCGGGGATGACGCGGTGGAAGGAGGAACCCTTGTAGCCGTAGCCGTGCTCGCCGGTGGCCAGCTGGCGGAAGTTCTCCGCGGTCTTGGGGACCACGTCGTCGTACAGGTTGAAGACGATCCGCCCGGCGGGCTCGTCGTTGATGGTGATGTCGAAGTAAACCTTGCTCGTCATGGGAACCATCCTGACATCCGCCCGCCCGGCGCCGACGGGCGGGCGCGTCCAAACACTGCTCACGGGTGAGGGGGCCGGGGCATGTGGTCGATGCCCTGCCGGAGCCGCCCGCCCTGCCGCGCCGGGCACCGTCACACCCCGGTGGCGCCGTCGATCCGCTCCCGCAGCAGGTCGGCGTGGCCGCTGTGGCGGGCGTACTCGCCGATCATGTGGGTGTAGATCCACCGCAGATTCACCTCGGCGCCCAGGAACGGGGCGGTGTCCTCCAGCGACCGTGCGGCGCAGTTGGCCCGGGACACGGCGATCTCCTCCTGCCAGCGCGCGCAGGCTTCCGCGAAGGTCTCGTCCCCGGAGAGCTCGAACCCTCCGTCGTGGCCCTCGGTTTTGGCCGGTCCCCCGGGTGAGGGCGGGACGTCCTCGCCGGTCAGCACCCGGCGGAACCAGTTCCGCTCGACCTCCGTGAGGTGCTGGACGAGTCCCATCAAGGTCAGCGCCGAAGGTGCCACGGAGGTCTCACGCACCTGCTCGTCGGCGAGACCTTCGCACTTCACCGCCACGGTGGCCCGGTAGAAGTCGAGCCAGGAGGCCAGGTTGGTGCGTTCGTCGGTGTTCAGGGGTGGCATCGGGCGTTCGGTGAGCGTCATGATCACCGATGTTGCCAGGAGGGTCTGACACCGAGCCCTCGAGACCCGTCGCCGCGCCCCGCCCTACGGCCGCCGTCGGGGCTTGCCGCGCTTCGCGCCGGCGGCCCCCTTGGCACCGCGGGCGCCCTTCGCCCCCTTGGCTCCGCCCGAACCGCCACGGGAGTTCTTGCCCGCCGGCGAACCGGCCGCAGCCTTGCGCCCGGCGCCGCGCCCATCGGTGCGCTTCGCCTTCGCCTTCGGCTGTTCCGCGGGCGCCGTACCGCGGCCCCGGGAGCTGTTCACGGTCCGTCCGCGGACGATCCCGATGAAGTCCTCCACCAGGTCGGTGGTCCTGTCCTCGGGCCAGGACAGGGCGATCCGTGATTCCGGGGCGTCCGACAGCGGACGGTAGGTGAGGTCCTTGCGGTGGTGCAGGCGGGCGAGCGACTGCGGGACGGCGAGGACTCCCACCCCGGCGGCCACCAGCTCCACGGCATCGGCCGTCGTGGCCGGGCGCGCGATCGCGGGCTTTCCGGGGAGCTCGTCCCAGCCCAGGGTGTCGTCGAGCGGATGCAGCACGATGTCGTCGGCCAGCTCCGCGAGCGAGACCTCCTCGACCGCCGCCGCCACGTGGTCCTTGGGGATCACGACGACGGTCTGCTCGGTGTAGAGCGGGATCGCGCTGAGGTCCGCCCCGTCGACCGGCAGCCGTACGAAGCCCGCGTCGGCCCCGCCGGCGCGCAGCAGGGCCGACGCATCGGCGGCGGGCACCGCGACGAGCGTCAGGGGGATGTCCGGCAGGCGCTCGTTCCAGATCCGCACCCACTTGGTGGGTGTCACCCCGGGGACGTACGCGAGCCGGAATGAAGGGGATGCTTCCGAGCCTGTCACCCCGCCAGGTTACCGGTCGTGGTCAGAGGTGGCGCACACGCTCGATACTCTTGACCTCATGACGTCGCACCAGACCACCCAGACCATGAAGCCCGCAACCGCGGCGAAGAAACTGGGTGTGTACCTCGAGGCCACCCCCACCGAGTTCCAGGAGGGTGTCGTCTCGCGCGCCGAGCTGGCGGCCCTCCAGGCCGATCCGCCCGAGTGGCTGCAGGAACTGCGGCGCAACGGCCCGCACCCGCGGCCGGTGGTCGCGTCCAAGCTGGGCGTCTCCATCTCCGGCCTCGCCCGCGGGGGAGTCACGGACGCCCTCACCACGGAGCAGATCGACGCACTGAAGCAGGACAACCCCGAGTGGCTGCAGAAGGAGCGCGCCACGCAGGCGGAGGTCCGCAAGGAAACCGTACGCATCAAGGAGCGGAACGCGGAGCGCAAGGACGCGTCCTAGCGTTCGCTTCCCACCCCGAAGCCCGCCGTGGGCGGTCTCCGTCCCCTCGCAGTCCGGGACGGGGGCCGCCCACGTGTCGTTCCCGCGAAGGTGCCGGCGGCCCGGAAAACCGGATGACGGCCCATCGGGCCCCGCGTAGCCTGGTCCGTATGGGAACGCTGTGATCGCCCCGCCCACGACCGCGTAGAGCTCCGCTCCGCCGTCGTGGTGCCGATTCGTCCACGAATCCGTTCTGTCGGCATGGCCGGGAACAGGGGCTCATTCATGCACCCATCACACTCCGCACAACTCTCTCTGCACGGCGTCACCAAGCGTTACGGTGGGCGCACCGTGCTGCACCGGATCTCGCTCGGCCTCGCCCCCGGTGAGAAGGCCGGCGTCATCGGCGACAACGGGGCCGGCAAGTCCACCCTGCTCCGTCTCCTCGCCGGTGAGGAGACGCCCGACGAGGGCGAGGTGTCCGTCGTCTCACCCGGCGGTACGGGGTATCTCGCCCAGGCCATCGGGCTGACCCCGCACGCCACCGTCCAGGACGCCGTGGACGTGGCACTGGGTGAACTGCGCACGCTCGAAGCAGAGCTGCGCCGGGCCGAGTCCGCGCTGGCCGGAGCATCGGCCGGACCGGAACTCGACGCGGCCCTCACCACGTACGCACGCCTGACCGAGCAGTACGAAGCACGCGACGGTTACGGTGCCGACACCCGGGTGGACACCGCCATGTACGGGCTCGGCCTGCCCCGGCTGTCCAGGGACCGGCCGCTGGGGACGCTCTCCGGCGGCGAGCGTTCACGGCTGGCCCTGGCCGCGACGCTCGCGTCCCGCCCGGAACTGCTGCTGCTGGACGAGCCGACCAACGATCTAGACGACCGGGCGGTCGGCTGGCTGGAGGACCATCTGCGGACCCACCGCGGAACGGTCGTCGCGGTCACCCACGACCGCGTCTTCCTGGAGCGGATCACCAGCACGGTCCTGGAGGTCGAGGGCGGCCGGGTCTCCCGTCACGGCAACGGCTACGCCGGGTACCTCACGGCCAAGGCCACGGAACGGCGCCGCAGGCAGGAGCGGTACGACGCATGGCGGGCCGAACTCGACCGCGGGCGCCGGCTGACGGAGACCAACGCCCTCCGACTGGACGCCATCCCGCGCAAGCTGTCCAAGCCCGGCTCCGGGGCCGGGGCGTTCCGTGCGCGCGGGCGCGCCCACGGTGCGATGAGCCGCATCCGCAACGCGAAGGAGCGCGTCGAGCGGCTCACCGCGAACCCGGTGACACCGCCGCCCGACCCGCTGTCCTTCACGGCCCGCATCGCCACCGCGGCCGGCCCCGGCGAGGCACCCGCCGCGGCCCTGGAGAACGTGGTCGTCGAGGGCCGGCTGACGGTGCCGGAACTGCGCGTCGGTCCGGCCGAACGCGTGCTGGTGACCGGCCCCAACGGCGCCGGCAAGAGCACCCTGCTGCGGGTCATGGCCGGGGAACTCAGGCCCGACGCGGGCGCGGTGGGCGTCACCGGGCGGGTGGGGCACCTGCGGCAGGAGGAGACGCCGTGGCCGCCGGGCCTGAGCGTGCTGGCGGCCTTCGCCCACGGCCGTCCCGGCGGCCGGGACGAGCACGCCGACCGGCTGCTGTCGCTGGGCCTGTTCGAGCCGGACGCCCTGCGGCTGCGCGTCGGGGACCTCTCGTACGGCCAGCGGCGCCGCATCGAACTGGCCCGGCTGGTCAGCGAACCGGTGGACCTGCTCCTGCTGGACGAGCCGACCAACCACCTCTCGCCCGCGCTCGTCGAGGAACTGGAGACGGCACTGACCGGTTACGCGGGGGCGCTGGTGCTGGTCACTCACGACCGCCGGATGCGGGCGCGGTTCAGCGGCACCCGGCTGGAGCTGAGGGAGGGCGCCGTCACCGGCGCCGCCTGAGAAAGACAAATGGCAAGGAGTGCAACGCCTCCCTGCCGGTTTCAAGATATAGCGCACCGGGGGCCTTGCGGCAAGGCCCCCGGTGCGCCGCAGAATGACCGGCCACGGCCGAAGTCCGCTGATCTCTTGAACGGGTGTTTCGATGATTGATGTGATCGTGGTCGGCGGCGGACCGACCGGATTGATGCTGGCCGCCGAGCTGCGGCTGCACGACGTGCGTGTCGTCGTGCTGGAGAAGCTGACCGGACCGACGGGGGAGTCCCGCGGGCAGGGTCTGCACGCGCGCAGCGTCGAGGTGATGGACCAGCGCGGCCTGCTGGAGCGGTTCACGGCGGTGAGCGAGAGGTTCCAGGTCGGCGGCCTCTTCGGCGGAATCGCCACGGCATGGCCGGACGGGCTGGACACGGCCCATCCGTACGGCCTCGCCACCCCGCAGCCGGTCACCGAGCGGCTTCTCGAGGAGCGGGCGGTCGAACTCGGTACGGAGATCCGGCGCGGGTGCGAAGTGGTCGCGCTCAGCCGGTCCGCAGAGGGGGACGAAGCCGGTGTGACCGTCGGACTGGCGGACGGCACACGGCTGCGCTCGCGCTACCTCGTCGGCTGCGACGGCGGCCGCAGCGCGGTGCGCAAGCTGGCCGGGATCGGTTTCCCCGGCGAGGCGGCCACGGTCGAGACGCTGCTGGGGGAGATGGAGGTGACCGAGGACCCCGAGAAGATCGCCGCCGTCGTCGCGGACGTCCGCAGGACCCAGTTGCGGTTCGGGGTCAGTCCCGGGAAGGACGGGGTGTGCCGCGTCGTCGTACCCGCGGACGGCGTCCGCGAGGACCGTACGTCCCCGCCGACGCTGGAGGACTTCAAGGAGCGGCTCCGGGCGGTCGCGGGCACCGACTTCGGCGTGCACTCGCCGCGCTGGATGTCCCGGTTCGGCGACGCCACCCGGCAGGCCGAGCACTACCGCGCCGGCCGGGTGCTGCTGGCCGGAGACGCGGCGCACATCCATCCGCCGACCGGCGGGCAGGGGCTCAACCTCGGCGTCCAGGACGCCTTCAACCTCGGCTGGAAGCTGGCCGCGGAGATCCACGGCTGGGCGCCGGAGGGCCTGCTGGACAGCTATCACTCCGAACGGCACCCGGTGGGCGCCGCCGTGCTGGACAACACCCGTGCGCAGATCACGCTCCTGGGGACCGACCCGGGCGCGACCGCGTTGCGGGCGCTGTACACGAAGCTGATGGGTTTCGAGGAGGTGAACCGCTACATGACCGGGATGATCACCGCGCTCGACATCCGTTACGACGTAGGCGAGGGCCACGCGCTGCTCGGCCGCCGGATGCCGGACGTGGAGCTGAAGGACGGGCGGCGCCTCTACTCCCTGATGCACCGAGGGCGCGGGCTGCTCGTCGACCGGACGGGCCGGCTCTCGGTGGCGGGCTGGGCGGACCGGGTCGACCACGTGGTGGACGGCAGCGAGGACCTGGACGTGCCCGCGGTCCTGCTGCGTCCGGACGGCCACGTGGTGTGGGCCGGTGAGGACCAGCAGGAACTGCTCGACCGGCTGCCCCGGTGGTTCGGCGCCCCGGTCGGCTGAGAGGCTGTCGGGCCGCGGACGGCCGGTGCCCCGCCCCCGGCGCCCGGCGGGGGCGGGGGCGGGGTATGCCCGGCCCGTTCAGGCTCGTGCGGCGAGTCAGGAGGCGACGAAGCGCGCGATCTGGCCCAGCACGATCGTGTCCGCCAGGTACCCGATGTGGGTCTGGCAGAGCACGTTGTTGTTCGTCGCGCCGCTCAGCCGGGTGCTGGTGTACGGGAGGATGATGCCGTCGCACGCGGAGTACCAGGTGGCGTACCTGGTGTCGCCCGGGGTCTCGTCACCGGAGGAGATCTGGGAGATGAACGACGAGCCCGGGTACATCTGCTGACAGGTCGTGTAGATCAGGCAGGCACTGGCGAAGGTCGTTCCGTGGTTCGCGCCCGCGATGGAGGCCAGGTGGCTGACGCTGCTGTGGCCGCCCAGGACCTTCAGGTAGTACTGGCTGACGAGGCCGCCCATCGAGTGGTTGACGATGGCGACCTTGCTCGCGCCGGTCTGGGACTTGACGTTGTTGACGAAGGCGGCCAGGCCCTGGGCGTTGGTGATGTTGTTGCCGTACGAGTTGTACTCGTAGGCGAAGAGCTTGGAACTGGACCAGCCGTTCAGCTGGAAGACGCTCTTGGCGGTCACCCAGTTGGAGGCGTTGCCGGTGTACCCGTGGACGAAGACGACCGGGGTGCTGGTCGACAGGGGCGTCACGGCCGCCGCTGCGGTCGTCGCGGCGGGCGCACGGTCGGCCGCGCCGGCCGCCGACGTCGAACCGAACAGGGTGAACGCGACCGTGACGGCCGCGAGGACGCCGAGAAGCCGGCGGGGTGAACGACGACGCATGGGAGCACTCCTGACAGGGGTGTGGGGAGGCGGGGATGCGGATGCCTGCATGGATCAGGGTCGGGGCGCGGGTCACGGGCGGCATCGGTGATTTCACCGGTGTTCGCGAGCGACCGGGGCCGCACACCGGGGCGGGGCCACTGCCACGACGTGCCGGTGGGCCCGGCCGCGCCCGGCCCGTATGGCGCCGGATGATCGCAAGTCTTTGCATAAAAGTGCAGGCTTGCGTATAGTCATGCCATCGACGAGGAGGATTTCGATGGTGGTACGTGCAGCGGTGGCAGGGGCGAGCGGATACGCCGGCGGGGAGCTGCTCCGCCTTCTGCTGGTCCACCCCGAGGTCGAGATCGGGGCCCTCACAGCGAACTCCAACGCGGGCCAGCCGCTCGGCGCCCTGCAGCCGCACCTGCGGCCGCTGGCCGGCCGGGTGCTCCGGCCGACCACCGCCGAGGTGCTCGCCGGGCACGACGTGGTCTTCCTCGCCCTGCCCCACGGGCAGTCCGCCGCCGTCGCGGAGCAGCTCGGTGACGAGGTGCTCGTGGTCGACATGGGGGCCGACTTCCGGCTCAAGGACGCCGCGGACTGGGAGAAGTTCTACGGCTCGCCGCACGCCGGAACCTGGCCCTACGGTCTGCCCGAACTGCCCGGCGGACGGGCGGCGCTGGCGGGGAGCAAGCGCATCGCGGTGCCCGGCTGCTACCCGACGGCCGTCTCGCTCGCGCTCTTCCCGGCGTACGCGGCCCAGCTCGCCGAGCCCGAGGCCGTCATCGTCGCCGCCTCCGGAACCTCCGGCGCGGGCAAGGCGGCCAAGCCGCATCTGCTCGGCTCCGAGGTCATGGGCAACATGTCGCCGTACGGCGTCGGCGGTGTCCACCGGCACACGCCCGAGATGATCCAGAACCTCAGCGCCGCCGCGGCCGAACCGGTCACCGTGTCCTTCACCCCGACCCTCGCCCCGATGCCCCGCGGCATCCTCGCCACGTGCAGCGCGAAGGCGAAGCCCGGCGTCAGCGCCGAGTCCCTGCGCGCCGCGTACGAGAAGGCCTACGCGGACGAGCCGTTCGTCGACCTGCTCCCCGAGGGGCAGTGGCCCGCGACTGCCGCCGTGTACGGCTCCAACGCCGTCCAGATCCAGGTCGCGTACGACGAGGCGGCCGGCCGGATCATCGTGATCAGCGCCATCGACAACCTCGCCAAGGGCACCGCGGGCGGGGCCCTGCAGAGCATGAACATCGCCCTCGGACTCCCCGAGGACACCGGACTTTCCACGATCGGAGTGGCACCGTGAGCGTCACGGCAGCACAGGGATTCTCCGCAGCGGGCATCGCCGCGGGAATCAAGGAGAGCGGCAACCCGGACCTGGCCCTCGTGGTCAACAACGGTCCGCGTCGCGCCGCCGCGGGCGTCTTCACCTCCAACCGTGTCAAGGCCGCTCCCGTCCTCTGGTCGGAGCAGGTGCTCAAGGGCGGCGAGGTCTCCGCCGTCGTCCTCAACTCCGGCGGAGCCAACGCCTGTACGGGACCGCAGGGCTTCCAGGACACCCACGCCACCGCCGAGAAGGCCGCCGAGGTTCTCGAAGGCCACAGTGCCGGTGAGATCGCCGTCGCCTCGACCGGCCTCATCGGCCTGCTGCTCCCCATGGACAAGCTGCTGCCCGGCATCGAGAAGGCCGCGGCCGCCCTGAGCGAGCACGGCGGCGAGAAGGCCGCCATCGCCATCAAGACCACCGACACCGTCCACAAGACGGCCGTCGCCGGCGGCGAGGGCTGGACCGTCGGCGGCATGGCCAAGGGCGCGGGCATGCTCGCCCCCGGCCTGGCCACGATGCTCGTCGTCCTCACGACCGACGCCGACGTCGCCGCCCCCGGACTCGACGCCGCGCTGCGCGACGCCACCCGGACCACGTTCGACCGGGTCGACTCCGACGGCTGCATGTCCACCAACGACACCGTGCTCCTGCTGGCCTCCGGGGCGAGCGGCATCACCCCGGAGCAGGGAGAGTTCGCCGAGGCCGTACGGGCCGTCTGCGACGACCTCGCCCGGCAGCTGATCGGTGACGCCGAGGGCGCCTCCAAGGACATCCGGATCGAGGTCGTGAACGCCGCGACCGAGGACGACGCCGTCGAGGTGGGCCGCTCCATCGCCCGTAACAACCTCCTCAAGTGCGCCATCCACGGCGAGGACCCCAACTGGGGCCGGGTGCTGTCCGCCATCGGCACCACGAAGGCGGCCTTCGAGCCGGACGAGCTGAACGTCGCCATCAACGGCGTCTGGGTCTGCAAGAACGGGGGAGTGGGCGAGGACCGCGACCTCGTGGACATGCGCTACCGGGAGGTCAAGATCACCGCCGACCTCGCCGCGGGCACCGAGTCGGCCGTCATCTGGGCCAACGACCTCACCGCGGACTACGTCCACGAGAACAGCGCGTACAGCTCATGACCACCGCGCGGAAGCACACCGCACTCCCGAAGGCGCAGATCCTCATCGAGGCGCTGCCCTGGCTGACCCGGCACAACGGCAAGACCGTCGTCATCAAGTTCGGCGGCAACGCCATGATCGACGAGGAGCTGAAGGCCGCCTTCGCGCAGGACGTCGTCTTCCTGCGGCACGCCGGCCTCAAGCCCGTCGTCGTGCACGGCGGCGGGCCGCAGATCAGCGCCCAGCTCGACAAGCAGGGCCTGGTCAGCGAGTTCAAGGCCGGTCTGCGCGTCACCACGCCCGAGGCGATGGACGTCGTACGGATGGTGCTCGCCGGACAGGTCCAGCGCGAGCTCGTCGGTCTGCTGAACCAGCACGGGCCGCTGGCCGTGGGCATGACCGGTGAGGACGCCCACACCATCACCGCGATCCAGCACCGCCCCGTGATCGACGGCGAGGCCGTGGACATCGGCCGGGTCGGCGAGATCACCGCGATCGACACCGGGGCCATCCAGGCACTGCTGGACGACGGCCGCATCCCGGTCATCTCCTCCATCGCCCGCTCGGCGGAGGACAACCACGTCTACAACGTCAACGCCGACACCGCGGCCGCCGCCCTGGCCGCCGCGCTGAACGCCGAGACGCTGATGGTCCTCACCGACGTCGAGGGCCTGTACGAGGACTGGCCCAACAGCGACGACGTGATCAGCCGCCTCACCGCCACCGAGCTGGAGAAGCTCCTGCCGGAACTCTCCAGCGGCATGGTGCCCAAGATGCAGGGCTGCCTGCACGCCGTGCGCAACGGCGTGGAGACGGCCCGCGTCATCGACGGCCGGGTCCAGCACTCGATCCTGCTGGAGATCTTCACCGACGAAGGAATCGGCACGATGGTCGTGCCCGACGCACAGGGGGAAGCATGACCAACGCCGAGCTCTCGCAGCGGTGGCAGCACGCGCTGATGGACAACTACGGCACCCCGAAGCTGTCGCTCGTCCGCGGCGAAGGCGCCCATGTGTGGGACGCCGACGGCACCCGGTACCTCGACTTCGTCGGCGGCATCGCGGTGAACGCCCTGGGCCACGCCCACCCCGCGGTCGTCGAGGCGGTCTCCACCCAGATCGCCTCCCTCGGCCACGTCTCCAACCTCTTCATCGCCGAGCCGCCCGTCGCGCTCGCCGAACGGCTGCTCCAGCTCTTCGGACGCACCGGCAAGGTCTACTTCTGCAACTCGGGCGCCGAGGCCAACGAGGCCGCGTTCAAGATCGGTCGGCTGACCGGACGTACCCACATGGTGGCCACCGACGGCGGCTTCCACGGCCGGACCATGGGCGCCCTCGCGCTCACCGGCCAGCCGAAGAAGCGCGATCCGTTCGTCCCGCTGCCCGGTGATGTCACGCACGTCCCGTACGGGGACGTCGAGGCGCTGCGGGCCGCGGTGACCACCGACACCGCGCTGCTGATCATCGAGCCGATCCAGGGCGAGAACGGCGTGGTCGTGCCGCCCAAGGGCTATCTGGAGGCGGCCCGGGAGATCACCCGCGCCACCGGCACCCTGCTGGTCCTCGACGAGGTCCAGACCGGCATCGGCCGGTGCGGTACCTGGTTCGAGTACCAGCAGCACCAGGGCGTGGAGCCCGACCTCGTCACGCTCGCCAAGGGGCTGGGCGGCGGACTGCCGATCGGCGCCACGGTGGCGTTCGGCGAAACCGCCGAGCTGCTCGCGCCCGGCCATCACGGCACGACGTTCGGCGGCAACCCCGTCGCCTGCGCCGCCGGTCTCGCGGTCCTGGACACCCTGGCCGCCGACGGTGCGCTGGACAACGTGAAGCGGCTCGGCGAGAGGATCCGCGACGGTGTGGAGGGCCTGGGGCACCCCCTGGTCTCCCACGTCCGGGGCTCCGGCCTGCTGCTGGGTATCGTGCTCACCGAGCCCCTCGCACCCCAGGTGCAGCAGGCGGCTCAGGGAGCCGGACTCCTGGTGAACGCACCCGCCCCCGATGTCGTACGGCTGATGCCGCCGCTGATCATCGGTGAGGCGGACGTGGACGCGTTCCTCCAGGCACTGCCCGGCGCTCTCGACGCGGCTTACGGGGACGGACGATCCGGAGAGGGACACACCGGAGAATGAGGCGACGACGATGACCGAGGCGCAGGAATCCGAGCACGGCGGGCCGTCCGTGCCGCAGACCCGCACCGCACGCCACCGCCGGATCGTGGACATCCTGAACCGGCAGCCGGTGCGTTCGCAGAGCCAGCTGGCCAAGCTCCTCAGCGATGACGGGCTGAGCGTCACCCAGGCGACGCTCTCCCGGGACCTGGACGAGCTGGGCGCGGTGAAGATCCGCAACACCGGCGGCGAGCTGATCTACGCGGTGCCGAGCGAGGGCGGATTCCGTACCCCGCACGCACCGCTGGGCGGCTCCGCCAAGGAGGAGCGGATGCGCCGTCTCTCCGCCGAACTGCTGATCTCGGCGGAGGCCTCTGCCAACCTCGTCGTGCTGCGTACGCCTCCGGGCGCGGCCCAGTTCCTCGCCTCGGCGATCGACCAGGCCGAACTGCACGACATCCTCGGCACCATCGCGGGTGACGACACCCTCATGCTGATCAGCCGCGACCCGGCCGGCGGACAGGCGCTCGCCGACCACCTGCTGCGGCTCGCCCAGAACGACCGCTGACGAGCGGTCAGTACCGGGTGATCGCGGTCGGACCCGAGCGGGTCCCGATCGCGATGTGCGGACGGCGGGCCGGATCGGCCCAGGTCAGGATCCGGTCCATCGCGGCCGCCGGCACGGAGACACAGCCGGCGGTCGCGCCGCGTCCGTTGACATGCAGAAAGATCCCGGCGCCCCGGCCCCGTACCGGCCGGACGTAGTTGAAGCCGATGACGAGGGCCCGCGCGTACTGCGTCGGGTACGTGATCAGGTGCTCGGCCTCGTCCGCCCGGCAGTCGGCGGGACGCGGCTCCACCCACCGGTTGTAGGCGCGCGCCGCGTTGTCCTGGCACCACCACGACCGGTCGCCGACCCGGCGGTACGGATAGCGCGTCCCGGGCCGGGCCGCCTCGACCCCGAACGCGTACGGCAGTTCGTACAGCCCCGTAGGCGTCGTGTTCGTGCCCTGCTTGCGCGAAGCCCCCTCCGCCAGCCCGTTGGCCCCGAACCGCGCGGGCGCCGACCCGGCCGCCACCCAGCGGCCGCCCCGCAGACTCCACCAGGTGACCGTGCCCGTGGTGGAGGCGGTACCGGGCGCCTCGGCCGTGATCAGCTGGCTGCCGCCGCCCGTGTCGGCCAGCCGCCACGGCAAGGGCGCCGCCACCGGGGGACGGGCCCCGACGAGGCCGGCGAGAGCGAGCAGGACCGAACCGGTGACCAGGACCGACCGGCACATGGGGGGTGGGCGAAGGAGCGGGGCCGGGTGCGTGCAGCTGCAAGGCGGAGGATTGAGGCATGGCGGAGCCATGGTGATTGACGACAACGCGGCAGATGCGCGTGCCCAGCCCCGCGACGCCACCCCCCATGTGCCGGTCGGTCCAAGTCTGCGCATGCCCGGACCGTAGACCGGCCGCCCCCCGGCCACCTGCCGGCCTGCTCCGTACGGCCCAGCCGCTCAGGGTTCCAGCCGGTGGGACGCCTACCCCGCTGCCCGGAGCAGCCGCTGCGCCGCCACCCGCACCGCCCGCGACCGGTCCGGCGCGTTCCGCTCGGACAGCCATTCCCGGGAGAGGCCGGCCGCGTGGGGCAGCAGGGCCCGGGTGGCCGCCCTGACCACCGCTGATGACGGGTCGTCGATCAGCGGGGCCAGCCCGGCCCGCGTCACGGCATCGAGGGCCCGCAATCCGGTGACCGCGTGGACGCGCACGGCCGCGGCGGGATGGTGCACCAGGGCCCACAGCGTCTCCGCGTCCGAACGGTCACCGCATTCGCCGAGTCCCGCGGCGGCACCCGGCTCGGTGACCTCGCCGGTGCACATCGCCCGGTACAACGGCAGCGGTTCGGTCCCGCCCTGTCGCAGTACGTACCGGGCGCAGGCCCGTACGACTCCCGAACGGTCCGTGAGCCAGGCCCGCGCCTCGTCGTGCCGCCCGGTGCGCCGCAGCGCGGTGACACCCGCCGCCCGCACGCGCCCGTTCCTGGCCGTCAGCAGGACGCCGAGCACGTCGTCGTGGTCCTCGTCCCGCATCGACGCGATGGCCGCGTCCGCGCAGAGGTCCTGCAAGGACGCGTCGCCGGAACCCGCGGCCAGGCGGGCCAGCCGGCCCGGCGCGAGGAGCCCGCGGTCGAGCGCGATGCGGTGGGCGAGCCGGCGGGTGGCGCGGTCCTCGCTCGTCAGCAGGGCCTCCGCCTGGGCGGCGGGCCCTTCACGCAGTCCCCGGTCGAGCAGGTCCACCGTGAACCGGCCCTGCTCGCGCCGGGCCAGCAGCAGGACCAGTTCGGCGCACGCCGCGAGTGCGGGCGCCGGCACCTCCGACAGCAGCGCCCGGGCCCGATCGCGTACCGGAGCCGCCCAGTCCGTGCACCGCACGATCAGGAGCGGCAGCAGGGCGGGGGAGTCGGGCGTCAGGTCGAGGGCCGCCGCACGGACCCACCCGTCGTGGTGGCACAGGGCGATGACGGTCGCCGATTCCGATTCGGCCCAGCGGTTGCCGCTCCGCCGCAGGGACGGCATCGGTGCGTTCCAGTGCCACTGCAACCACCGGCCGGCCGGTGCGACGTAGCTTCCGAGGTCCTGGGGCGGCAGATCACGTATCGCGCGGTCGAGCGCCGGCCAGCATTCCGCTGCGGAGTGTCCGAGCGCCTCGTTCAGGGACGCGCCGCCGGCCAGTTGCCGCGCCGCGGTCGAGGCGTCGTTCATGGTCCCCCCCTGGGTGTGCCGAAGATGCAGACCGTAGCGGGGACGGCGCAGCGGCGCCCGCGTTTTATCCGGCGGCGGCGCTGTCCCGGCCCGCCAGCTTTGACAAAACATACAGAGGACCACATAGTTATGCCTGATAGTGATTGCGGCAGTGGCTGCACCGTGGGCCGCGCCGTGAGCAGGCATCCGTGACCGGGTGGGTCGCACTCGCGCGGGCCGGCGGTCGCCCGTCCAACCCCCTGGTTCTTCCGAGGAGCACGCAGTGAGCAACGGCAACGGCAACGGCGACGTACGTCTCTGGGGCGCCCGCTTCGCGGACGGTCCGGCCGAGGCGCTGGCCAGGCTGTCCGCGTCCGTCCACTTCGACTGGCGGCTCGCGCCGTACGACATCGCCGGCTCCCGCGCCCACGCGCGCGTCCTCAACAAGGCGGGCCTGCTCACCGAGGACGAGCTGCAGCGGATGACCGCCGGGCTCGACCAGCTGGAAGCCGACGTCGCGGACGGCTCCTTCACCGGCACCATCGCCGACGAGGACGTGCACACCGCTCTGGAGCGCGGGCTCCTGGAGCGGCTCGGCCCCGACCTCGGCGGCAAGCTGCGTGCCGGACGGTCCCGCAACGACCAGATCGCCACGCTCTTCCGGATGTACCTGCGTGACCACGCCCGCATCATCGGCGGTCTGATCGCCGAGCTCCAGGACGCCCTGGTCGGCCTCGCCGAGGCCCACCCGGATGTGGCCATGCCCGGCCGTACGCACCTCCAGCACGCCCAGCCGGTCCTCTTCGCCCACCACGTCCTGGCGCATGTGCAGTCCCTGTCCCGGGACGCTGAGCGGCTGCGGCAGTGGGACGAGCGGACCGCGGTGTCCCCGTACGGCTCCGGAGCCCTCGCCGGTTCCTCGCTCGGGCTCGACCCCGAGGCGGTCGCGGCCGACCTCGGCTTCGAGCACGGTTCGGTGGGCAACTCCATCGACGGAACGGCCTCGCGGGACTTCGTCGCCGAGTTCGCCTTCATCACCGCGATGATCGGCGTCAACCTCTCTCGGATCGCCGAGGAGATCATCATCTGGAACACGAAGGAGTTCTCCTTCGTCACCCTCCACGACGCCTTCTCCACCGGCTCCTCGATCATGCCGCAGAAGAAGAACCCGGACATCGCCGAACTGGCGCGGGGCAAGTCCGGGCGGCTCATCGGCAACCTGACCGGCCTCATGGCCACGCTCAAGGCCCTGCCGCTCGCGTACAACCGTGACCTCCAGGAGGACAAGGAGCCGGTCTTCGACTCCTGCGACCAGCTCGAGGTCCTGCTCCCCGCCTTCACCGGCATGATGGCCACCCTCACCGTCAACCGCGCGCGCATGGAGGAGCTGGCCCCGGCCGGGTTCTCGCTCGCCACCGACATCGCCGAGTGGCTGGTCAAGAAGGGCGTGCCGTTCCGGGTCGCCCACGAGGTCGCCGGTGAGTGCGTCAAGGAGTGCGAGAGCCATGGCATCGAGCTCGACGAGCTGACCGACGAGCAGTTCGCGAAGATCTCCGAGCACCTCACCCCCGAGGTCCGCACGGTCCTCAACGTGGCCGGTGCGCTCGCCTCCCGCAACGGGCGCGGCGGTACGGCTCCCTCGGCCGTCGCCGTCCAGCTGGCCGAGCTCAAGGCGGACCTGGCGGCCCAGCACGCCTGGGCGGCCGCCGGCAAGTAGCCGCGGGTGCATCGCGGGCTACGTTGGGGGTAGGGGAGATTCCTGCCGACGACGAGGAGCCCGCGATGCCGTTCGCCCGACTGACCACAGCGACCACCCCGACCGCTCACATCGGGCTCGGCCTGGCAGCGGTCGGCAGGCCCGGCTACATCAATCTCCATCGCGACCGCGACCTGCCCGGCGAGCGGACCGTCGACGAGCTGCGCGCCCGGACGCACGAACTCCTGGACGCGGCCTACGCGCAGGGCGTCCGGTACTTCGACGCCGCCCGTTCCTACGGCCGCTCCGAGGAGTTCCTCGGCGACTGGCTGACCGCGCGGCCCGAGGTCGGTGACGTCGTCATCGGGAGCAAGTGGGGCTACACCTACACCGCCGACTGGAGCGTCGACGCCGAGGCGCACGAGGTCAAGGACCACACCCTCGCCACGTATCTGCGCCAGCGCGCCGAGACCCGCGAGTTGCTCGGCGACCGGCTCGACCTCTACCAGATCCACTCGGTGACCCCCGACAGCCCGGCGCTCACCGACAAGGAACTGCACGCCCGGCTCGCCGCGCTCGCCGCCGAAGGGGTCAGCGTCGGCCTCTCCACCAGCGGACCGGCCCAGGCCGAGGCGATCCGCGCCGCCCTCGCCGTCACGGTGGACGGCGAACCCCTCTTCCGTACCGTCCAGGCCACCTACAACGCACTGGAGACCTCGGCCGGACCGGCGCTCGCCGAGGCCCATGCCGCCGGGCTCACCGTCATCGTCAAGGAAGCCATGGCCAACGGCCGCCTCGCGGGGACGGAGGCGCCCGCCGTGATGCGGGAGATCGCCGCCGAGGAAGGGCTGGGCAGTGACGCGGTCGCCCTGGCGCTGGTGCTGCACCAGCCGTGGGCCGGGGTCGTGCTCTCCGGAGCGGCGACCGTCACCCAGCTCGCCGGCAACCTCCACGCGGCCGTCCTCGACCTCGACGAGGAACGCAGGGCGCGCCTGGACGCGCTGGTCGAGGAGCCGGAGGCGTACTGGCGGCACCGTGCGTCGCTCCCGTGGAGCTGAGCCCTCCCCGCACTTCTGTCACATCGGACGGATCCCGTACGTCAGTGTGGTGACGGCACACGACGCAGGAGGACGGCTGTGGACGGAAACGATTTCCTGGCGGCACGCTTCGAGGAGAACCGGGCCCGCCTCAAGGCTGTGGCCTACCGGATGCTCGGCTCCGACAGCGAGGCGGAGGACGCCGTCCAGGAGGCATGGATCCGTCTCGGCCGTTCCGACAGCGCGGCGATCGGCAACCTGGGCGGCTGGCTGACCACCGTGGTCGGCCGGGTCTGCCTGGACATCCTGCGCTCGCGCCGCTCCCGCCGCGAGGAACCCCTGGAGACCGGCGCGCCGGAGGCCGACGTGCCCGGCCGTACCCTGGGCCCGCAGTCCGGCGCCGACCCGGAGCAGCAGGCGCTGATGGCCGACTCGGTGGGCCTCGCCCTGCTCGTCGTGCTCGAGACGCTGGAACCGGCCGAGCGCCTGGCCTTCGTGCTGCACGACATGTTCGCGGTGCCCTTCGACGAGATCGCCCGGATCGTGGACCGCACCCCGGCCGCCGCCCGCCAGCTCGCCAGCCGGGCCCGCCGCCGGGTCCAGGGCGCGGACCCGGTTCCCGACCCGGACGCGGCGCGCCGGCGGGAGGTCGTCGACGCGTTCCTCGCCGCCGCCCGCAGCGGTGACTTCGACGCGCTCGTCGCCGTGCTCGACCCGGATGTAGTGGCCCGGTCCGAAGGGGCGGCCGGAGCGGCCTCGCTCGTGCGCGGGGCCGCGAACGTGGCCAGGCAGGCCATCATGTTCGCCCCGTACGGCCGGTCGGCGCGGTTCGCCCTGCTCGACGGCGCCCCGGCGGTCGTCTCGGAGGTGGAGGGACAGCGCTTCTCGGTCATGCGGTTCACGATCGAACGCGGAAGGGTCGTCGAGCTGTTCGTGATCAACGACCCGGCGCGGCTGCCCGGGCTCGACCTGGTCCTCCTCGGCGACTGAGCGCAGGGCGGCGGGGGGCGGTCAGCCGGCCGTTCCCCGGCCGTCCGCCCACGCGGCCAGCGCGTCGAAGTCGGCCCGCACCAGGCCGATCCGCGGATCCGTCGTCAGCAGCAGGCTCTCGCCGCCCGCCCCCTGCTCGGCGACCCAGGCCCGGTCCCGGTCGGTGATCTCGTCGTCGACCCAGGCGAACGGCCGCCCGGCCGCGTACTCCACGACGTACTGCGTCTTCCAGTACGTCCCGGCCGGTGCGGCGCCGTGCATGTCCGGCCAGTCGATGTACGGCAGCCGAGGCAGCCCCAGACGCGGCCCGATCCACTCGTTCGCCTCGTCCTTCCAGGTGGTCGCCCAGATCAGCTCGTAGCGGCCGGCCAGCGCGAGCAGCTCCCCGCCGTGCTCCGGGTTGAGCAGAACGGGCAGGGCCGGGCCGTCGGTCCACCCTGTCGGCCGCATGCGGTGCCTGGTGTATCCCTCCGGCGTGCGGCGGCGGGAGAGCGCTGCGTACGGATTGAGCGGGCCGTCGATGTCGATCAGCAGCAGCGGCTTCATGCGGACATGGTCCTCCGCGCACGGCGAGCGGCGCGAGCCCCTTTCCAGTGAGACATTTACGTCTCATGTGGGTTAGTGTCGTCTCATGACTCTTGATCGTGAGCAGGTGCTGCGCAGCGCCGCCGCCCTGCTGACCCGCAAATCGACGGCCACCATGGACGAGGTGGCCAGAGCGGCCGGAATCGGCCGCGCCACCCTGCACCGGCACTTCGCCGGACGGGACGCCCTGGTCAGGGCGTTGGAGGAGCTGGGGATCCAGGAGTTCGAAGCCGCCCTCGACGCCGCGGTGCTGGACGAGGGCACCTCGCAGGAGGCGCTGCGCAGGTTCGTCGACGCGATCGAGCCCAGCGCCGGGCTCCTCTCCTTCCTCGTGACCGAGAATCAGCTCTTCGAGGGCGACGGACAGAACGACGGCTGGGACCGGCTGGACGCCCGGGTCGCCGCGTTCTTCCGGCGCGGCCAGGAGCGCGGCGAGATCCGCATCGACCTGACCCCGGCCTGGCTGACCGAAGCGCTCTACGGGCTCATCAGCAGCGCCGCATGGGCCGTTCAGGCGGGCCGGGTGGCCGGACAGGACTTCGCGTACATGATCGTCGAGTTGCTGCTCGGCGGCGCACGCCGGAGCGTGGAGCAATGAGCAGCATGGAACAGCAACCGGAGCCCGCGCCCGAGCTCTACCGCCCCGGGCGGTGGATCGCGCTGGCCGTGCTCGTGCTCGCCGTGCTCCTGGTGGCCGTCGATGCGACCGTGCTGGGCCTCGCGACCCCGTTCCTCAGCGAGGACCTCGAACCGACCGGCACCCAACTGCTCTGGATCGGCGACGTCTACTCCTTCGTCATCGCCGGGCTCCTGGTCTCGATGGGCAGCCTCGGTGACCGCATCGGCCGCAAGAAGCTGCTGCTGTGCGGTGCCACCGCCTTCGGCGCGGTCTCGGTGCTCAACGCGTACGCGCACACGCCCGAGATGATGATCCTGGCGCGGGCCCTGCTGGGCGTGGCGGGAGCCACCCTGATGCCGTCCACCCTCGCCCTGATCCGCAACCTCTTCCACGACGCACGGGAGCGCAGCCTCGCCATCGGCATCTGGGGCGCGATGGCCTCGGCGGGCGCGGCCGTCGGTCCCGTCGTCGGAGGATTCCTGCTGGAGCACTTCTGGTGGGGATCGGTCTTCCTGATCAACCTGCCGGTCATGGCGGTGCTCGTCGTCGTCGGCATCAAGATGATCCCCGAATCGAAGAACCCCGCACCCGGGCCCTGGGACCTGCTGAGCGTGGCCCTCTCCCTGGTCGGCATGATCGGGGTCGTCTACGCCATCAAGGAACTCGCCGCCCACGGCGGAAGCTGGGAGGTCGCCCTCTCGGGCCTCGGCGGCCTGGCGCTGCTCATCTGGTTCGTACGCCGGCAGTTCCGGCTGCCCGCCCCGCTGCTCGACATGCGGCTCTTCCACCACCGGGGATTCTCCGGCGCGGTGCTCGCCGACCTGCTGACCATCCTCGGCCTCTCCGGCCTCGTCTTCTTCCTCTCCCAGTTCCTGCAACTGGTCCAGGGGCGCGGCCCGCTGGAGGCCGGGCTCGCCGAGCTTCCCGCCGCGGTCGGCGCGGTCACGGCGGGTCTGCTGGCAGGGACCACCGCCCGCCGCTTCTCCGTACGCGTCGTGGTGACCGGCGGCCTCGCCGGGATCGGCCTGTCACTGGCCGCCGTCTCCGCCGTCCACAAGGACACCGCCTATCCGCTGATCGGCGCGCTCCTGCTGGTCGTCGGCGTGGGGGCGGGCTTCGCCTTCACGGTCACCTCCGACGTGATCCTCTCCAGCGTCCCGAAGGAGCACGCCGGCTCCGCGTCCGCGGTCTCCGAGACGGCGTACGAGCTGGGAGCAGCCCTCGGCATCGCGCTGCTCGGCTCCATCGTCACCGGGGTGTACCAGGACTTCAACGCCCCTGCCGGAACCCCGCCCGACATCGCGGCGGCCGCCCACGAGTCGCTGGGCGGCGCGGTCGAGGCGGCCGAGGCGCTGCCCGAACAGCAGGCGACGACCCTGGTCTCCGCCGCTCAGGAGGCCTTCGTCGACGGGCTGGGGGCCGCCTCCGCCATCGGCGCGGTGGTGCTGATGGCGACGGCGGTCGCCGCCTGGTTCCTGCTGCGCGGCCAGGAGCTGGAGGAAGGCATCGTGCACGACTGACGCGGGCACACGGAAGGGCCCGTACCGCCGACCGGGGTACGGGCCCTTCCTGTGTTCTCGTGTGCCGTGCCGTCGGGCTTCGGGCTCAGGCGGCCTTGGCCTTCGTGGCATACATGTCGACGTACTCCTGGCCGGACAGCCGCATCACCTCGGCCATCACGGAGTCGGTCACCGCCCGCAGCACATAGCGGTCGCGGTCCATGCCCTCGTAGCGCGAGAACTCCATCGGCTCACCGAAGCGGACCGTGACCTTGCCCGGCCGCGGCAGACCGGAGCCGCCCGGCTGCAGCTTGTCCGTACCGATCATCGCGAACGGCACCACCGGAGCCCCCGTCATCAGCGTCAGGCGCGCGATGCCCGTACGGCCCCGGTAGAGGCGGCCGTCGGGGGAGCGGGTGCCCTCGGGGTAGATCGCGAAGGCGTTGCCCTCCTCCAGGATCCGGCGGCCCGTCATCAGCGCCGCGACACCGCCGCGGCCGCCGTCCCGGTCCACCGGGATCATGCCGACACCCGTGAAGAACCAGGCCATCAGCCGGCCCTTGATCCCCTTGCCCGTGACGTACTCGTCCTTGCCGATGAAGAACACCGGACGGTCGCAGCAGATCGGCATGATCATCGAGTCGATGAACGTCAGGTGGTTGCCCGCCAGGATCACCGGCCCGGAACCCGGAATGTTCTCGATGCCCTCCATCCGCGGACGGAACATCAGACGCAGGATCGGTCCGAGCACTGCCTTGATGAGTGCGAGTCGGGACAACGGTTCCTCCGGTGTAGTGGCCGGGCCGGCCGAGGCGACGGATGGTGAGGGTCCATGCAGGTGAGGACGATACTCGCGGGTACTCGCTGATCGCACATCGGGTTCACTCAGTGGATACGCAGTGTTGACGTGTGTTTGCGCCATGTTCGCCCGGATGGCGCCGTCCGGACCGCGCCGCTGCCTACGCTCGGTCATCGCCCGACAGGTGCCGGACATCACATGCGAGGAGCATTCATGACAGAGCGTGCGCAGGCCAGTCCCGGACGACGGACCGTCATGGGCGTGGGGGCCGCCGTACTCGGCACCGCCGCCCTCGGCGTCACCGGAACGGCGCAGGCGGCAGGCAGGTCCGAGGCGAAGTCCGGCGGCCACGGCGGCCGCCGCCTCGACCTGCCGGTGCCCACCGTCATCGGACACCGCGGCACCAGCGGATACCGTCCCGAGCACACGCTCGGCTCCTACCAGCTGGCCCTCGACATGGGCGCGCACATCATCGAGCAGGACCTGGTGCCGACCAGGGACGGCCATCTCGTATGCCGCCACGAGAACGACATCACTGCCACGACCGATGTCGCCGCCCACCCCGAGTTCGCGAGCCGCCGGACGACGAAGAAGGTCGACGGCGTCTCCCTGACCGGCTGGTTCACCGAGGACTTCACCCTCGCCGAGCTGAAGACGCTGCGGGCCAAGGAGCGCATCCCCGGCAACCGGCAGAAGAACACGCTGTACGACGGCCGCTGGGAGGTCCCCACCTTCGATGAGGTCCTGCGCTGGGCCGACCGTGAGGGCCGCAAGCGCGGAAAGCCCGTCTGGCTGTACGTCGAGACCAAGCACCCCACCTACTTCCGCGGCCTGGGCCTCGGCCTGGAGGAGCCGCTCGCCAAGTTGCTGCGCCGCTACAACCGGCACCGTGCCCAGTCACCGCTCATCCTCCAGTCCTTCGAACCCGGCAGCGTCCAGCGGCTGTCGAAGCTCGTCGCCACTCCGCGCGTCGTACTGCTCTCCGGCGCCGGCTCCAAGCCCTGGGACTTCGTGGCGTCCGGCGACCCGCGCACCACCGACGACCTGGTGAAGCCCGCAGGCCTGAAGTGGATGGCGTCCTTCGCGCAGGGCATCGGCCCCACCCTGGACCTGATCATCCCCAAGGACGCCTCCGGCCGGCTCACCACGCCCACCGCCCTGGTGCGGGACGCGCACGCGCAGGGCCTGATCCTGCACCCGTACACGATGCGCAACGAGAACACCTTCCTGCCCGCCGACTTCCGCCGGGGCACGGACCCCAACGCCTACGGGGACGCCTTCGGCGCCTTCGCGGCGTACTTCGCCACGGGAATCGACGGGATCTTCTCCGACAACCCGGACACGGCCCTGCTCGCGGCGGCGGACTTCGCCGGCAAGTAGCGCCCCTCCGGGAGCCGCGTCGTCAGCACCCGGCCGGGGCGTGCCCCGGTCGGGTGGTCCCGGCAGGTTCGGCGGCCGGCCGGCGGTATTGCCGATCGGGTGGGGGCATGACGCTTCTCGATCTTCCGCACACCCTGCCCGCGCAGGGCGCCGCGACCCTCGTCCGTACCTTGTATCCCCTGGTCAGAGCCGAGGCGAGGGCGGAAGCGGCGGCCTCCGCCACCGGCGCGGCCGTCGACCCCGCCGACCTCGAACAGGCCGTCTGGCTGCGGCTGCTGGAGCGGCCGGCCGGTCAGGGACCGCCCCCGGACACCGCCCGCTGGGTGCGGGACACCGTCAGGGCGGAGGCCCGCCGGGCCCGCCGCACCGCCCGGCGCGAGCGCCCCTACCGCGACGAGAGGACCGCCGACCTCTCCGGCGGCCCGGAGCGCGCCGCCCTCGGAGCCGACCAGCGCCGGATGCTGCACGCCGCGGTGGACCGGCTCCCCGGCCCCTGCGCCCGCTTACTGCGCGCGCTCCTTGCCCCGTCCGATCCCACCTACCGGGAAATCGCAGGGGAGTTGGGTATGTCACAGGGGAGTTTGGGCCCGATCCGTTCCCGATGCCTTGGATGTCTGCGCAGAATGCTGGCGGCGGAGGTTGTAGCTCCTGAACTGCGGGGAAAGGAGCGGTAGACAACCGGCGGATCAGGTGAGCGAGAGGCATGCGCAGATGGGCATGAGCGTGATCATCTCGGCGGCGAAGGCACAGGACGCCGAACAGGTCTTGAAACTCCAGTACCTCTGTTTTCAGAGTGAGGCGGAGCTGTACGGGAACTACCGGATCGACCCCCTCGTCCAGACCCTCGACTCGGTACGCGCCGAAATCGCCACGAACCTCGTGTTCGTGGCACGGCTCGGCGAGGAAGTCGTCGGTTCGGTACGCGGGTCGGCGGACCAGGAAGGTACCGGGCAGATCGGAAAGCTCTGCGTCCACCCCCGGCTCCAGGGGCACGGTCTCGGCGCCCGTCTGCTGGGCGCTGCGGAGGCCGGACTGGCCGACCAGCGGTCGGCCACCCGCTTCCGGCTGCACACCGGGCACCGGAGCGAAGGCAATCTGCGGCTCTACCGGCGCGCGGGCTACGCCCCCGTCGGCGACGCCACCGGTCAGGACGGCGTCCGGATGATCCTCCTGGAGAAGGAGGCATCGGCGCCCGCCTATGTGAAGAGCGCTTAGGGGCTGTCCGGCGGATCACGGCCGGGGCCGCGCCCGATCCGCCGGAAAACCCCAGGAGTTACGCGGTCCGGGCGCGGCGCAGCCACATCATCCCGGTGACCGGCAGGATCACCGGGATGAACAGGTAGTCCCGGCCGAAGTACGACCAGACCGTGGCGTCCGAGAACGCCGAAGGCTCGACCAGCGTCCACGTACCCACGATCAGCACTCCGACGAGCTCGGCGGCGCAGCACACCAGCGCCGTCCGTCGCGCCTTCTCGCCCCCGCGCACCAGCGAGTAGGTGATGAAGCCGTAGACCGCCGCCGCGGCGGCCGACAGCACGTAGGACAGCGGGGCCTTCCCGAAGTCCAGGATCATCTGGACGATCGCCCGGGAGGCCGCCGCCACGGTGAACACGCCGTAGAACCAGACCAGTACCCGCCCGGGACCCGTGCCCAGGTCGAAAGGCGGCTTCTCTCCGGCTGCCGCTGCGGGGGTGCGATCGGTGTCGGTCACGGTCAGTTTCCCCAGATGTCGTAGAGCCGTACTTCGAGAACGGCCAGCACGACCGCGCCCGCCGCCACCGTCACCGAACCCCACCGGGTCCGCTCGCTCAGCGACAGGAAGCCCGCCGCCGGTACGGCGAGGAAGGCCCCGATCAGGTACGCGATGAAGATCGTCATGCCCTGTTCCGGCCGCTCACCGCGGGCCAGCTGCACGATCCCCACCACCAGCTGGGACAGCGCCAGCAGGGTGACCACGGCCATCCCGATGAAGTGCCAGTCCTTGGTCGGCTGGTCCCGGTAGGCGGCGAATCCGCACCAGGCGGCGAGGGCGAGGGCGGCCACGCCGACCGCGATCGTCAGGGCGTCAAGCATGAGCCGAGGGTATTACGGTCCGCCGGGGCCGTTGCGTGCGCCCCCGTGCCCGCCCGCCGCTGCCGGCCGGAGTGGTGAGGGGTACGGCGGTCCCGTACGGAGCCGTACCGGGCCCCGCACGGCTCCGTACCGGGCCCCGCGCAGGTCCGGACGGCCGGGGCCGAGGTCGTGGCCTTGGCCACACCTCCTCGTGGCCCGGGCCGCCGAGGGCCGGTACCGGTACCCACTCACCCCCAGCATCGGTGCAGGTCACAGCGTTGCGGGCGGAGGTCGTCCGGGCCCGCCGGGCGACGACACCGCACCATCCACGGCCGTCCGCTATTCGGACAGCCGGTTCGGCGTGAACCTCACGTCTGTTTTACTTGGCCCATGACCACGACGAGCAGCCGCATCCTTGCGACCGAGGCGATCACGACGCCCGGTGCTCGTTGTATGTGTCGAATGCGCGCCTTCTGAGGGCCCACACCTGAGCCTCGCGCCCCGAAGCGAGACCGAGCCGGAGCCGTCCGCACCCAGCGGAACGCGCCCTTCCAGCACGTTGCCCCGCGGCCACCGCCGTGCCCGGCCGTGCCGGGATCCCGCTCGCCACGTCCGATCGAAACGTCCGGACAGCCTCATCGGACGACTTCCCCGTGCCCGGCGGACACCGCGCCGCGCACTCGACAGTGACGGAAACCCTGTGATCACCACTACGGGCCTCACGAAGGTCTACCAGTCGCGCGGCCGTGAGGTCACCGCCCTGGACGGCGTCGACCTGCACGTCCGCGAGGGCGAGGTGTACGGCGTCATCGGGCAGAGCGGCGCCGGAAAATCGTCCCTCATCCGCTGCGTCAACCTGCTGGAGCGCCCCACTTCCGGCACCGTGACCGTCGCGGGCCAGGACCTCACCGCGCTCGCCGGCCGCGGCCGCCGCGCCGGCAAGGAACTGCGCGAGGCGCGCAGCCGCATCGGCATGGTCTTCCAGCACTTCAACCTGCTGGCCTCCCGCACCGTCCAGGGCAATGTGGAGCTCCCGCTGGAGATCCTCGGAGTCACCGGCCGCGAACGGTCCCGCAAGGCGCTCGAACTCCTCGACCTGGTCGGCCTCGCCGACAAGGCCAAGGCCTACCCGGGCCAGCTCTCCGGCGGCCAGAAGCAGCGCGTCGGCATCGCCCGCGCACTCGCCGGCGACCCCAAGGTGCTGCTCTCCGACGAGGCGACCTCGGCCCTGGACCCCGAGACCACCCGCTCCATCCTCCAGCTGCTGCGCGACCTCAACCAGCAGCTCGGTCTCACGGTCCTGCTCATCACGCACGAGATGGACGTCGTCAAGACGATCTGCGACTCCGCCGCGCTGATGCAGAAGGGGCGCATCGTCGAGTCCGGAACCGTCGGCGACCTGCTCGCCACCCCCGGCTCCGCCCTCGCCCACGAGCTGTTCCCGGTCGGCGGCACCGCCTCCGGCCCCGACCGCACGGTCGTCGACGTCACCTTCCACGGCGACGCGGCCGGCCGGCCGGTGATCTCGCAGCTCTCCCGTACGTACAACATCGACATCTCGATCCTGGGTGCCGCGATGGACACCGTAGGCGGCAAGCAGATCGGCCGGATGCGCATCGAGCTGCCCGGCCGGTTCGAGGAGAACGTCGTCCCGATCGGCTTCCTGCGCGAGCAGGGACTGCAGGCCGAGGTCGTCGACGGCCCCGAGGCAGAACCCGTCATCATCCCCGCACCGCTCACCAAGGAGGTGGCGAAGTGACCTGGTCCGAAATGCAGCCGCTGCTGACCCAGGGCACCGTCGACACCCTGTACATGGTCCTGTGGTCCGCCGTCGTCACCGTCCTGGTCGGACTGCCGCTCGGGGTTCTGCTCGTCCTCACCGACAAGGGCGGACTGCTGCAGAACACCCCGGTGAACAAGGTCATCGGCGTGATCGTGAACATCGGCCGCTCGCTGCCGTTCATCATCCTGCTGATCGCCCTGATCCCCTTCACCACCTGGGTCGTGGGTACGTTCATCGGTCCGACCGCGATGATCGTGCCACTCGCCGTCGGTGCCGTCCCGTTCTTCGCCCGGCTCGTCGAGACGGCGGTCCGCGAGGTCGACCACGGGCTCGTCGAAGCGGTCCAGTCCATGGGCGGCTCCATCCCGACGATCGTCCGCAAGGTCCTCCTCCCGCAGGCCCTGCCGTCCCTCGTCTCCGGCGTCACCACCACCGTCATCGTGCTCATCGGCTACTCCGCGATGGCCGGAGCGGTCGGCGGCGAAGGACTCGGCTCCAAGGCCGTCACCTACGGATTCCAGCGCTTCGACAACCAGTTCATGCTCATCACCGTCGTGCTGCTGGTCGTCATCGTCACGGTGATCCAGCTGATCGGCGACGGAGCCGTACGCCTGCTGGCCCGCCGCGGCCGCACCACCTCCTGAGACTTCTCTCCTCCACGAGCCCGCACTCCTTGTCCGGGCGTACCACCATCACCACCTGAAAGAGGCACTCTTCGTGCGTAAGAACATCAAGATCACCGCTGCTGCCGCCGCCACCGCCGCTCTCGCCTTCGGCCTCACCGCCTGCGGTACGGACTCCGACCCGGCGTCCAAGTCCGGCACCGGCGCCAATGCCGACACATCCAAGGCCCTCGTCGTCGCCGCGTCCCCGACGCCGCACGCCGACATCCTGGGCTTCGTCAAGAAGAACCTGGCGGCGAAGGCCGGCCTCAAGCTGGAGGTCAAGGAGTTCACGGACTACGTCCTGCCGAACACCGCCACCGAGACCGGTCAGGTCGACGCCAACTTCTTCCAGCACCAGCCCTACCTGGACGACTTCAACAAGAAGAACGACACGCACCTGGTCTCCGTCGGCACCGTGCACCTGGAGCCCCTCGGCCTCTACTCCAAGAAGGTCAAGGACCTGGGTGACATCAAGTCCGGCCAGACCGTCGCCGTGCCGAACGACACCACCAACGAGGGCCGCGCGCTCCAGCTCCTCGCCGAGAACGGCCTGATCACCCTCAAGGACGGCGTCGGCACCAGCGCCAAGCTGAGCGACATCACCGACAAGAAGGGCCTGGAGTTCAAGGAACTGGAGGCCGCAACCGTCCCCCGCGCCCTGAACGACGTGGACGCCGCCGTCATCAACGGCAACTACGCCATCGAGGCCGACCTCAAGCCCGCCACGGACGCCCTGGTGCTGGAGAAGGCCGACGGCAACCCGTACGCCAACATCATCGCCGTGAAGAAGGGCAACGAGAAGGACGCCCGCGTCGAGAAGCTCGTGAAGCTCCTGCACTCCGACGAGGTCAAGAAGTTCATCGAGGACACCTACCAGGGCTCGGTCATCCCGGCCTTCGGGGCCGCAGCCAAGTCCTGACCCCGGCACGGCACTTGCCCACGGAGCCCCGCACACCCCGCCCGGGTGCGCGGGGCTCAGCCGTGCCGACCCGGCCATGCACAAGGTCCGTCCGATGCTGCATGCTGTGCCTTTACACGGTCTTCGGCATGGAGCTGCGCATGACTTCCACCTTTCCGGACATCTCCATCAGCACGGACCGGTTGGTGCTGCGCCCGTTCGACATGGCGGACGTCCCCGCGTACATCGAGATGATGAACGACGAACTCGTCGTCGCCTGGACCGAGGCGCCCTACCCCTACACCCAGGTCGACGCCGAACGCTGGGTCCGCAGGATCGCTCCCGCACAGCGCACCAAGGGCGACGGCATCGTGCTCGCCGTCACCGAGTTCCTCACCCAACGCCTGGTCGGTTCGGTCCGGCTGCGCAACACCGACTGGCGCACCCGCGCCACCGAGGCCGCCTACATCACCGCCCCGTGGGCGCGGGGCGAGGGCTACGCCACCGAGTCGGTCCTGGCCCTGGCCCAGTGGCTCTTCCGCGACCAGGCCTTCGAGCGCATCGAACTGCGTACCGCCGCCGACAACACCGCCTCCCAGCAGGTCGCGCAGAAGCTCGGCTGCATCAGCGAGGGCGTCCTGCGCAACGCCCGCATAGCCCGCTCACAGACCGAGGACGGAGGATGGACCGACATCAGGACCGATCTGATCGTCTGGGGCCTGCTCCCCGAGGACCTCGAAGGGGTGGCCGAAGAGCTCGCCGACGCGGGTGGCTACGGCACCTACAACGACTGGAACTGAGAGCGGCCGGGCAGACGCCCCCGGGGCACCGACACCGCACTGGTCCGGACCAGGTAGCCTCACCCTGCCCCACCCCGGGCAACCAGCCCCACCTGCGACAACTCCAGGAGACTGACGACAGATGGCCGACCGGGTCACAGTGATCGGCTGGGACGGCTCACCACTGACCAGAGCGGCCACGGCCGCGCTCTCGGCCGCCACCCTCGTCGCCGGAGCCGCCCACCACCTCGCGCTGCCCGAAGTCCCGCACGGCGCGGAGCGGATCCGCCTCGGCTCGGTCGACCTCGCGGCCCGCCGGATCGCCGGCCACCGCGGCAGCGCCGTCGTGCTCGCCGACGGAGACCCCGGATTCTTCGGCGTCGTCCGCACCCTGCGCGCCCCCGAGCACGGCCTCGAAGTCGAAGTGGTGCCCGCCGTCTCCTCCGTCGCCACCGCCTTCGCCCGCGCCGGCATGCCGTGGGAGGACGCCCAGACCGTCGTCGCCCACCCCCGCACCCTGCGCCGCGCGGTGAACGTGTGCCGCGCCCACCACAAGGTCGCCGTCCTCACCTCGCCCGGTGCGGGACCCGCCGAACTCGCCCTGCTGCTCGAAGGCGTCCACCGCACCTTCGTCATCTGCGAGGAACTCGGCACCGATCGCGAACAGGTCACCGTCGTCACCTCGGACGCCGCCGCCGACCACGTCTGGCGCGACCCCAACGTGGTCATCGTCATCGGGGGAGGCCCCGAACAGCGGGCCGAAGGAGCCTGGATCGCGGGCCGCCACCCGGCCTATCCCCAGGGCGTACGAGGCTGGGCGCTGCCCGCCGACGCCTACCGCGGCGCGGGAACGGACGCCCACGGCGGGAGCGGCGAGGGCGAGGGCCCCGGACTGCGCGCCGCCCAACTCGCCCATCTCGGACCCCGGACCGGCGACCTGCTCTGGGACATCGGTTCCGGCAGCGGCGCCCTGGCCGTGGAAGCGGCCCGCTTCGGCGCCGCCGTCCTGGCCGTCGACAGCGACCCCGACGCCTGCGCCCGCACGACCGCGGCCGCCCGGGCCTTCGGAGTCCAGCTCCAGGTCGTCGAGGGCAGGGCTCCGCATGTGCTGGAACGGCTTCCCGAGCCCGACGTCGTGCGGATCGGGGGCGGCGGAGCCCCCGTCGTCACCGCCGTCGCCGCCCGCAGGCCCGAGCGGATCGTGACGCACGCGTCGACCCGGGACGAGGCCGAGGCCCTGGGCGCGGCTCTCACCGGGAACGGCTACACGGTCGCCTGCTCGCTGCTCCAGTCCGTCGAACTCGACACGGCCGCATGGGCGGAGCGCGAACGCACGGTCGTCTTTCTGCTTTCCGCACTGCGTTCGGACCTTGCCCCCTGACCCGGTCGGCATGCGGTGCGAGGTAGGCTGGCCGATTGTTGCACCGCGCCCGGATGTTCGTCGCTTCGTTCGTCAATGTCCGGAAAAGGGGACCGTTTTGGCCCCCGTTGTGGTACGGCAGAACCGGGGGACGCGCAACGTGGCGCAGTCCACAACGAGCCGTGGCGAAATGACCTGCCGCGGCGGCGAACGGCCGCGAGAATGCAGTATGTCCGCGACCGACTCGTGCCGCGCGGCGCGCCCGCTCGTTCCATGGGACGAGCATCGGCGTGCCGTGTCGGGGCGTCCCGGGCGAAGGGCCGAAGGAGCACTGACGATGGGCGAGGGGTACGCATGAGTGACACCGGCCAGATCCCGGGCGAGGGACTGCCGGAGAACGCAGGCATGGTGGAGCAGCCGGGCGCCCCCGCCCCGGGTGCCTACACCTTCCTCGACCCCTCCGAGCACGCGTCCGAGGACGACGATCTCCTGCTGATGCCGAGCCCCCAGGGTGCCTGGAGCGAAGCTCAGACGGGCCAGACACCGCTGCCCGAGCAGGGCGGGTACCGCACCGCTCCTCCCGCCCCGCAGCCGCAGACGGTGCCCCAGGGCGACGGCGGCGCGCAGGGCCCTGTCCAGTTCCAGGAGCAGGCCCAGGTCCCGGCGTACGCCATGCAGCAGGCCTCCGCGGCGGTCCAGGGGACCGGTCAGGGCACCCATGAGACCGGCGGCCGGGACTCCGGCCATGTCGACCTCAGCGGCGTGCGCATCCCGTCGCCCGTCCCGGCACCGGCGCAGGCCCAGACGCCCGTGCGCCGCCCGCTGCACCGCGGCCCGGCTTCCCCGGATTCCGGTCCCTCCTACGGGGGTACGTCCGGCGGCGGCGTGGTCCGTTCCCTGGCCGACCGCGGTCCGGCGGGTACGCCGCAGCCGCAGGGCCGGCCGCAGACGCAGCCAGCCGCGCAGGCGCCGGCACGGCACGCCGGCCCGGCGACCGCCGAACCCGAGTACTTCGAGCTGCCCGCTGACGAGGTGGCCGCACTCCCGGGCCCGCAGCTCGGCGAGATCCCGCCGCAGGGCGTCGGCCAGTGGGCGGCCCAGGCGCCGCAGCAGTCCGCCCCGCCGGCGGAGGCGGAGCCCGCGGCCCCGGAGGCGCCGGCAGCAGAAACGGTCGTCCCGGACGCCGCTGTTCCGGAGGCCGTCGTTCCGGAGCCGGTCGCCGGAGAGCCCGTGGCCGAACCTGCGGCCGAACCCGTGGCCGAGACGCAGGCGGAGGCGGAGATTTCCGCGATTTCCGCGCCGCTCGCGCAGCCGCTCGTGCCGGTGCCCGCACCCGCAGCGGTCGAGGTACCGGCCGAGGAGGCCGCTCAGCCCGAGGTGCCGGCGGAAGCCGCACCCGCGCACGCGGCAGCGGTTCCGGTCGTGGCCCCGCCTGCGGAAGCCGTCGCCCCCGCGGAACCGGCCGGCCCCGCCGAGGTCGTAGTTCCCGCCGAGGCCGAACCCGCCGCACAGCAGGTTGCCGAGGCCGTAGCTGCCGAGGCCGTAGTCGTCGAGGCGCCGCCGGCCCAGATCGTGCCCGCCGGGACCGCACCCGCCGCGGACGTCCCGGCGCAGGAGGTCCTGGCCGAGGCCGCGGAAGCGGAAGCCGTGCGGCCGCCCGAGGAGCCGGTTCCCGACGGATCGGCCCCGGGCCCGTTCGTACCCGTCGTGAGTACGCTCCCCGTGGCCGAGCAGCCGGTGGAGCCGGTGGAGCCGGCTCCGGAGGCGGTGGCAGAGCCTGCCCCCTTCGTCGCGGAACCCGGACCGGCCGGGACGGTGGAGGCCGCGCCGGTCGTCGAGACCGTCGCACCGGAAGCTGTCGTCGCACCGGAACCTGTCGTCGACCCGACGCCCGAGCCCGAGACGGGTCCCGAGGTCATCGAGACCCCGGACCTGACAGCCGGCCCGCCGGAGCACGTACAGGCCGAGGCCACCGAGCCGGAGCCCGTCAGCCCTCAGACCACCGAGCCGGAGCCCGTCCGCCTTCAGGCCACCGAGCCGGAACCGGCGACGCAGGCCACCGAGCCCGAGCCCGAGCCGGCGGCCCCGGCCGCCGAGCCCGCGGTGACCGCCGAGGCTCCCGCTCCCGCGACGGCCGACGGGCCCGCAGCCCCGCAGGACATCGACACCCGGGCCCCCGAGGCCGAAGAGGCGCAGCCCGTCGCGCCCCCCGCACCCGGCTACGACGACGCCGAACGCGAGGCTGTGCTGCGTGTCATGCGCGAGCGCCGCGACATCCGCAACGGCTTCCGCAGCGACCCCATCCCGCACGAGGTCCTCCTGCGGGTCCTGGAGGCCGCCCACACGGCGCCCAGCGTCGGGCACTCCCAGCCCTGGGACTTCGTCGTCATCCGTTCCGCGGAGACCCGCCGTTCCATGCACGAACTGGCGCAGCGCCAGCGCGAGGCGTACGCGAAGTCGCTTCCCAAGGCGCGGGCGAAGCAGTTCAAGGAACTGAAGATCGAGGCGATCGTCGACACCCCGGTCAACATCGTCGTCACGGCCGATCCCACCCGCGGCGGCCGCCACACGCTCGGCCGGCACACCCAGCCGCAGATGGCCCCGTACTCCTCGGCGCTCGCCGTCGAGAACCTGTGGCTCGCGGCCCGCGCCGAAGGCCTCGGTGTCGGCTGGGTCAGCTTCTTCGACGAGCGCGAGATGGTCCGTGAACTGGGTCTGCCCGAGCACCTCGAAGTCGTGGCGTACCTCTGTGTCGGTTACGTCGACGAGTTCCCGGAGGAGCCCGAACTGATGCAGGCGGGCTGGTCCAAGCGCCGCCCGCTGTCCTGGGTCGTCCACGAGGAGACGTACGGCCGCCGCGCCCTGCCCGGCGAGGAGCCGCACGACCTGCTCCAGGAGACCATCTCCAGCATCCGGCCGCTGGACGCCAAGGCGCTCGGCGAGGCTTGGGAGCGCCAGAAGCGGATGACCAAGCCGGCCGGTGCGCTCGGCATGCTGGAGATCATCTCGGCGCAGCTCTCCGGGCTCTCCCGGATGTGCCCGCCGCCGATCCCGGAGCCCGCGGCCGTAGCGATCTTCGCCGGTGACCACGGAGTGCACGCCCAGGGCGTCACGGCCTGGCCGCAGGAGGTCACCGGCCAGATGGTCGCCAACTTCCTCGGCGGTGGCGCGGTCTGCAACGCCTTCGCGAACCAGGTCGGTGCCGAGGTGTGCGTGGTCGACGTCGGCGTGGCCTCGGAGCTGCCCGCGCAGCCCGGTCTGCTGCCCCGCAAGGTGCGCGCCGGAACCGCGGACTTCACGACCGGCCCCGCGCTCACCCGCGAGGAGGTCCTCGCCGCGATCGAGGTCGGCATCGAGACCGCCCGCGACCTGGTGGCCGCAGGCAACAAGGGCCTGCTCACCGGCGAGATGGGCATCGCCAACACCACGGCGTCGGCCGCCCTGATCTGTGTCTACACGGGGATGGACCCGGCCGAGGTCACCGGCCGTGGCACCGGAATCAACGACGAGATGCACGCCCGGAAGGTCGACGTGGTGCGCCGCGCCCTCGACCTGCACCAGCCGGACCCGGCCGACCCGATCGGCGTCCTGGCGGCCGTGGGCGGCCTGGAGCACGCCGCGATGGCCGGGTTCCTGCTCGGCGGGGCGTCGCTCCGCACGCCGGTCATCCTCGACGGCGTGAGCGCGGGCGCCGCGGCCCTGGTCGCACGCGCCATCGCGCCGGAGGCCCTGGCCGCCTGCATCGCCGGCCACCGCAGCGCCGAGCCCGGCCACGTCGCCGCGCTCAACAAGCTGGGCCTGCGCCCGCTGGTCGACCTGGACCTCCGCCTCGGCGAGGGCACGGGCGCGCTGCTGGCGCTGCCGATCGTGCAGAGCGCCGCCCGCGCGATGCACGAGGTGGCCACGTTCGACTCGGCGGGCGTCACGGAGAAGTAGTCCACGGCCGCGGGGGTTTCGGGGGCGCTGCCCCCGTACCCCCGCTCCTCAATCGCCGGAGGGGCTTGATTCTGGGTCCGGGGCGGAGCCCCGCCCACCCCCGCGCCCCACCCCGTATCGTGAACCCCGTCCCACAACACCGCACGTCACAGCCGCTCCACCGCCGCAGCGGCCCGCAGCCCCCGCATCGCACGAGGAGCCCGCACCGCCATGGCCGAGCACGCCGATCACCCCGCCTACCCCGTCGGACTGCGCCTGAGCGGGCGCCGCGTAGTCGTCGTCGGCGGCGGCCAGGTCGCGCAGCGCCGTCTGCCCGCCCTCATCGCGGCCGGCGCCGACATCGTTCTCGTGTCCCCGTCCGCCACCCCGTCCGTCGAGGCGATGGCGGACGCCGGCGAGATCCGCTGGGAGCGCCGCCCGTACGCCGACGGCGACCTCGCCGACACCTGGTACGCCCTCATCGCGTCCGACGACACGGCGGCCAACGACGCCGCCTCCGCCGAGGCCGAGCGCACCCGGACCTGGTGCGTCCGCAGCGACAACGCGGACGCCGCCACCGCCTGGACCCCCGCCACCGGCCGCAGCGAGGGTGTGACGGTCGCCGTCCTCACCACCGACGCGCACGGCCGCGACCCGCGCCACTCCGCCGCCGTCCGCGACGCCATCGTCGAGGGCCTGCGCGACGGCACCCTCGCCGCCCCCCACCACCGCACCCGCGCCCCCGGCGTCGCCCTGGTCGGCGGCGGCCCCGGCGACCCCGACCTGATCACCGTCCGGGGCCGCCGCCTCCTCGCCGAGGCGGACGTCGTCATCGCGGACCGGCTCGGCCCGCGCGACCTGCTGGACGAACTGCCGCCGCACGTCGAGGTGATCGACGCGGCCAAGATCCCGTACGGCCGCTACATGGCGCAGGAGGCGATCAACAACGCGCTGATCGAGCACGCCAAGGCGGGCAAGGCCGTGGTCCGGCTCAAGGGCGGCGACCCGTTCGTCTTCGGGCGGGGCATGGAAGAGGCACAGGCGCTCGCGGCCGAAGGCATTCCCTGCACCGTCGTGCCCGGCATCTCCAGCTCGATCTCGGTCCCCGGCGCGGCCGGCATCCCCGTCACCCACCGCGGTGTCGCCCACGAGTTCACCGTGGTCAGCGGCCATGTCGCCCCCGACGACGAGCGCTCGCTGGTCGACTGGGAGGCCCTGGCCCGGTTGCGCGGCACCCTCGTGCTCCTGATGGCCGTCGACAAGATCGGCGCCATCGCCCGTACGCTCATCGCCCACGGCAAGTCCCCCGAGACGCCGGTCGCACTGGTCCAGGAAGGGACCACGGCCGCCCAGCGCCGCGTCGACGCGACGCTCGCCACGGTCGGTGCACGGGCCGTGGCCGAGGACGTCCGGCCGCCCGCCGTCATCGTCATCGGCGACGTCGTCGCGGTCGGCCCGGAAGCAGCCGCGCGAACCGCAGAGTAACCAGCGGTAACGGATCTTCCTCCAGACCGTTGGCACCACACACCGGACAAGGCAGTATCAAACCGTGGCTGATCTCATCACCGTCGACGACCCCGACGACCCCCGCCTGAGCGACTACATCGGTCTGACCGACGTCGAGCTCCGGCGCAGGCGAGAGCCCGAGGAGGGCCTCTTCATCGCCGAGGGGGAGAAGGTGATCAGACGCGCCAGGCACGCCGGGTACGAGATGCGCTCCATGCTGCTCTCGGCGAAGTGGGTCGACCTGATGCGCGACGTCATCGACGAGGTCCCGGCGCCCGTGTACGCGGTCAGTCCCGAGCTCGCCGAACGCGTCACCGGTTACCACGTGCACCGCGGCGCGCTCGCCTCCATGCAGCGCAAGCCCCTGCCGACGGCCGACGAACTGCTCCGCACCACCCGTCGCGTTGTCGTCATGGAAGCCGTCAACGACCACACCAACATCGGCGCGATCTTCCGCAGCGCCGCCGCGCTCGGCATGGACGCGGTCCTGCTCTCCCCGGACTGCGCGGATCCGCTCTACCGGCGCTCCGTCAAGGTCTCGATGGGCGCCGTCTTCTCCGTGCCCTACGCCCGCCTCGACACCTGGCCCAAGGCGCTGGAGACCGTACGCGAAGCGGGCTTCAAGCTGCTCGCGCTGACGCCCGACGAGAAGGCGAGCAGCATCGAGGAGGCCGCGCCGCACCGGATGGACCAGGTGGCCCTGATGCTCGGGGCCGAGGGCGACGGACTGTCCACGCAGGCCCTCGTCGCCGCAGACGAATGGGTGCGCATCCCGATGGCCCACGGGGTCGACTCGCTGAATGTCGGCGCCGCCGCAGCGGTCGCCTTCTACGCGGTGGCGACCGGTCGCCCGGAGAGTTAGAAGGGGGCCTCGGCCCTCTCGCTCGGATCATGCCGGGCACGGGGGCCGGCCCGATCCGAACGAAAGGCCCTGACCGGCCTACTGCTCGCTCTGCCCCTGGCTCTGACCCGCTCCGAGCCCGCGGGCCGGACCCTGGCAGCCCTGAGCCGCCGCGATGCCCAGCGCCACCAGCAGTGTCACCACGACGAAGACCACCAGCCGCTGGCGCAGCAGCCGCGGATTGGCGGGACGCCGGCCGGTCGAGGTCGAGCGCGTGCCGGGCCGGGTACCCGGCCGGCCGTTCGTCCCTGCCGCGCCCTGCGGCCTCTTGCCCGAACGCGTCGTGTTGCGCGGCTGCTGCTGCGCGGGGCGCGAACCCCCGGTGCGGGGTGACGCCGGCCGCGGTGACGCCGCCTGCCGGTTCTGCGGCCGCGACGCCGGAGCGGGGCCGGGGGCGCGACGCGTCTGCTGCTCGGTGTACGGACCGTCCAGACGCCCGGTCGGCCGGTCCGCCTCCTGCGCCGAACGCTGGGCGGGCGGGCGGCTCTCGTGCAGCCCCTGTGCCTCCCGCGCCGCGATCTCCTTGAGCCGCATGGAGAGTTGCAGCGTGCTGGGCCGCTCCTCCGGGTCCTTCGCCAGGCAGGCGCTCACCAGCGGTGCGAGCGCGTCGTGCACGTCGTGCAGCTGAGGCTCCTCGTGCACCACGCGGTAGAGCATCACCTCGGAACTTCCGTGGCCGAACGGCGAATCGGCCATGGCCGCGTACGCCAGCGTGGCCCCGAGGGAGAAGACGTCCGTCGCGGGGGTCACCGCCGCGCCCCGCACCTGCTCGGGCGCGAGGAAGCCGGGTGATCCGACCGCCGTACCCACGTGCGTGAGCGTGGAGGCGCCGGTCGCCCAGGCGATTCCGAAGTCGATGATCCGCGGGCCCTTGGGGGACAGCAGGATGTTGGAGGGCTTCAGGTCCCGGTGGACGACACCTGCCTCGTGCACCGCCACCAGACCCTCGGAGAGCGCGGCCCCGATCGACGCCACCTCGGCAGCCGACAACGGACCCTCCTCGGCCACCTTGTCGTGCAGCGAGGGTCCGGGAACGTACTGCGTGGCGAACCACGGACGGTCCGCCTCCAGGTCGGCGGCGACCAGCCGTGCCGTACAGCCGCCGCGGATCCGCCGGGCGGCGGACACCTCGCGCGCGAACCGCGAGCGGAACTCCTGATCCTCCGCCAGGTCGGGGCGGATCACCTTCAGCGCCACCCGCTGGCCCCGCCGGTCCGAGCCCAGGTAGACGACGCCCATGCCGCCCGCCCCGAGCCGCCGGTGCAGCCTGAACGAGCCGACGACACGCGGGTCCTCGCGCCGGAGCCGCATCATCGCCATGTCTGCCCATCCCCGCTGCCTGGTCCGCCTGACGAGGCACAGCTTACGTACCCGCCGCCCGGGGCGCTCAGAGGCCGCGCCCTCGCCCGGGAATCGATTGTCAGTGCCGGGTGGGAAACTTGAGGAGTGGTCAGGGGGCCGCGGATCCAGGCTCCCCGGCCCGTGCGAGATCTCAATGGTCCGTCGCAGAAGGGGGATTGGATCAATGAAGGGCGATCGAGTCGAGATAGTCGTGGACGCCGGAGACACGACCCGAACCTACGAAATGGTGGCCTCCAGAGCAGGGCGCAGGGTGGAGACTGCGGTCCGCCGAGGGGTGGTCGAAGTGAGTGAAGTCACGAGGAACGGCTCCGTGGTGCGCACCGCCCGCTTCATGGCGACCAGGGTCCTCGCCCTGGTCGAACAGCCGGTTCCCAGGGAGGACGTCTCCGAGCGTCCCCTCGGGGATGACCCCAACGTCCGGTAGGCCCGTCTCCACCCAGGGGAGTACGCCGACCACCCACGGCTCATCCTCCGGGAGGCCCGGCATTCGGTACGCGGGCATGACGCCGCCCGCTTCCCGGATCCCTAATGTTGAACTCAAGCGGTGGGTGCCGCACTCGTCCCCCGAGGTCAAGCACCCACCGCCCCACATCAGGTCAGGAGAGGAACCATGGCGGACACGGCAGCGCGGACGATGGTCCGTACGCAGGGACGCAAGGCCTATGCCTCGTTCGGCAGCCGCCCGTCGTCCGGCACACGCCACCCCTTGGTGGCGACGGCCATGGTTCTTCCTCTGGCGGCCCTGCTCGTAGTCGTCTTCGGCGGCTGGGAAGCGGTGGTCACACAGGCGTCGTCCGTGGGCGTGATGCTGGGGCGCTGAGCGGCGCCCCGGGTCCGGAAGAGCGGTCCGGACCGGGACATCCGGCCAACAACCCCGTGGGGACGGGGGTGCGGCGGACGGCAGCGTTTGTCCGGTCAGCTGGGGAGCTGACCGGACATCGCGCTGTCCGGGGCCGTGCGCGCCCCCTCGCACCGGCCGGCCGGCACGACCCGCGTACGCTCTCCGGCGGGTGCGGCGCCGGCCGGGCCCGCCGAGCCCGCGCCACCCGGGGGAGTCCGTGACCACCGCTGTCGTACGTGCGCTGGGCGACCTCGCCCACGAAGCGGCCCACGTCCGTCCCGGGCCCCGCTGCGCCTGCCCGGCGCCGGTCGTCCTCGCGGACCGCGCGGACGGCACCGTCGTCCGCTGCGGCCCCGTCGTCGCCAAGGCCCACGCCGCCGGAACGGACACCGCCGGGCTCTCCGCCCGCCTGGGCCTGGCCGTCGGCGCCGGGCTCGCGGGTGTCCTGCTCGCGCCCCTTCCCGTACGGCCCGCCGAGGTCCGGGCAGGGCACGGCGACGCCTCGCCGTACCTCACGGAGCTGCACGGCCGCCCGGTCACCCTGTGGCCGTACGGGGAGCCCGTGGACCCCGGGGACCCGGACCAGGCGCCCTGGGAGGCGACAGCCGTCCTGCTGGCCCGCCTCCACCGTGCGGGGGCCGGGACGGGCCGCTCCATGCCGGGAGAGCGGTCCGGGCCACCCAGGGCGCCCGCTTTCCGCGCACCCGGCACGGGCGCACCCGTCGTCCGCGCACCCGGGACGGGCGTGACCGCGGTGCCCGCCATGCGCGGTCCGGCGAAGGCCGCGCTCGCCGTGGCCCGGATGCGTGCGGCCCGGCCCGGCGAGCAGGCCACGGCCCCCGTGCTGGCGGCCTGGCGCGGGCTGCCGCCCTGGGCGAGGGACGAGGCCCCCGCTCCCGCGCACCTTCTCTGCCACGGAGACCTGCACCTGGGCCAGCTGGTCCGGCACCCCGCGCCGCACGGCCCGTGGCTGCTCATCGACGTCGACGACGCCGGGTGGGGCGATCCCACGTGGGACCTCGCGCGGCCCGCCGCCTGGTACGCGGCCGGCCTGCTGCCCCCCGAGGTCTGGTTCCGCTTCCTGGCCGCCTACCGGGCCGCAGGCGGCCCCGCGGTACGCGCCGACGGTGACCCGTGGCCCGAGCTGGACGTCGCGGCCCGCGCGCTGACCGTACAGACGGCCGCGCTGGCTCTCGCCAAGTCGGCTGCGGAGCACAGGGCTCCGGACGAGGTGGAACAGGTGATGATCGACGCCTGTGTCCGAATTGCCGCTCTCCCGCCCGAGTTGAGCGCCGAACACTCGTCGTAGGGTGAACCGACCGCCGTCGGGCATGCATTCCGGCGACGGCTAACCGACGGCGAGGAGTGAGCCCGCAGATGCAGTGTCCCAAGTGCCACGCACAGATGCAGACGTACAACCGCAACGGCATTCAGATCGAGCAGTGCAGCGGCTGCCGGGGGATATTCCTGGACTACGGCGAGCTGGAGTCCCTGACCCGCGTGGAGGCGCAGTGGACGCAGCAGGCCCCGCCGGCGCCGCCCGCCCCGCAGGCCTACCCCGCGGCCCCGGCGCCCGCCTGGGGCGCCCCGCAGCACCACGGTGGACACCACCAGGGTCACTACCGGCAGAAGAGCTTCGGCCGGATGCTGTTCTCGTCCTGACCCGGCACTCCCGTCTCCGTGGCCCGGACGGAACACGTCCGGGCCACGGAGACGGCTTGCGGGACAACGACGAAGCCCCGGTCGTCGAGACGACCGGGGCTTCGGACGGTGCGCGATACTGGGATTGAACCAGTGACCTCTTCCGTGTCAGGGAAGCGCTCTCCCGCTGAGCTAATCGCGCAGGGTGAACCTGCGTGTACTGCGTGCGCGATACTGGGATTGAACCAGTGACCTCTTCCGTGTCAGGGAAGCGCTCTCCCGCTGAGCTAATCGCGCGGGGATCCTTGCGGATCAGTGGACGATACTGGGATTGAACCAGTGACCCCTTCCGTGTCAGGGAAGTGCTCTCCCGCTGAGCTAATCGTCCTTGGAGGTGGAGACGGGATTTGAACCCGTGTAGACGGCTTTGCAGGCCGTTGCCTCGCCTCTCGGCCACTCCACCAGGGGTGGGGGTTCGGGAAAAATCCCCCACCTTCTGCGAGCGGACGACCAGGTTCGAACTGGCGACCTCAACCTTGGCAAGGTTGCGCTCTACCAACTGAGCTACGTCCGCTTGTCGGTTCCGGTTCGCTTGCGCGTCCCGGCGACGTGTTGAACTCTAGCGGATTCCGGGGCCAGTACAAAAACGCGTTTGTGCAGCGTGCTGAGGTGCGCTCGCCCCGGCGCGGGTCACCGCGCGCCGTCCTAGACTCACCGACGTGCACGACCTTGCTCCAATGGCCCGCTTCGGCGGCCTCGTCGCCTCCGATCTGCAGGATGTGACCAGTGATCCCGCAGCCCTCGACTCGTCCGGATTCTGGGCGGTTTCAGCGGATTTCGAGGGCCGGCTCGTCTGTGCCCGCTTCGCCACCGTGCGTACCGCGGCCGTGCCCGCGCCCGTGCGCGGCGCATGGCGCGGTCCGGCCGCCGGTGACTGGACCTCGTCCCTCGACCGCGCCGCGTACACGGAGGGCGTACGGCGCATTCGCGCGTACATCGCGACCGGCGAGGTCTACCAGGCCAATCTCTGCCGTGTGATGACCGCGCCGCTGCCCGATCCGGCCGGGGCGGACGTGGACGCCCTCACCGCGCTGCTTGCGCGCGGCAACCCGGCCCCGTACGCAGGAACGATTCGGCTTCCCGGTCACGGGGTGGAGATCGCCACCGCCTCGCCGGAGCTGTTCCTGCGCAGGGACGGCCGCACGGTCGAGTCCGGACCGATCAAGGGCACCGGGCGCACGGAGGCCGATCTCCTGGAGAAGGACCACGCCGAGAACGTGATGATCGTCGACCTGGTCCGCAACGACCTGGGCCGCGTATGCGCCACCGGATCGGTCACCGTCCCCGACCTCTGTGCCGTCGAGAAGCACCCCGGTCTCGTCCACCTCGTCTCCACCGTGCGGGGCCGGCTCGCCGACGGCACCGGCTGGCCGGAACTGCTCGCCGCGGCCTTCCCGCCCGGGTCCGTGACCGGGGCACCCAAGTCCAGCGCGCTGAGGATCATCGAGGAACTGGAGACCGCCCCGCGCGGCCCGTACTGCGGAGGCATCGGCTGGGTGGACGCCGACCGGGCCACCGCCTCCCTCGCCGTGGGGATCCGCACCTTCTGGACCGACCGCACGGGCGGCGCTCCGGTGCTGCGGTTCGGCACCGGAGCCGGCATCACCTGGGGATCCGATCCGGAACGTGAGTGGGCCGAGACCGAACTGAAGGCGTCCAGGCTGCTCGCGATAGCGTCGGGCGCATACGAAGCAACCGGAAGGACCGCACCATGAAGATCTGGGTCAACGGGGGACTGCGGGCCGCCGATGACGCCCGGGTGTCCGTGCTCGACCACGGGCTCACCGTCGGCGACGGCATCTTCGAGACGGTGAGGACCACCGACGGCAGGCCCTTCGCACTCACCCGCCACCTCGACCGGCTGACCCGCTCCGCCCAGGGCCTCGGACTGCCCGCGCCCGACCTGGACGAGGTGCGCCGCGCCTGCGCCGCCGTCATCGAGGCGAATCCGGCCGCGCTCGGCAGGCTGCGCATCACCTACACCGGCGGGATCTCTCCGCTCGGCTCCGACCGCGGCACCGCGGGCCCCGGCCTCGTGGTCGCCCTCGGAGAGGTGAAGCGCCGCCCGGACACCACGGCGGTCATCACCGTTCCGTGGACGCGCAACGAACGCGGCGCGCTCACCGGGCTCAAGACCACCTCGTACGCCGAGAACGTCGTCGCCCTCGCCCGCGCCCACGAGAAAGGCGCCTCCGAGGCGCTGTTCGCCAACACCGTCGGCCGCCTGTGCGAAGGCACCGGCTCCAACGTCTTCGTCGTCCTCGACGGACAGCTGCACACGCCGCCGGTCGCCTCCGGCTGTCTCGCCGGGATCACCCGCGCACTGGCGGTGGAATGGACCGGGGCGCAGGAGACGGACCTGCCGTTCGACGTCCTGGACCGGGCCGATGAGATCTTCCTGACCTCCACCCTCCGCGACATCCAGGCCGTCCACCGCGTCGACGGCCGGGAGCTGCCCGGCGGCCCGGGGCCGGTGACAGCCAAGGCCATGCGGGTCTTCGACGAGCGGGCCGGCGACGACCTGGACCCGTGACACGTGAGCGCCCGGCGGGTCCGTCGCCGCAAAAGCGGATGACGCGCACCCGGGCAGGGGATAGAAATCCTCTGATGACCACGACACTCCGGCCGTCCGGGCCGATCCAGCCAGGCGCCGACGGCGCACAGAGCCGCGCGTACGACGTGTGCGACAACGGGCGCCCCGTCGGGGCGGTCGAGATCGGCACCGAGCCGGGTTCGGACGGCGCGACAGGAGCCCTGCGGTCCTTGCGGATCGACGAACCGGTGCGGCGACGCGGCCGCGGCACCATCGCGGCACTGGCGGCCGAGGAGGTGCTGCGGGGCTGGGGCTGCACGCAGGTACGGGCCAGTGTCGGCGCCGACAACCTTGCGGGGCAGCGGCTGACCGCCGCACTCGGCTACACCGAACGCAGCCGGAACATGATCAAGCAGCTGCCCGCCGACCCTCCGGAGCTGCCTGCCGGGCTGACCGCACGGCCGATGACGCCCGAGGAGTACGCGGCCTGGGAGGACGGTGCGATCGCCGGGTACGCGGAGAGCCTGGTGAGCCGCGGCACCCCGCCGGAGTCGGCGCTGCGGGCGGCCCGTGTCTCGCACGCCCGACACCTGCCGCAGGGCCTCGCCACCGAGGGCGCGCAACTGCACCACTTCATCCACGAGAGGGAGAAGGCCGGGTTCCTCTGGGTGGCACGGTTCGAGATGCAGCCCGGTGCGGTGGTCGGCTACGTGTTCGACGTCGAGGTGGACGAGCGCTTCCGGGGGCGCGGATACGGCCGTGCGCTGATGCTCCAGGCCGAACGCCTCGCGCTCGCGGCGGGGGAGACGCGGCTGGGCCTGCACGTTGTCACGGCCAACACGCCCGCACTCCGGCTGTACGAGTCACTGGGCTACGAGCCGACGCGGTACAACCTGGCCAAGCCGCTCTGACCCGGCGTACGGCTGCCACCGAGCTGTGGGAGCAGCCCGCCCGTGCGGGCGAGCTGCTCCGGGGGCTCGTCGGCGGCTTCGGCCCCCGCCGGCCGGGGCCCGGCTTCAATAGCAGCTCGGCTTCCGGCCTCGGCTCGGCTTCCGGCTTCGGCTCGGTTCCCGGCCTCAGCCCTGTTCGGCGAGCAGCCGGTCGGCGATCGCCTCGATCCGTTCGCGGAGCCCTTCCTGGCTCTTGCCGCCGTCCAGCCGCTCGCCGCCGATCATGTAGGTGGGCGTGCCGGTGACCCCGATCGCCTTGCCCTCGGCCTGATCGGCGTCGACGATCAGCATGTGCCGGCCGTCGATCAGGGCGGTGTCGAACTCCTCTGCGTCCAGACCGAGTTCCCGCGCCACCTCGATCAGCAGAGGCTCGCCGGCGCGGTCGAGCTCGGCGGTGCGGTCGAGCACCGCCTCGATGTACGGCCAGTCCTTGCCCTGCGCCGCGGCCTCCTCGGCTGCCTGCGCGGCGGCGAAGGCGTGCTTGTGCTTCTCCAGCGGGAAGTGCCGGAACCGGATCTCGACCCGGTCGCCGTAGCGGGCGCGCAGGGCGCGCACATCGGTGAGGGCGTGGCGGCAGTCGGGGCACTGGAGCTCGCACCAGACGTCGAGGACGACCGGCGCTGCGGGGGTGGAATCGCTCATGGGACCAGTCTCCCAGGGTGTGCGCAGGCACCACGACGGGCATCGGGCGGGAGCGGACGGCACGCGGTCCGGTCGTGGGTCTGGCGCACCTCGGGAAGCTTGACGGCACACGGTCCGGTCGTGGGTCTGGCGTACCTCGGGAAGCTGACGCCACGCGGTCCGGTCGTGGGTCTGGCGTACCTCGGGAAGCTGACGCCACGCGGTCCGGTCGTGGGTCTGGCGTACCTCGGGAAGCTGACGCCACGCGGTCCGGTCGTGGGCTGTGCGGCACCTGGGGAGGATCCCGGCCCTGAAATGTCCCTGATGTGGGCTCGTGGCATGGCCGCCCGTCCGGTCGTCGGTGCAGGATGGAAGGGACGTTTCCCCTGCGCCTGGAGGCACCGATGCTTGCCGAGACCATTTGCTCCGCGGTGTCCGCGGCGGGCCTGGGCATCGCCGCCGTCACCGCGTACCGGAAGCGGTTCCTCGCGGCGACCCGGATCGCCGCGTACTCGCTGGTCCCGATCGGCCTGGTGCTGACCGGCGTCGTCGAGTGGGTGTCGGACATCGCCTTCAAGCCGAGTGTCTGGCTGGGCTTCGGGGTGCTGGGAGTGGCCTGGCTGCTGTTCATGACCACCCGCGCGATCGAACGCCGCGGCGGGGGCACCCGCAAGGAGCGCAAGGCGGCGGCCCGCGCCGCCCGCGCCGACGCGGTGGCACCCGCGGCCTCGGCGCCCTCGTTGGGGGCAGGTGTACCCGCCGCCGAGCCGCGGCAGAAGCCGAAGAAGCAGTCCGCCGACGCAGGGCCCGGCGACGACTTCAGCGACATCGAGGCCATCCTGAAGAAGCACGGCATCTGACCGGAGCCGTTCCGCCCCGCCCCCCCGCCCCGCCGCCCCGCCGCCCCGCCGCCCCGCCGGCTTCGGTGCCCGCTGCCGGGTCCGCCTGCGACACCGCAGGGACAGCGCTCCCATGAATCGATTCAGCCATGATCCTTGACGGCGTTCGGCGAGCGGGTTAGCGTCCCACCCGGATTGAAACAATTCATTCACCACCGTCCGTACGATGGGGTGACGCCGCTGGACGAGCGCGGCCAAGGGCAGTGGGGCAGGACTAGTGGCGCGTGTGGCAGGCATCAAGGATGTGGCCCGGCAGGCCGGGGTCTCCGTGGGGACGGTCTCCAATGTGATCAACCGCCCCGAGGCCGTGCTGCCCGAGACCCGGGCCCGGGTGCTGGCCGCGATCGAGGAGCTCGGATACGTCCGCAGCGAGTCGGCCCGCCAGCTCAGGGCCGGCCGCAGCCGGATCATGGCGCTCCTCGTCCTGGACATGGGCAACCCCTTCTTCGTGGACGTGGCCCGTGGCGCCGAACGCGCCGCCCGTCAGGCAGGTCTCGGCGTCATGGTCTGCAACAGCGGCCAGAGTCCCGCCGAGGAGGCCGAATACCTCGGTATGTTCGCGGAACAGCGCGTCTGCGGCGTACTGGTCACCCCGGCCGACGCCACCGGCCGCAACCTCGACTCCTTCAGCCGTCACCGGATTCCCTACGTCCTGGTGGACCGGGTCGCCTCCGGCACGGGCAGCTGCGCGGTCTCCGTCGACGACGTGCGCGGCGGCGCCCTGGCCGTCGGCCATCTGGTCTCGGCCGGGCACCACTCGGTGGCGTACGTCAGCGGACCCGGCGACCTGCACCAGATCAGGGACCGTCGCGAGGGCGCGCTGTCCGCGCTCGCCGAGGCCGGGCTGCCGCCCGGGGCGCTCGTCGAGATCCCCTCCGACCGCCTCGACGTCGCGGCGGGCCGGGACGCCGGAGCCCGGCTGCTCGGGCTCGTCCCCCGCCCCACCGCCGTGTTCTGCGCCAACGACCTGCTCGCCCTGGGCGTGCTCCAGGCCCTGTACGCGGCAGGGGTGCGGGTCCCGCAGGACATCGCCATCGTCGGGTACGACGACATCGAGTTCGCCGCCGCCGCTGCCGTGCCGCTCACCTCGGTCCGCCAGCCGGCGGTCGTGATGGGCCGGATGGCCGCCGAGCTCCTGCTGGAGGAGGCGGACGACGAGGGTGGCACCCACGAGCACCGCAGCGTCGTGCTCCAGCCGGAACTCGTCGTGCGCGCATCCAGCTCCACCCCGCGCTGAGCCCCGCCGCCCGCCTCTCCCCACTCGCACTCTCCCGTCCTGTCACCCTCCGCCGTTCCCTTCCGCATGCCTGAAATGGAGACGCCGTGTCCCTGTTCGACCTCCCCCTGGACCAACTCCGCACCTACCGGCCGGAGTCCACTGAGCCCGAGGACTTCGACGCCTTCTGGCGCCGCACCCTGGACGAGGCCGCCGAGTACCCGCTGGATGCCGAATTCAGCACTTACGACGCCGCGTTGAGCAACGTCGACGTGCACGACGTGTCGTTCGCCGGCTGGGGCGGTCACCGCATACGCGCCTGGCTGAACGTGCCCGCCGGGGCCGAGGGTCCGCTGCCCGCCGTCGTGCACTACCTCGGCTACGGCAGCGGGCGCGGACTGCCTCTCGACCACCTGGTCTGGCCCGCGGCGGGCTGGGCCACCCTGGTCGTGGACACCCGCGGCCAGGGCGCCGTCAACACTCACTCGGCGGGCTCCACCGCCGACCCGCACGGCGGCGCCGGACCGCAGTCGCCGGGCTTCATGACCCGCGGCATCCTCGACCCCGACGACTACTACTACCGGCGGGTGTTCACCGACGCGGTGCGTGCCGTCGAGGTGGCCCGCGCCCACCCGTCCGTCGACCCGGACAGGATCGTCGTGCACGGCGGCAGTCAGGGCGGCGGCATCGCCCAGGCCGTCGCGGGGCTCAGCCCCCACGTCAAGGCGGCGCTCGTCGACGTACCGTTCCTGACGCACTACCGGCGGGCCGTCGAGATCACCGACAAGGATCCGTACCAGGAGATCGTGCGCTTCCTGGCCACCCAGCACGGCCACGCCGAGCAGGTGTTCCGGACCCTCTCCTACTTCGACGGAATCAGCTTCGCGGCCCGCGCGGAGATGCCGGCGCTGTACTCGGTGGCCCTGATGGACCCCATCTGTCCGCCGTCCACGGTCTTCGCCGCCTACAACAACTGGGCCGGCCCCAAGGAGATCGAGGTGTACCCCTGGAACGGCCACGAGGGCGGCACCTCGGTCCACCGCGCCGCACAGCTGCGGATGCTGCGCGACCTGGGCTGACCGGGCTCAAGCCTGGGGACGCGGGGGAGCGGATCTCCGGCCGTCCGAGGGGGCGGCGGAGCTCCGCGAGCCGGCGGCGGGGCGGAACTCCGAAAGCCTGACGGGCGATCGGACGCCGGAGCGATTCGGCTCGCCGCGTCAGGGGTGAACTCCCGTCACGAAAAGATGCGTTGACCGTCAACCGGTGCCGGTCTGCGTCATGATCGTCCCGAGATGGTGGACACCTCCCGGGGCGATGCCCCCGCACCCCCAGCCGAAGAGCCGCGTGGCTGCCTCTTCGCGCTTTCCCAGCCCCCTCTGATGATCTTCCTCACGGTGATCGGCGGCCTGCTGCTGATGGCCGCGTTGCACGATCTCTTCGTGCTGTGAGCCGTCAGCCGGCCGCTTCCCTGCGGCGCGCCCGGTACGCGGCCACGTGCAAGCGGTTACCGCACGTACGGCTGGAGCAGTAGCGGCGGGAACGGTTGCGTGAGAGGTCGACGAAGGCGTGCCGGCAGTCCGGCGCCTCGCAGCGCCGCAGCCGCTCCGTCTCGCCCGCCACGATGATGAACGCGAGGGCCATCCCGCAGTCGGCCGCCAGGTGGTCGGCGAGCGAGGCGTCCGGTGCGAAGTAGTGCACGTGCCAGTCGTAGCCGTCGTGGTTGCTGAGCTGGGGCGTGGTGCCCGCGGCGGCCACGAGCGCGTTGACGAGAGAGGCGGCGACGTGTGCGTCGGCCGCGGCGAAGACCTCGGCGAACCGTGCCCGTACGTCGTGGACGGCTTGCAGGTCCTTCTCGCCGAGTTCGTTCACCCCGCTCACCCGGTGGCGTCCGGCGAACGCGTACAGCGCCTCGGTGTCGGCGAGCCCGTCGACGGGCTCGCCGACACCGGGATCGGACCGCTCGCTCTCCGGCGCGGTGTTCACCAGATCGACCACCGTTTCGAGGGCGATCCGGGTGTCGTGGGGGATCAGCACGCTTCCGCTCCCTGGCTCCGGCGGGACGGGACACCCGCCGATGCCGGCTGACTCTACTGGCTCACCCGCGGTGCGCCGGGGCGCGAGGGGCCTGTGGGACCCCCGGGACAGGCCTGGCGACCCCGAAGGGGGAGGGGGGAGGCGTTGGCGCGCCTGGCGGGCGCCTGAGGACCTTGACGGGCGTCACGAGAGGGCTGAGGAGAGTGCGGGAGGACGGCGGAACGCGGACCGGCGCCGTCCTCACGGTGGATTCCGTGAGGACGGCGCCGGTGTCAGCCGTATGAGGTTGTCCGCGCGGTGCCGTCTCCCCGAGTCGGACGGCACCGTGCGGCTCTCGGCCTGGCTCAGCTCTCGGCCAGGATGTGTGAGAGCTCCGTATCGAGATCGAAGTGACGATGCTCGGTCCCGGGCGGAACCGCGGCGTCGGTCCTTTTCAGGAACGACTCCAGGGCCCGCGCGGGGGCCTCCAGCAGGGCTTCGCCCTCTGGAGAACTCAGCGCGATGCAGACGACGCCCTGGCCGTGACTTCGGGATGGCCAGACGCGGACGTCTCCGGTGCCGGTGGGCCTGTGCAGCCCCTCGGCAAGGAGGTCACGGGCGAAAACCCACTCGACCGTCTCCTCCGCTCCGGTGTGGAAGGTGGCGTGCACGGCATACGGATCGGCCGTGTCATACCGCAGGCCCGCGGGTACAGGCAGTGAGGACTCGCTCGACACAACGAGGCGCAGGTGCAGCTCGCAGCTGACCGTGGTGTTCATAAGCGCCAGGGCCTTTCGCTCAGTGTGCGCTCGGGGATTCGCACGTCGGCGAAATCGACATGCCACCTACGGTGGCGTTGTAAACCCCTCTGACCGTTTTGTGATCCTTCAGGTAGCTCGTACTGGGGTGTGTAACTTTGAGTCATGCGGCCATTCCGGTGACGAGGAGCGTTCGGGTAGGTTGACCCCCATGAATGCGGAGAGTGACGAGCGGGACGGGGCTGCCGCACCGGCGGAACCGGCGCCCGCGGCGGGGGAAGAGCGCGAGAGCGTGACGGGGGACGTCACGGAGGGTGTGACCAAGGAGGACCGGGAGCTCGGCTCCCGGGCGCCCGGGTTCATCAAGGCGTCCAGGACGTTGCACCTGAGCTGGCAGGTCGGTGTGTTCGTGGTCGGCCTGGCCGTCGTGGCGGCGGGCATCGTCATGCTGCCGCTGCCGGGTCCCGGCTGGCTGGTGATCTTCGGCGGCATGGCGATCTGGGCGACCGAGTTCGTCTGGGCTCAGCTCGTGCTGCGCTGGACGCGCCGGAAGGTCACCGAGGCCGCCCAGCGTGCGCTCGATCCCAAGGTGCGGCGGCGCAACATCGCCCTCACGGCGGTCGGGCTCGTGATCATCGCGGTGCTGGTGGGGATCTATGTGTGGAAGTTCGGAATCGCCATGCCGTGGAAGATCGACGAGTGACCCGGGGATGGTCGGGGAGCGCCGCTGACATGGGGTAATGTTTGGCGTGCGCCCGGGCGATTAGCTCAGTGGGAGAGCGCTTCGTTCACACCGAAGAGGTCACTGGTTCGAACCCAGTATCGCCCACCCCGGACCGACGGCCCGGAAGCTTCCAGAAGCTTCCGGGCCGTCGGCGTTTTCGGACGTGTCCGCGGGTGCCCCGTTCAAGCGCTTCGATCGATTTTCGTCCCAGCCATTGACGTCGTCGGTGCCGCTCCTTACTTTGACCCGGCAAGCGCTTTCTAAAACGATTCAATCAAGCGTAGGGGCGAACTATGTCTCGGAACCAGGGCATGGACCGGCGGCAGATGCTGAAGCTCGCGGGCTTCTCGGCTGCGGGTCTCGGGCTGACCGCGGCCGGCTGCGGCTCGGGCGGCGGCTCGAACGGGCCGGTCACCATCCGGCACGCCTGGTGGGGCGCCGACGACCGGGCGAAGAAGGTCCAGGAGTGCGTCAAGCTCTTCGAGAAGAAGCACCCCAAGATCAAGGTGAAGACGGACTTCCAGCAGTACCCGGACTTCTGGAAGAAGTTCAACACCCAGGCCGCCGGCGGCAACCCGCCGGACGTCATCCAGAACGCGGTGACGTTCCTGCGCAAGTACGAGGCGAAGAACGTCCTGCTCGACCTCAACCCGCAGGCGAAGAAGGGCAACCTCCAGCTGGAGGGCTTCCGCGCGGGGCTCGAGAAGTTCGCCGAGATCGACGGCAAGCTGCTCGGTGTCCCGGTCGGCAGCAACTCGATGTCCCTCGTCATCGACGAGAAGGTCTTCGAGAAGGCGGGCGTCGACCACAGCCTCGGCTGGACCTGGGACGACTGGTACGCGGGCCTGCAGAAGATCAAGTCCGGCCAGGGCATAGCGGGCGACTCCGGTCCCCACGGAGTCATGTACCTGTACGACCTGGTGCTGCGGCAGAACGGCAAGGCGTTCTTCACCGAGGAGGGCATGGGCTTCGGCGAGAACGAACTGCTGCCCTACTGGACCGAGGCGCTCGCCCGGGTCAAGTCCGGCATCTACGCCGACCAGAAGAAGGTCGAGCAGATCAAGCCGGCCTCCGCGCTCGCCAAGGGCCTCTCGGCCGGCGAGTTCACCTGGGACAACTTCTCCGTCCGCTACAGCGCGGAGGGCAAGAGCAGCTACAGCCTCGCGCCCATCCCGACCACCGACGGCAAGAAGACCGGCCAGTACCTCGGCTCGCTGATGCTGAGCGGCACGGCCCGCACCAAGCACCCCGCCGAGGTCGCCACCTTCATCAGCTTCATGACCCACGACCCCGCGGTCGCCCGCATCATGGGCTACGACCGCGGAGTCCCCGCCACCACCGCGCAGTTCGAGGCCTTCCAGCCCACCGACGCCCCGAGCAAGGCGATCGGGGCCTACGAGACCGAGATCGCCAAGGCCGGCGTGCTGGAGCCCATCACCCCGCACCCGGCCGGTGCCGACGTCGTCGAGGCGGCGTTCCTGCGCATCGCGGGCGACATGTCCCTGGGCAAGGCCTCGCCGGAGGACTCCGTCAAGCAGTTCTTCTCCGAGGCGAAGACCGCCCTCGCCTCGAACTGAGAGGAATGACGCGGTGACTCACATCCAGACCTCCACGAGCGGCCCGGTCCTCGGCAAGGACCTCGCCGACGTGGGGCGGAGCGGCCCGGGACGCAAGACCCGCCCCGCTCCGCGACCGCGGGGCCACCGCGAGAATCTGACCGGCTATCTCTTCATGTCGCCCTGGATCGCGGGCTTCCTGTTCCTGATCGCCGGGCCCATGGTCTTCTCGCTGTACCTCGCGTTCACGGACTACAACCTCTTCGACGCCCCGAAGTGGGTCGGCCTGAAGAACTTCACCGACATGTTCGCCGACCCCCGCTGGCGCCAGTCGGTCAAGGTGACCTCCTGGTACGTGGTGATCGGCACCCCGATCAAGCTGGCTGCCGCGCTCGCCGTGGCCATGCTGCTGGCCCAGAAGCGGTGGGGCCAGTCCTTCTACCGGGCCGCGTTCTACGCACCGTCGCTGATCGGCGCGAGCGTCTCGGCCGCCATCGTCTGGCGCGCCCTGTTCTCCGACGACGCCGTCGTCGACCGGGGGCAGCAGCTGTTCGGCATCGACGCGGGCGGCTGGATCGGCGATCCGAACATGATCATCTATGCGCTGGTGGGCCTCACGGTCTGGCAGTTCGGCGCCCCGATGGTGATCTTCCTGGCCGGTCTCAAGCAGGTCCCCAGGGAGCTGTACGAAGCGGCGAACGTGGACGGGGCCGGCGCCTGGCGGAAGTTCTGGAGCATCACCCTGCCGATGATCTCGCCGGTGCTGTTCTTCAACGTCCTGCTGGAGACCATCCACTCCTTCCAGATCTTCGGATCGGCCTACATCGTCAGCAACGGCAGCTGCGGCCCGGCCGACGCGACACTCGTCTACACCTGTTACCTGTACGACCAGGGCTTCGCGAACAGCCGCATGGGCTTCGCCTCCGCCATGGCATGGCTGCTGCTCGTCGCCGTGGGCCTGGTCACCGCCGTGCTGTTCTGGTCCCAGAAGCGCTGGGTGCACTACGAGGAGGGGGGCCGATGACCCCGATGGACACCACTGCCGTACGACGCCGGCTCCCCGGCTCCCTCGCCTGGCACATCGGCGCCCTCGCCATCCTCGCGGTGGTCCTCTACCCGGTCGTGTGGACGATCGGCGCCTCGTTCAAGCCGAGCGAGGACATCGTCGGCGCGCTGAACCTCCTGCCGACCGACCCGATCACCGACAACTACCGGCGGCTCGCCGACGGCATCGCCGACATCCCGATCTGGAAGTTCTTCCTGAACTCGGCCTACATCTCGGTCGGTTCCGTGATCGGTGTCGTCATCTCCTGCTCGCTCACGGCCTACGCCTTCACCAAGGTCCGCTTCGCCGGGCGCAACGCGATGTTCGCCATCATGATCGGGACGCTGCTGCTCCCGTACCACGTACTGATCATTCCGCAGTACGTGATGTTCCAGAAGCTGGAGCTGATCAACACCTTCACTCCGCTGCTGATCGGCAAGTACCTCGCCACCGACGCGTTCTTCGTCTTCCTCATGGTCCAGTTCATGCGCGGGCTGCCCAAGGAACTCGACGAGGCCGCGCGGCTGGACGGCTGCGGGCACCTGCGGATCTACTGGTCGATCGTGATGCCGCTGTGCCGGCCCGCGCTCATCACCAGCGCCATCTTCACCTTCATCCAGGCCTGGAACGACTTCATGGGCCCCCTGCTGTACCTCAACGAGCCGGACAAGTACACCGTCTCCATGGGGCTGCGGATGTTCATCGACCAGGACGCCGTCGCCGACTACGGCGGCATGATCGCGATGTCACTGGTGGCCCTGCTGCCGGTCCTCGCCTTCTTCCTGGCCTTCCAGCGCTACCTCATCGACGGCATGGCCACCTCCGGCCTGAAGGGCTGAGCATCCCGTGGCGACGAAATCCCCCGCCGCACCCAGGACCTCCTTCGTCCGGGAGCGGTTCAGCGTCTTCTCCGAATGCCTGCTCACCGGCGTGTGGATCACCGTCGCCGCCCTGCCGCTCGTCACGTTCCCCGCGGCCTTCGCCGCGGGGAGCCGGCACCTGCGCCGCTACCTGGCCGGGGAGGCGGGCGGGGTGCGGGAGTTCGCCGCCGATGTACGGGAGGCGTTCCGTACCGGCTGGCGGATCTCCCTGCTGTGGTGGGGGGCGCTCGCGCTGCTCGCCTTCGACTGGCAGGTCGCCCGGTCGGGCCTGCTCCCGGGCGGCCGTCCGCTCATCGCCGTGAGCCTGCTCGGACTGCCGGCCGTGGCCGTCTGGGGACTGCGTACGGCTGCCGCCTGGCACCCCGGCACACCCTGGACGGCCACCGCGCGGGCCGCGGGCCGCCGGACCCTCACCGACCCGGCGGGATCACTGCTGCTCGTCGGGGGGTTCGTCGCCCTCGCCCTCACCGCCTGGCAGATCCCGCCCCTGGCCGCGCCCGCCCTCGGCTGCCTCGCCGCAGCGGCGGTCGCTGCCGACCGCCGCTGACCCGACGGTCGGCCCCACCTGCCGCACCACGTCCCACCACGCGTCAGCGTGCGATCAGTCATGCCCATTTTCGCCACGAATTGGAGTCGTGATGTCCCCGATCCCCCGCCGTACCGTCCTCAAGGCAGCCGCCGTCGCCGGTGCGGCCACCACCTTCTCATGGGTGCTGAACGACACCGCCCAGCAGGCAGCCGCCGCCACCGGCAAGGCCGACGAAGGGCCCGTCGAGATCAACTGGCTGGAGGAGGAAGGCCTCGGTGCCGCGCCCGGGTCCACCTTCGGCGTCCCCTGGGCCAAGGGGCGCTACCCGGCCGACCAGAAGTTCGCCCTGGCCACCGCCGACGGCAAGGACGTCCCCGTCCAGACCTGGGCCACCGCCAAATGGCCCGACGGCTCCCTGAAGTGGACCGCGCACGCGGTCGGCCCCGAGGCCGGCGGCGCCAAGAAGTTCACCCTCACCACCGGCGAGCCCGCCACCGCCGCCCACAAGGTCACGGTCAAGAACAGCGGCGGGTCGATCACCGTCTCCACCGGAGTCATCACCGCGAAGATCGGCAAGACCGGCTCCTCGCTCGTCACCTCCCTCACCCGGGGCTCCACCGAGATCGCGAAGGACGGCCGCCTCGTCCTCATCCGTCAGGGCGAGATCGAGGACGGCGACCAGGGGCAGGAGAAGTACGAACGCTTCGAGAGCGCCATCAGCAAGACCGAGGTGGAGCAGAGCGGCCCCGTCCGCGCCGTCGTCCGCATCGACGGCAAGCACCGCCACGGCAACCGCTCCTGGCTCCCGTTCTCCGTCCGGCTCTACTTCTACGCGGGCGCCGAATCGTTCCGCATGATGCACACCATCACCTTCGACGGCATCCAGGAACCCGGCAAGGCGAGCGGCGACTTCATCCGCGGCCTCGGCGTCCGCTTCACCGTCCCCATGCGTGACGAGACGTACGACCGCCACATCCGCATCGGCGGCGACGAGACCGGCATGCTCCGCGAAGCCGTCAAGGGCATCACCGGACTGCGCCGGGACCCCGGAGCCGCTGTCCAGGCCGCCCAGTTCGAGGGAACCAAACTGCCCGACCCCGCCACCTGGGACCAGCGCGTCACCACCCGCCTCCCGCTCATCCCCACCTGGGGCGACTACACTCTCAGCCAGCTCTCCGCCGACGGCTTCTCGCTGCGCAAGCGCACCAAGAAGGGGCACGGCTGGATCGCGGCGGGCGGCGGACGACGCGCCTCCGGCTTCGGTTACGTCGGCGGCGCGAGCGGCGGACTCTCCTTCGGACTGCGCGACTTCTGGGAGAAGTTCCCCGCCCAGCTCGACATCCGCGGCGCCGACACCGACGCCGCCGAAGTCACCCTCTGGCTCTGGTCGCCCGAGTCCGAGCCGATGGACCTGCGCTTCTACCACGACGGCCTCGGCCAGGACACCTATGCCGAACAGCTCGAAGGCCTCAACATCACCTACGAGGACTACGAGCCCGGCTTCGGCACCCCGTACGGCATCGCCCGCACCAGCGAACTCGTCTTCTGGGCCAACGAGTCCACCCCCAGCGCCGAGGCCCTCGCCCAGCAGACCCGCACCGTGCGCACCCTCCCGCAGCTCGTCGCCCCGCCTTCCCAGCTCGTCGCTGCGGGTGTGTTCGGCGGCCTCTTCTCCCCGGTCGACCGCTCCACGCCCGCCAAGGCGAAGATCGAGGACCACCTGGACTTCCTGTTCACGTACTACAAGGACCAGGTCGAGATGCGCCGCTGGTACGGCTTCTGGGACTACGGCGACATCATGCACTCGTACGACCCCGCCCGGCACCAGTGGCGCTACGACGTCGGCGGCTACGCCTGGGACAACTCCGAACTCTCGCCCGACCTCTGGCTCTGGTACGCCTACCTGCGTTCCGGACGCGCCGACATCTTCCGCTTCGCCGAGGCCATGACCCGCCACACCGGCGAGGTCGACGTCTACCACCTCGGCGACTGGGCCGGCCTCGGCACCCGCCACGGTGTCCAGCACTACGCGGACAGCGCCAAGCAACAGCGCATCGCCAACACCACCTACCGGCGCTTCTACTACTTCCTCACCGCGGACGAACGCGTCGGCGACCTGATGCGCGCCAACGTCGACTCCGACGAGACCTTCCTCGGCCTGGACCCGCTCCGCAAGATCCGTACCGAGCCCTACACCCCGGACCGGCACGCCCTGTCCGTCGGCTTCGGCACCGACTGGAGCGGACTCGTCTCCGCCTGGCTCACCGAATGGGAGCGCGGCGGTCCGCAGGCCGAGAAGGCCAAGGCCCGGGTGCTCGGCACCATGGAGACGATCGCCGCCCAGCCCAACGGATTCGTCCAGGGCAGCGGCCTGTACGACCTGGACACCGGGAGGTTCGCCGTCGCCACCGAACCCGTCGTCAGCGTCTCCCACCTGTCCGGGGTCTTCGGCCTCAACGAGCTGTGCGCCGAACTCATCGGTCTGATCGACATGCCGAAGTTCAAGGAGGCGTACCTCGACTACTGCCGCTACTTCAACGCGAGCAAGACCGAGCAGGCCGCCCGCTACGGCTCCCACTTCGGCAGCCTGCTCCTCTTCCAGGGCCACTCCAGGATGGACGCCTACGCGGCCGTGCAGACGGGCGACGAGAAGCTCGCCGCCCGTGCCTGGCAGAAGTTCTACAACAGCGACGGCTACAAGGAATCCGCGCCCTGGAAGACCGAGAAGGTGAGCGGCCCGGTCACCACCGTCCCGGGCAGCGAGGCCAACTGGGTCTACACCAACGACACCGCGCTGTACGGACTCGCCGCCATCGAGAACCTCGCACTGGTCGGCGACCGCATGCCGGCCTGAGGCGTGTGAGGGCGCCCGGGGCCGGCTCGCGTGTCAGCGCATCCGGCCCAGGGCGTCCCGCAGCCGCCGGGCGTCGCGCAACCTCTTCTCGTACGTCGCCCCCACCGCCAGCAGCAGCACCCCGGCCAGCGCCGGCGCCACCCAGCGCGGCATCGCACCCACCACCTGCACCACATACGGCGCCAGCTCGTGCAGCGCGTCCAGCGCCAGCACCGCACCGCCCAGCACCAGCAGCGCCTGGAGCCGCAGCCGCGCCCCCAGCAGCGTGATCACCAGCGCCGCCACCCCCAGCAACAGCGGCCGCAGCCAGTGCGGATCGCCCCAGGCGGCGAAGAGCGCCGGCACCAGCGTCACCGCCAGGCCCGCCCCGTACGCCGTCCACGACGACGCCGCAGGATCACGACGCCGGCGCAGCACACCGATCACCAGCGCCGGCACGGTCACCGGCAGCGTGTACGCCTCCGGGGACGACACCCCGGACGCCGACAGCCGCACCCAGGACGCCAGGACGAACAGCGCCGTCGCCAGATACCCGGCCACCTCCCGCCGCTCCGGACGCAGCGCCGTCGCCGCGGCCAGCACCCCGCACAGAGCCAGCACCAGAGCCAGGAACGGCGGGTCCTCCAGAGCCGCCACGACCGCGGCCAGGCCGACCGCGCCGCCGGTCAGTTCGAGCGGCAGCGCCACCGCGTGCCCCCTCAGCCGCGCACCCAGACCGGCCGTCACCGCGGGAACGACGAGCATCACGGGCGCCGCCTCGTACGACGCGAGCCCCACCGACGCACCGAACGCGAGGGCGAGAACTCCGGCGCACACCACCGCCGCGCACGTCACCACCGCCTGCACGGTCACCAGCACCGGCGCACGCGACGGGTCGTCGGGCGCGTCCAGCGCCGTCGCAGCACCCGCGAACATCAGCAGCAGCGCACCGAACACCGCATAGGTGGCCGGCTCCGAGCCCAGCGACAGCAACGCGACCCCCACCGCGCCGACCGAGCCACACACCCCCGCGGTCAGCGCCGGCCCCGTCGTTCCGCGGCGCAACGCAGCGACGGCAACGACCAGAACCCCCGCGACCAGCACCGACTGCAACGCGACAGCCGCCGTGAAGGAGGCGTCCAGCGCGGGCGGCAGCACGGTGAGCCCCGCCCAGCCGAGCACCACGGCAGACGCACCGACGGCCGTCCGCCACCCGGGGCGGGGCGACAGCGCCGGCCCGGCCCACCGCAGCACGCCCTCCCACGACCGGTACGCCGCCCCGAGCGCCACGGCCACGGTCAGCAGCACCACCGGAGCCGCCGCCATGTCCTGCCACGGCAGGTCCGTGGCCCCGACCGCTCCCCGGATCCCGCCCTCCGGCGCGCCCTCCCACAGCCGGCCCAGCTGAGCCACCGGACCCACCAGCACCACCGCCACCGGGGCGGCCGAGAACAGCACGGACAGGGCCGCCACCGCACCCGCGGCCCACACCAGCCCCTGCCCGGCCGGACGCCCCAGCGGAGCCCGTACGCCCAGCAGGACCAGGCCGCCGCACACCAGATACACCTGCACCGCCCAGCCACTGTGGACCCCGGCCGCCGCGACCCCGCCCACCGCGGCGACCGCCGCCAGTCCGGCCACCGCGCCCGCGGCCACCGCGACCGGCACGGGCGCCCGGCGGGCCCCCGCGAGAGCGATCGCCGCACCGGCCAGCAGCAGTACCCCGGGCACCACCGCAGCGGCCGGACCACCGGCCGACAGCGACTTCACCAGAGCCACCAGCAGGCCCGCACCGCCGGTGACGCAGAGGCCGGCACAGGCCGTGACCCGCACCGCAACTCCCTTGAACCACACCGCGATCGCGCAGTCCAGCGCCGCCGTCGCCAGCAGCGCGACGGAGAACACCAGAGCGTCCGCCTCCGCGGCCCACGCCCACAGCACCAGCGGCAGCTGCGCACTGACCACGGCCAGCGGCAGCGGGAGCCGCAGCCGGTCCAGCAGCAGACCGTAGGCAGCCCAGAGCACCGCGAGCACGGCCGAGGCCACGGCCGCGTACCCGAGCCCGCCGGTGTCCGGAACCGCGACCAGGTACAGGGCGACGGCGTCCAGCACCATCAGCACCGAGGCCAGCGCCCCGAGCGCCTCCGCCGTCGAGGACAGACCCCGTCGCAGCAGCACCGCGGGTGCGGACAGCGCCGCCACCGTGACGGCGGTCAGGACCGCCGAGCGTCCGCCGATCCCCATCTGACCCCAGCTCACCAGGGTGAACGCGATCGCGGCGATCGCCAGCAGCAGACCGCCGAGGGTGAGCAGCACGTTCTGCGCACTGCGGGTACGGACCGGGGGAGCGGACGGCGCGGACGGTGAACCGGAGGAGGCCGGAGTCCCGATCCAGCCCGCACCCCAGGCCGCGGTAGCCGCCTCCGGCGGCGGCGGGAACTGCGGTGTGTGCGCAGCGGCCGCGCGGGGGCCGGGCGTCTGCAGCACGCTCAGCAGCCAGGTACGGCGGGTCAGCAGCTCGGACCGGCGCAGATCGAGCCGGGCGAGCTCACGGTCGAGGATGACCAGTTCCTCGGCGGGTGGCGGCACATGTTCCATGGACGCGAGTGTGGTGCGGGCCACGCGACCGGGCATGCGCACAGGTACTCAGATCCCCGGCTGAGTACGCGGGTCCCGGAAGCATGGAGCGGAACCACTGCCCATTTGTCAGCATATGGGCAGCGGTCGCCCCGCTCGGACGCCGGCACGGTCCGGCGGCTCGGCCGGAAGCGGTTTGAACCACACCCGCCGAGCCCTGTATGGTTCAACCCGTTCCCGGGCGATTAGCTCAGTGGGAGAGCGCTTCGTTCACACCGAAGAGGTCACTGGTTCGAACCCAGTATCGCCCACCCCGGGAGAGGCCGGTCCGTCAGCAACACCGACGGACCGGCCTCTGCATGTCCGGGGGCCGGGAGCCGGGAGTTGGGACCCGCACCGCTCACGCCGCGGCCCGGAACTCCGGACGCAGCGGCCAGGCCGGATCCACCGTCTCCGGCGTCCCGCTCCTGGCGAACCATGCCTGCAGGCCCCGTGCCTGGGCCGCGTGCCACACCGCCTGGAGCGTGTGCAGCTCCGCCGGGGTCAGCCGCTCCAGACGGGTGGCGAACCGCCGCCCCACCGCCCGGACCAGCTCCAGCGACGCCGCCGCGTCCGCCGCCGCATCATGGGCCCCGTCCAGCACCACCCCGTACAGCTCGCAGAGATCCGTGAGCGTACGACGGCCCTTGCGGTAGCGGTCCAGATGCTTGTCCAGCACCCGCGGATCCAGCACGCACAGCGAGGCGTTCTCCAGATAGCCGCCGAGCGACGACGCCCGGTGCCGCCTCAGCTCACGGTCCAGCAGTGTCAGATCGAACGGCGCGTTCATCACGACCAGCGGCCGGCCCGCCGCGCTCTGCTCGGCCAGCGCCCTGGCGATCTCCTCCACCACCGGCGCGGGCCACCGCCCGTTGCGCTGGAGATGGTCGTCGGTCAGGCCGTGGATCTCCGTCGCCCCCACGGGCACCGGAATCCCCGGATTCACCAGCCAGCGGGTGACGCGCGTCCGCCCGCCGGAACTGTCCTGGACGACGAGCGCGGCCGAAACGATCCGGTCCTGCTCGACGTCCACTCCCGTCGTCTCGGTGTCGAAAGCGGCCAGCGGCCCCTCGTACCAATGAGTCATCCCCGAACTCCTCGCGCCCGAGCGGCAGATGGTGTGATTTCTCTGCCCGGTTCGGTGATACCCGCACCCTTTGCCTGATACGCCGTTTGAGGGCGGTCCTGTGCGGTGACAACACAGGTGACGGGGCCGGAAGTTGGAAACCGCCGCGTCTCCCACACCCATCGGCACAGCCCGGAAGGCATACGGAGCCATGGCGCTCGCGCAGCCCGAACCGAGTGGGCTGCTGCCCCAGCGGACCGCACCGCTGCGCGGCGCACTCGCCACCACCGCCTGCATGGAGACCCTTCAGGTGGGCTACCTGCACGCGGTCGCGGCCGCGGCGGGGTGCTCCCTGTCGCAGCCCTTCCCCGACAACGGCATCGACTGGCACGTCAGCCACGGAGCCCCCGGTCACCTCGTCGACGACGAGGTGACCATCAAGGTCCAGCTCAAGTGCACCTACCAGATACCGCCCCGGCCACCCGGCCCGACCTTCGCCTTCACGCTCGACAACGCCCACCTCGTCAAGCTCGCCCGGACCCCCGTGTCCGTGCACAAGATCCTCGTCGTGATGCTCGTGCCCCGCAGCCAGGACGACTGGCTGCGCGCCGGACACGACCGCCTCGACCTGCGGCACTGCTGCTACTGGACCAACCTGGCCGGTCACGCCGTGACCGGCCGGCACCGGACGACCGTGCGGATCCCGACCTCGCGCATCTTCGACGACCGGGCGCTCTGCGAGATCATGACCCGTGTCGGGGCGGGAGGGAGACCCTGATGCACCGGCCGATGGACGAGCCCGTCCACGAAGTGTTCCCGTCAGCCGTCCGACCCCACCCCGCCGAACAGCCGGGTCCCTGGCCCACCGCCTCACCGCCCGGCGGCCTCCCCGACCCCGCACGGGTCGACCCCGCGGTCCTCGCCGTCCTGCTCGCCCGCCACGGCTGGCAGCGGCGCGGCGGCGCGCCCGGCCGGTACAGCCGCTGGACCCCGCCCGGGCCGCCCGGCCGCTCCACCAGCCTGCTCGTGCCCGACACCACCGCGTTCCCCGACAGCGAGGACCTGCTGGCGGAGGTCCTGACCGCCCTCGCCCGCAGCGCCGCGCCCTCCGCCCGCGAGGTCCTGGTCTCCCTCGCCGTCCCCAGTGACGAGATCCGCTGGTGGCGCGAAGTGCCCGATCCCCTGACCGGAGCAGCCGGAACCGCGGGAGCGGCCGGCTGGACCGGGGCGGAGCAGCTGCACGGCGCCGCCCGCCAGATCCTGCTGGCCGGCGCACTCGCCGTCCGCGGCCGGGCCGGCTACCACGGTGCCCGCCACCGCCGCCGCGCCCTGGCGACGCTCGGCTCCATCCTCATCGGCCCCGCACCCGGCGGCCGCGACCTCACGGCGTTCGTCCCCGTGGAGGCGGGCCGCCCCCTCGCCGTACGGCTCTACCACGCCCTGCACGCCGCCCGGGAGGCCGTCGACTACCAACGGGCCACCGGCGGCATGGAGGCCTTCGACACCGCGGTCGAGGCGGGCGTCAGCCGGGAGCTGACCGAGGCCGTCATCGCGCTCGTCCGGGGCTCGGAGGGGGCGGGCATCGCCCTGGACTGGGCGCCGGCGGCGGGAACCCCCGACGGCTGTCCGGCACGTCCCGAACCGGTCGAGTTCTCCCCGGGCGACCTGCCGGCCCTGCGCCGGGCGGGCGCCCGCTACCTCCGGGACGAGCCCGCGGTGACCGTACGGATCACCGGCGCGGTCGTGCGCCTGCGCCGCTCGGGCCCGCGCGGCGCAGGAATCGTACGGCTGCGGGTACTGGCGGGCGCCGAGGTGTCGCACGTACGGCTGGAGCTCGACGAGGAGGCGTACCGGATCGCGGGCCAGGCCCACCTGGTGGGGCTTCCCGTCCGGGTCGAGGGCAGGCTGGAGAGCCGGGGCGGCTTCCGGCGGCTGACCAGGACCTCGCAGGTGGTTCCGGTGCAGGTCGACGAGGAGGAACGGGACCGGCTGATGAAGTCGCTCCAGGAGAACGTCGACTATTTCGAGGAGGCGTGCACGGGGGATGAGGGCCCCTCGTCCGGAGCATGCCGGGCTCGCGGGGTCCGGCACGATCCGAACGAGAGGCCCCAGCAGGGCGGAGGCGGCCCATTTCGCTAAGGGGGCATGCGGCTCGGTACGATTCCCCTAGCGTCCGCCACGGGAATGCGGGTGCGCCCCCTCAGTCAGGAGAGACCGGTGTCAGACGTCCGTGTGACCATCCAACGCGATTCCGAGCGGGAAGAGCGCGTGGTGACGACGGGCACTACGGCAGCCGAGCTCTTCCCCGGCGAGCGCACCGTCGTCGCCGCCCGCGTCGCCGGTGAACTGAAGGACCTCGCGTACGTGGTCTCCGACGGCGAGACCGTCGAGCCCGTACTGATCTCGTCCGAGGACGGCCTCAACATCCTGCGGCACTCCACCGCGCACGTGATGGCGCAGGCCGTGCAGGAGCTCCACCCCGAGGCCAAGCTGGGCATCGGCCCGCCGGTCAAGGACGGCTTCTACTACGACTTCGACGTCGAGACGCCGTTCACGCCCGAGGACCTCAAGGCCATCGAGAAGAAGATGCAGGAGATCCAGAAGCGGGGCCAGAAGTTCTCCCGCCGGGTCGTGACGGACGAGGCGGCCCGCGAGGAGCTCGCCGACGAGCCGTACAAGCTGGAGCTCATCGGAATCAAGGGCGCCGCCTCCACGGACGACGGCGCGGACGTCGAGGTGGGCGGCGGCGAGCTGACCATCTACGACAACCTCGACCCGAAGACCGGCGAACTGTGCTGGAAGGACCTCTGCCGGGGTCCCCACCTGCCGACCACCCGGTTCATCCCCGCGTTCAAGCTGATGCGCAACGCCGCGGCGTACTGGCGCGGCAGCGAGAAGAACCCGATGCTCCAGCGCATCTACGGGACCGCCTGGCCGACCAAGGACGAGCTCAAGGCGCACCTGGAGTTCCTGGAGGAGGCCGCCAAGCGCGACCACCGCAAGCTCGGCAACGAGCTGGACCTCTTCTCCTTCCCCGACGAGATCGGCCCGGGCCTCGCCGTCTTCCACCCCAAGGGCGGCGTCATCCGCCGGGCCATGGAGGACTACTCGCGGCGCCGCCACGAGGAGGAGGGCTACGAGTTCGTCTACTCGCCGCACGCCACCAAGGGCAAGCTCTTCGAGAAGTCCGGCCACCTGGACTGGTACGCCGACGGCATGTACCCGCCCATGCAGCTCGACGACGGGGTGGACTACTACCTCAAGCCGATGAACTGCCCGATGCACAACCTGATCTTCGACGCGCGCGGCCGCTCCTACCGTGAACTTCCCCTGCGCCTCTTCGAGTTCGGCACCGTGTACCGGTACGAGAAGTCGGGCGTCGTGCACGGCCTGACCCGCTCGCGCGGCTTCACGCAGGACGACGCGCACATCTACTGCACCAAGGAGCAGATGGCGGAGGAGCTGGACCGGACGCTCACCTTCGTCCTGAACCTGCTCCGCGACTACGGCCTGACCGACTTCTACCTGGAGCTGTCCACCAAGGACCCGGAGAAGTTCGTCGGCAGCGACGAGGTATGGGAAGAGGCCACCGAGACACTGCGTCTGGTCGCCGAGAAGCAGGGCCTGCCGCTGGTCCCGGACCCGGGCGGTGCCGCGTTCTACGGCCCGAAGATCTCGGTGCAGGCGCGGGACGCCATCGGCCGGACCTGGCAGATGTCGACCGTGCAGCTCGACTTCAACCTGCCGGAGCGCTTCGACCTGGAGTACACCGGCCCCGACGGCACCAAGCAGCGCCCGGTCATGATCCACCGTGCCCTGTTCGGCTCCATCGAGCGCTTCTTCGCCGTGCTCCTCGAGCACTACGCGGGTGCGTTCCCGGTGTGGCTGGCGCCCGTCCAGGCGGTCGGCATCCCGATCGGCGACGCGCACATCCCGTACCTCCAGGAGTTCGCCGCCAAGGCCCGCAAGCAGGGGCTGCGGGTGGACGTGGACGCCTCGTCGGACCGGATGCAGAAGAAGATCCGCAACCAGCAGAAGGCCAAGGTGCCCTTCATGATCATCGCTGGTGACGAGGACATGGCCAACGGCGCCGTGTCCTTCCGCTACCGCGACGGTTCGCAGGAGAACGGCATCCCGGTCGAGGACGCCATCGCCAAGATCGCCAAGGCCGTGGAGGACCGCGTCCAGGTCTGATCCGTGCCCTGAAGGGGCCCCCGGCGAGCTACCCGCTCGCCGGGGGCCCCTTCTCGTCCTCCCGCCGGAACACCTGGATCAGCCACGACGAGAACGAACCAGTCACCGCCCCCAGCAGCGCCAGCCCGCAGGCCATCAGCCCCGCCGCGACCACCCGGCCCCACGGAGTCACCGGCACGACATCCCCGTACCCCACCGTCGTGAGCGTCGCGCACGCCCACCAGGCCGCGTCGCCGAAGGTCCGGATCGAGGCGGCCGGCGCATCGTGTTCCTGGTGGTAGACCGCGAGAGCCGCCGAGAAGCCGAGCAGCAGGGCCGTCAGGCCGGCGTACGACATCACCCGTGCGTACAGGCTGAGACGCGGTTCGTCGTGCCGCTTCTGGATGGCCGTGTAGACCTTGACCAGGCGCAGCGGACGCAGCAGCGGCAGCAGGAGCACGAGCGTGTCGAGCCAGCGGACCCGGACGAACCGGCGGCCCAGGCCGCTGAGGCGGATCCGTACGGCGTAGTCGACGACGAAGAGCAGCCAGGTGGCGGCGACCAGGGCGAGGGCGAGGTCGTGCCACGGCTCGGCGTCGTCCGGGGCGAGGACGCGCACCGCGTAGCCGAGGAGGAAGAGCAGGGAGGCGGCGAAGAGCGGTACCTCGGTGCGCTGCTCCCAGAGGGCGAGAGCGGGTGAGGGCCGGGCCGGGGTGCGGTCGCGCATCGGGCCAGCATCGCGCCGAGCGGACGGGATCGGCCCCGGCGACACGCTTCGCGCGGGGTACGCAATATGCTGATCGGCATGACGAGTGAGCCGGAGCAGCAGATCGGAGTGGGGACGCCCGATGCGTTCCAGCGCCTGTGGACGCCCCACCGGATGGCGTACATCCAGGGCGAGAACAAGCCGACCGGCCCGGAGGCCGGCGACGGCTGTCCGTTCTGCGAGATCCCCTCGAAGTCGGACGAGGACGGGCTCGTCGTCGCGCGCGGCGAGAAGGTCTACGCGGTGCTCAACCTGTATCCGTACAACGGCGGGCATCTGATGGTGGTGCCGTACCGCCATGTCGCGGACTACACCGAGCTGGACGGTCCCGAGACGCTGGAGCTCGCCGATTTCACCAAGCGTGCGATGACGGCGCTGCGTGCGGCGTCGGGGGCGCACGGTTTCAACATCGGGATGAACCAGGGCGCTGTGGCCGGTGCGGGTATTGCCGCGCATCTGCACCAGCATCTGGTGCCGCGATGGGGCGGTGACACCAACTTCATGCCGGTGGTGGGGCACACCAAGGTGCTGCCGCAGCTGCTGGCGGACACGCGCGCGATGCTGGCCGACGCCTGGCCGCGCGGCGTCTGATTCCGGCTCTTTCCTCTGCACCGTGTGGGGCGCCCCGGACTTCCGGGGCGCCCCACACGCACTGTCTAGGCGTCGTAGAGGTCGGCCTTGCGCGGGGTGGGGTCCTGGACGAGTCCGCTCAGTATCGACGAGCGGTTGTCGAAGCGGTCCGTGTCGACGCCGTTCTCCTCCAGGACCTTCATGGCCGCACTGTGCACGACGCGCAGGACGGGTGTGGCGGCCCGCATCGCGTCGTCGGCCATGAAGCGGTGACGCCACGGCTTCTCGGCCCAGGCGTGCCGCAGCCCGAAGGGTTCCGGCAGGGCGATCTTGCCGCCGAGGTAGTCGAGGAGCGGCGGGTACCAGGTGAAGGGGGCGCGCAGGGCGAGGCGGACGACCTCCTTCGACTCCACCAGGGCCAGCGCGATGTCGCGGGTCTCCCAGAACTTGACGGTCTTGTTGACCGTCTTCTTCTTGGCGGCGGGCTTGCTGGTGAACAGGGAGTGGACGGGGCCGAGGGCGTGCCCGGTCACCTCGATGCGCAGGGTCTCGAAGAGCACGGTGACGGTGATCATCATGGTGATGACCAGCTGGCCGTCCCAGAGGGTGAACTGGACGCCCAGGTAGTGACGGTCGCCGCCGCCGAACTGCTGGTGGTTGCAGATCCGCTGTATCTCGTGCGGCTTGACCTGGAAGGTGGCGACGTCCTCGCCCTCGGGGCGGGACACCTCGTCGGTGTTCTCCCCGACGGGCGACACGATCCAGTGGGTGACGGACGGCGTGGGGAATCCGCCGGTGTTCAGCGGGCCGCGCTCCAGCATCTTGAGCTGGTCGTGGATGACGCGTATCAGGTCCCAGCTGCGGAACTGGTGGAACTCCTTGGCGGGTTCCTTGGCGACGAGGTCCTCGGCGAGCTGCCAGCTTCCCCAGCGGGTGCCCATGCCGAGGATGCCCTTGGGGCCGGCGTAGAAGACGGAGTTGGACTGCTGTTCGGCGGAGAGCTTCTCCAGGCCCTGGCGGAGCGCCTCGCGGGCGGTCTCGTTGGGGTTCTTCGGCACGGCTTCGGGGATCTTCGCGATGACCCCGCCGCCGGAGAGGAGCCCTTCCCAGCGGGCACGCATGTCCTGGGCGGACTTCTCGGCGATCCGTTTGGCGATCAGCCAGCCGATGACGGGCGCCACGATCATCGCGCGGAGGTACAGCGCCAGGAGCCCGTTGAGAGGCATGGCGACCAGGAGGACCAGGGCTCCGATGCCGACGATGGGCAGCAGCGCGTTGCCGAGGGCGGCCAGGCCCTTGTCCTTGGTGTTGGCGAGGCCGTCGCGCAGGCGGAACGCGATGACCCACAGCAGCATTCCGGGCAGGAAGACGAAGCCGAACAGGGCGGTGACCGCGGTGAGTTTGGTGTCGCGGGCCTTGCGCAGGCGGGTCGCGGAGAGGCAGTGCTCGACGACGGTCTGGGGGTCGCTGCCGAAGGACTGGATGAGGGCCTTCCGTGCGCCGCCCAGCGTGCGTTCCTGGACGGCGCGGGAGAAGGCCTCGCCGAGGTTGGGTTTGAAGTAGTCGGACTTGAAGAGCTTGGAACGCCCTGCCTTGACTTCCGACTTGTGCCATTCGCTGTTGGCTTTGAGGATGTCCTCCACCGGGCTGTCCCGGTACGCGGCAGAGGCGAGGGCGTTGGTCGCCACCGCCGCTCCTGCCGCCCCCTGGAGCGGAATCTGCGCTCCGGGAGAGAAATCGAATCCGTTGCTGGCCACTGTCGCCCCCACTCGCCGCCGAGGAACCGCTCCTGCGGCTGTTTCCCAACTGCCGGGCCCGGCACACTTTCTGACCTGGCAGCACAGCGTATCGTCCGGATCGGTACCCCGTCCGGCCCTGTGGACAACGCTGGGGACGACAGCGGGAAGCCAGTGGGCTTATGTTCCTTTGGTGCCGTTCTCCTACTGTTCGTGAAGGCGGTCGGCGAGCTGTGGGGGCATGGCCTCGTGGCGGGCGTAGGAGCGGTCGAACCGGCCGGTCCCGTGGGACAGGGAGCGCAGGTCGACCGCGTAGCGTCCGATCTCCAGCTCCGGGACCTCGGCCCGTACGAGGGTCCGTCCGGTACCGGACTGCTCGGTGCCGGTCACCCGGCCGCGGCGGCCGGAGAGGTCGCTCATCACCGGGCCGACGTAGTCGTCGGGGATCAGGACGCGGACCTCGGCGACGGGTTCCAGGAGCTGGATGCGGGCGTCGCCCGCTGCCTCGCGCAGGGCCAGGGCGCCCGCGGTCTGGAACGCGGCGTCGGAGGAGTCCACGGAGTGCGACTTGCCGTCCCGCAGGGTGACGCGGACGTCGACCAGGGGATGTCCGGTGGTCAGACCGCGGGCGGCCTGGGCGCGGACGCCCTTCTCGACGGAGGGGATGAACTGGCGGGGTACCGATCCGCCGACCACCTTGTCGACGAATTCGATGCCGGAGCCGGGCGGCAGCGGCTCGACGTCGATCTCGCAGACGGCGAACTGGCCGTGGCCGCCGGACTGTTTGACGTGGCGGCCGCGTCCGGTGGACGGCCCGGCGAACGTCTCGCGCAGGGCGACGCGGTGGGGGACGGCGTCGACCTGGACGCCGTAGCGGGTGCGCAGCCGGTCCAGTGCCACGTCCAGGTGGGCTTCCCCGAGGCACCACAGGACGACCTGATGGGTGTCCTGGTTCTGCTCCAGGCGCATGGTCGGGTCCTCGGCGACCAGGCGTGCGAGGCCCTGGGAGAGCTTGTCCTCGTCGGCCTTGCCGTGTGCCTCGATGGCGAGCGGCAGCAGGGGGTCGGGCATCGTCCACGGCCGCATCAGCAGAGGATGGCCGGGGGCGGACAGGGTGTCGCCGGTCTCCGCGGTGTCCAGCCGGGCGACGCAGACGAGATCACCGGCGATGCAGGCGGTGACGGGCCGCTGCTGTTTGCCGAAGGGCGAGGAGAGGGCGCCGACGCGGGTCTCGGTCTCGTGGAGCGGCCGGGCCTCGTGGGCCGGGTCGTCGAGTCCATGGCCGGAAACGTGCACCGTGTCGTCGGGGCGCAGGGTGCCGGAGAAGACGCGTACGAGCGAGAGCCGGCCGATGTAGGGGTCGGAGTCCGTCTTGACGACCTCGGCGGCCAGAGGGCCCTGCGGGTCGCAGTCCAGGGCGGGGAGCGCGGCGCCGTGCAGGGTGGTGACGGCGGGCAGCCGGCGTTCGAGCGGGGTGGGGAAGCCGCCGGTGATCAGGTCGAGGAGTTCGACGGTGCCGATGCCCTGGCGGGCACCGTCGGCGGCGGGGGCGACGGTGAGGACCGGATGGAAGGTGCCGCGCGCGACAGCGCGTTCGAGGTCGTCGACGAGTGTCCTGATGTCGATGCCGGCGCCGCCGAGGTAGCGGTCCATCAGGGTCTCGTCCTCGCTCTCGGCGATGATCCCTTCGATCAGCCGGTTGCGGGCATCCGCCAGGGGCGCCTGCTGCGACTCGGCCGGAGGATGCTCCTGCCGTTCCCCGCCCGAGTAGTCGAAGATCCGCTGCGACAGCAGGCCCGTGAGCCCGGTCAGCGGTGCGTGTCCGTCCGCGGCCTCGGGTCCGTGCACCGGCAGGTAGAGCGGCAGTACGGCATCGGGGTCGTCACCGCCGAAGATCTCGCCGCAGATCCGGGTCATCGCGTCGAAGGAGGTGCGGGCGGTGTCCAGGTGGGTGACCACGATGGCGCGCGGCATGCCGACCGCGGCGCACTCCTCCCACACGGCGCGGGTGGTGCCGGCGACGGCATCGGCCTCCTGGGCGGCCGAGACGACGAAGAGGGCCGCGTCCGCCGCGCGCAGACCGGCCCTGAGCTCCCCGACGAAGTCGGCGTATCCGGGAGTGTCCAGCAGATTGATCCTGATGCCGTCCCATTCGACGGGGACGAGGGTGAGCGATACCGAGCGTTGTCGGCGCTGCTCGATCCCGTCGTGGTCCGAGACCGTGGTGCCGTCCTCGACCCGGCCGGCCCGGTTGACCGCGCCCGCGGTCTGTGCAAGGGCCTCGACGAGGGTGGTCTTGCCCGAGCCGCTGTGGCCGACCAGCACCACGTTCCTGATGGCGGAGGGGTGGCCGGCCGTGGCTGCTCCTCCGGCGGCTCCGGTGTGCGTGTGTGCCTTGTCGCCCATGACACGTGCCTCCCGGGTGGTGGCGCCGGGCGGGGGGACCGCCGGCGCGGGATGGGAAGTGGCCGCACGGGCACGGGGGAGCCGCCGCGGCGGCTACGACGACGCCCGCGGTAGTTCCGAGCTTGGCACTGTGTCCGGGTCGCGTCCATACGCCGTACACCGCCGCACGGGACCGGGAGCCGCGTCCGCGGCGGGTCGACGACGTCTCCCAGGGTGCCCGGACAGTGGATCCCCGCGGTCGTGACTACGATGGGCCAGCCGGTGGCCGATGGGGCCATGCGGCCCACCGACCCTCGGGAAGGCCATGCTGAACAAGTACGCGCGTGCATTTTTTACGCGTGTCCTCACGCCGTTCGCCGCACTGCTGCTGCGTCTGGGCGTGAGCCCTGACGCGGTCACTCTGATCGGCACGGCCGGGGTGATGGCAGGTGCGCTGGTCTTCTTCCCGATGGGGGAGTTCTTCTGGGGCACGATCGTCATCACGATCTTCGTCTTCTCCGACCTCGTCGACGGCAACATGGCGCGGCAGGCGGGCATCTCCAGCCGCTGGGGCGCGTTCCTCGACTCGACGCTCGACCGCGTCGCCGACGGGGCGATCTTCGCGGGCTTCGCGCTCTGGTACGCGGGCAGCGGCGACGACAACGTCCTGTGCGCGGTCGCGATCTTCTGTCTGGCGAGCGGCCAGGTGGTCTCGTACACCAAGGCACGCGGTGAGTCGATCGGGCTGCCGGTGGCGGTCAACGGACTCGTGGAGCGTGCCGAGCGCCTGGTGATCTCGCTGGTCGCCGCAGGTCTGGCGGGGCTGCACGCGTTCGGTGTGCCGGGGATCGACATCCTGCTCCCGATCGCCCTGTGGATCGTCGCCGTCGGCAGCCTGGTGACGCTGGTGCAGCGGGTGGTGACCGTGCGCCGCGAGTCCGCCGAGGCCGACGCGGCGGCCGCGGTGTCGGCTGCGGGGGACCGGGGGAGCGAGGCGGCGCAGTGAGCGGCGCGCCCGGGGACACGAAGCCCGGTGCCGGTGAGCGGCTGAGCGACGGCTTGTACGGCCTGGGCTGGACCGCGGTCAAGAAGCTGCCCGAACCGGTCGCGCGGGCGCTGTTCCGCACCATCGCCGACCAGGTCTGGAAGCGGCGCGGCAAGAGCGTGCTGCGCCTGGAGTCGAACCTGGCGCGGGTCGTGCCGGACGCGAGCCCGGCCCGGCTCGCGGCACTCTCCAAGGCCGGCATGCGCTCGTACATGCGCTACTGGATGGAGTCGTTCCGGCTGCCCACCTGGACGCCGGAGCGGATCAAGGCGTCCATCGACGTGACGGACGCACACCGGCTGACCGAAGGGCTCGACGCCGGGCGCGGGGTCGTCCTCGCCCTGCCGCACCTGGGGAACTGGGACCTGGCGGGCGCGTGGGTCACCACGGACCTGAAGGTTCCGTTCACCACGGTCGCCGAGCGGCTCAAGCCCGAGTCGCTGTACGACCGGTTCGTGGCGTACCGCGAGGGCCTGGGCATGGAGGTGCTCGCGCACAACGGCGGGACCGCGTTCGGCACGCTGGCGCGCCGGCTGCGCGAGGGCGGGCTCGTCTGCCTGGTGGCCGACCGCGACCTGTCCGCCTCGGGCGTCGAGGTGACGTTCTTCGGCGACACGGCCCGGATGCCCGCAGGCCCGGCGCTGCTCGCCCAGCAGACCGGTGCCCTGCTGCTGCCGGTCACGCTCTCGTACGACGACACGCCGGTGATGAAGGCGCGGATCCATCCGCCCGTCGAGGTACCCGGCTCAGGTGACCGCGCCGAGAAGACGTCCTTGATGACACAGGCCCTGGCCGACGCGTTCGCCCTGGGTATCGCCGAGCACCCGGAGGACTGGCACATGCTGCAACGGCTCTGGCTCTCCGACCTCGAACCCCGCGGAGACTAGTGCTGCGCCAGTCAAGGTTTGCCCGTGAGGGAGCGGCGTCGGGTGTGTGCTCCCGGCATGCCGGCCACAAGCCCTCGTACCGGACGGACTCGGGCGTTCGGCCGATGCGGCGAGAGTGCGTGCACGGCGTCGCGACGGGGCGAACCTTGGCTGACGCGGCACTGGGTCCTTCCGTCCGGGTCATGCCGGGCTCGTGGGGTCCGGCATCCCATCTGCGGCGTTGTCGTCGGTCGCCCGTCCTCCGCAGCGACTCCCACCCCGCCTCGCAGCGGTACGCACAGGACCCCGCTCCCCGATCCGGACCGACCCGAACGAAAGGCCCCGGCAGTGAAGATCGGCATCGTCTGCCCGTACTCCTGGGACGTTCCGGGCGGCGTGCAGTTCCACATCCGCGATCTGGCCGAGCATCTGATCCGGCTCGGCCACCAGGTCTCCGTGCTGGCCCCGGCCGACGACGAGACGCCGCTGCCGCCGTACGTGGTGTCCGCGGGCCGGGCCGTGCCCGTCCCGTACAACGGCTCCGTCGCCCGGCTGAACTTCGGCTTCCTGTCCGCCGCCCGGGTGCGGCGGTGGCTGCACGACGGCACGTTCGACGTGATCCACATCCATGAGCCGACCTCGCCCTCCCTGGGGCTCCTGGCCTGCTGGGCGGCGCAGGGCCCGATCGTCGCCACGTTCCACACCTCCAATCCGCGCTCGCGGGCGATGATCGCCGCCTATCCGATCCTCCAGCCGGCGCTGGAGAAGATCAGTGCGCGCATCGCGGTCAGCGAGTACGCGCGGCGGACCCTTGTCGAGCACCTGGGCGGCGACGCGGTCGTCATCCCCAACGGGGTCGACGTCGGGTTCTTCGCCGCGGCCGAGCCCAGGCCCGAGTGGCAGGGCGGCACGATCGGCTTCATCGGGCGCATCGACGAGCCCCGCAAGGGCCTGCCCGTCCTGATGCGTGCGCTGCCCGCGATCCTCGCGGCACGCCCGGACACCCGGCTGCTCGTGGCGGGCCGGGGCGACGAGGAGGAGGCCGTGGCCTCGCTCCCGGAGGAGATGCGCGCACGCGTCGAGTTCCTCGGCATGGTGAGCGACGAGGACAAGGCGCGGCTGCTGCGCAGCGTCGACGTGTACGTCGCGCCCAACACGGGCGGCGAGAGCTTCGGCATCATCCTCGTCGAGGCCATGTCGGCGGGCGCACCGGTCCTGGCCAGCGACCTCGACGCGTTCGCCCAGGTCCTGGACCTGGGAGCGGCGGGGGAACTGTTCACCAACGAGGACGCGGACGCCCTGGCCGCTGCGGCGATCCGGCTGCTGGGCGACCCGGAACGGCGTGCGGAGCTGCGCGAGCGGGGCAGCGCGCACGTGCGGCGCTTCGACTGGTCGACGGTCGGGGCGGACATCCTCGCGGTGTACGAGACGGTGGCCGACGGCGCGGCGTCGGTGGCGACGGACGAACGTACGGGGCTGCGGGCCCGGTTCGGGCTGGCCCGGGACTGACCATGTCCCGGGGCGGTGCCTGCGCCTGCCGGGACGGCGCTCGCGCCTGCCGGGGCGGTGCCTGCGCCTGCCGGGACAGCATCCGAGGCTCCCGGGGCGGCTGTCCGGCGCCCGCTCACCGGTAGCCTTTGCGCCCGTGACCGAAACCCTCATCTGGACCGCCGTCGTGCTCATCGCGATCGGCCTGTACCTCAGCTGGACCGCGGGCCGTCTCGACCGGCTGCACACCCGGATCGACGCGGCCCGGGCCGCCCTCGACGCCCAACTCCTGCGCCGCGCCTCGGTCACCCAGGAACTCGCCACGTCCGGTGTCCTCGACCCGGCGGCCTCCATCGTGCTGTACGAGGCCGCGCACGCCGCCCGGCAGTCGGAGGAGGAGCACCGTGAGGTCGCCGAGAGCGAGCTCAGCACCGCCCTGCGCGCGGTGTTCGGCGAGCGGGCACAGGTCGACGCGGTGAAGGAGATCCCGGGCGGCGAGGAGGCCGCCTCCGAGCTGGCCGCGGCCGTGCGCCGGGTCCCGATGGCGCGCAGGTTCCACAACGACGCGGTGCGGGCGGCGCGGGCGCTGCGCCGTCACCGCACCGTGCGCTGGTTCCGGCTGGCCGGACACGCCCCGTTCCCGCTGGCCTTCGAGATGGACGACGAGCCGCCGGTCGCCCTCGCGGACCGCCCGGTCAGCTGACGGCGGCAGGCGCGGCGCAGGCACGCCCGCTGCCGCCACCACGCCGGACCGAACCGATCCAGCAGGCCAAAAACCGATTCCCCGTGCCCAAAAACGATCCACCGGGCCAAAACGATCCACCGGCCTCCCATTGGCCCTTGCTGTGGACTGGTGCCGGAGCGTTTGCTCAGCAGTGCATCAGCCCTGCACTTCCAGCAGCTCTTTCTCCCCAGTGAGGTCGATCCGTGTCCACGAATCCCGCCACCCCGCAGTCCGCCGACGCCCCCGCCACCGGCACCGCCCGCGTCAAGCGCGGCATGGCCGAGCAGCTCAAGGGCGGCGTGATCATGGACGTCGTCAACGCCGAGCAGGCGAAGATCGCCGAGGACGCGGGCGCCGTGGCCGTCATGGCCCTGGAGCGGGTTCCGGCCGACATCCGCAAGGACGGCGGCGTTGCCCGGATGTCGGACCCGACCATGATCGAGGAGATCATCGAGTCCGTCTCCATCCCGGTGATGGCGAAGTCCCGCATCGGACACTTCGTCGAGGCCCAGGTCCTGCAGTCCCTCGGCGTCGACTACATCGACGAGTCCGAGGTCCTCACCCCGGCCGACGAGGTCAACCACAGCGACAAGTTCGCGTTCACCACCCCGTTCGTGTGCGGTGCCACCAACCTGGGCGAGGCCCTGCGCCGCATCGCCGAGGGCGCGGCCATGATCCGCTCCAAGGGCGAGGCCGGCACCGGCAACGTCGTCGAGGCCGTCCGCCACCTGCGCCAGATCAAGAACGAGATCGCCCGCCTGCGCGGCTACGACAACAACGAGCTGTACGCCGCCGCCAAGGACCTCCGTGCCCCGTACGAGCTGGTCAAGGAGGTCGCCGAGCTCGGCAAGCTGCCCGTCGTCCTCTTCTCCGCGGGTGGCGTCGCCACGCCGGCCGACGCCGCGCTGATGCGCCAGCTCGGCGCCGAGGGCGTCTTCGTCGGCTCCGGCATCTTCAAGTCCGGCGACCCGGCCAAGCGTGCCGCCGCCATCGTGAAGGCCACCACCTTCTACGACGACCCGAAGATCATCGCGGACGCCTCCCGCAACCTGGGCGAGGCCATGGTCGGCATCAACTGCGACACGCTGCCCGAGGCCGAGCGCTACGCCAACCGCGGCTGGTAGTCACTGATGAGCGACACCCCTGTGATCGGAGTCCTGGCTCTCCAGGGCGACGTACGGGAACACCTGATCGCCCTGGCCTCGGCGGACGCCCTGGCCAGGCCGGTCCGGCGTCCCGAGGAACTCGCCGAGGTCGACGGCCTGGTCATCCCGGGCGGCGAGTCCACCACGATGTCCAAACTGGCGGCCCTGTTCGGCATGCTGGAACCGCTCCGCGAGCGGGTGCGGGCCGGCATGCCGGTCTACGGCACCTGCGCCGGGATGATCCTGCTCGCCGACAAGATCCTCGACCCGCGCTCGGGCCAGGAGACCCTCGGCGGCATCGACATGATCGTGCGGCGTAACGCTTTCGGGCGGCAGAACGAGTCGTTCGAGGCGGCCGTCGAGGTCGCCGGGATCGACGGCGGCCCCGTCGAGGGCGTCTTCATCCGGGCCCCGTGGGTCGAGTCCGTGGGCGCGCAGGCCAAGGTGGTGGCCGAGCACGGCGGGCACATCGTGGCGGTTCGGCAGGGAAACGCCCTTGCCACGTCATTCCACCCGGAACTGACCGGGGACCACCGGGTTCACGCGTACTTCGTCGACATGGTGCGCGCAGTCAGCTGACTCGACCCCGGTAGGATCTCTCGGGTTCGTACGGAATTTGGTGACGCGAAGGAGAAGGCAGATGTCCGGCCACTCTAAATGGGCTACGACGAAGCACAAGAAGGCCGTGATTGACGCCAAGCGCGGCAAGCTCTTCGCGAAGATGATCAAGAACATCGAGGTCGCGGCCCGCACCGGCGGTGCCGATGTGTCCGGCAACCCGACCCTTTTCGACGCCATCCAGAAGGCCAAGAAGAGCTCGGTCCCGAACAAGAACATCGACTCGGCGGTCAAGCGTGGTGCCGGTCTCGAAGCCGGTGGCGCCGACTACGAGACGATCATGTACGAGGGTTACGGCCCGAACGGTGTCGCGGTGCTCATCGAGTGCCTCACCGACAACCGCAACCGAGCCGCGTCCGACGTCCGCGTCGCCATGACCCGCAACGGCGGTTCGATGGCCGACCCGGGCTCGGTCTCGTACCTGTTCAACCGCAAGGGCGTCGTGATCGTCCCCAAGGGCGAACTCTCCGAGGACGACGTGCTCGGTGCTGTTCTCGACGCCGGCGCCGAGGAGGTCAACGACCTCGGTGACACGTTCGAGGTCCTCAGCGAGGCCACCGACATGGTCGCGGTACGCACCGCGCTGCAGGAGGCCGGCATCGACTACGACTCGGCCGAGGCCAACTTCGTCCCGACCATGCAGGTCGAGCTGGAGGAAGAGGGCGCGCGCAAGATCTTCAAACTGATCGACGCGCTGGAGGACAGCGACGACGTGCAGAACGTCTTCGCCAACTTCGACGTCTCGGACGAGGTCATGGAGAAGATCGACGCCTGACAGGCTGTCGACTGACCTGCGCAGCTTCTGCGGACGGGCCGACGGGGACACACCCCGTCGGCCCGTCGCATTGTCAGTGCGAGCCGATAGCCTGCGGGAACAGTTGACCGATCAGCAGGGAGGGGGCGAATCGTGCGGGTACTCGGCGTGGACCCCGGGCTCACCCGGTGCGGCGTCGGAGTCGTCGAGGGCGTCGCCGGCCGGCCCCTGACGATGATCGGGGTGGGCGTCGTGCGCACCGCGGCCGACGCGGAGCTCGGCCACCGGCTGGTGGCCATCGAGCGCGGCATCGAGGAGTGGCTCGACGAGCACCGGCCCGAATACGTCGCCGTGGAGCGGGTGTTCGCCCAGCACAACGTCCGTACGGTGATGGGCACCGCCCAGGCCAGCGCGGTCGCCATGCTCTGCGCGTCCCGTCGCGGCATCCCGGTCGCCCTGCACACGCCCAGCGAGGTAAAGGCCGCCGTCACCGGCAGCGGGCGCGCGGACAAGGCGCAGGTCGGCGCCATGGTCACCCGGCTCCTGCGCCTGGACGCCCCGCCGAAACCGGCGGACGCCGCCGACGCCCTCGCCCTCGCCATCTGCCACATCTGGCGCGCCCCCGCGCTGAACCGCCTCCAGCAGGCGCACGCGGCGGCCGCAGCGGCTGCCCGCACCCCGCGCGTCCCGCGCACCACAGCAGCCCCCGTCCGGAAGGTCCCCCGATGATCGCCTTCGTCAGCGGCCCCGTCGCCGCGCTCTCCCCGACCACGGCCGTGATCGAGGTCGGCGGCATCGGCATGGCCGTCCAGTGCGCACCGAACACCCTCGCCGGCCTCCGCACCGGCAAGGAGGCCAGGCTCGCCACCTCCCTCGTCGTCCGGGAGGACTCGCTGACGCTCTACGGCTTCGCCGACGACGACGAACGGCAGGTCTTCGAGCTCCTCCAGACCGCCAGCGGAGTCGGGCCCCGGCTCGCCCAGGCCATGCTCGCCACACACAGTCCGGACGCCCTGCGCATCGCCGTGGCCACCGGCGACGAGAAGGCGCTCACCGCCGTCTCCGGCATCGGCAAGAAGGGCGCCCAGAAACTCCTGCTCGAACTGAAGGACAGACTCGGCGAGCCCGTCGGCGCCCACATCGGCCAGCAGGGCATCGGCACCGCGGTCACCTCCTCCTGGCGCGACCAGCTCCAGGCCGCCCTGATCGGTCTCGGCTACGCCACCCGCGAGGCGGACGAAGCGGTGTCCGCCGTCGCACCGCAGGCGGAGGCGGCCCTCGCGGAAGGCGCCCAGCCGCCCGTGCCGCAGCTGTTGCGCGCCGCCCTGCAGACCCTCAACCGCGCGCGCTGAGCGGACCCGGGCACCACCCCTGACGCCCGGCCTGGCATCCCACGGCACGGCACCGAAACACCCGAGGCGGGACTGACGAGATGAACTGGGACGAGACCGGACCCGACACCGACGAGCTCCTCGACGAGCGGCTCGTCGACGCCGGAGCGGACGGCGAGGACACCGCGGTCGAGGCGGCACTGCGCCCCAAGGACCTCGACGAGTTCGTCGGCCAGGAGAAGGTACGCGAACAGCTCGACCTGGTCCTCAAGGCGGCCCGCGCCCGCGGCGCCACCGCCGACCACGTCCTGCTCTCCGGCGCCCCCGGCCTGGGCAAGACCACCCTCTCCATGATCATCGCAGCGGAGATGAACGCACCGATCCGGATCACCTCCGGCCCCGCCATCCAGCACGCGGGGGACCTGGCCGCGATCCTGTCCTCGCTCCAGGAGGGCGAGGTGCTCTTCCTCGACGAGATCCACCGCATGTCCCGGCCTGCTGAGGAGATGCTCTACATGGCCATGGAGGACTTCCGGGTCGACGTGATCGTCGGCAAGGGGCCCGGGGCCACCGCCATCCCGCTGGAGCTGCCGCCCTTCACCCTGGTCGGCGCGACCACCCGGGCCGGGCTGCTGCCGCCCCCGCTGCGCGACCGCTTCGGCTTCACCGGGCACATGGAGTTCTACGCCCCCACCGAACTGGAACGGGTGATTCACCGCTCGGCGGGCCTCCTGGACGTCGCGATAGACGTCGAGGGCGCCGCCGAGATCGCCGGGCGCTCCCGCGGCACGCCCCGCATCGCCAACCGGCTGCTGCGCCGCGTCCGGGACTACGCCCAGGTCAAGGCCGAAGGCAGGATCGACCGCGAGATCGCCGCCGCGGCCCTCAAGGTGTACGAGGTCGACGCCAGGGGTCTGGACCGGCTGGACCGGGCGGTGCTCGGCGCCCTGCTGAAGCTCTTCGGCGGCGGCCCGGTGGGCCTGTCCACCCTCGCGGTCGCCGTGGGTGAGGAGCGCGAGACGGTCGAGGAGGTCGCTGAGCCCTTCCTCGTACGGGAAGGACTGCTGGCCAGGACGCCGCGGGGGCGCGTCGCCACCCCGGCCGCCTGGGCTCATCTCGGGCTGGTTCCTCCGCAGCACGGCGGAAAGGGACAACAGGGCCTGTTCGGGGCGTGATGCATCACAGGTTGACCCACAGAGGAACCACGGTGCCATGCTGGGCGTTGTTCCATCGATGCGGACTCGCTTAGACTCCGCCGATGCCGCCCTTAAAGGTCGGTGTACCCACCCCCGTAGACCAGGCCGCCTTCCAGCGCGGTCGTGCGAAGGAAAATCGTCCCGTGAATCCCGTGACTCTCCTCCCCTTCATCGTGCTCATCGGGGCCATGTTCCTGATGACGCGGTCCGCCAAGAAGAAGCAGGCGGCGGCTGCGAACATGCGCAATGAAATGCAGCCCGGCACCGGCGTCCGGACGATCGGGGGCATGTACGCCACCGTCAAGGAGCTTCACGACGACACGGTCCTCCTTGAGGTCGCCCCCGGCGTCCACGCCATCTACGCGAAGAACGCCATCGGTGCCGTCCTCGACGACGCGGAGTACAACCGCATCGTCCACGGCGACACCGAGGAGCTCGACGTCGACGGCGCGGTCGTGCCGGACGACGCCTCCTCGCTGACCGAGGCCGACGAGGCCGCCGACGACGACGCGAAGACCGACCTGGTCAAGAAGACCGAGTCGGACGACGCGGAGCCGGCCGACGACAAGAAGTCCGACGGCAAGGCCGACGGCGAGGCCGACGCGAAGTAGCACACGACCCGGGGATGCCGTGAGCCCACAGGCATCCGGCCATCCCCGGACCGTGCGGTCTTCTGCGGGGGCGGGTCCCCACTAATACTTCGTGGCCGCTCGGGCGCGTACCCGGCGCGGGGCGGTTGGACAGGGAGAAACGAGAAGGTGGCAGCACCGAAGAAGGGCCGAGGACCGGCCGGCGGTCAGGGCAGGCCGGGGCGTTCCCTGGCTCTGATCCTGATCGCCATGGTCGCTCTCACCGGCGGGATGTTCCTGGCCGACCAGCCGACGCCGCGACTCGGCATCGACCTGGCCGGCGGCACGTCCATCACGCTGGAGGCGAAGGCCGAGCCCGGCCAGGAGTCGGCGATCAACAAGACCAACATGGACACGGCGGTCCAGATCATGGAACGCCGCGTCAACGGTCTTGGCGTCTCCGAGGCCGAGGTTCAGACCCAGGGCGAGCGCAACATCATCGTCAACATCCCCAAGGGCACGAACTCCGCCCAGGCCCGTGAGCAGGTCGGTACGACCGCCAAGCTCTACTTCCGGCCGGTGCTGACCGTCGCCCAGGGAACGCCGACGCCCGCGCCGAGCGCCTCGTCCACGGACAAGGCCAGCCCCTCCGCCGCGCCGACCACCTCGGCCTCGGACAAGGCGAGCCCGTCCGCGAAGCCCAGCACCAGCGCCACCACCCAGGGCCGCGCGGTCACCGGCGCCCTTAAGGTGGACCCCACGCCCTCGCCGAAGGTCAGCACCACGCCGAAGGCCGACGCCACGCCGACCGCCTCCGCCGAGGAGCAGGCGGCCGCCGCCGATCTGCAGAAGAAGTTCGAGGCGCTGGACTGCTCCAGCAAGGCATCCCGCTCCAAGGCGAGCCAGGGCGCCAAGGCCACCGACACGGTCGTCGCCTGTGAGCAGGACGGCAGCGCCAAGTACGTCCTCGGCCCGGCCGAGGTCGACGGCACGGACGTCGACAGCGCCAAGGCCGCGATCAACCAGCAGACCGGTCAGTGGATCGTCCAGATGGAGTTCACCGACGGCGGCGCAAAGAAGTTCAAGAAGACCACCGGCAAGCTCGCCCAGCAGCAGCAGCCGCAGAACCAGTTCGCCATCGCGCTCGACGGCGAAGTCGTCTCGGCGCCTTCCGTGAGCCAGGCGCTGAGCGCCAACGCCGAGATCTCCGGCAGCTTCACCCAGCAGTCCGCCGAGGAACTGGCCAACGTGCTCTCCTACGGTGCGCTGCCGCTCTCCTTCCAGGAGCAGAGCGTCACCACCGTCACCGCCGCCCTCGGTGGCGAGCAGCTCCGCGCGGGCCTCATCGCCGGTGCCATCGGCCTCGCCCTGGTGGTCATCTACCTGGTGGCCTACTACCGCGGACTGGCGTTCATCGCACTGCTCAGCCTGCTGGTCTCCGGCATCCTGACCTACACGATCATGTCGCTCCTCGGCCCGGCCATCGGCTTCGCGCTGAACCTGCCCGCGGTCTGTGGCGCCATCGTGGCGATCGGTATCACCGCGGACTCGTTCATCGTGTACTTCGAACGCATCCGGGACGAGATCCGCGAGGGCCGCACACTCCGCCCGGCCGTCGAGCGGGCCTGGCCGCGTGCCCGGCGCACCATCCTCGTCTCCGACTTCGTGTCGTTCCTGGCGGCGGCGGTCCTGTTCGTGGTCACCGTCGGCAAGGTCCAGGGCTTCGCGTTCACGCTGGGTCTCACCACCCTGCTGGACGTGGTCGTGGTCTTCCTCTTCACCAAGCCCGTCATGACGATCATGGCCCGCACGAAGTTCTTCGCGAGTGGTCACCCGTGGTCCGGACTGGACCCGAAGCGGCTCGGCGCCAAGCCTCCGCTTCGCCGTTCGCGCCGTGTCAACGCCCCCACCGACCCGAAGGAGGCGTGAGATGTCGCGACTCGGCAATCTCGGCGCCCGTCTCTACCGCGGCGAGGTCGGCTACGACTTCATCGGCAACCGCAAGATCTGGTACGGCATCTCGATCCTGATCACCATCACGGCCATCGTCGGCCTGGCGGTCAGCGGCCTGAACATGGGCATCGAGTTCAAGGGCGGTGCCGTCTTCACCACCCCGAAGACGAGCGTGTCCGTCTCCGAGGCGGAGGACGTGGCGACCGAGGCCTCGGGTCACCAGGCCATCGTCCAGAAGCTGGGCAACGGCGGTCTGCGCATCCAGATCACCGAGGTCGACACCGGGAAGTCCGACCAGATCAAGGGCGAGCTCTCCAAGAGCCTCGACGTTCCGGAAGAGAAGATCGCCGCCGATCTGGTCGGCCCCAGCTGGGGTGAGCAGATCGCCAACAAGGCCTGGACCGGCCTCGGCGTCTTCATGGTGCTCGTCGTGATCTACCTGGCGATCGCCTTCGAATGGCGCATGGCCATCGCGGCCCTCGTCGCGCTGATCCACGACATCACCATCACGGTCGGTGTCTACGCGCTGGTCGGCTTCGAGGTCACCCCGGGCACGGTCATCGGTCTGCTGACGATCCTCGGTTACTCCCTCTACGACACGGTCGTCGTCTTCGACAGCCTCAAGGAGGGCACGAAGGGGATCACCAAGCAGACCCGGTGGACGTACAGCGAGATCGCCAACCGTTCCATCAACGGCACGCTGGTCCGCTCGATCAACACCACGGTCGTCGCCCTGCTGCCGGTCGCCGGTCTGCTGTTCATCGGTGGCGGTGTCCTCGGTGCCGGCATGCTGAACGACATCTCGCTGGCCCTCTTCGTCGGCCTCGCCGCCGGCGCGTACTCCTCGATCTTCATCGCCACTCCGCTCGTCGCCGACCTCAAGGAACGCGAACCGCAGATGAAGGCGCTGAAGAAGCGGATCCTCGCCAAGCGTGCCGCGGCCGCGGCCAAGGGCGAGCTCAACGAGGCCGAGCAGGAGGACGAGCGGACCGCCGAGGACGCCGCGCCCGCCGGAGCAGTCGTCGGACAGCGCCAGGAGCCCCCGAGGGGCCACGGACGGACTCCGGGGAAGCGTCGATGACCAGCACCACCGAGAGCACCAGGGAACTGCTGCTCAGCCGGATCCGCGATGTGGCGGACTACCCGAAGCCGGGCGTGATGTTCAAGGACATCACCCCGCTGCTGGCGGACCCGGTCGCGTTCACGGCGCTCACTGACGTCCTCGCGGAGCTGTGCGTGAAGCACGGCGCCACGAAGATCGTCGGCCTGGAGGCCCGCGGCTTCATCCTGGCCGCACCGGTCGCGGTACGGGCCGGTCTCGGCTTCATCCCCGTCCGCAAGGCCGGGAAGCTGCCGGGAGCCACGCTCGGCCAGGCGTACGAGCTCGAGTACGGCACCGCGGAGATCGAGGTCCACGCGGAAGACCTGTCGGCCGAGGACCGTGTCATGGTCATCGACGACGTCCTGGCCACCGGCGGTACCGCCGGTGCCTCCCTGGAGCTGATCCGGCGGGCCGGAGCCTCGGTCGCCGGCGTCTGCGTCCTCATGGAGCTGGGCTTCCTGTCCGGCCGGGAAGCCCTGGCACCGCACCTGCGGGGCGCCCCGCTGGAGGCCCTGATCACGGTCTGAGCGGCCGCCGGACGGCAGTCCGCACAGCCGATCGCAGCACGCGACGGGCACCTGGGAACAACCGGGTGCCCGTTCCGCGTTGTGAGGGCTCTCACCGTCCCCGGGGGAGCTCCGGCCGCAGGGTCGATACGATGGCCTTTCCGGGTGTCCGGATCCGCACGAGGAGCGCTCTTGCCAGACGAGGCCCAGCCAGTCGCCGCCCCGCAGCCCGACAAGCCCGCGGCGGCCCCCGCCACGCCCGCGAAGCAGCAGCCCGCGGAGAAGCCGAAGCCCCCGGCGCCCGAGCCCGGCACGGGCCCGGCTCCCGCCGAGGCGAACGGCCCCGCGCCCGCTTCCCCCGCGCAGCCGGCCGTCCCCGCCTCCCCGGCCCCCACCGCGCCGAAGCCGCCCGCCAAGCCGGCGACGACGCCGGCCGGCCCCGCGGGCCCGGTGGCCCGCACCGGCGGCGGCTCGTCCAACCGGGTCCGGGCCAGGCTGGCCCGCCTCGGCGTACAGCGCTCCAGCCCGTACAACCCGGTCCTGGAACCGTTGCTGCGTACCGTCCGCAGCAACGACCCCAAGATCGAGAGCGCCACGCTGCGGCAGATCGAGAAGGCCTACCAGGTCGCCGAGCGCTGGCACCGGGGCCAGAAGCGCAAGAGCGGCGACCCGTACATCACGCATCCGCTCGCCGTGACGACGATCCTCGCCGAGCTGGGTATGGATCCGGCCACGCTGATGGCGGGGCTGCTGCACGACACGGTCGAGGACACCGAGTACGGCCTGGACACCCTGCGCCGTGACTTCGGCGACCAGGTCGCCCTGCTGGTCGACGGCGTCACCAAGCTGGACAAGGTCAAGTTCGGTGAGGCCGCGCAGGCCGAGACCGTACGCAAGATGGTCGTCGCCATGGCCAAGGACCCCAGGGTCCTCGTCATCAAGCTCGCCGACCGGCTGCACAACATGCGCACCATGCGGTATCTCAAGCGGGAGAAGCAGGAGAAGAAGGCCCGCGAGACGCTGGAGATCTACGCACCCCTGGCCCACCGCCTGGGCATGAACACCATCAAGTGGGAGCTGGAGGACCTCGCCTTCGCGATCCTCTACCCCAAGATGTACGACGAGATCGTCCGCCTCGTCGCCGAGCGGGCCCCCAAGCGCGACGAATACCTTGCCATAGTGACCGACGAGGTCCAGTCCGACCTGCGCGCCGCCCGGATCAAGGCCACCGTCACCGGACGGCCGAAGCACTACTACAGCGTCTACCAGAAGATGATCGTGCGGGGCAGGGACTTCGCCGAGATCTACGACCTGGTGGGTATTCGTGTACTTGTCGACACGGTCCGCGACTGTTATGCGGCCCTCGGCACCGTGCACGCGCGATGGAATCCGGTCCCCGGCCGGTTCAAGGACTACATCGCGATGCCGAAGTTCAACATGTACCAGTCGCTGCACACCACGGTGATCGGCCCCAGCGGCAAGCCCGTCGAGCTGCAGATCCGTACGTTCGACATGCACCGCCGTGCCGAGTACGGAATCGCCGCGCACTGGAAGTACAAGCAGGAAGCCGTCGCGGGCGCCTCCAAGGTGCGCACCGACGTCCCCAAGAACACCGGCCGCGGCCAGGACACCGTCAACGACATGGCGTGGCTGCGCCAGCTCCTGGACTGGCAGAAGGAGACCGAGGACCCCAGCGAGTTCCTGGAGTCCCTGCGCTTCGACCTCTCCCGCAACGAGGTCTTCGTCTTCACGCCCAAGGGCGACGTCATAGCGCTTCCCGCGGGGGCGACACCGGTCGACTTCGCGTACGCCGTCCACACGGAGGTCGGCCACCGGACCATAGGGGCACGGGTCAACGGACGGCTCGTGCCGCTGGAGTCGACGCTCGACAACGGCGACCTGGTGGAGGTCTTCACCTCCAAGGCGGCCGGCGCCGGGCCCTCCCGCGACTGGCTCGGCTTCGTCAAGTCACCGCGTGCCCGCAACAAGATCCGTGCCTGGTTCTCCAAGGAGCGCCGCGACGAGGCGATCGAGCAGGGCAAGGACTCCATCGCCCGGGCCATGCGCAAGCAGAACCTGCCGATCCAGCGGATCCTGACGGGCGACTCCCTGGTCACGCTCGCCCACGAGATGCGCTACCCCGACATCTCGTCCCTGTACGCCGCGATCGGCGAGGGACATGTGGCGGCGGCCGGCGTCGTACAGAAACTGGTGCAGGCGCTCGGCGGCGAGGACGCGGCCAACGAGGACCTGGCGGAGAGCTCCCCGCCCTCGCACGGACGCAACAAGCGCCGCGCCAAGGCGGATCCGGGCGTGGTCGTCAAGGGTGTCGAGGACGTCTGGGTCAAGCTGGCCCGCTGTTGCACGCCCGTACCCGGCGACCCGATCATCGGCTTCGTCACCCGCGGCAGCGGCGTCTCGGTGCACCGCGCCGACTGCGTCAACGTGGACTCGCTCTCGCAGCAGCCGGAACGGATCCTCGACGTCGAGTGGGCGCCCACCCAGTCCTCGGTCTTCCTGGTCGCCATCCAGGTCGAGGCGCTGGACCGGTCCCGGCTGCTCTCCGACGTCACCCGGATCCTGTCCGACCAGCACGTGAACATCCTGTCCGCGGCCGTGCAGACGTCCCGCGACCGGGTGGCCACCTCGCGCTTCACCTTCGAGATGGGCGACCCCAAGCACCTGGGACACGTCCTGAAGGCCGTACGCGGCGTGGAGGGCGTCTACGACGTCTACCGGGTCACCTCGGCCCGCCGGCCGTAGCCGACGACGAGGAGGGCCCCGGTACGCGCCGCGTACCGGGGCCCTCCTTTCGTGCCGGCGGACGGCGTCAGCCGCCGAACTCCTCCAGGCCCTTGAGCGCCTGGTCCAGGAGCGCCTGACGGCCCTCCAGTTCACGGGCCAGCTTGTCGGCACGGGCGTTGTTGCCCGAGGCGCGCGCACTGTCGATCTGCGTACGCAGCTTGTCGACGGCCGCCTGGAGCTGCCCGGTCAGACCCGCGGCACGGGCCCGTGCCTCCGGGTTGGTCCGGCGCCACTCCGACTCCTCGGCCTCCTGGAGCGCCCGCTCCACCGCCTGCATCCGGCCCTCGACCTTCGGGCGGGCGTCACGCGGTACGTGGCCGATGGCCTCCCAGCGCTCGTTGAGGGACCGGAACGCGGCCCTGGACGCCTTCAGGTCCTTCACCGGCACCAGCTTCTCGGCCTCCAGCGCGAGCTCCTCCTTGAGCTTGAGGTTCTCGCCCTGCTCCGCGTCACGCTCCGCGAAGACCCCGCTGCGAGCGGCGAAGAAGACGTCCTGGGCGCCGCGGAAGCGTTCCCACAGGTCGTCCTCGGCCTCGCGCTGGGCGCGGCCCGCCGCCTTCCAGTCGGTCATCAGGTCGCGGTAGCGGGCCGCGGTCGCGCCCCAGTCCGTGGACCCGGAGAGCGCCTCGGCCTCGACGACCAGCTTCTCCTTGACCTTGCGGGCCTCCTCGCGCTGGGCGTCCAGCGAGGCGAAGTGGGCCTTGCGGCGCTTGGAGAACGCCGAGCGCGCGTGCGAGAAGCGGTGCCACAGCTCGTCGTCCGACTTGCGGTCGAGCCGCGGGAGGCCCTTCCACGTGTCGACGAGTGCGCGCAGCCGCTCACCCGCGGAGCGCCACTGCTCGCTCTGCGCCAGTTCCTCGGCCTCGACGACCAGCGCCTCCTTGGCGTGCTTCGCCTCGTCGGTCTGCTTCGCCTTCTGGGCCTTGCGCTCCTCGCGCCGCGCGTCGACCGTCGCGACGAGCGCGTCCAGCCGCTTGCGCAGCGCGTCCAGGTCGCCGACGGCGTGGTGCTCGTCGACCTGCCCGCGCAGATGCTCGATGGCGGTCGTCGCGTCCTTCGCCGACAGGTCGGTGGTCTTCACCCGCCGTTCGAGGAGGCCGATCTCGACCACAATGCCCTCGTACTTGCGCTCGAAATAAGCCAGGGCCTCCTCCGGAGAACCGGCCTGCCACGATCCGACGACCTGCTCGCCATCGGCTGTACGCACGTACACGGTGCCTGTCTCGTCGACACGGCCCCACGGGTCGCTGCTCACAGCGCCTCCTCCACCTGATGCCCGTGAGGGGGTTCGCCCCCCTGGCATCGTCCACAGTTTCCTGGGGCGGGCTGCGCCCGCCCTGCACAACGCCAATCTAGGCGACAGGCCGCCCGGCTGTCCGCACTCAGCACGGCCGAAATTGGACCGACGGGTCCTGTCCGGCCGCACCGGACGACTGCCGGGCGGATCCTGCCGGGTCCGCCGGGGCTCAGGCCTTGTCCACGGCCGCCTTCGAGATGTTCACGGCCTTCGTCGGCGCACCGTCGGCACCGCCGCCGGTCACACCCGCCTTGCCGATGGCCTCGACGGCCTTCAGGGAGTCCTTGTCCATCGTGCCGAACGGCGTGTAACTGGGCGGCAGCTTGCTGTCCTTGTAGACGAGGAAGAACTGGCTGCCGCCGGTGTGCGCCTGACCGGTGTTGGCCATCGCCACCGTGCCGGCCGGATACGTCACCGTGCCGTCGGCACCCGCCTTGCCCAGCGCGGTCAGGTTCTCGTCGGGGATCGTGTAGCCGGGACCACCGGTACCGTCACCCTTCGGGTCGCCGCACTGCAGGACGAAGATGCCGTCCGTGGTCAGCCGGTGACACTTCGTACCGTCGAAGAACTTCTTGTCCGCCAGGGACTTGAAGGAATTCGTGGTGTGCGGGGTCTTCGCCGCGTCCATCTCGAACGCTATGTCGCCCTGGCTCGTCTTGAGCGACATCGTGTACTTCGACTTCTTGTCGATCTTCATCGCGGGCTCGGGCGCCGTCTTCTCGCTCGCCGAGGGCGAAGGAGCGGCCGACGGGCTCTGGCTCGCGGCCGCGTCCGCCTTGCTGTCCTTGTCGTCGTCGCCGCTCGTGGCGAAGTACGTGGCACCGCCGATGACCGCCACCACGGCCACCGCGGACGCGATGACGACGGTCAGCCGCCTCGTCCTCCGACGGGCGTCCTCCCGGCGCTGCTGCTGCCGCTCGAACTTCTCCCTGGCGAGCTGCCGCCGCCGCTGATCGCTGCTGACCACCGGGTGATCTCCTTGTACGTCGTGTGATCGGGCCTGGGTTGCCCCGTACCGTATATGGGTTAGCTGTGGAATGAGGAGCGCCGGTAGGCTCTGAACTGCTGCGACCTCGCAGCCGACCTCCCTCGTCGGACGACCATTAAGGACGATCGTGCTCATTGCCGGGTTCCCCGCCGGGGCCTGGGGGACCAACTGTTACCTGGTCGCCCCCGCCGCAGGTGAGGAGTGCGTGATCATCGACCCGGGCCACCAGGCCGCTCCCGGGGTCGAGGAAGCGCTGAAGAAGCATCGGCTGAAGCCCGTCGCCGTCGTCCTCACCCATGGCCACATCGACCATGTCGCCTCGGTCGTTCCGGTGTGCGGCGCGCACGACGTCCCTGCCTGGATCCACCCCGAGGACCGCTACATGATGAGTGACCCGGAGAAGGCCCTCGGCCGCTCCATCGGGATGCCGCTCATGGGCGAACTGACGGTGGGGGAGCCGGACGACGTCAAGGAGCTCAGCGACGGCGCGCAGCTGCTGCTGGCCGGTATGGAGTTCGGCGTCTCGCATGCGCCCGGCCATACCAAGGGGTCGGTGACGTTCAGGATGCCCGAGGCCGCGGACGTACCGCAGGTCCTCTTCTCGGGCGACCTGCTCTTCGCCGGCTCCGTCGGACGCACCGACCTGCCCGGCGGCGACCACGCCGAGCTCCTCGAGTCGCTGGCCCGTGTGTGCCTGCCGCTCGACGACTCGACCGTGGTGCTGTCCGGCCACGGCCCCCAGACGACCATCGGCCGCGAGCGCGCCACCAATCCGTATCTGAGCGGTATGGACGCGCCCCGACGAGGAATGTGACGAGAGCGACATCGTGAGCACCTTCAAGGCCCCCAAGGGCACGTACGACCTGACCCCGCCCGACTCCGCGAAGTACCTCGCCGTGCGCGAGGCGATCTCCGCACCGCTGAAGAACTCCGGCTACGGCTACATCGAGACACCCGGCTTCGAGGACGTGGGCCTCTTCGCGCGCGGCGTCGGTGAGTCCACCGACATCGTGAGCAAGGAGATGTACACCCTCACCACCAAGGGTGGGTCCGAGCTCGCGCTGCGCCCCGAGGGCACCGCGTCGGTACTGCGCGCCACCCTGGAGGCCAACCTCCACAAGCTCGGCAACCTGCCGGTCAAGCTCTGGTACTCCGGCTCGTACTACCGCTACGAGCGCCCGCAGAAGGGCCGTTACCGGCACTTCTCGCAGGTCGGTGCCGAGGCGATCGGTGCCGAGGACCCGGCGCTGGACGCCGAGCTGATCATCCTGGCCGACCAGGCGTACCGCACCCTCGGGCTGCGTGAGTTCCGCATCCTGCTGAACTCGCTGGGCGACAAGGAGTGCCGGCCCGTCTACCGCGACGTGCTCCAGGGCTTCCTGCGCGAGCTCGACCTCGACGAGGAGACCCGCCGGCGCATCGAGATCAACCCGCTCCGGGTGCTCGACGACAAGCGCCCCGAGGTCCAGAAGCAGCTGACCGGCGCACCGGTGCTGCGCGACTACCTGTGCGACGCCTGCAAGGCGTACCACGAGGAGGTCCGCGACCTGCTCAACGCGGCAGGTGTCGTGTACGAGGACGACGAGAAGCTCGTCCGCGGCCTCGACTACTACACCCGCACCACCTTCGAGTTCGTCCACGACGGTCTGGGATCGCAGTCGGCCGTCGGTGGCGGCGGCCGGTACGACGGCCTGTCCGAGATGATCGGCGGCCCCGCGCTGCCTTCGGTCGGCTGGGCGCTCGGCGTGGACCGCACCGTGCTCGCGCTGGAAGCCGAGGGCATCGAGCTCGAACTGCCCTCCACCACCAGTGTCTTCGCCGTACCGCTCGGCGAGGAGGCGCGGCGGGTGCTGTTCGGTGTCGTCACGCAGCTGCGACGCGAGGGCGTGGCCGCGGACTTCGCGTTCGGGGGCCGCGGCCTCAAGGGAGCGATGAAGAGCGCCAACCGCTCGGGCGCACGCTTCACCATCGTGGCCGGCGAGCGTGATCTGGCCGAGGGGAACGTCCAGCTCAAGGACATGGAGTCCGGCGAGCAGACGGCCGTACCCCTGGCCGAGGTGACCGAGGCGGTCCGTAGCCGCCTCGCGTGAACCACCCGTCGTGGGCGGACCGCCGGGTCCGCCCACGACGAGGGAGCGCCGGGCAGCCTCGTCAACGGCGGGCTGCGGGCGCCCCGTTCCTCCGGTCGTCAACCTGACGGCGGCCGGTTCATCCTGCCGGGCGATTCCGGTTCGGCGGCGGACGTGACACCAACGGGTGGGCCGTACCCCGCCCGACAGCGTGCGCAGAGCCCCGGGTCACGGTGGTGGCAGCGTTGTACCCCCTCGTTCCGGGGCCTTGTGCGCCCGCGTCCGTGCGCGCATCTTTATGTCCATCGAACGGAAGGACGGTGCGGCCGTGCGGCACAATGACCGTGCCCCAGCAGGCCACTCACTGACGGAACGGCGATATGACGACTGCAGCGGTTGACCATCCCTCCTCCGACCAGGACGAGGACGGCGGGAAGAGGACCATCGGCGGCAGTCGCGCGCTGGCACTGCTGCTGGTCATCACGGGCGCTGCCGGACTCCTCGCCGCCTGGGTCATCACCATCGACAAGCTCAAGCTGATGGAGGATCCCAACTTCGTCCCGGGCTGCAGTCTCAACCCGGTGGTGGCCTGCGGCAACATCATGAAGAGCGAGCAGGCGTCGGCCTTCGGCTTCCCGAACCCCATGCTCGGTATGGCGACCTACCCCGTGATCATCGGGATCGGTCTGGCGCTGCTCGCCGGGGCGCGCTTCCGCAACTGGTACTGGCTGGGGATGAACGCGGGCACGCTGTTCGGTGTCGGCTTCTGCACCTGGCTCCAGTACCAGTCGCTGTACAACATCAACTCGCTCTGCCTGTGGTGCTGCCTGGCCTGGGTCGCCACGATCCTCATGTTCTGCTACGTCACCACGCACAACATCAAGCACCGGATCATTCCCGTGCCGAGCTGGCTGCGCAACGGGCTCACCGAGTTCCACTGGGTGCCCCCGATCCTGTGGATCGGGATCATCGGGATGCTGATCCTCACCCGCTGGTGGGACTTCTGGACCAGCTGACCGGTCCGTCCGTCGCTGCCGGCCCGGCTGCCGGCCCGGCCGGGATGTCAGTGCGGTGACATAGGCTTCAAAACGTGGAGCCCGACCTCTTTACCGCAGCTGCCGAAGACCGCCAGGAGAAGGACCCGTCCAGCAGCCCTCTCGCTGTCCGGATGCGTCCGCGTACCCTTGACGAGGTCGTGGGCCAGCAGCATCTGCTGAAGCCGGGCTCGCCATTGCGCCGCCTCGTCGGCGAGGGCAGCGGGGGACCGGCCGGCCCGTCGTCGGTGATTCTCTGGGGCCCGCCCGGCATCGGGAAGACGACCCTGGCGTACGTGGTCAGCAAGGCCACGAACAAACGATTCGTCGAGCTCTCCGCGATCACCGCGGGCGTCAAGGAAGTGCGCGCCGTGATCGAGGGCGCCCGCCGCGCCACCGGTGGCTACGGCAAGGAGACCGTCCTCTTCCTGGACGAGATCCACCGCTTCTCCAAGGCGCAGCAGGACTCGCTGCTCCCGGCCGTGGAGAACCGCTGGGTCACCCTGATCGCCGCGACCACCGAGAATCCCTACTTCTCGATCATCTCCCCGCTGCTGTCGCGCTCGCTCCTGCTGACGCTCGAGTCACTGACCGACGACGATCTTCGCGCCCTGCTGCACCGGGCCCTGACCGACGAGCGCGGACTCGGCGGCGCGGTGACGCTGCCGGGGGACGCGGAGGAGCATCTCCTGCGCATCGCCGGGGGCGACGCGCGCCGGGCGCTGACGGCGCTGGAGGCGGCGGCCGGCGCCGCGCTGTCCAAGCAGGAGGCGGAGATCACCCTCGTCACCCTGGAGGAGACCGTCGACCGGGCGGCGGTCACGTACGACCGGGACGGGGACCAGCACTACGACGTGGCGAGTGCGCTGATCAAGTCGATCCGCGGTTCCGACGTGGACGCGGCGCTGCACTATCTGGCCCGGATGATCGAGGCGGGGGAGGACCCCCGGTTCATCGCCCGGCGGCTGATGATCTCGGCCAGCGAGGACATCGGTCTCGCCGACCCCACGGCGCTGCCCACCGCGGTCGCGGCAGCCCAGGCGGTGGCGATGATCGGCTTCCCGGAGGCGGCGCTCACCCTCAGCCACGCGACCATCGCGCTGGCGCTCGCCCCGAAGTCCAACGCGGCGACGCTGGCGATCTTCGCGGCTCAGGACGATGTACGGAAGGGGCTGGCGGGTCCGGTCCCGGCCCATCTGCGCGACGGCCACTACAAGGGCGCCGCCAAGCTGGGCCACGCGCAGGGCTACGTCTATCCGCACGACGTCCCCGGTGGCATCGCCGCCCAGCAGTACGCCCCGGACGCCGTCCGCGACAAGCGCTACTACCGGCCGACGCGCTACGGGGCCGAGGCGCGCTACGCGGATGTGGCGGACCGGGTCCGCGAACGTCTGGGCCGTTCGGACACCGACGGCGGCGCGAGCGCGCCGGACGGCTCGTAGCGGCCGGGTCCCGGGGGCCCCGCCGCGCCGACGACGGTCCTGACGGGCGGGTCTCAGTGGGCGGCCGCATCGAAGAGGGTGCGCATGGCGTGGCGCAGCTCCGTCATGTCGCGCACCGGCTCGGGGAACTCGAAGCGGGCATCGAAGCAGGGTCCGTTCCGCTCGAAGAAGCGGACCCGCAGTCCGAGACGGTCCAGCGCGACCGGGACGACGGAGGGCCGGCTGCCCGTCCCGGCCGGGACGGTCCGTTCACCGAGGAGTTCGCACAGCGTCCCCAGCCGTTCGCCGTGGGCCGCGTGCAGATGCTGCAGCAGCTCCGCCTCGTGGGCGGCGAGCGGGTCGGCGGCCGCGTCCCGCAGCTCCTCCGGCTCGACCGCCTCCGCACCCCACAGGTCCTCGACGTGGGCCTCGCCCGTCTCCAGCCGCAGCAGCGTCCGGCCGGGACCCGCCATTCCGGGTACGGACGTGAGCCATCCGCAGACGCGGGCCCGGCCGCGGATGCGGTGGGGGACGGAGACCGGGGCGACGTCCGTGATCTCCAGCACGGCCGTCAGCTCGTCGTCCTGGGCGTGCGTCGCGGCCCGCACAGCCGGGGAATCAGCGGGGAATTCGAGGAAGAGGTCGCCGTCCGGACCCACGGTCCGGGACAGCGGCATCAGCTGGTCCGAGCCCGCGGTCTCGAGCCCGGGGATGAGCAGCACCGCGGAGCAGGTACTCTGTACGAGAGTTCGTGTGCGCTCGGCTGCTGACGGCATCCGAGTGTTTTCAAGCCCGCTGGGACGCGGCTGACCACGATCAGATCGGCCTTCCGTCGTAGCAGCACCTTTGTGTGTGCTGCCACTGTCTGCGCTGTCCGTGACGTGTGTGGTGTTCCCAGGGCGAGACATGCGATCTCCTTGAGTAAGGTGAGCCTAACCTAACCTACAACGGAGGTCTGGAGAACGTGCCTAATCAGTCGCGTCCCAAGGTCAAGAAGAGCCGCGCGCTCGGCATTGCGCTGACGCCGAAGGCCGTCAAGTACTTCGAGGCCCGCCCCTACCCGCCGGGCGAGCACGGCCGTGGCCGCAAGCAGAACTCGGACTACAAGGTCCGTCTGCTCGAGAAGCAGCGTCTGCGCGCCCAGTACGACATCAGCGAGCGCCAGATGGCGCGTGCCTACGACCGCGCCAAGAAGGCCGAAGGCAAGACGGGCGAGGCGCTGGTCGTCGAGCTCGAGCGCCGCCTCGACGCGCTGGTCCTGCGTTCCGGTATCGCCAAGACGATCTACCAGGCGCGCCAGATGGTCGTTCACGGCCACATCGAGGTCAACGGTGGCAAGGTCGACAAGCCGTCGTTCCGTGTCCGTCCGGACGACATCGTGATGGTTCGCGAGCGCAGCCGCGAGAAGTACCCCTTCCAGGTGGCCCGCGAGGGTGGTTACGACACCGACGGTGAGACCCCGCGCTACCTGCAGGTGAACCTGAAGGCCCTGGCCTTCCGCCTTGACCGGGACCCGAACCGCAAGGAAATCCCCGTGATCTGCGACGAGCAGCTCGTCGTCGAGTACTACGCCCGCTGATTCAGGCGTAGCCGCTCAACGCCGGCGCTCAGGCCCGCCCCTCTCCGATCGGGGAGGCGGCGGGCTTTCGCGTTGCCCCGGCCGGGGACGCCGGCCCCGGCGGCATGGGCCGCCGCTCGGCGGGCCTGCCCGACAGGGCCCTGGCCACCACCGCGTCCATGCCCAGCCCGGCGCCCGCGCTCCGCTCCGACGCGTACAGCGCCTCGCCCAGCTCATGGCGGGCCAGCTCCTCGCACCGGGCCCGGGGCCCGCCATAGTGCGCCGAGCCGAACAGCGGCAGCCCGACCGACGGCCAGATCCGGTCGGCGGCCCCCTGCAGCAGAGCCGCCTCCGCCGCGTCTCCCTCGACCACCGTCACGAGCGCCAGCAGCTCCAGGGTGAGCACGGTGCCCAGGCGGTCATGGAACGTGTGGCTGATGGCCAGCGACTCCCCGAGCAGCTCACGGGCCCGTGCGGGGCGGCCCCGCTGCAGCGCCGCGAAGCCCAGGACGTACAGCGCATAACTGAGCGCCCACCGCTCCCCGTGGTCCTCGCAGATCTCCCGTACCTCTTCGCAGATCACGACCGCGCCGTCCAGGTCGCCCTGGAATCCGACCGTCATGGCCAGTTCGACCTGGGCCATCAGCACGTTGCTGTTCAGCTCGCCGAGCTCCCGGTAGCGGCCGAGCGCCTCCTGCAGCAGTTCGTGGGCGCGCTCCATGTCGTCCGTGACCAGGGCCAGACAGCCCGTGCGGTGCAACGCGTACGCCGACGCCACGGGGTCCCCCGCCAGATCCGCCTCCTCCCGGCACTCCGTCAGCGCCGAGATCGCGCCCACCGGATCGCCCTGGAGAACCGCGACGTACCCGAGCACCCACAGCGCCTTCAGCCGCGAGGTGTCGTACGGCGTCTCCTCCTCCCGTACGTGCTCCAGCCAGTGCCGGCCCTCCGAGAGGCGTCCGCAGCCGACCCACAGGAACCAGAGCGTGCCCGCCAGGTACTGCGCGAGGTGGGCTTCCTCGGGGCTCTCCAGCGAACACTCCATGGCCCGCCGCAGGTTCGGCAGCTCGCTCTCCACCCGGGCGGCCACCTCCGCCTGCCGCGGGCTGAACCAGTCGAGCTCGCACCAGGTCGCCAGCCCGAGGAACCAGTCGCGGTGGCGGCGGCGCAGCCGGTCCGTGTCGCCCGTGGCCGCGAGCCACTCGGCGCCGTACTCCCGCACCGTGTCCAGCATCCGGTACCGGGCGCCCACGGCCGACTCCTCGCGCAGGACCACGGACTGCGCCAGCAGCCCGGACAGCACGTCCAGCACCGAGTCGGCCGGCAGATCGGGACCGCTGCAGATGTACTCGGCCGCCTCCAGGTCGAACTGCCCCGCGAAGACGGACAGCCGGGCCCACAGCAGCCGCTGCTCGGGCGCGCAGAGCTCATGACTCCAGCCGATGGCCGTACGGAGCGTCTGGTGGCGGCCGAGCGCACTGCGGCTGCCGCCGGTCAGCAGCCGGAAACGGTCGTCCAGCCGCTGCAGCACCTGCTCCGTCGACAGCGCCCGCAGCCGGCCGGCGGCCAGCTCCAGTGCGAGCGGGATGCCGTCGAGGCGCCGGCACAGCTCCAGGGCGGTGCTCCGGCTGTGCTCGGACAGCCGGAAATCGGGCCGCACCGAGGAGGCCCGGTCGGCGAAGAGCAGCAACGCGTCCTCGTCGCACATCGTCGCGAGCGGATAGCCGCTCTCGCCGTCGAGGTCCAGCGGCAGCCGGCCCGCGGCCAGCACCCGCAGCCCCGGTGCGCGGCGCAGCAGATCCCGTACCAACTCCGCACAGGCGTCGACCAGATGCTCGAAACCGTCGATCACCAGCAGGAGCCGGCGCTCGGCACAGTGTTCGAGAAGTATCGAGCGGGGCGGCCTGCTCGTATGGTCCGTGAGGCCCAGCGCGTCGACCAGGGCGTGCTCCAGCAGCGCCGCGTCGTGGACCGCCGACAGCTCCACCAGCCAGACGCCGTCGCAGTACCGTTTCTCCAGGAGCGCCGCCACCCTGATGACCAGCCGGGACTTGCCGACCCCGCCCACCCCGACGACGGTGACGAGCCGCGACTCCTCCAGCAGCCCGGCGACATCGGCCAGTTCTCTGTCGCGACCCACGAATCTGTTCAGCTCCGCCGGCAGATTGCCCGGGTGGCGGGGCGTCGGTGCCCCGGGGGAGGCGGCCGGGGGGCCGGGATCGTCGGAGGACGGAAAGGGGCGCTGAGTGCGTCGCATGAAACACGCAGAGTACTGGGCCGAAAGCGCTCCGTACAATCTCGTTGCCGGAACTCCCGCCGGGCCGACCGGTCATGCGGTACGGGGCGCGAGCCCCGGCGCGATAGGCTCGGGGCACGGCGACCGGCCGCCGCGACGGCCCCGCCGAACAGCAGGAAACAAGACAGACTGACGACAAGCCAGAGAGCGGTGCACTGTGTCCGGTGGTGAGGTGGCCGGGATCCTGGTGGCCGTCTTCTGGGCGATCCTGGTTTCGTTCCTCGCCGTCGTACTGGTGAGGCTCGCCCAGACGCTCAGGGCGACCACGAAACTCGTGGCGGACGTGACCGAACAGGCCGTCCCGCTGCTCGCCGACGCCTCCGCGACCGTACGCTCCGCGCAGACCCAGCTCGACAAGGTCGACGCGATCGCGACGGACGTCCAGGAAGTCACCTCCAACGCCTCGGCGCTCTCCACCACCGTCGCCTCCACGTTCGGCGGCCCGCTGGTCAAGGTCGCGGCGTTCGGCTACGGGGTCCGGCAGGCCATCGGCCGCAAGGCGAGCCCCGAACCGGAGACGCGGTCCCGGCGCTCGGTGATCGTCGGCCGGACCGTGCCGTCCGCGCGTGGCAGGAAGCGCAACGGCAGAAACTCCCGCGGATCGAAGGACTGACGCAGCGATGTTCCGCCGTACGTTCTGGTTCACCGCCGGCGCAGCCGCCGGCGTCTGGGCCACCGCCAAGGTCAACCGGAAGATCAAGCAGCTGACCCCCGAGAGCCTCGCGGCGCAGGCCGCCGACAAGGCGCTCGTGGCCGGTCACAAGCTCAAGGACTTCGCCCTGGACGTCCGCGAGTCCATGGCCAGACGCGAGGCCGAACTGGGCGAGGCGCTCGGGCTCGAAGCGCCCGTCGACCCCGATCTCCCCGTGCAGCGCCACTTCGCCGTCGAGGCGGCCGAGCCCGAGGCGCCCCGCAGACTTCCCCCCACGTCACGCACCTACAACTCGTACAACCGGAATGAGGACCACTGATGGAGTCGGCAGAAATCCGCCGCCGCTGGCTGAGCTTCTACGAGGAGCGCGGTCACACCGTCGTCCCTTCGGCGTCGCTCATCGCGGACGACCCGACTCTGCTGCTGGTCCCGGCCGGCATGGTGCCCTTCAAGCCGTACTTCCTGGGCGAGGTCAAGCCGCCCGCCCCGCGCGTCACCAGCGTGCAGAAGTGCGTCCGTACACCGGACATCGAAGAGGTCGGCAAGACCACCCGGCACGGCACGTTCTTCCAGATGTGCGGGAACTTCTCCTTCGGTGACTACTTCAAGGAAGGCGCCATCGAGTACGCCTGGGAGCTGCTGACCAGCTCCGTGGCGGACGGCGGCTTCGGTCTCGACCCCGAGCGCCTGTGGATCACGGTCTACCTCGACGACGACGAGGCCGAGCAGATCTGGCGCGACAAGATCGGTGTCCCCGCCGAGCGCATCCAGCGCCTGGGCAAGAAGGACAACTTCTGGTCCATGGGCGTCCCCGGCCCCTGCGGCCCCTGTTCCGAGATCAACTACGACCGCGGCCCCGAGTTCGGCGTCGAGGGTGGCCCGGCCGTCAACGACGAGCGGTACGTGGAGATCTGGAACCTGGTCTTCATGCAGTACGAGCGCGGCGCCGGCGACGGCAAGGACGACTTCCCGATCCTCGGCGACCTGCCCTCCAAGAACATCGACACCGGCCTCGGCCTCGAACGCCTCGCGATGATCCTGCAGGGCGTGCAGAACATGTACGAGACCGACACCCTGCGCGTCGTCATGGACAAGGCCACCGAGCTCACCGGGGTCCGCTACGGCGCCGCCGTCGGCACGGACGTCTCGCTGCGCGTGGTCGCCGACCACATCCGTACCTCCGTCATGCTCATCGGAGACGGCGTCACCCCCGGCAACGAGGGCCGCGGCTACGTGCTGCGCCGCATCATGCGCCGGGCCATCCGCAACATGCGGCTGATGGGTGCCACCGGTTCCGTCGTCAACGAGCTGGTCGACGTCGTGATCAACACCATGGGGCTGCAGTACCCCGAGCTGATCACCGACCGCAAGCGCATCGAGACCGTCGCGCTCGCCGAGGAAGCCGCCTTCCTCAAGGCCCTCAAGGGCGGCACCAACATCCTGGAGACCGCCGTCACCGAGACCAAGGCCGCCGGCGGCCGGGTCATCGCCGGCGACAAGGCGTTCCTGCTCCACGACACCTGGGGCTTCCCGATCGACCTGACCCTGGAGATGGCCGCCGAACAGGGCCTGTCCGTGGACGAGGACGGCTTCCGCCGCCTCATGCAGGAGCAGCGGGACAAGGCCAAGGCCGACGCCAGGGCCAAGAAGACCGGTCACGCCGACCTGTCCGCCTACCGTGAGGTCGCGGACAACTCCGGCGTCACCGAGTTCACCGGGTACACCTCCACCGAGGGTGAGTCGACGATCGTCGGTCTCCTCGTGGACGGCGTCTCCTCACCCGCCGCCTCCGAGGGCGACGAGGTCGAGGTCGTCCTGGACCGCACCCCGTTCTACGCCGAGGGCGGCGGCCAGCTCGCCGACCAGGGCCGGATCCGGCTCCACAACGGCGCCGTCATCCAGGTGCGCGACGTCCAGCAGCCGGTCCCCGGCGTCTCCGTCCACAAGGGCTCGGTCCAGGTCGGTGAGGTGACCGTCGGCGCCTCCGCCCTCGCCACCATCGACAACACCCGCCGTCGCGCCATCGCCCGCGCCCACAGCGCCACGCACCTCACGCACCAGGCGCTGCGCGACGCGCTCGGCCCGACGGCGGCCCAGGCCGGCTCGGAGAACTCCCCGGGCCGCTTCCGCTTCGACTTCGGTTCGCCCGCCGCCGTACCCGGCACGGTCCTCGTCGACGTCGAGCAGAAGATCAACGAGGTCCTGTCGCGGGAGCTCGACGTCCAGGCCGAGGTCATGTCGATCGACGAGGCGAAGAAGCAGGGCGCCATCGCCGAGTTCGGCGAGAAGTACGGCGAGCGGGTCCGCGTCGTCACCATCGGCGACTTCTCCAAGGAGCTGTGCGGCGGCACGCACGTCGGCAACACCGCCCAGCTCGGTCTGGTGAAGCTGCTCGGAGAGTCGTCCATCGGCTCCGGTGTGCGCCGTATCGAGGCCCTCGTCGGCGTCGACGCGTACAACTTCCTCGCCAAGGAGCACACGGTCGTCGCCCAGCTCCAGGAGCTGGTCAAGGGCCGCCCCGAGGAGCTCCCGGAGAAGATCGCCTCCATGCTCGGCAAGCTGAAGGACGCCGAGAAGGAGATCGAGAAGTTCCGTGCGGAGAAGGTCCTGGCGGCCGCCGCGGGCCTCGTCGACTCCGCCAAGGACGTCCGGGGCGTCGCCCTGGTCACCGGTCAGGTGCCGGACGGCACCTCGGCCGACGACCTGCGCAAGCTCGTCCTCGACGTCCGTGGGCGCATCCAGGGCGGCCGGCCGGCCGTCGTGGCCCTGTTCACCACGGCCAACGGCCGCCCGCTGACCGTCATCGCCACCAACGAGGCCGCCCGCGAGCGCGGTCTCAAGGCCGGTGACCTGGTCCGTACCGCCGCCAAGACGCTCGGCGGCGGTGGCGGCGGCAAGCCGGACGTCGCCCAGGGCGGCGGCCAGAACCCGGACGCCATCGGCGACGCCGTCGCCGCTGTCGAACGCCTCGTCACCGAGACGGCGTGACGCCGGACATGACGATGCGCCGCGGTCGCCGGCTGGCGATCGACGTCGGGGACGCCCGCATCGGGGTCGCCTCGTGCGACCCCGACGGGATCCTTGCCACGCCGGTGGAGACCGTGCCGGGACGCGACGTCCCGGCCGCCCACCGGCGGCTCGGGCAGATCGTCGCGGAGTACGAGCCGATCGAGGTCATCGTCGGCCTGCCCCGCTCCCTGGGCGGAGGTGAAGGGCCGGCCGCGGCCAAGGTCCGCGCCTTCACCGATGTGCTCGCCCGTGCGGTTGCACCCATTCCGGTGCGATTGGTGGACGAGAGGATGACCACAGTGACGGCCACTCAGGGGCTGCGCGCATCAGGCGTGAAGTCCAAAAAAGGCCGATCCGTCATCGATCAGGCTGCCGCTGTGGTGATCCTCCAGAACGCTCTGGAGTCCGAACGGGCTTCGGGCAATCCACCCGGCGAGGGCGTCGAAGTGGTTGTCTGATCGCGATACGGTAACGTTCCGCGCGATGCGGCGGTGTTCGAACAAACACCGCACAGCAAAGAGACGGAACCTCGTCTCGCGGCTCAAGGGGATCGATGACTGAGTATGGCCGGGGCCCCGGCTCCGAACCGTGGCATCCCGAGGATCCCCTGTACGGGGACCAGGGATGGGGAGGCCAGCAGCCTGCCCACGGCCAGAGCCAGTACGGCGGCCAGCAGCAGGACCCGTATGCCCAGCAGCAGCCGCACGACCCGTACGCCCAGCAGTCGCAGTACCAGCAGCAGTCACAGGACCCTTTCGCGCAGCAGCAGCAGCACCAGCAGCAGCACGAGCAGGATCCGTACGCTCAGCAGCAGCAGTACCAGCAGGATCCGTACGCGCAGCAGCAGCAGCAGTACCAGCAGCAGCCGTCGTACGGTCAGCAGCAGGACCCGTACGCCCAGCAGCCTGCTTACAACGGCGGCTGGGACACCGGTCAGCAGCCCGCCGCGATGCCGTACGAGGGCGAGCCCGGCGCCTCGTACGGCTACGGCGAGACGAATGACTACTACGGCACCCCCGAGGCGTACCCGCCGCCGCAGCCCCCGGGCCGCCGGGAGGCCGAACCGGCACCGGCCCCGGCGCAGAACCCGGACTGGGACCCCGAGGTCCAGCCGGAGGAGACCCACCCGTTCTTCACGGGCGCGGACGACGGCGAAGCCAAGGACGACGACGAGTACGACGATGACCCGCGCGATTCCCGCCGCGGGGGCGGCGACGGCGAGCGCCGCGGCAAGGGCAAGAAGAAGAAAGGGCGCAGTGGCTGCGCCTGCCTGGTCGTCTCCCTCGTCCTGGCCGGCGGTCTCGGAGGAGTGGGTTACGTCGGTTACTCCTTCTACAAGGACAAGTTCGGCGCGGCGCCCGACTACGCGGGTAGCGGCTCGGGGTCGGTCGAGGTGGAGATCCCGAAGGGCTCGTACGGTTACGACATCGGCAACATCCTGAAGAAGGCCGGTGTCGTCAAGAGCGTCGACGCGTTCGTCTCCGCCCAGAACGAGAACCCCAAGGGGAAGTCGATCCAGGCCGGGGTCTATCTCCTCCACGAGGAGATGTCGGCGTCCGAGGCCGTGAAGATGATGGTCGACCCGAAGAGCCAGAACCTTCTGGTGATTCCCGAGGGAACCCGCAATGTGGCCGTCTACGCGATGGTCGACAAGAAGCTGGGCCTCAAGAAGGGCACGACGCAGGCCGTCGCCAAATCCAAGAAGTCCGACCTGGGCCTGCCCGACTGGGCCGGCGGGAACAAGGACATCAAGGACCCGCTGGAAGGATTCCTCTACCCGGCCGCGTACCCGGTGACGAAGGAGACCAAGCCGGAGGCGATTCTGAAGAAGATGGTCTCCAGGTCGAACGAGGAGTACAAGGACCTCGGCCTCGAAGCGGCTGCCAAGAAGTACAAGCTGGACGGTCCGTGGCAGGTGCTCACCGTGGCCAGCCTGGTCCAGGCGGAAGGCCTCACGCACGACGACTTCCGCAAGATGGCCGAGGTCGTCTACAACCGCCTGAAGCCTGACAACGTGGCCACCAACCGCAAGCTCGAATTCGACTCGGCGTTCAATTACCTCAAGAAGCAGAGCGAGATCAAGATCAGGTCGAACGAGATCCGGACCAACCCGGATCCCTACAACACCTACTACCACGCCGGTCTTCCGCCCGGGCCCATCGGCAACCCCGGGGACGAAGCCCTGCGCGCGACGATCAGTCCCACTGCCGACGGGTGGATGTTCTTCATCTCGCTGGACGGCAAGAAGACCCAGTTCACCAAGACGGTCGCCGAGCACGAGAAGCTCAACGAGAAGTTCAAGGAACTGCATGACCTCGACTGACCGGCGCCACCGGGCAGCCGTCCTCGGCTCGCCCATCGCCCATTCCCTCTCCCCGGTCCTGCACCGCGCCGCGTACGCCGAACTGGGCCTCGACGACTGGTCGTACGACCGGTTCGACGTGGACGAGGCGGCGCTTCCCTGCTTCGTCGAGGGGCTGGACTCCGCCTGGGCCGGGCTCTCCCTCACCATGCCGCTGAAGCGGGCGATCATTCCGCTGCTGGACTCCGTCAGCGAGATCGCGGCCTCCGTCGAGGCCGTGAACACGGTCGTTCTCACCGATGACGGCCGACGTACTGGCGACAACACGGACATCCCCGGCATGATCGCCGCCCTGCGCGAGCGTGGTGTCGAGAAGACCGAGTCCGCCGCCGTCCTCGGCGCGGGAGCCACGGCTTCGTCCGCTCTCGCCGCGCTCTCGCAGATCTGTACGGGACCGGTCACGGCCTACGTCCGGAGCCGGGAGCGCGGTGACGAGATGCGCGGCTGGGGCGAGCGGCTCGGGGTCGATGTGCACATCGCGGACTGGGTCGAGGCCGAGCAGGCGCTGCACGCACCCCTGATCATCGCGACCACCCCGGCCGGTGCCACGGAAGGGCTGATGGACGCCGTACCGGAGCATCCCGGCACGCTGTTCGACGTGCTGTACGAGCCCTGGCCCACCGGCCTGGCCTCCGCCTGGGAGGGCCACGGTGGCGCAGTCATCGGAGGTCTCGACCTCCTGGTGCACCAGGCCGTCCTCCAGGTCGAACAGATGACGGGCCGTTCGCCCGCGCCGCTGGCCGCCATGCGCCAGGCCGGCGAACAGGCTCTGGCCGCCCGCTGAGGGCACTCCCGGCCCGCCGTCCGTCCGTCTGCTGGACCGGCGGCGGGGTGCGGGGCCCGGTCGTGGGAGGATCGAGGGCGGCGGGCCAGGGCCGCGCACCCGGTCGCGCCGTTGGAGTTAACAGGCGCGAGCATGAGGAGCACCGTTGAGCAGGTTGCGCTGGCTGACCGCCGGAGAGTCGCACGGCCCCGCACTGGTGGCGACGCTGGAGGGTCTTCCCGCCGGCATCCCCGTCACCACGGAGATGGTGGCCGACGCGCTCGCCAGGCGACGGCTCGGATACGGGCGCGGCGCCCGGATGAAGTTCGAGAAGGACGAGGTCACCTTCCTCGGCGGGGTCCGGCACGGCCTGACCATGGGCTCGCCCGTCGCCGTGATGGTGGGCAACACCGAGTGGCCCAAGTGGGAGCAGGTCATGTCGGCCGACCCGGTCGACCCCGAGGTGCTGGCCGCCCAGGCCCGTAACGCCCCGCTGACCCGCCCCCGGCCCGGCCACGCCGACCTCGCCGGCATGCAGAAGTACGGCTTCGACGAGGCACGGCCGATCCTGGAGCGCGCCAGCGCCCGGGAGACCGCGGCCCGCGTCGCCCTCGGCGCCGTCGCCCGGTCGTACCTCAAGGAGACGGCCGGCATCGAGATCGTCAGCCACGTCGTGGAACTGGCGGCGGCCAAGGCGCCGTACGGGGTCTACCCGGTGCCGGCCGACGTCGAGAAGCTGGACGCCGACCCGGTGCGCTGCCTCGACGCCGACGCGAGCAAGCAGATGATCGCCGAGATCGACCAGGCCCACAAGGACGGTGACACGCTCGGCGGTGTGGTCGAGGTGCTGGCGTACGGAGTGCCGGTAGGCCTCGGTTCGCACGTGCACTGGGACCGGCGCCTCGACGCCCGCCTCGCGGCCGCGCTCATGGGCATCCAGGCCATCAAGGGAGTCGAGGTCGGCGACGGCTTCGACCTCGCCCGGGTGCCGGGTTCGCAGGCGCACGACGAGATCCTGGTGACCGACGACGGGATCAAGCGCGCCTCCGGCCGCTCCGGCGGAACCGAGGGCGGACTGACCACCGGCGAGCTGCTGCGTGTCCGGGCCGCGATGAAGCCGATCGCGACCGTGCCGCGCGCGCTCGCCACCGTCGACGTGCAGACCGGTGAGCCGGCCAAGGCCCACCACCAGCGCTCCGATGTCTGTGCCGTTCCGGCCGCCGGCATCGTCGCTGAGGCGATGGTCGCACTCGTCCTCGCGGACGCGGTCGCGGAGAAGTTCGGCGGCGACAGCGTCGCCGAGACCCACCGCAACGTCCAGTCGTACCTCGACAACCTCCAGATCCGATGAGCGATCCGACAAGCGGATCGGCGAGCGGTCCGCTGATCGTCCTGGTCGGGCCGATGGGCGTCGGCAAGTCCACGGTCGGCGAGCTGCTCGCCGCCCGGCTGGGCACCGGCTACCGGGATACCGACGCCGATGTCGTCAGGGCCGCCGGCAAGCCCATCTCGGAGATCTTCTACGACGAGGGCGAGGAGCACTTCCGCGCCCTGGAGCGGCAGGCCGTCCGGGCCGCGGTCGCCGAACACGGGGGAGTCCTCTCGCTCGGCGGCGGCGCCGTCCTCGACGAGACGACGCGCGCCCTGCTCGCCGATCACGCCGTCGTCTACCTCTCGATGGACGTCGACGAGGCGGTGAAGCGGGTCGGGCTCAACACCGCGCGCCCGCTGCTCGCCGTGAACCCGCGCCGGCAGTGGCGCGAGCTCATGGAGGCCCGCCGCCACCTCTACACGGAGGTGGCCCGCGCGGTCGTCGCGACCGACGAGCGCACACCGGAAGAGGTCGCCCAGGCCATCCTCGACGCACTGGAGCTGCCGGACGCACCGTCCGGCCGGGAGAAACCAACGATGACCGAGCAGGTACCCACCCGCATCCAGATCGCCGGCAGCGCGGGCACCGACCCGTACGAGGTGCTGATCGGCCGGCAACTCCTCGCGGAGCTGCCCACGCTCATCGGTGAGCACGCCCAGCGCGTCGCGGTCCTGCACCCGGAGGCGCTCGCCGAGACCGGCGAGGCGGTCCGCCAGGACCTTGCGGACCAGGGCTACGAGGCCATCGCGATCCAGCTGCCCAACGCCGAGGAGGCCAAGACCGTCGAGGTCGCCGCCTACTGCTGGAAGGCGCTCGGCCAGACCGGCTTCACCCGTACCGACGTCATCGTCGGCATCGGTGGCGGCGCGACCACGGACGTCGCCGGCTTCGTCGCCGCCTCCTGGCTGCGCGGGGTGCGCTGGATCGCCGTACCCACGACCGTGCTCGGCATGGTCGACGCGGCCGTGGGCGGGAAGACCGGCATCAACACCGCCGAGGGCAAGAACCTCGTCGGCGCCTTCCACCCGCCGGCCGGTGTGCTCTGCGACCTGGCCGCGCTGGACTCGCTGCCGGTCCACGACTACGTCTCCGGCATGGCGGAGATCATCAAGGCCGGCTTCATCGCCGACCCGGTGATCCTCGACCTCGTCGAGGCGGACCCGCAGGGCGCGCGCAGCCCGGCAGGACCGCACACCTCCGAGCTCATCGAGCGGGCCATCCGGGTCAAGGCCGAGGTCGTCTCCAGCGACCTCAAGGAGTCCGGGCTCCGCGAGATCCTCAACTACGGGCACACGCTGGCCCACGCGATCGAGAAGAACGAACGCTACAAGTGGCGCCACGGCGCAGCCGTCTCGGTCGGCATGGTCTTCGCCGCCGAACTCGGCCGCCTCGCCGGACGCCTGGACGACGTCACCGCCGACCGGCACCGCACCGTCCTGGAGTCCGTCGGACTGCCGCTCACCTACCGCGGCGACCAGTGGCCCAAGCTGCTGGAGAACATGAAGGTCGACAAGAAGTCCCGCGGCAACCTGCTGCGCTTCATCGTCCTGGACGGCCTCGGCAAGCCGACCGTCCTGGAGGGCCCCGACCCGGCCGTGCTGCTCGCCGCCTACGGCGAGGTCTCGGCGTGACCCGCCGGGTGTTCGTCCTCAACGGCCCCAACCTCGGCCGGCTCGGCTCCCGGGAGCCCGACGTCTACGGAGCCACGTCGTACGCCGGCCTCGTCGAAACGTGCCGCACCCTCGGCAAGGAGCTCGGCTTCGACGTCGACGTCCGCGAGACGAACGACGAGGGGGAGCTGATCCGCTGGCTCCACGAGGCAGCGGACGGTTCAATTCCGGTCGTTCTCAACCCGGGTGCCTTCACGCACTATTCGTACGGGATGCGGGACGCGGCGGCCCAGCGCACCGCCCCGCTGATCGAGGTCCACATCTCGAACCCGTACGCGCGGGAGGAATTCCGCCACACCTCCGTGGTCGCGCCCGTGGCCACCGGGACCGTGGCCGGATTCGGCATCGGCTCCTACCGGCTCGCGCTGCGCGCGCTGGCGGACGAGCTGACGGACTGACGCACCTCCGCACCGGAAGGCCGACTGGCCGACGGGGCACTGTGGACCCTCCCCGGTCGTTGCCTCCATGGCGGCCGGGGAAGGTACGGTTGCCGTTCCACCAGCGCCAGTTGCCTGTACGAGACGGAGTGCCACCGGATGCAGCACGCAGTGGGGGCCCCGCTGCCGCCGCCCCAGGGACCCGGAAACGGGCCCGTCGGCTGGTCGCACCAGGCCCAGCACCCCGGCCACCCGGGCCCGCCCGTTCCCGGGCCCGCCCGCCCGCCGGCCCAGCCTCCGGCCGGCCCGCCCGTCCAGCCCCCCGGCGGTCACCCGGGTCCGCCGCCTCAGGTACCGCCCGCCCCGCAGGGGCCGGGCGGCCAGGGCTGGACCGGACCCGCCCCGCACCACGCCCCCGCCCCGGTCTCCAGGGAGACCACCGGGCACATCCAGCTGCCGCCCGGCGGACCCGTACCGCTGCCCGTGCCGCCCGCCGGGCCCGGCACCGGCACCGCGACCCTCGCCGTCCTCCTGATCGGCCCGGCAGGCGCCGGGAAGACCACGGTGGCCAAGCTCTGGGCCGCCCGCCGCCGCGTCCCCACCGCCCACGTCAGCCTCGACGACGTCCGTGAGTGGGTCTGCTCCGGCTTCGCCGATCCGCAGGCGGGGTGGAACGACCAGTCCGAGGCCCAGTACCGGCTGGCCCGCCGCACCTGCGGCTTCGCGGCCCGCAACTTCCTCGCCAACGGCATCTCCTGCATTCTCGACGACGCGGTCTTCCCGGACCGCCCCGTCGTCGGCCTCGGCGGCTGGAAGCGCCACGTCGGCCCCGGCCTGCTCCCCGTCGTCCTGCTGCCCGGCCTGGAGGTCGTCCTGGAGCGCAACGCCGCCCGCAGCGGCAACCGCCGCCTCTCCGACGAGGAGGTCGCCCGGATCCACGGCCGGATGGCCGGATGGTACGGCTCCGGTCTGCCGATCATCGACAACTCCACGTACGACGTGGAGACCACTGCCCGCGTCCTGGACGACATACTCGCCCGCTCCCTCGCGAGCCCTCCGGCCTGGTGAACCGGCGGCCGGCGGGCTCGCCGGTCCGCTGAGGCCCCGCCCCCCCGGTCGGGTGCGCTGACCGCGCGGGCCCGGGCCCGCGCTCGTACGCTCGACGCATGTCAGAGGTGTACGCCGTCCGCCGCGGGCTGCTCCGCGACCGGTGCGCCGCAGTCGGATCCGCGGCCGCCCTGGTCTCCCGCCCCGCCAATGTCCGCTACCTGGCGGGCGGAGCGCCCCCGGGGGCCGTGCTGCTGCTCGGCCCCGACGAGGACGTCCTGCTCTGCCCCCGCCCCCCGACCGGAGATCCGGCCGACGGGCGCACCGACGAACAGCTGCGTGTCGACCTCCTGTCCGTGACCGGCGGTGATCCCGTGGTCGCCGCCGCGGACCTGGCCACCGCGGGCGGGGCGGAGTCCCTGGCCGTCGAGGAGCACGATCTGACCGTCGCCCGGCACCGGGCCATGGCCTCGGTCGCCCCGAAGCTCCGGCTGGCCGACCTCGGTGCCAACGTCGAGCAGTTGCGCATCGTCAAGGACGAGGAGGAGATCGGCTGCCTGCGGATCGCCGCCGAGATCACCGACCAGGCGCTGGGCGAACTTCTCGAATCGATTCTCGTCGGCCGCACGGAGCGGCATCTCGCGCTCGAACTGGAACGCCGGCTGGTGGACCACGGAGCCGACGGGCCCGCCTTCGCGACATCCGTCGCCACCGGCCCCAACTCCGGCCGGGGCCGTCACCGCCCCTCTGACCGACGGGTCGAGGAAGGAGATTTTCTCTCCGTCTGCCTCGGCGCCAACTACCGCGGCTACCGGGTCGAGATCGGCCGCACCTTCGTCATCGGAACGGCTCCGGCCGACTGGCAGATCGAGCTCTACGACCTGGTTTTCGCCGCTCAGCGGGCCGGACGCGAGGCTCTTGTACCCGGCGCCGCCTACCGTGACGTGGACCGTGCGGCCCGCCAGGTACTGGACTCGGCGGGGCACGGTGAGGGCCTCGTACCCTGGACCGGGCACGGGGTGGGGCTCGAAATCGACGAGGACCCGCAGCTGGCACCCGCTGCCATGGGTAAACTGGACGCTTGTGTGCCGGTCACCGTCGAACCGGGGGTCCACCTCCCGGGCCGGGGCGGAGTCCGGATCGATGACACGCTCGTCGTGCGCCCCGAGGCGGACGGCGGACCCGAGCTACTCACCATTACGACCAAGGAGCTGCTCGCGCTCTAGGGAACTCCTCGCGGAGACCCCGGCGCGCATCCTTGGCCGTTCCACCAGCTTCAGTCCAGGAGATTCCGCAACCGTGGCTTCCACGAACGACCTCAAGAACGGCCTGGTGCTCAAGCTCGACGGAGGCCAGCTCTGGTCCGTCGTCGAGTTCCAGCACGTCAAGCCCGGCAAGGGCCCGGCCTTCGTGCGCACCAAGCTCAAGAACGTGCTGTCCGGCAAGGTCGTCGACAAGACGTTCAACGCCGGCGTGAAGGTCGAGACGGCCACCATTGACCGGCGCGACATGCAGTTCTCGTACATGGACGGCGAGTACTTCGTCTTCATGGACATGGACACGTACGACCAGCTGATGGTCGACCGCAAGTCCGTCGGCGACGCCGCCAACTTCCTGATCGAGGGCTTCACCGCCTCCGTCGCCCAGCACGAGGGCGAGGTGCTCTACGTCGAGCTGCCGGCCGCCGTCGAGCTGACCATCCAGCACACGGACCCGGGCGTCCAGGGCGACCGGTCCACCGGTGGCACCAAGCCCGCCACGCTGGAGACCGGCTACGAGATCGGTGTTCCGCTCTTCATCACCACCGGTGAGAAGATCAAGGTCGACACCCGCTCGGGCGATTACCTCGGCCGGGTGAACAGCTAACCGTGGCTGCCCGGAATACGGCCCGCAAGCGAGCCTTCCAGATCCTCTTCGAGGCCGACCAGCGCGGTGAGTCCGTGCAGACGGTCCTCGCGGACTGGGTCCGGCACTCGCGGTCCGACACCCGTCAGCCGCCGGTCACCGAGTACACGATGGAGCTCGTCGAGGGGTACGCGCAGTACGCGGACCGGATCGACGACCTCATCGTCACCTACGCCGTGGACTGGGAGATCGACCGCATGCCGGTCGTCGACCGGAACATCCTGCGGCTCGGTGCGTACGAGCTGATCTGGGTGGACGCGACACCCGACGCGGTGGTGATCGACGAGGCGGTGCAGATCGCCAAGGAGTTCTCCACCGATGACTCCCCGTCCTTCGTGAACGGCCTGCTGGCCCGTTTCAAGGACCTCAAGCCGAACCTGCGCCGGGAGCAGTAGCCCCCGGCGGCGTTCTGCCGACGAAGGGCCCACGGTCATCCGGCCGTGGGCCCTTCGGCATGTCGGGGGGCCGCCCCGTGCGGGCTGCCCCGGAAAACGGAAACGCCGGGTCCGGCGGGGCGCCCGGAAAGGGCCCCGCCGACCCGGCGGTACGTTTCTGCTGGGGTGGTCAGCCCTCGTCGTGAGCGACCGCGCGGCGCGCGTCGGCGTCCAGGACGCCCCAGCTGATCAGCTGCTCCGTGAGCACGGACGGCGACTGGTCGTAGATCACGGCCAGCGTGCGCAGGTCGTCCTGGCGGATCGAGAGCACCTTGCCGTTGTAGTCGCCGCGCTGGCTCTGGATCGTCGCCGCGTAGCGCTGCAGGGGTCCGGCCTTCTCCGGCGGGACGTGGGCGAGGCGCTCGAGCTGGAGCACGAGCTTCGGCGGCGGCTCGGCGGCCCCGCCGGGCGTCGTGCCGGGCAGGAGCTCCTGCACGGGGACCCCGTAGAAGTCCGCCAGCTCGGCCAGGCGCTGGACGGTGACGGCGCGGTCGCCGCGCTCGTACGAGCCGACCACGACGGCCTTCCAGCGGCCCTGCGACTTCTCCTCCACGCCGTGGAGGGAGAGGCCCTGCTGGGTGCGGATGGCGCGGAGCTTGGCCCCGAGCTGTTTTGCGTATTCGCTGGACATAAGGCTCCCCGGACGCTGGAACATTGTGCGGCTCCGCCGCGTGGCTGGTAACTCACTGTGAGGTTACGCAGCGTTACTTGGGTGCGTCAAGCTGAATGGTCCGGACCGGCACCTCCCGGGGGTGGGGCAGGGGCCCTGCTCAGGCCCTGGTAACGTGGATGACGCAATTTCGACGTCCTTTAAGATCCGTCCAGTGAGGCGGAGAAGGAGGTCCGTTTCTTATGGACGCACAGCACGACGCCACCGGCAATGCGGCACGCCCCGTTCTCGAGGCTCCCGACATCGCCCGAGTACTGACCCGCATCGCCCACGAGATCGTCGAACGCGCCAAGGGCGCCGACGACGTGGTGCTCCTCGGCATCCCGACCCGGGGCGTCTTCCTCGCCCGCCGGCTCGCCGACAAGCTCGAAGAGATCACCGGCCGGAAGATGCCGGTCGGCTCGCTCGACATCACGATGTACCGCGACGACCTGCGGATGCGCCCGGCGCGCGCCCTGGCCCGCACCGAGATCCCCGGCGAGGGCATCGAGGGCCGCCTGGTCGTCCTCGTCGACGACGTCCTCTTCTCCGGCCGCACGATCCGCGCCGCCCTCGACGCGCTCGGCGACATCGGCCGGCCCCGTGCGGTGCAGCTCGCGGTCCTCGTCGACCGCGGACACCGCGAACTCCCGATCCGTGCCGACTACGTCGGCAAGAACCTCCCCACGTCGCTGCGGGAGACGGTCAAGGTCCAGCTCGCCGAGGAGGACGGCCGCGACGCCGTGCTGCTCGGGGTCGAGCAGGCCGCCCCGGCGGTCGAGCAGTAGCTGCCCTTCCCGTACGGCCTGCCTGCCGTACGGCGGCTTCCGCGCGCCCGCATGCCTGAACCCTCCAGCCACCCGGAGAACACCCAGATGAAGCGCCACCTCATCTCGGCCGCCGACCTCACCCGCGACGACGCCGTCCTGATCCTCGACACCGCCGAGGAAATGGCCAGGGTCGCGGACCGGCCGATCAAGAAGCTCCCGACCCTGCGCGGCCGTACCGTCGTCAACCTCTTCTTCGAGGACTCGACGCGTACCCGCATCTCCTTCGAGGCAGCCGCCAAGCGGCTGTCCGCCGACGTCATCAACTTCTCCGCCAAGGGCTCCTCGGTCTCCAAGGGAGAGTCCCTCAAGGACACCGCCCTGACCCTGGAGGCGATGGGCGCCGACGCCGTCGTCATCCGGCACGGCGCCTCCGGTGCCCCGTACCGCCTGGCCACCTCCGGGTGGATCGACGGCGCGGTCGTCAACGCGGGCGACGGGACGCACGAGCACCCCACCCAGGCGCTCCTGGACGCCTTCACCATGCGCCGCAGGCTGGTCGGGCCCGACACCGGGCTCGGCAAGGACCTCGACGGCCGCCGGATCACGATCGTCGGCGACATCCTGCACAGCCGTGTCGCCCGCTCCAACGTCCACCTGCTGACCACCCTCGGCGCCCACGTCACCCTGGTGGCCCCGCCGACCCTCGTCCCGGTAGGTGTCGAGAAGTGGCCCTGCGACATCAGCTACAGCCTCGACGAGGTGCTGCCGAAGTCGGACGCTGTGATGATGCTTCGTGTGCAGCGTGAGCGGATGAACGCCGCGTACTTCCCGACCGAGCGCGAGTACTCCCGCCGCTACGGACTGGACGGCGAGCGGATGGCGAAGATGCCCGAGCACGCCATCGTCATGCACCCCGGCCCGATGGTCCGCGGCATGGAGATCACCGCCGAGGTGGCCGACTCCGACCGGTGCACGGTCGTCGAGCAGGTCGCCAACGGCGTCTCGATCCGCATGGCCGTGCTCTACCTGCTGCTCGGCGGCTCCGAGCCGGCCGCCCCCACCACAGCCCCCGCCGCCGCCCGTACCGAGGAGAACAAGTAACCATGAGCAAGATCCTTATCCGCGGCGCGAAGGTCCTCGGCGGCGAACCCCAGGACGTCCTCATCGACGGCGAGACCATCGCCGCGGTCGGCACCGGGCTGGACGCCGGCGACGCCACCGTGATCGAGGCGGCGGGCCAGGTCCTGCTGCCCGGCCTGGTCGACCTCCACACCCACCTGCGCGAGCCCGGCCGCGAGGACTCCGAGACCGTCCTGACCGGCACCAAGGCCGCTGCGGTCGGCGGCTTCACCGCCGTCCACGCCATGGCCAACACCTTCCCGGTCGCCGACACCGCCGGCGTCGTCGAGCAGGTCTGGCGGCTCGGCAAGGAGTCCGGCTACTGCGACGTGCAGCCCATCGGCGCCGTCACCGTCGGCCTGGAGGGCAAGCAGCTCGCCGAACTCGGCGCCATGCACGATTCGGCCGCCGGAGTGAAGGTCTTCTCCGACGACGGCAAGTGCGTCGACGACGCGGTGATCATGCGCCGCGCCCTGGAGTACGTGAAGGCGTTCGACGGAGTCGTCGCCCAGCACGCCCAGGAGCCCCGCCTCACCGAGGGTGCCCAGATGAACGAGGGCATCGTCTCCGCGGAGCTCGGCCTCGGCGGCTGGCCCGCCGTCGCCGAGGAGTCGATCATCGCCCGCGACGTGCTGCTCGCCGCGCACGTCGGCTCCCGGGTCCACATCTGCCACCTGTCGACCGCCGGCTCCGTGGAGATCGTCCGCTGGGCCAAGTCCAAGGGCTGGAACGTCACCGCCGAGGTCACCCCGCACCACCTGCTCCTCACCGACGAGCTCGTCCGGTCCTACAACCCGGTCTACAAGGTGAACCCGCCGCTGCGCACCGAGGCCGATGTCATGGCCCTGCGCGAGGCGCTTGCCGACGGCACCATCGACTGCGTCGCCACCGACCACGCCCCGCACCCGCACGAGGACAAGGACTGCGAGTGGGCCGCGGCCGCCATGGGCATGGTGGGCCTGGAGACCGCGCTCTCCGTCGTCCAGCAGACGATGGTCGACACCGGACTCATCGACTGGGCCGGCGTCGCCGACCGCATGTCGTTCCGCCCCGCAGCCATCGGCCGCCTCGACGGACACGGCCGGCCCGTCTCGGAGGGCGAGCCCGCCAACCTCACCCTGGTCGATCCGGCATACCGTGGAGTCGTGGACCCCGCGGGCTTCGCCTCCCGCAGCCGCAACACCCCCTACGAGGGGCGCGAGCTGCCGGGCCGAGTGACCCACACCTTCCTGCGGGGCCGTGCCACGGTCGTCGACGGGAAACTCGCGTGACAACACTCAGCCCCACCCACCAGCTGTACCGACTGGCCGCCGAGCAGAAGTCGGCGGAGGTCACCGACTGGTCCGCCCGCATCAGCTGGGTGATCGGACTGGCCGTCTTCATCGCCTTCATCTACTGGCTCATGCGCCAGGGATGGAAGTGGCGCGGCAGCCTCCAGTCCGGTCTCTCCGACCTCGCGACCACCCCGGACGGCTTCTCGGACGGCGAGAAGCTGCTCACGCTGACCGGGCGCTACCACGCCTCGACGACGGCCGGGCAGTGGCTCGACCGCATCGTCGCCCACGGCCTCGGCACCCGCAGCCGCGTCGAGCTCACCCTCACCGCGCAGGGCCTCGACGTCGTACGGCCCGGCGCGACGGACTTCTTCGTCCCCGCCGCCGACCTGCGCGAGGCCAGGACCGACAAGGCACTCGCCGGCAAGGTCCTGCCCGAAGGCGGACTCCTGGTCATCACCTGGGCGCTCGGCGACCAGCTGATCGACTCCGGATTCCGCTCCGACCACTCGGCCGAGCACGCCGCCTGGGTCGAAGCCGTCAACCACCTCACCAGCACTACGGAAGGCACCGCACGATGACGATCTCCACCCGGGGAGCCGCCAAAGCTCCCGCCGTACTCGTCCTGGAGGACGGCCGCGCCTTCCGCGGCCGCGCCTACGGGGCTGTGGGGGAGACCTTCGGCGAGGCCGTCTTCTCCACCGGCATGACCGGCTACCAGGAAACGCTGACCGACCCCTCGTACCACCGCCAGGTCGTCGTGATGACCGCCCCGCACGTCGGGAACACCGGTGTGAACGACGAGGACCCCGAGTCCAAGCAGATCTGGGTGGCCGGCTACGTAGTCCGCGACCCCGCCCGGGTGCCTTCCAACTGGCGCTCCCGCCGGTCCCTGGACGAGGAGCTCGCCGGCCAGGGAGTCGTCGGCATCAGCGGCATCGACACCCGCGCCCTCACCCGCCACCTGCGCGAGCGCGGCGCGATGCGCGTCGGCATCTTCTCCGGCGACGCGATCGCCGACGAGGGCGCGCTGCTCGACCGGGTGCGCCAGGCCCCCGAGATGAAGGGCGCCGACCTCTCCGCCGAGGTCGCCACCAAGGAGACCTACGTCGTCCCGGCCATCGGCACCAAGAAGTTCACCGTCGCCGCGATCGACCTCGGTATCAAGGGCATGACCCCGCACCGGATGGCCGAACGCGGCATCGAGGTGCACGTCCTGCCCGCCACCGCCACCCTGGAGGAGGTGTACGCGGTGCAGCCCGACGGGGTCTTCTTCTCCAACGGCCCGGGCGACCCGTCCACCGCCGACCACCCCGTCTCCCTCATGCAGGGCGTCCTGGAGCGGCAGACCCCGCTCTTCGGCATCTGCTTCGGCAACCAGATCCTGGGCCGCGCGCTCGGCTTCGGCACGTACAAGCTGAAGTACGGCCACCGCGGCATCAACCAGCCGGTGCAGGACCGCTCGACCGGCAAGGTCGAGGTCACCGCGCACAACCACGGCTTCGCCGTCGACGCTCCGCTCGACAAGGTCTCCGACACCGCCTACGGGCGCGCCGAGGTCTCCCACGTCTGCCTGAACGACCAGGTCGTCGAGGGCCTCCGGCTCCTCGACCGGCCGGCCTTCAGCGTCCAGTACCACCCCGAAGCAGCTGCCGGCCCGCACGACGCCGCGTACCTCTTCGACCGCTTCGTTTCCCTGATGGAGGACCAGCGTGCCTAAGCGCTCCGATATCCAGTCCGTCCTGGTCATCGGCTCCGGTCCGATCGTCATCGGCCAGGCCGCCGAGTTCGACTACTCCGGCACCCAGGCCTGCCGCGTCCTCAAGGCCGAGGGCCTGCGCGTCATCCTGGTGAACTCCAACCCGGCGACGATCATGACCGACCCGGAGATCGCCGACGCCACGTACGTCGAGCCGATCACCCCCGAGTTCGTCGAGAAGATCATCGCCAAGGAGCGCCCGGACGCGCTGCTCCCGACCCTGGGCGGCCAGACCGCGCTCAACACGGCGATCTCCATGCACGAGAACGGTGTCCTGGAGAAGTACGGCGTCGAGCTCATCGGCGCCAATGTCGAGGCCATCAACAAGGGCGAGGACCGCGAGCTCTTCAAGGGCGTCGTCGAGGCCGTCAAGGCGAAGATCGGCTACGGCGAGTCCGCCCGGTCCGTCATCTGCCACTCCATGGACGACATCATGAAGGGCGTCGACACCCTCGGCGGCTACCCCGTCGTCGTCCGCCCCTCCTTCACCATGGGCGGTGCCGGTTCCGGCTTCGCCCACGACGAGGAGGAGCTGCGCCGCATCGCCGGACAGGGCCTCACGCTCTCCCCGACCACCGAGGTGCTCCTGGAGGAGTCCATCCTCGGCTGGAAGGAGTACGAGCTGGAGCTGATGCGCGACAAGAACGACAACGTCGTGGTCGTCTGCTCCATCGAGAACTTCGACCCGATGGGCGTCCACACGGGTGACTCGATCACCGTCGCCCCGGCGATGACGCTCACCGACCGCGAGTACCAGCGGCTGCGCGACATCGGCATCGCGATCATCCGCGAGGTCGGCGTCGACACCGGCGGCTGCAACATCCAGTTCGCCATCGACCCGGCCGACGGCCGCGTCATCGTGATCGAGATGAACCCCCGCGTCTCCCGCTCCTCGGCGCTCGCCTCCAAGGCCACCGGCTTCCCGATCGCCAAGATCGCCGCCAAGCTGGCCGTCGGCTACACGCTCGACGAGATCCCCAACGACATCACCGAGAAGACGCCGGCCTCCTTCGAGCCGACCCTCGACTACGTCGTGGTCAAGGCCCCGCGCTTCGCCTTCGAGAAGTTCCCCTCCGCCGACTCCACCCTCACCACCACCATGAAGTCGGTGGGCGAGGCCATGGCGATCGGCCGCAACTTCACCGAGGCGCTGCAGAAGGCGCTGCGCTCCCTGGAGAAGAAGGGCTCGCAGTTCGCCTTCACCGGCGAGCCCGGCGACAAGGCGGAGCTGCTCGCCGAGGCGGTCCGCCCGACCGACGGCCGGATCAACACCGTCATGCAGGCGATCCGGGCCGGCGCCACCCAGGAAGAGGTCTTCGACGCCACGAAGATCGACCCCTGGTTCGTCGACCAGCTCTTCCTCATCAAGGAGATCGCCGACGAGCTGGCCGCCGCCGACAAGCTCGTCCCCGAGCTGCTGGCCGACGCCAAGCGGCACGGCTTCTCCGACGTCCAGATCGCCGAGATCCGCGGCCTGCGCGAGGACGTCGTCCGCGAGGTACGGCACGCGCTCGGCATCCGCCCGGTCTACAAGACGGTCGACACCTGCGCGGCCGAGTTCGCGGCGAAGACGCCGTACTTCTACTCCTCCTACGACGAGGAGAGCGAGGTCGCACCCCGCACCAAGCCCGCGGTGATCATCCTCGGCTCCGGCCCCAACCGCATCGGCCAGGGCATCGAGTTCGACTACTCCTGCGTCCACGCCTCCTTCGCGCTGAGCGACGCGGGCTACGAGACCGTGATGGTCAACTGCAACCCGGAGACGGTCTCCACGGACTACGACACCTCCGACCGCCTGTACTTCGAGCCGCTGACGCTGGAAGACGTGCTGGAGATCGTGCACGCCGAGTCCCTCGCGGGCCCGATCGCGGGCGTCATCGTCCAGCTCGGCGGCCAGACCCCGCTGGGCCTGGCGCAGGCGCTCAAGGACAACGGCGTGCCCGTCGTCGGGACCTCCCCGGAGGCCATCCACGCCGCCGAGGACCGCGGCGCCTTCGGCCGCGTGCTCGCAGAGGCCGGCCTGCCCGCCCCGAAGCACGGCACCGCCACCACCTTCTCCGAGGCCAAGGCCATCGCCGACGAGATCGGCTACCCCGTCCTCGTACGCCCGTCCTACGTGCTCGGCGGCCGCGGCATGGAGATCGTGTACGACGAGACCCGGCTCTCCTCGTACATCGCCGAGTCCACCGAGATCAGCCCCACCCGGCCGGTCCTGGTCGACCGCTTCCTCGACGACGCCATCGAGATCGACGTCGACGCCCTCTACGACGGCACCGAGCTCTACCTCGGCGGCGTCATGGAGCACATCGAGGAGGCCGGTATCCACTCCGGGGACTCCGCCTGCGCCCTGCCCCCGATCACGCTCGGCGGCTACGACATCAAGCGGCTGCGCGCCTCCACCGAGTCCATCGCCAAGGGCGTCGGCGTCCGCGGACTGATCAACATCCAGTTCGCGCTCTCCGGTGACATCCTCTACGTCCTCGAAGCCAACCCGCGCGCCTCCCGCACCGTCCCCTTCACCTCGAAGGCGACCGCGGTACCGCTCGCGAAGGCCGCCGCCCGCATCTCGCTGGGCGCGACCGTCGCGGAGCTGCGTGCGGAGGGCCTGCTGCCCAGGCACGGCGACGGCGGCACCCTGCCGCTCGACGCGCCGATCTCCGTCAAGGAGGCCGTCATGCCGTGGTCGCGCTTCCGCGACGTCCACGGGCGCGGCGTCGACACGGTCCTCGGCCCGGAGATGCGCTCCACCGGAGAGGTCATGGGCATCGACTCGGTCTTCGGCACGGCGTACGCCAAGTCGCAGGCGGGCGCCTACGGCCCGCTGCCCACCAAGGGCCGCGCCTTCATCTCGGTCGCCAACCGCGACAAGCGCACGATGATCTTCCCGGCCCGCGAGCTGGTCGCCCACGGTTTCGAGCTGATGGCCACCTCCGGCACCGCCGAGGTGCTCAAGCGCAACGGCATCAACGCGACCGTCGTGCGCAAGCTGTCCGAGGGCGAGGGCCCGAACGGCGAGAAGACGATCGTCCAGCTCATCCACGACGGCGAGGTCGACCTCATCGTCAACACGCCGTACGGAACCGGCGGCCGGCTCGACGGCTACGAGATCCGCACCGCGGCCGTCGCCCGGTCCGTGCCGTGCCTCACCACGGTCCAGGCGCTCGCCGCAGCCGTCCAGGGCATCGACGCCCTCAACCACGGAGACGTGGGCGTCCGGTCACTCCAGGAACACGCGGAACATCTGACCGCGGCACGCGACTAGAGAAGCCAGCAGGGGGACACCGGAAACGGTGTCCCCCTCTTCATGAGGACACCGTGATGTACAAACTCTTCTTCCAGCTGGTCTTCAAGCGCATGGACCCGGAGCGCGCCCACTACGCCGCGTTCCGCTGGATCCGCCTGGCCGCCCGTATCCCCGTCCTGCGCACCTTCGTCGCCGCCGCGCTCGCCCCCCGCCACGAGGAGCTGCGCACCGAGGCCCTCGGCCTGCGGATGCACGGCCCCTTCGGCCTCGCGGCCGGCTTCGACAAGAACGCCATCGCGATCGACGGCATGGCGATGCTCGGCTTCGACCACGTCGAGATCGGCACCGTGACCGGCGAACCGCAGCCCGGCAACCCCAAGCAGCGGCTCTTCCGCCTCGTCGCCGACCGCGCGCTGATCAACCGCATGGGCTTCAACAACGAGGGCTCCGCCGCCGTCGCCGAGCGGCTGGCCGCCCGCAACCCCGTCTTCCGGACCACCGTCGGCGTCAACATCGGCAAGACCAAGGTCGTCCCCGAGGCCGACGCCGCCGCCGACTACGTGAAGTCCACCGAGCGGCTCGCCGCACACGCCGACTACCTCGTCGTCAACGTCTCCTCGCCCAACACGCCCGGACTGCGCAACCTCCAGGCCACCGAGTCGCTGCGCCCGCTGCTGACCGCGGTCCGCGAGGCGGCCGACCGCACCGTCACCACCCGCCGGGTCCCGCTGCTCGTCAAGATCGCCCCCGACCTCGCGGACGAGGACGTCGACGCCGTCGCCGACCTCGCCCTCGAACTGGGCCTGGACGGCATCATCGCCACCAACACCACCATCGCCCGCGAGGGCCTCGGACTGAAGTCCCCGGCCTCCTTGGTCAAGGAGACCGGCGGACTGTCCGGCGCGCCCCTCAAGGAGCGCTCCCTGGAGGTCCTGGGGCGCCTGTACGCGCGTGTGGGGACCCGGATCACCCTGGTCGGCGTCGGAGGCATCGAGAACGCCGAGGACGCCTGGCAGCGCATCCTCGCCGGCGCCACGCTCGTCCAGGGCTACAGCGCCTTCATCTACGAGGGCCCGTTCTACGCCCGTGCGATCCACAAGGGCCTGGCCGCGCGCCTGGCCGCCTCCCCGTACGCCACCCTCGCCGACGCGGTCGGCGCGGAAACCAGGAAGGCCGCGAAATGACCCAGGAACCCTTCGGCGCACGTCTGCGCCACGCCATGGACACCCGTGGACAGCTCTGCGTCGGCATCGACCCGCACGCGTCCCTGCTGAGCTCCTGGGGGCTCGGCGACGACGTCGCGGGCCTGGAGCGCTTCACCCGTACGGTCGTCGAGGCGCTGGCCGACCGGGTCGCCGTGCTCAAGCCGCAGTCCGCGTTCTTCGAGCGGTTCGGATCGCGTGGCGTCGCCGTACTGGAGAAGGCCGTCGAGGAGGCCAGGGCGGCCGGCGCCCTGGTCCTGATGGACGCCAAGCGCGGAGACATCGGCTCCACCATGGGCGCCTACGCCGCGACCTACCTGGACAAGGACTCACCGCTGTACTCCGACGCGGTGACCGTCTCGCCGTACCTCGGGTTCGGTTCGCTGCGGCCCGCGCTCGACGCGGCCGCCGTCTCCGGCTCGGGTGTCTTCGTGCTCGCCCTCACCTCCAACCCGGAGGGCGCCGAGGTGCAGCGCGCCACCGCGGCCGACGGCCGTTCACTCGCCCAGGTGATGCTCGACCACATGGCCGCCGAGAACCGGGGCGTCACCCCGCTCGGCTCGGTCGGCGCGGTGGTCGGTGCGACGCTCGGGGACGCGCGGGCGGATCTGGCGATCAACGGCCCGCTGCTCGCGCCCGGCATCGGCGCCCAGGGCGCCACGCCCGCGGATCTGCCGGGTGTCTTCGGCGACGCGGTCCGCAACGTGGTGCCCAGCGTGAGCCGGGGCGTGCTGCGCCACGGTCCGGACGCGTCAGGGCTGCGCGAAGCCGCCGAACGGTTCGCGGACGAGGTCCGCGCGGCCGTCTCGGACGGCTGACACTGCCACGTAACAGCCTGTTGACGGAATCCTGACCAAAAATCTCGGTACTTATGCCAGGAATGTCCTGGTCAGCCAAGGCTGACCAGGACTTTTAGTCCGTTCTCGCTGACTCGGGCGGCCTTGGCCGCTAGTCTCCGTCGAGAGCCAACGAGCACAGGTTGTTCGCGGCTCACCAGGTGAGGGGCGATCCAGTCGCCTCACCGGTCCGTATCCGACAGATCGACATCCGAGGTGACGTAGGCGTGGCTCTTCCGCCCCTTACCCCTGAACAGCGCGCAGCCGCGCTCGAAAAGGCCGCCGCGGCTCGCCGGGAGCGGGCCGAGGTCAAGAATCGACTCAAGCACTCCGGCGCCTCCCTCCACGAGGTCATCAAGTCGGGCCAGGAGAACGACGTCATCGGCAAGATGAAGGTCTCCGCCCTGCTGGAGTCCCTGCCCGGCGTGGGCAAGGTCCGCGCCAAGCAGATCATGGAGCGGCTCGGCATCTCCGAGAGCCGCCGGGTCCGGGGTCTCGGCTCCAACCAGATCGCATCCCTGGAGCGTGAGTTCGGCGGCAGCGCCGCCTGACGGTCTCAGGCACTCCTGAGAACCGGGATAATCGCTCCATGGTTGCAACATCCCGGGGGACGTCCCCCGTACCCCCGGACGTACGTCCGCGGCTGACCGTGCTCTCCGGCCCCTCGGGGGTCGGCAAGAGCACGGTCGTCGCGCATATGCGCAAGGTCCACCCCGAGGTATGGCTCTCGGTGTCGGCCACGACCCGCAAGCCCCGCCCCGGCGAACGCAACGGCGTCCACTACTTCTTCGTGGACAACGAGGAGTTCGACAAGCTCATCGCCAACGGCGAGCTGCTGGAGTGGGCCGAGTTCGCCGGCAACCGCTACGGCACGCCCCGGCGGGCCGTGCAGGAGCGGCTGGAGGCCGGTGAGCCGGTGCTGCTGGAGATCGACCTCCAGGGCGCCCGGCTGGTCCGCCAGTCCATGGCGGACGCCCAGCTGGTCTTCCTCGCGCCGCCGAGCTGGGACGAACTGGTGCGCCGGCTCACCGGCCGGGGCACCGAGGCACCCGAGGTGATCGAGCGACGTCTCGGCGCGGCCAAGGTCGAACTGGCCGCCGAATCCGAGTTCGACACGACGCTCGTCAACACCTCGGTCGAGGACGTGGCACGTGAGCTGCTAACCTTGATGCTGGAGGCTTCCGGCCACCGTGCCGGCGGCCAGTGAACGCACCGACACGGCAGCACCGGCAACAAAGCCCCTGACTGTCAAAGATTTCTTTGATCTTCACCCCCTTCGGAAGGCAGAGAGTGTCCTCTTCCATCACCACGCCCGAGGGCATCATCAACCCGCCGATTGATGAGCTCCTCGAAGCAACCGACTCGAAGTACAGCCTCGTGATCTACGCCGCCAAGCGCGCGCGCCAGATCAACGCGTACTACTCGCAGCTCGGTGAGGGACTCCTCGAGTACGTCGGACCGCTCGTCGACACGCACGTCCACGAGAAGCCGCTCTCGATCGCGCTCCGCGAGATCAACGCGGGCCTGCTCACCTCCGAGGCCATCGAGGGCCCCGCGCAGTAAGCAGGAGAACGCACCTTCACCACAGGCCCGGCGGTCGTGACCGCCGGGCCTGTGGTGTGTCCCGGGGCGACGGACGCGCGCGGGCGGGGGTGAGGCAGCATGGGGGATGTACGGAGCGCGTACGTATCCGAGTACGGGGAGACGCAGTGGACAAGCCGAAGGTCGTCCTGGGGGTCAGCGGCGGCATCGCCGCGTACAAGGCGTGCGAGCTGCTGCGCCGGCTGACCGAGTCGGGACACGACGTACGGGTCGTCCCGACCGAGGCCTCGCTCCACTTCGTGGGCGCCGCCACATGGTCGGCACTCTCCGGCCACCCGGTCTCCACCGAGGTCTGGAACGACGTCCACGAGGTCCCGCACGTGCGGATCGGACAGCACGCCGACCTCGTCGTCATCGCCCCGGCCACCGCCGACATGCTCGCCAAGGCGGCCCATGGCCTCGCCGACGACCTGCTCACCAACACGCTGCTCACCGCCCGCTGTCCGGTCGTCTTCGCGCCCGCCATGCACACCGAGATGTGGGAGCACCCGGCCACCCAGGAGAACGTCGCCACCCTGCGGCGCCGGGGCGCCGTCGTCATCGAGCCCGCCGTCGGGCGCCTCACCGGAGTCGACACCGGCAAGGGCCGGCTGCCGGACCCGGCGGAGATCTTCGAGGTCTGCCGCCGCGTCCTGGCCCGCGGACCCGTCGCCCCCGACCTCACCGGCCGGCACGTGGTGATCAGCGCGGGCGGCACCCGTGAGCCGCTCGACCCGGTCCGCTACCTCGGCAACCGGTCCTCCGGCAAGCAGGGCTACGCGCTCGCCCGCACCGCCGTCGCCCGCGGCGCCCGGGTCACGCTCGTCGAGGCCAACACCGGACTGCCCGATCCGTCCGGCGCCGACATCGTCCGCGTGGGCACCGCGGTGCAGCTGCGCGAGGCCGTACTGAAGGCGGCGGCGGACGCCGACGTCGTGGTGATGGCGGCGGCGGTCGCCGACTTCCGTCCGGCCGAGTACGTGACGGGGAAGATCAAGAAGAAGGACGGCCAGGAACCGGCCCCCCTCACGCTCGTACGCAACCCCGACATCCTCGCCGAGGTGGCGGCCGACCGCGCCGCGCCGGGGCAGATCGTCGTCGGATTCGCCGCCGAGACCGACAACGTCCTCGCCAACGGCCGGGAGAAGCTGCTCCGCAAGGGCTGCGACCTGCTGGTCGTCAACGAGGTGGGGGAGCGCAAGACCTTCGGCTCGGAGGAGAACGAGGCCGTCGTGCTCGCCGCCGACGGGAGCGAGACCCCGGTGCCGTACGGACCCAAGGAAGCGCTTGCCGACACGGTCTGGGACCTCGTGTCGGCGCGTCTTGGGTGAATTTCGCGTGTCGCCGCCCCAGGGGTCCGACCCCTTGCAATACGGGCACGGACGGTGCCCGGGGCGGCCCTTGGGGGACTTCCGGGCACCGGTGCCGCATGTCACAGATCCGCCAAAGGGCGAGACACGTTGTCCGACAGCCGGAGCCGACCGATAAACTGGTCCAGGTTCGTACCGGGCGCAGCTCCCGGGCCGTCCGCCAAATGATCAGCCAGCAGCCGCTGCAACCCCAGGGAGCGATGTGTCCCGCCGTCTCTTCACCTCGGAGTCCGTCACCGAGGGTCACCCCGACAAGATCGCTGACCAGATCAGCGACACCATTCTCGATGCACTCCTCCGTGAGGACCCGACGTCGCGTGTCGCCGTCGAGACCTTGATCACCACAGGTCTGGTGCATGTCGCGGGTGAGGTCACGACCAAGGCCTACGCCCCGATCGCACAGCTCGTGCGCGACAAGATCCTCGAGATCGGCTACGACTCCTCCAAGAAGGGCTTCGACGGCGCCTCCTGTGGCGTATCGGTGTCCATCGGCGCGCAGTCCCCCGACATCGCGCAGGGCGTCGACACCGCGTACGAGAAGCGCGTCGAAGGCGACGAGGACGAACTCGACAAGCAGGGCGCCGGCGACCAGGGCCTCATGTTCGGCTACGCCTGCGACGAGACGCCCGAACTGATGCCGCTGCCGATCCACCTCGCGCACCGGCTCTCCCGCCGGCTGTCCGAGGTCCGCAAGAACGGGACGATCCCGTACCTGCGCCCCGACGGCAAGACCCAGGTCACCATCGAGTACGACGGCGACAAGGCCGTCCGTCTCGACACGGTCGTCGTCTCCTCGCAGCACGCGAGCGACATCGACCTCGACTCGCTGCTCGCTCCCGACATCCGCGAGTTCGTCGTCGAGCACGTCCTGAACCAGCTGATCGAGGACGGCATCAAGCTCGACACCGAGGGCTACCGCCTGCTGGTCAACCCGACCGGCCGATTCGAGATCGGCGGCCCGATGGGCGACGCCGGCCTGACCGGCCGCAAGATCATCATCGACACCTACGGCGGCATGGCCCGTCACGGCGGCGGCGCCTTCTCGGGCAAGGACCCGTCGAAGGTCGACCGCTCCGCCGCGTACGCGATGCGCTGGGTCGCCAAGAACGTCGTCGCGGCGGGCCTCGCGGCCCGGTGCGAGGTACAGGTGGCGTACGCGATCGGCAAGGCCGAGCCGGTCGGCCTCTTCGTCGAGACCTTCGGCACCGCCGCGGTCGAGACCGAGAAGATCGAGCACGCCATCGGCGAGGTCTTCGACCTCCGCCCGGCCGCGATCATCCGCGACCTCGACCTGCTGCGCCCGATCTACGCCCAGACCGCCGCGTACGGCCACTTCGGCCGGGAACTCCCCGACTTCACCTGGGAGCGCACCGACCGCGTGGACGCGCTGCGCAAGGCCGCGGGCCTGTAGGTCCGTACGTACGCCGGAGCCCGGACGCCTTCACGGTGTCCGGGCTCCGGCGCGTTCCGTGTCCCGGGAGGAGGCACCCGGGACGAGTGGCCGACGGCCTCGGCTGTCAGTCGTGTCTGGTAGGAATTTGGCTGTGAGCAGCGACGACAAGCGGTCCGACGAGCCCGACGCCGGGGCACCGGAGCAGCTTGCGCTGATCCGGGAGACCGTGCGCCGGGCCGATGTGCCGCGCGCCAAACCGCGGACCTGGCGCGGGGCCGCGCTCGCCAAGGAGCTTCCCGTCGCGCGCGTCCTGGTCAACAAGGGGGCGCTCCACCTCGACCAGTACTTCGACTACGCCGTGCCCGAGGAACTCGACGCCGAGGCGCAGCCCGGTGTGCGGGTGCGGGTGCGATTCGGGGCCGGGGGGCGCAACGTCCGGGGAGGGCGCCGCGAGGGCGGCGGGCTCATCGACGGGTTCCTGATCGAGCGGCTGGCCGAGTCCGACTACAGCGGGGCGCTGGCCGCGCTGGCCTCCGTCGTCTCACCCGAACCGGTCCTCGGCCCGGACCTGCTCCGGCTCGCGCGGGCCGTCGCCGACCGCTACGCGGGCAGCCTCGCGGACGTCCTCCAGCTCGCGGTGCCGCCGAGGAACGCCCGGGCCGAGGCCAAGCCGTCGCCGGAGCCCCTGCCCCCGCCGCCACCACCGGCGCCCGGCACCTGGCAGCGGTACGCGCAGGGTCCCGCCTTCCTGTCCGCGCTGGCCGACGGGGGAGCGCCCAGGGCCGTGTGGACCGCGCTCCCGGGACCGCACTGGCCGCAGGAGATCGCCGCCGCCGTCGCCGCGACCCTCGCCTCGGGCCGCGGCGCCCTGGTCGTCGTCCCCGACGGGCGGACCGCGGGCCGCGTCGACGCGGCTCTGACCGGACTGCTGGGCGAGGGCCGCCACGCCACGCTGACGGCCGGTTCGGGGCCCGAAAGGCGCTACCGGGAGTGGCTCGCGGTGAGCCGCGGATCCGTTCGGGCGGTCGTCGGGACCCGGGCCGCGATGTTCGCCCCCGTCGCCGATCTCGGCCTGGTCGCGATCTGGGACGACGGGGACTCCAGCCACAGCGATGACAACGCCCCGTTCCCGCACGTCCGCGAGGTCCTGGAGCTGCGGGCCGCGCACGGCCGGTGCGCCTTTCTGCTCGGCGGCACGAGCTGCACCGTGGAGGCCGCGCAACTGGTCGAGACCGGCTGGGCGCTGCCGCTGCGCGCGGACCGGGAACAGCTGCGGACGGCGGCGCCGCTGGTCCGCACCGTCGGCGACGGCGAACTCGCACGGGACGGCGCGGCCCGGGCCGCCCGGCTGCCGAGCCTCGCCTGGCAGACCGTGCGCGACGGACTGCGCACGGGACCGGTGCTGGTCCAGGTGCCGCGCCGCGGCTACGCCCCCCGGCTGGCCTGCGAGCGCTGCCGGGAGCCTGCTCGGTGCCGGCACTGCGCCGGGCCGCTGGAGGCGCCCGACCAGGAGGATCTGAACTGCGCCTGGTGCGGGCGGGCCGAGACGTCCTGGCACTGCGTCGCCTGCGGTGCCCGCAGGCTGCGGGCACAGATCGTCGGCGCCCGCCGGACGGCGGAGGAGCTCGGCCGGGCCTTTCCCGCCGTGCCGGTGCGGACCTCCGGCCGTGACCACATCCTGGACTCGGTGCCCGATCAGCCCGCGCTGGTCGTGAGCACCCCGGGAGCCGAGCCGGTCGCCGAGGGCGGATACGCCGCGGCGCTGCTGCTGGACGGCTGGGCGATGGTCGGCCGCCCCGACCTGCGGGCCGGCGAGGAGGCCCTGCGCCGCTGGACGGCCGCTGCCGCGCTGGTCCGGGGGCAGCCGGAGGGCGGCACCGTGGTCATCGTCGCCGAGCCGACGCTGCGGCCCGTGCAGGCCCTGGTCCGGTGGGACCCGGTCGGACACGCCCGGCGCGAACTCGCCGAACGGGCCGAGCTGGGTTTCCCCCCGGTGTCCCGGATGGCGTCGGTGACGGGCACGGCGGAGGCGCTCGCCGCCTTCCTCGCCGCCGCGGAGCTGCCGGCGGACGCCCAGGTGCTCGGTCCCGTGCCGGTCCCGGGCGGTCAGCCCGGACGGCCCCGCAGGCCCTCCGACGCGCCCGTCGGCGAGGCCTGGGAGCGCGCCCTGATCAGGGTGCCGCCGGGCAGTGGCGCGGCGCTGGCGGCCGCGCTGAAGGCGGCGCAGGCGGCGCGGCTGTCCCGGGGCGGCGGCGGGGGAGCGGTGCGGATTCGGGTGGACCCGCCTGATATCGGCTGACGGTGGGATGAGGCGGGGTTCCGTCCTCAATCGCCGGACGGGCTTGTTGGGTGCGGGTGCCCCGCGGGGCGGCGCGGCCCGCCCGGTGGGTGGGGTCCGGTGCCCCTCCGGGGCGTCTCCTCAGACGACGAACGTTTCCAGTCCCACGCAGCGGACCCCGGTATCCGTTCGTCGTCCTGCGGGGACTCCCCTGCACGGCCCCGGACCGGCCGCCTTGCGTCTGCGACAGTCGCAGGGCCGGCGTGCAGACGCAAGCGATGCCGGGTGGGGGCGTGCAGGGGAGTCCCCGCAGAAAATGGCGTACGACCCGGGTCGTTTGCGTACCGGGGTGCACACGCCATTTTTGAGGAGTCTCCCCGGAGGGACCCCACCCCCACCCACCGCACAGAGGCGCACCCCGCGGCGGGGCCGCACAAACAAGCCCGTCCGGCGATTGAGGACGGAACCCCCGCCCCGGACCCGGGCTCAGCCGTTGCGTGGCCCCGGGAACGCGCCCGGGCGCAGGTCCTCGCGGAGGGGCGGGCGCTCCGCTGACGGCTGCGGCGGCATCGAGCGCGCCGCGGGGACGGAGGGCAGTGCGTGAGTGCCCTCCGCCGCGCCCTCGGCCGGCACCGGCTGGGGAGCGGCGCGTCGCGCACCGTAGCGGCGGTGCACCGCCTGCTTGGTGACTCCGAGCGCGGAGCCCACCGCATCCCAGGAGAACCCCAGCGAACGGTCGAAGTCCACTGCCGCCGTGACCAGGGTCTCGACGCTGTCCCGCAGTTCCTGGGCCAGCCTGACGGTGGGGGCCGGGGCCCTGCCGTAGACGACGAAGCCCGCGGAGGGGCCGGAGCGGCGTGGACGGTAGACATTGCCCAGCTGGGCGGTGAGTGTGCGCAGTGCGTCCACCTGCCGCCGAACCCGCTCGATGTCCCGCACCAGTAGATGCAGGCTGGCCCGCGCTTGGGCGTCGTGGGTTGCGTGGTCGGCCATGAAGAAGCCTCTCGAACCGGCGTTGAAAGGGATCGGGCCGCACCAGGGCGGCTCGCTTCGGTCAATCTCTCTTGACCAACGCCTCACCGGGGGATCTGGTCACGCTCCGGGGGCGCATATGCATATGCGAGGGGCGCGCAACGGTGCGTACGCCCCCCAGCGCCCACCCGGCTTCCGGGCCCATAGACTTGTGCGTTGCTCGTCACCGTAGATGTTCCGGCCTGAGAGGCAGTCAGCCACCCATGAAGCTCGTCTTCGCAGGCACCCCCGAGGTAGCCGTACCCGCACTGGACGCCCTGATCGCCTCCGGTCGCCATGAGGTGGCCGCCGTCGTGACCAGGCCCGACGCGCCGGCGGGGCGGGGCCGCCGCATGGTGGCCAGTCCCGTCGCCGAGCGGGCGGAAGAGGCCGGTATCGAGGTGCTCAAGCCGGCCAGGCCGCGGGACGAGGACTTCCTGGCGAGGCTGAGGGAGATCGCGCCGGACTGCTGCCCCGTCGTCGCCTACGGGGCGCTGCTGCCCAAGGCCGCACTCGACATCCCGGCCCGCGGCTGGGTCAACCTCCACTTCTCGCTGCTGCCCGCCTGGCGCGGCGCCGCACCCGTCCAGCACTCCGTCATGGCGGGCGACGAGGTGACGGGGGCCTCCACGTTCCTCATCGAGGAGGGGCTCGACTCCGGACCGGTCTACGGCGTCCTCACCGAGGAGGTGCGGCCCACGGACACCAGCGGCGATCTGCTGACCCGGCTGGCGTTCGCCGGTGCCGGGCTGCTCGCCGCGACGATGGACGGCATCGAGGACGGCACCCTGCACGCCGTGCCGCAGCCCGCCGACGGCATCACCCTCGCACCGAAGATCACCGTCGAGGACGCCCAGGTCCAGTGGTCGGCGCCCGCCCTGCGCGTCGACCGGGTGGTCCGCGGCTGCACCCCGGCCCCCGGCGCGTGGACGCTCTTCCGCGGGGAGCGCCTCAAGCTGATCCAGGCCGTGCCCGTCGTGGACCGGGCCGATCTGGCGCCCGGCGAGCTGTCCGCGGCCAAGAACAACGTGTACGTGGGCACCGGATCGCACGCGGTCGAACTGCTCTGGGTCCAGCCGCAGGGCAAGAAGCCGATGCGTGCCGCGGACTGGGCGCGCGGGGTGCGCATCGTCCCCGGCGAGCTCGTCGGCGTCTGAGGGGCTGCGCGGGGGCGGACCGGGCCGGGCGGCCGGGGACGTGGGCATCTGAGGGCTGCGCGGACGGGCGGACCGGGCCGGGGACGTAGGCTGGGACGGTTCGCCCTCTCACCATCAGCGGAGCACCTTTCACGTGAACGACCAGCCGCGTCGCCGTCCCGCCAAGCCGCACCGCCGTCCGCAGAAGGACCCGGTCCGGTTCCTCGCCTTCGAGGCCCTCAGGGCCGTCGACGAACGCGACGCGTACGCCAACCTCGTCCTGCCCCCGCTGCTGAAGAAGGCCCGGGCCAAGGGAGACTTCGACAGCCGGGACGCGGCGCTGGCGACCGAGCTGGTCTACGGGACGCTGCGCCGCCAGGGCACGTACGACGCGATCGTCGCCGCCTGCATCGACCGGCCGCTCGTCGAGGTCGACCCGCCGGTCCTGGACGTCCTGAACATGGGCGTGCACCAGCTGCTCGGTACCCGCATCCCGACGCACGCGGCGGTCTCCGCCAGTGTGGAGCTGGCCCGGGTGGTGCTCGGCGAAGGACGTGCCAAGTTCGTCAACGCCGTCCTGCGCAAGGTGTCGGCGGACGACCTCGACGGCTGGGTGGAGCGGGTCGCCCCCTCCTACGAGGACGACGCCGAGGACCACCTGGCGATCGTGCACTCGCATCCGCGCTGGGTCGTCTCGGCCCTCTGGGACGCGCTGGGCGGCGGCCGCGCGGGCATCGAGGACCTCCTCGAAGCCGACAACGAGCGGCCCGAGGTCACCCTGGTCGCCCGCCCCGGACGCTCCACGACCGATGAGCTCCTCGACGCACTCGGCGAGGAGAACGGCCTCCCGGGCCGCTGGTCCCCCTATGCCGTGCGGATGGCCGAGGGCGGCGAGCCCGGCGCCCTGACCGCCGTGCAGGACGGCCGGGCCGGCGTACAGGACGAGGGCAGTCAGCTCGTCGCCGCCGCTCTGGCCAACGCCCCGCTGGAGGGCAGCGACACACGCTGGCTCGACGGCTGCGCCGGCCCCGGCGGCAAGGCCGCACTGCTGGCAGCCCTGGCCGCCGGCCGGGGCGCCGCCCTGCTCGCCGCCGAGAAGCAGCCGCACCGGGCCCGCCTCGTCGAGCGCTCGCTGGCCGGCAACCCCGGCCCGTACCAGGTGATCACCGCCGACGGCACCCGGCCGCCGTGGCTGCCCGACACCTTCGACCGGATCCTGATGGACGTCCCGTGCTCGGGCCTCGGCGCGCTGCGCCGCCGCCCGGAGGCCCGCTGGCGCCGTCGCAAGGAGGATCTGGAGAGCTTCGCGCCGCTCCAGCGCGGTCTGCTGCGCGAGGCGCTGAAGGCCGTCAGGATCGGCGGCGTGGTCGGCTACGCGACGTGCTCGCCGCACCTCGCGGAGACCCGGGTGGTCGTCGAGGACGTACTCAAGGGGCGCGGCGGCGCACCCGTCGAGGCCGAGTGGGTGGACGCCCGCCCGCTGATGCCCGGAGTGCCCGCCCTGGGCGACGGACCCGATGTCCAGCTCTGGCCTCATCTGCACGGCACGGACGCGATGTACCTGGCCCTCCTGCGGCGCACCGGCTGATCACCGCGGAGGGGGCAGGCAGGGGGCGAAAAGGCCGGGAATGCGCGAACTGTAATGATCCCGTGAGGCTTTGGAGCGCACCGAAGCGGGGAAGTGCCCCGGAGCATGGCAGGCTTGGCCCCATGGCCCAGATCAACCCCAGTATTCTCTCCGCCGACTTCGCACGTCTCGCCGAGGAGGCGCAGGCCGTCGAAGGTGCCGACTGGCTCCATGTCGATGTCATGGACAACCACTTCGTGCCCAATCTGACGCTCGGCGTTCCGATCGTGGAATCGCTCAGCAGGGCCACCAGCACACCGCTGGACTGCCATCTGATGATCGAGGACGCGGACCGCTGGGCACCCCAGTACGTCGAGGCGGGGGCGGGTTCCGTCACCTTCCACGCGGAGGCTGCCGCGGCCCCCGTCCGGCTCGCGCGGGAGATCCGGGCCAAGGGCGCCCGCGCGTCCATGGCGCTCAAGCCGGCGACGCCCATCGAGCCGTACGAGGACCTGCTCCCCGAGCTCGACATGCTGCTGATCATGACGGTGGAGCCGGGCTTCGGGGGCCAGTCCTTCCTCGACATCATGCTGCCGAAGATCCGCCGCACCCGTGAGCTGATCTCCAGGCACGGACTCGAACTCTGGCTCCAGGTCGACGGCGGCGTCTCCGAGTCCACGATCGAGCGGTGTGCGGAGGCCGGGGCGGACGTCTTCGTCGCGGGTTCGGCCGTGTACGGGGCCAAGGACCCGGCCGATGCCGTCCGGGCCCTGCGCGCCAAGGCCGAGGGGGCCATCGCCTCGGCGGGGTGGGCGTGCGGCCACTGACGCCGATGACGGCGCAGGCACCCCCTCCGGCCCCCGATCGCACGTCGGCCGGGCCAAGTGCAGATGAACGCGGTCCGACGGGACCGATCAAGGGTCGCCGTATCTGACAGGATGAACGGCGTATCGAGAGCGTGAACAGCAGTGAGGAGAACGCGGTGTCTGCAATGTCGGCGGGCCGGTCCGCCCTGCGGATGGGGCCCGCGGAGCTGGTGCAGGCGGCGGCCATGGCCCGCCGCTTCTACCTCGAGGGCAAATCCAAGATCCAGATCGCCGAGGAGTTCGGCGTCAGCCGCTTCAAGGTGGCCCGGGTCCTGGAGACGGCCCTGGAACGTGACCTCGTACGGATCGAGATCCGGGTCCCCGCGGAGCTGGACGCAGAGCGCTCCGACGCGCTCCGCGCCCGCTACGGGCTGCGCCACGCGGTCGTGGTCGAGTCCCCGGCGGAGGAGCAGGACGACGCCGCCGACCCGGAGAACCTGGGCGAGGTCGCGGCCGACCTGCTCGGCGAACTGGTGAACGAGGGCGATGTCCTCGGGCTCGCCTGGGGGCGGTCCACCATCCACATGGCGGCGGCCCTGGACCAGCTGCCGCCGTGCACGGTCGTGCAGCTCACCGGGGTGTACGACGCGGGGACGGCCGAGCGCGGCTCGGTCGAGGCGGTGCGGCGGGCCGCCCAGGTGTCCGGCGGCGAGGCCCACCCCATCTACGCGCCGATGCTGCTGCCGGACCCGGCGACGGCTGCCGCGCTGCGCCACCAGACGGGCATCGCGCGCGCCTTCGAGTACTTCGACAAGGTGACGGTCGCGGCTGTCTCCATCGGTTCCTGGGAGCCCGGGATCTCCACGGTCCACGACATGCTCTCCGACGAGGAACGCGAGCACTACGCCTCGCTCGGCGTCGCCGCCGAGATGTCGGCGCACCTCTTCGACTCGGACGGGCGCCGGGTCGGCCGCGACCTCGGTGAGCGCTGCATCACGGTCGAGGCGGACCGGCTGCGCAGGATCCCCGAGGTGGTGGCGATCGCGGGCGGCCAGCGCAAGGCCGCGGCGATCGGGGCGGTACTGCGGTCCGGTCTCGTCACCAGCCTGGTGACCGACACCGCGGCGGCCGACTACCTGCTGACGGACTCGGCCGCGCCGCGCCGGCCCGCGCTGGAGCGGGCCGACCCCGACGGGGAGTGAGCCCGGAACACAGCGGGAGGGGCGAGCGGTGATGACACCGCCCGCCCCTCCCGCTGTGTTCCGCCGTGTCCGGGGTCAGTCCTGCCCGACGCCCAGCACCGTCGCCTCCAGATACTGCTCCGGCTCCTTGTACTGGCTGACGTCGGCCGGGTTGTAGCGCGGTGTCTGCCGGGACCAGTCGAGGTTCCCGCGCATCCAGCTCCGCATCCCGTCCAGATACGGCTCCAGCATCCAGGCGAGCTGCGGGTGGGCGGCCAGCAGCTCGGCCTCCGCGGTCAGGAAGCGCTCGGTCTCCGTGGCGATCTCCGCGCAGACGTGTTCCAGTGCCTGCCGCTTGCCGAAACCGCGGTGGTGCCGGACGAGGTGCACGAGGTTGTGGATCTCCCCGAGAACCTGTTCCTTCTCGTACGAATACACGTCGTTGGCCCAGCACACGACGTTGCACGAGGCTTCGAGCGCGGTGATGAAGCGCGGGTCGTTGTGGATCGACTCGGGGGCCTCGATACCGGCAACGATCTCTATCAGGTCCATGCAGACGTGTATCGCGCCCGTGTGGCGGCGCTTTTCTATGTACGTCGCCTCGGCCGGGACCACGCCGTCCGCCCGGTTCCCCGCCTCCCAGGTGGTGGCCGTCGTGAGATAGGTGATCAGGTGCCAGGCGAAGCGCCGCCGCCAGTGGGCGGCGGCGGCCGGCGTCGTGCGTTCCCACAGGTCCGTGAGGGCGATCACCGCGGCCGGCAGCCGCTCGTTCGCCAGGGTGCCCGTGCCGGTGCCCTCGACCACGGACTGCATCAGTGCGACGACGTCCCGTACACGCTCAGGGCTCCGGCCCAGGTGTCCGTCGTCCAGCTGGTCGTCGACGAGGAACAGCCAGACGAACCAGTCGGCGACGAGGTCGAGGTTCTTGCTGTCGGCCGTCGGGTAGACCATGCCGACGAAGGCCCCGAAGTCCGCCTGCTCGAAGCGGTCCCTGGCTGAATCCCGGTGCACCAGACCGGTGTTGCGGGTCCAGCTGTCGAGATGCTCCCGTACGTGTCCGACGTGCGGGTTCGTCCGCTGGGGGAACGGGCAGTAGATGTCCGGCAGTTCGCTCTCCACGGGCGGGTCGTGATCCTCTCCGGTCGTACGTGTGGCGGGAGTTGTGGCCGCACCGCCTTGATGCTCCGGGGTGCCTGGTGACCCGCGGGACCTGCGCGTTTGAAGCTACCTGACCCCGAGTCACCAGGTCCAGGGAAGGTGATCACGAATGATTCCGGCACCCCTCGGGTAGGGTCTGTGGGCAAGGCAGGTTCCACTTGCCCGGGACTCCCGATCCTGTTCCTTGGAGGAACATACGAAGGCGGGAGTCGTTTGCTGTGTCTTCGTGGAAACGACCTGCGCCATTTCGTATGAAAAAATGAGTGTTATGCGTTTTCTTGAGCCCGGCACCGGTCGATACACAGAGTCCCCCTCCGTCCCGTACGACCTCACGTACGACGACGTCTTCATGGTTCCGGGCAGGTCGGCGGTCGGATCCCGCCAGGGGGTCGATCTGTCCTCCCCCGACGGAACCGGCACCACCATCCCGCTCGTCGTCGCGAACATGACGGCCATCGCGGGCCGCCGGATGGCCGAAACCATCGCCCGTCGCGGCGGGCTCGTCGTCATCCCCCAGGACATTCCGATCGAGGTCGTCACCGAGGTCATCAGCTGGGTGAAAACGCGCCACCTCGTGCTCGACACCCCCATCGTGCTGGCCCCCGGCCAGACGGTCGCCGACGCGCTGTCCCTGCTGCCCAAGCGGGCCCACGGTGCCGGGGTCGTCGTCGACGGTGACGGGCGCCCCGTCGGCGTCGTCACCGATCACGACCTGACCGGCGTCGACCGCTTCACCCAGCTCTCCGAGGTCATGTCGAAGGACCTCGTGCTGCTGGACGCGGACATCGACCCGCGCGACGCGTTCAACAAGCTCGACGGTGCCAACCGCAAGCTCGCCCCCGCGGTCGACGCGGACGGCCGGCTCGTGGGCATCCTCACCCGTAAGGCCGCACTGCGTGCCACCCTCTACACGCCGGCCACCGACGCGGCGGGCAAGCTGCGGATCGCGGCCGCCGTCGGGATCAACGGCGATGTGGCGGGCAAGGCCAAGCAGCTCCTCGACGCCGGCGCCGACACCCTCGTCGTCGACACCGCGCACGGCCACCAGGAGTCCATGATCAGCGCGGTGCGCGCGGTCAGGGCGCTGGATCCGCAGGTGCCGATCGTCGCCGGCAACATCGTCGCCGCCGAGGGTGTGCGCGACCTCATCGAGGCCGGCGCCGACATCATCAAGGTCGGTGTCGGACCCGGCGCGATGTGCACCACCCGGATGATGACGGGTGTGGGCAGGCCCCAGTTCTCCGCCGTCCTGGAGTGCGCCGCCGAGGCGAAGAAGTACGGCAAGCACGTCTGGGCCGACGGCGGGGTCCGTCACCCGCGCGATGTGGCCATGGCGCTCGCCGCCGGTGCCTCCAACGTGATGATCGGCTCCTGGTTCGCCGGGACGCACGAGTCGCCCGGCGACCTCCAGCAGTCCGCGGACGGGCGCTTCTACAAGGAGTCCTTCGGCATGGCGTCCGCGCGCGCCGTGAAGAACCGTACGTCCGACGAGTCGGCGTACGACCGGGCCCGCAAGGCGCTCTTCGAGGAGGGCATCTCCACCTCGCGGATGTTCCTGGACCCGTCCCGTCCCGGTGTCGAGGACCTGGTCGACTCGATCATCGCGGGTGTCCGTTCCTCCTGCACCTACGCCGGTGCGGGCTCCCTGGCGGAGTTCGCCGAGAAGGCGGTCGTGGGTGTGCAGAGTGCCGCCGGTTACGCGGAGGGCAAGCCGCTGCACGCCAGCTGGGGCTGATCCCGCACCCTCGCACCGACGGTGCCCCTTCCGGCTGTTCGCGCCGGGAGGGGCACCGGTGTTTTCCGGGCATCCGGAGGCCGGGAGATGGCCGGAAATGATGCCTGGGGCAGGCTGAGATCCGTACCAACTCTGTTGAAAGATAAGTAATATGAATCCCACTCAGCTGCCCGCCACTCTGCGGTAAGGGATCTCATGTCCTTCTTCACTGACCTGGCCCATCAGTACATCGACGGAGAGTGGAGGCCGGGCAAGGGTTCCTGGGACATCATCGACTTCAATCCGTTCGACGGGGAGAAGCTCGCCTCGATCACGGTCGCCACGGCCGACGAGGTGGACCAGGCCTACCGGGCGGCCGAGACCGCTCAGCAGGCGTGGGCGGACACCAACCCGTACGCCAGGCGAGCGGTGCTGGAGAAGGCCCTGAGGGTCGTCGAGGAGCGCGAGGACGAGATCGGTGACGCGATCGTCGCCGAGCTCGGCGGCACCCGGCTGAAGGCGGCCTTCGAGCTGCACCTGGCCAAGGAGTTCCTGCGTGAGGCGATCCAGCTCGCGCTTCGGTCCACCGGGCAGATCCTGCCCTCGCCGACGCCGGGCAAGGAGAACCGCGTCTACCGGGTGCCGGTCGGCGTGGTCGGGGTCATCAGCCCCTTCAACTTCCCCTTCCTGCTCTCCCTGAAGTCCGTGGCCCCGGCCCTCGCGCTGGGCAACGCCGTGGTGCTCAAGCCGCACCAGAACACCCCGGTCTGCGGCGGCACGCTGGTGGCCAAGGTGTTCGAGGACGCCGGACTGCCCGCCGGGCTCCTGAACGTCGTCGTCACCGACATCGCGGAGATCGGCGACGCGCTGCTGGAGCACCCCATACCGCAGGTCATCTCCTTCACCGGCTCCGACAAGGTCGGACGGCACGTCGCGACGGTGTGCGCGGCGAACCTCAAGCGCTCGGTGCTCGAACTCGGCGGCAACAGCGCGCTGATCGTGCTCGACGACGCCGACGTGGACTACGCCGTCGACGCGGCCGTGTTCAGCCGGTACGTGCACCAGGGGCAGGTCTGCATGGCCGCCAACCGGATCCTCGTCGACCGTGCGGTGGAGCAGGAGTTCACCGAGAAGTTCGTCGCGAAGGTCGCCTCGCTGCGCGTCGGTGACCCGGCCGACCCGGCGACCCAGATCGGCCCGCTGATCAACTCGACCCAGGCCGAGGCCATCTCCACCCTCGTCGACCAGACCGTCGAGGCCGGCGCGACCGCGCTGCTGCACGGACGGGCCGAAGGAAACGTCGTCAGCCCCTCCGTCCTCACCGGGCTGGCGCCCGATTCCCCCGTGCTGTCCCAGGAGATCTTCGGCCCGGTCGCCCTCCTGGTCCCGTTCGACGGCGAGGACGAGGCGGTCCGGATCGCCAACGACACCCCGTACGGGCTGAGCGGCGCCGTCCACACCGCCAACATCGAGCGCGGGGTCCGGGTCGGGCAGCGCATCCGCACCGGCATGATCCACATCAACGACGGCACCGTCCACGACGAGCCCATCGTCCCCTTCGGCGGCGAGAAGAACTCCGGCCTCGGGCGGCTGAACGGCGACTCGATGCTGGAGGCCTTCACCACACAGAAGTGGATCTCCGTGCAGCACGGGCGCTCGCAGTTCCCGTTCTGACCCGGCACCACCTGCGGTGAGCGCGCCCCGCGGGGCGGGTCATGGTCTACTTCCGGGGGCGGCGATGCCGTCCCCGGAACCAGCCGAGCCCGCCCCGCCAGGGCCTCGACCTCGCAGAGAAGTGACCGTACGACGTGCGACTGAACGACCTCGACGAACGCATCGTCCACGCCCTCGCCGAAGATGCCCGGCGCTCCTATGCCGACATCGGTGCGATCATCGGGCTCTCCGCGCCCGCGGTGAAGCGCCGGGTGGACCGGCTGCGCGCCGAGGGCGCCATCACCGGCTTCACCGTACGAGTGGACCCGGCGGCCCTCGGCTGGCAGACCGAGGGATTCATCGAGATCTACTGCAGCAAGAACACCCCGCCGGAAGCCATCAAGCAGGGGCTCGCCCGGTATCCGGAGATCGCTTCCGCCTCCACGGTGACGGGCGACGCCGATGCGATCGTGCAGGTCTTCGCGGCTGACATGCGCCACTTCGAGCAGGTCCTCGAACGGATCGCGGGCGAGCCGTACATCGAGCGCACCAAGTCGGTGCTCGTGCTCTCACCGCTGCTCCGCCGATACCCCTCGGGCTCGCCGGCGTAGTGACGCCCGGTCACTCCTCGTACTCCGGAATCCACGGCAGCACCTTGAGGTCGCCCGTGCCGGCACGGACCTTCTCGAACGGGGCCGAGCTCAGGCACCTCGGTACCTCCAGGCCCTCGTCGGCGCCCACCCAGCTGTAACCGAGGCGATCGTGCTTGCCGAGGTCGTGGACGGTCACTCCGACGCGCTCGCCCTTGTTGTCCAGATCAGTGGCCGTGATGACGCCGGTCACGACGGCCACCTTGCCCCCGGTCACCAGGCAGTCCACCCGTACCTCGGCGTAGCCCGAGGTACCGTCCGGGAACCGGTGACTGAAGCGGAACGTCCCGAACGCCTTGTCCGGGGCCATGTTGTCCTTTGCCGCGAGATGGGCGTCGAAGGAGAACGAGATGTCGTGCCCGGGGCGGTAGAGCTTCGCGCTTCCGGTCAGAGCGGCGGCTTCCCGGAACAGGTCCTTTCCGCCGGACCCCGGGGTGTGGCCGCCGGAGGCCACCGCCGATCCGGCAGCTCCGGCGGTGAGAATCAACGCCGCTCCGATCGCGGAGAACCTTGCGCGGCGGTGTGTGCTGCGGGTCATGGCCCAGCTCCTCGGTGGCAGTATCGGCACGTCGTCCGTGCCGCCTCCACTGTCGCGTCCACGGGCCGGTGGCCACATCGCTCCGAAGTCGTTCGTCACCTCCGCCGGAAGGCGGGCCGGACATCCGCCCCGAGACCGAAATCACCCTCCTGACCTGTACGGACGAGGGGCACAACGAATCGCCGCGCCAGGGCCCGAGCGCGCAACGGATCGACGGTGCATACGCAACATTCGCGCCTTGTCCCGCCCGATCCGCGCCACGTACGGTCAGTACGTCTCCCACCCCACGCACCGTCCGAGGTCAGCCATGCCGCCGCTGCGCACCGCCCTGCTCCAGAGCTCCGGAACTCCGGGCTCGGTGGCCCGGAACATCGAAGTACTGGAGAGCGCCGCGGCCCGCGCCGCGGCGAGCGGTGCACGACTGCTCGTCTGCCCCGAGATGTTCCTGACCGGGTACGCGGTCGGGGACGACGTGCCCCGCCTGGCCGAAGCCGCCGACGGACCCGCCGCCCGGGCCGTCGCCGAGATCGCCGCACGGCACGGGATCGCCGTCCACTACGGCTACCCGGAGCGTGACGGCGACATCCTGTACAACGCCGCACAGCTCATCGGGCCCGACGGGACCGCGCTCGCCCACTACCGCAAGACCCACCTCTTCGGCGACTTCGAGGAGCGGTGGTTCACGCCAGGGGACCGGCCGGTCGTCCAGGCCGAGCTCGACGGCCTCCGTATCGGCCTCCTGATCTGCTACGACGTCGAGTTCCCGGAGAACGTACGCGCCCACGCGCTCGCCGGAACCGATCTCCTGCTGGTCCCGACCGCGCTGATGCACCCCTTCCCGTTCGTCGCGGAGTCCGTCGTGCCGGTCCGCGCCTTCGAGAACCAGCTCTACATCGCCTACGTCAACCGGACCGGCACCGAAGGCCCCTTCGAGTTCGTCGGAATGAGCGGTCTGGCCGGCCCCGACGGCACGGTCCGCGCCCGCGCCGGACGGGGCGAGGAACTCGTCATCGGCGATGTCGACCCCGGCCTCCTGACCGCCTCCCGGGCGGGCAACCCCTATCTCCGCGACCGCCGCCCCGGTCTGTACGGCTCCCTCGTCTGAGACACGCCGCCCCGCCCTCACCCACCTGTTCCCCGCAAGGAGTCCGTACCCCATGACGTCCACGGTGCCCCCGGCCGTCCCGCACACCGACGCAGCCCCGCCGATCACCATGTTCGGGCCGGACTTCCCCTACGCGTACGACGACTTCCTCGCACACCCCGCGGGACTCGGGCAGATACCGGCGACCGAGCACGGCAGCGAGGTGGCCGTCATCGGCGGCGGGCTCTCCGGCATCGTCACCGCCTTCGAGCTGATGAAGATGGGGCTCAAGCCCGTCGTCTACGAGGCGGACCGCATCGGCGGCCGGCTGCGCACCGTCGAGTTCGACGGCTGTACCACGGACGGCGAACCGCTGACCGCCGAGATGGGCGCGATGCGCTTCCCGCCGTCCTCGACGGCCCTCCAGCACTACATCGACCTGGTCGGCCTGGAGACGAAGCCGTTCCCCAACCCGCTCTCGCCGGTCACCCCCTCGACCGTCGTCGACCTGAAGGGCGAGTCGCACTACGCCCGGACCATCGACGACCTCCCGCAGGTCTACCGCGACGTGATGGACGCCTGGAACGCCTGCCTGGAGGAGGGCGCCGACTTCTCCGACATGAACCGGGCGATGCGCGAGCGCGACGTGCCGCGCATCCGGGAGATCTGGGCCCGGCTCGTCGAGAAGCTCGACAACCAGACCTTCTACGGCTTCCTCTGCGACTCCGAGGCCTTCAAGTCCTTCCGCCACCGCGAGATCTTCGGTCAGGTCGGCTTCGGCACCGGCGGCTGGGACACCGACTTCCCCAACTCCATCCTGGAGATCCTCCGCGTCGTCTACACCGAGGCGGACGACCACCACCGTTCCATCGTCGGCGGCAGCCAGCAGCTCCCGCTGCGCCTGTGGGAACGCGAACCGCAGAAGATCGTCCACTGGCCGCTGGGCACCTCGCTCGCCTCGCTGCACGGCGGCGAGCCGCGCGGCGCCGTGACCCGGCTGCACCGCACGGCCGGCAACCGGATCACGGTCACCGACGCCTCCGGCGACATCCGCACCTTCCGGGCAGCCGTCTTCACCGGCCAGTCCTGGCTGCTGCTCTCCAAGATCGCCTGCGACGACGCGCTCTTCCCGATCGACCACTGGACGGCGATGGAGCGCACCCACTACATGGAGTCGTCCAAGCTGTTCGTCCCCGTCGACCGGCCGTTCTGGCTGGACAAGGACGAGACCACCGGGCGCGACGCCATGTCGATGACGCTGACCGACCGGATGACACGGGGCACGTACCTCCTGGACGACGGCCCGGACCGGCCCGCCAGCATCTGCCTCTCGTACACCTGGTGCGACGACAGCCTGAAGTGGCTGCCGCTGTCCGCGACCGAACGCATGGACGTCATGCTGAAGTCGCTCGGCGAGATCTATCCGAACGTGGACATCCGCAAGCACATCACCGGCAACCCGGTCACGGTGTCCTGGGAGAACGAGCCGTACTTCATGGGCGCGTTCAAGGCCAACCTGCCCGGCCACTACCGCTACCAGCGGCGGCTGTTCACCCACTTCATGCAGGACCGGCTGCCCGCCGACAAGCGGGGCCTGTTCCTGGCGGGCGACGACATCTCCTGGACGGCCGGCTGGGCCGAGGGCGCCGTACAGACCGCGCTGAACGCGGTCTGGGGCGTGATGACCCAGTTCGGCGGTGCCACCGATGCCACCAACCCCGGCCCCGGCGACCTCTTCGACGAGATCGCCCCGGTCGAACTCCCGGAGGACTGAGGCCGGTTACGGCCCCCGGCTACGCGGGCCGGCAGACGCTGCGCTGCCGGCCCAGGCCCGAGATCTCGATCTCCATCACATCGCCCTCGGCCAGGTACGGGAAGCGGCCGGACAGGGCGACGCCCTGCGGCGTACCGGTGTTGATGATGTCACCGGGCTCCAGCACCAGGTACTGCGACAAGTGGTGCACCAGATGCGCCACGCCGAAGATCATGTCCGCGGTGGAGGAGTCCTGCCGGGGCTCGCCGTTGACGAAGCTGCGCAGCCGCAACTGCTGCGGATCGCCCACCTCGTCGGCCGTGACCAGGACCGGGCCCAGCGGGTTGAACGTCGCGCAGCTCTTGCCCTTGGACCACTGGCCGCCCGACTCCTCCAGCTGGAAGGCGCGCTCGGAGACGTCGTTGCTGACCGCGTAGCCCGCGATATGGGCGGCGGCGTCGGCGGGGGAGTCCAGATAGGAGGCGCGGCGGCCGATCACCACGGCCAGCTCCACCTCCCAGTCGGTCTTCTTCGAACCGCGCGGGATGAGGACGTCGTCGTACGGGCCGACCACCGTGTTCGGCGACTTGTAGAAGAGGATCGGCTGCTCCGGCGGTTCGGATCCGGACTCGGCGGCATGGGCCGCGTAGTTCTGCCCGATGCACAGGAGCGCGGACGGCCGGGCCACCGGGGCGCCGACGCGCTGCCCGGTGATGTCGGTCTCGGGGAGCTTCGGCTCGGCCGGGATCAGATGCGGGTTGTCGGCCAGCGCGGCAAGGAAGGCGCCGTCGATGTCGTCCGTGATGCCGGACAGGTCGTAGTGGCGGCCCTCGGGGCAGACGGCGACCGGGCGCTCATGGCCCGGCTCGCCGATGCGCATCAGTCGCATGGCGGTGAGATCTCCTGACGGGTACGGGGGTGGGGGAGGGTCAGTGCAGGCGGGTGAGCGCGTCGGCGGTGACCGCGTGGACCGGGGGACGCCCGGCCAGCAGCCGCAGCACCTCGTTGACGGCGCTGGTGCCCAGCCGCTGCCGGCACTCGACACTGCCCGCCGCCTGGTGCGGGGTGAGCAGCACGTTCGGCAGCGCGCGGAAGGGGTGCCCGGCGGGCAGCGGCTCGTCGTCGAAGACGTCGATCGCCGCGTCGAGCCGGCCCGTGGTCAGTTCGGCGAGGAGCGCGTCCTGGTCGACCAGCCACGACCGGGCGGTGTTCACGAGGCCCGCCCCGTCCGGCATCAGTGCCAACTGGGCCGCACCCAGCATGTGGTGGGTCTCCTCGGTGACCGGGGCGTGCACGGCCACGATCCGGCTGCGGGAGAGCAGCGTCTCCAGCGGTACGGACGTCACGCCGATGGCCCGGGCCTCGGCCTCCGAAAGGAATGGGTCGGTGACGCTCACCCGCGCCCCCATCGCCCGCACCAGCCGGATGTAGGCGCGACCGGTGCGGGAGGCGCCGATCACGCCGATGTCGCTGCCGTGGATCTCGTGGCGCGGCGGGGCCTCGCTCGCCGCCGCCCACTCCAGCCCGCCGCGCAGCGCGTGGTCGAAGCGCTGGATGCGGTGGAGCAGCGACAGCGTGAAGGCGAGCGCCACCTCGGCGACCGGGCGGGCCATCTCGTCGCCGGCCTGGGTGACCAGGATGGAGCGCCGGAACACGTCCTCGGTGACATAGGGCGCGACCGCCGAACCGGTGTGCGCCACCAGCTCCAGACGGTCCGCGTGCGCCAGCAGGCCGGCGTCCACCTTGGGGGCCCGCCATGAGGTGATCAGCGCACGGGCGCCGGGCAGCGCGGCGGCGACCGCCGCCCGGTCGGAGTGGTCGTCGAGCACGATGAGTTCGGCCGCCCGCTCCAGTTCCTGCCACACCTCGGCGGTGAAGAACTGGGCGCGCAGGCCCGGCGGTACGGCGACGACGACCCGTGCGGGGCGGTCGGCGGGTTCAGGAGAGCCAGGCATCGAGGTGCTCCGCAACGAAGGCGTCATCGGTCAGCCAAGGGTAGGCCGCGGCCACCCGGGTGATCTCGTCGGCCTGTCCGGGGGAGAGCGTCTCGGCCGGGTCCAGGCAGCGGATGTTCGCCAGCAGCCCCTGGCGGCGCAGCACTTCGTGGACCCCGGCGATGCAGCCGCGGAAGGCGCCCCGTACGTCGAAGACCGCGCTGTTGGCATCGGTCAGCTCGGAGCGGCGGGCCAGGCAGCGGACCATCGCCGCGTGGTCCCCGGAGCGGGCCCGGCGGACGTCGTCGAGCAGTGTCACCGCGGAGCCCGTCCAGACCGCCCACTGGCCGAGCAGCCCGCCGGCGAACCAGCGCGGGGTGCCGGCGGCCGTCTCGTAGGGGGTGAGCAGATCGCCGATGATGTCGTCGTCGTTGCCGGTGTACAGGGCGACCTCGTCGGCCCGGTCCGCGGCGGCCACCGCCCGTACGACATCGGCGGTGCGGTAGCGGTCGAACGGGGCGATCTTCACGGCGACGGTGTGCGGCAGGTCGGTGAACGCGGACCAGAAGGCGGGGGACAGGTACCGGCCGCCGACGGCCTCCTGGAGGTAGAAGCCGATCACCGGCAGCACTTCGCCGACCGCGCGCGCCCGCTCCAGCAGCCCCTTCTCGTCGGCGCCGGGAACGGCCGGGCTGAGCAGCACCGCGTCGTAGCCGAGCTCGGCGGCCGTCTCGGCCTCGGCGACGGCCTGGGCGGTGTACCCGCAGGCACCGGCGACCTTCACGAACGGCCGGCCGGCCTCGGCGTCGATCGTCTCGGCGGCGAGCTCCAGCACGGGACGGAAGAGGCCCACCTCACGCTCGCGGATCTCGAACTGGGTGGTGTGCACGGCGACCGCGGCGCCGCCCGCGCCCGAGGCGAGGTAGTACCGGGTCAGGGCGCGCTGCCGGCGCTCGTCGAACGTGCCGTCCTCGTGCAGCGCGAGCGGATGGGCGGGGATCGCCGCGCCGCGGGCGAGCAGCTCCAGCGCGGGCGTGGACAGGAGGGAGGGAGTGGACATGGAGTGGATCAGAACCTTCCGTCACGTACCTGGAACTTGGTGGGCTTGCCCGACAGGGGCAGCCCGCGGCGCAGCCAGTCGGCCTGCCATTCGACGAGGGTGCGCAGCGCGACGTCCGGGTAGCCGAACAGGGCGTGGCAGCGGCTCGCGTCGGAGAGCAGCGCGGTGGGCGCCTCCTGGCCGGCGAGGACCGGCTCCTTGCCGAACTCCTCGCCGAACCACTGGGCGATCCGGCGCACCGACGCGGTCTCGGGGCCGGTGAGGTTGAGGGTGAACGCCTCACCGTCGGTGGCGTGCAGCAGCGAACGCAGGGCGACCTCGTTGGCGTACCCCTGCCAGACCACGTTGGCGTGACCGGTCGTCACGTCGACCGGCTCGCCCGCCTGTACGCGGTACGCGATGTCGGCGAGGACGCCGTAGCGCAGGTCCACGGCGTAGTTGAGGCGGATGTTGGCGACCTTGGTGCCACGGGTCAGCGCCGCGTGGGCGAAGATCCGCTCCCGGCCCAGGCATGACATGGCGTACTCGCCGACCGGGCCGACCGGGTCGGTCTCGGTGCAGCCGCCGGAGGAGACGGGCACCAGCGGATAGACGTTGCCGGTGGAGAACGCGGCGATCCGCGCGCCCGCCCAGCGCCGGGCCACCCGGTCCGGCATCGCGGCGTTGACCGCCCAGGCGTGCGAAGGAGCCCCGGCGGAACCGAACTTGGCGCCGACCATGAAGACGACGTTCCCGGCCTCGGGCAGTCCGGCCAGGTCGGCGGCCGGGTCCATCAGGTCGAAGGCGACGGTACGGACCCCGGCCGCCTCCAGCTCCTCGGCGGCGGACTTGTCGGACCAGCGGGAGACCGCGTACACGGTCACGTCCGCGCGGCCCGCGGCGTCCAGCGCCCGGCGCGCCAGCCGGCACAGGCTGGGGCCCATCTTGCCGCCGGCGCCGAGCACCAGCAGATCGCCGTCGAGGCGGCCGAGATCGGCGACGAGCGCGGGGGAGGGGGTGGCGAGCCGCTCTTCGAGTGCGGCCTCATCGGTGAACATGTGTGGCTATCCCTTGATTCCGGACGCGGTGACGCCCTCGGTGAAGTAGCGCTGGCCCACCATGTACGCGGCGAAGATGGGCACGAACGCGATGACGGAGCCGGAGAGCACGACGTTGAGCGGCACGTTCTGCTGCTGGAGCGAGGCGATGCCGACGGTCAGGGTGCGCATGTCGGTGGACTGGCCGATGACCAGCGGCCACAGGAAGTCGTTCCAGTGCCACAGGAAGACGAAGACACCGAGCGTGGCGAGGATCGGCTTCAGCAGCGGCAGCACGATCCGGTAGAAGATCTGCCATTCGCCGCAGCCGTCGAGCCGGGCCGCCTCGAAGAGCTCGTCCGGCAGCCCCTGGATGAACTGCCGCATCAGGAACACCGCCTGGGCGTTGGCCAGCGTCGGGACGATGAGTCCCCAGTACGTGTCGACGCCGCCCATTTTCGCGATCATCGCGAAGGTCGGGATCATCGTGACGTGGTACGGGACCATCACCATCGACAGGAACGACCAGAACATCGTCTCCCGGCCCGGGAAGCGCTTCTTGGCGAAGGCGTACCCGGCCAGCGAGGCGAGCAGCAGCACGCCGACGACCGAGACGACCGAGTAGACCAGGGTGTTCAGCAGCCAGCGCGGCACGTCCTGGGCGCCCATGACGGTGTCGTACGCCTCGCCGGTCAGCGGCCACGGCAGCAGACTTCCGGGGAAGTCGACCGCCGCGGACGGCTTCAGGGAGAGCACGACCATCGCGTAGAACGGGAAGACCGTCACGAGCGCGGCCACCGTCAGCAGCACGCCGCGCGCGATGCGGCCGGTGCGGGTGGGGCGCATGCCGTACGGGACGGTGTCCTGCTCGGAGAGCTTGCGGAGCCTGCGTTCGGCCCGGCGCGCGGCCCGGTCCGGCGGTGCGGAGGGCCGGCCCGCCGGCGGGATCTTCGTCTCCGTGGGTGCTGCGGTCATGGTCACTGGTCCTTCCCGATCACGAGCCGCTGGATCACCGCGACCACCACGGTCAGCACGAAGAGCGCGACCCCGATGGCGGAGGCGTAACCCAGGTCGAAGTACTTGAAGCCCGCGTCGTAGAGCTGGAAGACGAGCGTGTAACTGGCGTTGGCGGGGCCGCCGCCCGTCATCGTGTAGACGGCGTCGAAGACCTGGAACGAGGCCGTCGTCTCGATCACCGCGAGGAAGAACAGGGCGGGCTTGAGCTGCGGAAGCACGATGTACCGGAACCGCTGCCAGGGCCCGGCCCCGTCGGTGAGGGCGGCCTCCTCCAGCTCGCGCGGGATGTCCTGCATCCGGGCGAGCAGGATGAGCATCCCGTACCCGAAGCGGGACCAGACGCCGACGATGGCGAGCGCCGGCAGCACCAGCACGTCGTCGGAGAGCCAGGAGCCCTCGGACATGCCGAACCAGCCCATCAGAGTGGACCAGGGGCCGCCGGTCGAGAAGATCCAGACGAAGACGGTCGCGGCCAGCACCAGTGAGGTGACGACCGGCAGGAAGAACACCGAACGGAAGAACTTGGCGCCGCGGAACGCGCGGCGGGTGATCAGCGCCAGGCACACCGAGGCGGCGAGCGTGCCCGGCACCGCGAGCACGGTGTAGAGGACGGTGACCTTCAGGGCCTGCCAGAACAGTGGATCGGCCCACAGACGGGTGAAGTTGTCGAGCCCGATGAAGCTGCCGCCGCCGGTGAGGGAGTAGTCGGTGAAGCTCATCAGCACACCGGCGACGCCCGGACCGAACCGGAAGGCGAGGAACAGCAGGAAACACGGAAGGACGAAGAGCAGGCCGATCCGGGCCTCGCGGCGCGCCTGCGGCCCGCTGCGACGGCCCCGGCGGGTGGGTTCCGCGACGACTGCCACGGGGATCTCCTTGCGGTACGGGGGAATTGCGGGGGTCGGGGGCGAGGTGCCCCCGTGGGGTCGCGGGGCCGGAGGCCGGCCCCGCGACCGTGGATCAGCGGCCGAGCATCGCCTGCGCCGCCTTCTGCGCGGCGTCCAGTGCGTCCTGCGGGCTCTTCTTGCCGAGCAGTGCCGCCTGGATCTCCGGCGCGAGAATGCCCTGGACCTCTCGGGCCTTGTCCTGCAGCGGGCCGACGTCCATGCTCGGCAGCGTGGCGCCCACGGCGGTCTGGAGCGCGTCGCCGGGGTACAGATCGCCGCCGGACTCACGGGCCGGGAAGTAGCCCGCGGCCTTCTGGAGGCCGGCCGCGTTCTTGGACTCGGCGACGAAGTTCAGCCAGTCCCCGGTGTTCTTCTTGTCGGCGCCCTTGAGCATCGAGAGCGCGCCCACGGTGCCGTAGCCGACCGAGGCGGTCTCCTTCAGCGGTGGCTGGACGACGATGTTCTCCTTGCCCCAGAACGGCTCGACATCCGCCGTGGTGTTCTGCCAGGTGCAGGCGACCTTGCCCTTGGCGGTCGGCGTCTGCTCCAGCTTGGGCGTGGTCGTGACCAGGTCCTTGTCGGTGTAGCCGCCGTCGACCAGCTTCTTCAGGTACGTCAGCGCCTTGACGCCGGCCGCGTCGTTGAAGGTGACGTTCTTGCCGTCCTCGGAGAAGACGTCGCCGCCCGCCTGCCACAGCAGCGGGTAGAACGTCATGTTCAGCGTCTGCTGGGTGTCGCCGCTGTAGCTGGTGGCGTAGTAGCCCTTCTTCTTCAGCTTCGGGGCGAGGGCCTCCAGGTCCGCCCAACTCGTGGGATAGCGCTTCTCGCCGATGGCGGCGAAGACGCGCTTGTCGCAGATGAGGGGGTTGGCGCTGGTCAGGATCGGGGTGGCGAGCGCCTTGCCCTCGACGGTGACGGACTTCAGCGCGAAGTCGGTGTAGTCGGACTTGGCGTCGGCCGGCATGTAGTCGTCGGCCGGGACGATGCTCTTGGCGTACTTCGGGAGCTGGTCAGGGATCAGATAGACCGCGTCCGGGCCCTTGCCCGAGGCGATGGCCGTGGCCAGAGCGGTGTCGCGGTTGGCCCACGGGAAGGTCTCGACCTTCACCGTGACGCCCGCGTGCTCCTTCTCGAACGCCTTGACGAGGCCGTCCCAGTACGCCTTGTTCTTGGCCTCGTCGAAGATGACCGGGTAGGTCCACATGGTGACGGTGTTGCCGTCGTCGCCGCTGCTGGAACAGCCGGCCAGCACACCGGCGGCGAGCGCGGTCGCCATGACGGGGGCGGCCAGGGCGCGGACTCTGGAACGGCGGGTGAGAAGACGGGACATGAGGGGGTCCTCCGAGGACGTGAGGGCGGTTCGGGAAGAAGTCACTGCGCCGGGACCGTCTGGACGGTGCCGGTGTGCCGGGCGCGTTCGGCGGCGAACGCCGCGAGATGGCTGCCGAGCGAGGTGGCGGGGCCGGAGCGGACGGCCCCGGCATCCCCGGTGGCGACGGCGGTGACGAACGCCTCGACGAGCGCGGCGTCCCCGCCGCCGTGCCCGTCGGCCGCGTTCGAACCGGACGCGCCGAGTTCGTGAACGGTGGACTCACCGGTCCGGAAGTCCTGCACGGTGACGCGTTCGCCGTCACCGATGAGCCAGCCGTGCGAACCGAAGATCCGGGTCTGCCGGTGCGTCTGCTCGGTGAACGCCACCATCTGGAAGGTCGCGGTCACCCCGTCCGTCAGCTGCATCGCGAGGACCTGGTGATCGACCACGTCGTTGTCGCTCCGGTACGCGCAGACCCCGTACGGGCCCTCGTGCAGCGCGGCGACGAGACCGGCCTCGTCGGTCGCCTCGGTGACATGGGTGACCGGCCAGACCGCGCCCTTCTCGCGCAGCGTCGGCATGTACAGCTTCAGCGCGCTGTACGGGCAGTCGGACTCGACGGCACAGTCCAGGCAGCGGTCCGCGGATCCGGCCGGGGCGTTCTCGGGCCGGAAGTGCTTGAGCCCGCCGAATCCGGTGACCTGCTCGATCCGGCCGCCCATGACGTACGTGATCCAGTCCAGGTCGTGACAGGACTTGGCGAGCAGCATCGGGGACGAGTCCTTCTCGCTGCGCCACGGACCGCGTACGTAGCTGTGGGCGTAGTGCCACCAGCCGACCGGCTCCAGATGGTCGATCGAGACCAGCTGCCCGAGCACACCGGAGTCCACAACCCCCTTCACCAGGTCGGTGTACGGGGTGTACCGCATGACGTGGCACACCGCGAACAGCACCCCGGCCCGTTCCACCCCCTCGACGATCCGGCGGGTCTCCTCCTCGGTCGGGGCGAGGGGCTTCTCGGCGAGGATCGCGTAACCGGCCTCGGCCAGGGCCAGCACCGGCTCCACATGGAAGCGGTCCTGGGTGGCGACGATCACGGCGTCCGCGATCCGGTTCTCGACGAGCGGCCGCCAGTCGTCGAACTCAAGGGGTGCGCCGGCGGCGGCGCGTGCGGCGGGGCGCGGATCGGCGACGGCGACGAGCTCGGCGCGCTTGGGGTGTGCCTTGATCCACTCGGCGTACGTCAGACCGCGGTTGCCGGCGCCGACGAGCGCGACCCGGACGGGCCGGCCGGTGATCGGGGTATGCGTGGACACGGGTAATCCCTGGTGCTCGATGGGCGGTTGGGCCTGGTGGTCAGAAGCGGAGCGTGGCCGCGGTGTGGGCGACGCGTTCGCTTTCGTCGGGCAGCGCGGTGCGCTCGGTGCCGTCCTCGACGCAGCCGGTGTGCAGCAGATGGCTGTCTCCGCCGAATCCCGCGGGCCGCAGTTCGAGCCGGCCGCCGGAGAACGTGGAGCCGGTGGCCCGGTACCGGTTGATGCCGTCGGTGACCAGCACATGGGCGGTGCCCTCGGGCGCGGTCGAGTCGAGGCCGCTGAGCTGCCAGTCGACGGTGCGCCCGGAGCCGGTGCGGGCCAGCAGGGCGCCGTCCTTGTTGGTGCCGGACAGCCGCGTGCCTTCGACGCGCAGGCGCTGGTTCTTGGCCGAGGTCAGCTTGAGCCCGGTGTCGCGCAGCTCGCCGCCGAGCACGGTGATGTCGGCGTGGGCGAGCGAGACGGGAGCGGTGTCCTTCGATCCGGTCAGGGTGCACTGGTCGAGGACGAGCGGCCCGGTGCCGTTGAACACCGCGCCGTCCACGCCCTTCAGCGTCGAGCGGTGAAGGGTGAGCGGGACGGTGACGCCTGCCTGGGTGATCTCCGCGCCCGCAGCGAACGCGAACGAGGAGTCCGCGATCACATTGGGACGGGCGGAGAGGTCCGAGGCCCGGGAGACGATCAGCGGACCCGTGGCCGTACAGCCCCGCATCTGCACACCGTCCGCGTTGACCCAGAGCATTCCGGAGCCGGACAGGGACTCCTTGCCGATGACCAGGACGTCCTCCAGCGTCAGATCGGTGATCTTGACGCGGGCGACGAACCAGGAGCAGGCGTGCCGCCGTACGGTGATCCGTTTGGCCCTGCCGCCCCACGCCGCGCCGGAGTTGGCGAACGTCATCAGGCCGGAGTTGCCGGTGTAGACGAGGTCGTGCTCGAACTGGCCGTGCGTCACGAACGGGCCCTCGTCGTCACCGTCGCCGTGACAGTTGGTGACGTAGCAGTAGGCGGAGGCCGTGAAGTCGTTGAGGTGACGGGCGTTGGAGGTGTGACAGTCCTCCACGTGTCCGTACAGGCAGTAGATCTGCTGGGTGAGGTAGCCCGCGCCGCCGTAGGTGACGGACTTCGGGTTGGTGAGCGAGCACTGCTCGGTGCGGTAGTACGTGCACCAGCGGCGCATCACCACCGGCCAGAACGTGCCGACCGCCTCGATGCCCGAGACGTCGCAGCGCACCGCGTACTCGTACGCGACCGGGTGCGAGCCGGTCATCTCGTCCTCGCCCCAGCCCTCGAAGACCATGTTGCGCACGTGGGCACGGTCGACGGGCTCGACCCGGGTCCACGTCAGCGTGCGCCCGGCAGCCAGGTCCCAGCCGATCTGGTAGTTGACCCGGATGTGCGCCGCGTCGACGACGTCGGTGACCTGGACCAGGCGCTGGATCTCCTTCTCGTACTTCCCCGCCAGGGCGTTGATCTCCACGGCCCACCACTGGCCGACGGCGAACTTCGACGCGTCGCCGACCTCGAAGAGGTCCGAGAGGTCGGGCATCGCCGCGCTCAGGGTGTGCTTGACGGTGGTGTCGGTGGGGGTGCCGCGGAAGGAGAGGACGGCGCCGAAGGGGTTGTCGTGGGTGTTCTTCTCGATGCCGGTGGTGTGGAGGTGGTGGCCGCCGAAGTCGAGTTCGATGTTGGAGCGGTTGTAGAGGTGGCGTTGGGTGAGGAGGAGGTCGGTGTGGGCTTCGATGCGGTGGACGGTGGGGTCGTTGACCATGGCGTCGAGGGCGTTGTCGGCGGGGGTGTCGGCGTCGAAGTGGCCGAAGGTGCGGAAGTCGAGGGTTCCGGTGTGGAGTTGGTGCCAGCGTCCGGTGTTCGTCGTGCCGTTGGGGGCGATGACGGTGCCGCCGTTGTGTGTGGCGGTGGACTTGTTGTCCCAGCGCAGGGCCATGGTGCCGCCGTCGCCGGGGGTGCGGTAGCCGGCGACGACGGCCTGGGTGCCGTGGGTGAGGGGTTTGGTGTTCAGGGCGCGCAGTGCGGCGACCGTGTCGAGGCGCAGGACGTTGCCGGTGCGGTCGGGTGCGGCCTGTGCGGGGCCGGTGGCCACGGCCGAACCGGCCACGACCAGACCGGCCAGGCCCGAAGCCCGCAGAAGATTCCGGCGGGAGGACGCAGGGGTGCTGTGGTGCGGAACGCTCATGCGGACTTCGCCTTCCGAGAAGTGCGACGAGTGAGGGAGCGTTCCTGCGGTGGACTGCCATGAGGCGGATGGCTGAAAAGGGTTCGGTCCTCGGGTGTTCACGGCGCGGTGGGCAGGCGCCGGAAGCGGACCGGAAGGGGTAAATCGTCGGTGACGGTGGAAAGTCACCTCGGTTGGCAGGGAACCTACGGCGGGTGAAGCCGATCGGTCAAGACCTGAATCCGTCGGAATGCGAGGTGTCGGTGTCCAGGGCATCGGGCTCCGGGTCCTCGACCCAGCCCAGCGAGACACTGATCCGGCGGGCCGCATCGCGGACCTGGCCGCCCAGTTCCTGGTAGCGCCAGGCCGGCAGTCCGAGCTTGAGCCCGGTGATGGAGACGGCCCCGGCACACACCGACCGGTCGTCGAAGACCGGCGCGCCGATGCAGATGATGCCCTCGGCGTCCTCCTCGTCGTCCAGGGCGTAGCCGACCCGGGCGATGTCGCGCAGATGGGACAGGAACGTCGCCGGATCCGTGATCGTGCGGGACGTGCGCCGGGGCAGCCCGAACCGTTCGATGACCGAGGCGGCCTCGCTCTGCGGCATCGCGGAGAGCAGCGCCTTGCCCAGGCCCGTGCAGTGCGGCAGCTCGCGCTGGCCCATCCGCAGATCGAGCCGGACGCGCTGGTCGAGCTCGACCTGGTCCACCACGACCGCGTGGCCGTCCTCGGGGACGGCGAGCCGGGACGCCATGCCGGTGGCCCGGGTGAGCTCGCGCAGAACGGGGTGGGCGACGCCGCGCAGGGAGACCTGGGACCTGGCGCGGTCGCCGAGCCGGGCCAGGCTCATGCCCAGCCGGTAGCGGCGGTTCATGCCCTCGCCGTCGTCCGAGACGAGTCCGTAGGCACGCAGGGTCTGGAGCATGCCGAAGGCGGCGCTCTTGGAGATGGAGCAGGCCTGGCCGACCTCGGTGACGCTCAGACCGTTCCCCTGCGAGGGAGCGGCGAGCGCTTCGAGGATGTCCGCTGCCCTGGCCACGCTCTTGACCCAGTACTTCGGCTCTTCTGGGGCAGCACTGTTCGTCATAGCAGAACAGGGTAGTGCCTCCGGGCGCGCGGAGGGCACCTCCGATTCTCGGAATCCGCTCCTTTCGGGTCGTGGCGGGCCCGGAAGGGGGTTGACCGGTTTTCCGGGCGGACGTAATATCCAGGCACTGTTCTGCTCTACAGAACAGCGTTCTGAAAAACTGCAACGCACCACGGATCATCCTCTTCCTGCGGCGACTGCCGGGCGGATGGCGCCAGGGACTCACGGGCCGGGCAGGGCCCGCGACAACCGACGACTCTCGACGCAAGGAGCAAGCACCATGAGTTCAGGCCCGGCAGGCAACGAATCCGGAGCCCGGCTCGCCGAGCGCGCCCGCCAGGTCGTACCCGGCGGCGTGAACAGCGGTCAGCGCAGCGTTCCCGGACTGACGGACCTGGTGGTCACCGGGACCCACGGCGCACGGTTCCGTACCGCCGACGGACGTGAGTACACCGACTTCCACTCGGCGTTCGGCCCGCCGCTGCTCGGCCACAACGACCCCGACGTGGCCCGCGCCACCGCCCAGGCCGGCGCGACGCTCGGCCACATGGGCGTCGGCGTCACCGAGGGAGAGGTCCTCCTCGCCGAACAGCTCGCCGAGCTGATCCCCTCGATCGAGAAGGTCCTGCTCACCAGCACCGGCAGCGAGGCGACGTTCCACGCGCTCCGCGTCTCCCGAGCCGCCACCGGCCGCCGCCTGGTCGTCAAGTTCCAGGGCTGCTACCACGGCTGGCACGACGCGGTCAGCCTCAACGTGATCTCCGAGCCCTCGAAGGTCGGCGGCCACGACCCGATCTCGACCGGCATCCTGCCCGAGGTCCTCCAAGCCACCCTCGTCCTGCCGTTCAACGACAGCGAGGCCGTCCGGCGCACCTTCGCCGAGCACGGCAGTGACATCGCCGCCGTCATCGTCGAACCCGTCCCGCACAACGTCGGCGCCCTGCTCCCGTACCAGGAGTTCCTCACCACACTCCGCGAGGAGACCACGAAGGCGGGCAGCGTCCTGATCTTCGACGAGGTCATCACCGGCTTCCGCCACAGCATCGGCGGCTGGCAGCAGATCTCCGGCGTCACCCCCGACCTCACCACCCTCGGCAAGGCCATCGCCAACGGCGCCCCCGTCGGAGCGATCGGCGGCCGGGCCGACCTGATGGACCTCTTCTCCACCCGCCCCGGCGCCCCCGCCTTCTTCGCCGGCACGTACAACGGCCACCCGTCCGTCGTCGCCGCCGCCCTCGCCACGCTCCGCAAGCTCCGCGAGGAACCGGTCCACGACCACGTCTTCAGGCTCGGTGACCGCGTCCGCACCGAACTGACCGGCCTCTACGAGCGCCTCGGCGTGCCCGCCGTCGTCACCGGCTACGGCTCCGTCTTCGTCAGCTACTTCATGCCGGGCGAGGCCCCCCGTACCTACGCGGACCTGCTGAACAACGACGCCTCGATGTTCGTCGGCTACCGCCGCAAACTCCTGGAGCACGGCCTGTTCGAGCTCCCGCTCAACCTCAAGCGCAGCCACATCAGCTACGCGCACACCGACGCAGACGTGGACCGTCTGATCGAGGGCACCGAGGCCGCGGTCAAGGCCGTCCTCGCCGAGGGCGGCGCCCGCGACCTGGAGAACACCTCGACCATGGGCGGAGCGACCCGCTGATGCTGACCGTCAACCGCACCCGCCCCGCCGGCCCCGCCGGACGGATCACCCGCGTCGAGACCCTGATGCTCGGCACCTCCTGGCGCGACTTCGGCTACGTCCGCGTCCACACCGACGAGGGCCTGACCGGCATCGGCGAGATCACCCACCCCTACCGGGTCAGCGAGGTCTGCGCCCTCACCGAGGCGCTGGCGCGGCGCCACCTGATCGGCGCCGACCCCTTCGACATCGAGGAACTCTGGCTCCGCGTCTACCAGGGCGACTTCCTGCGCGGCGGCGACATGGGCGGCATCGCCCTGTCCGGCCTCGACCAGGCGATGTACGACCTGATGGGCAGGGCGCTCGGCGTCCCCGCCTACCGCCTGACCGGCGGCGCCTGCCGCGACGACGTCCGCGTCTACGCCAACGGCTGGTACACCGGCGAACGAGAGCCCGACACCTTCGCGGCCAAGGCCAAGGAGACCGTGGCCAAGGGCTACTCCGCCCTCAAGTTCGACCCCTTCGGCCCCGGCCTGCACGAACTGGAGCGGGCCGAACTGCGCCGCTCCATCGACCTCGTCGCCGCCGTCCGCGAGGCGATCGGCCCCGACATCGACCTCTTCATCGAGGGCCACGCCCGCTTCGCCATGCCGACCGCAGCCCGTCTCGTACGGGAACTGGAACCGTTCGACATCGGCTGGTTCGAGGAGCCGATGCCCTGGACCCACATCGAGCGGTACGCCGAACTGCGGCAGCGCGCCGCCTTCCCCATCTCCGGCGGCGAGCACTTCCACAACCGCTACGAGTACAAGCAGCTCTTCGCCACGAACGCCGTCGACATCATCCAGCCCGACCTCTCCATGGCCGGCGGCTTCACCGAGGTGCGGAAGCTCGCCGCGATCGCGGACACCCACGGCATGCTCGTGGCCCCGCACAACTCCAACTCCCCGCTCTGCACCACCGCCTCCGTGCACGCGGCGCTCGGAATCCCCAACTTCAAGATCCTCGAAACCTTCGACGGGCTCCTGGAGCCGTTCGTCTTCGACGCCCTCAAGGGAACCCTCCCGATGGAGGACGGCCGCATCGGCCTGCCGACCGCCCCGGGGCTCGGTGTCGAACTCGTCGACGAGGTCTTCGAGGAACACCCGCCCAGCCACCGCTTCTGGAACATGTTCGCGGACGGCTGGGAGAAGCGGAACCGTACATGATCACCGACGTCCACTCCCATCTCTTCCGGCACAACCACGACTTCACCGACCCGTTCAGCTCCGACTCCGCCCGCGCCCACGCGGGCGAGGTCGACCTCACGGTGAAGTGGGAGGAGTACGCCGCCACCGCACCCGAGTCCACCCGGACGATCGTCGTCGGCGGCAAGGCGCGCCGCAGCGGGCTCTGGGTCGACGACGCAGCCGTGGCCGCGTACGTCGGGGAACACCCCGACCGGCTGATCGGCTACCTGGCGCTCGACCCCACCCAGCCCGGCTGGCAGGAGGAACTGCGCTACGGCCACCAGGAGCTCGGTCTGCGCGGCATCAAACTGATGCCGATGTACGCGGGCTTCGACCCGGCAGCCGAGGAGTACGACGAGCTGTACACGTACGCCGAACGGCACGGGCTGCCGCTCCTGGTGCACACCGGCACGACCTTCGTCTCCAGCGCGCCGCTGGAGTGGGCGATGCCCCGGCACCTGGACGCCGTCGCCATCCGCCACCCGGAGCTGCGGATGGTCCTCGCCCACCTCGGCCACCCCTTCGAGGGCGAGTGCATCGCGGTCATCCGCAAGCACCCGCACGTGTACGCCGACCTCAGTGCCCTGCACTACCGGCCCTTCCAGCTCTGGCACAGCCTCCGGCTCGTCCAGGACTACGGGGTCTTCCACAAGGTGCTGTTCGGCAGCGACTACCCGTTCACGACGGTCGACGACTCCGTGAAGGGACTCCGGGAGATCGCCCGGATCCCCGGCATTCCCGGACTGCCGCCGCTCGACGCGGACGCGGTGGAGGAGATCATCCACCGGCCCTCGCTCGATCTCCTGGGCCTGAACGGCTGACCCGCCGCTCCCCACGACCTGCGGGCCGGCGCCCGGATCACCCCCCTGTCCCCGGTTGCCGGCCCGCAGCCGGGCCGCCGCGCTCCCACCCTGTTGTGTCCCCGCGCGGCGGCCCACCACCCCTCCTGACGCAGTACCAGCCCTTCCGAAGGAATCCCGTGATGACCGCAGCCGTCCCGCCCCGCGGCACCGACCGCTTCGACCTGACCGGCCGCACCGCGGTCGTCACCGGGGCCGCCCGGGGCCTGGGCCGGTCCTTCGCCGTCGGCCTCGCCGAGGCGGGCGCGGACCTGGTGCTGGTCGACCTGCCCGGGGCCGAGGGTGTCGCCGAGACGGCCGCCGCGATCGAGGCGCTCGGCCGACGCTGCCGTGTGTACGGGCAGGACCTCGCGGACACCGAGGCGCTGGCCGGCTTCGCCGACACGGTGCGTGCCGAGGCGGGACCGCTGCACATCCTGGTCAACAACGCGGGCACGGCGGCCCTGGAACGCTTCAACGAGATCACCCCGGCCGGCTGGTCGCGCATCATGCGGGTCAACGTCGACGCCGTGTTCTTCCTCAGTCAGCGCATCGCCGAACATATGACGGCCGACGCCGTCGCCGGCCGCATCATCACCATCACCTCGAAGAACGCCCTGGTGGCAGAGGCCGGTCTGGCCCATTACAACGCCTCCAAGGCCGCCGCCCAACTGCTCACGGAGACACTCGCCGTCGAGCTCGCCCCGCACGGCATCACCGCCAACACCCTGGCCCCCGGCATGGTCGAGACCCCCATCGACGGCGAGTTCCCCTTCGACCGGGAGGCCTTCGAGGCCACGTACCGCGAGCGCATCCCGCTCGGCAGGTACGCGCAGCCCGACGAATGCGTGGGCGCGCTGCTGCTGCTCGCCTCGGACGCCGGCGCCTATCTCACGGGAGCGCGCCTCGTCGTCGACGGGGGAGTGCTGGCGGACCAGATGCCGCGGATGCGCTTCATGCCGCCGTACCGCAACACGATCTGACCGCGACCGGCCCGCAGCCGGTTCTCACCGAGCACGCATCGACAACGCGAGGAGCACCTCCGTCATGTCCGTCCATGCCTCGTCCGCTGCTTCGTCCCGCCGGAATCTTCTGCGGGCTTCGGGCCTGGCCGGTCTGGTCGTGGCCGGTTCGGCCGTGGCCACCGGCCCCGCACAGGCCGCACCCGACCGCACCGGCAACGTCCTGCGCCTCGACACGGTCGCCGCACTGCGCGCCCTGAACACCAAACCCCTCACCCACGGCACCCAGGCCGTCGTCGCCGGCTACCGCACCCCCGGCGACGGCGGCACCATGGCCCTGCGCTGGGACAACAAGTCCACCGCCACACACAACGGCGGCACCGTCATCGCCCCCAACGGCACGACGAACACCGGACGCTGGCACCAACTCCACACCGGAACCCTCGACTTCCGCACCTTCGGCCACTTCGACGCCGACACCCCCGCCGACAACGCCCTCGACGCCATGGTCAACGACCCCACCGTCCACCGCATCGAAGCCCACACCGACCTCCTCCTCACCCAACGCCACCTCTACAACCGCTCCAACATCGAACTCGACTTCGGCGGCCACCACCTCCACACCACCGGCATCGAGAAGAACACCCACGACAACCCCTTCGGCGCCGTCCTCTCCTTCCGCGGCACCCCCACCGACACCACCGTCAAGCACGCACTCGCTGCCGAGGTCATCGAACTCACCGACACCTTCCCGGTCCCCGACGCCAAGGCGTTCGCCGTCGGCCAGTGGTGGGCGGTGCAGGTCGACCCGGTCGCGGGCGGCGGCCGTGACGAGCGCGAACTGCAGAAGCTGGTCGAGATCACGGAGATCGTCGACGCGGGCCACATCCGCATCGGCTACCTCAACGGCTGGGAACTCGCCGAGGGCCGCACCCTCGCCTGGACCCGCGTCGACCCGGTCCGCAACACCCACATCCGCAACATGCTCTTCGAGGGGGCGGGACCCGACGAGTACACCGGCTCCCACCCCGTCAGCTTCGAGTACGCCGTGGGCTGCGACGTCTCCGGCATCCACGCCACCGGTACCTTCTGGCCGGTCATCATGCGCCGCTGGTGCACCCGCTTCCGTACCGAGGACTGCTCCCTGAAGAACCCGCCCACCGTCGAGTACGGCGGAGCGGGCTACCTCACCCAGCAGATCTACTGCCTGTACGGGCGGGTCGCCGACTGCACGACCAGCAATGTGCGCCACCTCAACGACCTCACCGCGTCCGCCTACTGCACCGTCGTGAACTGCCACGGCGACGGCGACGACGCGGGCGGCAACCCCTTCACCACCCACGGCCAGTACGAGCACGACCTGCTCTTCGACGGCAACTCCGGCCTGATGGACATCGCCAACTCCGGTGCCCAGTGGGGGATATCCGCCAAGCGGATCACCGTACGCAGACACGTCTGCTCCTGGTTCACCGCCAACACGAAGATCACCGATCTGACCCTGGAGGACATCACGGTGATCGCGCGGCCCACCTTCGACCAGGCCGGCACCCTCACCGTGAACGCCGACGGTGCCCAGGTGCGCGGCTGCACGGCGAAGACCTTCGCCGTCGCCCAGCGCTCCGCCCGCTCCGGCCGGCCGACCACCATCAGCGACTGCACCTTCGAACCGGCCGCCGGCGCGGTCCTCGTCCAGACACCGGTCACCGCGCCCGTCCACTTCGTGCGCTGCACGTTCCAGGGCGTCGACGGTGCGATCCTGCGCGGCGCGGGCCCGGTCCACTTCACCGACTGCACACTCACCGGCGCCGAGAACGCGGCCCCGCTCTCGATCGGTTCCGCGGACCTGCGCATCGACGGCGGTACCTACGACAACACCGGCATCGAGCTCAGCGGCGTGCGCGACCAGCGGATCACCGTGACCGGTGGGGCCAGGTTCACCGGCAGCAACAAGGCCGGGGCGCTCCTCGGCCGCGCGGACGGGCCGGGGAGGGCGACCTGGGACATCACCGGCCTCAGCAGCGCGGCCACCGGGCCGGACACCGCGCATGTCCGCATCGCCGACGGCACGAACCACTACGCGGCAACCGGCAGCCGCTTCACCGGCGGCACGCTCCATCTGGCACCGGAGGCCCTTGCCTCGGTCCTGCACACCACGTGCGTCGAGGACGGCACGCGACGCAGCGCGATGCCCCCCGCCGGCGACACGGTGCGCACGGACGGGAACCTCATCCTGTGAGCGCCCTCATCCGTACGGCGACCGCCGCCGACGACCCCGCCCTGGCCGCCTTGTGGCGCCGTTGCTTCGACGCCCCGCACATCGCCTCCCTGCACGCCCTCGACCCCGACCGCCACCGGCACACGTTCGTCGCGCAGAACACCGCGGGCGACGGGATAGACGCGGTCGTCGTCTACGTGCCGAGGCTGATCCGCGACGCCTCGGGTGTCCCGCAGCGCGTCGGCGGCATCGGCAGCGTCGCCACCCGCCCCGAGGCCCGGGGGCAGGGACTGGTCAGGCTGCTGCTCGCGGAGGCCGAGCGGACCATGACCGCCGAACAGTGCGCATGGTCCCTGCTCTTCACCGGCACGCCCGGTGTGTACCGGAGCTCGGGATGGCAGGAGTTCGACAGCACGTACACCGAGGGGACACTCGTCCCCCCAGCCGGCCCCGGGGCCTTCCCGGTCCGGGCGGCCGTACCGCAGGACGCGGCGGAGGTGGCCGCCCTGCACCACGCGTACAACGCGAGCAGGCCGCTCAGCTCGCTCCGGGCGCCCGAGGACTGGGCGGTGCGCGTGCCCGCCTGGTACGGACCGTTCGAGGAGTCGCTCGTCGCGGTGGACCCCGCCTCCGGGGCGCTGGCCGGCTGGATCGTGGCACAGCACGTGGGGGACCGGGTGGAGGTGCGCGAGTTCGCGGGTGCGCAGCAGTGTCTGGGCTCGCTGTTCTCCGCCGTCGCTTCGCGTGGCCGGGCGGCGGGGCAGACCCGGGCCCGCGTCCCCGGTGGTCCCGGAGTGGCGGCCGCGCTCCCCGCCCTGCTGACGGACGCCCGGCAGGTGACGGAACACGTGGGAATGGTGCGGCCGTTGCACGCGTCCCCGGCCTCCGTGCGGGCCACCGTCACGGCGCCCGGGGCCGTCCACTGGTACGGCGACTGCTTCTGAGCGTCCGCACACCGCTGAACCGCTTCCCCGGCAGCCGCAGGGCTGCCGGGGACACCGGCACCGCATCCGCGGTGTGCCACCGACGGTCAGGCGGGCACTACGTGGAAGAAGTGCGTGGGCAGCTGGACGGCGACGGATTCATGCACCTGCGCACAGACAGCCGTGCCCGGCTGGTCGAAGGTCCCCTCCGGCGGCTCCGCCACCTTGATCACCGACCGGCCGGATTCGAGCAGCCGCGCGGCCATCGCGAAGTCCCCCACCAGCGCGCAGCCGGGCGCCACATGGCGGTGCCGGCTGATCTTCACCTCCTCGCGGGTGAGGTCGCCCAGCAGGCTGCCCGCGCCCACCAGTTCGGCGTAGTAGTCGGAGGAGTTCACCATCAGGGCGCGGCCGGTACCGCCGGCCTGCTCTATCTCGTTGAAGGCGGCGAGCACCCCGTCGACGTAGGAACCCCGGTACGGCAGCCGTGCCACCTCGGGGTGCCGGAGCACGTCGAGGGTGAGCGCCCGGTTCTCCGCGGTGCCGAGCCGCACCATCAGCCGACGGTCGATGAACGAGGCGAGGGCCTCCGGTTCGTCGGCGAGACCGTCGGGGATCTGCACCCAGGCGGTGATCGGCGCGACACCGTACTCGGCCACCGAGAAGCGGAAGGACGCCTCCCGCAGCCGCCCCTCCGGGCTCGCACCGCCGTCGGGGTTTCCGGCCGGTCTGGTCTCGTGCCAGGAGCGCACGGGCTGTGTTTCGGCCCGCTGGGTGCGGAAGAGGTTACGTGCCGTCAGTCGTTGACCCTGCTTGCCCGTTTCGAACACGTCGGTGAGCGTGAAGGGGAAGTGGACCTCGGCCTTCTCGCTGTCGGCGAGGTAGGCGGCGGCGAACTGCTCGCCCGGGGTGGCCGGTGTGCTGCTCGTCATGGACTCTCCTTGTTCCTGGCTCAGCAGGCGTGCGCGATGAGCCGCTCGTAGTACGGGAGGTGGTGCTGGTAGAAGCCACGCAGCCGGGGGTCGTTCTCGACCGTGACCGCGTAAGCGCGTTCCGGGGCGCTGAAGGCCGAGCTGGCGCTCGCGTCCCGGTGCCAGCGCTCGTTCTGCCGCCATTCGGCGCGCTCGCCCGGCTCCCAGGTCAACGCCTCGGGCAGGAAGGGCAGGCCGACGCCTTCGCAGTATGCGGCGACCACGGCGGGCGGGTCGGCCAGCAGCCGCTCGGCCGAGATGACGACGGGGCGCCTGCCGGTCACCTTCCAGGCCAGCTCGAACAGCGCGTACTGGTGCTCGTAGCCGATCTCGTGACAGGCCAGTTCGGGCTTGACCGCGTAGTGGGAGGCGATCGTCCGGGCCGGTTCACGGACGATGAAGGTGTGGGTGAAGGAGGCGATCCGCTCCGGGTGGTCGAAGAGGTACTGGTAGTGGTACTCCAGCGTGTCCTTGAAGAACACCGGCCTCCGGGTGCCCAGTTCCGTCAGCTGGGACAGGAGCTCGGCGGGCGTGCGGACCGTGACCGTGCGCGCCCCCGCGTCGTCGGCCGCGTCCCCGTCGTCGACGGCGGGGACCGTGACCTGGCCGTGGTCGGTGAGCAGCACCAGCGGTTCGTGCACGACCGTGACGTCACCGCGCTCGGCCATCATGCGCAGAAACGCCGTGGAGACCGAACGGGGATGGGCCCACAGGGCGATGACGGTCACATCGACCACGCGGTGGGTCGTCGGTCCCAGCGGTGGCCGCGCACCGCGTCCAGCAGCGCGGGGTCGAGCGCGGCCCCGGAGACCGCCAGGTTGGCGCGCACGTGCTCGGGCCGGCGCATGCCCGGGATGACCGTGCTCACGGCAGGGTGGTGCAGGATGAAGCGGAGGCCGAGCTCCGGCAGCGTCATGCCCTCGGGCAGGACCTTCTTCAGCCGTTCGGCGCGCTCGACCGTGGGGCCGAGGTTCTCCGGACCGAAGTAGACGGCACGCCAGTCGTCCTCGGGAAACACGGTGTCGTGGGTGAGGGTGCCGGTGAGGCCGCCCTCGTCGAAGGGGACGCGGGCGATGATGCCGATGTCGTCCTTCAGGGCCCGGGCGAACAGTTCGTCCTCGGGTGCCTGGTCGAAGATGTTGTAGATCACCTGGATGACGTCGACCAGGCCGGTGTCCAGGGCCCGGAGGCAGTTGACCGGCTCCCAGCGGTTGACGCTGATGCCGAAGCCGTCGATCACGCCCTCCGCCTTGAGATCGGCGACCGCCTGCTGCCAGCTCTCCTGGCCGCTCCAGCGGTCCTCCCAGACATGGAACTGGAGCAGGTCGATCCGGTCGGTCCCGAAGTTCTCCAGGCTGCGGTGGACGTACTCGCGGATGTGGGCGCGGGGATAGACGTCGTCGAGCGTGTCGTCGGGGCCGGGCGGCCATTCGCGGTTCAGGGGCGGGATCTTGGTCGCCACCCGCAGCCGGTCCCCGCCGGTGCGGCCGGCGTGCCGCCGGAGCAGGGCGCCCAGCATCTGCTCACTGACGCCCCGGCCGTAGACCCAGGCGGTGTCGAAGAACGTGCAGCCGTTCTCGACCGCGAGATCCAGGCAGTCCGGGGCCACGTCGTAATCCCAGCCGGTGAATCCGCCGGGGCCTCCGCCGATGCCCCACATCCCGTAGCCGATCTCACTGACCTGCCAGCCCAGTCGTCCCATGGTGCGGTAGTGCACAGTCGTCCTCTCGTCTCACAGTGGCGCAGGTGGTGACCCGCGCGGATGGCTCAGGCGGTGAGTGTGGTGCGGTAGGCCTCCAGGGCCGCCTCCAGCGGCCGTTCCCGGAAGCCGTGCCGCGCGTCCAGGGCGGCGCACGCCTCCTTGGCGAACAGCCCGGGGTTGTCCGCCAGCAGCCTCCGGAAGTCCGGTACACCGGCCGGCCCGGCGGTGGGGAGCGCCGTCAGCAGAGCGTGCAGCACGGTCACGGCGGGCTCCCCGCCCCCGGCCGTTGCCTCCCGCAGCGCGGCCATGAACTCCGCGGGCGGCACCGCGCGCAGGGCGCCCGCACCGTTCGGACCCGCCAGGTCGAGCGCGGCGAAGTCCACGCTGCCGTCCCGGAAGACGTGGTAGACGGCTCCGTCGGACGGTTCGGCGAGTCCGGCGATCAGCCGTGCGGCGGCCTCGTCCACCGGTGTGTAGTCGGAGTGCATGGGCACGTCGGGTCGGACAGCGAGGCGGAGCGCCGCGGACAGCAGCAGATGGGTGAGCGCCCTGGGATTGGGCACGCCGTTGTCGGCGGCGGGCATCACCTCGCCGAGCCGGTGGACCGTCACCGGCGCGCCTCGTCCGCGGGCCTCGGTGAGCAGCCGCTCGGCCACCCACTTGGAGCGGCTGTACCCACTGTTCGGCGCGGTTGCGGCGGACGGATCGAAGTCCTCCCGGATACGGCCCGGAACGGCGGAGGCGTGCTGTTCGAGGATCCCGAGGGTGGAGACGTGGTGCAGCGGCTTGGTCCGCACCGAGAGAGCGAAGCGGAGTACCTCGGCCGTGCCCGTGACATTGGCGGCGCGGTGGGCGCGGTAGTCGAGAAGGAAGTTGACCATGGCCCCGATGTGCAGCACGGCGTCACAGTCGGCGGCATACGTCTCCCAGGTCTCCTGCGGCCAGCCGAACCGAGGCCTTCCCAGTTCGCCGGCACGTGCGTCGAGGCGTTCTCCGAAGGACTCGTCCCACAGCCCCTGGGCACTCAGCGCCCGTACGATCCGCGTCCGGGCGTGGGCGTCGTCGTGGGCCCTCACGACGCAGACGGCGCGGGCCTGGGTGGCCGACAGCAACCGGTGCAGCGATCGCGCCCCGACGAAGCCGGTGGCGCCGGTGACCAGGACGGTGCGCGGGGGAAGCACCACCCCGCTGCCCGCGGACCGCCCGGCGCGCGTGGCCATTTCGGCGAGGTCGCCGGGCAGGGCGGAGTCCCGCTCCATGAGCGCGGCCACGGCAAAGGCATCACTCCGGTCCGCCTCCGCGGGGAGCCCTCCGGACGCCGCGGAACCGTCGGGCCCTGCCGCCGCACCTCCCTTGGGCGCGCCCTCCAGCGCTGCCACCAGCGCGTCCGGCGTGCGGTGCTCGTACAGCTCTGCGAGTCCCACCGTCAGCCCCGTGGTGTCCCTGATCCGCAGCAGCGCGCTCAGAGCGGCCAGCGAGTCGCCGCCGCGTCGCAGGAAGTCGTCTTCCGTGCCGAACGAGGGGAGGTCGAGGACCGCGCCCATCACCTCGGCCACGCGTTCGGCGAGGGAGCCGACGGGCCGGCCGGCCGGCCGTGACTCGGACTCCAGCTTCTCCTCGACGAGCAGCCGCAGCGCCCGCAGGTCCACCTTGCCGTTGTCGGAGAGCGGCAGAGCCTCCAGCACGAGGCAGTGCTGGGGCACCTGGATGCGGGGCAGCGTGGACACGAGATGGGCGCGGAGCGCCGCGGGCGTGGTGCCCTCGTCGGAGGCCGCCGCGACGACCAGCCGGTTGCGTCCCTGCCGGCGGAGGGTGAGCGCCTTGGCCTGGATGACGCCGTGACAGCCCTCGGCGGTGGTCTCGATCTCGGCCAGTTCGATCCGGACGCCGTCCACCTTGGTCTGCCGGTCGCGGCGGCCGGTGAAGCGCAGCAGCCCGGCCGCGTCGAACCGGCCGAGGTCACCGGTCCGGTAGACGGTGGCGCCGGGTATCGCCGGGAACGGGTTGGGGACGAACACCTCGGCCGTGCGGGCCGGGTCGCCGAGGTATCCGGCACCGACGCAGGCGCCGCCGATCACGATCTCGCCGACGGTGCCCACGGGCAGCGGGCGCAGCCGGTCGTCGGTGACCACCGCGTAACAGTTGTCGATGGGGCGCCCGAGCGGGATGTGGTCGCCCTCGCTGCCGTCGATGCGGTGGAAGACCATGCCGATGGAGGTCTCGGACGGGCCGTAGCCGTTGGTGATCCCGAGCCCCGGCAGCAACGCCCGCAGGCGGTGCACGGCGTGCGGGATGATCTCCTCGCCGCCGACCACCAGGTGCCGCAGCGAGCCGACCTTGCGCACGGCGTCCGGCTCGGCCTCCAGCAGTGCGAGCAGCATGCCGAGAATGGCCGGGACGAAATCGGTGAGGGTGACCCGGTAGCGGTGGATCGTGTCGACGGTCCGCTCCAGGTCGAGGAACTCGCCCTGTTCGGGGACGACGGTGCGGCCGCCCGTCGTCAGTGGCCACAGCAACTGCCAGATCGCCGAGTCGAAGGTGTGGCGGCTGTTCTGGAGCACCACCTCGTCGCCGGTGGCGCCGAAGTACCGGGACATGAAGCGGAAGCGGTTGGTCAGCCCCTCGTGCAGATTCACGGCGCACTTCGGTGTCCCCGTCGTACCCGAGGTGAACACCCCGTAGGCCGGCTGCTCCGGGCCCGGCGTCGGACCGGGGCGCACCGTGCTCGGTGTGATCCGACCGGCCGAGACGACCTTCGCCAGCCGGTCCGTGCAGACCAGTGGCCCGGAGGTGAGCACCAGCGGCGGGTCCAGTTCCTCCAGTACGGAGCGCAGCCGCTCGTCGGGCCAGGCCGGGTCGCAGAGCGCGAAGGCGGCGCCCGCCTTCATCAGCGCCACCATGCACAGGGGCAGTTCGACGCTGTTGCCGATGACGACCGGCACCATGTCACCGGGGCCGACACCGCTCGCCGTCAGTTCGGCGGCCAGGCCGTTGGCGAGCGAGTCGAACTCCGCGTACGTCAAGGTCGTCCGGGTGGCTCCGCGGTGGATCACAGCGGTGCGGTCCGGGGTCCGGTCGGCCTGTTCCTCGACCAGTCTGTGCACGGGGCGGTACGGACCGTGGTCGACACGGCCGCCGGCGGTCTGCCAGATGTTTTCCGACATGTCTCCGAACTCTCTGGGGGCGACAGGTGAGGGCGCGAGGAGGCGGGTTCACCGCTCCTCGCGATCAGCTCCGTGGTCACGGGCGGGAGTGAGGCCCTTGACCAGCGCGGCGAGCTCAGACGGGGGTGGTGTTCCGGTGACGAGTGCGGCCAGGAGCGCACCGGCCGCCGGGGCGGTCTGGATTCCGTAACCGCCCAGACCGGCCAGCCAGTGGAAGCCGGCCGTGCGCGGGCAGGGACCGATCACGGGCGTGTCGTCCGGGGCGGAGGTACGCAGGCCGGCCCAGGCATGGCTGATGTGCCGCAGGCGGAGGGTGGCCACCCGTTCGAAGCGCGCGACGGCGGTGGCGACGTCGAGTTCAACGGGGCGGGCGTCGCCGGGCGGTGCGGGGGTGTCGTCCGCCGGGGAGAGCAGCAGCCCGCCGGACTCGGGTTTGACGTAGAAGGTGTCCGCCACGTCCGTGATCATGGGCCAGCCCGTCACGTCCTCCGCCCGGAGTGCGGTACCCCCCGAACCCTCGCGATCTCCGGTGACCGCGACGGCGACCGGGATCCGGGCGAGCGCGGCGGTGCGGCGGCGCGGCACCAGCCCCGCCGGCCGTACGCCCGCCAGACGCGCCACGTCGTCGGCCCAGGCGCCGGCGGCGTTCACCACGATGGTCCCGGTGTGCTCCCCGTGCGCGGTGGAGGCCCTCCAGGCGCCGGCCCGTCGGCGCAGGGCGTGGACCCGGGCGCCCGTCACCACGCTGCCGCCGTGAGCGCGCAGCCCCCGAAGGAAGCCCTGGTGGGCGGCGTCCACATCGATGTCGCAGGCGCCGGGCTTGTACAGCGCGCGCCCGAAGGCCCCGGGGCGGAGCACCGGGCAGAGTTCCAGTGCCCGCTCCCGGTCCACCTCGAGGACCGGCCGGGGAGCGGTGGCCCCGGCTGCCCGGGCGGCCTCGAACTGCGGTGCGCTGCCGGGCGTCTCCAGGGCGAGCACACCGCGCGGGGTGAGCAGCGGGACAGCGGTGAAGCCGTCCGGCGGGGCCTCGTAGAAGGTGCGGGCAGCGACGGTCAGCGCCCGTACGGTGGCGTTCCCGAAGTACTCGGAGAACAGCGCGGCGGAGCGCCCGGTGGCGTGGAGGCCCGGGGCCCCTTCGGCCTCCAGGAGGACGACGCGGCCGTGCGGGGCGAGGAAGTACCCGGCGGCCGCCCCCGCGATGCCACCGCCGATGACCAGGAAGTCGGCCGGGCCGGCTGACGTGGACGAGACGCTCATCCCTTCCCCCGCTCGCCGGCGTCCCGGACCGCGGCGGGGTCACCGGACCCGGCCCGCTCCGCGCGTACGGAGGTGTGCGGAGGCAGGGTGAAGAACGCCACCAGGAGCGACAGCACGGCGACTCCGCCGGCCACCAGGAAGCCATGGCCGATGCCTTCGGCCAGCGCGTCCTTCGCGGAGGTGGTGTCCGCCGCCGATGCGACCGTCGACCAGACCACGGTGCCCAGCACCGCCAGCCCGATCGCGCCACCGATCTGCCGGAACATGCTGAGGAGCCCGGAGGCCGCACCGGAGTCCTGGTCGGCCACGTCCGCCAGCGCGGCCAGCGTCAGCGGCACGCCGGTCACGGCGAGTCCCGCGTACGTGAGCACGGTGGGCACCAGCATCCCGGTGGCGTACCCCTCGGACTCCCCGATCCGGGAGAGCCAGAACATTCCGGTGGAGGCGGCCAGCAGGCCCCAGCACACCAGTGCGCGCGCGCCGAGGAACGTGACGAACCGTGAGGCGGCCTTCGCGCCGACGACGAGCAGGCAGGTCAGCGGAATGTAGACGAGCGCGGTGTCCAGCGGGCTGTAGCCCCAGACCTGCTGCAGGAAGAGCGTCAGGAAGAAGAAGATGCCGAACATCGCGGTGTTGGTCAGCGCCAGCACCGCGTACGTGCCGCACCGGGTCCGGCCCGCGAACAGTCGCAGGGGCACCAGTGGCTGGCTGCCGCGTCGCTCGATCACCACGAACGCCGGGAGCAGGACGGCTGCCACGCCGAGTGCCGCGAGTACCGACGGGTCGGTCCAGTGACCGCCGTCCGAGGCGCCGCTGATCAGGCCGTGCACCAGCAGGAGCGCGGCCAGAGTGCCGGTGAGCGCTCCGGACAGGTCGAACCTGCCGCGCTGCCGGGGCGTCTCGCGCAGCACTCTCCAGGACAGGGCGAGGACCACCACCCCGATCGGGACGTTCACGAACATCACCCAGCGCCAGGACAGATACGCGGTGATCACGCCCCCGGCCAACAGCCCCACGCCGCCGCCCGCCGTGGCCACAGCCGTGTACCAGCCCACGGCCCGGTCGCGTTCCCGCCCCTGCGGGAACGTCACCGCGATGAGCGACAGCGCGGCGGGCGAGGCGGCCGCGGCACCGATGCCCTGCACGGTGCGGCAGACGATCAACAGCCATGGCTCCTGCGCGAACCCGCCGAGCAGCGAGGCCACGGTGAACAGCGCCATCCCCGCCGTGAACATCCGTCGCCGCCCGAGGATGTCGCCGAGCCGCCCGCCGAGTATCAGGAGCCCGCCGAAGGCGACGGAGTACGAGGCGACGATCCACTCCAGATCGGAGCCGCTGAGCCGCAACGCTCCCTGGATGCTGGGCAACGCGACATTGACGATGGTGGCGTCCAGCAGGAACATCAGCTGCGCCACGGAGATGATGGCGAGCGCCACCGTCCGCGAGCGCGATCCGGCGGTTCCCGCGGCGCCCGCCTCCGGATCCGCCGTGGCGTTCGCGTCCGGGGGAGTGCGTGGCGCCCGTGGGGCCGCTGTCATCGGTGCGTGGTGTATTCGACCTCAAGGCGTTGGCGCAACGGATGGCGGAGGATCTTCCCCAGAGAGTTCTTGGGCAGCTCCCAGACGAACTGGACCCGGTCCGGCCAGAGCGTCTCGGCCATCTTCTCCTCCGCGAGATGCCCGCGGAGCTCCGCCAGCGTGGGCGGTTCCCCCTCGGCCACCACCACGGCGCAGACCAGTTCGGCGGTGGGCATGCGCGGATCCGGGTAGCCCACGAGCGCCACCTCCCGCACGCCCGGGTGCCGGATGAGCACCGACTCCACCTCGAGCGTCGAGACCTTCTGACCGTTGGCGCGGACGGCCTGGTCGACGGAGCGGCCGACGATCCGGATGCCGCCCCGGCCGTCGTCCCGGGCCAGGTCACTGGTGTCGAACCAGCCGTCCTCGTCCAGACACGCCTCGTACACCTCGCGCTGGCCGAGATAGCCCAGGCACTGCGAGGCGCCGCGCACCAGCAGCCGGCCGCCACCGGTGTCGGTGCTCCCCTCGGGGCCCGTCGCCGGCACGATCCGCAGCTCCATCGACGGCTCCGAGCGGCCGTCGCTGTGGCCGGCCCAGCCCTCCGGGTCGTCGGCCCGGGTCACCGTGACCGCTCCGTTCTCCGTCATGCCCCACAGGGCCCGCACCGGGATGTCGAAGACCTCCCGCATCCGGGATATCAACTGCGGCTGTATCGGCGCCGATCCGGAGACGATCTGCACGACGCTCGACGTGTCACGGGGCGCCTCGGCCTGCACATCCAGCATGTCCAGGAGATAGGCGGGCGAGGCGTACGCCCAGGTGACGCGATGCCGTGCGATGAGGTCCAGGAGCAGCTCCATGTCCCGGTTCACGTCCTGCACGACACAGGTGGCACCGAGCAGCACCGGCATGTAGCAGGCGTAGGTGAGCCCGGCCATGTGGGTGGCGAAGTTGGGGATGGAGACGACGTCGTCACCTGTCAGGCCGTGCGGCACGGAGACCGCGAGCACCGCCGCGTGCAGGGTGTTCTGGCTGTGGACCACCCCCTTCATCCGGCCGGTGGTTCCCGAGGTGTAGAGCAGCAGCGCCGGCTCGTCGGGGCCCAGCCGGTCGGCCTCGTCGACGCCCCGGCGTTCCTCCCAGGGCGTACGGACGAAGAACGCGTCGAAGTCGAGCGCGCCGGTCGGCTCGGCGTCGCCGATCACCACCCGGTGCGCGAGCGTCGGCGGGGCGGCCTCCTTGAGGCGGGCGCCGTAGTCGGCGTCCTGGAAGCGGTCGACGGTGACACAGACCTTGGCCGCGCTGTCCCGCAGCACATGGCCCAGTTCGCGTACGTCCAGGGCGGGGATCACCGGGGTGGCCACGGCACCCACCCGGTGGCAGGCCAGATAGAGCGGGGTCAGTTCCCAGCGGTTGGGGAGGTAGAGCGCCACCACATCCCCGCGCCCCACGCCGAGTTCACTCAGTGCGGCGGCGAACCTCTCGACGAGGACCTGGAGTTCGGCGTAGCTGATCTCCTCGGCCGGACCACGGCCTTCGTACGCGAACAGGGCCGGGTGGTCCCCGCGGTCTCGTGCCGCCGCGGACAGGTCGTCCAGGAAGGTCGATTCCCGCCACCAGCCCGCCGCCCGATACGCGGCGGTCCGGTCCGGTCCGGGCCGGACCAGCGTCTCCCACTTACCCACCGCGGCACCTCTCGTCATCGAGTATCCCCCTGAGCAACGCGATCGAGCGGCTGAGCCTAGAGGATTACGCAGGGTCGCGGAAGCCCTGTGTGCACGCATCGTTTCAGCAGGCAATCAACTCAACTCAGGCCGGTCGATTCGCCCTTGACATACCTCCGGCGTGAAGGTCAGGATCGCTCGACCTGCACTGGAGTGCGACTCGTGTGCGGTGCGGCACGTGAGTTCTTGGAGGCGGCGTGAGAATCGGTCTGCTCGGCTGGGACTACTCAGGGATCGATCCCGACGGCCATCATCTGGTGGACTACGGGCGCGAGCGGGGCCACGAGACCGCGTTCTTCACCCTGGAGGACATGGCGTACCGCCCCGGCCCTTCGGGGCCCACGCTCACGCTGGGCGGTGAGCCCGCGGACTCGTTCCAGGCCATCATCAACCGGTGCAAGCTCTATGGTGACGACTGGCAGGACCGGGTCGAGCGGCTGAGCATGCTGAGCAATGTCCCCGGGGTCCGCCTGTTCGATCCGGCGGACGTCTGGGTCACCGGATACAGCAAGTTCCTCATGGCGCAGCGGCTGGCGGCTGCCGGTCTGCCCGTACCGCCGGTGCGGTCCGTCACGTCCCTCGCGGACGTCGAGGCCGCCTGTGCCGAGTGGGGGACGGTGATCCTCAAGCCTTCCTTCGGATACCGCGGGGTCGACGTGGAGCGCGTCGACGACCCGGTCTCCGGCGAGGAGACCGCCAAGGACCTGCTCTCCCGCTTCTCCACCCTCGTGTGCCAGCCGTACCTCCCGACCGAGGGCGGCGAGTACCGGATCGTCGTCGCGGGCGACGCGACCCCGCTCAACGTCCTCAAGCTCCCCGCCGCCGGCTCCTGGCGCTGCAAGACGGTGGAGGGTGCGAGCTACGAACGGTTCGACGCGCCCGACGAGCTGATCGAGCTGTCACTGGCGGCCACGCGCGCCATGGGAATGACCCTTGCCGGGCTGGACGTTCTGCCCACCCCGGACGGCTATGTGATTCTCGAGGTCAATCCCATCCCCGGCTTCCTCGCCCTCATGGGACGGGAACAGCACCGGCAGATCCTGGGCGGGGTCTACGACTGGGTCGAGGAGAACACCGCCGCCCAGGCCTGACGCGTCGCGGCCCCGGGACGCCCCCGCGGACCGCGGCCGGAGTGGGTGGTACCGGAATCCCGGGCCTCCCCGCCCGGTCCGGACCGGGCGGGGAGGCCCGGGCTACACCGGCGACATGCGGTCCGAAGCGGATGCCGGCACCGCTCCGGGGGGCCGCACCGTCACGGACGTCAGGAACGGCGCATGGTAGAGCGTCGGATCCACTCGTGCCTTGCTGATCAGATGGCCGGTCAGCCGTGCGCCTCCCCGGTTCCGGGCATCCCGCGGGGCATAACCCAGGATCATGGTCGGATCGCTCAGCGCGTCCAGTCGCAGGACGAGATCCGCCTCGTCGCCGCCCTGTGGATCGGCACACTCCTGCGAGGGCACCGCCCGGAAACCCAGCCCGGTCTTGAAGCGGAACAGCCCAGGCTGCGTGAGATGACCCAGCAGATTCGGCTCGTTCCCCAGGGACCCCCGGGTGTACCCCCGGTCCCGCCCGGCCTGCATGGCGGCGAGGTAGAGCGCGCGCGCCAGGCTGGACCGGCGCCACCGGGCGCTGACCGCGGAGAACCTGAGCAACAGCAGGTCCACCTCGGGGCACTCCAACACCAGTACACCACCGGCAAGTTCGTCACCCTCGTAGCCGAAGACACCGAAGAACCTCCGCGGCCCGTGCAGCACCGCGTCCCGGTAGTCCAGCGCGAAGGGCACGCCGAACCGCATCTCGGCCACCCGGTCCTCGTAGAGCGCGAGGAACCCGTCGAGTGAGTCCGGCGTCACCGGGTCCTCCAGCACGATCCGGAGGCCGGCGGAGGCCGCGTCCCGCCGGGCCTGCCGTATGGACTTGCGGGACGTGCGGTGCAGGCCCGCCAGGTGGGTCTCCTCGTCGGCGCCCAGTCCGGACACCCAGCTGACCACGGACGGCTTGTGCACGAACCCCCGGGCGGCGAGTTCGTCCCAGCTCGCCGCCGGCGGATTCACCACCCGTACGACATCGACCGGGTGATCCGCGTCGCGCCAGGGTTCCGCCGCCACCTCCCCGGCCTCGACCAGTGCCAGCGCGAGACCGTATCGGTCGACGACCTCCAACGGTCCCTCCCTCTCAGACCGTCGCCGCGGCGGACTCCGGCGGAGCCCCGGCCAGCCTGCCCGCGAAGCACTCCAGCGCACCGGACCAGCTGTCCACGTACTCCGCGACCAACCGCTCGAACTCCGCGGCCTCCGTGTTCGTGGTCACCATCATCGTCATGCCGGTCTCGTCGTCGCTGACCTGCGCGGCATGCACCGTCTCCGCCTTGATGTGCGCATCGATCCAGGCGAACTGGGAGGTCTCACCGAAGACCTTCTCCCCGTCCACCCACACCTTCGCGTACATCCGGCGGAAGGCCACGGCGATGTCCAGCGCGATGGTCTCCACCACCCGGAGCTGGACGGCGGCACCGAGCGGGGAGTCGGCCAGCCGCTCCATGTTGCTCAGCAGGCCGGCCACGGGGCCGGGGAGAGCCTCCGCACTCCGCTGCGCGTCCGGGCCCAGCCGCGAGGCCAGTGGCGCGACGATGGTGTCGTCCCACCAGACGTAGTGGATTCCCGCGGGCCCTGTCGGGGCGACCGCGCTGAACTCCGGGGCCGCGTTGTCCAGGTCGTCACCGATGACCTGGTACACCGTCTGGAAGGCGCCGAGCAGATCGCGCGTCGGTGCCTCCCGGGTGGCGAACGTGCGGGCCATGGTGCCCAGCCCGGCGAGCGTGCTGAACATGAAGCTCTTCGTCATCACCCGCCACCAGACGGCGATGTCCAGCGCGCCTTGCGGGGTGACGGAATCCACGCTCCGCGCCTTGCCGAAGAAGCCGTTGTCGGCACGCCGCAGACGTGCTCTGTCTATTTCCTTGTCCACCCGTTCGTCGAGTGCGTCACGGTCGGCGGTGGAGAGCTCAACGGCAGTGGTCACAAACACTCCTGATACTGGTGAGAGTTCCTGTGGACATCCCCGAAGGGGCCTGGGTGAGGGACCTGTCCGGTCCCTGGCGCGGGGGCTGTTCCGTATTCCACCGGGCGGTCGGTCCGTCCCTCAGATGCCCAGCTTCTGCTTGACCTCGGCGAAGAACGGCACGTAGCGGTAGTCACGGGCCACCGGGTCGTAGTCGGTGTACTTGTCGGTGAATGCGATCAGTTGCTTGCGGACGGCCGCCACGGGTTCGTGCCGGATGTGCGCCTCGATGGCGTGGATCTCGGCGAGGAACTGTGCCAGCACGCCGGAGATCTCCGGGCTCAGCCGTATGACCGAGTCCTTGACCCGGATGCCCCCGTGCTTCTGCAGATAGCCGAAGAGCAACTGCGAAGCGACGGCGTCGTAGTTCGGACGCGGTATGCCCTCCACCGCGTAGCGCAGCAGCCGTTCCGCCAGGATGTACTCGTAGGCGGTGAGCGCCTCTTCGCGGGGCAGCTTCTCGTCGCCCAGCAGCGCGAGCATCGCGGAGACGTCCACCCGCAGCTCCTCGAGCCCGGCCAGCGGCTTGTACTTCTTCGCGTCGAGGAAGTCCGGGATGGGCATGTCGCCCTGACGGTGGTGGTACTCGTGCAGCCGCACCCACCACGACGACGCCTGCTCGATCGTCGCGTCCGAGGCCCCCTGGATCAAGGGGAAGCTGCCCTTGGCCATCACCGCGTCGATCATTCCCCGGGTGATCCGGTTGTGCCGCTCCACGAACTTGTCGATGAAGTAGAAGACGAGGTCGTCCGGGTCCTGGAGCCCGTCGATGTGATTCTCCGGAAAGAGCGCCACGACCACCCGGGAACGGAATCCCGCCGACCGCCCGGTGATGCGCACCGGAGCGGTCCCGCTGGCGTACCGCTGGGCCAGATGGGTGTCCGTGGGCAGTTCCTCGTAGGTCAGGTAGTCCAGGGAGAGCTTCGGGAAGTACGAAGCGTCGAACAGCGAGAAGAGATGGTTGTCCCGCCGGCTGTTGATGTGTTCCTTCGTGGCGCGCAGACGCTCGCCGGGAGTGAACGAGTGGATGTCCTCCAGGAACGCCTGAGCGGCCGGTTGCCGCGAGAGGCTCCGGGTGTTCTCGATCTGGCGGGCCAGTTCCTTCAAGGTCGCTTCGGAGCGGTACGAACCACGCTCGGGGAGCCCGTTCCGCAATGTGTCCACCTCGGCGAACACCGAGCTCATGTCGTTCATCACACGCCCTTCCTGGCTACCCGTCCGAGCTGTGACGCGAAACGAACCACCCGGCGGGACGAAATCGCGTCCACAACGACGTGCCCCGGTTGCGACAGCTCGCGGCTCCACTGCCGCACGGTCCGGGAACGACCGCGTCGGTCACCGGCACGCGGTGGCCAAGAGGGAGCCTAACCGCGCCGACAGTGCCTGACCAGATCCAGGTTCAGGCTCGTGTGTGCGCCGCCTTTTCAAGGTCAACCGGCCCATGAGGCAGGGATGTTATGTCCCCGGGTGGCCGGTTGCGCTGTTTTCGGGCCAGGCGTTCCGCACCGACGGGGCGGCCGCCTCCGTGCGCGCCACGGTCACGGCGCCCGGCGCGGTCCACCGGTACGGCAACTGCTTCCGGGTGACATGACCGCAGGAGGCCGGCGGCCGGACCCGGTCAGCGGCAGGGTGTGAGCAGGCAGCGCCCGACCAGGCCGGCCCCCGCGTCCAGCCGCTGTTCGAACTCCGCGGCCAGCGACGGTACATCGCGCAGCCTCCACAGCACCCGGGCCGCCGACCAGGAGGCCTCGCAGGCGCGCTCCAGGTTCCAGCTGGCCATCAGATGGGTGAGCGGATCGGTGACCTCCAGCCGTTCCGGACCCGGCATCAGATCCTCGCCGATCCGTTCCTCCAGCATCAGCAGCAGACTTCCCACCCGGTCGAACTCGTCCGCCAGGTCCGCCGGGGCACAGCGGAGCGTACGGCAGGTGTCGACGACGGCGAGCGCGAGATCGTGGCCGGCCTGCGCGCTCAGACCGGCGAGGGCGAACTGCACCGGTCGTACGCCGGGATGGCGCCGGTACTGGAACAGCGGGCGCCAGCAGTCCGGCATCCGGTGCCCGGCCGCCGCAGGGTCGACGGCGGCCAGATACCGTTCCGCCAGGCGTGCCGCCAGCACCCCGGACACGGCCCCGGCCTGCGTGTCGAGGACAGCGAGGCAGACACTGTGGAAAACGGCGATCCCGTCCTCGCCACGGCCCGCCGACGGCCGGAACGAGCGCATCCGCGCGATCGCCGGCCCTGCGCCGGTGCGTGCGCCCTCGGGGGCGGGCCCGTCCGCGACTTGCTCCAACTGCTCGAACTGCGCCATGGGGGCAGCGTCCCAGCCCTAGGCTCGCCGTGGCACCCGGGAGCCGTCGGTTCATCGGAATGGGGTAACGACGGCAGCACCGCCGGGGCCGGGGAGGGGAACGAGGAGTGTCGGGCGCACGCATGCAACGCCGGGTCGCACGGAGGGAGTTCGGGGAACGCAGACGTCGTGCTCGCCGGCACGTCATGGCGGTCGTCGCCTCGGCCGTGGTGGCCGCGGGCACAGCGGCGGGAGTGATCTCCGCCGTCGCCGGGGAGGAGGGGCGGACCACTGCCCGCCCCGACACCACGGCGTCGCCGACCGTGGCGCCCCTGCCCGCCGTCCCGAGCCCGACGGCGGCCTCGCCGAGCCCTTCCACCACGCGTCCCACCGCCTCCCGCACCACCCGCCCGCCGAAGAAGCCGGCGCCGGCGGCGTCCCACAGCGCGGCGGCTGCCCCGCCCGACGGACGGCTCTACCGCCACCCCGCCTCGCAGGTCCTGGACTGGGTCGCCGCCCACCGCGACGACCCGCGGCGCCCGCTGATCGAGACGCGGATCGCGGCGCAGCCCGCCGCCGTCTGGTTCGCCGCCTACAACCCGGGCGCCGTCACCGGCCAGGTCCGGTCGGTTACCGCGGCCGCGGCCCGGGCGGGCCGCACACCGGTACTCGTGCCGTACGCCATCCCCGACCGGGACTGTGGAGGGGCGTCCCAGGGCGGGGCGCCCGGCCTCGCGGCGTACGACGCCTGGATCCGGGAGTTCGCGGCGGGACTCGGTGGCGCGCCGGTCATCGTGATCCTGGAACCCGACGCCATCGCACTCGCCAACTGTCTCTCGTCCGGCGACCGCGCGGCGCGCTACGCCTCACTGGCCCGGGCCGGCCGCACGCTGCACGCGGCCAACCCGAAGGCGCGGGTCTACTTCGACGGCGGCCACTCCGGCTGGCACGCGGCCTCGAAGCAGGCCGCGGCGCTCCGGGCGGCAGGCGCGGCGAGCAGCAGCGACGGCATCTTCACCAACGTGTCCAACTTCCACCGCACCGCGGACGAGGCCGCCTACGCCCGCCGGGTGCTGGCCGCACTCGGCGGCCCGGCGCGGCTCGGGGCCGTCATCGACACCAGCCGCAACGGGAACGGACCGCCCGAGGCGGGCGCGTGGTGCGATCCGTCGGGCCGGGCGCTCGGCCGGACACCCACGACCGACACGGGGGAATCCCGCGTCGACGCCTACCTGTGGGTGAAACTGCCCGGCGAGTCCGACGGCTGCAAGGGCGCGGCGGGGTCCTTCACCCCCGATTACGCCTACCAGCTGGCCACCGGCTGACGGGATCAGGCCCCGGAGGCCGGCGGCTCCTTGTCGTACGCGGATGTACCGGAGTCCAGAAGGGGTTCCTGGGTCTTCAGATGGGCGGGGGCGAAGGCCCGCAGCACGTGGTAGCCCGTGATGACGACGATGGTGCCGAGTGCGATTCCGCTGAGCTCGAAGTTGTCGGAGATCTTCAGGCTGACCCCGCCGACGCCGATGATGATGCCTGCGGCGGCCGGCACCAGGTTCAGCGGGTTGCGCAGGTCGACCTTGGCGTTGAGCCAGATCTGGGCGCCGAGCAGCCCGATCATGCCGTAGAGGATCACGGTGATGCCGCCCAGCACCCCACCGGGGATGGCGGCGACGACCGCACCGAACTTGGGACACAGACCGAAGAGCAGGGCGAAGCAGGCGGCGGCCCAGTACGCGGCCGTGGAGTACACCCGGGTCGCGGCCATCACCCCGATGTTCTCGGAGTACGTCGTGTTCGGCGGACCGCCCACGGCGGTCGACAGCATCGAGGCGGCGCCGTCCGCCGCGATGGCGGTCCCGAGCTTTCCGTCCAGGGAACGACCCGTCATCTCACCGACCGCCTTCACATGGCCTGCGTTCTCGGCGATCAGCGCGATGACGACGGGCAGCGCGACCAGGATCGCGGACCATTCGAAACTCGGGGCGTGGAACGACGGCAGACCGACCCAGTCGGCCTTCGAGACACCGGACAGGTCCAGCCGCCAGTGGTCCACGGCCTCCGCACCGCCGGCCGGCGAGTGGATCTTCCCGAAGACCCGGTCCAGGACCCAGGACAGCACATAGCCGAAGACGAGACCGAGGAAGATCGCGATACGCGAGAAGAACCCGCGCAGACAGACCACGGCCAGTCCGGTGAACAGCATGACCAGCAGCGCGGTCCACTGATCCTGCGGCCAGTACGTCGACGCGGTCACCGGCGCCAGGTTGAACCCGATCAGCATGACGACCGCGCCCGTCACCACGGGAGGCATGGCCGCGTGGATGATCCGCGCGCCGAACCGCTGCACCGCGAGACCGGCGAGGAAGAGCACCGCGCCGACCACGAGCACGGCGCCGGTGACGACGGCACTGCTGCCGCCACTGGCCCGGATCGTCGCGGCGACACCGACGAAGGAGAGCGAACAGCCCAGATAGCTGGGCACCTGCCCGCGCGTTGCCAGCAGGAAGATGGCCGTCGCGACACCCGACATCATGATCGCCAGGTTCGGGTCCAGCCCCATGAGCACCGGCGCGACGAACGACGCGCCGAACATCGCGACCACGTGCTGGGCGCCGAGCCCGAAGGTCCGGGGCCAGCTGAGCCGCTCGTCGGGGCGGACGACCGCGCCCGGTGCGGGCGTCTTCCCGTCGCCGTGCAAGGTCCAGCGCACGCCGAGGCCGCCCATGGTTGCTCCCTGTGTGTAGATGCGGAGTCCGGTGCCTCGTCGGGCACGGCGCCACCGCGGAACAGATCAGCGCCATGTTAGTGCCGCGACGGCGCTCTCTCTCAGCCGGGGACCGGCCCGCCGCACGTCAGGGGCGCGACTCGGCCGCCGCCCGGCTCGCGGCGCCGGCGTCCGAGGACGCCACGGTCTTGCGGTCGCCGGCCCGCAGCACCCCGGCGCCGAGCACCAGCCCGAACGCCAGCACCGACACCACACCGAACGAGACGACCAGCGAGGTGGCCTCGGCCAGGGAGCCGATGGCCGACGGGGCGATGAGCCCCGAGGTGTACGTGATCGTGGCGACGCCGGCGATCGCCTGGCTCGGGTTCGGACCGCTGCGCCCTGCCGCCGCGAAGGCGAGCGGCACGACCACGGCGATGCCGAGCCCCATCAGCCCGAAGCCGGACATCGCCAGGACCGCGTTCGGGGCGGTGACCACCATGATCCCGCCGGCCGTCGCGAGAACGCCGCCGGTCCGCACGGTCCGCACCGCACCGAAGCGGTCGACGATCCGGTCGCCGGCGATCCGGGCGATGGCCATGGTCAGGGCGAACGCGGTCGTCGACGCGGCCGCGAGCCCGGCCGAACTGTCCAGCACGTCACGCAGGTAGACCGCCGACCAGTCCAGGCTGGCGCCCTCGGCGAACACCGCGCAGAAGCCGACCGCGCCGATGATCAGCGCCGACTTCGGCGGCAGGGCGAAGCGCGGCGGCGGCTCCTCGTCCGGTTCGCTGCGCAGGTCCAGCACCCGCTGACACGCGACGAGGCCCAGGACGGTGAGGACGAGCGCGACGAGTGTGTGGTGCAGCCGTGCGTCGGCCCCCAGATGGGCGGCCACCGTGCCCGCCGCCGAACCGATGAGGGCGCCGACGCTCCACATCCCGTGCAGCCCGGACATGATCGACTTGTCGAGTCGGTTCTCCACCTCGACACCGAGCGCGTTCATCGCCACGTCCGACATTCCGGCGGACGCCCCGTACACGAAGAGCGCCGCGCACAGCGTCAGCAGGTTCGGGGCCAGGGCGGGCAGGATCAGGGCCAGGGTCCACAGCGCCAGCAGCCCGCGCAGCGCGGTCCTGGCGCCGAACCGGTGGCTGACCGTACCGGCGAGCGGCATCGCGAGCGAGGCGCCGATCGCGGGGAAGGCGAGGGCGATGCCGAGCTGCCCGGCACTGACCCCGGCGTGGTCCTGGATCCAGGGCACGCGGGTGGCGAAGCTGCCGGTCACCGCGCCGTGCACGGTGAAGACCGCGGCGATGGCGTACCTGGCCCGCCGCACCTCCTGTGTGCCGAAGCCCGTAGCCGTCGAATCCGTAGTCATACCGCTCTGCCCTCCCCGGGGAATGTCCGCGTGGTTCGAGACGCTCCCCGGCGTCCTTCTCCACGATGCGGGCAGTAAACTATCAGGAACCCTGCCTGATAAATAGACCGCCCGGTCCCGCCCGCGGCATTGATCTGGAAGGATCCCGGCATGCCCGCATCACCGAGCACCGCCCGGGCCATCAACGACCGGCTCGCCCTGCGCCTCCTCCAGCAGGACGGCCCGCTGACGGCCACCCAGTTGAAGACTCTGACCGGGCTGTCCCGGCCCACCGTCGCCGACCTGGTCGAACGGTTGCAGGGCGCGGGACTCATCAAGGTGGTCGGCGAGACCGGGGCCGAGCGCCGTGGCCCCAACGCCCGGCTCTACGGCATCGTCGCCGACCGCGCCCATCTCGCAGGCCTCGACGTACGCACGGACAGCGTCGCCGTCGTCGTCGCCGACCTGCTGGGTGCGACCCTCGCCGAAGCGACCCTGCCCATCGGCAGCGACACCGCCGTCGCCGACGCCGTCGAACAGGCCGTCGCCCTCCTGGAACGCACGGCGCGCGCAGCCGGAACGGCGCCCCTGCACAGCGTCGGCATCGGCGCCCCGGGGCTCATCGACCCGGTCACCGGGGAATTGCGGGACACCACGGGGTTGCCCGCCTGGCACCGCAGACTGGTGCGGGCGCTCCAGCAGCGTCTGCCGGCGACCGTTCTCGTCGAGAACGAGACCAATCTCGCCGCCGTCGCCGAACACCGGGTCGGAGCGGCCCGGGACCGCGACACGTTCGTCCTGCTCTGGCTGGGCCACGGTGTGGGCGCGGCCGTCATGCTGGACGGGAAGCTGCGCCGAGGCGCCTCGGGCGGTGCGGGCGAGATCGGCTTCCTGCCGGTACCCGGCACGATAGGGACCCCGTCCGCGGTCAACTGCGACGGAGGCTTCCACTCCCTGGTGGGCTCGGCGCCGCTCGTCGAACTGGCCACGGCCCACGGCATCACCGCACCGGGGGGAGGCCAGGAGCCCGGCGGAGCGGTCGCCGTGCGCGCGGCCCTGGCGGGGGAGGGCGACAGCGAGACCTTCCTGGACACCCTCGCCGACCGGCTTGCCCTCGGGGTCGCCGCCGTCGCCTCGGTCCTCGACCCGGGCTGCGTCCTGCTCTCGGGCGAGGTCGGCCATGCGGGCGGCGACGCGCTGGCCGCCCGGGTCGAGGAACGGCTGGCCAAGCTGTCCCCGCTGCGCACCGAGGTCAGGGCCGGCCTGCTGGGCGGCACCGCGGTCCTGCGGGGCGCGGTGCTTTGCGCCCGTGAGGCGGCGCAGGACGCGTTGTTCACCCCGGTGGGGTGAGGGCTTTTGTCCTCAATCGCCGGACGGGCTTGAGTTGTGCGGCTTGCCCCGCCCCGGTGCGCCGTTGCCCGGCACGTGGGGTCCGGTGCCCCTCCGGGGCGTCTCCTCAAACGACGAACGTTTCCAGTCCCACGCAGCGGACCCCGGTATTTGTTCGTCGTCCTGCGGGGACTCCCCTGCACGGCCCCGGACCGGCCGTCCTGCGTCTGCGGCAGTCGTATCGTCGGTGTGCAGACGCACGGCGGCCGGGTGGGGGCGTGCAGGGGAGTCCCCGCAGAAAATGGCGTACGACCCGGGTACTTGTCCGTTGTCGGGTGCACACGCCATTTTTGAGGAGTCTCCCCGGAGGGACCCCACCCCCACCCACCGGACAGGGGCGCACCCCGCGGCGGGGCCGCACACAAGCCTGTCCGGCGATTGAGGACGGAACCCCCGCCCCGGAAGACGTCAGCAGGCGCCGAGGTCCTGCCACACCCCCCACTCGCCGGTGGATCCGGGCGTCTCACCCTTCGTCCACCACTTGGCCTTCCACTGGTGCGAACCGTGGCTCACCGTCGCCCCCGCGCCGTACTCGGCCGAAGCGCTCCAGGCCGCCGCGGCGCACGCGCCCCCGGTCGGGTCCGGGCTCGGCCCGGTCGTGCCGGTCGGGTCCGGCGACGGCGTGCTGCCGCCCGGCTCGACGACGGTCGTACCGCGCGCCAGATCGGCGGCGAGTGCGTAGGACTTCCCGCCGAAGGTCACCGTCCAGTTCGACGGCGTGGACGTCGGCAGGTAGTAGACGAAGTCCACCTGCACCGACGCGCCGGGCGCCAGCGTCTGCCAGGAGGGCAGCTTCAGCGAGACGCGGTTGTAGTCGCCCTTCAGCCCGCCGATGTTGTTCGCGGCGGTGTGGTCGCTGCGCACGATCGTGGTGCCGAACCCGGACTGGTCCTTGGCGTTGGCGGGTGCCGACGTCGCGTAGTCGAACTGGAACTCCGTACCGCCGGGCAGCGTCGCCTTCGTGTTGTTGGTGATCTTCAGCTTGGGGCTGATCGGGTAGTTGGAGTCGCCCAGCGGGAACTGGTCGAAGGACACGTCGATGTCCAGAGCCTGCGTGGGCAGGTCGATGGTGGAGCGCTTCGCCCCGTACGGCGCCGCCGACTTGAAGGTGTCGTACATCGTCGAGGTGAGGGTGGAGCCGGGCTCGTACTGGCCCTTCGCGGCGTTCCAGTCGAAGTCGCCCGCGAGTTCCCAGATCATCGTGCCGCCGATGCCCTTGTCGGCCACGTAGTCCGCCTTGGCCTTCACCGACTGCTCGTCCTCGGTGGAGAGGAAGACCTTCTTCTCGGCGTTCCACAGCCACGGCGCGACGAGCGTCGAGTCGTAGTTGCGGGCGTAGGTGCCGGTCAGTTTCGTGTCCGCGGGGAATCCGTAGTCCGTGACGTAGTCGCCGACGACGCCCTTCTCCAGGTTCTTCGCGTGCCACATCGGGTTGGAGCCGGCCGGTGCCTCCTTGCCCGCGGTGTCCTGGTCGTGCCAGAGGTTGTCGATGCCGACGGCACCGTCCCCGCACTTGGTCAGCCCCGCGCCGGCCGGGCAGTCGGTGGAGGCCGCCCTGCCCCACAGACCGTTGGTGCCGCCCTGCACGTTCTTGAAGCCGCGGGTGTAGTACGGCAGCCCGATGTTGATGCGCCCGGACGGCATCGAACCGCGGAAGTAGTGGTAGGCCCAGTCGGTGTTGAGGTAGCCGGTCCCGCCGTACTGCGAGGTGGAGTAGACGCTCGCCTGGGCGAGTTCGGCGTCCTTGCCGTCGTCGAACAGGGCGGCGTTCGGGCCGACGTACTCGTTCCAGGCGCCGTGCAGGTCGTACGACATGATGTTGACGTAGTCCAGGTACTTCTGGACCTGGAAGGTCTCCATGCCGCGCAGCAGATAGCCGGACGAGGGGGCGGCGACGCTGAGCAGGTAGTGCTTGCCGTCGGCGGCGGACGCGCGGTCGAGCTTCTCGCGCAGCGTCTTCATCAGCGCGGCGTAGCCCTTGACGAGACCGGCCCGGCGGGCGTTGGACAGGGTCCAGTCCAGCGGGTTGCCGGCGTCCTTCATCGTGGTCGGGTACTCGTAGTCGATGTCGACGCCGTTGAAGCCGTACTTCTTGATGAAGTCGACCGTCGAGTCGGCGAAGGTGTTGATCCCGGTCTGGTTGACCGAGCCGTCGGCGTTGGTCGCCATCGAGTAGAAGCCGCCGGAATCGACCCGCTTGCCGCTGTCGTCGAAGTAGCCGCCGGTCTCGGCCCAGCCGCCCACCGACACCATCGTCTTCACGTTCGGGTACTGCTTCTTGAACTTGTTGAGCAGGTTGAAATGGCCCTTGTAGGGGAGGTTCGGGTCCATTTCGGCACCGGTGACTCCCGGCCACGTCATACCGGTCGAGGCGTTGGCGGGCCCGTCGCCGCCGACCGAGATCTTGTGGGCGCCGTCGACGTGGGCGAACGCGTAGTTGAGGTGGGTGACCTTGTCCCACGGGATGTCGGAGGCGAGGTAGGCGGGCTTGCCGTCCTTACCGGTCCGCCAATTGGTGAAGTAGCCGATGACCCGCCGCGGGTGGTCGGCGCCCATCTTCTCGCGACCCTCGGAGTCGTATACGGAGCAGTACGGGACGGCCACGCCCGGAGTCTCGTAGAGCCCGTCGGGGCGGCAGGACTCCTGGTCGGCGGCTTGTGAGGGGGTTGCGGCGAGCGAGCCGATCAGCAGGGCGGCGACACTGGCGCCGGCTGCGAGCAAGGTGGCTCTCGCGCGAGTGGGGGACAGCACGTTCGGTTCCTCCTGGGGAGGTCGGCAGAACACAACTGACAAGGGGGTGGGTCGTGTTGGTTCCCGGGTGTGCGCACACCCGGAACCGCTCCTCGGAGGTGACGCAGAGATTAAGAGGACTAGACCAGTGCGTCAATAGGTCTGGACCAATAGGGTGCGAGTGTCCGAAAAGAGCCCTTGTCACGCCCTGTCTGTGAGCCACTCCACAGCGTTCGCCCGTATGGGTCACGGCCACTCGTGGCACACTGATCGTGTACCAGCAGCAGCGCACTCCGGGGTCGGTGCAATTCCGAACCGGCGGTTATAGTCCGCGACCCGTCCGCATCCAGCGGCCGGTTGACCAGGTGGGATTCCTGGACCGACGGTTAAAGTCCGGATGGGAGGCAGTGCGCGGCGGGCCGTTTCGCGGGTACGCCGCCGTCGGCGGATGGGTTTCGGGCAACCGATCCATCCGTTTTTCGGGCATTCGGCGTCCTCCTGTGCGACGTACCGCTTCATCTGTCGTCATCGACAGGCCCCGGAGTCCGTGCCCGAAGAGGCAGGAGGACCCGGTGGACACCGCAGCCGACACCACCGCCATGCGCCGAGCCGTCACGCTCGCCGCCCGCGGCCTCGGCTCCACCAGCCCCAATCCGGTCGTCGGATGCGTCGTCCTCGACGCGACGGGACACCCCGTCGGTGAGGGCTTCCACCAGCGCGCCGGCGGGCCGCACGCCGAGGTCCACGCCCTGCGCGCGGCCGGCGAGAAGGCCCGCGGCGGCACCGCCTACGTCACCCTCGAACCCTGTAACCACACCGGCCGCACCGGCCCCTGTGCCCAGGCGCTCGTCGAGGCCGGGATCGCCCGTGTCGTGTACGCGGTCGGCGACCCGAACCCGCAGGCCACCGGTGGTGCGGACACCCTGCGCGCCGCCGGGATCAGGGCCGAGCAGGGCCTGCTCGCCGAGGAGGCCGAAGCGGTCAACGCCGCCTGGCTGACCTCGGTGCGCCTGGGCCGCCCGCACGTCACCTGGAAGTACGCGGCGACCCTGGACGGCCGGATCGCGGCCGCCGACGCGACCAGCCGCTGGATCACCTCCGCGGAGTCCCGCGCCGACGTCCATCGCCTGCGCGCCGAGGCGGACGCGGTCGTGGTCGGGTCCGGCACCGCCCGCACCGACGACCCCCAGCTCGGGGTGCGGGGCATCGACGGTGCCGTCCAGCCCCTGCGGGTGGTCGTCGACACCGCCGCCACCGCCGTACGTCCCGGTGCCCGGGTCCTCGATCCCACCGCACCCACCGTGATCGCGGTAGCCGACGACGCCGACGCGCGCCATCTCCCCGCCGAGTCCGTCCTGCGGCTGCCCCGCGCGGCGGACGGCCCCGGGCTGGACCTTCCCGCACTGCTCGCCGCCCTTCACGGGCGCGGCGTCCGCTCCGTACTCCTCGAAGGCGGCCCGACCCTGGCCGGGGCCTTCGTCGCGGCGGGACTGGTCGACAGGGTCGTCGGCTATCTCGCCCCCGTGCTCCTCGGCGCCGGCCCCGCGGCCCTCGCCGACGCCGGAATCTCCACCATCGCCGAGGCGTTGCGCCTCGATGTGACCGAGACCGAACACATCGGCCCCGATCTGCGCATCACCGCCGTCCCCGGCCCCGCCCGGAAGGAAATCTGAGTGTTCACCGGAATTGTCGAAGAACTGGGTGAGGTCACCGCCGTCGAGAAGCTCGACGACGCCTCCCGATTCCGCCTGCGCGGTCCCGTCGTCACGGAGGGCGCCAAGCACGGTGACTCGATCGCCGTCAACGGTGTCTGCCTGACCGTCGTGGACCTCGGCGAGCACGAGTTCACCGCCGATGTGATGGCCGAGACGCTGAACCGCTCCAGCCTCGGCGCACTGGCCACGGGCTCCCGGGTCAACCTGGAGCGCCCCATGGCGCTCGGCGGCCGGCTCGGCGGGCACATCGTCCAGGGCCACGTCGACGGGACGGGCCGCATCGTCGAGCGCAGGGTCTCCGAGAACTGGGAGATCGTGAAGATCTCCCTCCCCGCCGACCTCACCCGGTACGTGGTGGAGAAGGGGTCGATCACCGTCGACGGTGTCAGCCTGACCGTCGTGGACGCCGGACCCGACTACTTCACCATCAGCCTCATCCCCACCACGCTCGCCCTGACCACGCTCGGCATCAAGGAGCCCGGCGACCCGGTCAACCTCGAGGTGGACGTCATCGCGAAGTACGTCGAGCGGCTGCTCGGCAACTCCGCGCAGGAGCCCGGGGGGACGGCGAAGTGAGCGCCCTGCACTGGCTGAACTCGGAGGCGTTCACCGTCTTCGACCAGCACATCATCTGGTCGGACATGATCGGCAACACGATCGGTCTGATCGCCCTGACCCTGGGCTGGCTCCGCTCGATCTGGACCTGGCCCGCCCAGCTCCTGTCCGGCGTCGTGCTGGTCGCCGCCAACGTCTCCGTCCACCAGGCCGGCAGCGTCGGCAAGCAGGTCATCGTCATCGCCGTCGCGGTGTGGGGCTGGCAGCAGTGGACCCGGGGCCGGCAGCAGGCCCAGGACGGCTCCATCGCCGTACGGTTCGCCACCTGGCGCGAGCGCGGCTACCTGCTCGGCGGCGCCGCCCTCGGCACCCTCGCGGTCGGCGGCCTGTTCACCGCGTTCCCCTCGCTCTCGTGGAGCCCGTGGGCGGACGCGTACATATTCGCCGGCACGCTCGTGGCGATGCTCGCCCAGGCGCGCGGCATGGTCGAGTTCTGGTTCGCCTGGCTCCTCGTCGACCTGGTCGGCGTCCCGCTCAACTTCCACAGCGGGCTCGCCTTCTCCGGTCTCATCTACGTCGTCTACGGGGCCCTCGTCCTGTGGGGCATGCGCGACTGGTGGCTGCGTACGCGGACACCCGCTCTGGAAGGAGCCACGGCATGACTGCCCAGCCCACCTGGTTGCACCGGGAACACGACGCACCCGTCGAGGACCTCTCCCTCGACCCCGTCGCGCAGGCCATCCGTGACATCGCCGCCGGCCGGCCCGTCGTGGTCGTCGACGACGAGGACCGGGAGAACGAGGGCGACCTCGTCATCGCGGCCGAGAAGGCCACGCCCGAGATCGTCGCCTTCATGATGAGCGAGTGCCGCGGACTCATCTGCGCGCCCATGGAGAACGACGAACTGGAACGGCTCGAACTGCCGCAGATGGTCGCGCACAACACCGAGTCGATGAAGACCGCCTTCACCGTCTCCGTGGACGCCTCGGCCGCACACGGCGTGAGCACCGGCATCTCCGCCGCCGACCGGGCCGCCACCCTCCGGCTGCTCGCCGGCGGCACGGCAGAACCGGGCGACTTCGTGCGCCCCGGCCACATCTTCCCGCTGCGCGCCCGCTCCGGCGGGGTCCTCGTGCGCAACGGCCACACCGAGGCCGCCGTCGACCTCGCCCGGCTGGCCGGCCTGCGGCCCGCCGGGGCCATCGTCGAGATCGCCGGGGAGGACGGCGTCATGCTGCGCCTGCCCCAGCTGGTCCCGTTCGCCCGCAAGCACGGACTGACGATCATCTCCATCGAGGACCTGATCGCCTACCGGCGGACCTCCGAGCCCACCGTCCGCCGCGAGGCCGAGGTGCGGCTGCCGACCGACTTCGGCGCGTTCACCGCGTACGGCTACCGCTCCACCGTGGACGGCGTCGAGCACGTGGCCCTGGTCCACGGCGACATCGGGACCGGCGAGGACGTCCTCGTCCGGGTCCACTCCGAGTGCCTGACCGGCGACATCTTCCGGTCCCAGCGCTGCGACTGCGGTCCCCAGCTGCAGGCATCGATGCGGCGCATCACGGAGGAGGGCCGCGGCATCGTCGTCTATCTGCGCGGCCACGAGGGCCGCGGCATCGGACTGCTGTCCAAGCTGCGCGCGTACGAACTCCAGGAGCGCGGCGTCGACACCCTCGACGCCAATCTGGAGCTCGGCCTGCCCGCCGACGCCCGGGACTACGCGGCCGGCGCCCAGATCCTCAAGGACCTCGGCGTCCACAGCCTGCGCCTCATGACGAACAACCCGGAGAAGACCGCCGCCGTCCTGCGGCACGGCCTGACCGTCACCGGCCGGGAGCCGATGCCCGTCCAGGCGGGCGAGCACAACCTGCGCTACCTGCGCACCAAGCGCGACCGCATGGGTCACGACCTGCCCTGGCTCGACGCCGCCACCGCGTCGACCTGCGGCAACCAGTAGCACACCAGCACATATCCGAGAGCGAAGTAGGAGAGACATGAGCGGCAAGGGCGCACCCGAACTGTCCGTACGCAACTGCGGTGACCTGCGCGTCGCCGTCGTCGCGGCGCAGTGGCACGAGAAGGTCATGGACGGACTCGTCGACGGTGCACTGCGCGCGCTGCACGAGCTGGGCATCGACGAACCGACCCTGCTGCGGGTCCCCGGCAGCTTCGAGCTCCCGGTCGTCGCGAAGGTGCTGGCCGGCCGCGGTTACGACGCGATCGTCGCCCTCGGCGTGATCATCCGCGGCGGCACCCCGCACTTCGAATACGTGTCCCACGGTGTCACCCTCGGCCTCACCCAGGTCGCCGTGGACACCGGCGTCCCCGTCGGCTTCGGTGTCCTCACGTGCGACACGGAGGAGCAGGCACTCGACCGGGCCGGCCTGGAAGGGTCCAACGAGGACAAGGGGCACGAAGCGGTCACCGCCGCCGTGGCCACCGCCACCACACTGCGCTCGGTCAGCGAACCCTGGCGCTGAGTGCGGGTCCGGGACCCCGTATTCTTAAGGACATCATGGCGAACAAAACCTTCGAAGAGCTCTTCGCCGAGCTGCAGCTCAAGGCCGCCAACGGCGACCCCTCCACCTCCCGTACCGCCGAACTGGTGGACAAGGGCGTGCATGCCATCGGCAAGAAGGTCGTCGAGGAGGCCGCCGAAGTCTGGATGGCCGCCGAGCACGAGAGCAAGGACGCGGCCGCCGAGGAGATCTCGCAACTGCTGTACCACGTCCAGGTGATGATGGTCGCGCGCGGAATCTCCCTCGACGACGTCTACGCCCACCTCTGAGCACGACCTCCGCATCCGCCCGACGTTCCCGACCTCTTTCGCAAAGGAAACCCGACCTCATGCTGCGCATCGCCGTCCCCAACAAGGGTGCTATCTCCGGGCCTGCGATGGCGATGCTCCATGAGGCGGGCTACAAGCAGCGCAAGGAGTCCAAGGAACTCGTCCTCGTCGACCCCGAGAACCAGGTCGAGTTCTTCTACCTGCGCCCGCGCGACATCGCGATCTACGTCAGCTCGGGCCGCCTCGACATCGGCATCACGGGCCGCGACCTGCTGCTGGACTCCGGCGCCGATGCCGAGGAGATCCTCCAGCTCGGCTTCGCCCGCTCCACCTTCCGCTACGCCACCAAGCCCGGCACCGCCGCCGGGCCCCAGGACTTCGACGGCATGACGATCGCCACCTCCTACGAGGGCATCGTCGCCAAGCACCTGGCCGACACCGGGGTCAACGCCTCCGTCGTCCACCTCGACGGCGCCGTCGAGACCGCCATCGAACTCGGCGTCGCCCAGATCATCGCCGACGTCGTCGAGACCGGCACCAGCATGCGCAACGCCGGACTCGAAGTCATCGGCGAGCCGATCATGAAGTCGGAAGCGGTCGTCATCCGCCGCACCGGCGCCGACGCCGACGATCCCAAGGTCCAGCAGTTCCTGCGCCGTCTCCAGGGCGTCCTGGTGGCCCGCAGCTACGTGATGATGGACTACGACTGCCGCGTCGAGCACCTGGAGCGCGCCGTGGCCCTCACCCCGGGCCTGGAGTCGCCGACCATCTCCCCGCTGCACCACGAGGGCTGGGTCGCCGTCCGGTCGATGGTCGCCTCCAAGGAGGCCCAGCGGATCATGGACGACCTGTACGACCTCGGTGCCCGCGCCATCCTCACCACGGCCATCCACGCCTGCCGCCTCTGACGGCGGGACACGGAAGAAGACCATGCCAGCCCCCGCACTCCCCGCCCTGCCGGTCACCTTCCGGCCCACCCGGACCAGGGTCGTCCTGCTGAGCGTCGGGGCGGCGATGTTCGCCGTCATCACCGCCGTCGCCTTCACCCTGGAACAGCTCAGCGGGGGAGAGCGGGTCAGCTTCGTCTTCACCGCGCTGCTCTTCTTCGGCGTCCTGGCGCTGCTCAGCCGCCCCAGGATCGTGGCGGACGACAGCGGCGTGACCGTGGTCAATCTCACCCGTACCCGGCGGCTGTCCTGGGCGGAGATCGTCCGCGTCAACCTGCGCGCCGGCGACCCGTGGGTCTTCCTCGACCTCAGCGACGGGACCAGCATGCCCGCTCTCGGCATCCAGCCCGGAATCGCCAAGGAGCAGGCCATCCGCGACGCCCGAACGCTCCGCGCCCTCGCCGAGAACCACGGCACCGGCACGGACAACCGCTGAGCCCCCTGCCCCGTACGGCCTCTCGTTGATTACTCTGGAGGGCGGCGGCGCCCTGTGCGCCCCGCCCCGCACCAGAGGCCCCCGAGGCCCGCGGGGCTTTCCTGCGACCCAAGGAGTGACTCCCTCCAGCAATGGACGGATCGTCCGGTAGTACCTGCGCCGCCCCCTCAGCGGAGGCGGCGGTATGACCACCCCCCTGCTGCTTCTCGGTGCGGCATTCCTTCTCATCCTCGCCAACGGATTCTTCGTGGCAGCCGAATTCGGGCTCGTCACCGTGGAACGGGCGGACGCCGAGCGCGCCGCCACCGAAGGCGACCGGCGGTCCCAGACCGTCGTCGACGCCCTGCGCGAACTCTCCTTCCAGCTCTCCGGCACCCAGCTCGGCATCACGATCACCTCACTGGTGGTCGGCATGCTCGCCGAGCCGGCGCTCGCCCAGCTGCTGCACGGCCCCCTCGCTCTCACCGGTCTGCCCGACGGTGCCGTTCCCGGCATCAGCGTGGTCATCGGCATGCTGGTCGCGGCCGCCGTGCAGATGGTCATCGGCGAACTCGTCCCGAAGAACTGGGCGGTCTCCAGGCCGCTCCAGGTCGCGCGGTTCGTCGCCGGGCCCCAGCTGGGGTTCACTCGGGTCTTCCGCCCGGTGATCGGCCTGCTGAACACCGTCGCCAACCGGCTGGTACGGCTCTTCGGGGTCGAACCGACCGAGGAGCTGGCATCCGCCCGTACGCCCGGGGAGCTGGTCTCCCTCGCGCGGCACTCGGCGGAGGCCGGCACCCTCGAACAGGACACCGCGGACCTCTTCGTACGGACCCTGTCGCTCGCCGGACTCACCGCCCAGCACGTGATGACCCCGCGCGTGAAGGTCAGTGCCCTCCAGTCCTCCGCGACCGCGCAGGACGTCCTCAACCTCACCCGCGCCACCGGGCTGTCCCGCTTTCCCGTCTACCGGGAGCGCATCGACGAGGTCGTCGGCATGATCCACCTCAAGGACGCGCTGGCCGTCCCCGCCCGTGACCGCCTGCGCACCCCGGCCGGCCGGATCGCCGTGCCGCCGCTGCTGGTGCCCGAGACCCTGCCCGTCGAGCAGCTCCTCCAGCGGCTGCGCAACGAGCAGCCGATCGCTGTCGTGGTCGACGAGTACGGCGGTACCGCCGGAGTCGTCACGCTGGAGGACATCATCGAGGAGCTCGTCGGCGAGGTGCGCGACGAGCACGACGCCGAAGGCGCCGACCGCCCCGAGCTGGCCGCCGCCGCCCCCGAGGACGGGCGGCCCGCGTGGGACGCCGAAGGCAGCTGCCGGGTGCTGACCCTGCGCCGCATAGGCCTCGACGTACCCGACGGCCCCTACGAGACCGTCGCCGGACTGGTCGCCGACCTGCTGGGCCGGATCCCCGCCCCCGGCGACCGGACCGAGCTGCCCGGCTGGCGGATCGCCGTCCGTCAGGTGGGCCACTACCGGGCCGAGAAGGTCCGTTTCGTGCGCCTGGCCGAATCACCCGCACCGGCCGTCGCGCCGCGGGCGTCCCGCCGGGTCCTGGAGGCAGCGCGATGAGCCTCGTCCAGTTGCTCCTCGCCGGACTTCTCGTCCTGGCGAACGGCTTCTTCGTGGGGGCGGAGTTCGCCCTCGTCTCGGTGCGCCGCAGCCAGATCGAACCCCTTGCGGCAGCCGGGTCGAGCCGGGCCCGCCAGGTGCTGTACGGCCTGGAGAACCTGCCGCAGATGATGGCGGCCGCCCAGTTCGGCATCACCGTCTGCTCGCTGACCCTCGGCGCCGTCGCGGAACCGACGGTCGCCCGTCTGCTGGAGCCGGTCTTCCACGCGGCACACCTGCCCGAGGGCATGATCCACCCGCTCGGCTTCGTGCTGGCGCTGGTCCTCGTCGTCTTCCTCCACCTCGTCATCGGCGAGATGGTTCCGAAGAACCTGGCGATGGCGGCCCCGGAGAAGACCTCGCTGTGGCTCAGCCCCGGCCTCGTCGGCTTCGCCCGGCTCTGCCGGCCGGTCACCTCGGCACTGGGCGCCTGCGCCCGGCTGGTACTCCGGCTCTTCGGTGTCGAGCCGAAGGACGAGGTGGAGGCCGTCTTCACCAGCGAGCAGCTCAACCGGCTCGTCGAGGACTCCGGGCAGGCCGGACTCCTGGAGCCGGAGGCCCAGGAACGGCTGGAGGACGCCCTGGAGCTCGGCAGCAGGCCCGTCACCGACGTGCTCCTTCGCAGGGCGACCCTGGTGACGGTGGACCCTTCCGTCACCCCGCGCCGGATCGAGGAGCTCACCGTACGGACCGGCTACTCGCGCTTCCCCGTCTGCGCGGAGGGCGGCGGCCCCTTCATGGGCTACCTGCACGTCAAGGACGTCCTGGACCTGGAGGACGACGAGCGGGCCGTCCCGCAGCACGTGTGGCGCCCGATGGCGACCGTGCGGGCCGAACTGCCGCTGGACGACGCCCTGACCGTGATGCGCCGCGCGGCGACGCATCTGGCCCAGGTCGCCGACGCGTCGGGCCGGGTACTCGGCCTGGTCGCCATGGAGGACGTACTGGAAATGCTGGTCGGAGAGGTACGGGACCCGGCCCACCGGGTCTCCGAGCCGCGCCGCACCGGGGAGCGGCAGACCGGCTCGGACGAACTGTCCGCCCTGGTCGGCTAAGGGCTGTCCCGCCAGGAATTGCGGGACAGCCCTTGGGGCCTTCCCGGCAGAGCTTGCCGGGAAGGGCGCCGGGCCTGTTGTCGCACGTCCGCCCTTCGGGCTCCGACGGCAGTGTGACGGCAGGCCCCGGCGCCTCTCCACCGGACCGGGCCGGCAGGAACCGCCTCACACCTCGGGCGGCTCCTGCCGGCCCCGGCCCACCGGCCCCCGTCCGGACAGCACCTCGCCGTAGGCCTGCATCAGGTCCGGCAGCCGCAGCGTTGCCAGATCGTCCCGCGTCGGCAGCGTGGCGTACCCCGAGAGCCGCAGATCGCGGTAGGCGCAGCTCTTCTCGTACAGCGTGCGCAGGAAGCGGCCGTTGCCGAGTTCGTCGAGCCAGCCCTGGTCGACGACGTGGCCGCTGATGGACCGCAGCTCCTCCAGCGACTCCTCGTCCCAGGCGTCCCCGTTCTCGGCCGCCAGCACCTCACCGATGGAGGTGAGCTCCAGCGGCCGGTAGCTGGGGAAGTCCACCCGTGTGGTGAAGCGCGAGGAGAGCCCGGGGTTGGTGGACAACAGCCGGTCCATGCCCTCCGGGTAGCCGGCCAGGATGACGACGAGATGGTCCCGGTTGTCCTCCGCGCGCTTGAGAAGGACCTGCAGCGCCTCGTCGCCGTACGCGTCGCCCTTGCTGTAACCGGTGTTGGAGAGGCTGTACGCCTCGTCGACGAAGAGCACGCCGCCCAGTGCCGAGTCGATCAGCTCATTGGCCTTCACCGCCGTCTGGCCCAGGAACTCGCCCACCAGGTCCGCCCGCTGGGCCTCGACCAGATGGTCCCCGCCGAGCAGGCCCAGGGCGTAGAAGACCCGACCGAGGATCCGCGCCACCGTGGTCTTGCCGGTCCCGGACGGACCCGAGAAGACGAAATGCCGCTTCGGCGGCTGTACGGGCAGCCCCTGGCCCGCCCGCAGCCTTGCCATGTTCAGCTGTGCCGACAACGCCTTGACCTGCCGCTTCACCGGTTCCAGGCCGACCATACGCTCCAGCTCCGCCAGCGCCTCGGCGAGCAGCACGGGGTCGCTCGGCCCGGCTGGGAACGACTGCGGCGCGGGCTGACCGGGGACCGCGGTCTTCTGCCGGGCCCCGCCCGGTGGCGGTGAAACGTCGATGCCCGGCAGGTCCTGCGGCTCGATGCCCGGCCGCAGCTCCCTGCCGTCCACCAGATCGGTGCCCAGCAGCGAATCGCCGTCCGGCTGCGCCTCCGTGAACGTGCCGTCGGCGCCCAGGCCGGTCAGCGAGACGGCGGCCAGGCCGGAGGCCTCCTCGGAGCCGTCCAGCCCGTCGTAGTCCGCGATCGCGGCCAGCCGCGCCGAGGTGTCCATGAACGCCGGGTCGATCCGGTGGACCGCCCGGTATAGGGGCAGCGCGGCTGCGCTGCGGCCTGTGCCCTCGTGCGCGCGGGCCAGCCAGTAGCGCAACTCCTTGCGCTGGGGCTGTTCGCTGCGGCAGCGCATCAGCGCGGTGGACAGCAGGGGTTCGGCCTGCCCGTACATCTCCAGCCGCACCCGCGCCATCCCGCCGAAGAGCCCTGCTTCGATGCCCAGCAGCGGATCGTCGATCAGGTGCTCCGTATGGCGTACGAGCTGCTCCCAGTCCTTGACGAGGTAGGAACGGCAGGCGTGCAGGAAGCGGACCTGCGGATCGGCGTCCACCGGCGGCAGGCCCGCCAGCGCCCGGTCGAGATCCGGCACATGGCGGCCGTCCAGCCAGTGCGAGGCGTGCGCGAGCAGCAGGTCGCGCGGGCTCTCCAGCACCGGTTGCACCCACCATCCCAGCCAGTACCAGGAATTGAGCGTGCGTCGGTAGCGCCCGCGCTGATCGCCGAAGCGGTCGCGATGGCGGTACATGTGCAGCAGGGCCGACGTCGTGTCGACCCGCAGCGCATGGAGGCCGAGCCAGGCGTCCGCCATGGTGGGATCGAGGCGCACCGCAGCCCTGAACTCCTCCTCGGCCTGCGGATAGGCGCCCATCGTGTAGGCGTCCACGCCGCGCAGCCACGCGAGGTCGGCCGGGGCCTGTGCGCCCTGCGTGCCGATGTCCATCAGGTCCCCCACAAACCGTGCCCCCAGGATGTCCCGCCGCACGACAGCCCGCCGGGGCGCGCCGAATCACTGTGCCATGGACGGGAATTGACCGCACCGAGAGGCATCGTACCTGCGCAGGGAGTGTGCGACTAAGGGCGCCGCAGGCCGAAGACCGGCCGTGACCCACGGTGAGCGGAACGGGGTGGGGCGGGGCCGGAAGTCGGTAAGGGGCACAGAACGAAGCCCCCGATCACGGGGGAACAACCGGGGGCTTCGCGTCTGCGGGGGCTCCGAAAAGCCGCACATTGAGAACGTAAGACCTGTACCGCCCCCGGGTCAAGCAGAGTTGAGGCACTTCCGGTCCGATTTCCGACTGCTCAGTATGGCGGTGCGAGGTGATCACGGTGGGTGACGGAATGGTTCATTCCTGCTGCCGGAGGGACTCACTCCAGCCACTCGTACCCCACAGGCAACTGGCGTACCAGGACATCGGCCCAGGGGCGTGAGGGATCGGCCGAGAAATGAGCCGCTTCTGCCGCCGTCCAGCCGTCCCAGAAGGTGCTCAGGGCCGGCCCGTCCCGTCGCCGGCCCCGCTCCCAGGACTCCGCGGCCGGCAGGTCCATCCACAACAGATGGGCGAGGGCGGGGCGCAGGACCCGCCGGCCCGCGCCGACGCCCTCGATCAGCACCAGGGGGGCGGGGTGCAGGGTGCGCGGCGGTCCGAAGTCGCGGGCCGTCCAGTCGTACGGCGCGTAGCGGGCGGCCTCGCCGCGCGACAGCGGGCCGGTCACCTGATCCCGCAGCCTGCCGGTCCAGTCGAACAGTTCTTCGTGCGTGGCCAGATCGTCCAGATGCAGCACGGGGGCGTCGTCGAGCGCCGCCGCGAGCCGGGCGGCGAAGGTGCTCTTGCCGGATCCCGCGTGGCCGTCGACGGCGATCAGCCGGACCGGCCCGCAGGACGGTGCCAAGGTGCGCAGCCGTGCGGCGAGGCGCGAGAGGTCGTTCATGGCGCCAGCCTACGAGCCGGTGGCCGGTGCGGAGCAGTCGCAGGTCACGCCAGTGGTCCACACCAATATTGGTTCTTCGGCACGAGCCGAATCGCTGGCCGAACCGGGGGACGACCGGCAATAGTTGGCGCACTGTCGTGCACCCGCAGCGCCATTCCGCTTACGACCGGGGGTCTCGCCCATGCCCAGTCCGACCTCACGCAGAACCGTGCTCACCGCCGCGATCGCGGCCGCGGCCGGCGCCGGAGCGGCGTCGTCCGCCGCTTCCGCGTCGGCGGCGGCTCCTTCCCGTACCCGGCCCGACGCACCTTCGGCGGCCTCATCCGTGGACAACCGTTTCTGGACGACGTACACCGACTGGCGCTGCGGCTCCGGTGCCGGAACCCGTGCCGTCGCGGGCCGCCGCGCGGGCCTGGTCATCGGGCACCCGCTCGGGCGTACCGACTACACCGACCCGCACACCGGCACCACCGCGGCGTGGGAGTACGCCACCTGGACATCGCCGGTCCACCGCTCCACCGTCCCGGCCACCGAGGTGATCGCGTCCTGGAACGCCGACACGCCCGCCGGCACCTGGATCCAGATCGAACTGCGCGGCGGCTACTCGGACGGCACGGAGACCCCCTGGTACGTCATGGGCCGCTGGGCCGCGGGCGACGGTGACATCCGCCGCACCTCCGTCGACGACCAGACCGACGGAAAGAGCTCGATCTGGACCGACACCTTCTCGGTGGACGACGCGACCGGTGGCCTGCGCCTGCTGTCGTACCGGCTGCGGCTGACCCTCTACCGCAGGCCGGGTACCCCTCTCACACCCACGGTGTGGCGCATCGGCGCGATGGCGTCGGACATCCCCGACCGCTTCACCGTGCCGGCCTCCGTCCCCGGCCTCGCCCGGGAACTGCCGGTGCCGCGCTACTCGCAGAACGTGCACGTGGGGCAGTACCCCGAGTACGACAACGGGGGCGAGGCGTGGTGCAGCCCCACCTCCTCGCAGATGATCATCGAGTACTGGGGGCGCAAGCCCTCTGCGGAGGACCTCGCCTGGGTCAAGCCGGAACTGGAGGACCCGCAGGTCTGCCACGCGGCGCGCTTCACCTACGACAACCAGTACGAGGGCTGCGGGAACTGGCCGTTCAACGCCGCCTACGCGGCGACGTACGAGGACATGAACGCCGTGGTGACCCGGCTCGGCTCGCTGGAGGACCTGGAGACCCTGGTCCGGGCCGGAATCCCGGCCATAACGTCGCAGTCGTTCCTCAAGACGGAGCTGACCGGTGCGGGCTACGGCACCTCCGGCCACCTGATGACGGTGATCGGCTTCACCGAGGACGGCGACGTGATCGCCAACGACCCGGCGTCGCCGAGCAACGAGGCCGTGCGCCGTGTCTATCTGCGGCGCGAGTGGGAGCAAATCTGGCTCCGCACCAAGCGCTACGACGCGAACGGGAAGGTCAGAAGCGGTACGGGTGGGGTCTGCTACCTCTACTGGCCCGCCAGGCCCACAGCGGGTCAGCGCCGCGCGCTGCGGTCGCTGGGCCTGGCGTGAGCGCTTAGGGGCCGACGGTCACCTCGACCACTTGGCGGCATCGTTCGTGGCCGGCCTGTGCGAGGGGGCCGTACCGGTCCACCGTGACCTTGGTCGAGCGATGCCCGGGCCGGCGGGCACCCAAGGCGTGTTTCGGAAGTCCCGGCCTGCCAGGCGTCGCCGAGCAGGCGGGACTTCCGAAACACGCCCTGGTGAACGGGCACACCGTTCCCCAGGTGTCCGCGGTCAAGAGAAAGTGTCAGCGGCACCTGTGCCCCGTGGCGGTGGACGGTCCCGGATGGCCCTGGTGGATGAATGCGGCCCAGGCCGCCGGGCGGTGCAGGTCCGGGCCGCCGGCCAGTTCGTCGACCAGGTCGGCGCTGAGCGACCCCGGATTCTCGCGGCCCGGGTCGAGCATCCACATCTGCGCGGCCCGAAGCGCGTCGACGGGGCTCAGATCCCCGATCGCCACGTAGTGGTGGAACACGGCCATCATGAGCGCCGCGGCCGAGTCCTGGGTGGCCCAACGGGATCCCACCACGTCCCGCGCACCGCTCGCCACGAAGGCCGTCGTGAGGGTGAGCGCCTCGTCGTGGTCGCGCTTGGTGAGGTCCGTCTCGCAGGCGCTGAGCACGACCAACGGCCCGTCGGCGGAGGAGTGCTGTTCACCCGTCGGACGGTCGAGCAGCCGCGCGACGGTCAGCAGTCCGTCGTCCCGGTGCCCATCCGCCCCGGGCGCCAGGTGCAGCGCGGACGCGGTCGGGCTGGTGCCGGCCGAACCGTGGCACGCCACATGGAGCAGGGACGGGCCGGCGGCCAGGGCGTCGAGGAGATCCTCGGGAGATCCGGCCGCCGCCGGCTCTACGGGCGGTTCGTAGAACTCCCCGTACAGACGCGCCTCGGGATACAGGGCCTGCTGAAGCCCCGCCACCTCCAACTCCACATACGGCAGGGTCATGGTGGGGTCGGCCACCAGGACGGGAGAGGCGGCAGGGTCACGCCGGGTGCGCCGGACCGTGTTCAGGAACTGACGGCCGGAGGCCGCGTAGCTGATGACCATGATCTGGCAGGCGTAATCGTGCGGTGCCGCCGCCGGAAGCCGGGCCGCGTGCCAGGGAACGATCCCGAGGCGGCCGCAGGGCACCAGTACGATCCTGGGCGGCCCGGGGCGGCCCCTGCGCCGGTCCTCGGCGGCGGTGAGCCGCTGCGCGATGCCACTCATGACAGGGGCGATCACCGCCTCCATCGCCCAGTCGCAGAGCTGGGACAACGCCTCCTCCCACGCCTGCGCGGCTCCGGGGACGCCGGGCTGCGACTGGTACGAGGCTGCCGCGTCGAGGTACCGCTCCAGAGGGCCGCTCCCGTCACCGGACAGGAGGGGCAACGGCCCCGCTCCCGTACCGACGTCAGGTCCTACGACGACAGCGAGCCCCGGCGCATCGCCGTCGCCGGGGAGCAGGTAGACGAGCGCGTCGGCGTCGGCCTCGGCCACCCCGGCCTTGAGCTCGTCGACCGTGGGTGTGCGGAAGAGGACCCCGCCCGGCTCCCGGTGGCCCAGGGCCTCCAGGGCGTGGCGCCGCAGTGAACTGGGCAGTTCGCTGGAGAGCGGGTCGGGCACCGCGGCGTTGCCGGCTCCGGAGCCGGCACTTCGGGCTCCGGCCTCCGCCGCGCGCCATTCCTCCGCGAGGTCGTGATGGCCGCGGCGCTCCAGCAGGTCGGGCACGGCCCGTGAGGTGGCCGCCGCCTGGAGGACCAGGGACCGGCCCAGTTCCAGCGCGGCCACCGCCTCCTCGACGCGGCCCTGCGAGGCCGCCCATCTGGCGGCGTCCACCCCGCGGTCGGCGCCGGAGCGGGCCGCCAGAAGGCCGTGGTCCGGGCCCGATTGGAGTGCCACGTCGGCGGCGAGCGCCTGGAGCGATTCCAGGGCCGCCTCCGTGGCGGCGTCCCGGTCGGCCCGGTCCCCGGTACGGCTCAGGCGGAGACGGTAGTTCACCGCGAGCTGCCACAGGGCGGGGGCGGCGATCTGCGGCAACCGGCCCTGCCGGACATCACCGCGGACCTGTTCCAGTCCGGTGATGGCGGCGTCCAGATCGGCGGGGTCCTGGGTGGTGGAGTACCGGAGACCCGCCGTGAGGGCGACCAGATAGCGGGTGCTCGCCGAGGTGCCCGGGTCCGGCTGCACGGGGTCGGGCATCAGGTCCGGGGTCTGGCCGAGCGTCGCCCGCGAGGCCTGGAACGCCGCGCGGACCGCCGCGAGCAGTGTCCCGGGAACCCCGGTGTCCGCCGCGACCCCGGCCGCGAGGGCCGCCTCCTGCTGTGCCAGACCGCGCAGGGAAGTCTCCGTGTCGCCGGTGCGCTGGCCGAGCGAGCTGAGCGCGCTGCCGTGGGCCAGCTGCACGAGCTGGTGGGAGGGATGGCCGGGGGGCGTGGAACGTTCGAGTGCGTCGAATTCGCCCATCAGCCGCAGGTACTCCTCCTCGTTCTCCGTCTCCTCCTCCGCCAGCAGTCTGTTGAGCAGGTCGGCGGCGCGGACCGCGACGGTCAGCTGGGCGGCTCCGGGATCGTCGGCCGCCCACTGCGTGAAGTGCTCGACGATCGACTCCCTGTGCCGATGGGCCTCGTCGCTGTCCGTCCGGCTGCCTCCGAGCGGCCCCGCCAACTGGAGCACCACGTGCATCATGTTCTGGATCTCGGGTCGCCGGTCATGCCCTGCCGACAAGCTGTCGTGAAGTCCGCGGAGGCGCTGGAGAAGCTGGTCGAGGGTCTCGGGGTCACCGGTGTGCAGGGCCTCCTGTACGCCGAGCAGAGAGGTCAGCCACGCGCTCGCGACGGCGGTGCCGGGTTCGTCCTCCGGCCCGGGGTCGGGGCTCTGCTCCGGGCCCGGCGGGGCGGGGGAGTCGGGTACGGACGTCAGCAGGCCGGCCAGAGACCGCAGCTGATCACCGAACGGCAGGTCGGGAGGCAGCATGGCCAGCAGCGCCCCGGGGTCGGAGCGGCCGCTCTCCGACAGGTGGGACAGAACGTCCTGTATCTGCCCCAACCCGTCCCGGAGTTCCGCAGGCACCGGCATCCGCTGGATCTCGGCGGCCAGTCCCGAGATCCGCGCCGCCTCGGCGAAGGCCTGGCCCGGCGCCGCCGCCACGGCACGGTCGAGGACGGGCCAGATGTCCTGGGGCCCTCCGGTCGGCTGGCCCCCGGTGGGCGCCGCCGCGAGCATCAGGAACATCGCCGCCCACTGCCTGTCCTCCTCCGTCATCCGCTCCCCGGCGGCCGTCGTACGGTCCCGCACCTCGTCCAGCAGACGCCGGACCCGTTCCGGGTCGTCCGGTGAGCCCTGCCCGGTGGCGTGCCGCATGGCGAGGAGGCCTCCCAGGACGAGTGTGACCTTGCCGAGCATCTGCCGGTCGTGGTCCAGGAGGTCCCGCAGCCGGGAGAGCTCGGCCACCGGACCCTCGAACTCCTCCGCGGACACCGGGCGCCCGTCCTCTCCTCGCCCGATCAGCCTGGCCCCGCGCTCGGCCGCCTCGGTGGCCCAGGTCCGAAGCGCCCGGGTTCCTCCGCTCTCCGCGTCTCCCGCCATGTCTCCACGCCCCGTCCTTCACGGTGAAACTTCGCGTCGTACCGCGGCCCATGATGACCGCAGAGCGGCCTCCACAGCGCCCGGTGGTCGGCAACGCCTGTTCGTATGACCGGAATTCAGCGCCCACCGTCCCTCTTGCCGCCCCTCTTCCCGCAGTTCCCGGCCCCGATGGTCGGAGACAGGGCGAACAGAGGGCGATCTCCGGGTCCGCCCTTCACCCGGTGCGCCCTCCCCTGCTTCGCTGGGTGCCGGGGCAACGGGGGATTCGGGGAACGGGGAGGGCCGCAGCGTGGACATCGGTGTGCTGAGCGCTCTGCTGGCGGCTGTCGTGGGCATCGTCGGCACGCTGATGTCCGCGCTGTTGACCCAGCGGGCGGCCGATCGCAGCCGACAGCGCGAGCTGGCGCGCGCCGGAGAGGTGTGGGACCGGCGCGCCGAGGCCCAAGGCCTGTGGTCCTGCTACGTGGCGCTCAACACCTCCGGCCGGCACTATCTGGCCGCCCTCACCGACCAGTTGTGCGCCCTGGGCCGTGAAGCCGAGCTGCCCTCCGCACGACAGCGGCTCACAGCCGCGCGCGACCAGCATCGGGAGGTGTACGCGGAGGCGCAGATGCGACTGCCGGACCGGGTGCTCGACCACGCCGGCGCCGTCAGTCATGGTCTGGGAGCGGTCTACGGCATGGTCCGACGCCTGGACGATGGCCTGCAGCGCCCTGGTGACTCAGCGCAAGCGGCACACGCGGAGATCGAGGCCCTGTGGGTCCGACTGCGGGAGATGCGAAGGGAGATGCGGGCCGATCTGGGTGTCTCCCGGTCGGACTCCGGTCGCTGTCGGGGAGATGCGGGGGAAGTCGAGGCAAGGCCCGGGACTGATCGGCATAGTGGAAGTCATCCAGAAACTGTCGAGGGCTGCTGAGGCCGGCGAGAGCTTTGAGGGCTGCTCGCGGTCAGGGGAGGTGGGTTCACGGTGAGCCGGGAGGAAGGCGGTGGCGTCGAGGGCCTGCGGGCCTGGGTGTCGGACGCGGTCGAGCGGGTGAAGCGACAGCTCCCGGGCAACGGGGACGGCCTGCCGTCATTACGGGCCCAGGACGCCTCGGTCGCCGAACTCGAACAGCTCGCCCGGCTGCTGGACCACGACGAGGCTCTGCGGGGCTCGGTGAGCGTGTGGCAGGCGGGTGCGCTGACCCTGCGGGAGGCGGCAGGGGGCGGCACGGACGCGGACCGGGAACGGGCCGAACGGCTACTGCGGGAGGCCCGGGACCGTACGACACCGCTCGGAGCCGCCGTGACCGAGGAGGACCGGCGATGGGCGGCGCTCTTCCTGATGATCCAGATCTCTCCGATGCGGTCGCAGCAAGGGGTCACCGGAGGTGTGCTCGACCTCTCCGGCGTTCTCGACTGGATCCAGCGGGTGGGCCCCGCCGGGATGGAGTCCACGGCGGCCGAAATGAGCACGTTGTTGAACGAAGCGGCCCAGCTTCCACTGCCGCCGGAGCTGCTCGGCTCACTGCGCCAGGCACAGGGACTCTTCGCGGCTCCTTCCGCGCAGGGGCTGTCCGACCTGATGACGGGGATGGTGCCGCCCGGCTCACCGCTCGCGGATCAGTTTCGCCAGATGATGGAGCGGATGGTCGGGGCGATGACGCCTCCCGCCCCCGCCGCATCCTCGGAGTACGTGTGGGAGCGGGCCCCGAAACCGGAGCCCGAGCCCACGTCGCAGTCGCAGTCGCAGCCGCAGCCGCAGCCGCAGCCACAACCCACGCTCACGCCCGACGGTCTCCGGAACATGGTCACGGCTCTGGACGCCGTCAACGCGACTACCGAAGGGCTTGAAGGTCTCCTGGCGAGTGCCGACCCCCAGGCGTTCAACGCGCATCTCGGCAGGTTGCGTTCGGCTCAGGACCTGCCGCTCCCGGAGGGCCTGAATCCGATTGCGGCCATGGAGAGCATCAGGGCGCTGCTGCTCACCCTCAGTCCGACCGTCGGCGGCACCCACCAGGACATCGCGGCCGGCCGGGTCCATATGGACACGGTCATCCGACACCTGGAAAGCATCAGTGGATCGCTGCCCCCGGGTGTGGGCGACCCGGCCGTCGTGGGTCGCACGACGGACATCTGCGTCCGGGCGATGGCGGCCAGGGAGAGGGAGGACATTCCCGCGCTCCGCGAGCTCCGGGCCGAGGCCGAAGCGCTGGGCGAGGCCGCCCCCGAAGGTAGCCCGCTCCGGTTCGCGGTCGACGGGGCACTCGGCGCGGTACTCGGCTCGCTGGGCCTCCTGACCCAGGACAAGGCGATGCTGGCGCAGTCGGTACGTCACGTCGAGCGGGCGATGACCGGAGCCAAGGACAGCGGCCTGCCGTTCGCCGACGAGCCGGCCCGGGTCCGGACGCAGGACTTCGGCCTGCTCCACGATGCCCTCACCGGAGAGACGAACCCCGTCCCCGCCCACGTTCCCCCGCCGCCGGACGCCTCGATGGAGGACCTCTACTCCTCGGCGCTCTCCCTGGGCATGCGCTTCGACCGCGACCGTGACCCGGCCGTGCTCGACACCCGGATCGAGGAACTCGAACGGCTTCGGGCCGGCGTACGGGAGGGCAAGGCGCCGCGCGTCGCCGCCGACGCGCTGTGGCATCTTGCCGAGTCGTACCACCTGCGCAACATCCTCGCCAAAAACGGGCCGGACCAGGCGGACCTCGGCTGTCTGGAAGCCGCCCAGGAGGCGCTGTCGGCACTCGCTTCCGACGTCCTCCTCCAGGCAGGCGCCGAGCACGGGTTGCTGGCCGCCCGTACGGGGGCGAGCCGCGGCGTGCAGGCTGCGAGGATGGCGGCCTCGTACGGCAGGCTGCACGAGGCCGTGGCGGCCCTGGAGCTGGGCCGGGCGCTTGTTCTCCAGGGGGCCTCCGCCGCGTCGGCCGTGCCCGAGCGTCTGGAGGCCGCCGGGCGCCAGGATCTCGCGGCGGCCTGGCGGGAGGCGGCCGGCGCCGGCGACGGCACGGACGGGGCGGGAGAGGTTCCGAGGCTCCTGCCGAGCACGTTGCGCCGTCAGGCCCTCGACACTCTCGGCTACCGCCGGGAGGGCGGCCTGGCGGGTACGCCCACGGCGGCCGAACTGGCGGACGGGCTTGCCGAAGCGGGTGCGGACGTCCTCCTCTATCTGGTGGCCGGCGACGAACGGATGCCGGGCCTGGTGATCGCGGTGGGACCGGAGTCCGGGCTCGGCGGGGGCGCCCTGCCACAGCTCGCCGACGTCGAGGGCGGTCCGCTCGCGCGGTACGTCGACGCGGCGGCGGCACGGGACCTCCATCCGAACGACGCCTCCCTCTCCCACGCCTGGGAAGAGGCCCTGGAGGAGTTGTGCGACTGGGCCTTCCAGGCGCTCGGTCCGGTCCTCGGCGGCATCGAGAAGCGCCTGTCGGCGGCCGACGACGCGTGGGAGGATCGGCCCCTGCGCGTAGTCCTGGTCCCGTGCGGCCGCCTCGGCATCGTCCCGTGGCACGCCGCGCGCCTGCCGGCGGAGGCGGCCCACGACCGCCTCTGCCAGGTGGCGGTCGTCAGCTGTGCGGCCTCGGGCAGTCAGTTTCTGCGGGCGGTGCGACGCGCGCCCCGGGACCCGGCCGCCACCCCCGTCCTTGTGGCCGACCCGACCATGAGCCTGGACTACGCCGATACGGAGGTCACCGCGCTGCGGGATGCCTTCTATCCGCATGCCCGGCTGTGCGGCGCGCTCTACGATATGGAGGACGGCGAGCTGCCGCTCGGCACGCCCGACGCCGTCCTCGGGTTCCTCTCCGACGGCGCCTCCTTGCTCCACGTGGTCTCGCACGGTTCGGCCGGCATCCGCCCCACGGTCTCGGCCCTGGACCTGGTGGCCGACCAGAACGGCACTCCGGCCCACCTGACCGTGACGCGTCTACTCGACCGCGAGGAGCAACAGAACACCGCAGACGGGCCGTTGGTCGTCCTGAGCGCCTGCCAGACCGATCTGAGCAAGCGTGACCACGACGAGGCACTGACCCTCACCACCGCGTTCATCGCCGCCGGTGCGCGGGACGTCGTGGGCTCGCGGTGGCTGGCCAAGGACAGTGGCTCGGCGCTGCTGATGGCGGTGTTCCACCACTACCTGGCTGTCGACGGGCTGAGCCCCGTGGACGCGCTGAGAGCCGCGCAGATGTGGATGCTCGATCCGCACCGTGAGAACCCGGGCTCGCTCCAAGGTGAGCTGCTCCGGGAGTCGGAAGAACGACAAGGGCTCGAACGGACCGCGCTCTGGGCCGCCTTCATCCACCAGGGGCACCCGGGCCCGAGCACGACAGACACAGGAGAAGGGACACCATGAACGAGGAGGGCCGCGGACCGTCCGCGGAGTCGCTGCTCGCCCTGATCGGCGAGCACCGGGAGTCGATTCGCGCGGCGCTGGACGATGAACAGCACGCGTTGCTGCTCACGCGGCTCAGCGCCCTCGCCGCCGCGCCACCGGAGAAGGACATGGCGGTCCGCAGGGCGCTCCAGGGGGTCAGACTGGCACTGCGCCCGCTGCCGTTCGACCATCCGGTACGGGCCGCACTGGACGGCGTACGGCTGGTTGCCGCGCCTCCCGGGCCGGCCACGGTGTCGGAGGCGCTGGCGCTGATCGATCTGCTGACGGCCGCGGCCCCGGTTCCCGAGCCCGTGGACCGTGCGGCCGCCGACCCGTTGCTCCGGGAGCCCGCCCTCTCGACCGCCGAGGCAACGGCCCGTTGCGGCGGCGCGCCGCCACCCGAACTGATCAGACTGCCGGACCCACCGCACGACGACCGCTACCCGGAGTTCCAGTTCCCCGACTGCGACGGCAACCCGCACGAGGTGGTGCTCAAGGTGAACCGGCTGCTCCTGGCGGACATCGATCCCCGGGGTGCCGCGTCGTGGTGGCTCAATGACAACACCTGGCTCGGTGGGGCACCCGCATCGCTCCTGGGGCGGCTGTCCGACCACGAACTCGTCTGTGCGGCCACCGCACTCGTGGAGGGGGAGTGATGAGGAATTCCCTGCCGGTGTTCACGTTCTTCCCCATGATCGAGGACGAACTGGACCCCAACCTCGAGGTGATCCCGGCCGGCACGGAGCTGTGGCGGGTGCACAAGTCCAAGTACAGGCCGACCCAGTTCAACCCGACGCTCGCGGACCTCCATTTCAGGGGTGGCCGCTTCGAGGGCACGGTGCTGGACCCGTACCGCAGTCTGTACGTGGCCGACAGCGCCCTGACGGCCGTCGCGGAGAGTGTGCTGCGCTCGGTGCCCTGGACCGGCAAGAGGCGGAAAGTCCTCTACGCCGCCGTCGCCGGACGGTCACTGAGCGTGCTGCGTACCACCCGCGAGTTGACCCTGGTTTCGCTGATCGAGGAGAAGGACCTGGCCGCCGTCCATCGGACTGCCAGCCTCTTGGACGACGAGAGCAGCTACCCCACGGCACGGCGTTGGACGAGCGAGATCCGTGCTCAGGCGCCGGGCGCCATGGGGATGGTCTGGCAGTCCCGCCGGAACCGGCCCAGGCACTCCATGCTGCTCTTCCACGATCGTTTCGAGGACTGCGCCTGCGAAGCACTGGAGGTGTTGCCGGAACGGGGGATCGCGGACCTCGGCTGCCCCGAGGGCGTCGACGAGGTGAACCGGCTCCTCGAGCCGCTCAAGGCGGAGGTGTCGAAGCCCCTCTCGTGGTGACACCCGGCCGGCGCCCCTGAACCGGCTTGTCCGCGTGTGAACTGTGGTGCCATCGTGGGCGCATGGCATTACCACTCTCTGATGACGCCGTACTTCTGGCCGAGTTGAAGGAAGTCAGGCGCGCCGGACTGGTCCGGTTGCGGGGGCGCGCACTGCCCGCGCTCGAGGCGGCGGCCGAGGCGGCGGCGTCCGCCACCGCCCGGATGCCGGGCGCGGCCGTCGAGGCGTTGCTGCGAAGCGCCGTGGCAGGCCTGGACGCGGGGACGCTGCGTATCGCTGCCGAGTACACCCTGGGACTGGCGCAGGGGACCCGGGACTGGCCGGCGTCCTCCCGCCGGGCCAGGGCGGCCTCGGTCTACGGCGTGAGCGTCGAGCGGTTCCGCAAGGACCAGGAGGTGATGGTCCTCGGTCAGGTCGCCGAGCACATTGTGCGGCTGACCGTGGACGCGGCGGGAGCGGATCTCGGCGTTGCCGCCGGGGACGGGAGCACCACCGGCGGGGTGGGCACCCATCGGGTCGTGGACGTCCGGGCCGCGGGCCGGCCCGTCCGGCTCACCCTGCACATGCACCCGGTGGACCTGCTCCGTGACGTGGACGTGGTCGTCTGCCCCTCCAACGTGTACTTCGCGCTGCCCGAGGCGTACAAGTCCTCCGTCGCCGCGTCACTGCGTCGTGCCGCGGCCGTGCACGGCGTCACCGGAGAGGTGCTGGCGGACCCGCTCCCGGCGGAGCTGCGCGAGTGGGCCGCGCGGCACGGCACTTCGGGGCGGGCGGTGCGAGCGGGCACGGTGGCGGCCACCGGGGCAGGAGCACTTGCCGCTCAGGGCATCCGGCGGGTCTACCACGCGGCCATCGCCGTACCCCGGGCCGGGACCAACGACTACGACGTGCTGCCGGCCGACGTCACCCGGGCGGTGTCCCGGGCGCTGGCAGTGCTCGCCGAGGAACACGAGCGCCACGTGCCGGCGCTGCGTTCGGTGTGCTTCCCGCTGCTCGGCTCGGGCCGTGGCGGACTCTCGTACGAAGTCAGCCTGGGCGCCGTATGGGCGGCTGTGGACGCGGAGTTGGCGCGCGGGGCGAGCTGGGACGTCCACTTCGTGGTGCGCACGCCCGAGGCGGCGGGGCTGGTGGAACGTATCCCGGCCGGAATTCGCCCGGAGCACGCCCGGAGGGCGACCGGCTGATCCGGTGCAATGGAAGGGCGCACCAGGGCGCACCAGGGCGCGCGACAGTGCACGGGGCGGCACATGGGATGCCGGGAAGCGGAAAACGGCGGCAGGGAATCGGGGGGATCTTCGTGTGGGTAATCTCTGCCCGTGCAGCCGAAGTTGATGTCGCAGCACTTAGCGTGGGCCCATGAGTGGCGCGATGGAACAGTGGGGTCACGGGGCGCCGGGCCGGGTCATCACCTGGCCGGCTCCCGACGCGTACGTTCTGGTCGAAGGGGTGCTGCTGCGCATGCTCCCGGACTCTCCCGGGATGGCGCCGGGTACGGAGGTCGTCGTGCGCTACGACCCCGAGCGGCAACGGCGCCTCGCCCACGCGGCGGGCCGGACGGACGAGGGCGGGGCGGTCGGAGATGAGTGAGTACGGCTTCGGGCTTGCGCAGGGGTACGACGAGCGGCAGCCCGTCGTCCTGCTGCTCGACACCTCGGCCTCCATGGGGCGCCCGGTCGGGAACCCCCGGATCGACGAGCTCGGTGAGGCGCTGGTCCGCTGGTTCGATGGAGTGCGGGCGGAACCGAGGCTGCGCGCGCGGGTGGAGGTGTGCCTGATCACCTTCGACTCGCGGGTCAGGGTCTTCGACCCGGACCGGGACCGGCTGGTGCCTGTGGAGGACGCCGCCCCGGACCGGCTCTTCGTACCGGTGGACCGGATGCGCCCGCCCCGGCTGGAGGCATCCGGACTCACCCGGATGACGGACGCCGTCGAGACGGCGCTCGACTTCGCGCGCTCGCGCCATCGGGCCTTGCAGGAACAACAGGTGCAGGTGCGCAGGCCGTTCCTCTGGGTGCTGACGGACGGCGCGCCGAGCGACGCGAACGGGGAGGCGATGGACCCCGCCGCTCTGGCCGGTACAGCGGAGATGGTGCGACGCGGCGAGGAGCGGGGCGAGTGTGTGCTCCAGGCGATCGGCGTGAGTGGCGCGGATCTGGAGCTGCTGCGGGTCCTGACGCCCAAGGGAGCGCTGATGCTGGAGGGCCTGGACTTCGGGCGGATCCTCGACCTGCTGTTCGAGAGCTCGGACGTGGTCGGGGCGAGTCAGGCCGCCGACGAGATCCACGGGAGGGTGGCCGACCGCGTGGAGCGGCAGCGGCGCATGCGACTCCTTGAGGAGAAGGTCCAATGATCGTGGCGGGGGCGGCCGTCCAGGGGACCGCGCACCTGGCCCATGCCCAGGGTTGCCAGGACGCCTTCAAGGTGGTCGACCTGGGCGCGGCGGCCGTGCTCGCCGTCGCGGACGGCGCCGGCGGACGACAGCGCAGCGCGCTCGGCGCGCACATCGCGGTGGACGCCGCGTGCCGGATCCTGGCCCAGGACGTACCGGATGCGGCGGACGCCCCGGAGGCGTGGACGGGGTGGATCGCCACGGCGGGCGCCCGGGTGGTCGAGGGGTACCGGAGGGCGGTGGAGGGGGTGCTGTCGGCGGTGGCCGGCCCGTCGGAGCCGGTCGACGCGGGCGCGCTGGCCGCCACACTGGCCGCGGCCGTGGTACGGCCGCCCTGGGTGGCGTTCCTCGCGGTCGGCGACTGCTTCGGCACGGTGCTCACCCACGAGCCCGCCGGACCGGACGAGCGGTGTCATCTCGTCCTGCCACCGCCCCCTCCCGGCGCGACGGAGACCGTCTTCCTCTCCTCGCCCGGCGCCGGTCTGCGATTACGGTCGTTCGCGCTGTGGGAGCCGCGGCTCAGCGGGGTCGTGCTCGCCACTGACGGCTGCGCCGCCCTGACCCTCGATCACCCCTCCGTACATGAACTTCCTCCCCATGCGGGCCCGTTGCCCGCCGAGCAATTCTTCTGCGGTCTCGCCGCGACGCTCCGTGCCAACGGCGGGGACGCCGCAGACCTGCGGGCCCTGCTCTCCGGCCCCGGGGCCGCACGGACCGGCGACGACCTGACCGTGGTCTGTGCCCTGACGGAGGGCAGTTGACGATGGCCCTCACGGTGGTGTCCGGCAGTGGGCACACATGGCGCCTCACCGAGCAGATCGGCGCGGGTTCGGAGGGAATCGTCTACGCCGTGGACGACGCGCGCCCTCTGGTGGCCAAGCTGGTCCCCGCCCCGCGCGACCCGGCGGCCTACCGGCGCCGTATCGAGCGGCTGGTACGGCAGCGCCGCGAGCCGCGAGCCGTCCGGCTGCTGTCCGCGACGCCCGCGCGGGTCGCCTGGCCGCTGGCGGGGGTCCGGGCCGGCGGCCCGGGCGCCGAGGGCGTGGACGGCTATGTGATGACCGACATGCGTCACGCCCACCAGCCGTTCGCGCACCTGCTGACCCCGCAGGTCCGCCAGAGGCTCCTCTCCCATGCGACCTGGGCCACCGGGCTCGCGGCCGCCCTGTCGCTCGCCCGTCTCCTTGCCGACCTGCATGCCGAGGGCTATGTGGTGGGCGATCTGAAACCGGACAACCTCTGGGTCGACGCGTACGGCAGGGTCGGCATCGCGGACGCGGACTCCTGGCAGTTCACCGACGGCGGTGAGGTGTTCCCCGGGCGGATGGGCAGCCCGGGCCACACGGCGCCCGAACGGATCGGGGCCCCGGCCGGCACCGCGCCGGACCGGGCGTCCGACGAGTTCGTCCTCGCCGTCCTCGTCCACCAGTTGCTGATGTGCGGGCTCCACCCGTTCGCCGGGCATCCCGCCTCCGGCGGCGACTACCTCTCGTACGACGACAACGTCCTGCACCGCCGCTGCCGCCTCCTCGACCGGGCTTCGGTGGTCCTGCCCCGCTCCGCACCACCCGTCGACCTGCTCCCGCGCCGGCTCACCGCCCTCTTCCGGGCGGCGTTCGGTGGAGTACGGCCCACTGCGTCGGCCTGGGCGCAGGCGCTGGCGGAGGAGGTGGACCCGGCCCGTCTGAGGACCTGCCGGCGCGGGCCGCTGCACGTGCACACCGCCGAGCGGCCCTGGTGCCCCTGGTGCGACCTGGCCGAAAGCGGCGCGGACGGCTATCCGGCACCGGCCGCGCGGCCGTTACGGGACGACTCGACGCCGGACCCAGGGGTCACGAAGGGCCCGCAGGCCACAACCGATGTGAAGGGGAGGGTCGGATGGCAGAGGTGACGCTCTCGGTGGCGCGCACGCTCGACCGCTGCACGGTCCTCGGGCCCGGGGTCCGAGCGGTTATCTGGGTGCAGGGCTGCCCGCTGCGCTGCCGGGGCTGCGTGGCGGCGGAGACGCTGCCCTTCGACGGTGGCACCACGCACGATGTGACCGAACTGGCCGACTGGCTCTGCGAGTTGTCCGAAATCGAGGGCGTGACCCTCTCCGGTGGCGAGCCCTTCGGCCAGGCGGAGGCGCTGGCCGAACTGCTCGACCACGTACGGTCGCGGCGGCCGGGGTTCACGGCGATGGCGTACTCAGGATTCCGGTACGAGGCCCTGCTTCGCGGCGGCCCGGAACGGCTCGGGCTGCTGCGGCGCCTCGACCTGCTCGTCGACGGGCCGTACGTGGCCTCCGCGCAGCACGGTCTGCGGTGGCGTGGCTCGTCCAACCAGCGCCTCGTCGCCCTGACCGAGCGCTACGCACAGGTGGGCACCGAGCCCGACACCAGCGCGGGTGTCGAACTGACCGTGGAGGCCGACGGCTCGCTGTCCTGGGCCGGGGTGCCACCGACTCCCGGTTTCCGGGAAGGGCTCGAGGAACGACTCGCGGCTCGGGGGTTCGTCCTGCGCGCCGAGGCTGGGAGGGAAGCATGAGCGGATCACCGAAGTACAGCACCGTCACGGTAGCGCCGGCGTACGCGCGGCTAGAGGCGCAACGCCGCCGGGCCCGGGAGGCGCAGCGCCGGCGCCAACGGGCACAGCGTGACAAGGAGCGGGCCGAACAAGCCGCCCGGCGGGCTGCGGAGACGGTGGCTCGTCGGGAGCGGGCCAGGGCCGAGGCCGAGCGCCGGGAGGCCGGGTTGGCGAACCGCCGGGCCGCGCGCGACCAGGCACACGCGCACGAGGTGCGCCAGGAGCAGGCCGCGGCCGACGCGCGTCGACTGGCCGAGGTACGCGAACTCCTTGACCGGATTCGTGCGGAGGAGTCCGAGGTGCGGGCCCTGCGGCGGCGGCTGGAAGAGCTCCAGGCCGGCGTCGGCCGCGCGGAGGACGTGGGCGGGGCGATCGAGGAGTTGCGCGGCCGGGTCGTCGTACTCGGCCGGGACGGGGAGCCGCCCGGCCGGGACGCCGACCAGGAGACCGTCATGGCGGGTCTCGAGTCGCGGCTGGCCGGGATCGGGGCGGACGCCAGGGCGCAGGACCCGCAGGGGCACCGGAACTGCGTCGACCTGCTCGGCGAGCTGCGCGCCGCGGCCAGGCCCGGCACGGAGACCCGGTTCCGGGCGTTGCTCGGCACCGTGGAGCACGCGCTCGCCCGGCATGCCGCGACGGCGGGGGAACGGGTCGCCGAGGAGCGCCGCCGCGCGGAGCGGGCGCTCGAGGCCGAGCGGGAGGCGCAGGAGCGCGCGGCCGTCCAGGAGGCAGCCCGCCAGGCGGAGTCGGAGGCGGAGCGGGAACGCCTGGCGGCGACGCTCACCGAAGCGGAGGACCGGCTGCGCGTCGTACGGGGCGCCGTGGAAGAGGCGGCGGACGAGGCCCGGGAGCTCGCCGACCGCGAACTCGCCGATCGGATCGAGGCGGCGCTGGCCGCCGTCACGGACCGACTCGCGGCGGGCGCGCCGCCCGAGGCGCTGGCAGCGGTCGCGGCGCTGGAGGACATGCTCGTCGGAGCCGAAGCCCGTCTGGACGAACTGCAGTTGGCCTACATCCGTCGGATGGACCTCGCGCAGGCGCTGCAGGACGCCATGCTCGGCGAGGGCTTCGCCTTCACCGGCGGAGACGACCAGGACGGGCGCCTGCTGCTCAGCTTCGAACGTCCGAGCGGGGCCACGTACCGGACCACGATCACGACCGACGGCGGCGGCACCCCCCTCCTCGTGTACCAGGTCGACGGCGAGCCCGATGTGACACTCCGGCCGGAGCCGGACGGCGCTGTGTGCGACCGCACCGAGGACCTGCTGGACCGGGTGCACGAGGCGATCGTCGTCCGGGACGGCTTCGTCCCCGGTGAACTCACCTGGCAGGGCAAGCCGCCCGGGCGACAGGCCAGGCAGGTGCCCGGCGCGGGGGAGTGGAGGTGGACCCGGTGAGCACGGTCGGCTGGGTCAAGCGCGAGAACGGCGTCGGCGGCGCGGCAGGCTCCCCGAACGCGTCCCGTGGAAACGGATCCACCCGGGACGGGGAGCCGGTCACCGCGGACGGCATGATGCCCTTGTGGGCGGTGTCCCTGGGCTGGGAGTTGCGGCGCGGGCGCCAAGTGGTCCTGAACGGGCAGATCAGAGACCGCTGGTGGTTCGCGGACCGCCCGGCTTCCTTCCGCCACGTGGTCGCCGGACTGCTTGAGGACCGTGGCGCGGAGGTGGTCGGCTGGTGGGACCCGGTGGACGGGCTCACCTTTCCGCTGCCGGGTCACGCGGAGCGCTTCGACCAGCTGCGCGAGGGGCGTCCCGCGGAGGGGGCGGGGAGTCGGGGCAGGGCCGGAGAAGCGGCGCCGGAAGGTTCCGGGATCCGGCCGCCACGGGGCCACCGGGACGGAGAAGGGCCCAGCGAGGACGGACCGCGGAGGGGCGGGGCACGCGACGACGCGGCACCCGACGACGGCTCGGACACGGCGGCTCGTGGCCGACGCGGTGGTGAGCGGGACCGCGGCCGGGAGCGCCTGTTGGCGCCTCGCCGGTCGGGGCCGCCGCGTGCCTTCGAGGACGTCGTCGCCACCGTGCAACGCCTGGCGGCCTCGCCCGACGCGGCCACCGCCTTCGTCTTCGAGGACGTCGACCACCAGCTCCCGCCCGGGCAGCCCGAATCGCACCTGGGCTATCTGCGGCTGCGGGCCGCGATGACGGGCGCCGTGACTCCGCGCTCCGCCACGGGCCCGGCTCCGCACGCGCGCAACGCGGTGCTGTGCGCGGTCGGTGACGTCGGGCGGCTGCCCGGCTGGTTCCACCTGGAGGACCCGAGGATCGCCGCGCTGCACATCGGCCCGCCCGACCCGAGCGAGCGGCGGCTGTGGCTCACCTGGCTGCTGCAGGATTTCAAGGGGGCGCAGGACTCCTCCCGTGCCGACCTGGAAGCCCTCGTGGGAGCCACCGACGGCATGGCGGCCTGGGACATCGAGTCCCTTGCCAGGACCTCGTGGCTGCGCAACGCGCCCGTGCGGAAGCCGGACAAGCTGCTGGAGCTGCACCGGCTCAACGTGAGCGTCGACCCGTGGACCCAGCTCGACCGGGAGACCGTCGCCGGCGCCGCCGAAGTCCTCGGTACCCGGGTGGTCGGCCAGCCCACGGCCGTGCGCGCCGTCGCGTCGGCGCTCCAGTCCGCATTCGTAGGAGTCGATTTCGGCAGCTCGGGCGTCGCTCGACCTCGGGGCTCCTTCTTCTTCGTGGGGCCGACCGGCGTCGGCAAGACCGAACTGGCCAAGGCCGTAGCCGAGTTGATGTTCGGCGACCAGAGCGCGTACGCCCGCTTCGACATGAGCGAGTACCAGCAGGAGCACGCCGCCGAGCGGCTGGCCGGGGCGCCGCCCGGCTACATCGGACACGAGCAGGGCGGTGAACTGACACGCCGGGTCCAGGAACGGCCGTTCAGCGTGCTGCTCTTCGACGAGATCGAGAAGGCCCATCCCAAGGTTCTGGACAAGTTCCTGCAGATCCTGGAGGACGGCAGACTCACCGACGGGCGTGGTCAGACCGCCTACTTCTCCCAGTGCCTGATCATCTTCACCTCCAACACGGGGGCGGAGCAGGTACGGAGCCTGCTGGAGGAGCGTGAGGAGCTCTCGTACCCCCAGCTGGAGGCACACTTCACCCGGGCGGTTGAGGAGAAGTTCCGGCAGATCGGCAGACCGGAGATCTACGGCCGGCTCAAGCCCGGAGTGGTCGTCTTCGACATGCTGCGCCATGAGCACGTAGTCCGGATCGCCGACCGGCTGCTGCGACAGCTCGCCGAGTCCGTCCGCGAACGTCACCGCGTGGAGCTGGTTCCTGACCAGGACAGCCTGCATCCGTGGATCACGGAGCGGATGGCGGACCCCGAGCATCAGGCGTACGGAGGGCGGCAGATCCGCAATGAGCTGGAGCTGGTGCGGTCGGCCGTCGTCGGGCACCTGCTGGCGCACCGACCGGAGCCCGGCACCCGGATCCGGGTCGGCGTCGGGGCCGACGGCGCCGTGCGGGTCTCCCCCGACGACGTGGCGCCGCTCATGAGCGGAGGGAACGGATGAGCGTGATCGCCATCGATCTGGGGCACCGTTTCGGGCGCGTCGCTCGGGTCGGCCCCGACGGCGGGCCGGCCGTGACCACGACCGAACTCGCCGTGGACGGCGTCCTCGACCCGGTCACGGCGCTGCCCCGGCTGATCGGGCCCGACCCGGCTGCGGAGGGCGTCCCGGCGGCGGAGCCGGACCGGAGGGCCGTGCTCGGGCTGACCGTGCCGGACGGCCGGGAGGACGAGCTGCGATATGTGGTGGAGCGCGCGGGGCTCGACGTCGCCCGCGTCGTACCGGAGCCGGTGGCCGTGGCCCTGCACTACCGGGCGATCGCGGAGGGCGTGGACCACACGGTCCTGGTCTGCGACCAGGGGGCGACGACGTTGGGCCTGAGCGTTCTGGCGATCGCCCCCGACCTCACCGTGCACCTGGTCCGCACCCTCAGTCTCCGGCTCGGCGGGGACGACTGGGACGCGGCGCTCGCTACCGAACTCGCCGGACGCCTCCCCGACGGGGTCGATCCGATGAGTGCGGCGGAGACCCTCCGCAGGGCGCTGGGCGGCTCGGACCGGGTCACCGAGTTCTTCGAGGACGCCACCGGCGTCCGTCACGAAGTGGCCCTGGAAAGGGGCGACTTCGAGCGGGCAGTGGCTCCCCTCCGAGAGCAGCTGCTCGCCGCAGTGGCCGAGCAGCTCACCACCGCAGAACCTGCCGTGGACACGGTGCTGCTGGCGGGAGGCATGTGCGTCGCCCCGGACCGGCGGGCCGAGATCGAGGCACTGCCCGCCGCGCAGGGGCTGACGGTCCGCTGCTTCCAGCCTGAACTGGCCGTCGTCCTCGGCCTGTTCACGCTTCTGGACTTCGGCGCCCTGCGTGTCGTCGCGGGGTCGGCCGCGCGGCCGGGGCGGGCGGAACCCGGATTCGCGGGCTTGGGCACCGGCTACCCCCGCGTTGCCGTGGACACCCTGCTGGACCCCGAACCCGCCGGCGCTGCGGCGGCCGACCCGGAGCCCCGCGCCGGGAGCCCCCGGGCGGACGACCCCGAGCCCGCCGCACGGCAGGACACCTCGTCGACCGGTACGTACGCCGGACGGGCCCGGCAGACCACGGCGGCGGGGAGCCAGGGCGATGCGTTCGAGGACCCGGAGAGCGAGGCGGACGCGAAACCGTCCGCCGACCCGCCGACCGCGGCTCCCGCCGAACCGCCGCACCCCGAGGCCACGTACTCCGCCCCCTTGTCCGCCGAGCCTCCCCGCACGCCGCCCTCGTACACCGACGCCCCCTCCACCCCGCCTCCGGAGTTCTCCGCAACACCTCCCACCGGCTCCCCCCTCGACCCGCAGGCCGCCTTCGCCGTCCCCGTCGACCAGCTTCAGGCTCTCCGGCGCGGCGACCATCTGCTCGTCCTGTGGGCGTGGCCCGCCGGCGCCCTGAGCGCGCGGGTCCGCTGGCGCCGGGAGGGGAACGCGGCCGGGACAGGTCCCGAACGCGGCGACGACGTGTGCCGGCGCCGGGTGTACGAGCACGACGGCGGCTTCGACCTGGCGGTCGGCCGGGGCGCCGTCACCGTCACGGTGGAGGCCCTGGTCGCGGACCTCGGCGACGGCTGCGAGGGAGCCTCGTCGCTGCTCGTCCCGGCCGCACCGACGGTCGTCGCGTACGAGCCCAGTGTGCGCCGCCGGTTCACGGGTCGGGCTGCGTCGGTCACCTTCACCTCGGAGACCGGCTGCGACCTGCCCGACGTCCGTATCGTCCACAGCCTCGGCCGGTTCCGTCCCACCAGCATCGCCGAGGGCACCGTCCTCCACGAGGTGCCCGCGCAGCGCCTGGCTGCCGGCACCCCGCTGACCGTGGAGTTCCCGCTGCCCGCCACCCGCGGCCCGTCCTGGCTGGCCTGCTTCCCGGCGGACGCGGACGCGGGCACCGACTCCGGCATCGACCTCCGCCCGACGGCACTGCACAGACTGCGAGTCACCTGATGGCCAAACGCCTCACCTGCCCCTACTGCTACGAGCATTTCGCCCCGCGAGAGATTCGCTTCCGTTGCAACTGCCGTCTGAGCCGGACGGGCAAACAGTGCGAACGCCGCCGCGACCAGGCCCTCGACCAGCGCAAGGGCCCGCGCCGCAGCCACGACCTCGGCCCGGACTTCGCCGCCGACGGGCGCAGGCCCACGTCGGTCTGCCCGGACTGCGACGGCGAGACCACCTACCGGATCTGCCCGGTGTGCCACTCCGATCTGCCCGTCCAGTTCGGCATGGTGGACAACCGGCTGATCGCCTTGGTCGGCCCCAAGGCGTCCGGCAAGACCGTCTACATGACGGTGCTGCTCCATGAGATGCGCAATCGGGTTGGCGAGGCGTTCGGAGCCGCTCTCATGGGCTCGGACGACGAGACGATGCGGCGCTTCGGCAGTGACTACGAAGACCGTCTCTACGGCGACAACCAGATGTTCCCCGGCACCCAGACCGCCTCCACCACGCTCAACCGGGTGGATCCACTCGTCTTCCGCTTCGGCCTGCGCCGGCGCACCCTGCTCGGCGAGCGCCCGCAGCACACCGTCCTCTCGTTCTTCGACACGGCCGGTGAGGACTTCAGCTCCCGGGAGAACGTAGAGCTGAACACGCGCTACCTGGCCGGCGCCGACGGCATCGTGCTGCTGCTCGACCCGCTCCAGATGCCGGGCGCCCGCGACAACGCGTTGCCCGGTACCCCGCTGCCGGGTACCGAGGGCCTCGACGCCCCGATCAACGTGCTCTCCCGGGTCACCAACCTTCTGCTGGCCCCCCGCTCCGGACGGTCGGCACAGAAGATCGACACCCCGGTCTCCGTCGTCTTCTCCAAGATGGACGCCTTCTGGCACCTGCTCGACCCCGGCAGTCCGCTGCGCGACTACGCGCCGCCACGCGGCCACTTCGACGTGAGCGACAGCCTCAGCGTCCACGAGGAGGTGCGCCGGCTCCTGAAGGACTGGGACGGCGTGGCCATCGACCACCTCCTCGACAACCACTTCAGCCGCTACCGGTACTTCGGTGTCTCCGCTCTCGGCCGCAACCCCACCCCCGACGCCCGCGTCGCCCCCACCGGCATCCAGCCGTACCGGGTGGCCGACCCGCTGCTGTGGCTGCTGAGCGAGTTCGGTTCGGTGCCGAAGGCGGGCCGGGGATGACGCGATTCGAGCAGCTCTACTACACGTCCTGCGAGCACGGGCTCACCGGGTACTCCGGATTCCAGTTCAACGCCGTCAGCGCGGGCGTCACCAAGGAGACCCGCCAGGCCGTGGAGGCGCTGGCCGGGTACGAGCCGCCCCGCTCCCTGGTGGAGTCGGACACGCCGGAGTCACTGGAGCGCTGCCCGGTCAACCTCTGCTACAAGCCCTACGACCGGGCGGGGCGCCGCGCCACGGCCGTGTGCGTGCGGTACGTGGGCCGTGACTCCGCCCGTCGCTTCGGCAACTACTTCGCCCACGCTCTGCACAGTGAGGACTTCACGGTCGCAGGGGACGGGGTGCTCCCGATCGAATTGTGGAACTCGTCCGCGTGGGCCGGCGAGGTATCGCCCAGCACCGAGATCCCGATGCTCGGGACGCCTCCGCCGGGGCCGATCGACGCCCGGGCCGTGAGCGCGTTCCTGCGCGCACATCCCCACGCGGACCGGCTGCCGGGGCTGCTGGCCGCCGTGTTCGGTGCGCTCACCGAGCACGGTTCGGTGGTGGTGGTCGACCGGTCGACCGACCAGATCGCGCACTGGTTCGCCGCGGTCTCCTATCTGCTGCCGCCTCCGCTCGCCCGAGGCCTCTCCTTCGCCACCTACGTCTTCCGTCCGGCCCGCAGCCGCCTGCACCTGATCGGGACGGTGCCCGAGGCGCAGCTCGCCTTCGGACCGGACGACGAAGCGGCGTACACCGTGTTCGACTTCGCGCGGGGCGTCTTCCCCGAGGTCCCGATCGGCGCCCTGGTCCGTCTTCTCACCAGGATCGGTGTCGGCTCCGTACGGCCCGTCTGGTCCTGGACGGCGGACTACGCCCGGGGCGGGGAGGAGTCGGCGGACGACTGGCACGCCCCGGTTGCCGCGGCGGCGGCCTCGGGAAGCATCACGCTCGCCCCGGCCGACGCCCACGCGGTGATCGACTGGCTGGCCGGGGCCGAGCATCTGGGGCCACGGAGGGCGGCCGTCGCCGCGGACATTCATCGCGAGCACCGGGACCTGGACGACGGCCGACTGGCCGCGCTGAGCGCCGCCGCGCAGGCCGGTGGCGACATCGCGGTGCACCAGGAGATCGAAGGGAAGCTCCACGCGTCGCGCATGCGGGCGTATGCGACCGGAGCCAAGGGTGCCGTCGCGCCTGTGCCGATCGTGGACCCGGTGTCACGCGAGCGGGCCACCGTCCTCTGGGAGCGGATGCTGGGGGCCGAGGCGCGAACCCCGCGCGAACGGACGCGGCTGCTGCTCTGGGCCTTCGGCGCAGGCCTCCCGGTGTCGCCGGAGGTCATGGCGGGCGAGACGCTCACCCTGGCCCGAGCGCTGCTCGGCTCCCCCGCCGACGCCCCGCGGCTTCGCTCGGAGGTGGCCGAACTCCTCCGTTCCCTCCCGGTGATGAGGGCATCTCTGGCCACGGCGGTGGAGGAGGTGCTGGAGCGGCGCGCGGGCCAGGAGCAGCTGTTCTCGCAGTTCCCCGCCGACCTGCTCATGGAGGACGACCTGGAAGGCCGCCCGCTGCTCCAGGAGTACCGCCTGCGGGCGCGGGCCGAGCGTACGCCTTCGGAAACGGTCCCGATCATGTTCAGGATCCTGCGGATCCGCGGTTGCGCGTCCCCCGACGAGGAACTGCTGCGCGGCCTGTGGCGGCAGCCCTCACGCCGCTGGACCCACACCGAAGCGATCCGTATCGCCGAGGAACTGCCCCCCTCGGGTCCGATGGGCGAAGTCGTCGGTGAGTGGTTCGACCGCGCCCTGCGGCAACCCGTGGAGGACGAGGACGCGCTCGAGTCCTGTCTCCACCTCTGCCGGCGGTTCATCCACCCGGGCCGCTTCGCCTGGCTGCCGCAGGGCGCCGGGGAGTACGTACGGACCACGCTGGAGCTGGACGACGTACTCCAGGACGCCCGCGAGGCGGCGGAACTCGCCGGCGCCTTCGCGATCCATGAGACCGGTCCGTGGGCGGCCCCGCGGGCACTCAAGCGCTTCCGTCTGGTCCCCGCCATGCTGCGCCTGCCCGCCGACATCGGCCGACTCCGCGACAGACTGCCGGAGTTGAACGACCGCGAACGGGAGCGATATCTGTCGATCCTGCACCGGAGGGTGACGCGTGCCGAGCGGATTGACGAGGTCACGCTCAGCCATGTCGCCGCCGTCGTCACCCTGCGCAGGGGATCAGGGCTCTCCCAGTCCCAGGAGGAGAGCGTCGCCGCGATCCGCGCCCGTCCCGTGGGGCACTGGCCCGTCGCGGACCTGGAACGCCTGCAGCGGGCGGTCAGGCCCTAGGGCGCGTATCGAGTCGTGATCAATTCTTGGGTTCGACCCCGCTTAGAGGTTCTGAACCGGTAGATCATCCGCGTGACGCGAGTGCAACTGACCGACGAAGAGTGGGAAGTCATCGGGCCCCACCTGCCGATCGGCGAGTACGGCCCGTATCCGGAGCGGCTGCGGCAGCAATTCGAGGGTGTGATCTGGCGGTTCAAGACCGGCGGGCAGTGGCGGGAGATGCCACAGGAGTTCGGCGCCTGGTCGACCGTCTCCAACCGCTTCCGGCAGTGGCGTGACGCCGGTGTGTTCGAGTCCCTGCTGGAGGGCCTGATCGTGGAGGCTGCGAAGCGGGGCGAAGTGGACCTGTCGCTGGTCAGCATCGACTCCACCACCGCGCGTGCCCACCATGATGCCGCCGGGATGCACCTTGGCGAGGACGTGCTCACCTCCCTGGAGAAGGCAGCTGCCGAGGAGGAGAAGGCCAGCTCAAAAGGGGCGGCCTCGAAGAACAAAGCGGACACGACGTTGAAGCCGATCCTGAACGGGAGGAGCGACGACGCGTCCGGCGGCGCCGAAAGCTCCGGCTGAAAGTCGCCCACCTCGGGCGCTCACGGGGCGGGCAGACCAGCAAGATCCACCTCGCCGCCGACCGCAAGTGCCGCCCGCTGGCGTTCGTCCTGACTGCCGGACAGGCAGCCGACAGCCCGCAGTTCATCCCTGTCCTGAGGAAGGTCCGGATCTGCGGGCCCGTTGGCCGCCCCCGCACTCGGCCCGACGCTGTCGCGGGCGACAAGGCGTATTCGTCCCGCGGCAACCGAGCCCACCTGCGCAGACGCGGCATCAAGGCCGTCATCCCGGAGAAGGTCGACCAGGCCGCCAACCGCAAGAGGAAGGGGTCCGGCGGTGGCCGGCCCATCAGCCACGACGGCGACCTGTACAAGGAACGGAACACCGTCGAGCGGCTGATCAACAAGCTGAAAGCCTGGCGCGGCATCGCCACCCGCTACGACAAGACGCCCGAGAGCTACCTCGCCGGACTCCACCTCCGTGCCTCGGTGATCTGGATCAAAGACCTCACCAGCGCCGCCCTTTGATCACGACTCGTTCGGCACCCTAGCGCCGTCGCCCGCGTCTGCCCTGGTCCCTGCTGGGTCGTCTGCCCGTGGCCTTACCCTTGCGCGTGCCGGGAGCCTGCACCGGGCGCCCCTGCCAGTCGATGCTGTCATCCTCCGACAGGGTCGCCGCATACGAGAGCGCATGCCGGATCAACAGCGACAGCCGGGCCTTGGACTCCGCCGAGTGCAGCTCCCTCTGCCAGGGGCAGACCGAGTACCAACCCTGACCCGGGTCCGTCAGAAGCGGGCATGGTTCCGCGAGTTCCAGGGGCTCGGGCGGTGCTTCGGGAAGGCGCACCAGCAACATGCGCATGCCCCACGCAACGACTGCGGCGATGCCCTTGCCTGCGAGCACCGGCACCCCGAACGTCGCCAGGACAGGCCACTGGGGAGCAAGGTCCTCAAGTCTCTCGACCAGATCGGGGTGAGTATGCAGCTCCCACCCCTCGTAGGCGTCGGCACCACGCTCTTGCGGAACCCCCTGCTGCCGCAGCAGGTCAAGCAGGGCCCTGTTTTGAGGCAGCTCCGGCAGCGTCATGCCGCAACACGCTACGTGCCATTCAGCGGTAGAGACAGGGGTGGCGCTCCTCTCCAGCGAGCTCGCCGGACCCGCACGATTCGGTGGCTTTGGTGTGGCCCGATGGTGTTGGGGCCGCTCAGGCACTCTCTCCGCCAACAGGGCGAATCCGCAGATTGATCGCGACTCGATACGCGCCCTACGGGGCCGAACTCGCCAACCGCTACGCCGAGGGGGCCGAGGCACGTCGGCCCGCACCGCGAAGCCGGCCGACCTGGCTACCGTTCCTGGACCGCCGCGCGACGCGAACATCTCAGGACGCCTCCGACCCGCCCGCCCCGCGGGAACCCGGCGACCCCCGGGAAGGGAAGGGGTGGTGACCCGCCATGGCTGAGATCGTCGCGTTCGTTCTCGTCCCCGCCCTCTACCTCGTCGCACTCGGCGCGTTCCTGCCCTTCGTACCGGTCATCGCCGCCCTGCGGGGTCTCGCCCTCGTGATGCAGGTACTCGCCGGCTACGGACGCACGCTGTTCGGCGTGGTGTACCGACGCACCCCCGAGTTCCAGACACTGCCGCCCTACCGGCCGCAGGACGAGCAGGTGAAGGCGTACCGCAACTACTTCTTCGGACCTGCCTTCCGTGACCTGCGCCAGCTCCTCACGCTGGCGCGGCGCTCGTACGCCACCACGGTCGGCGATTCCTTCCGTGCCGTGACCTCACGGCAGTTCGTCGCTCCGACGCGTCACCGCGCCCTGACCATGCCGTACGGTGTGGCGCTGTACCTGGGGCTGTGCGTGGGCACGGTGCCGGCCCTGGCACTGATCTGCCTGCTGCTGGGCCTGCACGCACTGGTCCTGGCCCTGTTGACGGCCGGCGCCCGGTTCGTCGCGGGAGCCCTGCGGACCGTCGACCGGGCGGTGCTGTGGATGAAGCGACTGCGCACCGGAATGCTCTGCCCCCACTGCTTCGAGCGCGTGCCCTACCCGGCGTACGACTGTCCCAGCGCCACGTGCCGTCGCCGGCACACGGACATCCGCCCGGGGACGTACGGCGTCTTCCGGCGCCGCTGCGAGTGCGGCGGGCACATGCCGACGCTGCTGATGCTGATGGGCCGGAACGGGCGGCTCCAGGCACACTGTGTCTACCCGCGTTGCGGGAAGCCGATGAACACCGACGCGGGCCATATGCCCGAGGTGGTGATCCCGCTGATAGGCGGGCAGGCGGCGGGCAAGACCCAGCTGATGGCAGCGATGCTCCTGTCCCTGGAACACGCGGCGGCGAACGGCGGTCCGGCGATCACCCTCGCCGACGAGGAGTCGGACGCCAACTACCAGGTGCTCCGCGAGGTTCTGCAGATGCGGGGGCACACCCGTGCCACGCAGAGGACCCTGCCCCGAGCCCACTCCTTCGTCCTCGGCAGGGGTCTTTCCCAGCGTCTGGTCCATCTCTTCGACACGGCGGGTGAGCGGTTCGTCGACCGCGACGACACGGACGCGCTGCGGTACGCGCGGGCGGCGCGCACCTTCGTCTTCGTCCTGGACCCGATGGCGGTGAAGGCGTTCTGGACCCGTGTGGAACCCGCTCCCGGCCCCCTGATGGACCGTACCCTCGGCTCCACGGTCGACCCCGAGGAGGTCTTCGCCCGCTCGGTTCAGGCGGTGGCCGCGATGGGCGCCCCGCTGGGACGTTCCCGCCTGGCGGTCGCCGTCAGCAAGATGGACCTGCTCACCGAACACGGCCTGCTGCCGGCCCGCCTCGAGGACAGCGCCGCCACCCGGACCTGGCTCCGCGACGTACTCGGCCTGCACAGCCTCGTACGGGCGATGGATCTCCACTTCGGGGAGGTGCGCTTCTTCCACACGGCCGCCGTGACCAAGGAGGAGGCCGGTGTGGACGCCAGCGTCACCGAGTTCGTCGCGTGGTGCCTGCGGGGCTGACCCGCCGGACCGTCGGCGAGGAGGACCGGCCGGCGCCTTCCGGTACCGGCAGGTCGGCACCAGCGCGGTCGCCCTCGATTTGTCTCGCGCCGTCCGGGCCTGTGACCTGCCGGGGGCCGGGGAACCGGGCGAACGCCGTGCCGGTCACCCGGACCGTTCGTGCTCGACCGCGCGTTCCATGACCGGCAGACGCGCGCAGGCACGGCAGGCGCGGACCGAGCCGGCCATCCAGCCGTGCGAGGCGGCGGCGAGTGCGCCGGCGAGCGCTGTCAGCGACCAGTTCGTGGCCAGGGCGGAGGCGGTGGCGAGGGCGAGCGCGGCGACGGCCATGGACACGCTGGCGGTCGTGCCCGCCCATCCCACCATGCGCGGCAGCCGGTCCGGGGTGGGCAGCCTGCGGGCCAGGGTGCCGGTGGCGGCGAGTGCCACTGCCACGAGCAGGGTCGCGACGAGCGCGACACCCGCCAGGTGCGCCGCCATCAGCTGAGCGGTCCGCGGCACCTGCTGGTCCTGGTCGGCGTGGTGGACGAGGTACCAGCAGGCCACGAGGAAGGGTGCCGTCATGGCGATGCGCCGGGCCGTGTGCCGGGCCTGGGCGATGGTCAGTTCCCGCTGGCAGCTTTCTACGAGGCCGAGCGCGCTCCCGAATTCGCGCACTGCCTCGGCGGCGGCGCGACCGTAGGGCAGTCCCCGCTGGGCGTACTCCGCCACGGAGTCCGTGAGGCCGTCGCGTACCTCCTCGACGAGCCTCGCCCTGGCCCGGGCGGGGCCGTGCAGGGCCGATTCCAGCGAGGTGACGTACTCCTCGACCGGGTCGGTCGTCCGTCCCGCGGAGCTCATGTGGCGAATCCGGGCGGTGCCGCCGGATTCAGGACCGAACCGATCGCCGTCGTGAACTCGATCCACGCCGTCCGCTCGCCGGCCAGGGTGCGCTGCCCCGCGTCGGTGAGTTCGTAGCAGCGCCTGCGCCGCTCCCCGACGGACTGCCAGCTGCTGCGGAGGAGCCCTACTCGCTCGAGGCGGTTCAGGGCCGGGTAGATCGTGCCCGTGCGCAGTTCGAGCGCTCCCGCGCTGCGCTCCTGTACCGCCGTGATGATCGCGTATCCGTGCAGGGGGCCTTGTTCGAGAACGGCGAGAAGCAGCCCGTCCAGATGGCCCCGTACCGCGTCCTGTCTCATGAGTAGGCAGCCTACACAACGGCATAGTTGGCATGCTATCTATTGGCAGCCAACATATTTGCTGCCAAGGGGAGAGCTCGCAGTGACCAAGGTGCTGTTGTCCGTGCATGTCCTGGTGGCGATCCTGGCGATCGGCCCGATCGCCGTGGCCGCCTCGATGTTTCCGCGCTACGCACGGCAGTTGACGGCCGAGGGGGAGGACCGGGCCGGCCGGGCCGCCGGGGTCGCCGCGGTCCTGCACCGCATCTGCCGCGGCTACGCGCTCTTCGGGATCGCCGTCCCTGTGTTCGGGTTCGCCACCGCTGCCCGGCTCGGTGTCCTCACCGATGTATGGCTCGTCATCTCGATCGCCCTGACCGCGGTCGCCGCAGCCGTCCTGGCGATGGCCGTCCTGCCCGGCCAGCGGCGCGTCATGGCGGCGGCCGACGGGTCGGCCGCCGCGGACGCGCCGCCTCCTCCGGCAAGCCGGCTGGCCATGCTCACCGGCGTCTTCAACCTGCTGTGGACGGTCGTCGTGATCCTCATGATCGTCCGCCCCGGCTCCACGACGGGTGCGTGATGAGCGTGCGTTCCCTGCGGGTCGCGGCCGCCGTCGAGGCCGTCTCCCTCGTCGTCCTGCTGGCCAATGTGCTCACCGTGCACGCCGAGCCGGTCAGCTCGCTCTGCGGACCGCTCCACGGCACGGCCTACCTCGTCGCCATCGCGCTGACCTGGGTCGCTCCGGGCGCGGCTTCGTCGGGTGCCAGGTGGACGGCCCTGATTCCGGGAGTCGGTGCGATGTTCGCCCTGCGACGCCTTCGCGGCACGGTCCATGAGGCTGTCCGCACGCCTGGATAGCGGTGTGGTGTCGGGCACAGGCGGCACCTGCCATTGTGCTTTCCCACCCGTCCGGCGGCCGCCCGGTACCGGGCCCCGGCGGCTGTCGGCATCCCCCGGCGCGGTCCGGGCGGCCCCGGGGCCGTGACGCAGATCTCTACCCCGGTGGACCGTCGGGCTGGCACTGTGGTCGGGTCCTCGGGGGACAACGACTGCCGGCCGACCGAACGAGATGCCATGACCGCGACTTCCGCCGCAACCACCACCCTTGCCCGCCGCCGCGCACGGACCGGCGGGCCCGACGACGGCTCCAAGCTGCTGGAGAACGTCCTGGGCTGGACGCTTGTCGTCGTCGTCGCGATGTTCGTCACGCAGCTCGGACTCATGTGACCCGCGTCCGGCCCCGGACGTGACGGGGGCGGGGAGCCTGCCCGGCTCCCCGCCCCTCATGCCTGCCGCGACGACGTCAGTCGATCGCCTTGATCAGCTCGCCGTCGGTGGTGTCACCGCTGAGCTCCCAGAAGAAGGTGCCGCCGAGGCCCTGCTGGTTCTTGTACGCCATCTTGGTGCCGATGGTGGCCGGGGTGTCGTAGCTCCACCAGTTGGTGCCGCAGTGCGCGTACGCCGTGCCGGCGATCGTGCCGGTGGCGGGGCAGCTGTTCTTCAGGACCTTGTAGTCCTCGATGCCCGCCTCGTACGTACCCGGTGCCGCGCCGGTGGCCGTGCCGCCCGGTGCCGCCTGGGTGACGCCGGTCCAGCCGCGGCCGTAGAACCCGATGCCGAGCAGCATCTTGGAGGCCGGGACGCCCCGCGCCTTCAGCTTGTCGATGGCCGCCTCGCTGTTGAAGCCCTCCTTCGGGATGCCCGTGTAGGACGACAGCGGGGAGTGCGGGGCCGTCGGCCCCTTCGCGTCCCAGGCGCCGAAGAAGTCGTACGTCATCGGGTTGTACCAGTCGACGTACTTCGACGCGCCGCCGTAGTCGACCGCGTCGAGCTTGCCGCCCTCGGAGCCGTCAGCGCTGATCGCCGAGGTGACCAGACTGTCCGCGCCGAACTCGGTGCGCAGGGCCGACAGGAGGTTGCCGTACGCGTCACGGCCGCTGGTGTCGCAGGTCAGGCCGCAGGCGTTGGGGTACTCCCAGTCGATGTCGATGCCGTCGAAGACGTCGGCCCAGCGCGGATCCTCCACCAGGCCGTGGCAGGACTCGGCGAACGCGGCCGGGTTCTTGGCCGCCTCGCCGAACCCGCCGGACCAGGTCCAGCCGCCGAACGACCAGATGATCTTGAGCTCCGGGTGCAGCTTCTTCAGCTTGCGCAGCTGGTTGAAGTTGCCGCGCAGTTCCTGGTCCCAGGTGTCCGCGACCCCGTCGACCGACTGGTCGGCCGTATAGGCCTTCTCGTAGTCGGCGTACGAGTCGCCGATCGTGCACTTCCCGCCCTGGACGTTGCCGAAGGCGTAGTTGATGTGGGTGAGCTTGTCGGCCGAGCCCGAGGTCTCGATGTTCTTGACGTGGTAATTGCGCTGGTAGACACCCCAGTTGGTGAAGTATCCGACCACCTTGCTGCCGGCCGCTGTGGGGGCGGCCGGTGCTGCTGCCGGTACGGCGGCCTGCTGGGCGGCCGGGGCCGCTCCGGCGGACCCGGTGCCCGCGACGCCGAGCAGGGCGGCGCCCAGGGCGGCGGTACACGCGGCGGCTGCGAGGGCCCGGAGGCGGGCCCTCGGGCGGTGAAGTCCGGTCATGGTTGCTCCTCGTGGGGGAGGGGACGTGCCAGTGGACGGCCGGCCTTCCCGCGTATGTGAATTTGGCATGAACGCGGAAAGTCGGTTCGCCGAAACCGTAGATGGACTAGACCAGTTGGGTCAATGGTTCGGACCAATTTCCGTGATCGTCCCGGCTGCCCCACCGCTCTTCGGGCGCGTTCTGTCAACCGGTGACGGATGCCGTCCGATCGGGCATACTCAACCCGCCACAGCCGCCTGCCTGCGCCTCTCGTAATCCGGGAGGGCAACATCGGCTGGGCAGCAGTGTTTTCCGGGCATCGTCCGGAGATCCCCCGGCGGCGCCGCTCACACCCCGCGCGTGCGACCGCCGCAACGCCCGACAGGGAGGAGAGCGCCGTCATGTCCGACCGTGCCCTGCAATCGGTGGAACGCCGTCTGCCCACCGAGGAGTCCAGGCAACTCGTCGCGCTCGTCCGCGACATCGCCCAGCGGGAGATCGTGCCGCGGGCCGCCGAGGAGGAGGACGCGGGCCGTTTCCCGCGCGAGATCTTCACCCTGCTCTCCGAGTCCGGCCTGCTCGGCCTGCCCTACGACTCCGCCCACGGCGGCGGGGACCAGCCGTACGAGGTCTACCTCCAGGTCCTCGAGGAGCTCGCCGCCGCCCGGCTCACCGTCGGACTCGGCGTCAGCGTCCACTCCCTCGCCTGCCACGCGGTCGCCGGCTACGGCACCAAGGACCAGCAGGCCGACCACCTCCCGGCGATGCTCTCGGGAGGTCTGCTGGGCGCCTACTGCCTTTCCGAGCCCGCCTCGGGCTCCGACGCCGCCTCGTTGCGCACCAAGGCCGTACGGGACGGTGAGGACTGGGTCATCACCGGAACCAAGGCCTGGATCACCCACGGCGGCATCGCCGACTTCTACACGGTCCTGGCCCGCACCGGCGTCGACGGCCCCCGCGGCATCACCGCCTTCCTGGTCCCCGGCGACGCCGCGGGCCTGAGCGCGGCCGTGCCCGAGAAGAAGATGGGGATGAAGGGCTCGCCCACCGCCCAGCTGCACTTCGACGGTGTGCGGGTCCCCGACGCGCGCCGGATCGGTGACGAGGGGCAGGGCTTCGCGATCGCCCTGTCCGCGCTCGACTCCGGCCGGCTGGGCATCGCCGCCTGTGCCATCGGCGTGGCGCAGGCAGCCATGAACGAGGCCGTCGCCTACGCCACCGGGCGCCGGCAGTTCGGCCGTCCCATCGCCGACTTCCAGGGTCTGCGTTTCATGCTCGCCGACATGGCCACCCAGATCGAGGCGGGCCGCGCGCTCTACCTGGAGGCGGCCCGGCTGCGCGACGCGGGAAGCCCCTTCTCGCGGCAGGCGGCCATGGCCAAGCTCTTCTGCACGGACGCCGCGATGCGGGTCACCATCGACGCCGTCCAGGTGCTCGGCGGATACGGCTACACGCTGGACTTCCCCGTCGAGCGGCTGATGCGCGAGGCGAAGGTGCTGCAGATCGTCGAGGGCACCAACCAGATCCAGCGGATGGTCATCGCTCGCCACCTCGCGGGTCCCGAGACGCGCTGACCCGCGGCGGACGGTCCGCCCACACCGGCGTCGTCATGATCCGGTTCCACTCCTGGTCGTGGCGGCCCGGCAGTGTCCTGCCGGTGCTCTCCCAGTGCCGGAGCAGCGCCCGGTAGAGGGGCGGATCGGTCGAGTGGGGCCCGGATCGCGGTGCCGGACGGGGCGTCGGTGACGGAGCCGCCGGGGCAGGGGGCTGCGGAACCGATTCTTCGGAGGCCGGAGCGGTGAGACGGCGACGACCGGGGCCGGCCGTGGAATGCAGCAGGGTCATGCCGGGCCAACGGTACGGAGCCGGGCCGGGTCACTGCCCGGCCGATCCGAGCGCCTGTTCGCCAGGTCCTCTTGGCGTGTCGCCCCGGTCCGGAGCGGCTGCGGACCACCCGCATCGCCGCGCTCCGGCCGGGGCGTGGTGCGGGCGGTCCGTCCCGGCGCTCCCGGGCCCGTCCGGCGGATGAGGCGGACGGCCCGGGAGCGCGGCAGTCTCAGGCGGCGTCGCGGCGAGGCTGGTGGGGCACCCGGAGCGGGTGCGAACCGGCGCCCCCGGCGTGCGAGAACGGCTGCATCCTCCAGTCGAGCCCCTGGGGGAGCGTCAGCAGCAGGGCCGTCTCCTGCTCCTGGGCCTCCGCGGTCTCGTCGGCGGGCCGGGCCGCGGAGGCGGCGCGGCCGGTTCCGGCGCACACCGTCAGGACGAACGGGTTCCACGGAGTGGGGCACAGTGCGTGCTCCGGCAGCACGTCCTCGTCCGCCAGGAGTGCGATGGGCTGCGCACAGTCCGGGCAGACGACCCGGTACATCTCGAACGTGTCGTACGCGTCGGGAGCGGTGTCCTCGAAAGGATCAACGGGCTCCGGTTCGGTACGTCCGGTGAGCTTCAGGCTCTGCATGGGAAATTCCCCCCTCGGGTGGGCCGACAAGGCGCCGCGGCCTCGACCACAGCAAGCACTTCCCGTCACGCATCCGCCGTAACCGTGAGGGGCCCGGCTACCGGCGCGTAAACCTGTGGCATTCGTCACATGCCGCTCGCAGGTGCCCTTCACCGCCCTCCACGGCTGTGCCTGGAGGGCCAGTGGCCATAGATTGATCCATATGGAGGAGCTGGACCGTCAAATCGTGGAGTTGCTCGTCAAGGACGGGCGGATGAGCTACACCGACCTGGGCAAGGCCACCGGCCTTTCCACCTCGGCCGTTCATCAGCGCGTCCGCAGGCTGGAGCAGCGCGGGGTGATCCGGGGCTATGCCGCGGTCGTCGACCCCGAGGCCGTCGGGCTGCCCCTGACCGCGTTCATCTCGGTGAAGCCCTTCGACCCGAGTGCGCCGGACGACATCGCGGACCGGCTCGCCGGTGTCCCGGAACTGGAGGCCTGCCACAGCGTCGCGGGCGACGAGAACTACATCCTCAAGGTGCGGGTCGCCACCCCGCTGGAGCTGGAGCACCTGCTCACCCGGATCCGGTCGCTCGCCGGTGTCTCCACCCGCACCACCGTTGTCCTCTCCACGCCCTACGAGGCGCGCCCGCCGCAGATCTGACGCCCCCGCCGCCGTCGGCCCCGGGTGGCCGGAGGGGGGCCGCGCACCGCGCGGGCCCCGGCAGGCGGGAGACTGGTCCTCATGACCGAGAGCACCGCCCCCCAGAGCGAACACCGCACCGTGCTGCTGCGCGGTGGAGACGTCCACAGCCCCGCCGACCCCTTCGCGACCGCCATGGTGGTCGAACGGGGCCATGTCGCCTGGGTGGGTTCCGAAGGAGCCGCCGACGCGTTCGCGAGCGGCGTCGACGAGGTGATCGACCTCGACGGGGCCCTGGTCACTCCCGCGTTCACCGACGCGCACGTCCACACCACATCGACCGGTCTGGCCCTCACCGGCCTCGACCTCTCCGGTGCGGGCACCCTCGGCGAGGCCCTTGCCCTCGTGCGGTCGTACGTGGCGGCGCACCCGTCCGACCGGGTCGTCCTGGGGCACGGCTGGGATGCCACGCGCTGGCCCGAGCAGCGCCCGCCCACGCGCGGCGAGCTGGACGAGGCGGCGGGCGGGCGGGCGGTCTATCTGCCCCGGATCGACGTGCATTCGGCGGTCGTCACGACCGCGCTGCTCGATCTCGTCCCCCAGGCCGCCTCCCTGGCCGGCTACCGGCCCGACGCGCCGCTGACGGGCGCCGCCCACCACGCGGTGCGCGCGGCCGCCCACGGCGCCGTCTCGTCGCGGCAGCGGGCCGACGCCCAGCGTGCCGCGCTGGCCCACGCGGCGTCCCTCGGCATCGGAACGGTCCACGAGTGCGGCGGCCCGGACATCTCCGACGAGGAGGACTTCACCTCGCTGCTGAAGCTGGCGGCCGGGGAACCGGGGCCGCGGGTCTTCGGCTACTGGGCCGAACAGGTCGGCGACGGGAAGGACGCCCGGCGCATCCGGGAGCTCGGGGCGGTGGGCGCCGCGGGGGACCTCTTCGTCGACGGGTCGCTCGGCTCCCACACCGCCTGCCTCCATGAGCCGTACGCCGACGCGCCGGTCACGGGCGCCGCCCATCTGGATGCCGCGCAGATCGCCGCCCATGTCGCCGCCTGCACCGAGGCCGGGCTCCAGGCAGGCTTCCACGCCATCGGCGACGCGGCGCACACCGCCGTCGTCGACGGCATCAGGGCGGCGGCCGAGAAGGTGGGCCTCGGTCGGGTCCGGGCCGCCAGGCACCGCATCGAGCACGCCGAGATGCTCACCCCCGAGACCGTCGCCGCTTTTGCCGAGCTGGGCCTCACCGCCTCGGTCCAGCCCGCCTTCGATGCCGCCTGGGGCGGCGAGGAGGGCATGTACGCCCGCAGGCTGGGTGCCGGGCGGGCGAGGACCCTCAACCCGTACGCGGCCCTCCTGCGGGCCGGTGTGCCCCTCGCGTTCGGCTCCGACAGCCCGGTGACCCCGCTGGACCCGTGGGGGACGGTGCGGGCGGCCGCGTTCCACCGGACGCCCGAGCACCGGATCTCGGTACGGGCCGGTTTCACCGCCCACACCCGGGGCGGCTGGCGGGCGGTCGGGCGGGACGACGCGGGCACCCTGGTGCCCGGCGCGCCGGCCGACTACGCGGTCTGGCGCACCGAGGAACTGGTGGTCCAGGCCCCGGACGACCGGGTGGCGCGCTGGTCGACGGATCCCAGGTCGGGAACGCCCGGGCTGCCCGACCTCAGCCCCGGTGGCGAGCTCCCGGTCTGCCTGCGCACCGTCGTCTTCGGACAAACTGTCTACGTACGACCGAACGAGTGACGTGCGGACATTTCGTACCGCCGGTCGAAGGTGCCCTCGTTCTGCCACGACCTGGGGATCTTCGGGACTGACCAGGCAAGTTCGGTAAACGATGCAGGTCAGGCAACTATTGACAGAATGCGCCCACTGGCCGGTAGGTTCGGCCAGGTCCACCACAGGACGTCCGACCGGTTAAACCTCCACGCAGTCGTCGAACGCCGCTGGGTCATGGGGTGGTGTGCCGCACCGGCGCACCACCACTGACAGCCAGGTTCAGCGCCCGCGCCTCGGGGGCGAGGGAAGGTTTCAGCCGGGCGGAGGGTGCGACCCGGGTGGGGCCCGGACGTTCAGTAGACAACGGCTCTAGGTCGACCCGCAGCCGGCGGGTCCCAGGTCGGCCCGAAGGGCGCCGGGCCCCGATCCGCAGTTCTGTCCGCACTTCCGTGCTTCTGTCCGCCGCCGTTCCCCACGCCACCCGACCGGGTCGGTCTGTGCACGTGCCGCGCTCGATATGGTGTGCATCTGCGTACGGACTTAAGGGGCAGTAAGTGAACGACGGCGGTCAGAGGCGATACGGCCCGCTCGGCAGAGCATTGGTGATCATTCCGACCTACAACGAGGCCGAGAACATCAAGCCGATCGTCAGCCGGGTGCGCGCCGCCGTGCCGGAGGCTGACATCCTGGTCGCCGACGACAACAGTCCGGACGGCACCGGCAAGCTCGCCGATGAGATCGCCGCGACCGACGACCAGGTCCACGTGCTGCACCGCAAGGGCAAGGAGGGGCTCGGCGCCGCCTACCTCGCCGGTTTCCGCTGGGGCATGGACCACGACTACGGCGTTCTCGTCGAGATGGACGCCGACGGCTCCCACCAGCCCGAGGAACTGCCGCGCCTGCTCACCGCGCTCAAGGGCGCGGACCTGGTACTCGGCTCCCGGTGGGTCCCCGGCGGCCGGGTCGTCAACTGGCCCAAGTCCCGCGAGATGATCTCCCGCGGTGGCAGCACGTACTCCCGGCTGATGCTCGGGCTGCAGACGCGCGACGTCACCGGCGGCTACCGGGCGTTCCGTACCGAGACGCTGCAGGGCATCGGACTGGACGAGGTCGCCTCGCAGGGCTACTGCTTCCAGGTCGACCTGGCCCGCCGCGCGATCGAGGCCGGCTTCCACGTCGTCGAGGTCCCGATCACCTTCGTGGACCGGGAGGTCGGTGACTCCAAGATGAGCCGCGACATCCTGGTCGAGGCGCTCTGGCGCGTGACCGCCTGGGGTGTCACCACGCGTACGAACCGGGCCCTCGGCCGCAAGAACCCCTGACCCCGGATCCGGGCGGCCTCCGTCACCCCGCTTACCCCGTCCGGACGCCGGCCCAGGCACACTGGTGACATGACGACCGGCACACCGCCCCCGACCGCCCGCAAGCGCTCGCGCGCCCGGACCTTCGTACCTCTCGCCATCGCCGCCTGGGCGGTGCTGGAGATCTGGCTGCTCACCGTGGTGGCGGACGTGGCGGGCGGGTTCACCGTGCTGCTGCTCCTGGCCGCGGGGGTCGTCCTCGGGGCCGTGGTGATGAAGCGGGCCGGCCGCCGAGCCTTCCGCAACCTCACCGAGACGCTCCAGCAGATGCCGGGACAGCCGGGGGCCGGCGGTTCGTCACCCGCCCCCGCGAGCACCCGGGGCAACGGCTTCCTGATGCTGGCCGGGCTCCTGATCATGATTCCGGGGATGATCTCGGACGTGGCCGGCCTGCTGCTTCTGGTGCCGCCGGTCCGGTCGGCGCTCAGCAGGTACGCGGAGCGCTCACTGGAACGGCGGATGAGGGCGGCCGGTCCCGGCAGCCTCTCGGACGCCTTCCAGCAGGCCCGTATGCACCGCCCGGACGGAAAGGTCGTCCAGGGCGAGGTGATCCGGGAGGACCCCTCCCGTCCCGACGACACCCCGCGCCCGCCGCTGACGCCGTAACGGCGCCCACGGCCGTTGGGCCGTGGGTGTCAAGCCCGTCCGGCGATCGAGGACATCTCTGACGGCGAGCGAACGGGCCCGAGCCAGGTCCGCCGGGCTGCCCCGGTACGGCCGGACGCCCAAGGCCCACGCAAAGAGCCGCGGGCCGCGACACACAAGGTGTCGCGGCCCGCGGCTCTGTCTCGATGCGTGCTACGCGGTCAAGCAGACTTCCTGCTGTCCCGCGGATGCACGGCGATATTCATGGCGCCGGAGCGCAGAACCGCCAGCCTCTCGGCCAGCACCTCTTCGAGCTCCTCGCGTGTGCGCCGCTCCATGAGCATGTCCCAGTGCGTACGCGCAGGCTTGCCCTTCTTCTCCTCGGGGCCATCCCCGTCCACCAGGAGTGCCTGGGCGCCACACGCCTTGCACTCCCACTCCGGCGGAATTTCCGCCTCTACCGAGAACGGCATCTCAAATCGATGTCCGTTCTGGCATGCGTACTCCACCGCCTGGCGCGGGGCCAGATCGATGCCGCGGTCCGTCTCGTAGCTGGTAACCACGAGTCGCGTGCCGCGGAGAGCTCGCTCACTCATGAATCGTGCCTCCCGGGCTTGTCGCCCACAGGACAAATGTCGCTGTCGTCGTCATCCGGTCAACGTCCGGTCGGCGGCAAAGATTCCCGTTGCCGGTCATGCGTCGCCCGTCGTGCCGCTGCTTTTTCAGGTTTGCGAGTGTTGAAGTACCCGCCAATGCCCGGTTTGTCACATCTGGCGGAAGTTGTCACCCAACGGTTTGGATTCTTCCACTCGCAGTAACGGTCCTCCGGGCAGGCCAAAGGCGTACACTACCGGCCTTTCACTTCAACGTCTAAATCCGTTCGGGAACAGGGTTACCGGCAGCCGCCACGGCCTGCCGTACCGGCACCCTCGCGAGCAGCACGGAACCGACCACGAAGAAGACCACCAACGACATGATCGCATCCCGATAACTGCCGGTCAGCTGGTACGCGAGCCCGAACACCAGTGGCCCCAGCCAGCTCAGCCCGCGGTCGCTCATCTCGTACGCGGAGAAGTACTCCGCCTCCTTGCCGCGCGGCACCAGATGCGAGTAGAGGGACCGGGAGAGCGCCTGGCTGCCGCCGAGGACCAGGCCGATCGCCGCGGCCAGCGCGTAGAAGAAGACCGGCGAACCGGCGGGCAGGAAGTAGCCGGCGACGAGGATCAGCGTCCAGACCACGAGAGACGCGAGAATCGTGTGCTTCGCCCCGTACACCCGGGCCATGCGTCCCATGCCGAGCGCCCCGGCGACCGCCAGCACCTGGACCAGCAGGACGGCCGTGATCAGCGTCGTCTGGCTCAGGCCCAGTTCCTCGGAGCCGTACACGGACGCCTGGGAGATGACGGTCTGCACACCGTCGTTGTAGACGAGGTACGCCAGCAGGAACGAGAGCGTCAGCGGGTGGCGGCGCATGTCGCGCAGGGTCGCCCGCAACTGCCGCCAGCCGGATCCGACCGGCTCGGCGCCGGCCCCCTTCGTGCTCCGGTCCCGGAGCCGGCGCAGCGGAATGACGGTGAAGGCACCCCACCACACACCGGCCGAGGCCAGACAGATCCGCACGGCGTCCGACTCGGAGAGACCGAAGGAGTCGTGCCCCGTGTAGAGGACCAGGTTGAGGACGAGGACCAGTGCCCCGGACGTATAGCCGAACGCCCAGCCGCGTGAGGAGACCGCGTCCCGTTCGTCGGGCTCCGCGATCTGTGGCAGATAGGCGTTGTAGAGCACCATCGACACGGAGATCGAGGCGTTCGCCACGATGAGCAGGAAGGCGCCGAGCAGATAGCGGTCGCCGTCCAGGAAGAACATCGCAGCCGTCGCGGTCGCGCCCGTGTACGCCGCGGCTGCGAGCAGCGGCTTCTTGCGGCCCGTACGGTCGGCCGCGGCGGCCGCCATCGGCATCAGGATCACCGCGAGCACGAGGGAGGCCGAGATCGTGTAGGCGAACAGTGATCCGGCGCGGACCGGGATGCCCAGCGGATGGACGTAGCCGTCGGTGTCGGCGGCGGCCTTGGCGACGGACGTCAGATACGGGCCGAGGAAGACGGTGACGACGCTCGTCGAGTAGACGGAGCAGGCGAAGTCGTAGAAGTACCAGCCACGCTGCTGGCGGCGCCGCTCGTCGGGGCCGTCCGGCCCGGCCGTCCCGTCCGCCGGCTCGGCGGTGTCCGCGGTCTCGGCGCTCATGCGCACCCCTCGTCTCTCCCCGTGAAGACGTCGCCGGCCCGCGTCAGGCCCAGGCCCCCCGCTCGCTCAGCACCGTACGCAGCGTCTCGATGTGATCGGTCATGATGCCATCCACTCCGAGGTCCAGGAGCGCGGTCATCCGCTCCGGTTCGTTGACCGTCCACACGTGCACCTGGAGTCCGCGCGCGTGCGCCTCCCGTACGAAGCGCCGGTCGACGACCCGGACGCCGCCCTGGCTCTCCGGAACCTGTGCGCAGACCGCACCGGCGCGCAGGGCCGCCGGGATTCCGTACGAGCGCAGCCGCAGCCCCAGGACGCCCCGCACGCCGTAGGACGTGGCGAGCCGCGGGCCCGCGAGCCGGTGCGCCCTGGCCACCCGGGCCTCGGAGAAGGACCCGACGCACACCCGGTCCCAGGAGTCCGTCCGGCGGATCAGATCCACGAGCGGCACGAGGGCCGGCCCGGCCTTGATGTCCACGTTCCAGCGGGCCTCGGGGAACGCCTCCAGCAGTTCCTCGAACAGCGGCAGCGGCTCCTGCCCGGCCACCCGGGCCCGCCGTATCTCGCTCCACGGCAGCTCCGCTATCCGTCCCCGGGAATCGGTGAGGCGGTCCAGGGTGGGGTCGTGGAAGGCGACCAGCCGGCCGTCCGCCGAGGCGTGCACATCGGTCTCGAAGTACCGGTACCCGGCGTCGGCGGCCCGGCGGAACGCGGCCGCCGTGTTCTCGATCCCGTCCGCCGCCCCGCCCCGGTGGGCGAAAGCGAGAGGGGCGGGGTGGTCCAGATAGGGGTGGCGTACGGAAGTCACTGCGGCAGTATGGCCTGCCCGGATGTCCGGTCGGCGACCGTGGTGCCACCGTTGTCCGTGATCGTGAAGAAGCGCAGGAAGAACTGGGCGAGCGGGCCGATGGCCAGGGCGTACAGGACCGTGCCCGCGCCGAGGGAGCCGCCGAGCAGGAACCCGGTGACCACGACCGCGACCTCGATCGCCGTACGGACGAGCCGGATCGAGCGGCCGGTCCGCTGGTGCAGCCCGGTCATCAGCCCGTCGCGCGGCCCGGGACCGAACCGGGCAGCGATGTAGAGCCCTGTCGCCACACCGTTGAGGACGATCCCCGCCACCATCACCCCGGCCTGCGCCACGAGCCCGTGCACCTCGGGGACGAGGGCGAGCGTGCCGTCCATCGCGAGACCGACGGCGAAGACGTTCGAGACGGTGCCCAGGCCGGGACGCTGGCGGAGCGGGATCCAGAGGAGCAGCACGATCGCCCCGATGATGATCGAGACGACTCCGATGCTGATCCCGGTGCGCTCGGCGAGTCCCTGGTGCAGGACGCCCCAGGGCTCCAGGCCGAGTCCGGCGACGACCAGCAGGGCCGAGCTCGCCCCGTACAGCGCCAGGCCCGCGTAGAGCTGGATCAGCCGTCGGGTGAGGTGAGCCCCGCGCGGAACGGCGGTGATGGACAAGTGGTGCCCCCTGGTGTGGTGGTGGTGGACTGCTGCATGTCACTCTGTGGCAGGGGATTGGCTGCCAACTATGGCCAATCCGAGGAAGGTGGACTGATTCTCATGGCGCAGTGGACTTCGGCCGTCGGCGCGGCACAGCTCGCCCGGCAGCTCCACGCCCAGCAGCCCCGGCCCGCAGGCCCCGGCACCCGCAGGCCGCCCGCCTACCGTGCACTGGCCGACGGCATCCGGCTGCTCGTCCTCGAGGGCCGGGTCCCGGTCGCCGCCCGCCTCCCCGCCGAGCGCGAACTCGCGCTGGCCCTCTCCGTCAGCCGTACGACGGTCGCCGCGGCCTACGAGGCACTGCGGGCCGAGGGCTTCCTGGAGTCCCGGCGCGGGGCCGGCAGCTGGACGGCGGTCCCCGCGGGCAACCCGCTGCCCGCCCGCGGACTGGAACCGCTGCCGCCCGAGGCGCTCGGATCGATGATCGACCTGGGCTGCGCCTCGCTGCCCGCCCCCGAGCCATGGCTCACCCGGGCCGTCCAGGGCGCCCTGGAGGAGCTGGCTCCCTACGCACACACCCACGGCGACTACCCGGCCGGTCTTCCCGCGCTGCGGCAGATGATCGCCGACCGGTACACCGCGAGCGGCATCCCGACGATGCCCGAACAGATCATGGTCACGACCGGGGCGATGGGCGCGATCGACGCGATCTGCCACCTCTTCGCCGGCCGCGGCGAACGGATCGCGGTGGAGTCCCCGAGCTACGCCAACATCCTCCAGCTGATGCGGGAGGCGGGTGCCCGCCTCGTGCCGGTGGCCATGGAGGAGGGGCTCGGCGGCTGGGACATGAACCGGTGGCGCCAGGTGCTGAGGGACGCGGCGCCCCGGCTCGCGTACGTCGTCGCGGACTTCCACAACCCCACCGGCGCCCTGGCCGACGAGGCCCGCCGGCGCGCGCTGGTGGACGCCGCGCGTTCGGCCGGCACGGTCCTGGTGGTCGACGAGACGATGCACGAGCTGTATCTGGACGACGACGTGGACATGCCGCGCCGGGTCTGCGCCTTCGACCCCGCCGGCAGCACCGTCCTCACCGTCGGATCGGCCAGCAAGGCCTTCTGGGCGGGCATGCGTATCGGCTGGGTCCGTGCGGCTCCCGACGTGATCCGCAGCCTGGTGGCCGCCCGCGCCTACGCCGACATGGGGACCCCGGTCCTCGAACAGCTCGCCGTCAACTGGCTGATGCGGACCGGCGGCTGGGAAGAGGCCGTGCAGATCCGCCGGCAGCAGGCGCGGGACAACCGTGACGCGCTGGTCGCGGCGGTGCGCCGGGAGCTGCCGGACTGGGAGTTCGCCGTGCCGCGTGGCGGGCTGACCCTCTGGGTGCGCACCGGCGGGCTCTCCGGATCGCGGCTCGCGGTGGCCGGGGAGCGGGTCGGGGTGCGGGTGCCGTCCGGGCCCCGGTTCGGGGTCGACGGGGCCTTCGAGGGCTATGTACGGCTGCCGTTCACGGTCGGCGGCCCGGTCGCGGACGAGGCGGCCCAGCGGCTCGCCGCCGCCGCCCAGCTGGTCGGTTCGGGGGCGGGCGCGGGGGCGGAGGCGCCCCGGACGTTCGTCGCCTGAGCTGCCGCGTCACAGGACGAGGGGCCCGCGGATCAGTCGATCCGCGGGCCCCTCGTCATGGCCGGGTCAGTCGCTGAGCGCCAGGCCCTCGACGGCGACGGACGCCGTCACGGTGTCCGCCATCACGGGTTCGGGCCTGCTCGCCTCGACGGCGGTGCGCCGCTCGGGAAGCAGGTCGAGCACCGCCTGGCGCTGCGCCTCGCTCGTCGCGTCGTCGTACGGGTCGGGAGTGGCGGGCACCTGGATGCGCAGCACCTGGCCGGTGCCGAGCCGTGCGTACCCACGGCCGGGCGGGACATCCGGAGTGGGGGTGGTGTGCGGCTCCAGGCCGAGGACGGACTCGATCTGGCCGGGCGAGCAGTGGCCGAGCACGACCCGGGCCCTGGTGTGGGTCCGGACGGTGTCGCTCAGGCCGTCCAGGCTGTCGAACTGCTCGGTCATCACGACGGTGACGTTGGCGGCCCTGCCGTGGCGCAGGGGCACCTGGAGGAGCTCCTGCGGATCGGGGCCGCCGTCCGCGGCGGCGAGGTGGCCGAGCACGCTCGGCCGGTCCAGCAGGATCCAGAGCGGGCGCCTGATGTCCTCGGGCGCGGCCTGACCGGACTGCCGGGCCCGGTTGGCCTCGATCAGCCGGCGCTCCGTCTCGCTGGCCGCCCATTCCAGGGTGGACAGCGCCCCGGCCAGTCCGCATTCGACGGCCAGGACGCCCTCGCGGCCGGTGAAGCACGCGTACTCGCCGGTGCCGCTGCCTTCGACGATCAGGATGTCGCCCTGCTGGAGTGCCTGGAGAGCGATGGAGCGCAGGAGTGTGGTGGTGCCGCTGCCGGGCTGTCCGGCGATCAGCAGATGCGGTTCGGTGGAGCGTGCGCCGGTCCGCCAGACGACACCGGGCGCGTCGCGCGTCTCGTCGCCGTCGCTCACCGGCACGGTGCGCTGTACCGCGTCGTCGTCGGTGAACCCGAGGACCGTCTCGCCGGGGGCGGTGACGAAGCGCTGGGCGGTGAGGGTGGTGGGCAGGGCGTCGAGCACGTTCATGAGGAGCTGGTTGCCCTCCTCGTCCCAGCTGAAGAGGTACTCCCGGCCGCGGCCCGACTTGGCGTGCAGCAGCTGTTCGATCCGGGCGCGGGAGGCGGCCTCGCTGTCGGTGAAGTAGGCGGGGTAGGTCACCCGGAGACTGCTGACCCGGCCGTCTCCGTCGAACTCGTACCCGCTGAAGACCTTGTCCCAGTCGCCGCCGTGGGTGAACAGCGGACTGGGGTCGTCGGCCGTCGAGAAGTACGGCACGAGGGCCTCGTACAGAGCCTGCAGACGCCCCGTCTCCGCCTCGTCCGGGCCGGTCTTGACGGGGGTGCGTTCCCGTCCCTTCCACGCGGCGGCGCCCATCACCGCAACGAGGGCCAGCAGCGGCCCGTACGGGATGAGCGCGACCACGAGTACGCAGGCCGCGACGAGGAACAGCGTGGGACCACGCCGGTCCTTGGGCGTCGCGGCCCACTTCTGCCGTCCTGCACCGGCCAGCAGCCGCAGACCACGAGTGATCATGATCAGCGGATGGAGCACGTCGGTGGCGCTGTCGGCGGCCGTGCGCGCGAACTCTCGACTGCGAGCGATCGAAGCGCTGCCGCTGCTCAGAATGCGGGGGAGTGGTCGCCGGGCCACGTCGGTCTCCTGAAGGGGGTGGGAGCGGTAGCGGAAGATCAGAACTTGATCCCGCCCAAGAGGCCGGCGAGGCTCGCCCCGCCCGCGGTGATGCTCGGTGCGATGGCGGTGCCGGCCAGGTAGAAGCCGAACAGGGCGGTGACGAGGGCGTGCGACGCCTTGAGGCCGTCCTTCCTGAAGAACAGGAAGACGATGATGCCGAGGATGACGACGCCTGACATGGAAAGGATCATGAGTGGTTCTCCTGGTTGGGGGGACAGTCACCATGAGTCCTTCCAAGCTCACCGGAAGTATCTATATGATAAAAGCTGCAATTGGGTGAAAAGTCTGTTTTTTCACTTGACTGGCGTACAAGGGGGCGCCGTCGGGAGGGGTTTCGGGGGTCTGGTCCCTCCTCGTCGTCACTCGACGTGATCTTTTGCCATGGGTGGGCCCGGGCATGTGCGCCCCCGGGCAGTACCCTGTCGATTCACTCGTACGGCCCACGCGGCACGCGCCCCGGCAGGCCGGAACCAGCGCGAACGGTTACTGGAAGGCGGTCCCCCGATGAGCGAAACCCCTGATCCCGAGGTGGTCGAGCTGGCGACCAAGGTCTTCGACCTGGCGCGCCACGGCGACGCCGACGCCCTCGCGGCCTACGTCGACGCCGGCGTCCCGGCCAACCTCACCAACGACCGGGGCGACTCGCTGCTGATGCTCGCGGCCTACCACGGGCACGCCCCGGCGGTCGTCGCCCTGGCCGGCCGCGGCGCCGACCCGGACCGCGCCAACGACCGAGGGCAGACGCCGCTCGCCGGAGCCGTCTTCAAGGGCGAGGACGCGGTCGTCAGGGCCCTGCTCGACGCGGGAGCCGATCCGGCGGCCGGAACACCCTCCGCACTGGACACGGCGCGCATGTTCGGCAAGGCCGACCTGCTGGAACTCTTCGGCGCCCGTTGAAGGGGCTTCGCCGTAAATGTGGTCGCGGTGGCGAAATGGCTGGGTCATCATGACGTCGCGGGCCCGATTCGGGCCACCGACGAGAGGCAGGGAAGATGGTCTGCACCAGGCAGAAGACGGCGGTCGGCCGATCATGTTGCTGCGCGGTCTAGGGGGCGTTTCGTCCACATGGAACTGCACAGTCCCGGTTGCGTCGACAGCTTGATGTGAGGCTTTTCCCATGTTTGATCCGTTCATAGCGCCGAGCGGCACTCTGCTCGGCCTGCTGCAGAGGGGCCGCGGCGACGGCACGCTCCACGCACTCGCCGCACCACGCCCCGAGGCCCTGGCGGCTCTCAACCACTGCGTCCTGAGCGACCCGCGTCACGACTGGCAGGTGGAGAACCGCTCCCTCTACTACGCGCGCCTGTATCTCGACCTCGACGGCGGGATCGAGGAGATCGAACGGCACCTGTGCGACGCCGACGACCACCTCGACACGGACGACTCGCGGACCGGCCTCGCCCTGGCGGTCCTCGGCCACCTCGCCTCGTACGGCCGCGACGACGCCCTGGCCCTGCTGCGGCGCTACGCCGCGACCGGCTCCAACTGGGCCTGGGCCCTGGACGAGCTCGCGCTGCGTGACGACGACGCCGGGCTGCGGTCCCTCGCCGTGCCCGTGCTCGCCCGCTTCCCGGAGAACGCCGAGGGCCGTGCCGAGCTCGCCGCCACCGTGCGGGACGCCTACGAGCCCCGCCCCTGGCGGCTCTGGGCCGACGACCCGCGCCCATCGGTGGGCGCACGGGTGAGAGCCGCCTCCGAACAGGGCTCCTTCGACCGCTGGCAGCGGCAGATGCGACCCGGCGGTCCGCGCCCCGGCTGGGGCGTCCGGGCCGTCTTCGACTGGGCTCAGGAAGGCCTCGACCGAGGCAGCGTCCTGCACGTACCGGCCGCCCGCTGCCTCTCCGCGGTGGCGGGGCCCGAGGACCGGCCCGTGATCGTCGAGGCCGCCCGCAGCGGTTCCGACGGAGCCCGCTGCGCCGCGCTGCACTACCTCGCCGCCGAGGTCCGCGACCCGGTCGTCCTCGACCTGATCGAGGCCGCGACGCTCAGCGCGTCACCCACCGTCTCCGAAGCGGCCGTCGCCGCCTTCGAGCGGATGTGCGGCGAGGCGGCCGTGGAGCGTGCCCGCCGCTGGGCCCTGCGGCCCGACGCGCTCGGTGCCTCGGCGGCCGGCGTGCTGGCCTGCCGCGGCGGCGCACAGGACGCCCCGCTCGTCCTCGGCGCCCTGCGGGACGCCGTACGGGGCGAAGGACCGGACGCGCCCCGCCTGTGGACCCTGGTCGACGGCGCCGGCCGGCTCGGCATCGTCTGCGCCGCGCCCGTACTGCGGCACGTCTACCGCGAGACGTCCTCCTCGCACCTGCGGGGCAGGGCCGCCCGGGCCCTCGCCGCCACCGACCCCTCCTTCGCCACCGGATTCGCCGTCGAATGCCTGTGGGACTGCGAGGAGACGACCCGCGAGGTCGCCGCACGCCATGCGGAGACCGGTGACATCAGGGTGGCCGAGCGCCTGCGCAGGCTGGCCGCCGATCCGGCCGAGGAGGCCGAGGTCCAGTCGGCCGTACGCAGCAGGATCGGGCCGGACGCACCGGCGGTCTGACCAGGCCGGAGTCGCAGCCGGAGCCCGCACGACCGGGACACCGCGGGAGAGCGCAGCGCGTCGGGGGCGCGCCGCGCCGTGGAGCCCCGCACCGGACGCCCTCGCGTCCTGCGCGCCTCCCGAAGGGCCGCGCGCCACTATGGAGGAATGACCGGACGCTGGGAGTTCTGGATCGACCGGGGCGGCACGTTCACCGATGTGGTGGGCCGGGACCCCGACGGACGGCTGGTCACCCGCAAGCTCCTCTCGCACGACCCTGACCGCTACCGGGACGCCGCCGTCGCGGGGATCCGGCTGCTGCTGGGACTCGGGCCGGACGAAAAGGTCCCCGCCGACCGCGTCGCCGCCGTCAAGATGGGCACCACCGTCGCCACCAACGCCCTGCTGGAGCGGCGCGGGGAACCCACCGTCCTCGTCATCACCGAAGGCTTCCGCGACGCCCTGCGCATCGCCTACCAGAACCGTCCCCGGCTCTTCGACCGCCACATCCTGCTTCCGGAGGCCGTGTACGAGCAGGTGATCGAGGTCCCCGAGCGCGTCGACGCCCGGGGGCGGACCGTCGTTCCCCTGGACCGGGCAGCGGTGGCGGAGCGGCTGCGGGAGGCACGCGACGACGGACTGAGCAGCGCCGCCGTCGTCCTCATGCACGGCTACCGCCACCCGGACCACGAGAAGGCGGTCGCCGCCGAGGCCCGCGCGGCAGGGTTCACCCAGATCAGCTGTTCCCACGAGGTCAGCCCGCTGATCAAACTGGTGCCACGCGGCGACACCACGGTCGTCGACGCCTACCTCTCACCGATCCTGCGCCGGTACGTCGACACGATCGCCGCCGAACTCGACGGGATCCGGCTGATGTTCATGCAGTCCAACGGCGGTCTGCGCGAGGCAGCCCGCTTCCGCGGCAAGGACGCGGTCCTCTCCGGGCCGGCCGGTGGCGTCGTCGGCATGGCCCGCACCTCCGCGCAGGCCGGATACGACCGGGTCGTCGGCTTCGACATGGGCGGCACCTCCACCGATGTCTCGCACTACGCGGGCGAGTTCGAACGCGAACTCGGCACCGAGGTGGCGGGCGTGCGGATGCGCGCACCCATGATGAACATCCACACCGTCGCGGCCGGCGGCGGATCGGTCCTGCACTTCGACGGCCGGCGCTACCGGGTCGGCCCCGACTCGGCCGGAGCGGTGCCGGGCCCGGCCTGCTACCGCAGGGACGGTCCGCTGACCGTCACCGATGCGCAGGTGATGCTCGGACGGATCCAGCCGGCCCACTTCCCCGCCGTCTTCGGGCCGGACGGCGATCTGCCCCTCGACGCGGACATCGTGCGCAGACGCTTCGAGGAACTCGCCGACGAGGTCGCGCGGGCCACCGGAACCCGCCGTACGGCTGCCGGGACCGCCGCCGGATTCCTGGAGATCGCCGTGCTCAACATGGCGAACGCGGTCAAGAGGATCTCCGTGCAGCGCGGGCACGACATCACCCGGTACGCCCTCACCGGCTTCGGCGGCGCCGGCGGCCAGCACGTCTGCGCCGTCGCCGACGCCCTCGGCATCGACACGGTCCTCGTACCCCCGCTGGCCGGTGTGCTGTCCGCCTACGGCATCGGGCTGGCCGACGCGACCGCGATGCGCGAACAGTCTGTGGAGGCACCGCTCGACATCTCCGCCCGGGACCGCCTGGGCCAGGTCTGTGACGCGCTGGCCGCCCGCACCCGGGCCGAACTGCGCGCCGACGGCGTCCCCGACCGCGCCATCGGCACCCGGGCACGGGTGCTCCTGCGGTACGAGGGCACGGACGCGAGCCTCTCCGTGGACCTGGACACGGTGGCAGCCATGACCGAGGCGTTCACGGACGAGCACCGCGCCCGCTACGGCTTCGCGATGGACCGGCCGCTGGTCGTCGAGGCGGCATCCGTGGAGGCGACCGGTGCGGCGGGGGAGCATCCGGCGCCGAGGCCGTCCGGGCCGGAGCGGAGCGGGGCCACCGCGCCGCGACCCCACGACGCCGCGCGGATGTTCGCCGGAGGCGGCTGGCAGGATGCCGCCCTGCACCGACGGGCGGACCTGCGGACCACGGACACCGTGACCGGCCCGGCCGTCATCGCCGAGGACGGCGCGACCACCGTCGTCGACCCCGGCTGGCAGGCCGCGCTCGCGCCCTCCGGCCATCTGATCCTGACCCGGGCACGCCCGCGCCCCGCGAAGCAGGCCGTCGGCACCCGGGTCGACCCGGTCATGCTGGAGGTCTTCAACAACCTCTTCATGTCCATCGCCGAGCAGATGGGCGTGCGCCTGGAGAACACCGCCCACTCCGTCAACATCAAGGAGCGGCTCGACTTCTCCTGCGCCCTCTTCGACGCGGACGGCAACCTGATCGCCAACGCACCGCACATCCCGGTGCACCTCGGCTCCATGGGGGAGTCCATCAAGGAAGTGCTGAGCCGGAACCGCGGCACGATGCGGCCCGGCGATGTGTACGCCATCAACGATCCGTACCACGGCGGCACGCACCTGCCCGACGTGACCGTCGTGACGCCGGTGTTCGACGAGCGGGACGGCGCTCCTGACGCGCTGAGGTTCCTGGTGGCCTCGCGCGGTCACCACGCCGAGATCGGCGGCATCACGCCCGGCTCCATGCCGGCCTTCAGCCATACCGTCGACGAGGAGGGCGTGCTCTTCGACGACTGGCTCCTGGTGCGGGACGGCACCTTCCGTGAGGCCGCGACCCGAGAGCTGCTCGGCTCCGCCGCGTACCCCTCCCGCGACCCGGACACCAACCTCGCCGACCTGCGCGCCCAGATCGCCGCCAACGAGAAGGGCATCGCCGAACTGCGCCGCATGGTAGAGCAGTTCGGCCCCGACGTCGTCGACGCGTACATGGGCCATGTGCAGGACAACGCCGAGGAGTCCGTGCGCCGCATCGTCGCCGGGCTGCACGACGGCCACTGCCGGTACGAGACCGACAACGGGGCCGTGATCGAGGTGACGGTGACCGTGGACCGGGAGGCCCGCAGCGCGCTCGTCGACTTCACCGGCACCTCGCCGCAGCAGCCGGGCAACTTCAACGCGCCGAAGTCGGTGGTCATGGCCGCCGTGCTGTACGTGTTCCGGACCCTGGTGGCCGACGACATCCCGCTCAACAGCGGCTGCCTCACGCCCCTGGACATCAGGGTCCCGGAAGGCTCGATGCTGGCACCCGTCCACCCCGCGGCCACGGTCGCCGGGAACGTGGAGACCTCGCAGGCCGTCACGGGAGCGCTGTACGCCGCGCTGGGCGTCCAGGCCGAGGGCTCGGGCACCATGAACAACCTCACGTTCGGCAACGAACGGGTGCAGTACTACGAGACCGTGGCGAGCGGCTCGGGCGCGGGGGAGGACTTCGACGGCACCGACGCCGTGCAGACGCACATGACCAATTCGCGGCTCACCGATCCCGAGATCCTCGAATGGCGCTTTCCGGTGCTGCTCGAGAGCTTCCGGGTGCGCGAGGGAAGCGGGGGAGCGGGCCGCCGGCACGGCGGATGCGGCGTGGAACGCCGGATCCGTTTCCTCGAACCCGTCACGGTGGCCCTGCTCACCGGGCACCGCCGAGTCCCGCCGTACGGCATGGCGGGTGGCGGCCCCGGAGCCCTGGGCAGCCAGCACGTCGAACGCGCCGACGGCGGCCGCACCCCGCTGAAGGGCTGCGACACCGCAGAGCTGGAGGCCGGCGACGTACTGGTCCTGCGCACCCCGGGCGGCGGCGGGTACGGAGCCCCGGGCACGGCTGACGGCCGGGCCCGGGGTGGGCAGGGCGGCGAGGGGTACGGAGCCCCGGACACGACCGGCGACCGGGCTCACGGAGACTCCCACGGCGGGGCATGACCGACTCGGGGCAAGCGGCCGCTTCTGCGCCGTTTCGACCGTTGTCAGTCCGAGGACCTAATCTGTGCAGCGTGACTTCGCCTGCCTACACGGAAAACGCTGCGCCCCAGCTCAGCGCGGGGCCGCGGCCCGCACCGGGCCCGGCCGCCGACGAGGGGCTCTCGCGACGGCTGCGCGCGCTCGCCTGCACGGCGCCGCTGCACGACCTCGACGTGCGCAAGGCGAACCTCGCCGGTGAGTACACCGTGTACGCGATGGCCGAGGTCGCCCTCGCGGCCATCGACCACGTCACCCTCAACATGGACTTCGACACCGGGGCCGACCACGACCAGATAGTGGCCAGGCTGCTGCCCCGCGTCGCCGCCCAGGCCCCGAGCCGCCCCGTCGCCGAGCACGAACGGGTCGCCCGCTGGGTCCTGGAGAACCTGATCAACGTCGGCAGTGTGGACCGCGGCTTCCGGGCGGTCTACGGCACCTTCGGACCGGACGGCGTCTACGTCCGCCGGGACTACGACTTCAAGCTGATCGAGGAAGTCCCGGGATACGGCGGCAGCGTCTACCTGCGGGCCACCGACGAAGCGGTCAACGTCCTGGTCGGCGCGCTCGACACGGACGTCACCAGCGCCCAGATCGCCGCCGAGGTGAAACTGGAGGTCCTGATCAGCCGGGGCCGCCTCGCCGACGCCCAGCTCGCTGCCGAGCAGGCCCGCTACCGGACCGTTCAGTACGCGGAGACGCTCCGCAAGACGCTCGACGCGACCCGGCGCAACGTCCGCGCGGTCGACTGGCTCAACGCCGTGCCCGACATGATCGCCGAGGCACTCGACCACGTCGCCGACCGCTACCGCCACGAGAACGCCATCCTCACCAACATCCGCAAGGCACGGGACGAGGCCGAGGAACCCGAGCACAAGAGGCGCGCCGCCGAGCTCGTGGACATCGTCAAGGACTGCATCCGCCGCCACACCCAGCTCCAGTCCCGCCTCCTGGAGGCCGGACCGCTGTTCCGTGCCGAGCAGGACCGCCAGGCCTTCGCCGCACCGGCCGCCCGCACCGGCCTCGACCTCTACGGCCAGCTCCTGGCCCCGCTGCTGCCGCTCCCCGTCGAGCAGGCGATCCGGGCCACCGACGCGTTCTTCGCCCGGGGGACAGGCCTTCGCACCCCCACCTCGGTGCGGGTGGGCGACCTGGTCGACATGCTGCTCACCCCGCCGCTCGAACGGGAACACCTGGGCGCCGAGATGCCCGAACCCGATCTGATCGCGACGCCGGACGACAGCCGGTTCAGCGAGGAGCAACTGGCGTCGGCCATGGAACTGCTCGATCTGGAGCACGACGCCCCGCGCCGCCTCTCCGGTCTCCTCGCCGAGGCCCGGCGGCGCGACGCGGAACTGCCCTACCTGGTCGCCCTGCTCGCGGTGCACGCCGCCAGCCCCCCGGTCGGCACCGCCTACCGCCAGGGCGAGCGCCGCCTGCTGTTCTCCGTCGACGACGGCACCCAGCTCGACGACCCGGAGTTCGGCGGCGCCGACCTGATCGTGGGCACGGCCCTGCTGGACGCCGTGGGCATGGCGGCCGACCGCTCGGAGGCGACATGAGGACGCGTCACGCCCCGGCCGCCGCCGGGAGAACCGCCCCTTCGAAAACCGCCCCTTCGAGAGCCGGTTCTACGACAACCGCCCCCGCGAGAGCCGGCGCCCCAGCCGCACGTGCCCGGGCAGGCCACCCCGTACCGAAGAACTTCCGCAACGAGGAGCGACCGTCGTGAGCGACCACCGCGCAGAGCACACCGACGCGTGGAGCGACCCGGCAGCGCACCGGACCGCCGCGTACCCGACCGCCGCGCACCCGGCGGAGCGGACGGCGGCCGGATATCCCGCCGAGCGCCCGGCGGCGCCCGCCGCCCCTGCCGCGGTCACCCCGGCGGACGCGGCGGACGCCTCCCGGCTCGTCGCCTTCGGGCTCCAGCCGAAGCTGCTGCCCGCCCGTGATGCCGAGTACGCCGAACTGCTCCGCCGCTACCGGGAGGAGCCCGCCTTCGCCCGGCTCGCCGACGCCGTGGCCACCGGCCTCGGCCTCGTCGTGCTGGAGGTGTCCACCCGGGCCGGGATGGCCGTCACGGCGGGCGAGGACTCGGTCTTCGCCGTGCGCATGGGTGACTACGCACGGCGGGCCTCCTCGGACTCCGCCGACCGTTTCCTCCACGGCCTCGCGCACCTCGCCGTCGCGGCCATGGCCTTCCCGCGCCCCGAAGACCTCGCCGACGACGCGTACATTGGCCGGATCACCGTCAACGGCGTCGACGCCTTCGTGCGTCAGGCGTGCCACCGCCTGGAAGAGCGCGCCGACGAACACGGCGACAACACCGACCCGGCCAGTGACGCCCCCGGCCTGGAGGCGGGCTGGCGCATCTACTCCCGGCGCAGCGCCACCGGAGCGACGAAGGACGCACGGCGGCTGGCCGGATCCACCACCGGCATCGTCGGCAAGGCGGTGGCCTTCCTCACCGACTCCGGCTTCCTCCAGCGCACCGGGGACGACGCCGGAGGCGCCTTCCGCACCACGGCCCGCTACCAGCTCCAGGTCCGCGACATGGCGGGAAGCGCCGCCCTGGCCGAGCTCCTGGAACTGGGCGTGGTGCCGGTCACCGACGGCTCGGCCACGCTGCTCCCGCCGCCCGACCCCGACGACCTGGAGCTGGCGGCCGACGCCGGCCTGCCGTTCCACAGCTGACCGGTCCACCCCACCGGGCCGGCCACAGACCGGCCCCGCCAACGACGTCACCCTCCCGCTGCCTGAACGACGAGAGTCCGCCGCCATGTACGAGCTGTCCCGGGTCCGCCTCTACTCCATCGGGCCTGCCGGCGCGCGCTACGCCGACACCGTGCTCGACCTGCGCGGCGTCGGCGAGCCGGTGCCCCACCCTGCGCCGGCACAGGCGGAGTTCTTCGAGGAGGAGCCGGTCGGCCCGCCGCGCCGGCCCGCCCCCGCAGGCGTGCTCTTCCTGGAGAACGGCGGCGGCAAGTCCGTCCTGCTGAAGCTGATCTTCTCGGTCATGCTGCCCGGCCACCGCAACACCCTGGGCGGTGCGAGCTCGGGTGTCCTGCGCAAGTTCCTGCTCGCGGAGGACTGCGGACACGTCGCGCTGGAATGGCAGCACACGCTGACCGGTGAATGCGTGGTCGTCGGCAAGGTCAGCGAATGGCGCGGACGCCAGGTATCCAACGATCCCAGGAAGTTCGCCGAGGCCTGGTACTCCTTCCGCCCCGGCCCCGGACTCAGTCTCGACTCGCTGCCCGTCGCCGAGGCCACCTCGGTCGGCCGCCCCGCCGAAGGCGTCTCCGGAGCCCGCGGCAGGCGCCGCACCATGAAGGGCTTCCGCGACGCACTCACCGAGGCGGGCAAGTTCTACCAGCACCTCGACGTGCACTGGGAAGAGATCCACGACCGCTGGAACGAGCACCTCGGCGAGCTGGGCCTGGACCCCGAACTCTTCCGCTACCAGCGCGAGATGAACGCCGACGAGGGCGAGGCGGCCGGACTCTTCGCGGTGAAGAAGGACTCCGACTTCACCGACCTGCTGCTGCGCGCCGTCACCGACACCCGCGACACCGACGGACTCGCCGACCTCGTCAGCGGCTTCGGCAACAAGCTGGGCCGCCGCGCCGAACTCACCGCCGAGCGCGACTTCACGGCGGGCTCCGTCGATCTGCTCGGCCGGATCGTGGAGGCCGCGGAAGCTCGCGCCAGGACCCGCGACATCCACGCCGGTGCCGAGCGCCGCACCCGCACCCTGGCCCGTCGGCTCTCCGCCCGCGCCGGTCTGGAGCGCGGCCGGACCGCGGAGCTCGCCCAGCAGGTCACCGGCGCCGCCCACACCGTCACCGGTGCCGAGGAGACCCGCAGCCGCAGCGCGCTGATCGCCGCCGAACTCGCCTACCGGCACGCCTCCCTGGCGCTCACCGCCGCCGAGAGGAGCGCCGCCTCCCAGCGCCGCGAACTCGGTGACGCCCGTACCCTGCACTCCGCCTGGCAGGCAGCCGAGGCCGTGCTCCGCCACCGCGCCGCCGCGGACCGCTCCGCCCGCGTGGCCGTGGCCATCCGCGAGGCCGAGCGCGATGCCGCACCGGCCCTGGCCGCCCGGGCCACCGCCGCCGCCGATCTCGTACGGGCCCTCCACACCGCCGCCGAAGCGGGCGAGAACGTGGCCAACGAGGAGGAAGAGCGCTCCGACAGCCTCCAGACTGCGGGCGAGGCCGCCCACCGGGACGCCACCACCGCCGCCACCGAGGCCCAGCGCGCCCGCAGCGAGGCCGGCCATCTGCGCCAGCGCCTCGCCGAGGTGGAACAGGAGACCGCGGAAGCCGTCCGGGCGGGCTGGCTCGATGACACCGCGCCCAACGCGGACCCGGCCCGCGCCGCGCTCGCCGCGAACGACGCCGAGCACTCCGCGGTGGCCGCCTGGGACACCGCCCGCGACGCGGCCGGCGCCGCGGCGGACCGGGCACGGCAGGCCGCCGCCGACGAGAGCCGGGCCGAACTCGCCGCCGCCCGGGCCGCCGACGGCGCACGCGCCGCGGAACAGGCCTACGAGGCCGAGCTCAGGGCCGCCGAGTCCATCGCCGCAGAGCACCGCCTCGCCGACCTCCTGGGCCTGCCGGCCGCCGGAGGCGTTCCCCGGCCCCGGCAGAGCCCGCCCGGCGCACAGGACGGTGCCGAGGACCAGCAGCACGAAGAGGACCGCGAGCCCGGGGCCGCCGCGGACGGCGCCGAACCGGCCGCTCACGGAACCCGCACCGCCACCACCGCACCGCCGAGGCCCGCCGGACAGTCCCTCACCGCAGACGAGTTCGACCGCAACGCGGAGGAGCTGCGGGACCTCCTCGACCAAGGTGTGGCCGCAGCCGAGCGACGCCTGTTCGAACTGCGCACCGCCGCTGCCGACGACTCCCGCATCCTGGGCGCGCTCGGCGACGGCGGACTGCTGCCGCCGGGACCCGATGTGCTCGCCACCGTCGAATACCTCGGCGAACACGGCATTCCGGCCCTGCCCGGCTGGCGCTACCTCGCCCAGGCCGTCGACCCCGCCGATCACGCTGCCGTGCTCGCGGCCCGCCCCGAGCTCGTCGACGGCGTCGTCATCACGGACCCGGACGCGCACGCCCGTGCCCGTGAGGTGCTCGGCGCCGCCGCCCTGCTGCCGCGCTCCGCCGTGGCCGTGGGCACCGCAGCCGCCCTCCTCGCCCCCGTACCGGACCCCACCGCCGGATCCGCCGCGAGCGCCGACGGGGTCTTCCTCGTCCCGCCGAACCCGGCGATGCACGACGAGCACGCCGCCGACGAGGAACGACAGGCGCTCAGGAGCCGGACCGCGGCCCGCGACGAGGACATCCGCACGCTGGCGGCCCGCCTCACCGGGGACCGCTCACTCGCCGCCCGGATCGGCTCCTGGCGTGCGGACTGCCCGCCCGGCATGCTCACCGAACTCGCGGAAGCCGCCCGCACCGCCCGTGCGGCCGCCGCGACGGCCGAGGCCGCTCTCGCCGAGGCCCGTACGGTGCGGGCCGAGGCCGACGAGGCGGCGGCGGACACCGCCCGCGTCCGCGACGAACGCCAGGAGGCCGCCCAGCGCGCGCGCCGCGCCGCCGACGCACTCGCCGGACTCGCCTTCCGGCTCCGCGAACGGGCCGGCTGGCAGGTGAAGCTGCGCGAACTGGTCGACGAGGCGGCCGAGTCCGAGGCCCGTGCCACCGTCTGCCTCGAACGGGCCCGCGCCGCCGACGAGGACCGCAGGGCCGCCCAGCGCGCGGCCGACGACGCCCGACGCACCTCCCGCGCCCTGCGCGCCGAACGGGCCGAGATCGCCGGCGCCCCCGAACACCTCCCCGAGCCGGAGCCCGGCGCCCCGCGGCACACCCTGCCCGCCCTGCGCGAGGCCTACCGGGCCGCGTCCCAGCTCTACGAGAAGGTCGGCGTGGGCGCCGACCTGCGCGCCGAGCAGGCGCGCGCGGAGAGCGACGAGAGCGCCGCGCTCGCCGAACTCGACCGGCTCACCAACAAGGTCCGTACCCGGGCGGCGCAGCTCCTGGAAGGTACGGACGGCGCCGACGGGCCCTCCCGGCAGGCCGCAGCGGCCCGCGCCGAGTCCCTGGTCCAGCTCCTGGAGACGCGTGCCTCCGCCGCCAGCGAGCAGCTGGGCCGGCTGCGCGGCGAGGCCGAGCGGCTGGCCCCGGCCGACGGCGAGAGCCTGCACACCGAACTCGCCGGCGATCAGGTTCCCGCCGACGCCGAACAGGCGCAGGCGCTGCTGCGTACCGCGACGGGCGAGCTCGCCGCCGCGACCGCCGCACTGGACACCGCCCGCGCCGCCCACGCCGAGCTCCTCCACGCCCACCGCACCGCAGAGGACTCGGCAGGCGGCTTCGACGAGACCGCGGCCCTGCTGCGCGACCTCCTGCGGGACCACGGCGCCGAGGACGACCCCGAGACCCCCGAGCCGTACCCCGGCAGCCTGGAGGAGGCCCGGCAGTCCGCGGCCGAGGCCCGCCGTTCACTGCGTGGCTGCGCCGTCGACCTCTCCACCGCGGAAGCGGCCGTACGGGAGGCGAGCGACGTACTCGTCCGGCACGCCAACGCCACCCGCTACGAACAGGTCCGCACCCCGGCCCGCCAGCAGATCCGCGAACTCCCGGCCACGGCCCTGCCCGAGCACGCCCGGAAGTGGGCGACGGCGTTCGCACCCCGGCTGCGGGTCCTCACCGACGAACTGGCCCAGCTGGAGCGCAACCGCGACTCCATCGTCGACCGGCTGCGCGGCCTGGTGGACTCCGCGCTGACCACGCTCCGCTCCGCTCAGCGGCTCTCCCGGCTCCCGGAGGGCCTGGGCGAGTGGTCCGGCCAGGAGTTCCTCCGTATCCGCTTCGAGGAACCCGACCAGGCCACGCTCACCGAACGGCTCGGCGAAGTCATCGACGAGGCCACCAAAGCGGCACTGAAGAAGAACTCCGACCTGCGACGCGACGGGATGTCCCTGCTGCTGCGCGGCGTGCAGGCGGCGCTGGAGCCCCGCGGAATCGCCGTCGAGATCCTCAAGCCGGACGCGGTGCTGCGCGCAGAGCGGGTGCCGGTCGGGCAGATGGGCGACGTCTTCTCCGGCGGCCAGCTGCTCACGGCCGCCATCGCCCTGTACTGCACGATGGCCGCCCTGCGCAGCAACGACCGGGGCCGCGACCGGCACCAGCACCGCCATGCGGGGACCCTGTTCCTCGACAACCCCATCGGCCGTGCCAACGCCACGTATCTGCTGGAGCTCCAGCGTGCGGTCTCGGATGCGCTGGGCGTCCAGCTGCTCTACACCACGGGCCTCTTCGACACGACCGCACTGGCCGAATTCCCGCTGGTGATCAGGTTGCGCAATGACGCCGACCTGAGGGCCGGACTGAAGTACATCAGCGTCGAGGAGCATCTGCGCCCCGGACTGCCCCAGCAGGACCCGGGTGCCGAGACGGTGCACGGAGAGATCACCGCCACCCGCATGTTCAAGCGGTCCGCGCCGACGCCGGACGTACCGGCGGCCCGGACCGAGCGCGAATCCCGCACCACGGCGAACCTCGACACAGCCCCGTAGGGGAGAGCACCTCGATACCGCCCCGCGGACGGAAGGGGCCTGCCACGAGCCGGCCCCGCGGACGGAAGAAGCCGGGCGCGGGTCAGGCCTGAAGGAGCCGGGCGCGGGTCAGGCCCGGGAGAGACGGCGGCCCGCGTCCCGTCGTCGTATCCGTGCCGCTTCCCGCTCGGCGGTCCGCGCCGCCCGTCTGGCCCTGCGCCGCTCGCGGCGCAGCCGCCGGGCCGAACTGCTGGGCACCGACACCACGCCGTTGCGCTGATTCCACACCTGGCGGGTGACCCACACGTCCAGCACCGACCAGGTCGCGACCACCGTGCTGCCCACGCTGCTGAGCACCATCGGGAAGGCCAGCCACGAGGCGGTCAGCGAGGCCAGGAACGCGACCATCGCCTGGATCAGGGTCAGCGACGTGATGATGACGGCCCGCACGGCGGCCCGGCGCACGGGATCCGGCATCCGGCGGCGTGTGGCCGGCTCCTCGACCCAGAGCGGCTGCCGCGGCGCCTCCGGCCCGCCCCGCGTCGCCGAAGCCGCGGTGCCCGCCTCCTTCGCCGCCCGGGCCGGTGGCACCTCCACCGCGCCGTGACGCTCCTGCGTGTCCAACGACTTTCAACTCCCCACCGCTGTCCGACTTCAGGGTTGCTGCCCCGCATGCACCCTTTCTACGCGGACGGACCGTCCCGTCCTGCCTCAGTGCACTCCTGCAGCTCTCCTGCCCCCGTACAGACAGACGAGTGCCGAACGGTGAAGATTCCCCCGGATCGGCGCGGAGCGAAGAATTCCAGCCAACCGGCGGGGGGAGGAATATGCCGCTCTGATCGGCGTCTTCTGTCGCATTCGCGAATTTCATCTCCCGGAATACCGGGACAACTCATGGTCAACTCCCAGTAACGCGGCCGAAAATCGTCCGGACACGCCTTCGAGTTGTCTGTGTGTCGGTAGTAGGCTCGCGCCGTTTGTTGACGGAACACCATCCCCGCCCTGCGGGGCCGAGCTGGGGGAGGCCATGCGCTTTCGCGGAAAGTCCATCCGCAGGAAGATCGTGGCGTTGCTTCTGGTGCCGCTCGTCTCCCTCACCGCACTCTGGGGCTTCGCCACCTATCTGACCGGACGCGAGGCCGGCCAGCTGCTGAGTGCGAGCACCGTCGTGGAGAAGGTCGGCCACCCGCTGGAGGACACCGTCAGGGCCGTGCAGAACGAGCGCCGCCAGACCCTCGTCTTCCTTGCCGACCCGAGGGCCTCCGACGCCCTTCCGGTCCTGCGCACACAGCGCGCGGTCACCGACCGGGTCGTGGAGCGCGTCACGTCGAGTGCGCACCAGAAGGACATCCGCGACGCACTGCGCCCCGACGCCGAGACCCAGCTCGGCTCGATCCTCGGAGCGGTCGACGAACTCGACGCCCTCCGCGACTCCGTCGACCGGCGCACCATCGGCCGGGCCACAGCGATGGAGTACTACAACCGCCTCATCGACCCCTGCTACCGCTTCCTGACCGGACTCCACACGATGGAGAACGTGTCCATGGACAAGCAGGTCCGGGCGCTGGCCGGCGTGTCGCGCGCCCGCGAGATGCTCTCCAGGGAGGACGCGCTGGTCGCCTCCGGACTCCTGGCAGGGCGGTTCACCGCCGCCGAACTCCGGCAGATCTCCGACCTCGTGGCCAACCGGGGACTGCTGTACGAGATCAACCTCCAGGTCCTGCCCGCGTCCGAGCGGCGGCGCGTGGAGCAGTACTGGTCGGGCCCCGACAGCGAACCGCTGCGCACCGCCGAGAACAGACTCATCGCGCAGGGTCCCACCCGCGATTCCCGTGCCGTGGACGCCGCCCGCTGGCAGGAGGTCGCGCCGCCGGTCCTGGACCGGCTGGCCAACGACTCGACCGAGATGAACAACCGCTTCCAGGACCGGGGAAAGCCCGCCGGTTACGGCGTCCTGATCAAGGCGGGCGTCGCCGGCGTACTCGGATTCCTGGCCCTGCTCGTCTCCGTCTTCGTGTCCGTACGCATAGGCCGCGAGCTCGTCCGTGACCTCTCCCGGCTGCGCAAGGACGCCCACGAGGTCTCCGGCGTGCGGCTGCCGAGCGTGATGCGCCGCCTCGCCGCCGGCGAGCACATCGACGTCGAGACCGAGTCCCCGCACCTCAGTTACGAACGGGACGAGATCGGCCAGGTCGGGCAGGCGCTCAACACGCTCCAGCGCGCCGCGGTCGAGGCGGCCGTCAAACAGGCGGACATGCGGCGCGGCGTCTCCGAGGTCTTCGTCAACCTCGCCCGCCGCAACCAGGTGCTGCTGCACCGGCAGCTGACGCTCCTGGACACGATGGAGCGCCGCACCGAGAACACCGACGAACTCGCCGACCTGTTCCGCCTCGACCACCTCACCACCCGGATGCGGCGCCACGCCGAGGGGCTGGTGATCCTCTCCGGAGCCGCGCCCTCCCGGCAGTGGCGCAAGCCCATCCAGCTCATGGACGTGGTGCGGGCTGCCGTCGCCGAGGTGGAGGACTACGAACGGATCGAGGTCCGCCGCCTCCCGCGGATCGGAGTGGGCGGCCCCGCGGTCGCCGACCTCACCCACCTCATCGCCGAACTCCTGGAGAACGCCACGGTGTTCTCGCCCCCGCACACCGCGGTCCAGGTGCACGGCGAACAGGTCGCCAACGGCTTCACCCTCGAAATCCACGACCGCGGTCTGGGAATGCCCCCCGAAGTGCTCCTGGACGCCAACCTCCGGCTGGCGGAGACCCCCGAGTTCGAACTGTCCGACACCGACCGGCTCGGCCTCTTCGTCGTCAGTCGGCTGGCCCAGCGGCAGAACGTCCGCGTCTCGCTCCAGATCTCCCCGTACGGAGGCACCACCGCCGTCGTCTTCATCCCGGCGGCGCTGCTCACCGACGCCCCGGACTCGCACGGCACGGGATTCCGTCTCGACCGCAGGTCGGAGAAGGCGATCGCCAGCAGCAGGCCCGGCAGCGGCCAGAGGGACAACGGCGGGCCGGACACACCGGACCGCAGCCTCGCCGCCGCCCGGTCGCAGGAACGGCCGGGCAGCCTCTCACCGGTTCCCAGCGGGCTGATGGACCCGGCCCTGCTGGACGGCCCGGTCGAGCTCGAAGGACCGGTCGCCTCCCTGGACTTCGACCGTGACCCGCTCCTCGAAGCCGTCACAGGCCTGGGCACCGACCCCGCACTCGACGGCGTCTCCGACCTGGACGACACCGAGAGCGAACGCGGCGGCATCTTCCGCGCCCGCGAGTTCCGGCGCGAATCCGACCGCGAGCAGCACCAGCAGGCAGCCGACCGGGCGTCGGAGCCGGACGGTGTACGGGCCCTGCGCCCCGACGGCACGCGCCCGCTGCCCCGCCGCAAGCCGCCGACCCTGGTCACCGACCGCGGCGTCCGCGTCGACGAGAGCGGCCGCTCCCACCCCACGACCGGCGATCCGGAGCCCGCGCACACCTCGACCCGGTCCCGGGCCACCGGCCCCGTTCCGCACGAGGACCGGCGCCGCTCCGCGGAACCCCGGCGGTCCACGGGCTTCCGGACGCCGACCGGGCCCGCCGAAGCCCCGCGGCCCGCGCCTTCGGTGCCCGCGCCCCGGCCGTCCACCTCAGCCGTCCCGTCCTCGTCGCCCGAGGCCGACACCGTGGGCGGACTGCCCCGCCGCGTCCGTCAGGCCAGCCTCGCCCCCCAGCTGCGCGACGGCTCGGGCGTGCCCGGCCCGGACCGGGTGGAGAGCGTCGAGGACATCGAGCGGGACGCCGACGAGGTACGCGACCGCATGGCCTCGCTCCAGCGCGGCTGGCAGCGCGGACGCCTGCAGAACGCCGAGGACGTGACCGGCCCCGGTGATACAGCACAAGGAACCACTCCGGGAGGGGACGGTCCATGACCGCACCGAACGCCGCAGCACTCAACTCCGCACGTCAGGGGTCGGGTGAGCTCAACTGGCTCCTCGACGAACTCGTCGAGCGCGTCGCCAGCATCCGCAAGGCGCTGGTCCTCTCCAGCGACGGCCTCCCCACCGGCGCGTCGAAGGACCTGACCAGGGAGGACGGCGAACACCTGGCGGCCGTCGCCTCCGGATTCCACAGCCTCGCCAAGGGTGTCGGCCGCCATTTCGACGCGGGCCGGGTCCGGCAGACCGTCGTCGAACTCGACGAGGCGTTCCTGTTCGTCACGGCGGCCGGTGACGGCAGCTGCCTCGCCGTACTGGCCGACTCGGACTCGGACGTGGGGCAGGTGGCGTACGAGATGACGCTGATGGTCAAGCGCGTGGGCGCCCACCTGGCCAACGCTCCCCGGACGACCGGTCTGTCCTCCGGAGGGTGAGTGGACGGGATGAGCGCCGACACCTCGCGCACCCCCGGCGACCCGCAGTCCTCGCGCTGGTACGACGCCGACGCGGGGCCGGTGGTCCGCCCGTACGCGATGACGAGGGGACGCACCAGCAGCGCGTCCCGTCACCGCCTCGACCTGATCGCGATCGTCATGCCCGAACCCGCGGCCGACGACCCCGGCAGGGACCAGATGCTCTCCCCGGAGCACGTGGAGATCGTCGAACTCTGCAGTGAGATGCCCCAGTCGATCGCCGAGCTCGCCGCCGGTCTGGATCTCCCCGTCGGGGTGGTCCGGGTCCTGGTCGGCGATCTGGTGGAGGACGAGCTGGTGCACGTAACCCGTCCCGTTCCGCCGGCCGAGCTGCCGGACGTGAACATTCTTCGCGAGGTGATCAATGGTCTTCGGGCGCTCTAGCCGCAACAGGCGGCCCGTTGAGCCCGTCACCCTGAAAATCCTGGTGGCGGGCGGCTTCGGAGTGGGCAAGACGACCCTGGTGGGGGCGGTCAGCGAGATCAGACCGCTGCGTACGGAGGAGAGGCTGAGCGAGGCGGGACGTCCGGTGGACGACCTGGACGGTGTCGAGGCGAAGACCACGACGACGGTGGCGATGGACTTCGGGCGGATCACGCTGCGCGAGGACCTCGTGCTGTACCTCTTCGGAACCCCCGGACAGGACCGCTTCTGGTTCCTCTGGGACGAACTCGCCCAGGGCGCGCTGGGGGCGGTCGTGCTCGCGGACACCCGCCGGCTGGAGGACTGTTTCGCGGCGGTCGACTACTTCGAGCGCCGCGAGATCCCGTTCGCCGTGGCCGTCAACTGCTTCGAGGGCGCCGACCGGTTCCCCACCGAGACGGTGCAGGCGGCGCTGGACCTGGATCCACAGGTGCCGGTACTCATGTGCGACGCCCGGGACCGGTCGTCCGTGCGGGACGTCCTGGTGGCCGTCGTCGAACACGCGGTGGCCCGGGTGGACAAGCTCCGGGAGCCCGTTACCACGTAGAGCCGGCGGAACGCGGCACGTACCCCCGCCGACGAGGGTACGGGCCGCGCGTCCATGGGCGGCGGGGGAGCGGACCGTCCGCTACTCCTGCCAGCCGAGACTCCGCTCCACCGCCTTGCGCCAGTTGCCGTACTCGCGCTCGCGGTCCTCCGGGTCCATTCGCGGCTGCCACTCCACATCGCGCTGCCAGTGCGTCTTGAGCTCGTCGAGCCCCGACCACACCCCGGTCGCCAGCCCTGCCGCGTACGCCGCGCCCAGGCAGGTGGTCTCCGAGATCTTCGGGCGGATCACCGGAACGCCCAGCACATCCGCCTGGTGCTGCATCAGCAGATGGTTGGCCGTCATGCCGCCGTCCACCTTGAGCGTCGTGATCGGCACCCCGGAGTCCTGGTACATCGCGTCGACGACCTCACGCGTCTGCCAGCTGGTCGCCTCCAGGACGGCCCGTGCCAGATGTGCTTTGGTGACGTAGCCGGTCAGGCCGGTGATCACACCCCGGGCGTCGGAACGCCAGTAGGGGGCGAACAGCCCGGAGAACGCGGGCACGATGTACGCCCCGCCGTTGTCGTCCACGCTCGCGGCGAGGGTCTCGATCTCCGCCGCGCTCCCGATGATGCCGAGCTGGTCGCGGAACCACTGCACGAGCGCCCCGGTGATCGCGATCGACCCCTCCAGGCAGTAGACGGGCGGCTCGTCACCGATCCGGTAGCCGACGGTGGTGATCAGCCCGTTCTTGGACGGCACGGGGCGGTTGCCGGTGTTGAGCAGCAGGAAGCTGCCGGTGCCGTACGTGTTCTTGGCCGTACCCGGGTCGTAGCAGGCCTGGCCGAACACCGCGGCCTGCTGGTCGCCGAGTGCTGAGGCCACCGGCACTCCGGCCAGCGCTCCCACGGCCGTTCCGTACACCTCGGACGACGACCTGATCTCGGGGAGCACCGCTTCCGGGATGTTCATCGCGGCCAGGACCGCCGGGTCCCAGCGGAGCGTCTCCAGGTCCATCAGCATGGTCCGCGACGCGTTGGTCACGTCCGTGACGTGGACGCCGCCCGCCGTACCGCCCGTGAGGTTCCAGATCAGCCAGGAGTCCATCGTGCCGAACGCGATCTCGCCCCGCTCGGCCCGTTCGCGCAGCCCGGGTACGTGGTCCAGCAGCCAGGCCGCCTTGGGGCCGGAGAAGTAGCTGGCCAGCGGAAGACCCGTGGTGGCGCGGAACCGGTCCTGCCCGTCGGCGCCGCCGAGTTCGTGACACAGGGCCGCGGTACGGGTGTCCTGCCAGACGATCGCGTGGTGGACGGGAACCCCGGTGGCCCGGTCCCACAGCACCGTCGTCTCGCGCTGGTTGGTGATGCCGAGCGCGGTGAGCCGGTCCGCCCGCAGCCCGGCCCGGTCCAGGGCGCCGGTGACGACGGCCTGCACGGTGGTCCAGATCTCGGAGGCGTCGTGCTCCACCCAGCCGGGCCGGGGGAAGATCTGCCGGTGCTCGCGCTGGTCGACGGCGACGACGGCGCCGTCCTGGTCGAAGATGATGCAACGGCTGGAGGTGGTGCCCTGGTCGATGGCGGCGACATACCTGATCGTCATGACTCCCCTTGTCCATCGGGTGCTTGTGGCCGAGGCCTCAGAACGCGGCGTTGAACACGACACCGCCCAGCAGTCCGCCCAGGATCGGCCCCACGACCGGTATCCAGGCGTAACTCCAGTCGGACGTCCCCTTGTTCGGTATCGGAAGCAGCGTGTGCACCAGCCGGGGGCCGAGGTCCCGGGCCGGGTTGATGGCGTATCCGGTGGGGCCGCCGAGCGAGAGCCCGATGCCCACCACGAGGAGGGACACCAGGAGAACCGAGATCCCGGAGCCGTAGATCCCGGCCTCCGACCCCGCGACCGGGCCGATCCCGATGCCCGCGTTCTTCCCGAACGCCAGGATCGGCAGCACCAGGGCGGCCGTGGCGATGATCTCGGTGACGAGGTTGGCCACCGGATTGCGGATCTCCGGAGCGGTCGCGAAGATGCCGAGCGTGGGTCCTGACGTCTCCTTGTCGGCGTTGGCGCGGAACTGCGCGTAGTACGTCAGCCAGGCCAGCACCGCGCCGATGACGGCGCCCGTCAGCTGACCCGCGATGTAGAGCGGGACCTTGTCCCACTCGCCGGTGTCGACGGCGATGCCGACGGTCACCGCCGGGTTGAGATGGCCGCCCGACAACGGGGCGGACGTGTAGGCCCCGGCCAGTACCCCGAAGCCCCATCCGAAGGCGATGACGACCCAGCCCGCGGCCCTGGCTTTCGAGTGGTGGAGCGTGACGGCGGCGCAGACGCCCGCGCCGAAGAGGATCAGGATGGCCGTTCCGAGGACTTCCCCGGTGAAGATGTCTCCATTGCTCATGGCGCTCCCAGTGGTTGTCCGGCGGGTTTCGCCGGGCGCTTCCATGGCTGCGGAGGCCGAGGGCAGGGAGCATCCGTGCCCCGCCCGGCGACCGTGACGAGCGTGGGATCAGCCGGCCGCCGCGGTGTGGGAGGACGGCATCGGCTGGGAATGGAGTGTTCACCGTGCTTGATGGGTCGTCAAGCAGGCTGACAACAAACGCTGTTGGTTACCAGAGGTGGAATTTCAGCGCACCGCGACGACCGCGGAGCCATGACCGAACAGCCCCTGGTTCGCCGTGATCCCGACCCGCGCGCCCGGAACCTGGCGTTCCCCCGCCGTGCCGCGCAGTTGCCAGGTCAGCTCGCAGACCTGCGCGATGGCCTGGGCCGGCACCGCCTCGCCGAAGGAGGCGAGTCCGCCGCTCGGGTTCACCGGGACGCGTCCGCCGAGCGACGTCGCCCCGGAGCGCACGAGCGCCGCGCCCTCGCCGGGGGCGCACAGTCCGATGTCCTCGTACCACTCCAGTTCCAGCGCCGTGGAGAGGTCGTACACCTCCGCCAGGGACAGGTCCCCGGGGCCGATGCCCGCCTCCTCGTACGCGGCCCGGGCGATCGATCCCCGGAAACCCATGGGGGAGGGTTCCACGGCGACCGCGGAGTCCGTGGCGATGTCCGGCAGGTCGAGCACCGCTTTCGGGTACGTGGGCGTCACGGTCGACACGGCGCGGATGCGGACCGGGTCCGGCGTCCCGTGGCGCCGGGCGAAGTCCATGCTGGACAGCACCAGGGCCGCCGCGCCGTCGGAGGTGGCGCAGATGTCCAGCAGCCGCAGCGGATCGGCGACCACCGCGGAGGCCGCGACCTGCTCCGCGCTCACCGCGGCCCGGTAGCGGGCGTTCGGGTTCAGGGCGCCGGCCGCCGCGTTCTTCACCTTGACCAGCGCGAAGTCCTCCGGAGTGTCGCCGTGCAGCGCCATCCGGCGGCGGGCGTACAGCGCGAAGTACGCGGGATTGGTCGCACCGAGCACCCGGAACCTCAGCCAGTCCGGATCGTCCGGCCGCTCCCCGCCCGCCGGTGCGAAGAACCCCTTGGGCGCCGCGTCCGCGCCCACCACGAGCACCACGTCCGCCATGCCGGCCAGGATCTGCGCCCTGGCGGTGTTCACCGCCTGGGCGCCCGACGCGCAGGCCGCGTACACGCTGGTCACGCGGGCGCCCTGCCAGCCGAGCGCCTGGGCGAACGTCGCCCCGGCCACGTATCCCGGATAACCGCCCCGCACGGTGTCGGCGCCGACCACCGACTGCACGTCCCGCCACTCGACGCCCGCGTCCGCGAGCGCGCTGCGGGCCGCCACCGTGCCGTACTCCACGAAGCCGCGGCCCCATTTGCCCCAGGGATGCATCCCGGCCCCGAGGACGGCCACGTCCCCGCTCATGCCGCACCCCCCGCGGAGCCGGCGGCGACCGGCCGCCAGTGCCAGGTGGTCCGCACCACGCCGTCGTCACCGGGGCCGGAGTCCATCACCCCCGGCACGGCCTCCACGGCCATCCCGACCGCGAGATCCCCCACGCCGACGCCGGGTGCGGCCTGTCCGAGCACGACCATCCGCTCGGCCGCCAGCTCCACCGCCACCAGCGTGTACGGCTTCCAGGGCGCGTCCGGATCCGAGAGGTAGGGCGCGGGCGGCCGGTAGCGGCCGTCGGTGTACGACCAGACCGTGCCGCGCCGGGACAGTGGCACCTCGACGAGCTCGCCGCCGGTACAGCCCGGATTGCGGCAGAGCCCCTTCTGGGGCGGGAAGAAGACCGACGAGCAGAGCGGGCAGCGGGTGCCCAGCAGCCGGAAGTCCTCCTCCGTACCGTCCTCGGTGAACCACCCGGCCACCACAGGTATGCGCTTGCGCGGCAAAGCCCCTCCCGGCACTGGATCTGACGGAACGTCAGAAGTGTGCCACGGTCAGCTGTTGTCGGCGAGCCACTTGGCAGCGGTCTCCGCGAGCTCGTGGTCGCGGCCGGCCAGCATCATCCCGATCATCTGCGCGTCACCGCGCAGGGACCAGGCGGGATGACCGAACGTGGCCGGGTTGTTCTTCTCGATCAGGAAATGGGCGGGCCAGGCGGTCCCGTACCCGATCAGCGGCAGCGCGGCCATGTAGCGCTTCCGGCCGCGCGCCAGTCCGTAGGCGGTGATCGCGAGACCGGTCAGGGTGCCGGCGAGATGGACCCAGCGGGTCGCGGCCCGGGAGTGCATCGCGACGTAATAGGGCCAGAACTCTTCATACGAATCGAACGTCTGTTGTGACATACGGGCACCGTAATGGCTGGATCGGCAACCGGATACGGCCGATCCGCGTCCGAGAAGAAGAGCGGGCGGCCGGAACCCACGGGGGTGGTCCCGGCAGCCCGCTCGTTCTCCTTCCCGACGCGCCCCTCGGTGGCGGGCGACGCACGTGCTTCCCCGACGCGCCCCCTCAGTGGCCGGCGACGGACCTGCGGGCCACCGGGAAGTCGAAGTAGGTGTCCGGAAAGAGCTCCGGCTTGAAGGTGTAGTGCCACCACTCCTCGGCGAGGTTCACGAATCCGGCGTCGGTGAGCGTCTTCTTGAGGAACTGGCGGTTGGCGCGCTGCACGCCCTGGATCCGCGGGTCGTCGGTGTGCGAGAGCGTGTCGAAGCAGTCGAATCCGGTGCCCATGTCGACCGAGTTGTCCGGAAAGCGTTCGGCCTGCGGGGCGTAGCACGGCACCAGCTTCTCGCCCGGACGGTACGGCCTGGTCGGCAGGGCCGGCAGACGCACCAGGGTCAGGTCCACCGTGCTGCCGCGACTGTGTCCGGACTTCTCGGCGATGTAACCGTCCGCGAACAGACGGGTCTTGTCGACCTGCGGGTAGAACTCGGTCTTCATCGTCTCGTCGTCGAGGTCCTTCGCCCACCGCACGAAGTGATCCACGGCCCGCTGCGGCCGGTAGCAGTCGTACACCTTCAGCGAGTACCCCTGGGCCAGCAGCCGGACCTGGGCCCGGTGCAGGGCCTCGGCCGCCGGCCGGGTCAGGATGCACAGCGGCTGGCGGTACCCGTCCACCGGGACACCCATGAAGTCGTGCCCGGTGGGGTAGCGCATCTCCTGGATGATCGTGGGATCGACCGTGCGCAGCGCGACGAAGTCCCCGGGAGCCTTCGGCTCGGGCTTCGCCTGCGCCGAGGGGGCGGCGGCGGTGACGGCGAGCAGCGTGGCGGCGGTCGCTGCGAGGACGCGGAGAACGGAACCCATACCTGTCATGAGCACATCGTCCACTAGTCCGGCCGTCCAGGGCGGGTGATCGGATACAGTCCGCGCGTGGCCGTGACGAGAAAGACGGAGAAGCCCGTGAAGGACTCCCACTGCGGCAGTTGCGGAGCGCCGTACACCGCGTTGCCGCACCCCGGTGCCTGGCCCCGCGTCTGCACCGCCTGCGGAGCCACCGCCTACCGCAACCCACTGCCGGTCGCCGTAGCCCTGCTGCCCGTCACCGCCGACGACCGCACCGGACTCGTCGTCATCACCCGCACCATCGAACCCTGCCTCGGCGGCACCGCCCTCCCCGGCGGCTTCATCGACCACGACGAGGACTGGAAACACGCGGTCGTACGCGAACTCCGTGAGGAGACCGGCATCGAGGCGGACCGCGACGACGTACGCCTTGCCGACGCCCTCAGCGCCCCCGACGGCCACCTCCTCCTGTTCGGGCTGCTCCCCGCACGGCCGGCCGCCGCGCTCCCGCCGTCCGTACCGACCGACGAGACCTCCGGATACGGAGTGCTGCGGAGCCCCGAAGCGCTTGCCTTCCCCCTGCACACCGAGGCCGTCCGCGCCTGGTTCGCCGGCCGCTACCGCTGACCGCGCTCCCGGCGGCTCAGAGTCCCCGTACCCGGACCGGACAGTCCACCAGCCCCTCCTCACCGTCCCGCTCCACCACGACCCGCCCGCCCACGAGCCGGGTCGTGTACCGCTCGACCACCACCGGCGCCCAGCCGTCACCCCCGTCACGGACCACGTAGCCGCCCCCGCCCGCACCCTCCACCGGAGCCCACACCTCCAGTTCGAGCCCGCCGCCCGCACCCCGCACCGGAACCACCGCACCGGCCCGCGCCAGCACCGGCACCCGCGACAGCGGCGCGCCGACCACCACCTGCCCCGGCCCCTCGTACACCGCACCACTCACCGTGTCGTACCAGCGCCCCGCCGGCAGCCGCACCGACCGCTCCTCGACACCCGGCTCCAGCACCGGCGCCACCAGCAGCGCGTCACCCAGCAGGAACGCGTCCTCGCACTCCCGCAGCGCCCGGTCGCCGGGCGCCGCCCACCACAGCGGACGCACATACGGAGCCCCGGTCACCCGGGCCATGTGCGCCAGCGTCACCCAGTACGGGTGCAGCCGCTCCCGCTCCGCCAGCACCTCCCGCGCACCGTCGAGCACCCGCGGCCCGAACTCCCACGGCTCCCGCCGCCCCGCGTCGATCGCCGCATGCGTGCGGAACAGCGGAAGATACGCCCCCAGCTGGAACCACCGCAGATACAGCTCGGGCGACGGCGAACCGTCGAACCCGCCCACATCCGGCCCCGAATACGGCACCCCGCACAGCCCGAGACCCAGCACCAGCGCCAGCGAGGCCCGCAGCCCCGGCCACCCGGTCGCCACATCACCGGACCACGTGCCCCCGTACCGCTGCATCCCGGCCCACCCGGACCGTGAGAACAGGAACGGCCGCTCGTCCGGACGCAGCCGGAGCAGCCCCTCGTACCCGGCACGCGCCATCGCGAGGCCGTACACGTTGTGGGCCTCCCGGTGATCGCCGCCGCGCCCCTCCAGCGAGTGCCGTGACGAACGGGGCAGCGTCGGCTCACCGAACGCCGCGAACGACACCGGCTCGTTCATGTCGTGCCAGACACCGGAGAACCCCTGTGCGAGGCGTTCCTCGTACAGGCCGCCCCACCACTCGCGCACCTGCGGATCGGTGAAGTCCGGATACACGCACTCACCCGGCCACACCTCCCCGCGAACCGTCCGCCCGCGCGCGTCCCGGACGAACGCGCCCGAAGACCCCACCGCGGTCCCGGTGTCGAAGACCGCGTTCCCCGGCACCGCCGCCACCGCCGGGTCCACGATCGACACCAGCCGCACCCCGTCATCGCGCAACTCCTTCGCCAGCCCCGGCAGATCGGGGAACCGCTCGCGGTCCACCGTGAACACCCGGTGCGCGTCGAAGTGGTCGATGTCGAGATGGAGCACCGACAGCGGCAGCCCCCGCTCCCGGTACCCCGCGACGACCCGACGCACCTCCCGCTCGCTCCCGAACCCCCACCGCGCATGCTGCGGACCCAGCGCCCACGACGGAGGCACCGCCGGCGCGCCCGTCAGCGCCGACCACGCCTGGAGCACCCGGGCCGGCGTCCCCACCACCACCCAGCAGCGCAGCGGGCCCCCGTCGACCCGCACCTCGGACGTACCCGGCCGGTCATGGCCGGAGCCCGCCCCCTCCTCGCCCTCGCGCAGCGCCACCCGGCCCGCCCAGGAGTTGTCGTGGAACATCAGATGCGTCCCCGCGTCCGAGACCACCAGCTGCACCGGCATCGTCAGATACAGCGGATCGTCCCCGGGCCCGAACCGTCCGCCCGGATCGGTGTTCCACAGCCCGTACACGCCGTCCCGGAGCCGTGGGCCCGCGGCCCGCCCGCCCAGCCCGAAGAACCGCGCGTCCGCCGGGACCTCGGACCGCTGCACCCATCGCACGGGCCCACCGGCCACCGGCTCCCACCACCGGGGCGGCAGCTCCCGCCTGAGCACCACCCCGCCCGGGGTCCGCAACTCCACCGCACCGTGCCGCGACACCACCACGGTCAGCCGCTCCGACACCACCTGCCAGCCGCCGTCCTTGTCCGGCTCCAGCACCGCCCGGGGATCGGCATCGGGCGCGGACCCCGGCAGTGCGTAGGACGGCACGGGCTCCGCCCCGTCCCACCCCCAGAAGACCGCTCCGCCCACCGCCACACGGATGCGCAGCTCCGAACGGGCGAACCTCACCACACCGCCGCCCGCCCCGGGCTCCGCCCCCACCACGGCTCCCGGCACCCGCGCCCGTTCCGGACCGCGCGCAGGCGACGCCCGCGCATCCGCCCGGGCCCGCCGCCACGCCGAGCGCACCGTACGCAGCCCCTGCTTCGAACCGACCAACTTCACCGAGCGCACCAGGTCACGACCGTCCATGCAGCTCACCCTGCCATCCGCTGATCCGGCAACGGGTTCTGTTCAACTTCCGTTCACCCGTGGCCGGCGCGGACGGCCGGGGACGGAGTGTGGCCGCACCACATATCGGGTGGCACGGCCGTGGCCGGGCAACCCTGGTGCGAAAGACGATCACATGGCATCGTCCGTGGAGCCGCCTCACGCGCACACCCCAGCCCGTGCGCGCGACACACGCACACACCGCGTACCCGTACAGCCAGGGAGCCGCCCCATGACCTCAGCAGCCCACGAAGCCCCTCTGTGGCAGCCCGGCCCGGACCGCATCGCGGCCGCGGCCGTCACCCGCTTCCAGAGCTGGGCTGCCGAGCACCACGGAGCACCGGCCGAGGGCGGCTACGCGAGCCTGCACCGCTGGTCGGTCGACGAGCTCGACACCTTCTGGAAGGCCGTCGCGGAATGGTTCGACGTCCGGTTCTCCACCCCGTACGAGACCGTCATCGGCGACCGCACCATGCCCGGCGCCGCATGGTTCCCCGGCGCCACCCTCAACTACGCCGAGCACGCGCTGCGCACCTCCGAGGACCCCCTGCGCGCCGACGCCCCCGCACTTCTCCACGTCGACGAGAGCCACACCCAGGTCCCCGTCTCCTGGTCCACGCTGCGCCGCCAGGTCGGCGCGCTCGCCGCCGAACTCCGCACCCTCGGCGTCACCCCCGGCGACCGGGTCAGCGGCTACCTCCCCAACATCCCGCAGGCGGTCGTCGCCTTCCTCGCCACCGCGGCCGTCGGCGGCGTCTGGACCTCCTGCGCCCCCGACTTCGGCGCCCGCAGCGTCCTCGACCGCTTCCAGCAGGTCGAACCCGTCGTCCTGTTCACCGTCGACGGCTACCGCTACGGCGGCAAGGAGCACCACCGCGCGGACACCGTCGCCGAACTGCGCCGCGAACTGCCCACCCTGCGCGCCGTCGTCCACATCCCGCTGCTCGGCACCGAGGCGCCCGAAGGCGCCCTCGACTGGTCCGCCCTCACTGCTGCGGACACCGATCCTGTCTTCGAACAGGTCCCCTTCGGCCACCCCCTGTGGGTCCTCTACTCCTCCGGAACCACCGGCCTCCCCAAGGCCATCGTCCAGTCCCAGGGCGGCATCCTGCTCGAACACTTCAAGCAGATCGGCCTGCACTGCGACCTCGGACCGGAGGACCGCTTCTTCTGGTACACCTCCACCGGCTGGATGATGTGGAACTTCCTCGTCTCCGGCCTCCTCACCGGCACCACCCTCGTGCTGTACGACGGAAGCCCCGGCTACCCGGACGTCAGCGCCCAGTGGCGCGTCGCCGAACAGACGGGCGCCACCCTCTTCGGTACCTCCGCCGCGTACGTCATGGCCTGCCGCAAGGCCGGCATCCACCCGGGGCGGGACTTCGACCTCTCCCGCATCCAGTGCGTCGCCACCACCGGATCCCCGCTCCCGCCCGACGGATTCCGCTGGCTCCACGACGAAGTGGCCGACGACGTGTGGATCGCCTCCGTCAGCGGCGGCACCGACGTCTGCAGCTGCTTCGCCGGAGCGGTCCCCACCCTCCCCGTCCACATCGGCGAACTCCAGGCCGCGTGCCTCGGCACGGACCTCCAGTCCTGGGACCCCGCGGGCCAACCCCTGACCGGAGAGGTCGGCGAACTCGTCGTCACGAAGCCCATGCCGTCCATGCCGATCCGCTTCTGGAACGACCCCGACGGCAGCCGCTACCGCGAGAGCTACTTCGAGACGTACCCGGGCGTATGGCGCCACGGGGACTGGATCACGATCACCGACCGCGGATCCGTCGTCATCCACGGCCGCTCCGACTCCACCCTCAACCGGCAGGGCGTCCGCATGGGCTCCGCGGACATCTACGAAGCCGTCGAGCGCCTCCCCGAGATCCGCGAGTCACTCGTCATCGGGCTGGAGGAGCCCGACGGCGGCTACTGGATGCCCCTGTTCGTGCACCTCGCCGAAGGCGCAGCACTCGACGACACCCTCCGCGACAGCATCAAGCGCACCATCCGCGAGAACCTCTCACCGCGCCACGTCCCGGACGAGGTCATCGAGGTCCCCGGCATCCCGCACACCCTCACCGGCAAGCGCATCGAGGTTCCGGTCAAGCGCCTCCTCCAGGGAACCGCCCTGGCCAAGGCGGTCAATCCCGGCTCGATCGACAACCTGGAACTCCTCCACTTCTACGAGGAGCTGGCCCGCAAGCGCCGCTGACCGCGGCCACTGTCAGTGCCCATGATTACGCTGAGTGAGCAATGTTCGACAGCGCACTGGGGGAATCATGGCGCAGACCAGGAACAACCGGGCAACCGTCCGCGGCCGGACCGGCACCACCATGCGACGCACGCTGCGCCGCGAAGCACCGACCACCATCGGCCTCCTGACCGATGAGCAGGACTTCGCGGCGATGCGGCGCTATCGCACCTTCACCTTCGACGACCACAGCGTCTACCTGCGGCAGGTGGAGGGCCTGCTCCGGACGTTCGCCGCACAGGGCATGCACACGACGGTCGCCCTCTTCGACCCGGAGGAGTACGCGGAGTTCTGCGCCGAATCGGGAATCGCACCCGACACCCCGGCCGGGCGCAGCCGGTTCACGGCGGAGGTCGCGGCCTGCGGCGCCACCGTCGCCTACACCGGACAACCCATCGACACCCTGATCCCGCTCCTGGTCGCCCGGGCGGTCCGGCAGGCCACGTGGGAGTACGCCACGATGCTCCTGTCCGGGCTCGGGGACTGCGCGGACTGCGGGCAGGACATCGGCCGCGCCGCCTTCGACCGCGCGTCCCACCTCCTGCTGCGCACTCTGGAAGCGGCCGGCCCCGGCACCCACCACCTGGTCTGCAGCACTCCCACGGAGAACGAGCAACTGCTCGCCGCCCTGCACACCGAGCGCGACACCACCGGCCCCGCGCACCTCGACTCGGCGGAAGGCGCCGAGTTCGTGACCGTGCTGGCCGTCGGCATCGCCCTCGAAAGCCATGGGGGAGTCGTCCTGCGGACAAGCACCCCTGGGGCCGCGGACCGGGTCCATGGCTGGCGCCTCACCGGGGGCAGCCTCGTCCCGCTCACCGCGGGGGAGGTGTTCAGCGCCTACTGCACCGACGCCGACACCGGTGAACCCGTCTCCCCCGAATCCGGAGTGGAGTACTGCGCGGGCTTCGACATCGGTGCAGACGAGCCGGAGGCCCACCGCTGACAGCCGGAAGGGGCTCCCCGCCATGGTGGCGGGAAGCCCCTTCTCACACGTCGCAGGACCCTGAGGGCCTGCGTGATGTCCTACTCGCCCGACAGCACCGCCTGCGCGGCAACGCGCGCTTCCTCGGCGGAGTCCGCCGCACGCGCGGCCGACGCGGCACGCTCGCACTGGGCGAGCGTGTACTTCGCCAGCGTGCTGCGCACATAGGGAATGGACGCGGCACCCATCGACAGCGACGTCACACCCAGACCGGTCAGCACACAGGCGAGCAGCGGATCGGAGGCGGCCTCACCACAGACACCGCAGCTCTTGCCCTCTGCCTTGGCGGCATCGGCGGACATCGCGACCAGATCGAGCAGCGCGGGCTGCCACGGGTCCTGAAGCCGGGACACCGCACCCACCTGTCGGTCAGCGGCGAAGGTGTACTGAGCCAGGTCGTTGGTGCCCAGCGACAGGAACTCCACCTCCTGCAGCACCGAGCGCGCCCGCAGTGCGGCCGACGGGATCTCGACCATCGCACCGAACTTCGCCTGCAGCCCGGCCGCACGGCACGCGTCGGCGAAGGCCTTGGCATCCGCACGGTCCGCGACCATGGGAGCCATGACCTCGAGGTAGACGGGAAGCCCCTCGGCCGCCTTCGACAGAGCGGTCAGCTGCGTCTGCAGCACGTCAGGGTGATCCAGCAGGCTGCGCAGCCCGCGCACGCCGAGCGCCGGATTCGGCTCGTCGGCCGGAGTCAGGAAGTCCAGGGGCTTGTCCGCCCCGGCATCCAGCACCCGCACCACGACCCGGCCCTCGGGGAAGGCCTCCAGCACCGCACGGTATGCGGCGATCTGCTTCTCCTCGGACGGTGCCTGCTTGCTGTCGTCCAGGAAGAGGAACTCGGTACGGAAGAGACCGACACCTTCTGCGCCCGCCTCGAGCGCCGCCGGCACATCGCCGGGGCCGCCGACATTGGCGAGCAGCGGCACCTTGTGCCCGTCGGAGGTCGCGCCGGGACCGGTCGACGCCGACAGTGCCGCCTTGCGCGCGGCGGCGGAACTCTCCAGCTCCGCCCGCTTCTCGGCGGTCGGCTCGACGAAGATCTCGCCGGTGCTGCCGTCCACGGCGATCACCGTCCCCTCGGCCAGTTCGCCGGCACCGGGGAGCGCAACGACCGCGGGCACACCGAGTGCCCGCGCCAGGATCGCGCTGTGGCTGGTCGGCCCGCCCTCCTCGGTGACGAAGCCGAGCACCAGAGTGGGGTCGAGCAGCGCCGTGTCGGCCGGAGCCAGATCGCGTGCGATCAGCACGTACGGCTCGTCGCTGTCCGGCACACCCGGCATGGGCACGCCGAGCAGGCGGGCCACGATGCGGTTGCGCACGTCGTCGAGGTCGGCGACGCGGCCGGCCAGGTACTCACCGGCACCGGCGAGCAGCGCGCGGTACGAGGCGAACGCGTCGTACACACCGCGTTCGGCGGTACTGCCGACGGCGATACGCCGGTCCACATCGGCCATGAGTTCGGGGTCCTGGGCCATCATGGCCTGGGCCTCCAGCACGTGCTGGGCCTCGCCCCCGGCCAGGTTGCCGCGCGCGATGAGGTCGGCCGCCACGGCCTCCACAGCCTGCCGGGCCCGCCCCTGCTCGCGCTCGGCCTCCTCGGCCGGAATCTGCTTGGCCGGCGGTTCGAGCACTGCTGTGCCCATGTGCCGTACCTCGCCGATCGCCACACCGTGGCTCACGCCTACGCCTCGCAGCGTTGTCTGCATTGCACCCGTCTCCGGTTGTGCGGCGGCCGAAGCCCCCGCGGTGGATATCCAGTCGGCTGTCACTGCGCCGAACGCGTTACTGCCAGCCGAACAGCGTGTCGCCGACCTTCACGTCGCCGTCCTCGATGACCTCGGACAGCGAATCGGCAGTCGCCTCCAGTGCCACGACGGGGCACACCGGCGACTTGCCGGCCGCCTCGACGGCAACCGGGTCCCACCGGACGATGCCCTGGCCACGAGTGACGGTGTCGCCCTTGTTCACGAGCAGCTCGAAGCCCTCGCCGTTGAGCTGGACCGTGTCGATGCCGAGGTGGGTCAGTACCCCGTGGCCCTCGCTGTCCACGACCACGAAGGCGTGCGGGTGAAGGGAGACGACGATCCCGTCGACGGGCGAGACGGCCTCGGACGGCTCGCGCAGGGGGTCGATGGCGGTGCCGGGACCCACCATCGCACCGGAGAAGACCGGGTCGGGTACCGCAGCGAGCCCGATGGCACGTCCGGCAAGAGGGGACGTCACAGTGGTCATGGGGAGCCTCCCAGAGTGGAGCTTCAATGGCGCCGCCGCGGCTGGTCGGAGGACGGCGTACTGCTCAGCAGCGTAAGTCATAAGAAGTCCCGGTTCCGCCCGAGTCCTGGTGGTTCGAGGACCTAGGGGTGTACCGGCAACGATTTGCCTCGACTCCCGGCAGCCTGTACTGTCGTACTCCTGCCTGGCCCCAACGCGACATTGAGTCGGGGGTCGGCGGCGACTATCAAGCCCAAACCCTAACCCGATATCGGGCAGCCGCATGCCTGCGGGGCCCCGGTCAACGGGTACGGAAAGGCCTGATAGTGTCTGGCTCGCCGGAAAGGGAAAAGCGAAAGCGAATTCCCCAAAGGCGGGAAATGCGAGACCCGTTTCGACCGGGAATCGGACACGAAAGAGTCTGATAGAGTCGGAAACGCAAGACCGAAGGGAAGCGCCCGGAGGAAAGCCCCAGAAAATGTTCTGCGGGTGAGTACAAAGGAAGCGTCCGTTCCTTGAGAACTCAACAGCGTGCCAAAAGTCAACGCCAGATATGTTGATACCCCGACCTGTTTCGGCAGGTTCGAGGTTCCTTTGAAAGTCCTAACAAGTCTTCGGGCTTGGTAGGCAATGCACACAGCGAGGACATAGCGAACGGCCGGTCATATTCCGACCTGGTCGTTCCGCTCTCGTGGTGTCTACCCGATTACGGGAAAACATTCACGGAGAGTTTGATCCTGGCTCAGGACGAACGCTGGCGGCGTGCTTAACACATGCAAGTCGAACGATGAAGCCTTTCGGGGTGGATTAGTGGCGAACGGGTGAGTAACACGTGGGCAATCTGCCCTTCACTCTGGGACAAGCCCTGGAAACGGGGTCTAATACCGGATAATACTTTCCCTCTCATGGGGGAAGGTTAAAAGCTCCGGCGGTGAAGGATGAGCCCGCGGCCTATCAGCTAGTTGGTGGGGTAATGGCCTACCAAGGCGACGACGGGTAGCCGGCCTGAGAGGGCGACCGGCCACACTGGGACTGAGACACGGCCCAGACTCCTACGGGAGGCAGCAGTGGGGAATATTGCACAATGGGCGAAAGCCTGATGCAGCGACGCCGCGTGAGGGATGAAGGCCTTCGGGTTGTAAACCTCTTTCAGCAGGGAAGAAGCGAAAGTGACGGTACCTGCAGAAGAAGCGCCGGCTAACTACGTGCCAGCAGCCGCGGTAATACGTAGGGCGCAAGCGTTGTCCGGAATTATTGGGCGTAAAGAGCTCGTAGGCGGCTTGTTGCGTCGGTTGTGAAAGCCCGGGGCTTAACCCCGGGTCTGCAGTCGATACGGGCAGGCTAGAGTGTGGTAGGGGAGATCGGAATTCCTGGTGTAGCGGTGAAATGCGCAGATATCAGGAGGAACACCGGTGGCGAAGGCGGATCTCTGGGCCATTACTGACGCTGAGGAGCGAAAGCGTGGGGAGCGAACAGGATTAGATACCCTGGTAGTCCACGCCGTAAACGTTGGGAACTAGGTGTTGGCGACATTCCACGTCGTCGGTGCCGCAGCTAACGCATTAAGTTCCCCGCCTGGGGAGTACGGCCGCAAGGCTAAAACTCAAAGGAATTGACGGGGGCCCGCACAAGCAGCGGAGCATGTGGCTTAATTCGACGCAACGCGAAGAACCTTACCAAGGCTTGACATCGCCCGGAAAGCCGTAGAGATACGGCCCCCCTTGTGGTCGGGTGACAGGTGGTGCATGGCTGTCGTCAGCTCGTGTCGTGAGATGTTGGGTTAAGTCCCGCAACGAGCGCAACCCTTGTTCTGTGTTGCCAGCATGCCCTTCGGGGTGATGGGGACTCACAGGAGACTGCCGGGGTCAACTCGGAGGAAGGTGGGGACGACGTCAAGTCATCATGCCCCTTATGTCTTGGGCTGCACACGTGCTACAATGGCCGGTACAATGAGCTGCGATGCCGCGAGGCGGAGCGAATCTCAAAAAGCCGGTCTCAGTTCGGATTGGGGTCTGCAACTCGACCCCATGAAGTCGGAGTTGCTAGTAATCGCAGATCAGCATTGCTGCGGTGAATACGTTCCCGGGCCTTGTACACACCGCCCGTCACGTCACGAAAGTCGGTAACACCCGAAGCCGGTGGCCCAACCCCTTGTGGGAGGGAGCTGTCGAAGGTGGGACTGGCGATTGGGACGAAGTCGTAACAAGGTAGCCGTACCGGAAGGTGCGGCTGGATCACCTCCTTTCTAAGGAGCATCTAGATTCCGCAAGGAATCCAGAGCCACTACGCCGGCAAATGTTCGGCGGTGGTTAGCTCATGGGTGGAACGTTGACTATTCGGCACGACAGGTTGTTTTCACTAGTACTGCTTCGGCGTGGAACGTGAGGGTGATCGGTCGGGTCGGGCACGCTGTTGGGTATCTGAAGGTACGGCCGTCATGGTCGTCCTTCGGTTGCCGGCCCCAGTGAACTCATCCGGTAAGGGTGGGGTGATGGGTGGCTGGTCGTTGTTTGAGAACTGCACAGTGGACGCGAGCATCTGTGGCCAAGTTTTTAAGGGCGCACGGTGGATGCCTTGGCACCAGGAACCGATGAAGGACGTGGGAGGCCACGATAGTCCCCGGGGAGCTGTCAACCAAGCTTTGATCCGGGGGTTTCCGAATGGGGAAACCCGGCAGTCGTCATGGGCTGTCACCCGCTGCTGAACACATAGGCAGTGTGGAGGGAACGAGGGGAAGTGAAACATCTCAGTACCCTCAGGAAGAGAAAACAACCGTGATTCCGGGAGTAGTGGCGAGCGAAACTGGATCAGGCCAAACCGTATGCGTGTGATACCCGGCAGGGGTTGCGCATGCGGGGTTGTGGGATCTCTTTTTCATGGTCTGCCGGCCGTGAGACGAGTCAGAAACCGTTGATGTAGGCGAAGGACATGCGAAAGGTCCGGCGTAGAGGGTAAGACCCCCGTAGCTGAAACATTAACGGCTCGTTTAAGAGACACCCAAGTAGCACGGGGCCCGAGAAATCCCGTGTGAATCTGGCGGGACCACCCGTTAAGCCTAAATATTCCCTGGTGACCGATAGCGGATAGTACCGTGAGGGAATGGTGAAAAGTACCGCGGGAGCGGAGTGAAATAGTACCTGAAACCGTGTGCCTACAAGCCGTGGGAGCGTCGCGCATCGAGCTTGCTCGGTGCGTCGTGACTGCGTGCCTTTTGAAGAATGAGCCTGCGAGTTTGCGGTGTGTTGCGAGGTTAACCCGTGTGGGGAAGCCGTAGCGAAAGCGAGTCCGAGTAGGGCGATTTAGTAGCGCGCTCAAGACCCGAAGCGGAGTGATCTAGCCATGGGCAGGTTGAAGCGGAGGTAAGACTTCGTGGAGGACCGAACCCACCAGGGTTGAAAACCTGGGGGATGACCTGTGGTTAGGGGTGAAAGGCCAATCAAACTCCGTGATAGCTGGTTCTCCCCGAAATGCATTTAGGTGCAGCGTCGTGTGTTTCTTGCCGGAGGTAGAGCACTGGATAGGCGATGGGCCCTACCGGGTTACTGACCTTAGCCAAACTCCGAATGCCGGTAAGTGAGAGCACGGCAGTGAGACTGTGGGGGATAAGCTCCATGGTCGAGAGGGAAACAGCCCAGAGCATCGACTAAGGCCCCTAAGCGTACGCTAAGTGGGAAAGGATGTGGAGTCGCAGAGACAACCAGGAGGTTGGCTTAGAAGCAGCCACCCTTGAAAGAGTGCGTAATAGCTCACTGGTCAAGTGATTCCGCGCCGACAATGTAGCGGGGCTCAAGCGTACCGCCGAAGTCGTGTCATTCACACATATAGGGCCAACGCCTGTGTGGATGGGTAGGGGAGCGTCGTGTGCCGGGTGAAGCAGCCGCGGAAGCGAGTTGTGGACGGTTCACGAGTGAGAATGCAGGCATGAGTAGCGATACACACGTGAGAAACGTGTGCGCCGATTGACTAAGGGTTCCTGGGTCAAGCTGATCTGCCCAGGGTAAGTCGGGACCTAAGGCGAGGCCGACAGGCGTAGTCGATGGACAACCGGTTGATATTCCGGTACCCGCTTTGAAACGCCCAATACTGAATCAGGCGATGCTAAGTCCGTGAAGCCGGCCCGATCTCTTCGGAGTTGAGGGTAGTGGTGGAGCCGACGAACCAGACTTGTACTAGGTAAGCGATGGGGTGACGCAGGAAGGTAGTCCAGCCCGGGCGGTGGTAGTCCCGGGGTAAGGGTGTAGGCCGTGTGGTAGGTAAATCCGTCACACATTAAGGCTGAGACCTGATGCCGAGCCGATTGTGGTGAAGTGGATGATCCTATGCTGTCGAGAAAAGCCTCTAGCGAGTTTCATGGCGGCCCGTACCCTAAACCGACTCAGGTGGTCAGGTAGAGAATACCGAGGCGTTCGGGTGAACTATGGTTAAGGAACTCGGCAAAATGCCCCCGTAACTTCGGGAGAAGGGGGGCCATCACTGGTGAGGGAACTTGCTTCCTGAGCTGGGGGTGGCCGCAGAGACCAGCGAGAAGCGACTGTTTACTAAAAACACAGGTCCGTGCGAAGCCGTAAGGCGATGTATACGGACTGACGCCTGCCCGGTGCTGGAACGTTAAGGGGACCGGTTAGCTGACTTTCGGGTCGGCGAAGCTGAGAACTTAAGCGCCAGTAAACGGCGGTGGTAACTATAACCATCCTAAGGTAGCGAAATTCCTTGTCGGGTAAGTTCCGACCTGCACGAATGGCGTAACGACTTCTCGACTGTCTCAACCATAGGCCCGGTGAAATTGCACTACGAGTAAAGATGCTCGTTTCGCGCAGCAGGACGGAAAGACCCCGGGACCTTTACTATAGTTTGATATTGGTGTTCGGTTCGGCTTGTGTAGGATAGGTGGGAGACTTTGAAGCGGCCACGCCAGTGGTTGTGGAGTCGTCGTTGAAATACCACTCTGGTCGTGCTGGATGTCTAACCTGGGTCCGTGATCCGGATCAGGGACAGTGTCTGATGGGTAGTTTAACTGGGGCGGTTGCCTCCTAAAGAGTAACGGAGGCGCCCAAAGGTTCCCTCAGCCTGGTTGGCAATCAGGTGTTGAGTGTAAGTGCACAAGGGAGCTTGACTGTGAGACCGACGGGTCGAGCAGGGACGAAAGTCGGGACTAGTGATCCGGCAGTGGCTTGTGGAAGCGCTGTCGCTCAACGGATAAAAGGTACCCCGGGGATAACAGGCTGATCTTCCCCAAGAGTCCATATCGACGGGATGGTTTGGCACCTCGATGTCGGCTCGTCGCATCCTGGGGCTGGAGTCGGTCCCAAGGGTTGGGCTGTTCGCCCATTAAAGCGGTACGCGAGCTGGGTTTAGAACGTCGTGAGACAGTTCGGTCCCTATCCGCTGTGCGCGTAGGAATATTGAGAAGGGCTGTCCCTAGTACGAGAGGACCGGGACGGACGAACCTCTGGTGTGCCAGTTGTCCTGCCAAGGGCATGGCTGGTTGGCTACGTTCGGAAAGGATAACCGCTGAAAGCATCTAAGCGGGAAGCCTGCTTCGAGATGAGTATTCCCACCCTCTTGAAGGGTTAAGGCTCCCAGTAGACGACTGGGTTGATAGGCCAGATGTGGAAGCCCGGTAACGGGTGGAGCTGACTGGTACTAATAGGCCGAGGGCTTGTCCTCAGTTGCTCGCGTCCACTGTGTTAGTTCTGAAATAACGAACGGCCGTGTTTATTTCCGGTGTTGGTTAATTTCATAGTGTTTCGGTGGTCATTGCGTTAGGGAAACGCCCGGTTACATTCCGAACCCGGAAGCTAAGCCTTTCAGCGCCGATGGTACTGCAGGGGGGACCCTGTGGGAGAGTAGGACGCCGCCGAACTCCTTTTGAATAGTTAAGCCCCGTGCCCTTGTGGCACGGGGCTTTTCTGCGTTCCGCCGAGGCTTCTGACACCCCTGTGCACGAGCCGGCCGTGGCTGAGGGTAGGGTCAGGGGGCATCATTGGCACGTTCTTCACAGGAGGCCCCCGGGTGGAGGTTCAGGAGACTCGCGTTCAGACGGACCGGGTACTCACCATCCCCAACATCCTCAGCATGGCTCGCCTCGTTGGCGTACCCGTCTTCCTGTGGCTGATTCTCCGCCCCGAGTTCGGCGGCCCCAAGAGCGACGGCTGGGCGCTGCTGGTGCTGATGTTCAGCGGTGTGAGTGACTACCTCGACGGTAAGCTCGCGCGTCGCTGGAACCAGATCAGCAGCCTCGGACGGCTGCTTGACCCGGCTGCCGACCGTCTCTACATTCTGTCCACGCTTGTCGGGCTGACCTGGCGGGAGATCCTTCCGCTGTGGCTCACCGCCGCACTCCTGGCCCGGGAACTGATGCTTCTCGTGATGGTGGGAATCCTGCGCCGTCACGGCTATCCGCCACCTCAGGTGAACTTCCTGGGGAAGGCGGCGACGTTCAACCTGATGTACGCATTTCCCTTGTTGCTGCTCAGTGACGGAAGTGGTTGGCTGGCATGGCTGGCCACTGTTTTCGGATGGGCGTTCGCAGGATGGGGTACAACGCTCTACTGGTGGGCAGGGATCCTCTATGTGGTTCAGGTCCGCCGGCTGGTCAAGGCGGATGCAGTAGCCGATTGAGCTCGTTGAAGCGGTGCCGCGCAACGTGGCCGGCCCGCGGCTGATGACACAGATGCTGCCCCGACGGGCGAAGTCGGCTAGACCGTCGTCTCTTCAAGGAGGACGTTTCCGACATGAAGGCCGTCGTGATGGCAGGTGGTGAAGGCACTCGCCTTCGCCCCATGACCTCAAGCATGCCCAAGCCGCTCCTGCCCGTAGCCAATCGGCCGATCATGGAGCATGTGCTTCGCCTGCTCAAACGGCACGGGCTCAATGAGACGGTCGTGACCGTCCAATTCCTTGCCTCGCTCGTGAAGAACTACTTCGGAGACGGCGAAGAGCTCGGGATGGAGCTCAGCTACGCAAACGAGGAGAAACCGCTCGGTACCGCGGGCAGTGTGAAGAATGCCGAAGAGGCGTTGAAGGACGACACCTTCCTCGTGATTTCCGGCGACGCGCTGACCGACTTCGACCTCACCGACCTCATCGCCTTCCACAAGGAAAAGGGCGGACTGGTCACGGTCTGTCTCACCCGCGTGCCGAATCCCCTTGAATTCGGTATCACCATCGTGGACGAAGCGGGCCAGGTCGAGCGCTTCCTGGAGAAGCCGACCTGGGGCCAGGTCTTCTCGGACACCGTCAACACGGGCATCTATGTCATGGAGCCCGAGGTCTTCAACTACGTCGAGGCCGATGTCTCCGTCGACTGGTCCGGTGATGTCTTCCCGCAGCTCATGAAGGAAGGCAAGCCCATCTACGGCTATGTCGCCGAGGGCTACTGGGAGGACGTCGGCACGCACGAGAGCTACGTGAAGGCCCAGGCGGACGTACTCGAACGCAAGGTTGACGTCGAGATCGACGGCTTCGAGATCTCCCCGGGCGTGTGGGTGGCCGAAGGCGCCGATGTGCACCCCGACGCGGTACTGCGGGGGCCCTTGTACATCGGGGACTACGCCAAGGTCGAGGCCGGGGTGGAGATCCGCGAGCACACGGTCATCGGATCGAACGTCGTCGTGAAGAGCGGCGCCTTCCTCCACAAGGCCGTGGTGCACGACAACGTGTACATCGGTGATCACAGCAATCTGCGCGGCTGCGTGATCGGCAAGAACACCGACATCATGCGTGCCGCCCGGATCGAGGACGGCGCGGTCATCGGCGACGAGTGCCTGGTCGGCGAGGAATCGATCATCCAGGGCAACGTCCGCGTCTACCCGTTCAAGACGATCGAGGCCGGCGCGTTCGTCAACACCTCGGTGATCTGGGAGTCGCGTGGACAGGCCCACCTCTTCGGCGCGCGGGGCGTTTCGGGAATCCTGAACGTCGAGATCACGCCGGAGCTGGCGGTGAGGCTCGCCGGAGCGTATGCGACGACGCTCAAGAAGGGCTCCACGGTCACCACCGCACGTGACCACTCCCGTGGCGCCCGGGCGCTGAAACGCGCGGTCATCTCGGCCCTTCAGGCCAGTGCCATCGACGTCCGGGACCTCGAGAACGTCCCGCTGCCCGTGGCCCGCCAGCAGACCGCACGCGGCAGCGCCGGCGGCATCATGATCCGTACCTCGCCGGGTGTGCCCGACTCCGTCGACATCATGTTCTTCGACGAGCGGGGAGCGGACCTCTCCCAGGCCCGTCAGCGAAAGCTGGACCGGGTGTACGCCCGGCAGGAGTACCGACGGGCGTTCCCCGGTGAGATCGGTGACCTGCACTTCCCGTCCAGTGTGTTCGACTCGTACACGGGATCCCTCCTGCGCAACGTGGACACTGCGGGGATCTCCGACGCCGGACTCAAGGTGGTCGTCGACGCGTCCAACGGCAGCGCGGGGCTGGTGCTGCCCAGCCTGTTGGGACGGCTCGGTGTGGATGCGCTGACCATCAACCCCGGCCTGGACGAGTCCAGGCCGACCGAGTCGGCCGAGACCCGGCGGTCCGGGCTGGTGCGGCTCGGGGAGATCGTCTCCTCGGCGAGGGCCGCGTTCGGCGTCCGGTTCGACCCGGTCGGCGAACGGCTCTCGCTGGTCGACGAGCGGGGCAGGATCGTGGAGGACGACCGGGCCCTGCTGGTCATGCTCGACCTCGTGGCCGCGGAGCGCCGTAGCGGCAGGGTGGCGCTGCCCGTGACCACGACCCGTGTGGCCGAACAGGTCGCCGCGTACCACGGCACCCAGGTGGAGTGGACGACGACCTCGCCCGACGACCTGACCCGGGTGGGGCGCGAAGAAGGCACCATCTTCGGTGGAGACGGCCGTGGCGGCTTCATCGTTCCCGAATTCAGCAGCGTGTTCGACGGCTCCGCCGCGTTCGTGCGCCTCATCGGACTGGTGGCCAGGACGCAGCTCACGCTCAGCCAGATCGACGCACGGATCCCGCGCGCCCATGTGCTGCGGCGCGATCTGGCGACCCCGTGGGCTGTCAAGGGACTGGTGATGCGCCGGGTGGTGGAGGCCGCGGGGGACCGCAACGTCGACACGACGGATGGTGTGCGCGTGGTCGAGGCGGACGGGCGCTGGGTGATGGTGCTGCCGGACCGGGCCGAAGCCGTCACCCATCTGTGGGCGGAGGGGCCGGACGACGCCTCTGCCCAGGCGCTCCTGGACGAATGGTCCGCGATCGTCGACAGCGCAGGTCAGTGAGGTGACCGGAGGCCGGGTCGGGCGACAGGCGCCGCCCCGGCCTCCGGTCCCTGCCCGGCCCTCACGGTGCGGCTGAGGGATCCGCCAGGCCGCTGCCCACGCAACGGTGGGGCCATTCGGCGGTAGCCGCCGCGACATGCGACGATGTGCGGCATGTCGCAGCACCCCCCCGATCGGAGTACCACCTCCCCGCCGCCGCGCCCCGACGCGTCCATGTCGCTGCTGACCAATGTGATGGACCACAGCCTGGACGACGGATATGCCGAGGCATCGGCCCGTCGCAAGGCGGACGGGCGTACGGGGATGCCCCGGACCGTCAAGGCGAAGCTCGGCTTCGCGGCGTGCCTCGTGCTGGCGGCGCTCGTCGTGACGCTCGGTGCCGCGCAGGCGCGGGTCGCCGCGCCGGTCCTGGCCAAGGAGCGCGAGGAGCTCATCGACCGGATCGACGGGGAGACGTCCGCGGCCGACACCCTCGAAGCACAGGTGGAGGAGATCCGCGACGACGTGGGCAGGCGCCAGCGCAAGGCGCTGGAGGAGCACGGTGGTGACCAGACCGAACTGGTGGCCCTGCTCTCCGGGGCGACACCGGTGCAGGGTCCCGGGGTGAAGCTTGTCGTCGACGACGCGAAGGACACCGACCAAGGCGGTGGCGGACCGCGCGAAAGCAGCGGATTCTCCGACACGGGGCGGGTCCGCGACCGGGACATGCAGCGGGTCGTCAACGGCCTGTGGCAGTCCGGCGCCGAGGCGATCGCCATCAACGGACAGCGTCTGACGGCCCTGTCGGCGATCCGCGCCGCGGGCGACGCCATACTGGTCGACAACAAGCCGCTCGTGCCGCCGTACACGGTGCTCGCGGTGGGGGACGGGAAGAAGCTCGGCGCCGCCTTCCAGGACAGTGCCGACGGCCAGTACCTGCAGGCGCTCAAGGACACCTTCGACATCCGGACCAGCATCTCCGTCCAGGACAAGGTGAGCCTTCCGGCCGCGCCGAGCCTGATCGTACGGACAGCAGAGCCTTACAAGGCCGCAGACACCGGCAGTGGTGCGGCAGACACAGGGAAGGGCACATCGTGATCGCCGTACTGGGCCTCGTCGTGGGAGTCGTGGTCGGACTGTTGGTCCGGCCCGAAGTGCCGGCGGTGGTCGAGCCCTACCTCCCGATCGCGGTGGTTGCCGCTCTCGACGCCGTCTTCGGTGGTCTGCGGGCCATGCTCGACGGGATCTTCGTGGACAAGGTCTTCGTGGTCTCGTTCCTCTCGAACGTGGTCGTGGCCGCACTGATCGTCTTCCTGGGCGACAAGCTGGGCGTCGGCGCGCAGCTCTCCACCGGCGTGGTCGTCGTCCTCGGCATCCGGATCTTCTCCAACGCGGCCGCGATCCGCCGGCACGTCTTCCGGGCGTGACGCCGATGAGTGACGGCGCATTCAACGAGGAGCACCACGAGCCCGGAGGGCAGGCCAAGCCTGCTCCCGAGGAGCTGACCGGTCGCCAGCGGCTGATCGCGGGAATCTGGCCGCCCCGGGTCACCCGGGCCCAACTCATCGTCGCGGTACTGCTGTTCGTCCTCGGTCTGGGGCTTGCCATCCAGGTGCGGTCGAACAGCGACAACAGCGCGTTGCGCGGCGCCCGTCAGGAGGACCTGGTCCGCATCCTCGACGAGGTGGACGACCGTACGCAGCGGCTGGAGGACGAGAAGCAGCGCCTCGTCGACCAGCGCACGGAGCTGGAGAACAGCTCCGACCAGGCGGAAGAGGCGCGGAAGCAGACGGTCGAGAAGGAGCGCCAACTCGGTATCCTCGCGGGTACGGTGGCGGTGCACGGCCCCGGTATCACCCTCTCGATCAACGACCCCGCCGACGCGGTGCAGGCCGACATGCTGCTCGACGCCCTCCAGGAGCTCCGGGCGGCCGGTGCCGAGGCCATCGAAGTCAACGGTGTGCGCGTGGTGGCCAATACGTACTTCTCCGGCGACGGAGGGGCCGTGAAGGTCGACGGCCACAAGATCACCGCTCCGTACGTCTTCACGGTCATCGGCAAGCCGCAGGATCTGGAACCGGCGCTGAACATCCCCGGCGGTGTGGTGCAGACGCTGGAGAAGGAGCAGGCCACCGTGCACGTGTCGCGGTCCGACGACATCGTCATCGACGCCTTGCGACCGGCGGAGCGGCCTGACTACTCTCGGTCGTCGACCCAGTGAACCCGGGACGTATGTGTGCCGGGGGACTCGGGCAGGAGGTTGCGGGGGGTCGCCGCATCGTAATGGTGGTGCGTGGTGGAAACTGTCGAGTGGATACGGACGTTGTGAAGGTGTCCGGGTCGGCAGGTGTGTTCATTCAGGGTTCGTCCTGCCCCACGGGCGGGTCTGTTTCGGTCAAGGGGAATCGCCCGTGAAGTTGTTTGGGAAGTTGTTCGGCAAGAGCGCTCGCGATGAAGCCGCACGCCATCGCGCACCGCGCCATGGCCAGACGGAGGAGCAGGGCGGCGAGCGCCCGCTCTTCCGCGATCAGGTGGCCGGTGTGGGGGGTGACAATTCGGGCGGTTCCGGCGCGTCGTCTGTTGACCCTGCCGGTCCCGGCCGCATAGGTTTCGGAGAACCGTCAACCTCAAGTACGGGTGGAGGGTTCGCCCCGAGGCAGGAGGCTTCGTCCATGCCGGTCTGTACGAGGTGCGGGCACCGCAACGCCGAGGCGAGCCGGTTCTGTTCCAACTGCGGTGCGCCGCTGCGGGGCGGTGTTCCCGAGCGGGCCTCGGAGACGACGTCGACCATCTCCATCTCGGGCCTCGAGGCCTACGAGGCGGAGGCGACCGGACAGACGTCGGTGCCGTCGCTGTCGCCCGAGGCCCAGGCGGCCGTGGACGCCCTGCCGCTCGGCTCGGCGCTCCTGGTGGTGCGACGGGGGCCGAACTCGGGCAGCCGCTTCCTTCTGGACAGCGAGCTGACCACGGCCGGCCGCCACCCGCAGAGCGACATCTTCCTCGACGACGTGACGGTTTCGCGTCGGCACGTGGAGTTCCGCCGGGGCACCGACGGCAGCTTCACCGTGGGGGATGTGGGCAGCCTCAACGGCACCTACGTCAATCGTGAGCGCATCGACTCCGTCGCGCTGTCCAACGGCGACGAAGTGCAGATCGGCAAGTACCGGCTGGTCTTCTACGCAAGCCAGCGCGGCATCTGACCCGGCCCCCGACTCGGTCGGGGGAACCCCCAGGAAGGTCCATGCTGAGAACACCGACGGGCGGTGCCGGACACGGCACCGCCACCGCCGACGACCGCCCGATGAGCATCGGCACGGTGCTCCTGCAACTGCGGGACGAGTTTCCCGAAGTCACCATCTCCAAGATCCGATTCCTGGAGGCCGAGGGGCTCGTAGAACCGCAGCGGACCCCTTCCGGTTACCGGAAGTTCCGTCCGGACGACGTCGAGCGGCTGGCTCAGGTCCTCCGGATGCAGCGGGACCACTATCTTCCGCTGAGGGTCATCCGGGAGCACCTGGACGCTCTCGCCCGGGGCGAGCAGGTGACCCTGCCGGCTCCGGGCGGTGAGCCGGACACGGCCGACCACGGCTGGAGCGGCGCACCAGGCCGGGCCACCGCTGCCCGCATCGGCCGTGCCGAGCTCCTCGCGGCCGCGGAGGTGACCGAGAGCGACCTCGATGCCTGGGAGTCGTACGGTCTGGTCGCGCCGTCGCCGGAGGGCGGCTACGACGCCGCGACGGTCACCATCGCCAGGCTTGTGGCGGATCTGGGGCGATTCGGTCTCGAACCGCGTCATCTGCGTGCGATGCGAGGGGCCGCCGACCGGGAGGCCGGGCTGATCGAGCAGGTCGTCGCGCCCCTGCGCCGACACCGGAATCCGCAGACCAGAGCACATGCGGAGGCCACCGCGAAGGAGCTTGCAGAGCTGTCCGTACGGCTGCACTCGGCCCTCGTCCAGAGCGCTCTGCGGATCCGTCTCCACTGATCGAGGTGGGGCCCGACTACCCAAACCTGCCGAGCACGTCCTAGGGTTGCTGTGTGAACGAGCTCGACGTTGTGGGTGTCCGGGTGGAAATGCCCTCCAACCAACCGATCGTGCTCCTGCGTGAAGTGGGAGGCGACCGGTACCTCCCCATTTGGATCGGTCCTGGTGAGGCGACCGCGATCGCCTTCGCCCAGCAGGGCATGGCTCCTGCCAGGCCGCTGACCCATGATCTCTTCAAGGATGTGCTCGAGGCCGTGGGCCAGGAGCTCACCGAGGTCCGGATCACGGATCTGCGCGAAGGGGTCTTCTACGCGGAGCTGGTCTTCGCCAGTGGAGTCGAAGTGAGCGCGCGGCCTTCCGATGCCATAGCGCTCGCCCTGCGCACCGGCACGCCGATCTACGGCAGTGACGGGGTGCTCGACGATGCGGGAATCGCGATTCCCGACGAGCAGGAGGACGAGGTGGAGAAGTTCCGCGAGTTCCTCGACCAGATCTCGCCGGAGGACTTCGGTACGAACAGCCAGTGACGTCCCAAGGGGACCCCGCCAGCGCATCCGAGAAGCCTTTCCCGGTCGTGAGTCACGGGAAACCACCCTCAGGGTGATTATCACTCGGCGTGCCGAGTGTGGCGATCGTTGACGCACCCCGGGTGACTGCCTACCTTCGAGTGGGCAGGTCAAGGACGGAGGTCGGCGTGAGAAGCAGCGGCGACGGTACGGCAGTGGGTGGGCCGTATCCGCAGCAGGGGAGTACAGCCGGCCACACCATCAGGCAACCGGCTGCGCCGGATGCGGTGGCGGGGGACGGCGTGAAATCGGCCGACGAGATCGGTTACCGAGGGCCGACGGCATGCGCGGCGGCGGGGATCACCTACCGGCAGCTCGACTACTGGGCCCGCACGGGCCTGGTGGAGCCGAGCGTCCGCCCGGCCTACGGGTCGGGCACACAGCGGCTCTACAGCTTCCGGGACGTCGTCCTGCTGAAGATCGTGAAGCGTTTCCTCGATACCGGGGTCGCCCTTCAGAACATCCGCACCACCGTGCAGCATCTGCGGGCCCGCGGCTTCCAGGATCTCGAGCGCATGACGCTGATGAGTGACGGAGCGACCGTGTACGAGTGCTCCTCGCCCGCGGAGGTCGTCGAACTGCTCCAAGGGGGCCAGGGGGTCTTCGGCATCGCCGTAGGGGTGGTGTGGCGGGACGTGGACGCCGCGCTCTCGCAGCTGCACGGCGAGCGGGTGGACACGGGCGAGACGCTGATCGGGAACAACCCCACCGACGAGCTGGCCCGCCGCCGCAACCGGGCGGGCTGACCGGGTGGGAGGGCGGCCGCGCCCCGGGAAACCGGGGTGCGCCGGCCCCTGTGACAGGGCGACTGTCAGTGCCGTAGGGCACCATCGATTGATGTGAGAGCCGCGCCCACCATCCTGCATCTGGACATGGATGCCTTCTACGCGTCCGCGGAGCAGGCGGCGAAGCCGAGCCTGCGGGGCAAGCCGGTCGTGGTGGGCGGACTCGGCCCTCGTGGAGTCGTCGCCACCGCCTCCTACGAGGCACGTCGGTTCGGGGTGCATTCGGCGATGCCGATGGCGCAGGCCAGAAGGCTGGCGCCGAACGCGGCCTACCTGGTGCCGCGCTTCACGCTCTACCGGACCGTGAGCGACCAGGTCATGGAGCTGCTGGGCCGCCTCTCGCCCCTGGTGGAGCCGCTCAGCCTCGACGAGGCCTTCGTCGACCTGGAGGCGGGCGGGACCGCGGACGACACGGCCTCGGCCATGGAGATCGGCGAGCAGCTGCGCGCGGCGATCGAGGCGGTCACGGGGCTCAGCGGCTCGGTCGGCCTCGCGGGCTCCAAGATGCTGGCGAAGATCGCCTCCGAGGAGGCCAAACCCAACGGGATCCTGCTGATAGAGCCGGGCACGGAGCGCGCGCTGCTCGCACCCATGCCGGTGCGCACCCTGCCCGGCGTGGGCCCCGCCACCGCTGACCATCTCCGCCGCGCCGGGATGACCACGGTCAACGACCTCGCCGAGGCGGGCGAGGCGGAGCTCGTAAGGCTGCTGGGCAAGGCGCACGGCGCCTCCCTGCACCGCATGGCGTCCGGGCACGACGACCGGCCGGTGGTCGCCGAGCGCGATGCCAAATCGGTCTCCGTCGAGGACACCTTCGACACGGATCTCCACGACCGGGTCCGGGTGCGGACCGAGGTGGAGCGACTGGCCGACCGCTGCGTCCACCGGCTGAGGGCCGCCGGACGGTCAGGACGCACGGTGGTGCTGAAGGTGCGGCGCTACGACTTCTCGACGCTCACCCGTTCGGAGACGCTCCGCGGGCCCACGGACGACCCCTCGGTCGTGAGAGAGGCCGCTGCGCGGCTCCTGGAGGCGGTGGACACGACCGGGGGCGTGCGCCTGCTCGGCGTCGGCGTCACCGGCCTCGCCGACTTCACCCAGGAGGATCTGTTCGCCCAGGCAGCCGGTGAGCGGATGGCCGCCGAGCTCCCGGACGTCGCGGCGCCGGGCGCGCACGCCGACGCGGACGACGGAGGGCCGGAGAGCGAGGAACCCGCGCACGAGAGCCCGGAGCAGCTTGCCGCACGGCGCTGGCCGGCCGGGCACGACGTACGTCACGAGACGTACGGGCACGGCTGGGTGCAGGGAAGCGGGGTCGGCCGGGTGACGGTGCGGTTCGAGGAGCCGGAATCGGCGCCCGGCAGGGTCCGCACGTTCCGTATCGACGATCCGGAACTGCAGCCCGCCGATCCGCTGCCGCTCGTGCGGAACCCGGTGGACTACTCGTCCTGGCCGGCCAGCTTGCCGAAGTCACGGTCCGCAGCGCTCTCGACGGGTGCCGCCGAGTCCAGACCGTAGTGCCGGTAGAGCTGGAGCTCCTGTTCCGGCGAGAGATGGCGGCCGACCCCGAAGTCGGGTGCGTCCTTGATCAGGGCACGGTCGAAGGGGATGCGCAGCGTGTCCTCGACGAATTCGCTGGGCTCCAGCGGGACGAAGGCGTCCCGGCTGAACAGTCCGGTACGCACGGCCGCCCATTCGGGCACACCCGTCGCGTCGTCGAGGTACACCTCGTCCACGGTTCCGATCTTGGTGCCCTTGCGGTCGAACGCCTTGCGGCCGATCAGGCTGCGCGGATCGATGTCGGTCTGCACGGTCCCTCCCACGGGTCGTGGCTGCTCCACAGGCACTACAGAAGTGCAGATTCGTGGCGTCGGCCACTCGAGATCTCCTTCGCATACCCCGCTGGTAGGCTGGCCATGGCTGCTGACCCCGTGCGGGAGAGTCCTCCGGAGGAAAACCGGAGGGCGCCGAAGGAGCAAATCCTCCCCGGAATCTCTCAGGCCCCCGTACCGCACGGACGAGGTCACTCTGGAAAGCAGGGCGGGTTCCGCACGGCCACGGCCGGGCCGGAACCCATCCTCACCGACGGTGAAAGCCGGTGCGCCCCGTGGGCACCGGTGAAGCTCTCAGGTTGAGATGACAGAGGGGGAGGCCGTTCGGGCACCCCGCGCCGTGGTGCCCCTCGCAGGTCGTGACAGACCAGGAGGCCTCCATCATGACCCCCCGTCGCACTTCGCTCTCCCAGCTGGAACAGGGAATCCCGTTCGAGCAGCGCCACATCGGTCCCGATGCCGAGGCACAGGCGAAGATGCTCGCCCAGGTCGGTTACGGCTCGCTCGTCGAGCTCACCGCCGCCGCGGTGCCCGATGTGATCAGGAGTGCCGAGGCCCTGAACCTGCCGGCCGCCCGGACCGAGGCCGAGGTCCTCGCCGAGCTACGCCTGCTCGCCGACCGCAACCAGGTCCTGGCCCCGATGATCGGGCTCGGCTACTACGGGACGTTCACCCCGCCGGTGATCCTCCGCAACGTGATGGAGAACCCCGCCTGGTACACGGCCTACACGCCGTACCAGCCCGAGATCTCCCAGGGGCGCCTCGAAGCCCTCCTGAACTTCCAGACCATGGTCGCCGAGCTCACCGGGCTGCCCACCTCCGGCGCCTCGCTGCTCGACGAGGGCACCGCCGCGGCCGAGGCCATGGCACTGGCCCGGCGCGTCGGCAAGGTCAAGAACGGCGTCTTCCTGGTCGACGCGGACACCCTCCCGCAGACCGTCGCCGTCATCGAGACGCGTGCCGAGCCGACCGGTGTCGAGGTCGTCGTCGCCGACCTCACCGACGGGATCCCGGCCGAGCTCGCCGAGCGCGGCGTCTTCGGCGTGCTGCTGCAGTACCCGGGCGCCTCCGGAGCCGTACGGGACATCAAGCCCGTCATCGAGCAGGCCCACGAGCTCGGCGCCATCGTCACGGTGGCCGCCGACCTGCTCGCCCTCACCCTGCTCACGTCCCCCGGAGACCTGGGCGCGGACATCGCCGTCGGCACCACACAGCGCTTCGGCGTGCCGATGGGCTTCGGCGGACCGCACGCCGGCTTCATGGCGGTGCGCGAGAAGTTCGCGCGCAGCCTCCCGGGCCGTCTCGTCGGTGTCTCCGTGGACGCGGACGGCAACAAGGCGTACCGGCTGGCCCTGCAGACCCGCGAGCAGCACATCCGCCGCGAGAAGGCCACCAGCAACATCTGCACCGCACAGGTGCTGCTCGCCGTGATGGCCGGCATGTACGCCGTCTACCACGGCCCCGACGGGCTCCGGACGATCGCCCGGCGCACCCACCGCTACGCCGCCATCCTGGCCGAGGGCCTGCGGGCCGCCGGTGTCGACGTGGTGACCGGTGCCCACTTCGACACGCTCACCGTCCGGGTTCCGGGCAAGGCCTCCGCGGTCGTCGCCGACGCCCGTGACCGTGGGGTCAACCTGCGGCTCGTCGACGGCGACCTCGTCTCGCTCGCCTGCGACGAGACCACGACCCGCGCCCAGATCGCGGCCGTCTGGGCGGCCTTCGGCGCCGAGGGCGACATCGAGGCGCTGGACGCCACGACCGCCGACGCACTGCCCGAGGGGCTGCTGCGCACCGACGCGTACCTGACCCACCCGGTCTTCCACCAGCACCGTTCCGAGACCGCGATGCTGCGCTACCTGCGCAAGCTCGCCGACCGTGACTACGCGCTGGACCGCGGCATGATCCCGCTCGGTTCCTGCACCATGAAGCTGAACGCGACCGCCGAGATGGAGTCGATCACCTGGCCCGAGTTCGGCGCACTGCACCCCTTCGCGCCGGCCGAGCAGGCCGAGGGCTTCCTGACACTCATCCGTGAGCTGGAGGAGCGTCTGGCCGAGGTCACCGGCTACGACGCGGTGTCCATCCAGCCGAACGCCGGCTCGCAGGGCGAGTTCGCGGGGCTGCTGGCCGTGCGCGCGTACCACCGCGCCAATGGCGACGAGGGCCGCACTGTCTGTCTGATCCCGTCCTCCGCGCACGGGACCAACGCCGCGAGCGCCGTGATGGCCGGGATGAAGGTCGTCGTGGTGAAGACCGCCGACGACGGCGAGGTCGACATCGAGGACCTCCGCGCCAAGATCGCGCAGCACCGCGACGAGCTCGCCGTGCTCATGATCACCTACCCGTCCACGCACGGTGTCTTCGAGGAGCACGTCGCCGACATCTGCGGCGAGGTGCACGACGCCGGCGGGCAGGTGTACGTCGACGGAGCCAACCTCAACGCGCTGGTGGGCCTCGCCAAGCCGGGACACTTCGGCGGCGACGTCTCGCACCTGAACCTGCACAAGACCTTCTGCATCCCGCACGGCGGCGGCGGTCCCGGTGTCGGTCCCGTGGGTGTGCGCGCGCACCTGGCGCCGTACCTCCCGAACCACCCGCTGCAGCCCGCCGCCGGTCCGGAGACCGGTGTCGGACCGATCTCGGCCGCTCCGTGGGGCTCGGCCGGCATCCTCCCGATCTCGTGGGCCTACGTACGCCTGATGGGTGGCGAGGGGCTGAAGCGTGCGACGCAGGTCGCCGTCCTCGCGGCCAACTACATCGCCAAGCGGCTGGAGCCGCACTACCCGATCCTGTACAACGGCCCGGCGGGACTGGTCGCGCACGAGTGCATCGTGGATCTGCGGCCCATCTCGAAGGCGACCGGCGTCAGCATCGACGACGTCGCCAAGCGCCTCATCGACTACGGCTTCCACTCGCCGACCATGTCGTTCCCCGTCGCGGGCACGCTCATGATCGAGCCGACCGAGAGCGAGGACCTTGCTGAGCTGGACCGGTTCTGCGACACGATGATCGCCATTCGCGGCGAGATCGAGAAGGTCGCCTCGGGCGAGTGGAGTGCGGACGACAACCCGCTGGGCAACGCCCCGCACACCGCGGCCGCGCTGGGCGGGGAGTGGGAGCACGCCTACAGCCGCGAGGTGGCCGTCTTCCCGGCCGGGGTCTCGGCTGCCGACAAGTACTGGCCTCCGGTGCGCCGGATCGACGGCGCGTTCGGTGACCGCAACCTCGTCTGCTCCTGCCCGCCGCTGGAGGAGTACGACAACTGACGCCGAATCACAGGGCGTGACGCGGAGACGCGTGGGGGCCGGTGCGGAGAACTCTCCGGGCCGGCCCCTTTTCCGTACGGCCGTTCAGGCCGCCTTCACCACCCGGCCCGTTCCCAGCGGCCGGTGCGGGGCGATGATCTGCCCGTCCGGGAGCAGCTCACCGGTGTCCTCGAAGAGCAGGACGCCGTTGCACAGCAGGCTCCAGCCCTGTTCCGGGTGGTGCGCCACAAGGCGGGCGGCTTCCCGGTCGGCGGAGTCGGCTGTCGGGCAGGCTGGCTGGTGCTGACACATGGCTGGGTTCTTTCGCTGCGTTGAGTTGAGTGTCCTGCGGCTTGAAGAGGTGTTCATGGCCGCCCCCCGTATCGATCGGTCCGGTCCCAGTGTTGCCCCACGGACGTCGATCCGCAGGGATTTCGCAGCAGCGCTTCTTCTCCTCTCATGACGCATCACCCGCCCGGACGGTTCAACGCAACTGCACTGTCACTTCGGGTGGTTCGGGGTGGCCGGATGGGGCTAGTCCGGATGGGCAGGAGGGGCCCCCACTTGATGGCACTGTGCCCCGCCACCGGATCCGGTGGCGGGGCACAGTGCCATCAAGTGGGGGGAGCCGGGGCTCAGGCGGGGGAGCCGAGCAGGGGGCCGGGGCCGGGTGCGATACGGGTGGTGATCACGGGGAGCAGATCAGCGACCCGGTGCGGACGGTGTGCCGCGATGCCCGGTGGGGCGGGAGCCAGCGGTACCAGCAGATCGGCCGGGGCGGGGGACCCGCCGGACGCGTCGGCCCCGGTGTCCCCGTGCAGCCACAGCGCCAGCATGTAGAGCTCGGGGATGGACAGCAGCCTCGGCTGGTACGGCGTCGCCGCCGCTTCCGCGTGGCGCAGGGCGAGTTCGGTCGAGGCGATGTACGGGCCTTCGAAGAAGTGCGAGAAGGCCCAGCCGTCGGGGGTGAGCATCGTGTCCGCCGCCGCGACGGCCCGCTCCGTACTGCGGATCAGGAAGCGCCATCCGGTGAGCCTGGTCGTGGGCGCCGGCCCGTCCCGGCCGATGCGGTCCAGCACATGGACGGGGAGCGGGTGTTCGGGGCTCAGCGGTCCCTGGACGGCTCGCAGAGCGGGGGTGCGGGCCTCGCGGACCGCGGTCGGTGAACCGAGCGCCGCGAGAACGCTGCGCAGAGCGGGCGCGGGAGCCGGGGGTACATGCAGCGGCATAGTGGGTCGCCTCTCACTTCGGAGACACGGTGGAGCGTGGGCGGGTGCAGACGGCGCTGTCGGCGTGCGGGGCCAGAGGAGGCCGGTGACTGGGCCGGTGCGTCAACTCTCTGCCTCGTCCGCGGAGTTTATACGACACGTGTTCACGCGGTGTTTCCACTAGCCGCCACGGCTATTGCCGGCAAGGCGGTATCCGGACTTAATTATGCGGAGATTATGCTGATTCGGTGTGAGCGGCGCAGCCACCGCCTCGGGTTTTTCCCGCGCAGCGGTAGGCTGAAACGTGTCGCTGCTTTCCCTGCGTGCCGTCCAGGGAATCTGTGCACTGCTTCATGCCGAGTGAATGTGCCCCGGGCCTCAGCCGTCAGATTAGCGGGTGCGCGGCGCCCGTGGGGCGTTATGGATCTCGTTGCCTGGGCATTATCGACCGTGACGCGAGCGGCCTGGGCCGCGGGCTGCCCACTCGAGGAGGGATACTTCGATGGGGGAGAAGGTCGTTGCGGGCGCCTTTGACCTGTCCGACCGGCAGAAGTACCGGAGGAAACTCCATCAGTGCCTGGAGGGGCTGGGGAGGCTCCTGGCGGAGCGGAGGTTCGACCGGCCGCGCAACCTCATGGGCATGGAGATCGAACTGAATCTGGCGGGCGCCGACGGTATGCCGAAGATGTTGAATGGACAGGTTCTGGATCGCATCGCCAGCCGTGATTTCCAGACGGAACTGGGGATGTTCAATCTCGAAGTGAACATAGTTCCACATAATCTTTCAGGCCGTGTTCTCGATCAACTGGCCGAGGAGCTGAGAACGGGTCTCGGATATGCCGACCGGAAGGCTGCCGAGGTCGATGCCGGGATCATGATGATCGGAATACTTCCCACCCTCGGACGCGAGGACATGGTCCGGTCCAACCTCTCCGATGTCGACCGCTACGCGCTGCTGAACGATCAAATGGTGGCGGCGCGCGGCGAGGATTTCTCCCTGGATATCGAGGGCGTGGAGCGACTGGTCTGCACCTCGGGGTCGATCACACCGGAGGCCGCCTGCACCTCGGTACAGCTCCATCTGCAGGTGACCCCGGAACGCTTCGCCGACGTGTGGAACGCGGCCCAGGCCGTCGCCGCGGTCCAGGTGGCCCTGGGAGCCAACTCCCCCTTCCTGTTCGGCCGGGAGCTGTGGCGGGAGTCGCGGCCACCGCTCTTCCAGCAGGCGACGGACACCAGGCCGCCGGAACTGCAGAACCAAGGGGTGCGGCCGAGGACCTGGTTCGGTGAGCGGTGGGTCGACTCGGCCTACGAGCTCTTCGAGGAGAACCTCCGCTACTTTCCCCCGCTGCTGCCGATCTGTGACGAGGAGGATCCCCTGCGGGTCATCGACGAGGGAGGAGTGCCCGGGCTCCAGGAACTCGTCCTGCACAACGGCACGGTCTACCGGTGGAACCGTCCGGTCTACGGGCTGGCGGACGGCGTACCGCACCTGAGGGTGGAGAACCGGGTGCTTCCCGCGGGACCGACCGTCGCCGACGTGATCGCCAACACGGCGCTCTACTACGGGCTCGTACGGGCACTCGCGGAGGAATCCCGGCCGGTGTGGACCAGGATGCCCTTCACCGCCGCGGCCGAGAACTTCGAGACCGCCTGCCGCCAGGGCATCGATGCCGAGCTGCTCTGGCCCCGGCCCGGCCGCTCCGGCGGACTGACCCGGGTGCCGGCCGTCAAACTCGTGCGGGACGAGCTGCTGCCCCTGGCCGCCGCTGGCCTCGATGCCTGGAACATCGAGCCCGCGGACCGGGACCACTACCTGGGGATCATCGAGGAGCGCTGCAGGCGGCGGACGAACGGTGCGTCCTGGCAGGCCGACACCTATCACCGGGCGAGGGAGGTGGGGCTGGGGCGGGCCGAGGCGCTCGCCGCCATGACCCGGAGGTACGCCGAACTGATGCAGGCCGGCGAGCCCGTCCACACCTGGCCGGTGGACCTTCCCGCCCGGTGAGACGGGGCCGGCCGCGGCCGCCGGTCCGCCCGGGCCCGTGGAGGAACACGGGCCCGCGGCCCCGTCCGCCGCCCCGGCGCGTGACCTGGGCGGCGTGCGGTGCGAGCGCTACTCCCCGGCGCCGCCACCGCTCTGCCCCGCGGTCATGACGGCCTGCAGGATCACCGCCTGGATCTCCGCCGGGTCGCTGACCTGATAGCCGCCGCCACCGGTCACCTTCGCTATCTCATTGACCTCTTCGCGGTCCGCGTCGGGGCCGACCGCGATGGCGAGCAGCGGAACCGGGCGCTCCGGGTCGGTGATCTTCTTGAGTTCGGCGATCAGGGCGGACCGCGAGATGGAGCGGTCGTCCTGGTTCGAGCCGTCGGTGAGGATCACGACGGCGTTGAACTTGCCCTTCACGTACGTACGCTGCGCCTCCTTGTAAGCGGCCAGCGCGGTGTCGTAGAGGCCCGTGGCCCCGTCGGGCACGGGCTTCAGCGAGGAGAACGCCGCGGCGAGCTTGTCGCGGTGCGTGCCCCCGCCCTTGGCCGCGTCGCCGAGTCTGCTGGTCTCCACCAGACGGCGGTAGTCCTTGTCGCCGTCGAGCGTGGTGGCGAACTCCCAGAGACCGATCTCGTCGTTCGGCGTGAACTGGTTGAGAGCCTGGATCAGGGACGCCTTGGTGACGTCCATCCGCGACTGGTTGCGGCCCGGCACGATCGTGGCCATCGACCCCGAGGCGTCGACGACCGTGGTGAGCCGTGCGCTCTGGACGGTGATCGTCCACATGCCGAGCGTCTCCTGCAGCGTCTCGTCCGAGGGCGCGGCCCCCGGCGCTGTGGCGTACGGCTGGGGTGACCTGCCGCCGGCCGAGGCGACCAGGGTCTCGTCCGCCGTGCCGTCCACGGTCCGGAAGCCGTGCTCCTGCAGTGTGCGCTGGGAGGCGTCCTCGGACAGCAGCGTCATGAAGCGCAGGGCTGCCCGGCTCTCGTCCGTCGTCTGTTCCTCCTCGTTGACCAGGGTGAACGGGTAGTTGAGGAGCGGAGCGCCGTCCTTCGGGTAGAAGAGGTCGAGCTTGCTGCCGCCCGTCGACTCGGCGTTGTGGGCGAACGCGGCCTGCTCGGAGAGGAGCACCGCCTGGTTCCGGGCCGGATTTCCCTGTTCCGCGCCGGAACTGTCCTGGGGCAGGGTCTCCACGACCTGGGTATCGCCGTCCGACATCCGCTGGGCGAGCAGCTTGGCGGTGGCCGCGGCCCTCGTGTCGCTGTCCCCGCCCAGTTTGTCGGAGGAGATCCCGATGCTCGTGAGGGCCAGCAGGCCCGTGGCGCTGCGTGCGGGGTCGGCCGAGCCCAGACGTACCTTGTCGGACTCCATGGCCGCGGCCGTCAGTTCGGCCCAGGAGTACTTCTTCTCGGGCCAGCCGAGGCTCTTGGCCGCGGAGGGCACCATGGCGAGCGTGACGGGTGACGAGGCGACGGAGTCGCCCGGGGTGATCGGGATGGCGTCTCCGAGGCCCTTCGCCCGGTTCAGCCAGAGGTCGGAGTCGGGGAGCCACATCTGGTAGTCCGGCGCACTGGTGCCCCGGGCGAGGGCGTCCGCGACCTTGTACGAGTCGCGGGCCACCACGTCCACGTCCACGCAGTGGCCGTCGGATCTCAGATTGTCCTTGCGCGCCTTGTCGGCGACGGCACGCACGGCGGGGGCGATGTCCGGCGAGGTCATCATGGACAGGTGCACGGCGGTGTCCTCGCAGGACTTCGAGAACGACAGCAGGCCGCCCTGTGCCGCAACCGCCGTTCCCGCTGCCACGGCGAGAACGAGCATGGTGGCGATGGCTACGGTACGGCGGCGGCGCGGTGGACGGTCCCCGCTTCCATCCGTGGCGTAGTCGTCCGGCAAGCTGTGACGTCCCATGTCGGTGGTGCCCCTCCTTGAGGATGAACAAGGAAAAGGGGGACCACACCATCGGCAATGGTGCTCGTCCCCCGGCCTGTCGCGCATGATCTTCGTACCTGCATTCGAGACCCTAGCGGGGCCGGGGGCAGCATGGGACGTGAATGCACAACTGAGGGCAGGTGTACAGGTGGAGGCGGGGCGAGTGGCTGAATCTTTTCCCCAGGAGGCCGTGTCACGACGGATCTTGCGGTCCGAAACGGTGTTGGTTCTGGCCCTCTCACTGGGAGCCAGCGGAGTGTCTGCCCTGATCAGTTTTGTCGGATCCCTGACGAAACCAGGGGGTTTGAAGGATCAGGCGGCCACGCTCAACAGCTCCTACGCGCCGGGGCGCCCATGGCTGGATCTGGCCTGGCAGCTGTTCGGCATCACGACGGCACTGGTGCCGGTCGCCCTGGTGGCGCATCTGCTGATCAGGGAGGGGACGGGGCTGCGCGCCATCGGCTTCGACCGCACCAGGCCGTGGTCGGACATCGGGCGCGGGACGCTGGTGGCGGCGGGGATCGGCAGTGCGGGACTGGCCTTCTATCTGGTCGCCCGCACCGCCGGTTTCAACCTCACGGTCGTCCCCGAGTCGCTGCCCGACGTGTGGTGGAAGTTCCCCGTGCTCATCCTGTCGGCGATCCAGAACGCCGTGGTGGAGGAAGTGATCGTCGTCGGCTATCTGCTGCGCAGGCTGGGGCAGTTGGGGTGGACTCCCATGGCCGCGCTGGTGGCGAGTTCGGTCCTGCGCGGCTCGTACCACCTGTACCAGGGCATCGGCGGCTTCATCGGCAACATGGTGATGGGCGTCGTCTTCGTGCTGCTGTACCGCCGCTGGCAGCGCGTGGGGCCGCTGGTCGCCGCCCATGCCCTGCTCGACATCGGTGCGTTCGTCGGGTACGCGCTGCTCGCCGGGAAGGTGGGCTGGCTGCCGACCCCGTGAGGCCGGGGCAGGCGTGCGGGGGTGAGGGGTGCGCGGGACGGTCCGCGCACCCCTCGTGCCGTCCGTCGTTACAGGGTGACGAGCAGCTCGCCGTCCACGACCGTCACGGCACGGCCCGCCAGCAGGGTGCGGTCGCCGCGCAGGGACGTGCGGACCAGACCGGAACGGGCGGACGCCTGGAGGCCGGTCAGCTCGTCGCGGCCGAACCGGGCCGACCAGAACGGCGCCAGGGCGGTGTGGGCGCTGCCCGTCACCGGGTCCTCGTCGATGCCCACGGCGGGGAAGAAGCCGCGGGACACGAAGTCGTAGCCGCAGTCCGGTGAGGCGGCGGCAGCCGTCGCGATGACACCGCGCCGCGCATGGGCGGCCAGCGCGGCGAAGTCCGGCGAGAGGCCCCGTACGGCCGTTTCGTCGGCCAGTTCCACGAGGAGATCGCCGATGTGCGGGCCCGTGTCGTGCACGGATACGGGCTCCGCACCGAGGGCGGCGGCCAGTCCGGCCGGCGGGGCTTCGGGGGTCAGGGGGGCGGTCGGGAAATCGAGTGCGATCGAGCCGTCCGGGTCCACGGTCGAGGTGAGCACCCCGCACCGGGCGGCGAAGCGCACCGTGCCGCTCGCGGTCGAGGTGGTGTGCAGGGCGTGGGCCGTGGCGAGGGTGGCGTGGCCGCACATGTCGACCTCGGTGGACGGGGTGAACCAGCGCAGCGCCCAGTCGGCGTCGCCGCCCGGCGGAAGCGGATGGGCGAACGCGGTCTCGGACAGGTTCAGCTCCGAGGCGATCTGCTGGAGGCGGCTGTCATCGGGGAAGCCCTCCGGGCCCAGGAGCAGGACACCTGCGGGGTTGCCGGAGAAGGGGCGGTCGGTGAACGCGTCGACGATACGAATCCTCATGGTCCGACGGTAGGGGCGGGGCGTAGCCGTCGGCCAAGGCCAATTCCGGGTCGGCGGCCCGGAATGACGTGTCCCGGAGGCGGACGCTCTCTGTCGGGCCCTTGCGCCGGGACATGAGCCGACGGCCGCGGCGCGGGGGCCCGTCGTCACACTGCCGTCGCGCGGCAGACGGCAGTGTGACGCCCTAGTACCAAGGGCGGGCGTCATGTGCGGGCAGCGGGCGCAGCGTCGGCCAGCGTTCGAGCAGGCGGCCGGCCAGGGCGGAGCCGAGGCGGCCGAGGGCGTGCAGGTGATCGTGGTCGCGGGTCATGCCGGCGACCACGCCGAGGCGGTGGACGAGCCGCTCACGGGCGGAGATGTAGCCCCACTCGAAGTCCTCGGCGGCCACCCGGGCGAACTGGTCGGCCGTTCCGCGGTGGGCCCGCTCGACGAGCGCGTCGCCCTGGATCAGCCAGCCCGCACACGCGTCGGCGAGGTCGCCCGGCACATCCTTCCCGGTGAGGCCGCGCCAGGTGGTCCGGTAGACGCCCTCGACCTCCGCGAGCGGGGCCGCGGTGACCGACATGGCGCACCAACAGGTGGGGAAGCCGATGCGGAAGTAGGCGAGTTCGGTCAGGCCGTTGCCGAGCGAGGCGCGTTCGAAGTCGACGAATCGGACTCCGTCGGCGGTGCGCAGATCGTTGCCGGGGCAGGGGTCGCCGTGCAGCAGGGCATGGTGCGGGGTGGGGTCCAACCGCTCCAGGAGACCGGCGAGTTCATCGGGAACCCTGGACGGTACGGGCACGTCGAGCGCTCTGGCCAGGGTGAGGAAGGACTCCGCGTCGGTGGCCGTGGGCCCTGACGAGGCCGGTAGCGCGCCCGCGTCGGCGGGTCCGGTCACGGCGTGCAGCCGGGCGAGCGACTCGGCGTACCCCGGCATCCAGTCGTCCGTCCTGCCGAGGTCCTCCAGGTGCTCGAGGACCAGCACCCGCGAGGGCGGGTCGGTGGCGAGCACCGCGGGGGCCACGGCGGGCCGCCCGGCGGTCCGTCCCGCCAGGCGCAGCCCGGCGGCCTCCCGCGCGAAGCGCGTGTCCGCGTCGGCGCTCGCGTCCCCGGCGTCGGTGATCTGTTTGACGATCACCGGTCGCCCGTCGGTCAGCCGCACCCGCCAGACGCGTGAGCGCGGACTGCTGTCCAGGAGATCGGCCTGCTGAGGAGTGCCCACGCTCGCGAGCAGCGCCTCGTTGAACGGAACACGGTTCGGCATGCCGACGAGCGTAGCCGTAGCCGGCATGTGCGGGCGTCCTGGCTGCCGACCGCCGGGCACGGACCCGGGCGCCCGGAGCGAGTTCCGCACAGGGGGTTTGTCGGACGACCGGTTCCGATATATCGTTGACGCATCGCGACAGTACAGCGATAGATGGAAGATCAATGAGAGAAGGAGAACGGTCATGCGTTCACATGGACATGAGCACGGGCACGGTCGTGGGCACGGTCAGGGGCGCGGCCCCTTCGGCCCCGGTGAGTACGAGCGGGGCGACTTCGAGGGGCGTCGCGCCGCCTTCGGGCAGTTCGGCCCGCCGTTCGGGGGCGGCCCCTTCGGTGGCGGTCCGTTCGGCGGAGGGCGAGGCCGCGGTGGCGGCCGGGGGAGGGCGCGCCGTGGTGACGTGCGTGCGTCGATCCTCGCGCTGCTGAAGGACCGGCCGATGCACGGCTACGAGATGATCCAGGAGATCGGCGAGCGCAGCGGCGGGGCCTGGCGGCCCAGCCCGGGGTCGGTGTACCCGACCCTCCAGCTGCTGGAGGACGAGGGGCTGATCGTCAGCGCGAGCGAGGGTGGCAAGAAGCTGTTCACCCTCACCGACGCCGGTCGTACCGAGGCGGAGTCGGGGGCCGACGCGCCCTGGGAGGAAGCCGGCCGGGGTGTCGACTGGGACAGCCTCAACGAGGTCCGGCAGGCCGGTTTCGGCATGATGGAGGCGTTCGGCCAGGTCTGGAAGACCGGCTCGGCCGACCAGCGCGAGAAGGCGTTGGCGGTGATCAACGACGCCCGCAAGAAGCTCTACCTCATCCTCGCCGACGAGCACTGAGCCGCACGGTGAGTGAGGTGGCAAGAGGTGTGCCGAAGGACCCCGTGGTGCTGCCACGGGGTCCTTCGCTGTGTACGGGTGGGGCGGTGGCCGTGCCGGGCGGGGTCAGGCGACGATCAGCCCGTCCAGTTTGCGCAGTGACTCGATGAGGGCCGCGGTGGCCGAGTCCTTCAGCTTGCCGGCCATCAGCGAGACCGCCGCCCCGGTGAACTCGCCGTCGATCCGGATCGTGGTGGCGTCCCCGTCCGGAGTGAGCACATAACTCATCTTGAGGTTGACGCCCATCGGCCCCTTCCCCGTGGTGGTCAGCAGCCGGCCGTCCTCCAGCTCCGACACCGTCCAGGTCACCTCGGCGGGGAAGCCCATCAGCTTCATGTTCTCCTCGTACGTGCCCGCCAGTTCGAGGCCGGCCGGGCCGCCCTTGGGGAAGCTGGTGTGGGTGGCGTTCCACTCCCCGTACGTGCTGAAGTCGGTCAGCTGGGCCCAGACCTTGCCGGCCGGTGCTGCGATACGCGCTTCTGCACTGACTTCGGCCATGCGACCACCCCTTCTCGACGGGTTACGGTGTCGCGGAACGTAGCCGCAGCGGTGAGAACATTCAATACTGATGAAGCGTCAGATCTGCTGGATCGGTTCCGGTCCGCCAGATCAGGGCCGCGTCGAACCGGTCGCAGGCGCGTGGATGCGGTCCGTCGTCGTGGCAGTGGAACGCCGCCCAGAACAGATCCGCGCGCAGCGCGTCGGACGGCGCGTGCACCCGGTAGACGTACTCGCGCCCGTCGAGTGCCGGCAGCGAGACGAGCCAGCTCACCTCCGGCGCCCCCTCCCGTGGCCGTCATGGTGTTCGACCTGAGAGACGTGTACGGGGAGGCTTGCGGTTGCCCCGGGAGCGTGAGGCAAGGCGGCGCGCGCCGTTTGCGGGAATCCGGCCCCGGAAAGGCGCGATCTCATCCGCAAGGAGGAGGTCTCGCTCCTCTGTGCCCAACTCGGGTGGGATGCGGCAATGGGACTCTCCGGGGACGCCGCGGCCGATACGGGCTGATGGGGTGGAAGTGTGCAGAACCCGACCCCGCGGATCCCTCAGCAGCCCGCACCGAACCACCGTGCTGAGTACGACGCCGGACTCACCGACGAGCTGGCCGCCGTGGTGACGAGCGCGCGCAGGCGTGCCCTGCGTGACGGAGACCGGCAGATCGACACGGCTCATCTGCTGCATTCCCTCATCGAGTCGGACCAGACGGTCCGTTCAGCCTTCGACGGCGGCCCGCAGCTGGCCAGGGTGCTCGGCTACCTCGTGCAGCGCAGCATCGGATACGGGCTCCGCTGGCAGGGCGCGGTGGAGGACTCGGGTGCGGCCCACGTGGTGACGGACGCGGGCGCCGAAGGGTGGTCGCCCTCGGCGGCGTCGGCCATGGCGGACGCCGCCCGCAGGGCGCAGGCGCTCGGGCGCGGGCGGGCCGGCGGACTCGACCTGCTCGCCGCACTGGCCGCCGACCGGGAGAGCCGGGCGGTCAAGGTGCTGGAGCGGGCGGGGGTCGACCCGGCGCTGCTGGCGGACCGCATCGTGGAGGCGTCCGGCCAGGCGTGACCGGCCCCGCCATGTCAGGGTCGCCATTGACATCGGAGTGTTACCCAAGTCAGGCGTCACGGGGGTGACGCTCCTGACGCCGGCTGTCATGATGTGCCGATGCACGCGTCTCAGGGAAGAAGCGCCGGCCTGGGACTCGCCCTCGCCTCGGCCTTCGCGTTCGGTGGTTCAGGAGTGGCGGCCAAGCCGCTCATCGAGGCGGGCCTGGACCCGCTCCACGTGGTGTGGCTCAGGGTGGCGGGCGCCGCGCTCGTCATGCTGCCCGTGGCCTGGCGCCACCGGGATCTGGTCCGCAGCCGCCCCGTGCTGCTGCTGGGATTCGGCCTCCTCGCCGTCGCGGGCGTCCAGGCCTGCTATTTCGCCGCCATCTCCCGTATCCCGGTCGGTGTCGCACTGCTCGTCGAGTACCTGGCGCCGGCGCTGGTCCTCGGCTGGGTGCGCTTCGTCCAGCGCCGCCCGGTGACCCGGGCGGCCGCCGTCGGCGTCGTCCTCGCGGTCGGCGGTCTGGCCTGTGTGGTCGAGGTGTGGGCCGGGCTGAGCTTCGATGCCTTCGGACTGCTGCTCGCGCTGGGCGCGGCCTGCTGCCAGGTCGGCTACTTCGTCCTCTCCGACCAGGGGAGCGCGGACGCGGCGGACGGTGCCGAGCCGCCGCATCCGGTCGGAGTCATCGCCTATGGACTGCTGATCGGAGCCGCCGTCCTGACCGTGGTGGCGCGCCCATGGGGCATGGACTGGTCCGTGCTCGGCGGCGACACCGCGATGAACGGCACGGACGTCCCCGCCTGGCTGCTCCTCGTGTGGATCGTGCTGCTCGCCACCGTCATCGCGTACGTCACCGGCGTGATCTCGGTGCGGCTGCTGTCACCGGCGGTGGCGGGTGTCGTCGCCTGTCTGGAAGCCGTCATCGCCACCGTGCTGGCGTGGGTGCTGCTCGGGGAGCACCTGGCCGCGCCGCAGCTCATCGGCGGTGCGCTCGTACTGACCGGCGCCCTCATCGCGCAGTCGTCCACGCCCAAGGCGCCCTCCGGGCCCGTCGCCTCGGGGCCGGGCGGGGAGCGGTCGGCGGCCGAGGGGGAGTTGCCCGCCGGACGGGCCGCCTTCTAAGGTGTCGATCATGCGTTTGACCGTACTTCCGCCGCCTGCCGCCTAGCGCGGGCAGCCACTCCTGACGAAGACCGGGCTCGGGCAGTCCCCGAGCGGTTCGTCGCTGCCCGCGTGCGGAGCCGAGCGACCAACTCCCCGTCCTTCCTTGGAGAAGTCACGTGTCGAACCCTGCTTCCGGCCTGCCCGTCGGGCGGAGCCTGTGCTATCTGATCATCGCCGGAGTGGCCTGGGGCACGGCCGGTGCCGCCGCCTCGTTGCTCTTCGGGGCCAGTGACCTCGGCCCCCTCGCCCTGTCGTTCTGGCGCTGTGCGGGCGGGCTACTGTTCCTGCTCGCCGCGCTCGCGCTGCGGCCCGGCCGGGTCGCGGCCGTTGCCGAGTCCGGGCGCCGGCGACTGCTGCGCATCGTCGGTACCGGTATCGGCCTCACCGTGTTCCAGACCGCGTACTTCGCCGCCGTCCAGGTCACCGGCCTCGCGGTCGGCACCGTCGTCACGCTCGGAGCGGGCCCCGTCCTCATCGCGGTCGGTGCCCGGCTGACCATGGGGGAGCGGCTCGGCCTCGGCGGACTCGCCGCGGTCGCCGGAGCGCTGAGCGGTCTCGCCGTACTGGTACTCGGCGGAGATGCGGGCACGGTGCGGCCTGCCGGGATCGCGCTGGCCCTGCTCTCCGCAGCGGGCTACGCCGCGATCACCCTGCTCACCCGTCGGCTCGGGCGGGACGGTGGCGGCGGCGACGCGCTCGCCACCAGTGCCTGGGCGTTCGGGATCGCCGCCGTCGCGCTGCTGCCGATGGCGGCCGGCGAGGGCCTCGTCCCGCACACGGAGCACATGGCGCAGGTGGTGACCCTGCTCGTGTACATCGCGGCGATCCCGACCGCCCTCGCCTACGCGCTGTACTTCGCGGGCGCCGCGGTGGTGCGGGCCGCAACCGTGTCGGTGATCATGCTGCTCGAACCGGTCAGCGCGGCGGCCATCGCCGTCGTCGTGCTCCACGAGCGGCTCACGCAGGCCACGGTCGCCGGAACGCTGCTGCTGCTCACGGCGGTGGTCGGGCTGGCCGTCGCCGAGACGCGTGGCGCGGCGAATGCCCGCCGGGAGGCGGCCGTCCCCGTGTGAACCACCGGGGTGGCGGGGCCATGTGATGCCGTACGGCCCCGCCACCCGAAGGGGCTCCGTCAGAGTGCGTTCAGATACTCCGGGACGACGATCGAGGGGTCGAGATCGTCCGCGGGAACCGGTGTGGCGTAGCCGGGCGCGAGCGGGACGACGCCGGCCCAGTGGGGGAGCGCGAGATCGCGTGCGTCGTCGTTCGGGCCACCGGTCCGGATCTTGGCGGAGACCTCCCGCAGGTCCAGCCGGATCACGGCGGTCGCCGCCAGCTCCTTCGAGTCCGCGGGCCGGGAGTCCTTGGACCGCCCGGGCACGACCTGCTCGACGATCGCGTCGAGGGCGACGCGCCGCTCCTCGGGATCGGTCACCGTGTGCGCCGTGCCGTGGACGACCACGGAACGGTAGTTGAGCGAGTGGTGGAAGGCGGATCGGGCCAGCACCAGCCCGTCGACATGCGTCACCGTCAGACACACGGCCAGTCCCTCGTCGCTCCCGTCCGCCGCCCGCAGCGGACGGGAGCCGGTCGAGCCGTGTACGTAGAGGCGCTCGCCGACCCGGCCGAAGAGTGTGGGAAGGACGACGGGCGCGCCGTCCCGTACGAAGCCGAGGTGACAGACGTACGCCTCGTCGAGTATCGAGTGGACCTGTTCCCGGTCGTAGGAGGCCCGCTCCCGGGAACGGGTCGGGACCGTGCGTCCGGTCGCGTCGTAAGCGGTCGCGGGGTCCGGGGCCGTGGTCTGCTGGGGTGCGGTCTCCGGCATTGCGTACTCCATTGCACTAGTGCATACTGAATTTTGTGCTAGGAGAGTATCGGATCAGTGGGCGGCGTGCATCGGAAATTGCCGCCAGTGTGGAGCGGGCAGTCGGTTCGGGTGAGCTGAAGCCTGGGCAGGTGCTGCCTCCCATGCGGGAGTTGGCCGGTCAGCTGAGGGTGAACCCCAACACGGTGGCGGCCGCCTACCGCACCCTGCGGGAGCGCGGCGTGATCGAGACGGCCGGGCGCAGGGGCAGCAGGGTCCGGCCGCGGCCGGCGAGCACCGCACGCGGGTCGGTGCGGGTGGAGGCGCCGCCGGGTGTGCGGGACCTGGGGGAGGGCAACCCCGATCCGGCGCTGCTGCCCGCGCTGGGGGAGGCCTTCGCCTCGGTCGCCGAGGCGTACGCACGGGCGCCGGGGATGTATGCGCAGGAGTCCGTGGAGCCGGAGTTCGCCGCGCTCGCGCGCGCCGGGTTCGACGCGGACGGTGTTCCCGCCGGGCCGGTGATCGCCACCTCCGGCTCGCTGGACGCGATCGAAAGGGTGCTGGTCGCGCACCTCAGGCCCGGTGACGCGGTCGCGGTCGAGGACCCCGGCTGGGGTGGCCTGCTGGATCTCGTTCCGGCGCTGGGCATGCGCCCGGTCCCCGTGGCGGTCGACGACGACGGCCCGCTGCCGGACGCCCTGGACGCGGCGCTCGGGGCGGGTGCGCGTGCGGTCGTCATCACCGACCGGGCGCAGAATCCGACCGGAGCGGCGATCGGTGCCGGGCGCGCGGCCGAACTGCGGGCGGTCCTCGCCGGGTACCGCGGGGTGCTGCTCATCGAGGACGACCACGGGCACGCCATCGTCGACCTGCCGCTGCACCCCCTGGCCGGTGTCACGGACCGCTGGGCGTTCGTGCGGTCCGTCGCCAAGGCGTACGGGCCGGACCTGCGGGTCGCCGTGTTCACCGGGGACGCCGTGACCGCCGACCGGGTCTCGGGCCGGCAGCGGCTGGGGCCCGGCTGGGTCAGCCGGCTGCTGCAGCGGGCGGTGGTGCACCTGTGGACCACGGGTGCGGTCGACACCCGGGAGGTGGCCCTGTCGTACGCCCGCCGCCGGGACGCACTCGTCCGGGCCCTGGTGGACCGGGGCGTCGAGGCGCACGGGCGCAGCGGGATGAACGTGTGGGTCCCCGTCAGCGACGAGACGGGTGCCGTGGCGCGGCTGCTGCACGCAGGCTGGGCGGTGGCGCCGGGCGCCCGCTTCCGGATGACGGCGCCCCAAGGGATCCGGCTCACCGTGTCGCCGCTCACCGACGCCGACATCGCACCGCTCGCGGACGCGGTGGCCGCGGCGGCGAGCCCCGCTGACCCGCTGAGCTACGGATGAACTGCCGGACCCGCTGACCGCTGGCCCGTCAAGCCACGGATCAACTGCCGGGACCCGCTGACCCGCTGATCCGTTGAGCCACGGGTGAACTGCCGGGACCCGCTGCCGCGTTGAGCCACGGATGAACTACGACGGCTTCCGGCGTCGCGGCCCCGGAGCGCGGTCCGGCGGGGCCGGTGCCCGGGAGCCGCGGGGTCTGCTCTGGGTCAGCGCGGCGCCCGCCAGGACGACGAGGGCGCCGACCGGGGTGTTCCAGCTGAGCTGCTCGCCGAGCACGGCGACTCCGGCGGCGGTGGCGATCACCGGGATGAAGTAGGTGACCATCTGCGCGGTCGTCGGGCCGACCTCGGTGACCAGGCCGTACTGGAGAAGTACGGCGAGCCCCGTTCCCAGCGCCCCGAGCGCGACCACGGACAGGGTGGGCCACAGCGGGAGGCCGTCCGGCACCGAGGTGAACAACGGGGTCACCAGGGCGAGCTGAACCGTGCCGAGGAAGAGCTGGCTGCCGGTGAGGGAGAGGGCGGACGAACCGCTGCCCGCCAGCGTCCGGCGGACGTAGATCCAGCCGACGGGATAGCTCAGTGAGGCCAGGAGCGCCATCGCCGTACCGCCGAAGTCCAGACCGGAGAAGCCCTGCCACGCGCCCAGTACGGTCAGTACGCCGAGAAAGCCGAGCCCGAGACCCGCGACGCGGCGGCGGGTGGGCCGGTCCTCGGACAGTGCCACGAGGGAGAGCGCCATGCCCCACAGCGGTGAGGTCGCGTTGCAGATGCCGGCCAGGGTCGACGGGATGGTCAGTTCCGCGTAGGCGAACAGGGAGAACGGCAGGGCGTTGAGGAGGAAGGCGGCAACGGCCAGATGGCCCCAGGTTCGGGCGGTGCGCGGCAGTCGCTCCCGCTTCACCGCCATGGCCACGGCCAGGACCGCGGTCCCCGACAGGAGCCGGCCGAGCGTGACCTGGAACGGTGCGTAGCCATGGGTCCCGACCTTGATCAGGAGGAAGCTGAAGCCCCAGATGAGCGAGAGCGCCGCGAAGCGAAGCCGCCAGTCCAGCGCGGGCCGGACGGTGCGGCCGGCCGGATCGGGGAGGGGCGACGCCGGTGTGGTCTGCCGGATTCCAGGGGTCGCGGTGGCCGGGGTCCCCGGCGCGGGCGGTGCGCTCATGAGGTCAACGATGACGAAATCAATCTCGTAGCACAAGTGAGACTTTGTGCGGGTGTCCGCGTAGCATTGCTTACATGTTGAATTTGGAGCGCCTGCGCACGCTGGATGCCCTGGCCCGGCTCGGTTCGGTGAGCGGCGCCGCGGAGGGGCTGCACGTCACCACGTCCGCCGTCTCTCAGCAGATGGCGAAGCTGGAGCGGGAGGTGGGCCAGCAGCTGCTGGCCAGGAACGGGCGCGGGATCCGGCTCACCGACGCGGGGCAGCTGCTCGCCGACCACGCGGCCCGGATCCTCTCGCAGGTCGAACTCGCCCAGTCCGACATCGAGGCCCAGCGGGGCGAGGTGGTGGGCGAGATCCGGCTCGGCGCGTTCCCCACCGCCGCGCGCGGACTCTTCCCGGCGACGCTCCTCGCCCTGCGCGCAGACCATCCCGAACTGCGGGTCCGTACGCTGGAGCTGGAACCCGAGGACGGGATCCGCGCCGTACTCAGGGGTGACATCGATCTCGCCGTGGTGCTGGACTGGAGCAACAAGCGGCTGCCGGTTCCGGGTGGCCTCGCCCGTGAGCAACTGCTCGACGACGCACCGGACATCGCCATGCCGACCGGTCACCCGCTCGCGGAGCGCGACAAGGTCGACCTGGAGGACTTCGCCGACGACGACTGGGTGTCGTGGCCCGAGGGCGAGTTCTGTTACGACTGGCTGATGTTCACCCTCCGCTCCAAGGGGATCGAACCGCGCATCGCCCACCTCGCCGGTGAGCACCACACCCAACTCGCCCTGATCGCTGCGGGAATGGGGGTCTGTGTGGCGCCCCGGCTGGGCCGGGGGCCGGTGCCCGACGGGGTGCGGCTGGTTCCGGTGCGGCAGAAGATGCGACGGCATGTCCACGCGGTGTGGCGGGCGGACGCGGACCGGCGCCCGTCGATCAGGGCGGCGGTCGCGGCGCTGAGGGAGGCGGGGCGGGAGCTGGACGATCCGCTGGGGGACGTCTGAGCCCAGGGCCTTTCGTCGGGATCGGGGCGGCCCGGGGAGCGGGGGCCGAACGAAAGGCCCCGGTGCTCACAGACCGGCCAGCTTGCCGAAGTCCCAGGACGTGACGGCATCGGGTGTGAGACGCATCCAGGCGTGCCGGCCGTCGTGCGGCATCGTCTCCATGCCGAAGTACTTCGCCGCGAACAGCCGCTCCGGGACGGTGAGTTCCGGGCAGGGCTCGCCGGTGCGAGGCGCCTCGCCGACGAAGACGGCCTCGCCCGAGAGCTCTGTGCCGCGCAGCTCTCCGTACTCCACTCCGTCGTCGACGACCACGGAGAGCCTCGGGTCATGGCTCAGCTGCGACCAGCGCAGGCTCCGGGTGATGGAGTAGAGCCAGAGCGAGGTGCCGTCCCAGCAGAACCAGAGCGCGCCGACGTGCGGCCGGCCGTCCGCTCCGACGGTGGCGACCCGACAGGTGCGCTGGTCGGCGAGGTAGGCGTCGCGCTCCTCGTCCGTCATCATGATCCGGCGGCCCCGCCGCTGACTGACGGCCATGGGAAGCCCCCTCCTGTTAGCTGACTACGTGTCAGGAATCATGGGGCCTCTTCCTTCATCACGCAATGGAGGTTAGCCTCGCGCGCCCGTTCCGTCATCGAGAGGGGCAGCCGTGCCGAGCAGGGAACAGCTAGCCGAACAGACCGATCCCGCGACCACCGTGCTGCTGACGGTGGAGTGCCAGCAGGGCGTGGTGGGCCCCGGCAGCGCGCTGCCCGAACTGGCCAAGGAGGCCAGGTCGTCCGGGGCCCTGCACAACGTCGCCCGGCTGGTCTCCGCCGCCCATGAGGCGGGCGTCCAGGTCCTGCACGCGGTGGCCGAACGCCGGCCGGACGGGCGGGGCGCCAACACCAACGCCCGCCTCTTCCGTGCCGCGGGCCGGCTTCCGGTACAGCAGCACTCCGGCAGCACGGCGGTACGGATCGCCGAGCCGATCGAGGTGGCGGACCAGGACCTCGTCGTGCGCCGGCTGCACGGGCTGTCGCCGATCGCCGGCACCGACGTGGACGCCCTGCTCCGCAACCTCGGCTGCCGGACCCTGGTCGTCACCGGTGTGTCGGCGAACGTCGCCATTCCCAACGCGGTCTTCGACGCGGTGAACCTCGGCTACACCGCGGTGGTGCCGTCCGACGCCATCGCGGGGGTGCCCGCCGACTACACCCCCGCGCTGATCCGCAACACCCTCGCCCTGGTCGCCACCGTGACCACGACCGACGACCTCCTCGGCTGCTGGCTGGGCGGCCGTACCAGGGAACGGAAGTGAGGAGGCGCCAGGACGGCCCGGCTACGACGCCAGGCTGATCGAGTCGCCCTCGACCGTGATCTCGGCGGCGGGCAGCGGTGTGGTGGCGGGCCCCGCCTTCACGTCGCCCGTAGCCACGTCGAACTTGCTTCCGTGGCACGGGCAGTTGATGGTGCCGTCGGCGACGGTCGACACGGTGCATCCCGCGTGCGTGCACTTCGAGGAGAACGCCTTGAACTCGCCGGCCGCGGGCTGGGTGACCACGACCCCCTCGTCCTTGAAGATCGTGCCGCCGCCCTCCGGGATGTCGGTGGTCTTCGCGAGAACGGGGCCTGCGCCGGCGGAGGCGCTGCCGCCTGTCTGCTTGACGGCATCGGAACCGGACGACTCCTTCGAACTGCCGCACGCGGTCAGTACGGCGGCCACCGATACGGCGCCGGCCGCTGTGACGACGGTCCGGCGCCCGATACGGGCCTCGTGGTCCTGCGATGCGCTCATACGGGCGCTCCCTCTCTGCGGTGTTCGTGGATCCGACGCTTCGTCCAGGGGTACGGGCAGCCGGTGATCCGTGTTCAAAGACCCAGGGACTTCCTCAGGAAGTCCCGCTCCAGCAGCAACAGGTTGCTCGCGGTCTGCTCCTGGCCGACCAGATGGCCGGCGCCCGACAGCGGCAGGACCGTGTGCGGCCTGCCCGCCGCGAGCAGTGCCGCGGAGAGCCGCAGCGTGTGCGCCACGGCCACATTGTCATCGGCAAGACCGTGCACGAGCATGAGCGGCCGGGTCAGTGCCGCCGCCTCGTCCAGGAGCGAACTGCGTCTGTAGTTCTCGGGCAGCACGTCCGGGTGGCCCAGGAAGCGTTCCTCCCAATGGGTGTCGTAGAGCCGCCGGTCGGCAGGGGCCGCACCCGCGACCGCCGCGTGGAAGACCTCCGGGTGCCGCAGCACGGCCGCCGCCGCCAGGTACCCGGAGAACGACCACCCGCGCATCGCCACCCGGGTCAGGTCGAGGTCCGGGTATCGGGCGGCCGCCGCGTGCAAGGCGTCGATCTGGTCCTCCAGGACGGCCGTGAGGCGGTCGCCGTGCACCGACTTCTCCCACGCCTCACCACGCCCGGGGGTGCCCCGTCCGTCGGTGACCAGCACGGCGAACCCCTGCTCGGCGAACCACTGGGCGACCGCGACCCACCAGGCCCGCACCTCCAGGACGATCTGCATGCCGTGTCCCGCGTAGGGACTGAGCAGCACCGGCAGCGGACCGTCGCCCGGCCGGTGCCAGGAGGGCAGGTAGAGCCTGCTGCGCAGGTCCCGTTCGCCCAGGCTCAGGGCCAGCGGCCGCGGAGTGACGAGGGGTTCCTCGGCCAGGACCGCGACCGAGCCCGTCGGTTCACCGGCGCGCAGCACCGTCACCGTGTGGCCGTCCGGCGTCCTGCTGTCCAGGACCACCGTCGGGCCCCCGACGGCCGCCGTGTGCACGCCCGGTGCGCCGCTGACCCGTACGAACCCCTCATCGGGATCATCGGCGGCGTACGACCAGACATGGATCTCGGTCGGCTCCTCGCCCGCCGTGAAGAACACCCGCCCGTTCGCCGTGCCGATCACCTCGCGGACCTCCAGGCCCGGCGGTGTCGTGGCGCCGCCGATGTCCAGCCCCTGGGTGTCGCCGCCCGGCCGCGCGGGAACGACGAGCGCTCCGGAGCCGAGACGCAGCGGGGTGCCCGGGCGCAGGGCCACCCAGGCGGGGTCGTGCGCCCGGTGCGCGGTGCGGGTCGCGCCGGACGCCTCGTCCACCTCCAGGACGTGGACCGACCGCTGGTCCCGTGTCTGTACGGTGACGAGCGGCCCGTGGCCGTCCCAGCCCGCCGCCACGACGTACTCGAACGCCCGGTCCGTCCACACGTCTTCGGGGTGTCCGTCGCCGGCCTGCGCGGGCAGGCGGACGTCGGTCCGCTCGCCGGACACGCGCAGCAGATGCAGCGACACCTCGGCGTTCGCCGTGCCCGCGGCCGGATAGGCCACCACGCGGGGCGGTCGCTCCGGGTTCGAGGGATCGGCGATGTAGCGCTTGTGGACCTGTGCCGTGTCCACCCGGGCGACCAGGAGCGCATCGCCACGAGGCGACCACCAGTAGCCGCGCGAACGCCCGATCGACTCCTGCGCGACGTAGTCGGACAGCCCGTACGTCACGTGCTCGCCGTCCGGTCCGGCCAGCGGGCGGTCGTCGGTCCCGTCCGCCCGTACGGTCCGCAGCGCGCCCCGGGACACGTACGCGATCAGGGAGCCGTCGGGGGAGGGGCGCGGATCGACGACCGGTCCCGCCGTCGGGACGCGGAGCGGGGCGCCGCCCTCGGTACGCAGCACCCAGAGGACGCCCTGGAGGGCGAAGGCCACCAGGCGCGCGGAGGCGTCGGTGGCGTAGGACACGATTCCCGAGGACGTCTCACGGGCCCTTTCCCGCCGGGCCCGTTCCTCGGGCGGCGCCTCGCCCGGGGCGTCGTCCGCGAAGCCGGGCCCGAGCGGATCGGCCAGGAGCCGTTCCGCACCGCCCTCGTACAGCCAGAGCCTGCTCACGGGGTCGGTGCCCGAGGTGCCCCGGAGGAAGAGCACACGTTCGCCGTCGGGGGAGACGGTGAACTGCCGGGGCACGCCGAGCGAGAAGCGCCGGGTGCGGGCGAACTGGAGCGGGAAGCGTTCCGCGGCGGTCGCGGGCGCGTTGACGGTCGCGTCGAAGGGGGGATTCATGGCGACACCATGGCAGGTGGAAATGGGCTCGATCCATCCCGGTCCGCCCGCATATGGTGCGAGGTTCCGCTCGGGCGGGCCGGGAGCCTGCGGGATTGGGCCCCGTCGCGACTGAGCCCCGCACCGACACGCGGGGGGCGCGTGGCGGTGCGGGGCTCGGTGACCCGGCGATCAGTGCGTCGGGGCTGCGGCGGAACTGGCCGCTGCGGCGTTCTCCTCCGCGAGCCGCTCCATGCCGCTCTGCGTCTTGAGCGGCTTCTCCTTGATGAACAGCACGGCGACCAGCGCGAGGAGCGCGAAGGGGGCGCCGATCAGGAAGACGTCGGCGGTCGCGACGCCGTACGCGTGCTCGACCACCTGGCGGGCCGGTTCGGGAAGCGTGCTGAGGTCGGGAACGCCGTGTCCGGCACCCCCGTTGCCCGCGGCCCCGCCGAAGCCCTTCTCCATCTCCTGGGCCACACGGTGGCCGAGTACCGCGCCCAGCGCGCTCGTGCCGATCGCGCCGCCGAGGCTGCGGAAGAAGGAGAGCACCGAGGTGGCCGCACCGAGCTCCGAAGCGGGTACGTCGTTCTGCGCGGCCAGCACCAGGTTCTGCATCAGCATGCCGACGCCGACGCCGAGCACGACCATGTAGAGGCTGAGCAAGCCGAACGACGAGTCCGCGCCGATCGTGGACAGCAGGCCCATGCCCGCCGTCATGATGATGCCGCCCGCGATCAGGAAGCCCTTCCACTTGCCCCGGGCGGAGATGATCTGTCCGGCGACGGTCGTGGAGACCATCAGACCGAGGATCATCGGCAGGCTCATCAGGCCCGCGACGGTCGGCGTCTTGCCGAGCGAGATCTGGAAGTACTGCGAGAGGAACACCGTGCCGCCGAACATGGCGACGCCGACCAGGAGGCTCGCGACCGTCGTCAGTGCCACGGTGCGGTTGCGGAAGATGGCCAGCGGGATGATCGGGTCCTGGACCTTGGACTCGACCCAGACCGCGACGGCCAGCAGGACCACGCCGGCGCTGACGAGTGCGGCGGTCTGCCACGACGCCCAGTCGAACTGGTTGCCCGCGAGGGTCACCCACAGCAGCAGGGCGCTGACGCCGCTCATGATCAGGACGGCGCCGACGTAGTCGATCTTCACCTCTCGGCGGATCGTCGGCAGCTTCAGCGTCATCTGGAGCAATGCGATGGCGAGCAGCGCGAACGGTACGCCGATGAAGAAGCACCAGCGCCAGCCCAGCCAGGAGGTGTCCACGAGCACACCCCCGATGAGCGGTCCCGCGACGGTGCCGACGGCGAACACGGCACCGAAGATGCCGGAGTAGCGCCCGAGTTCACGCGGAGGGATGATCGCCGCCATGACGACCTGGGCGAGGGCGGTGAGCCCGCCCGCGCCGATGCCCTGAAGGATGCGGCTCACGATGAGCAGTCCGACGCTGTGCGAGAAGCCGGCGACGAGTGAACCGACGACGAACATCGACAGCGACAGCTGGATGAGCAGCTTCTTGTCGTAGAGGTCGGACAGTTTGCCCCAGATCGGGACGGTCGCCGTCATGGCGAGGAGCTCGGACGTGACGACCCAGGTGTACGCGGACTGGGTGCCGTTGAGGTCGGAGATGATCCGGGGCAGGGCGTTGGCGACCACGGTGGAGGCCAGGATGGCCACGAACATTCCGGCCATCAGGCCGGACATGGCCTGGAGTATCTGGCGGCGCGTCATGCCGGGCGCGGCCCCCTCGGGCGCACCGGCGGTACCGGCTTCGGGTGTGACGGCAGCGGTCATCGGCTGACGTTCCTCATTCTCTGGTGACAGGTTCTGCGGTGACAGGTTCTGTGGTGACTCGTCGGGTGGAGCGTTGATCCGTTGATCTGTGGGCCGTTCCTCAGGTCTTCAGGCCGTTCGCCAGTGAGGCGAACGCCTCGCGGTACAGGCTCTGGAAGGTGCGGGTGCGGCCGGAGGCCACCCACACCTCGACGGTGGCGCGCACGGCCGCGATGGCCACGTGCGCGAGCAGGCGGGGCTGCAGATCGGTCTCGGGATCCTGGCCCAGACGCTCCGCCAGGACGGCGACCAGGGCGCGCTCGTCGGCGCCCTGGGCGGCCAGGAATCCCGGGAGCAGGGAGGGGCTCGTCCTGAGCACCGCCATCTGGAGTTCCCAGCGTTCGTGGTCCTCCTCGACCTGGGCGAGCTCCTGGGCGAGCGCCTCACTCAGGGCTTCGAGTGCGGTGAGGTGCCCCGGTGCGTCCAGTACGGCCCGACGGGTCTGCTCGGCGCAGTCGTGCCCGGGGCGGGTGATCGCGTCCTCCAGGCAAGGGAAGTAGTTGAAGAACGTGCGCACGGAGACGCCGACCGCGTCGGTGACCGCTTCCACGGTCAGGTGCTCGATCCCACGGTCCGCGGCCATGCGCAGGGCCATGTCGGCAAGGGCGTCGCGTGTCGCGCGCTTCTTGCGTTCGCGCAGCCCGAGGGATGCGTCGTGGTCGGCACTCATGAAGGTGCATGCTATGCAATTTTGCGCCCTGGGCAAAATTCTTCCGGGCGCCCGGTCCGGGGCGGGTCGGCGGCCGCCGGGGTGAGTGCGGGCAAAAGAGACGGTGCGTATCTCTTCACTGGGCTCGGGGGGCGCTGTTACATTCCGGAAAACAAGAATTCATTTCAGTCTGTGGCTGGAGGCACCCATGACGGCTGTCCAAGACGCTCCCCATGTGCAGACACCGGTTCGTCGCGAGCTGCCACCGTCGATGGTCGAGCGCATGACGCTGATCATGGACGTCTTCGAGGGCAGGGCGGCCCGGCTCTCGCTGGAGGAGGTGGCTCGCTCCACGCAGCTGCCCAGGTCGACGGCGCACCGGATCCTCGACCAGCTGGTACGGCTGCGCTGGCTCGAGCACACCGCCCTCGGCTACGGACTCGGCCGCCGCGCTCTCGGCCTCGGCGGCGGGGACGGTGCCCACGGCAGGATCCGGGAGGCCGCGGCCGCCCGGCTGCACGACCTGCAGATCAAGACGGGCCTGGTGGTCCACCTGGCCGTCCTGGACGGGGCGGAGGTGCACTACCTCGACAAGGTGGGCGGGCGCTTCGCCGCTGCCGTGCCCTCCCGCGTGGGCGGCCGGGCGCCCGCCCACTCGACCGCGCTCGGCAAGGCCATGCTGGCCTGGCTCGAACCGGAGGACGTCGAGGCCAGGGCCGCCGAGTCCATCGGCCGTCTGACGCACCGCACCATCGCCGACATCGGCACCCTGCACCAGGAACTCAACCGCATCCGGCGCCGCCACGGCCTCGCCTTCGAACGCGGCGAGTGCTTCCCGGACATCGCCTGTGTCGCCGCCGCCGTTCGCGGGCCCGAGGGGCCGGTCGCCGCGATCTCGCTGGTGGGCGACGCCTGGTCCCCGCTGGAGAAGGTGGCGCCCCTGGTCGTGGACGCGGCGCGGCAGGTGTCGCGCGAGCTGTTCCCCGAGCCGGAGGCTCCGGTCAGGGCGGCACGCCGGACCGCCGCCGTGCCGGAGGAGACGTGGTCCCCGCAGGCCATGGACCGGCTGCTCGCGGTGGGACAGTACGGCGACTGGCAGTAGCCCGGGGTGAGGAACCTGTATACGGATTCGGCGCCGGTCGTGCGAGGAGCTGGCCGGACAGCTCCGCCGCGACGGCCTCACACCCGCCCTGGATGACGGACTGACCGCCTTCGCCCGCTCGGCGGGCGAGTCGGCCGCAGCGTCCGGCGGCCGCGCCGCACTGTTCGACGCCCGCCGCGCGGCGCTGGGCACCGGCCAACTCGACGACCGGGAGCACGCCCACATCGGCCTCCGGCGGAACGGGCTCGCCGGTGCCGCCGCCTTCGGTGTCCCGCTGCCGGCCGCCGCGGAGCGCGATCTGGCCGCGGCCGCGGCCGAACCGGCCGATCCGCTGCCCCACCTGGCGGGATGGTGCCGGTCCACGGCGGCCCTGCTGCGCCGCCGCCGGCCCGACAGCGACATCGCTGCCGCCACCATCGCCCCTTGCACCCGGCGTGAACGGCAGGGCGGTGCGAGCCGGTCGGTCGTCGCCGTGGAAGCCGGGGCCGGCCACCCCTCAGCTCACCCCCAGTGGTCGCCCCAGCCCCACGGGACGGGGGGCGCCGCCGGGCTTCCGACGCCGAAGCCGCCGCGGAAGAAGAGCATCGGCTGCCGTTCGGACACGGTCTCCAGGGCCAGGACCCGGCCCACCACCACGTCGTGGTCACCCGCGCCGTGCACGTCGTACACATCGGCGTGCACCCGGGTCAGGACGCCGGGCAGGGACGGCGTACCCCAGCGGGAGACCTCCCAGTCCAGCCCTTCGAACTTGCGGCCCTTGCTCGAACCGAACCGGCCGCAGAGATCGGTCTGCTCCTCGGTCAGGATGTTCACCGTGAACCGGCCCGTCTCCCGGATCCTCGGCCAGGCCCGCCCCCGGTGGTCCGCGCAGAACAGGACCAGGGCCGGTTCCAGCGACACCGACGCGAAGGACTGGCACGCGAAGCCGGCGGGGATTCCGTCCCGGCCGGTCCCCGTCACCACCGTGACCCCGGATGCGAAGGTGCCCATGGTGCGCCGCATCCGGGCAGGGGTCGGCTCGGTCTCCTCGCATGCCTCGGGCGCGGACAGGGGCTCTGCGGTCATCGGGTTCACCTCGACGGGGACGGTGCGGTGGTGTGCCCGGGACCGGGCAGGGGGCCGAAAGTAGGACAGCGGCCGAAGCGCCGGGGGGCGGTTCCCGATGAGTGGAACGGCCCCGGACCGCGGGCCGCCCGCACCCCGGCGGCCGTACGCATCCCGCTCACCGAGACGCCCGCCGCGTGGCCCGGCGGGCCGTGGCTACCGTCCAGGAACCGATCACCCGGCACCCATGGCCGCCCGGAGGGACCACCACCCCGGCCGGCCCACCGGGTCACCAGGTCCACCGGACACAGAGGTCAACCGAGGCAGGGATGATGACGGCGCTGAGCCATGACTCCACACTGCGTGAACTCGCCATCGATCAGGGCGTGTTGCGCTACCACGAGGCCGGGGACGGCCCGCCCCTGCTGTTGTTGCACGGATCCGGCCCCGGGGTCACCGGCTGGCGCAACTACCGGCACAACCTGGGGGCGTTCGCCGAGCACTTCCGCTGCCTGGTCCTCGAGTTCCCCGGCTTCGGGGTCAGCGACCCGGCCGACGGTCACCCCATGGCGACGGCTGCCTCGTCCGTGACCCGCTTCCTGGACGGGCTCGGCCTGGACCAGGTCGACATCATCGGCAACTCGATGGGCGGCATCGTCGGCACGCGCTTCGCGCTCGCCCACCCGGACCGGGTGCGCCGACTGGTGACCATCGGCGGCATCGGCCGCAGCATGTACAGCCCGAGCCCCGGTGAAGGCATCAGACTGCTCACCGAGTTCACCGACGAGCCGACCCGCGAGGGACTGGTCCGCTGGCTGAACTCCATGGTGTACGACCGGTCGCTGGTGACGGAGGAGCTCATCGAGGAGCGGTGGAACCACGCCACCGACCCGGAGACGCTCGCCAGTGCCCGCCGGATGTACGGGAGCGAGGCATTCGCGGCCGGAGCCGCCGCGGCCGCCGCGTCCGACGAGGCGCCCTACTGGGCCATGCTCCACCGGCTCCGCGCGAAGACCCTGCTCACCTGGGGCCGCGACGACCGGGTGAGTCCCCTCGATATGTCGATCGTGCCGATGCGTACCATCCCCGACGCGGAACTGCACGTGTTCCCGGACTGCGGGCACTGGGTGATGATCGAGCAGAAGGCTGCCTGGGAGAGCGCGGTCCTCGCCTTCCTCACCCGCAAGGACACGGCGTGAGCGCCGCGGCCCAGGGAGCCTGGGACGAGGAGTTCGACTTCGTCGTCGTCGGCAGCGGCGGAGGCGGCATGGCCGCAGCCCTGACCGCGGCCGACAGCGGACTGAGCACCGTCGTCGTCGAGAAGGGGGCGATGTACGGCGGAACGACCGGCATCTCCGGAGGCGGCATCTGGATCCCCAACAACCCCACGCTGAAGGCCAGGGGGCACGACGACAGCCGCGCGTCCGTGCGCCGCTACCTCGACCTGCTCACCGAGAACCGGGTCCCCGCCGCCCGCCTCGACGCCTTCGTCGACCAGGGCCCCGCCGCGATGGAGCTGCTGGAGAAGAGCCGCTGGTTGCGGTTCTTCTGGGTCAAGGGCTACGCCGACTACCACCCCGAGTACGACGGGGGCCGCCCGCTCGGCCGGTCCGTCGAGGCCCTGCCCTTCGACACCCGCAATCTCGGCGAGGACGAGAAGCACCAGCGGCCCAACAGCCTCAAGGGCCCCCTCGGACTCTGGATCACCGCCAAGGACTACCGCGACCTCGCCATGGTCAAGCGGACCTGGCGCGGACGCTGGGCCTCCGTGATCGCCGCCTGGCGCGTCTCGTCCAACATGGTCCGCCGGCGCCACATGGCGACCGGAGGCCGGGCGCTGGTGGCGCGGATGCGGATGGCGCTCAAGGAAGCCGGCGTACCGGTGTGGCTGCGCAGCCCGATGACCGAACTCGTCACCGACGCACAGGGCACGGTCACCGGCGTCGTCGTCACCCGCGACGGCCGGGCCGTACGGGTCGGAGCCCGGCGCGGCGTGCTCCTCGCCACCGGCGGGTTCGACCACAACCGGGAGATGCGCGAGAAGTACCTGCCCGAGGGCGGTCGCGACAACCACAGCGCCGGAGCCGTCGAGAACGTCGGCGACGGCATCCTGGCCGGCCAGGCACTCGGCGCCGCGCTCGACTTCATGGACGATGCCTGGTGGATGCCGTCCGTGCACCACCCCTCCGGAGCGACGATCCCGCTGGTCTCCGAGCGGTGCATCCCGCCGTCGGTCATCGTCTCCTCCGACGGAAGGCGGTTCACCAACGAGTCCTCCCCGTACGTCAACTTCGTCCACGACCAGCTCGAAGGCGGGCACACCACCGCCTGGTTCGTCATGGACGCCAAGGCCCGCGCCCGGTACCCGTTCGCGCAGATCCTCCCCGGCATGCCCTTCCCCAGGGCGTTCTACGAGAACGGCACCGTGCACCGCGCGGACACCATCGCCGGCCTCGCCCGGAGCATCGACGTCCCGGCGGACGCCCTCACCGAGACCGTCGAACGGTTCAACGGCTTCGCCCGTACCGGCAAGGACACCGACTTCGGCCGCGGCGACAGCGCCTACGACCGCTACTACGGCGACCCGACCATGAAGAACCCCAACCTCGACGAGCTCGACAAGGCCCCCTACTACGCGATCCGCATCGAGGTCGGCGACCTCGGCACCAAGGGCGGCCTCGTCTGCGACGAGAACAGCCGGGTGCTGCGCGAGGACGGCTCGGCCGTCACCGGGCTGTACGCCACCGGCAACACCTCCGCGGCCGTCATGGGCAACGAGTACGCCGGACCCGGCGCCACCATCGGCCCCGCCATCGTGTTCGGCTACCTCGCGGCCCGCCACGCGGCCGCCGTCACCCGCACGGGGGCCGGGGCCGCCGGAGGCGCCCCATGAGCCCGGCGTCGCTGACCGTGCGCGTGGTCAAGGTGATCCGGGAGACGGCCGACGCGCACTCACTGGTCCTGGAGCCGGCGGACGGCGAGCGGGCCCGGTTCACGTACCGGCCAGGACAGTTCCTCACCGTCCGGGTGCCCTCCGAGCGCCCGGGCGGGGCGGCCCGCTGCTATTCGCTGTGCAGCTCCCCGATGCGCGACGAGCATCTGAAGGTGACCGTCAAGCGCACACCGGGCGGGTACGCCTCCCACTGGATCTGCGACCACGTCACCGAGGGCGACACCCTGGAGGTGCTGCGGCCCGCGGGCACCTTCACCCCCGACTCGCTCGACGGCGACTTCCTGCTCCTGGCCGCGGGCAGCGGCATCACCCCCGTGATGTCGATCCTCGCCTCCGCCCTGCACGCGGGATCCGGCGCGGTCACCCTCCTCTACGCCAACCGCGACGAACAGTCCGTCATCTTCCGCGACGAACTGGCAGACCTGGCAAGGGAGTACGGGGACCGGCTCACCGTCCTGCACTGGCTGGAGTCCGTCCAGGGCCGGCCCACCGCATCCGGCCTGCGCGCGCTGGCCGGCCCGTACGCCGGGCGCCCCGCCTTCGTGTGCGGGCCGGGCCCCTTCATGGACCTGGCGGCCGGCGCGCTCACCGACCTGGGCATACCGCCCGACCGGATCACCGTGGAGCGCTTCACCTCACTGACCGGCGATCCGTTCGCGGAACGCGACCCCGTACCGGAGCCGGACACCGCCGGGCCCGTCAGCACGGCCGAGGTGGAGCTGGACGGGGTGAGCCACACCGTCGACTGGCCCCGGAACACGCCCTTGCTCGACGTACTGCTCGCCGCCGGACTGGACGCGCCGTACTCCTGCCGGGAGGGCAGTTGCAGCGCCTGCGCCTGTGTCCTGACCGATGGCGAGGTGGCCATGGAACGCAACGAGGTCCTGGACGCCGCCGACCTCGCCGACGGTCTGATCCTCGCCTGCCAGGCACGCCCGCTCAGCGACCGGCTGAAGGCCACCTACGACGGCTGAGCCGCCCCCTCCCGCACTCGTTCTCCGTTCCCACTCGACCCGGATGAGGTTCGAACCGTGACCAAGGCGACCGCCGCGATCGTCGGATCCGGCAATATCGGCACCGACCTGATGTACAAACTCCTGCGCTCGCCCGACATCGAGCCGCGCTGGATGATCGGCATCGACGAGCAGAGCCCCGGCCTCAAGCGCGCCGCCGACCACGGCCTGCACGCGAGCGCCGACGGCGTCGACGCGCTGCTGGCCGGCGCCGAGCGTCCGGACCTGGTCTTCGAGGCCACGTCCGCGTACGTCCACCGGGCCAACGCCCCCACGTACGCCGAACTCGGCATCCAGGCCATCGACCTGACCCCCGCCGCGATCGGCCCGGCGGTCGTGCCCGCCGTCAACCTCGGCGACCACCTCGACGCACCGAATGTCTCGCTCATCACCTGCGGCGGCCAGGCCACCATCCCGATCGTGCACGCCGTCTCCCGGGTCACCGAGGTCGCGTACGCGGAGATCGTCGCCAGCGTCGCCTCGCCGTCCGCCGGGCCCGGCACCCGCGCCAACATCGACGAGTTCACGCTCACCACCAGCCGGGGCATCGAGACGATCGGCGGCGCCGCCAGGGGCAAGGCCATCATCATCCTCAACCCGGCCGAACCGCCGATGCTGATGCAGGACACGGTCTTCTGCGCGATCCCCGCCGATGTGGACCGGGACGCGGTCACCGCGTCGATCCACGAGACCGTCGCCAAGGTCGCCGCGTACGTCCCCGGCTACCGGCTGCGCACCGAGCCGCAGTTCGACGGGGAGACCGCGGTCAGCGGCGGACTCGCCCGCGTCGCGGTCTTCATCGAGGTGGAGGGCGCGGGTGACTTCCTGCCGCCGTACTCCGGAAACCTCGACATCATGACCGCCGCCGCCACCAGGGTCGGCGAGGGCTTCGCCCAGCGGATCACCGCCCGCCGCGCCGGCGCCTGACCGCCGCTCACCGAGGAGTACACGAGCCATGCCCTACAGCTCCGACCTGGACATCCGGGTCACCGACTCGTCCCTCAGGGACGGATCGCACGCCAAGCAGCACCAGTTCAGCGTCGACCACGTCACCTCCATCGTCGGCGCACTCGACGACGCCGGGGTCCCCGTCATCGAGGTCACGCACGGCGACGGCCTCGGCGGGTCCTCCTTCAACTACGGCTTCAGCCACACGCCGGAGCAGGAGCTCATCAAGGCCGCGGTGAAGACCGCCCGCCGGGCGAAGATCGCCTTCCTGATGCTGCCCGGCCTCGGCCTCCAGGACGACATCCGCGAGGCGGCCGACAACGGCGCGTCGATCTGCCGGATCGCCACCCACTGCACCGAGGCGGACATCTCCGTCCAGCACTTCGGACTCGCCCGCGAACTGGGCCTGGAGACCGTCGGGTTCCTGATGATGTCGCACAGCCAGCCACCCGAGGTGCTGGCCCGGCAGGCCCGCATCATGGCCGACGCCGGCTGCCAGTGCGTCTACGTCGTCGACTCCGCAGGCGCCCTGATCATGGAGCAGACGAGCGACCGCATCGCCGCCCTGGTCGCCGAGCTGGGCGACGACGCGCAGGTCGGTTTCCACGGCCACGAGAACCTCGGCCTCGGCGTCGCCAACTCGGTCCTCGCCGTCCGAGCCGGGGCCAGGCAGATCGACGGGTCGACCCGCCGCTTCGGGGCGGGCGCGGGCAACACCCCCGTCGAGGGATTCGCCGCCGTCGCCGAGAAGCTGGGGATCCGTACCGGCATCGACGTACTGAAGATCATCGACGCGGCCGAGGACGTGGTCCGGCCGGTCATGGACGGCGAGTGCCTGCTCGACCGGCTGTCGCTGACGATGGGTTACGCCGGTGTCTACTCCAGCTTCCTGAAGCACGCCGCCCGCCAGGCCGCCACCTACCAGGTGTCCGGCGCCGAGATCCTCATGGAGGCGGGCCGCCGCAAGCTCGTCGGGGGCCAGGAGGACCAGCTCATCGAGATCGCGGTCGCCCTCGCCGCGAAGAACCGGTCCGGGGCCACACCGAACTCCTCCGGGAAGTGAGAACAGCCATGTCCAATCCCGTACTCGAAGCGGTCGAGGCACGCGCCGACGAGATCCGCGCGCTCGGACCCGCCAATGAGGCGCTCGGCCGGCTCGACGACCAGGCGGCGAAGATCCTCCGGGACGTCGGGGCGATGCGCATGCTCCAGCCGAAGACGTACGGCGGTCTCGAACTGCATCCGCGCGAGTTCGCCGAGACCGTCATGAGGATCGCCTCCCTGGACGGGGCCACGGGTTGGGTGACCGGTGTCGTCGGCGTCCACCCGTGGGAGATGGCGATGGCCGACCCCCGGGTCCAGGAGGAGATCTGGGGCGAGGACCCCGACACCTGGATCGCCTCCCCGTACGCGCCGATGGGCCTGCTGCGGCCCGTCGACGGCGGCTACGTCTTCAACGGCCGCTGGCAGTTCTCCTCCGGAACCGACCACTGTTGCTGGATCTTCCTCGGCGGCTTCCTCGCCGACGCCGACGGCAACCGGACCAACCCCCCGCAGTCCGTGCACGTCATCCTGCCCCGTGCCGACTACGAGATCGTCGAGGACTCCTGGGACGTCGTCGGGCTGCGCGGCACCGGCAGCAAGGACGTCGTCGTCAAGGACGCCTTCGTACCCGACTACCGCGTCATCGAGTACAACAAGGTCGTGGACGGTTCGCTGGCCGCCGAGTCCGGGCTGACCAACCCCGCCTACCGGCTGCCGTTCTCGGCCGCGTTCCCGCTCGGCATCACCGCCGCCGTGATCGGTATCTGCGAGGGCGCTCTCGCCCACCACCTCGACTACCAGCGAGGCAGGGTGCAGATCACCGGCCAGGCCGTGAAGGACGACCCGTACGTCCTGTACGCCATCAGCGAGGCGGCGGCCGAGATCGCGGCGGCGCGCTCGGCGCTGCTGGACAACATCTGCCGGATCTACGACGCGGTCGCGGCCGGCCAGGAGATCAGTTTCGAGCGCCGCGCCGTCGGCCGGCGCACCCAGGCGGCCGCCGCCTGGCGGGCCGTCCGCGCCGTCGACGAGATCGTCGCCCGTTCCGGCGGCAACGCGATGCGGCTGGACAACCCGATCCAGCGCTTCTGGCGCGACGCGCACGTGGGTCTCACGCACGCCATCCATGTGCCGGGATCCGTCTTCCACGCCTCGGCGCTCACCGAGATCGGCATCGAGCCGCCGCACGGCCCGATGCGCTCCATGATCTGACGCCGCAGACCGACCGAGAGGAACCCCTCATGACACAGATCCGCGGACTCGGCTACCTCCGGGTCCAGTCCGGCGACATCGGGCGCTGGCGCGAACTCGCCGTGGACGCCCTGGGCTTCGCCGAGGGCTCCGGGCCGCACCCCGACGGCCTGTACCTGCGCATGGACGAGCGCCGCTCACGGCTCGTCGTGCTGCCCGGCGACACCGACCGGGTGCTGTCGATCGGCTGGGAGGTGCGGGACCAGTTCGCGCTCGCCGCCGTCGGCCGCGCAGTCGAGGCGTCCGGTACGGGAGTGAAGCCGCTCAGCCGTGAGGAGGCGGACGACCGGGGCGTCGAGCAGGGCATCACCTTCGAGGACCCGGCGGGTGTGCCCGTCGAGGTGTTCTTCGCCCCGGTCCTCGACCACAGTCCCGTGGTGACCAAGCTCGGCCAGCGGTTCGTCACCGGCGGCCAGGGCATGGGGCACATCGTCCTGCCCACCACCAGCCCGGACGAGACGATCGCCTTCTACACCGAAGTCCTCGGGTTCCTGCCCCGCGGCTCGATGCGGCTCGGGGGCGGGTCGCCGCGCCGGGTGCGCTTCATGGGTGTCAACGAGCGCCACCACAGCCTCGCCGTCTGCCCCGCCCCGCACGGCGAGGCGCCCGGCCTGGTGCACCTGATGGTCGAGGTCGACAGCCTGGACGCGGTCGGCCGCGCCCTCGACAACGTGGGCAAGCAGGGCTTCTCGCTCTCCTCGACGCTCGGCCGGCACACCAACGACAAGATGGTGTCGTTCTACGTGCGCGCGCCGGGCGGCTGGGACCTGGAGTACGGATACGACGGGATGCGCGTCGACGAGGCGCACTACACCGCCGAGGAGATCACCGCCGACAGCTACTGGGGCCACGACTGGTCCGGCTCCGAACCCCTGGCGGCGTTCACCCCGCCCGGGACGGCCACATGAGAGCGGCCCGGCCGGTGACACCGGTGCCCGCCGGGACCGTCGACCACTACGACGCGGAGACCGACGTGCTGGTCGTCGGCTTCGGATGCGCCGGGGCCGCCGCGGCGTACGAGGCCGCGGCGGCGGGCGCCGATGTCCTCGTACTGGAACGGGCCGGTGGCCCCGGCGGGTCCTCCGCGCTGTCCGGCGGTGAGCTCTATCTCGGTGGCGGGACCCCGGTGCAGCGGGCGTGCGGTTTCGAGGACAGCGCGGACGACATGTTCGCCTATCTCGACGCCGCGCTCGGGCCGCACGCCGACCAGGAGAAGCTGCGCCTGTACTGCGAGGGCAGCGCCGCGCACTTCCAGTGGTTCGTCGACCGCGGGCTGACCTTCGAGCCGACCCTGTGGGACGCGCCGACGTGGATGCCCACCACCAAGGACGGGCTGATGTGGCTGGGCGAGAACGCCTGGCCGTACAACGAGATCGCCCGCCCGGCGCCGCGCGGCCACCGCTGCGCGACCGATGCCTTCGGCGGCTGGCTGGTGATGGAGAAGCTGGTCGCCGCCGCCGAGGACGCGGGGGCCGCCGTGCAGGCCGACACCCTGGCCACGGCACTGATCGTGGACGACAGCGGCCGGGTCGTCGGGGTCACCGCCCGCCGGCACGGCCGGGACCTCGCCTTCCGGGCCCGCAAGGGGGTCGTCCTGACCACCGGCGGGTTCGCCGACAACGAGGAGATGCTCGCCGACCACGCCCCGCACCTCATCGGCCACGACAAGGTCAGTGACGGGCTCGACGACGGCAGCGGCATCCGGATGGCCGCCGCGCTCGGCGCCGCGACCCGGCGGATGGCCGTGGTCGAGCTGGCCCTGACCGCGCTGCCGGCGATGGTCACCCGCGGCATGCTGGTCAACGCCCACGGGCAGCGCTTCATCAACGAGGACGTGTATCCCGGCCTGTTCAGCGTGGCCGCCGTGCTGACGCAGCCCGCACCCTACTGGGTGATCATCGACGAGGAGGGCTACGAGTCGATTCCGGAGACGGAGCGCTGGGGCGTGGTGCCCCGGTTCGTCACCGAGACCCTGGCGGAGCTGGAGGCCGAACTCGGAATGCCGCAGGGAGCCCTGGAGTCCACGGTCGCTACGTACAACACACATGCGGCGAAGGCCCTGGACCCGTACTTCCACAAGGACCCGCGCTGGCTCAGGCCGTTGAAGGGCCCGTTCGCGGCGGTCGACCCGAGGGCCGGTTTCCACCGGGGAGGGCGGCCCGGCGCGGGCGCCGGGACGGGCGCCGCGGGGTTCACCCTGGGCGGGCTGCGCACCACCGCGGACGGGGAGGTGCTCGACGTGTCCGGCGATCCGGTCCCCGGGCTGTACGCCGCGGGACGGGCCGCCTCCGGCATTCACGGCGAGGGGTACATCAGCGGCACCTCGCTCGGTGACGGCACGTTCTTCGGACGGCGGGCGGGTGTGGCCGCTGCCGGCGGCGCCTGAACGCGAGCACGAAGAAGGCCGGGTAGGCGTACCCGGCCTTCTTCGATGTGCCTTCGGGGATCAGCTGCCGAGTGCGGGCCCGTCCCCTTCGGCGTCCACGACTTCGATCGTGCCCCGCAACGTGGCCTCACGGATCGTGTCACGCAGTGACCCGCAGCCCTCGAAGGCCGCTCCGGCCCTCTCGCGTTCCGCGCAGAGGGCCATCGCGCCGCCGTTCCACTGCACGCTCGTCTGCTGCGGGCTGCTCTTGCGTACGAGTACCCGCGCGGCGCACCTGTCGCATGCCAGGGGCCGCATCGGCGCGCCGTCGGCGAGGCGGTTGTCGACCCGCATCAGACCGGCCGGCCCTCGGCGGCAGGGGCGGCGGCCTTGCGGGCGAGGTTCGCCTCGACCTCCTTCTGCCACGCCTCGACGGGCCGGGTGGTGTCCAGCTCGAACTCGAACCGGTCGGTCATCTCCGGCTTCACGTCGGCCACGTCCACGTAGAACTGCTCGTACCAGCGGCGCAGTTGGTACACGGGCCCGTCCTCCTCGCAGAGCAGCGGGTTGTCGATCCGGGCCTTGTTCTGCCAGATCTGGATGTCCTGCTCGAATCCGAGCTTGATGAACTGCGCCATACCCGCCGCGAGTTCGTCGGCCGCGCTGCCCGGCATCGACGGCGAGCGCTTCACGATGATTCCGTACTGCAGGACGAACCGGTCGGCGTCGACCGGGTAGTGACAGTTGATCAGCACCGACTGCTGGTCGCCGGTGTCGTAGTGGTAGGTCAGGTCGTCGATCATGAACGACGGGCCGTGGTACGCGGCCAGCGAGTCGCTGCCGGTGGTCTTCGGCTTGCCGTCCTGCTCCTGGGGGCGGGCGTCGGGGCGGCCCGTCGCCCGCATGTGCTGGGTGGCGGTGTGCCCCTCGAAGACGTTCTTGAAGAACGTCGGGAAGGAGTAGTGGACGTAGAAGAAGTGGGCCATGTCCACCACGTTGTCCACGACTTCGCGGCAGTTGGCGTCGATGGTCGTCTCGTACCAGAGCCAGTCGGTCCACTCGTCGCTCGTCGCGCCCTCGATCCTGGGGATGACCACATCGGCGGGCGGGGGATTGCCCTCGGGGTCGTTCCAGACGAAGAGCATGCCGTCCTGGTCCAGCGTGGGCCAGGACGCCGTGCGGGCCCGCAGCGGCACCCGCTTGGAGTACGGGATCTGCTTGCAGCGGCCGTCACCGCCCCAGCGCCAGTCGTGGAACGGGCAGGCGACCTCGTCGCCCTTGACGGTGCCCTGCGAGAGGTCTCCGCCCATGTGCCGGCAGTAGGCGTCCAGCACGCTGAGTGTGCCGTCGCCCGCCCGGAACACCACGAGCTTCTGGCCGAACGCCTGGACCGCGTGCGGCTTTCCGTCCCGGTACTTCTCCGAGAGGCCGAGGCAGTGCCAGCCGCGCGCGAAGCGCGTGGGTGCCGCTGCGGCTTCGATGGCCCTGACGTCGTCGGGTGCTGACTCGACTGCGCTCACGTTCTCTCATCCCCTTAAGGACGCATGGTTTCCAGGTTCCCGGACGGTAGGCCCGCTCGCCGGTGCCCGGCCGGAGGAGTCCCACTGACCGGAACCGGCGCTCCGGGGCCGGCCGCCGGGCCCGTCCCGGTCGGTGGGACCGGGGCGTCGCGGTGCCGCCGGCCGCCTGTACCGTCCCCCGCCCTGTCCACCGGCAGCCATCAGCGAAGGAGCCCGTGATGAACCGATTCGACGGCGTGAAGGTCCTGCTCACCGGAGCGGGTTCGGGGATCGGGCGGGCGACCGCCCTCCGCCTCGTTTCCGAGGGGGCGGCCGTGTTCGCCGTGGACATCGCGCGTGACGGCCTGGCGGACACGGCCGCCGCCGCGGACGGGCCGGGGCGGATCGTGACCCGGGTCGCCGACGTCGCCGACGAGGACGCGGTGGTCGGGAGCGTACGGGCCGCGGCCGAGGACCTCGGCTCCATCGACGTCCTGGTCAATGTGGCGGGGATCCACCGGACGACCCCGATCGACCGGCTGACGGTGGCGGACATGGAGCGGCTCTTCGCGGTCAACACGGTGGGCACGGCCCTGTTCTGCCGGGAGGCGTTGCGCCATCTGCCGGACGGCTCCGGTGTCATCGTCAACGTGGCGTCGTCGGCGGCGGCGCACGGGAACCCGTACATGAGCGCGTACGCCGCGTCCAAGGGTGCGGTCCTCGGCTTCTCGCTGTCCCTGGCCGCCGAGGTCGCCCACCGCGGCATCCGGGTCGTGCCCGTGTCGCCCGGCACCGTCGCCACGCCGCTGGTCGGTCCGCACGTGCTGCCGCCGGACCTCGACACCTCGTACTACGCGCGGATCCGCGCACCGTTCGGCGCCGCGCGGCCCGAGCAGATCGCCGGGGTGATCGCCTTCGCCGCCTCGCGGGACGCGGCCTACCTCACCGGGGCGGAGCTGCGGGCCGACGGCGGCTCCCACATCTGACGCCCGGGGAAGTGCCGGGCCACTGAGCGGGACTGGCTCTTGCCTGTTTCGAGAATGAATTCTAGTTTTCGATTCATCAGTCTCCCGGCCCACCGGGCCCCTCACACCCTTATGGAGAGCCATGACCGAGGCCGTCATCGTCGAAGCCGCGCGGACACCGGTCGGCCGGCGCCGCGGCGTCCTGTCCGGACTGCACCCGGCGGAGCTCCTCGGGCTCGCCCAGAAGGGGCTGCTGGAGCGGGCGGGCGTCGCCCCCGGCACCGTGGAGCAGGTCATCGGCGGCTGTGTCACCCAGGCCGGTGAGCAGTCCAACAACGTCACCCGCAACGCCTGGCTGCACGCCGGACTCCCGTACACCACCGCCTGCACCTCGATCGACTGCGCCTGCGGCTCGTCCCAGCAGGCCGTCCACCTGGTCGCGGGCCTGATCGCGTTCGGCGCCATCGAGGCCGGCATCGGCTGCGGTGTCGAGTCCATGAGCCGGGTCTTCCTCGGCGCCGCGCTCACCCCGGACAACGGCTCCCCGGCCCCGGAGGGCTGGACACTGGACATGCCCGACCAGTTCACCGCCGCCGAGCGCATCGCCCGCAACCGGGGCATCACCCGGGCCGACGCGGACGCCCTCGGCCTCGCCTCCCAGCACAAGGCCGCCCGCGCCTGGGCCGAAGGCCGCTTCGACGGGCAGATCATCGACATCCAGGCCCCCGTCACGGGCCCCGGGGGACCCACCGGCGAGACCGCTTCCGTCAGCCGGGACCAGGGGCTGCGCGACACCACCCCCGAGGCGCTGGCCGCCCTGCGGCCCGTACTTCCCGACGGCATCCACACCGCGGGGAACTCCTCCCAGATCAGCGACGGAGCCGCCGCCGTCCTGATGATGAGCCGGGAGCGCGCCGCCCGCGAAGGGCTGCGCCCCCGTGCCCGGATCGTGGCCTCCGCCATGGTCGGCTCCGACCCGTACTACCACCTCGACGGACCCGTCGCCGCGACCGAGAAGGTCCTGCGCACCGCCGGGATGAGTCTCTCCGACATCGACCTTGTCGAGATCAACGAGGCCTTCGCCTCCGTCGTCCTGTCCTGGGCCCAGGTCCACAAGGCGGACATGGACAAGGTCAACGTCAACGGCGGCGCCATCGCGCTCGGTCACGCCGTCGGCTCCACCGGGGCCCGGCTCATCACCCAGGCCCTGTACGAACTGGAGCGGACCGGGAAGTCCACCGCGCTGATCACCATGTGCGCCGGTGGGGCGCACGCGACCGCCACCGTCATCGAACGCATCTGAGGGGCGCGCCATGACCATCGGACTCACCCAGGAGCACCTCGACCTGCGCGACGCCGTACGCGCGTTCGCGAACCGGCACATCGCCGAGGACACCCTCCGCGCGGCGGCCGACGCCGAGAAGGAGACCCTCCCCGCCCACTGGAGCGGCCTGGCCGGGCAGGGGCTGCTCGGGCTGCACCTGCCGGAGGAGGACGGCGGCGCCGGGTACGGGCTCGTCGAACTCGCCGTCGTCACCGAGGAGCTGGGCCGGGCGACGGCCCCCGGGCCCTTCCTCCCGACGACACTCGCCTCGGCCGTCCTGCACGCCGCCGGACACCGGACGCACCTCGCCGCGCTCGCCGCCGGCAGCACCCTCGGCGCGGTGGGACTCGCCCCCGGCACCCTCGTCCTGACCCGCGCCGCCGACGGGACCGTCACCGTCACCGGAACCTCGGAGCTCGTCATCGGCGGACAGCTCGCCGACGTGTTCGTGCTGCCCGCTTCCGACGAGGGCCGGACCACCTGGCTGGTACTGCCCCGCGCCGCCGTGGAAACCACCGACGTCCGCAGTCACGACCTCACCCGCCGCTCGTCCCGGGTGACCGTACGGTCGGTACCGGTCCCCGCCGTCGACCTGCTGGACGTCGACCCGCGGGTGCCGCGGGACCTCGCCGCGACGCTGTTCGCCGCGGAAGCCGCCGGCCTCGCCGACCGCTGCGTGACCACGGCCGCGCAATACGCGGGCGTACGGGAGCAGTTCGGCCGGCGCATCGGCCAGTTCCAGGGCGTCAAGCACCGCTGCGCCCGCATGCTCGCCCAGGCCGAACAGGCCCGCGCCTGCGCCTGGGACGCCGCCCGCGCGCACGACGTCGTGGACCGGACGGAAGCCTCGCTGGCCGCAGCGGTCGCCGCGGCGATCGGTGTCGACGCGGGATTCTCCGTCGCCAAGGACTGCATCCAGGTGCTCGGCGGCATCGGCTTCACCTGGGAGCACGACGCCCACCTCGCACTGCGCCGCGCCCAGACCCTCCGGATCGCGCTGGGCCCGGCCGCCGCCTGGCGCCGCCGCGTCGCCCGCCTCACCCTGGACGGCACCCGCCGCACCCTGAGCGTGGAACTGCCGGCCGAGGCCGAAGCCGTACGCGAGGACATCCGCGCCGAACTGCGGCACGCCGCGGCCCTGGACGGCAAGGACCGGCTCACCCACCTCGCCGACCACGGCTACACCGCACCCCATCTGCCGGCCCCCTGGGGCAAGGGCGCAGGTCCGGTGGACCAGCTCGTCATCGCCGAGGAGCTCCAGGCCGCCGCCCTCACCCCCGTCGACATGATCATCGGCGGCTGGGTGGTGCCCACGATCATCGCCCACGGAGACACGGCTCAGCAGGAACGCTTTCTCGCACCGAGCCTGCGCGGCGACATCGTCTGGTGCCAGCTGTTCAGCGAACCGGGCGCGGGTTCCGACCTCGCCGGACTCACCACCCGTGCCGAGAAGGTGGACGGCGGCTGGCGGATCACCGGGCAGAAGGTGTGGTCGTCCATGGCCCACCTCGCCGACTGGGGTGTCCTGCTCGCCCGTACCGACGCCGACGTGCCCAAGCACAAGGGCATCTCCTACTTCCTCCTCGACATGACGAGCCCCGGGATCGACATCCGGCCGCTGCGGCAGATCACCGGCGACGCCGAGTTCAACGAGGTCTTCCTCGACGGGGTGTTCATCCCCGACGAACTGCTCGTCGGCGCCCCGGGCGCCGGCTGGAAGCTCGCCCGGACCACGCTCGCCAACGAGCGCGTCGCCCTCTCCCACGACTCGGTCGGCTCCGGCGCCGAGGCCCTGCTGGAGATCGCCGCCGCATCGGACCGTCTCGACGACGAACAGCTCACCACGCTCGGCGGCCACCTCTGCGACGCCCAGACCGGTGGCGTCCTCGCGCTGCGCACCACCCTGCGCACCGTCTCCGGGCAGCAGCCCGGCGCCGAGGCGTCCGTCGCCAAACTGCTCGGCGTCGAACACCAGCAGCGGGTCTGGGAGACCTGCATGGAGTGGCAGGGCGCCGCCGCGCTCACCGGCGAGGGCGAACGCCTGGACGCCACCTGGCAGTTCCTCAACGCCCGATGCCTGTCCATCGCCGGCGGTACGACGGAGATCCAGCTGAACATCATCGGCGAGCGCATGCTCGGCCTGCCCCGTGACCCCGAGCCCACCGAGAAAGGCTGACCATGTCCATCGACCGCGACAAGGCGCTGACCGCGGACCCGTCCGTCCGCGAGATCCACTGGACCACCCGTGATGTGCTCCTGTACCACCTGAGCCTGGGCGCCGGTGCCGACGCGGCCACCGGGCCCGAACTGCACCTCACCTACGAGAACGGTCTCGGCGTGCTGCCCACCTTCGCGATGGTGGCAGGCTCCGGCATCTCGTCCGGTGAGGCGGACCCGCCGGGCCTCCACCTGCCCGGCATCGACATCGACCTGAGGGCCGTGCTCCACGCCGGCCAGGGCCTGGAGGTCCACCGGCCGCTGCCGGCCTCGGGCGCCGCCACGCTCACCTCGCGTGTCGCCGAGCTGTGGGACAAGGGCAAGGCCGCCCTCATCGTCCTGGAGTCCGCCGCCACGGGCGCCGGTGGCGAGCCGCTGTGGACGTCCACCACCCGCATCTGGGCGCGCGGCGAAGGCGGCTTCGGCGGAGAGCCGGGCCCGGCCGAGGAGTGGGCGGCCCCGGACCGCCCCGCCGACACCGTGCTCACCTCCACCACGACTCCCCAGCAGGCCCTGTGGTACCGGCTCAACGGTGACCTCAACCCGCTCCACGCCGACCCGGAATTCGCGCGGGCGGCCGGCTTCGACCGGCCGATCCTGCACGGGCTCGCCTCGTACGGCCTCGTCTGCAAGGCCCTCGTCGACGGTCTCCTCGACGGCGACGTCAGCCGACTCACCGGCCTCACCGTGCGCTTCGCCGGCCCCCTCGTCCCCGGCGAGTCCCTCGCCACCTCGGTGTGGCGCGAAGGACCGGCCGCCGACGGTACGGAACGACTCCTGCTCCACACGGGCTGCCCCGAGCGCGACGCCGCGCCCGTGCTCACCCACGCCACGGCGACGGTGACGGCATGAGCGGCCCCCGCGACGAGGCCACCGCACCGGTCGCCGGCCCCCGACTGGTCGCCGAACCGCACAAGGACGGCGTCGACATGGCGGTCGCGGCGGCCCGCCGGGTGGTCACCGCCCTGTTGCGCGCGGGCGACGGCACCGGCGCCGACTTGGACGAGATCGCCGCCCGCCTCGACGCCGTCGCCGACGGCCTCACCGCGAAGGCGCCCTCCGTGGAGGACCGCCTCGCCGAGATGTGGCGCGGCGAGGGCGTCACCCGGCACGACCCCGTCACCGGCCCGGAGAACGCCCTCGCGCCCCCGCTGCACCTGCACGGCAAGGAGGACGGCTCCGTCGAAGGCGTCGTCACGCTCGACCTGCCCTACCAGGGCCCGCCCGGCCATGTGCACGGCGGGATCTCGGCGCTGCTCCTCGACCACACGCTGGGGGTGGCCAACCACTGGGGCGGACCGTCCGGGATGACCGCGGAACTGACCCTGCGCTATCTGCGGCCCACCCCGCTGTTCGAGCCGCTGACGGTCATCGGGCGCCAGGTCTCGGTGGAGGGTTCGCGGATCCGAACGGTCGGCGAGATCCGGGCCGGCGGGCGTACCTGTGTCACCGCGGAAGGTCTGTTCATCAACAAGCAACTGCCCAGGCCGAGTTGAGGAGTGCTGGGTCATGGGAGACCTCGAAGGCAAGGTCGCGGTCATCACCGGGGCCGGACAGGGTGTCGGTCAGGGCATCGCCCTGGCCCTCGCCTCCGAAGGAGCCTCGGTGGCCGTCCTCGGGCGGACCGCGGCGAAGCTGGAAACAACCTGTGAGCTGCTGCGCGAACGGGGGGTGAGGGCCGAGCCGTTCGTCCTCGACGTACTCGACACGGACCGGATCCCGTCCGTGGTGGAGGACGTCGCCGAGTGCTTCGGCTCCCTCGACATCCTGGTCAACAACGCCTACTCCGGCTGCTACGGACCGCTCCTCTCGCTGAGCGACGAGGAGTTCCAACGAGGCTTCAACAGCGCCCCGTTCGCCGCGTTCGCCTTCATGAAGGCCGCGCATCCGCATCTGAAGCGCGACGGCGGCGGCTCGGTCATCAACGTCGTCACCTCCGCCATGGTCCGCTGGGACCTGAGCACGTACGGGGCCTACGCGGCGGCCAAGTCCGCGCTGCGCTCGCTGACCAGGACCGCCGCCAACGAATGGGGCCGCGACGGCATCCGGGTCAACGCGATCGCCCCGCACGCCGTCTCGCCCGCCTACGCGGGCTGGCAGGCCGCCCACCCGGAGGAGGCCGCGGAGTTCTGCGCGTCCATCCCGCTCGGGTACGTGGGCGACTGCGAACGGGACATCGGCCGGGCCGTGGCGATGCTGTGCGGCCCGGCCGCCCGCTATCTGACGGGCGCCACGGTGCCCCTGGACGGGGGCCAGGCCAACTTCGGCTGACCGGGCGCGGACGGCCCCTCCCGGTCAGCGGGACGGCCCGGACCGGGCCGTCCCGCCCGCGGCTAGCGTCGCCACGCCGGGCGCCACGATCACCAGGAAACGCGCCGCGGCCACCACGGGACGCGCCGTCACCACGAAACGCGCCGCGGCCACCACAGGACGCGCCGTCACCACCACGGGACGCGCCGCGCGACCCGCCCCGTACCGACACCGGCAGACCCGGCCACCGGGTGAGAGGGACCGACGTTGCCACACGAGACGATTGCCGACCTGCTGCTCGCCAGGGCCGGGGACGACCACCCGGGACTGCTGACCCGTGAACGGTCCTGGACCTGGGGAGAGGTCGTCGAGGAGAGCGCGGCCCGCGCCGCCTGGGCCCGGAAACTGCGGACCGACGGACCGTTCCACATCGGCGTACTCCTGGAGAACGAACCCGAGTACGTCTTCTGGCTGGGCGCCGCGGCCCTCGCGGGCGCGGCCGTCGTCGGCATCAACCCCACCCGCCGCGGCGCCGAACTGGAGCGGGAGGTACGGCACACCGACTGCCAGGTGATCATCACCGACCGGGCGGGCGCGGCCCTGCTGGACGGACTGGACATCGGCGTCGACCAGGACCGCTTCCTCGTCGTCGACGCACCGGACTACGGGGACCGCCTCGCCGCGCACCCCCGCCTGCCCGCCCCGGCCCCCGAGGTCACCGCCACCACGCGGATGCTGCTGCTCCTGACCTCCGGCACGACCGGCACGTCCAAGGCGGCGCTCTGCTCACAGGGCCGGCTCGCCGCGCTCGGCGCCTCCAACAGCGCCAAGTACGACATCACCCGCGAGGACACCTGCTACTGCCCGATGCCGCTCTTCCACGGCAACGCGCTGATGGCGCTGTGGGCCCCCGCACTCAGTGCCGGCGCCACGATCGCCCTCACCCGCAAGTTCTCCGCCTCCGGGTTCCTGCCCGACGTGACCCACTTCGGGGCCACCTTCTTCACGTACGTCGGCAAGGCGATCGGCTACATCCTGGCCCGCCCCGAGACCCCGGCCGACGCCGACAACCGGCTCACCCACGCCTTCGGCACCGAGGCCTCGCCGGAGGACGCCGCCCGCTTCCTGGACCGCTTCGGCTGCCGCCTCGTCGAGGGCTACGGCTCCAGCGAGGGCGCCGGCATGCTCAAGCGGGTCCCCGACGCGCCCGCGGGTGCGCTCGGCATGCCTGCCCGGGACGGCGTCCGGATCGTGCACCCCACCGACCGGACCGTCTGCCCGCCCGCCGTACTCGACGCCTACGGCCGGGTGCGCAACCCGGAGGAGGCCATCGGGGAGATCGTCGACACCGAGGGCGCCGCCCGCTTCGAGGGCTACTACAACAACGAGGCCGCGAACGCCGAACGGGTCCGGCACGGCTGGTACTGGACCGGCGACCTCGGATACGTGGACGAGGCCGGCTACTTCTACTTCGCCGGACGCTCCGGTGACTGGATCCGCGTCGACGGTGAGAACATCTCCGCCCTGCTCACCGAACGCATCCTGCGCAGGCACCCCGGTGTCATGGCCGCCGGAGTGTTCGGCGTGCCCGACCCGCGCTCCGGCGACCAGGTCATGGCCGCCGTCGAGATCGCCGAGGGCGCCCGTTTCGAGGACCTGGACCTGCCCGGCTTCCTGGAGCGCCAGGAGGACCTGGGCACCAAGGGCGCCCCGCGCTTCGTCCGTGTCTCCCACGCGCTGCCGACCACCGGCTCCAACAAGCTGCGCAAGAAGGAGATGCAGCTCGACGGCTGGCGCACCGACGACCCGGTGTACCGCTGGGCGGGCCGGGGCCGGCCCGGGTACGCGCCGATGACCGACGAGGACAAGGCCGCACTGCGCGCGGAGTTCCTGGCCAACGGACGTGCGCGTTTCCTTCCCTGACGTGGCATCAGATCTTAGTGGCAGCGATCGAGGAGAACCACACATGCAACTGCGCGAGAGCGCCGCGCACCAGGAGCTGCGGCGGGAACTGCGGGCGTACTTCGCGGGCCTGATGCCCGAGGACGAACGCCGTCGCGTCGGCGAGGAGGGCGTGGGCGGCGACCGCTTCCGGGAGGTCGTCAAGAGGCTCGGTTCCGACGGCTGGCTGGGCATCGGCTGGCCCACCGAGTACGGCGGCCAGGGCCGGTCGGTGGAGGACCAGTACGTCTTCTTCGACGAGGTCCAACGGGCCGGTCTGCCCTTCCCGTTCGTCACGGTCAACACCGTCGGCCCGACCCTGATGGCGTACGGCTCCGAGGAACACCGCAAGCGGTTCCTGCCCGGCATCCTCTCCGGCGACATCGTCTTCGCGATCGGCTACACCGAGCCCGGGGCGGGCACCGACCTCGCCTCGCTGACCACCCGCGCCGTCCGGGACGGCGACGCGTACGTCGTCGACGGCAGCAAGATCTTCACCAGCGGCGCCAACACCGCCGACTACGTGTGGCTCGCCGCCCGCACCGACCCGGACGCCCTCAAGCACAAGGGCATCTCCATCCTGATCGTGCCCACCGCCGACGACGGCTTCTCCTGGAGCCCCATCCGGACCGTCGGCGGCATGGTCGTCACCGCGACGTACTACAGCGGGGTGCGTGTCCCCGCCGCCGACGTGGTCGGCGACGTGGACGGCGGCTGGCGGCTGATCACCGCGCAGCTGAACCACGAACGCATCGGCCTCGCCGCCCTCGGCGGCCGCATGATCCAGCTGTGGGAACGGGTCCTCGAATGGGCGCGGGAGAACGGCACGGCCGACATCCCCTGGGTGCGGCAGGAGTTCGCGCGTACGTACGCCCGGCTGGAGGCGATGCGGCTGATGAACTGGAAGATGACGTCGGCCGTCGCCCGCAACGCCCTCACCGGAGCCGACGCGGGAGCCGCCAAGGCCTACGGAACCGAGACCCATATCGCCGTACAGCGCGGGCTGACCCAGATCCTCGGCGCCGCCGGCCGCATCCGGCCCGAGTCGCCGGGCGCCGCCCTCGCCGGGCAGGTCGAGCAGCTCTCCCGGCAGGGCATCGTGAACACCTTCGGCGGCGGCGTCAACGAGATCCTGCGCGACATGGTCGCGACGCAGGGACTCGGGCTGCCGCGCAAGGGGCGTGGCGCATGACCGGGTACGGCGGGCAGCCGGGATACGAGGAGTGTCTGCGGGCCTTCGCCGGGCGCGAACTGCGGTCTCTCACACCGGCGCAGGACCCGGTCAACCAGCCGATGATCCGGCACTGGGCCGAGGCGATGGGCGACACCAACCCGGTGTACACCGACGGTGGAGCGGCGCGTGCCACCGGCCGCGAGGGGGTCGTCGCACCCGCGTCGATGGTCCAGGCGTGGACGATGCGCGGGTACGCGGCCACGGTGGCCCCGCAGCCCGGGGGCCCGGACGGATTCGACGAGCTCGTCGCCCTCCTCGACGAGGGCGGCTACACCTCCGTGGTGGCCACCGACTCCGAGTTCACCTTCCTGCGGGAGCTGGCGCCGGGGGACCACATCGGCGTCCGCGAGACCGTCGAGTCGGTGTCGGCGGAGAAGAGGACCGGGCTCGGTACCGGGCGGTTCGTCACCACCCTGAAGACCTACACCGATCAGCACGGCGAGACGGTCGCCACCCAGCGCTGGCGCACCCTGAGATTCCGGCCCGCCCCCGCAGCGGCCCCCGCCGCCGCAGCGCTCCCCGCCCCCGCTGAGACAGCGGCCCCCGCGCCCGCAGCGGCCCCCGCCCTGCGTCCGCGCCCCGCCGTCAACCGGGACAACGCCTTCTTCTTCGAGGGCGCACAGCAGCACCGGCTGCTCATCCAGCGCTGCACCGCCTGCGCCGTACCGCGTCACCCTCCGGGGCCGTGCTGCCCCGCGTGCGGCTCCCTGGAGTGGGACGCCGTCGAGGCCGGCGGGCACGGTCACGTCTACAGCTTCGTGGTGAACCACCATCCGCTGCACCCCGCGTTCGACTCGCCGTACCTCGTCGCCGTCGTCGAACTCGCCGAAGGCACCCGGCTCATCACCAACCTGACCGGCATCGCCCCCGACGAGGTCACCATCGGCATGCCCGTCGTCCTCGACTGGCTCGACGCCGACCCCGAACTGACCCTGCCGGTGTTCCGGCCCGCCCCGACGGAGGCGCCCTGATGGATTTCTCCCTGGGAGAAGAGCTCGAAGCGGTCCGTGACCTGGCCCGCGAGATCTTCGCCGACCGCGTCACGCCCGAGCGGCTGCGCGAGGTGGAGACCTCGGCGAGCCGCGTCGACGAACCGCTGTGGGCGGAGCTCGTCACGGCCGGTCTGCTCGCGGCGGTCCTGCCCGAAGAGGACGGCGGAGCCGGCCTCGGGACGGCCGGGCTCTGCGTCCTCCTGGAGGAACAGGGCCGCTGCGTGGCCCCGTTGCCGCTGTGGCCCGCGCTGTCCGGTGCGCTCACCGTCGCGGCGTACGGCACCGGGGAGCAGCGTTCGCGCCTGTTGCCGGACCTCATGAACGGCACCGGCCGGCTGACCGTCGCCCTGGAGGAGTTCGGTGGAGGCGAGCCGCTGACGCCCCGCACGGAAGCGGTCGCCGACGGACCGGGGTGGCGCCTGACCGGGGTCAAGGCCGTGGTCCCCGCTCCCGCCGGTGCGCGCCATGTCCTGGTGACCGCCTCGGCGGAGGCCGGGCCGGGCGTCTTCCTCGTCGCCTCGGACGCCGAGGGCGCCGGCTGGGAGTCCGCGGAGACCACCAGCCACGACATGAGCGCCCACCTCACGCTGCACGACACCCCGGCGGAGCTCGTCGGCACGCCGGGTGACGGGGCCGCCGCGCACCTCGTGCGGATCGCCTCCGTCGCCCTGGCCGCAGTCCAGACCGGCGTGGCCGAAGGGGCGCTGGGCCACGCGGCCGGGCATCTGCGCGAACGGGAGCAGTTCGGCCGTCCGCTCGCCACGTTCCAGGCCGTTCAGCACCAGCTCGCCGACTGCTACATCGACATAGAGGCGATGCGGGTCACTCTCTGGCAGGCCGTCGACGCGACTGCCGAACCCTTCGACGCGGCCGTCGCCGACCGGGCCGCCCTGGTCGCCAAGTGGTGGGCCACCGAAGGAGGCCTGAACACCGTGCACCGGGTCCAGCACGTGCACGGAGGCATCGGCGTCGACACCGACTACCCGGTGCACCGGCACTTCCTGTGGGGCAAGCAGATCTCCACCACGCTGGGCGGCGCGGGCGCCGACCTGGAACGTCTCGGATCCCTCCTCGCCGACACGGCGGTGAGCTCGTGACCGCGGCCCCGGGCACCCTCCCGCCCTCCCGTGCCTACGCGTCCGTGGCCGTCGGCGACGTACTCCCCGAGCTGTCGGTCCCGGTCACCCGCACCCTGATCGTCGCCACCGCCCTGGCGAGCCGCGACTACCAGGACGTCCACCACGACCCCGAACGTGCGCGGGAACGCGGTTCCAAGGACATCTTCATGAACATCCTGACCAGCAACGGACTCGTCGACCGGTACGTCACCGGCTGGGCCGGCCCCGCCGCGGTCGTCAAGGCCATCCGGATCAGGCTCGGCGCCCCCAACCACCCCGGCGACACGATGGTGCTCACCGGAACCGTGACCGCGAAGTCGGACGCCGACCGCCGCGTAGAGATCGCCGTCACGGGCGCCAACAGCCTGGGCGCCCATGTCACCGGGAGCGTCTCGGTGCAGCTTCCGGGGGAGGACCGATGAGCGCCGTACCGCTGTCGGGTGCCGCGGCCGTGGCCGGAATCGGCGCCACCGAGTTCTCCAAGGACTCCGGCCGCAGTGAACTCCAGCTCGCCTGCGAGGCGGTGCTCGCCGCTGTCGCCGACGCGGGCCTGAAACCGTCCGACGTGGACGGTCTTGTCACCTTCACGGCGGAGACCAACGCCGAGAACCACGTGGCCCGCAACACCGGCATGGGCGACCTGACGTTCTTCTCCCGCATCGGATACGGCGGCGGAGCCGGCTGCGCCACCGTGCAGCAGGCGGCCATGGCCGTGGCCACCGGGGTCGCCGACGTGGTGGTCTGCTACCGGGCGTTCAACGAACGCTCCGGCGAGCGCTACGGGCTCGGGCAGGCAGCCCGCCCCATGGACACCACCGCCGACCGGGCGGCGTACGCCTGGATGACCCCCTTCGGGCTGAGCACCCCGGCCCAGTGGGTGGCGATGTTCGCCCGCCGCTATCTGCACGAATACGGCGCCACCACGGACGACTTCGGCCGGGTCGCCGTGGTGGACCGCAAGCACGCGGCCAACAACCCGGCCGCCTGGTTCCACGGCCGCCCCATCACCCTCCAGGACCACCGCGACTCCCGCTGGATCGCCGAACCGCTGCGGCTGCTGGACTGCTGCCAGGAGACCGACGGCGGCCAGGCCCTGGTGATCGTCTCCGCGGAACGCGCCCGCGACCTTCCGCACCCGCCCGCGATGATCCGCTCCGCGGCCCAGGGACTCGGCGCCGACCAGCACATGATGACCAGCTACTACCGGCCGACGATCACCGGGATTCCCGAAATGGGTCTGGTCGGACGGCAGTTGTACGCGCAGAGCGGCCTCGGTCCGGACGACATCGACGCGGCCGTGCTCTACGACCACTTCACCCCGCTGGTCCTTCCGCAACTGGAGGAACTGGGCTTCTGCAAGCCCGGCGAGGCGAAGGACTTCATCGCCGACGGCCACCTGGAACTCGGCGGCCGGCTGCCGTTCAACACCCACGGCGGGCAGCTCGGCGAGGCGTATCTGCACGGCATGAACGGCATCGCCGAAGGGGTCAGGCTGGTCCGCGGGACCTCGGTGAACCAGCCGGACAAGGCCGACCACGTCATGGTCACCGCCGGCACCGGAGTGCCCACCAGCGGTCTGATCCTGGGAGCCGACCGATGACCGCGTCCCCGTGGGAGGGCCGTGAACTCGGCACCCGTACCGTCTCCTGGACCGAACGGGACGCGATCCTGTACGCGCTCGCGGTCGGCGCCCCCGCCGACCGGCTCGACCTCGTGTACGAGGAGCGGCTGAGGGTCCTGCCCACCTTCGCGCTGACCCTGGCCCAGTGGGCGCCCGACGCGCTCGGTGCGCTGGGCGCCTTCGATGTCACCACTGCCGTGCACGGCAGCCAACGCCTCCTCGTGCACGGCCCGTTGGAGCCGGTCGGCGAGCTGACCACGACGGCGCGGGTCGCCGCCGTCCGGGACAAGGGTGCCGCGGCCGTCTTCGATGTCGAGGTGTCCTGCGAACGTTTCACGGCCACCTGGTCCATCTTCGCGCCGGGCTGTGGAGGCTTCGGCGGAGAACGCGGCCCGTCCGCCCCGCGCCGCCCGGACCGTCCGGCCGAACACGCACTCACCGTGACCACGCACGCCCGGCAGGCGGCCCTCTACCGGCTGCTCGGTGACCGGCACGCCATGCACATCGACCCCGAGGCGGCGAAGGCGGCCGGGATGGACCGGCCGTTCCTGCACGGGCTGTGCACGCTCGCCGCGAGCCTGCTGCCGCTGGCCGGCACCCTCGGCGCGCACCCGGCCGAACTGGTGGAACTGGAAGCCCGGTTCGCCGCACCGGCCTTCCCCGGCGATCGGCTCGCTCTGACCGGCTGGGCCGACGCCCCGGGCGACGAAGGTCCGGGCCGCCGTGCCGTGCGCTTCGAGGCGTCGGCCGATGACGGCCGTGCGGTGCTCACCGGCGGCCGGGCCCGATTCCGTACCACCACCCCCGACCCGACGGAGAACCCCGATGCTTGATCCCGCGCAGCGCGCCGAGGCCGCCGCGGTGCTGTGGGCCGCCCAGTGCGACCGCAGCCCGGTGGAGCCGCTCACCACCCTCTGGCCGGGCATCGAGGCGAGCGACGCCTACGAGATCCAGCTGATCAACATCCGCCGCCAACTGGCCGGCGGCCGCACCGTCCACGGACACAAGGTCGGCCTGTCCTCGAAGGTCATGCAGCAGATGATGGGCGTCGACGAGCCGGACTACGGCCATCTGCTCTCCGACATGGTGCTGGCCGAGGGCACACCCGTCGAGGCGGACCGCTACTGCTGCCCCCGGATCGAGGTCGAGATCGGCTACGTACTCGGCCGGAGCCTGCCGGGGGAGGGCTGTACCACCGAGGACGTCCTCGCGGCCACCGAGTACATCGTCCCGAGCCTCGAACTCATCGACAGCCGGATCAAGGACTGGCGGATCGGGCTCGCCGACACCATCGCCGACAACGCGTCGTCCGCCGGCGTGATCCTCGGCTCGGCCCGGGTGCGGCCGGCCGACCTGAACCCGGCCGACATCGAGGCGGTCCTCCACCGGGACGGTGCGGAGATCGCCCGGGGCAACACCAGTGCGGTGCTCGGCGACCCCACCGAGGCCGTCGCCTGGCTGGCCCGCAAGGTCGCGTCCTTCGGGGTGCGGCTGGAGGCAGGTCACGTGATCCTGCCGGGTTCGTGCACCAAGGCCGTCGACGTGAAGCCGGGGGAGACCTACCGGGCCGACTTCGAGGGGCTCGGGTCCGTCTCCGTCGGCTTCGTCCACTCAACGGGACACCACCCGGCCAAGAACTGAAATCAATACTAGTTTTCTGTGTGTGGCGCACCCCGGTGGCAGTTCACCGGGGTGCGCTCGCGTATCCAGCGGATCGACGGAACACGGAATGAGGCAGCATGAGCGCGACGCACACCCCCTCGGCGAAGACCCTGGAGGGGCGCACCGCCGTCGTCACCGGTGCAGGCGCGGGGCTCGGCCGCGCCGAGGCGCTGGCACTCGCGGCGCTCGGCGCCAACGTGGTGGTGAATGACATCGGCCCGGCCGCCGACGACGTCGCCGCGGAGATCAAGTCGCTCGCCACCGGGGCCGTGGCGGTGACCGGCGACGTGGGCGACTGGTCCATGGGTGACCGGCTGGTGCAGGCCGCCGTGGAGAGCTTCGGCAGCCTCGACATCGTCGTCAACAACGCGGGCGTCCTCCGCGACAAGATGCTGTTCAACCTCACCGAGTCCGACTGGGACGACGTGCTGCGGATCCACCTCAAGGGGCACGCCGCGGTCTCCCGCGCCGCGGCCGTCCACTGGCGCGCGGCGAGCAAGGCCTCCGGCGCCCCCGTCTACGGCCGCGTGATCAACACCTCGTCCGAGGCCTTCCTGTTCGGGGCCCCCGGCCAGCCGAACTACTCCGCGGCCAAGGCCGGCATCACCGCGCTGACCCTCGCCACCTCCCAGGGCATGGCCCGCTACGGCGTACGCGCCAACGCGATCTGCCCTCGGGCCCGCACCGCCATGACGGCCGAGGCCTTCGGCGAGGGCTCGACCGCACCGGGAGGCCTCGACATCATGGCGCCCGAGCGCGTCGCCACTCTCGTCGGGCACCTTGCCTCACCGGCCGCCGACGAGATCAACGGGCAGGTCTTCGTCGTCTACGGCGACATGGTCGCGCTGCTCGCCCCGCCCACCGTGGAGCGGAAGTTCACCGCCGCGGACGGCACCTTCACGCCGGCCGAACTCGACGAGCAGCTGACGGGGTACTTCCGCGGCCGTGACCCGCACCGGACCTACGCCGCCTACAGCGTCGCCGGACTCGACACGACGGGGACGCAGCAGACCCGCTGAACCGCCGGGCGCGCCCGGCCGGCCCCGCCGCGAACCGGGGTCAGCCGGCGCCCGTCCCCGGGGCGAGCAGCAGGTGGCAGGCCATCCGCAGATCGGCGTCGGCCTCCTCCGGGGTGAGCCGCTCGTTGAGCCGCGACTGCAGCACTCCGTACCAGAGCAGGATCAGCAGCCGCAGACGGGTGATGTGGTGGTCCGTGGGCTCCTCCACACCCCAGGCCCGCACCAGCAGATCGATGAACCCCGAGTCGATCCGTGCCAGGTCCGGGACCGTCGAGGCACGGGCCGCGTTCGCCGACTGGATCATCGCCGTGGCGAGGGCCGGCCTGCGCAGCAGATTGCGGGTCGCGCTGCCCAGCGTCTCGAAGACGGCGTCCTCGGGCGAGGTGCCTGCCGGGCGCTCGGGCACCCGGGCCGCGAAGCCTTCGATCTGGTCGGCCATCAGCGCGGTGAACAGGTGGGTCTTCGACGGGAAGTACCGGTACAGGGTGGCGATGGCGACACCGGCCGACTTGGCGACCTCCTGCATCTGCACCCGTTCGAGACCCGTCGTGGCGGCGATGTCCGCCGCCACCCTCAGGATGCTCTGACGGCGTGCGCGCTGCCGGGGCGAAGTGGGCTCGGCCCCGGCCCTGGCCTCGGCGATTCTGGGCACGCGCTCTCTCCCGGAGCTCGGTGGTGTCTACAGCTGCACAGACAATACGCCGGGCCCGGCCACGCGTCAGGTGCGCTCGCCCCGGGACACCAGCCGGCGAGGCCGGTGCCCCGGTTGCCGCTCGCCCCGCCGTACCGCTCAGCGGGACCGGACCCGCGGACCCCGGCCCGAACGGGTCTGCTGAGGGTGCACACCACCGAGCGGCAGGAAGGGTCATCCCATGCAGGACGGCCGGCAGGACTGGGACGCCACCCACGACGTGATCGTCGTCGGATCCGGCGCGGGAGCGATGACCGGGGCCCTGGTGGCCGCGGGCGACGGCTTCGACACCGTCGTACTGGAACGGACTGCGCTGCTCGGCGGCACCTCCGCCTACTCCGGAGCCGCCTGCTGGCTGCCCGGGACCCAGGTGCAGGAACGTGCCGGGCTCGGTGACTCCACCGAAGCGGCCGAGACCTATCTGCGAGCCCTCACCGGCGATGCCGAAGCGCCCCGCAGGACCGCCTTCCTGCGCCACGCCCCCGAACTCGTGAGCCGGCTCGAACGCGATCCGGCGATGGCGTTCGAGTGGCGCGCCTTCCCCGACTACGTGGCCGCCCCCGGCCGGATGGACGCCGGGCGCTCCTTCGTCCCACTGGACCTGGACCCGGAACTGCTCGGCGCGCTCCTGCCCCTGATCCGTCCGGCGGTCGACCGGGACCGTGCGGGCCGGGGCCACCCCGCCGGCGCCCCGCTGACGGCGGGCCGTGCGCTGATCGGTCGCCTCCTGCTGGCGGCCACCCGCACCGGCAACGCGCTCGTCCGCACCGAGCACCACGTCACCGCGCTCGTGACCGAGGACGGCCGGGTCACCGGCGTCGAGGCCCGCACCCCGCACGGCACGGTCCGGATTCGGGCCCGCCGCGGCGTGCTGCTGGCCGCCGGCGGCTTCGAGGGTGACGACGCCCTGCGCACCGAGCACAAAGTGCCCGGCGGTGCCGCCTGGAGCATGGCGCCCCGCGGCACCAACACGGGCGAGCTGCTGCGCGCCGCCCTCGCGGCCGGCGCCGCCACCGGTCTCATGGACGAGGCCTGGTGGTGCCCGGGGACCGAACTCCCGGACGGATCGGCCGCGTTCACCCTCGGCCTGCGCGGCGGCCTGATGGTGGACGGCTCGGGACGGCGGTTCGCCAACGAGTCACTGCCGTACGACCGCATGGGCCGCGCCATCGCCGCCAACGGCGGCCCGGTCCACCTGATCTTCGACTCCCGCGAGGGCGGCGCCCTGCCCGCCATCACGGTCCCTCCCGCCGACCCGGCGGACCACCTGGCGGCCGGTACCTGGGTCCGGGCGCAGTCGCCGGCGGAGCTCGCCGCGCTCATCGGCGTGCCGGCCGGCACCCTGGCGGACACCGTCGGCCGGTTCAACGCCTTCGCGGCGGCCGGGACCGACGAGGACCACCACCGCGGCGAGGACCCGTACGACGTGTTCTTCGCCGACAGGAAGAACGCCCCCGGACCCAACCCGTGCCTGGTCCCGCTCGACCGGCCGCCGTACTACGCGGCCCGGGTGGTCCTGGCCGACCTCGGCACCAAGGGCGGACTGCGCACGGATGCCGACGCCCGCGTCCTGGGCACCGACGGCCGTCCGCTGACCGGCCTGTACGCCGCCGGGAACACCAGCGCCTCGTTCACCGGTGGCGTCTATCCCGGTCCCGGCGTCCCCATCGGCACCGCAATGGTCTTCGCCTCCCTGGCCGTCCGGCACATGGCCGGGCAGTTCGCCGACGCCGGCTGAGCGGGCCGGACCCGGGCATCCCGGCCAGTGGGACGTCCGGGGCGCGCCCACGCAGGAGCGCTTTACCGTCGCGGCACCGCGGCGGCCAGGACAAGAGAGGTACTCGATGACCGACAAGAACGTGTACGGGCCCTGGGCGGTCGTCGCCGGCGGATCCGAGGGGGTCGGCGCCTCGTTCGCGGACCAGCTCGCCGACGCCGGGATCAACCTGGTGCTCATCGCCCGCAAACCGGGCCCCCTCGACGAGACCGCCGAGAAGGTGCGCGCCAAGGGCGTCGAGGTCCGCACACTCGAACTCGACCTGCTCGACCCCGGTGCCCTGGCCGCGGTCCGTGAGGTCACCGACGGTCTTGAGGTCGGTCTGCTGATCTTCAACGCGGGAGCCAACAGCTACGGCCACGAGTTCGTCACCGGCGACCTGGCCCGCGTCCAGGGCGTCCTCGACCTCAACATCACCGCGCAACTGGCTCTCACCCACCACTTCGGCGCGCTGATGAAGGAGCGCGGCCGGGGCGGCATCATGCTGGTCGGCTCGCTCTCCGGATACCTCGGCCAGGCGCAGATCAGCGTCTACTCCGCGGCCAAGGCCTTCAGCCGGGTCTTCGCCGAGGGACTCTGGCTGGAACTGCGGCCGTACGGTGTGCATGTCCTGGAACTCGTCCTCGGAGTGACCCGGACCCCCGCGATGCAGCGCGCCGGGCTGCGCATGGACCTGCCCGGTCTGCGGGTCGCGGAACCGGACGACGTCGCCCGGGAAGGGCTGGAACACCTCGCCGACGGCCCCGTTCTGGTCGCCGGCGGCAATGCGGCGGCCGCGGAGAAGCGCAGCGGGTTCCCGCGGGCCGATCTCGCACTCGCGGCACACGAGGCGTCCAAGAAGATGCTCCCGCCGTCCTCCTGACAACCCATCAGCACCTGACCGCGCTGGCCGTCCGTCCCCTCCCGGAGAGCAGATGAGCGAAACCGAGCACCCTCTCACCCTTCCCGGCGCACTCGACCTCGCCGCGCGGCGGCACCCCGGCAGGGAAGCGGTTGTGGACGGTGACGTACGGCTGACCTGGAGTCAGTTGCACGCGGCGGTGAGGGCGGCCGTCAAGTCACTCCTCGCGCTCGGCATCCGGCCCGGCGACCGGATCGCCGTCTGGGCGCCCAACAGCCACCACTGGATCGTCGCCGCACTCGCCACCACATCGGCCGGCGCGGTACTGGTCCCCGTCAACACCCGCTACAAGGGCGCCGAGGCACGTCTGCTCCTGCAACGCAGCGGCGCACGCCTGCTGTTCGTCGAGAACGGATTCCTCGGCAAGGACTACGTGTCCATGCTGACCACCGGGGACGAGGGTGCTCCGGAGCCCCCGCCGGCCGCGCTGGAACACGTGGTGACCCTCGATGCCACCACCGCGCCCGGCACCCTGCCCTGGGAGGAGTTCCTCGGGCGCGGCGCACACGTCCCGGACGCCGAGGCCACGGACCGTACCGCCGCCGTGCACCCGGACGCCCCCTCCGACCTGCTCTTCACCTCGGGTACGACGGGCCGCCCCAAGGGCGCTCTGACCACGCACCGGCAGAACCTCGCCACCTACTGGGCCTGGAGCGGCCGGACCGGAGTCACCGGGGCCGACCGCTATCTCGTCATCAACCCGATGTTCCACTGCTTCGGCTACAAGGCGGGCGTACTCGCGTGCCTGCTGCGCGGCGCCACGATGGTGCTGCAGCCGGTGTTCGACGTGGACCGTGCGCTGCGCGCCGTGGAGGCCGAGCGGATCACCGTACTGCCCGGCCCGCCCACGATCTACACGGAACTGCTGGACGTGCCCGGCCGGGACCGCTTCGACCTGTCGTCGCTGCGGCTGGCGGTGACCGGTGCCGCCGTCGTCCCGGTCGCGCTTGTGCGGCGGATGCGCGCCGAACTCTTCCCCGAGGTGCTCACCGCGTACGGACTGACCGAGACCTGCGGCACGGTCACCGTCTGCTCGGCGGACGACGACGCCGAGACCGTGGCCCTGACCGCCGGCCGTCCGATCGACGGCACCGAGGTGCTCGTCGCCGACGGCGACCGGTGCCCGCTGCCGTCCGGGCAGGACGGCCGGATCCTGGTACGCGGCTACCACGTGATGCACGGCTACCTCGACGATCCCGAAGCCACCGCCGCAGCCGTCGACGCCGAAGGCTGGCTGGACACCGGCGACATCGGCCACCTCGACCCCCGCGGCAATCTGGTGATCACCGGACGGTCCAAGGAGATGTTCGTGGTCGGCGGGTTCAACGTCTATCCGGCCGAGGTCGAGCAGGTGCTCACCGGCCACGACGACGTCGCAGAGGCCGCCGTGGTCGGTGTCCCGGACGCACGGCTCGGCGAGGTCGGCCGCGCGTACGTGACGGTGCGGCCGGGCACCGGGACGGGGCCGGACGAGCTGGTCGGCCACTGCCGCGAGCGGCTCGCCAACTTCAAGGTCCCCCGCGAGGTCGTCATCCTCGGGGCCCTTCCGCGCAATGCCACCGGAAAGGTGGACAAGACCGTCCTGCGGACGGTCTGACCGACACGCCTCACCGGGCGACAAGGGTATGGAGGACGGACTATGGGCAACGAGGTTCTGGAATCGGTACGCGCCCTGCTGCCGGCCATCGAGAAGCGGGCCGTCACGACGGACGAGGCACGGCGCATCCCGGCCGCCACGATCCGTGAGCTGTCCGGGGCCGGGGTGTTCCGGATGCTCCAGCCGTCCCGGTTCGGCGGTCTGGAGAGCGATCCGGTCGACTTCTACCAGGTGGTGCGGGAGATCTCCGCGGTGTGCTGCTCCACGGGCTGGGTGGCATCCGTCCTGGGCGTCCACCCGTGGCAGCTCGGTCTGTTCCCCGAACAGGCGCAGCAGGACGTGTGGGGCGAGGACCCGGACACCCGCATCTCCTCGTCGTACGCACCCGTGGGCCGGCTCACCCCCGTCGAAGGCGGATACGAACTGGCCGGCCGGTGGAGCTTCTCCTCGGGCTGCGAGCACGCCTCGTGGGCGCTGCTCGGCGCCCTCGTCGTCGGGGCCCAGGGGCGGCCGGTGGACTTCCTCACCGTGCTGGTGCCCCGGGCCGACTACCGCATCGAGGACATGTGGGACGTGGTGGGGCTCCGCGGCACCGCGAGCAACGACGTCGTCGTGGAGACGGCGTTCGTACCCGCGCACCGGGTACTCCGCAACTACGAGCAGGCGCAGTTGAAGGTGCCGGGACAGCAGGTCAACCCGGGACCGCTGTACCGGCTCCCGTTCGGCGCGATCTTCACCAGCGCCGTCACCGCACCGGTGCTCGGGGCCGTGTCCGGCGGATACGCCTCGTACGTGTCGCGGATGAAGGAGCGGGTGCGGCTCAGTCTGGGCGGCGGGAACTTCGCCGAGGACCCGTTCGCCCAGGTCGCCATCGCGCGCGCCGCGTCCGACATCGACGCGTCCGTGCTCCAGATGGACCGGAACATGAGCGAGCTGCTCGAACTCGCCTCCGCCGGACAGGAGATACCGATGGAGCTGAGGCTGCGCACCCGGCGCGACCAGGTCCGGGGCACCGAACGGGCCGTCGCCGCGATCGACCTGCTCTTCAAGACCGCCGGCGGCAACGCGCTGCGGCGCGGCAATCCTGTCGAACGGGCCTGGCGCGACGCCCACGCGGGCAGTGTCCACGTCGCCAACGACGTGGAACGCGCCCTCGCGATGTACGGGCGCGGAGCGTTCGGCCTGACGGTCGAGGACAACCTGGTCTGAACCGACCTGACCTGACCTGACCTGGTCTGCCGGGCCCTCCACAGGTTCACGGGCCTCGGGTCCTGTCGGGAGCGAGGGCCCGTGCGCGCTCGCCATCACTTGCCTCGCCCCGGGGATCCTGCTGCCCGTTCCGGTCTGCCGGTGGCGCAAGCACACGCGCAGGGGCGGGGCAGTCGGTGAAGTGCAGGTTGAGTGACCAAGGGGCAGGCACCGGCTGCTGAAGTACGCCGTGCTGAGCTTCGGTCGTGCACATGCTTTCAGGGAGGGAGGCCTGGCAGACTGAGGACGTGATGAGCGATGCGTTCTCCGGGCTGATTCAGGTTGCGGGTGTGGTTGATGCCGAGGACGTGCGAACCCTGACCGAGGCCGGGGTGGACTGGGTGGGGATCCCGTTGCGTCTGGGGTACCACCAGCCTGATGTGTCCGAGAGCGAGGCAGCGGTGCTCGCCCAGGCCGTGCGTCCTGCCCGTCCGGTGGTCATCACGTACTGCTGCGAGCCCCAAGAGGTCATCGAGCTGTGTGCCAAGGTCGGTGTCCGGACTGTGCAGTTGCATGGTGATGTGAGTCCAGGTCAGGTGCGGGAACTGCGCCGGCTGAAGCCCGACTTCACAGTGGTGTGCAGCCTCATTGTCCGTGAGGGTGGTGCGGATGCGCTGCTCGCGCGGGCCCATGCGCTGGCACCGTTCGTCGACGGGTTCCTCACCGACACGTTCGACCCCGCCACCGGGGCTTCGGGGGCGACGGGAAGGGTGCACAACTGGTCGGTGAGCGCCGCCATTGCCCGCCAGGTACCGCGTCCTCTGATCCTGGCCGGCGGGCTGCGGGCGGACACGGTGGCGGAGGCGATCCGTGTGGTACGTCCGGCCGGAGTGGATGTGCACACCGGAATCGAGGACCTCGGCGGCCGCAACGACCCCGATCTCACCGCCCGGTTCGTGGCAGCCGCGCGGCATGCCTTCCAGATGGTGGACGACAGCCCTTAGCCGTGGTGGTCCTCGGGGACGTACGCCGCCGGCCCGCGGTCGCCCCGCTGGTGCCGGAAAGCGGTCAGGCGCCCCCTGAGGTGGATCCGGCCCGGCTCGCGGCGGTGGGCGAGGCCGTCGGGAGATCACAGCGATCACGGACCCCGGCGGCTTCCGGCGGCTCCGGGGCGGGGGCCACCTGAGGCCGGGGCGGCCTCCGATGGCCAGAGGCCACCGGCGCCCCGGTGCTCATTCCGTCCCGCCGGCCGCCTTCGCGGCCAGATAGCGCGCGGGGAACTCCCCGCCCCCGTGCACCGCCAGGTCCGCTCCGTTGACGTACCCGGACAGGCCGCCCGCGAGGAACAGACAGGCGCGGGCTACGTCGTCGGGGACCGCCATCCGCCCCATCGGGATGACCCCCGCCACCGCCGCGCCGCCGTCCGTGCCGTAGACCGACGCGGCGCTCTCGGTGCGGATCAGCCCCGTGGTGATGTGGTTGACCCGGACCGCCGGCGCCCATTCCAGCGCCAGCGCCTTCGTGAGGGCCAGCAGCCCGGCCTTGGCGGCCGTGTAGGCCGCGGTGCCCGGCTGCGGGTCCTGGCCGGAGACGCTGCCGATGTTGATGACCGAACCCCCGCCGTCCTGGGCCCGCATGACGCGGTGGGCGGCCTGCGCCACATAGAACGGTGCGAGCAGATTGAGCGCGACGATCTTCTCCACGAAGCGCGGCGAGACGGTCGCCGCGTCGGCGTCCGGGGATCCGCCCGCGTTGTTGACGAGCACGTCGAGCCGGCCGAAGCGTTCCACCGCGGCGTCCACCAGCGAGGACGCCTCGGCCGGATCGCGTACGTCGGCCGGGACGAACACCGCCTCCCGGCCCCCGGCCGCGGGCAGGGTGTCCGGGGTGGTGCGGCCGCAGACCACCACGTCCGCCCCGGCACCGAGAAACGCCCCGGCGATGGCGGCACCGATTCCCTTGGTGCCGCCGGTGACCAGCACCACGTGCCTCGTGAAGTCCAACGGCAGGCCGATGTCCATGTGTTGCTCCCCTTCCTCTGTCTGCTGGGATCTGCTCAGTGGCCGGTCAGGCCGAGCCCGGCGGCGAGCCGTGCCCGGTGGCGGGCGGGCGGTCCGAACAGCTCGCCCGACCCGTGTGCCCGTTTGAAGTAGCGGTGCGCGTCGTGCTCCCAGGTGATCCCGATCCCGCCGTGCAGCTGGATCATCTCGCCGGCCACCGCCGAGAAGGCCTCGGAGCAGACGGACTTGGCGACGGCGGCTGCCCGCGGCAGGGCGCCCGGGTCCTCGTCGGCGGCGAACGCGGCACCGAGCGCCGCCGAACGCGCCGACTCCACCAGCACGTAGGCATCGGCCAACCGGTGCTTGACCGCCTGGAAGGAGCCGATGGGCCGTCCGAACTGGACCCGGTTCCTGGCGTATTCGACGGTGAGCTCCAAACAGCGCTCGGCCGCGCCCACCTGCTCCGCGGCCAGGGACGTGCAGGCCAGATCCCGCACGTGGTCCAGATACCGCCCGCCGTCGCCGTCGGCGCCCAGCAGTCGGCCTTCGGCCTCGTCCAGCACCCATCGGGCCTGGGCCCGGGTCCCGTCCATGGTCACCAAGGGCTCCCGCCGGACCCCGGCGGCACCGGGCGCCACCTCGAAGAGCGATACGCCGTGCGCGGTGCGGGCGGCGACGAGCAGGACGTCCACACCGGGCCAGTCCAGCACGTGCTCCTTGGTCCCGGTGATCAGCCAGGCGCCACCGGAGGGCCGTACCGCCTCGGCGCGTATCGCCTCGTGGTCCCAGGACCCCTGCTCGGCCCAGGCCAGGGCGCCCACCGAGGTTCCCCCGGCGAGCCCCGGCAGCAGCCGTCCGCACGCCTCCTTGTCGGCGGAGGCCAGCAGCGCTCCCACCGTGAGCACCGCGGAGCCCAGACACGGCAGTGGGCTCAGGGCCCGGCCCAGCTCCTCCATCACCACATGGACGTCGCGGGCGCCACCGCCCGCCCCGTCGTACTCCTGCGGCACGGTCAGACCGGCCGCACCGATCTGTGCGGTCAACGGCGTCCAGGCCGACTCGTCCTGATGCTGCGTCAACAGCGCTCGCACAGCGGTGCGCAGCTCTTCCTGTTCCTGCGTCGGTTTCATCGGTCCGCTCCCAGGACGCGGGCCCGGCAGGCGGCCGGGGTGCCCCACGCGTCACGCAGGGGGCGGGCCTTGCGGATCCACAGGGACAGGTCGAGTTCGTCGGTGTAGCCCACGGCACCGTGCAGTTGGAGGGCCGTGCGTGCCGCCGCGTACGCGGCCTCGCCCGCCGTGACCTTGGCCGCGGCGACATCGCGCCCCGCCCCGTCGTCGCCCGCGGCGAGCGCGAGCGCGGCGCCGTGCACCAGCGGCCCGGCGAACTCCAGGGCCACCAGGGTGTCGGCCAGCCGGTGCTTGACCGCCTGGAAGGAGCCGATGGCCACCCCGAACTGGGTGCGCTGGGTGACGTATTCGACGGTACGGGACAGCAGGGTCCGGCCGACGCCGAGTGCCTGGGCGGCCGTGGCGAGCGCGGCCACATCGGCGGCGTACCCGGCGGCGGCGGCCACCGCGGGGCCCTGGGCGAGGACCGTTCCCTCCGACGGCCGTGAGAGCCGCCGCGCGGGGTCCGCCGAGGGCTGAACGGCCCCGGTTCCGGTGGCGAGGCGCAGGGTGTCGCCGTCCACCACGAACACCGCGTCGGCCATGTCGGCGTCCAGGGCGTACGGGCCGAGCGAGGTCAGACAGAGGGAGACGGCCGACTTACCGGAGGCGAGGCCGGGCAGCCGGTCCGAGGCGATGCGGTCGTCGCCGAGCCGGTCCAGCAGGGCTGCCGCGGCCACCGTCTCGACCAGGGGGCCGGGCACGGCGTGGCGCCCCAGCGCCTCGAAGGCGAGGGAGAGTTCGAGCGGCAGAGGCCCGAATCCCTCGTGCCGCTCCGCAACCGCGAGCGCGAACACTCCGGCCTCGGCCAGCCGCGCCCAGAGGGCACGTCCCGGGCCGTGGTCGCCGACCGCCCAGGACCGTACGACGGCCGGAGTGTCGCAGGAGGTGAGCAGAGCGTCGAGGGAGCGGGCGAAGTCCCGCTGCTCGGCGTCCAGGAGGAAACGCATCAGCGGCGTCCCTTCGGCAGGCCGAGCAGCCGCTCGGCGATGATGTCGCGCTGGATCTCGTTGGTGCCCGCGTAGACGGGGCCGGCCAGTGAGAAGGTGTAGCCCTCCGCCCAGCCGCCCGAAGGCGATTCGTCCGCGTGGTCGGCGAGTTCGCCGTGCGGACCGAGCAGGTCGAGCGCCGTCTCGTGCAGGGCGATGTCCAGCTCGGACCAGTAGATCTTGTTGAGGCTGGAGGCGGCCCCGGCGGGCCCGCCGTCGCCGTGCAGGACCTGGGAGACGCCCGCGTAGGAGAACAGGCGGTAGGCGCGGGCCCCGATGACCGCGTCGGCGACCCTGTCGCGCAGCGCCGTGTCCGCCGGGTCGCCGTGCTCCCGCCACAGGGCGGTCAGTCGGTCCGCGGCCGCCGTGAACCGGCCGGGGCTGCGCAGGGTGAGCCCGCGCTCGTTGCCGGTGGTGCTCATCGCGACCCGCCAGCCCTGGCCGGGCTCGCCGATGACGTCCTCGTCGGGTACGAACACCTCGTCCAGGAAGAGTTCGGCGAACGCGGGCTTCCCGTCGAGCCGCCCGATGGGCCGTACGGTCACGCCCTCGGCGTCCAGCGGGAACATCAGGTAGGTGAGCCCCCGGTGCGGCCGGTCCGCGTCGGGGTCGCTGCGGAACAGGCCGAAGGCCCGGTCGGCGAAGGCAGCCCGGGAGGACCAGGTCTTCTGACCGCTGATCAGCCAGCCGCCCTCGGTCCGTACGGCCGTCGACTTGAGGGAGGCCAGGTCGGAGCCGGACTCCGGCTCGGACCAGGCCTGCGCCCAGATGACCTCGCCGCGCGCCATGGCGGGCAGGATCCTGGCCCGCTGCCCGGCGGTGCCGTTCTCGAAGAGGGTCGGCGCCAGCAGGCTGATGCCGTTCTGGCTGACCCGGCCGGGAGCGCCGGCGGCGTAGTACTCCTCCTCGAAGACCATCCAGTGCAGCAGGGAACTGCCGCGGCCGCCGAACTCCTCGGGCCAGGAGACCACCGACCAGCGGTCCGCGGCCAGGGTCGCCTCCCACTCCCGGTGCGCGGCGAAACCCTCCGCGGTTTCCAGGGACGGCAGGGGAGCGGCCGGGACATGGGTGGCCAGCCAGTCGCGCACCTCGGTGCGGAACGCCTCGTCGGCCGCGTCGAAATCGAGGTCCATCAGGCGCCCGCCTTCTTCATCGCCCGGATGTCCATGCCGCCGAGCGCGTCCGGTGCGGTCTCGGCGTTGTGCGCGTGCGCCAGGTGGTGCAGGCCGAACACCGAGTCCATTCCGGTGTGCATTCCCTGGAGGTCCTCGGCCTGGTTGACCGCGCGCTTGGTCAGGGCCAGGCCCATGCGCGGCATCTCCGCGATGCGCAGCGCCAACTCCTCCGTACGAGCGGCAAGTTCGTCCCGGAAGACGACCCGGTTCACCATGCCGACCTCGTACGCGCGCTGCGCGCTCATCCGGTCACCGGTGAAGAGGAACTCCTTGGCGATCCGTGGCGGCATCACCCAGGGGTGGGCGAAGTACTCGACGCCGGGGATGCCCATCCGGACCACGGGATCGGCGAAGAACGCGTCCTCCGAGGCCACGATCAGGTCGCACACCCAGGCGAGCATCAGACCGCCGGCCACACACGCCCCCTGCACGGAGGCGATGACCGGTTTGGGGAGCTCCCGCCAGCGGCGGCACATTCCCAGATACACCTCGGACTCGCGGGCGAAGCGGCTCTCCGCGCCCGCCTTGTCCGAGTGGTCCCACCAGAGTCCCGCCCGGCGCTCGAACGGCAGGTGCGCGTCCCGCTCCGGGGTTCCGATGTCATGGCCGGCGGAGAAGTGCTTGCCCGCCCCGGCCAGGACGACGGTCTTCACCTCGCTGTCGTCGGCCGCGCGGTAGAACGCCCGGTCCAGGGCGTAGGTCATCGCGGAGTTCTGCGCGTTGCGGTAGTCGGGCCGGTTCATGGTGACCGTCGCGACAGGGCCCCGCTTCTCGTAGCGCACCGGTTCGTCGTGGGCAGCGGACATCGGCCCCTCCTTCCCTAACAAGTGTTTGGTAGATTAACGTACCCCCATGAGCAGCGTCGAGGAGTTCCGCACCGAGATCCGCGGCTGGCTGGCCGCCAACCTCACCGGGGCCTTCGCGGGCCTTCGTGGCCGCGGAGGACCCGGTCGTGAGCACGAGGCATTCGCCGAACGGCTCGCCTGGGAACGGCACATGGCCGCCGAGGGCTGGACCTGCGTGGGCTGGCCCGTGGAGCACGGAGGGCGGGGCGCGACCATCGAGCAGCAGGTCGCCTTCCACGAGGAGTACGCCCTGGCCGACGCTCCCGCGCGGGTCAACCACATCGGGGAGCAGCTGCTCGGGCCGACCCTGGTGGCCTTCGGCACACCCGAGCAGCAGGCCCGCTTCCTGCCGCCGATCGTCGCCGTCGAGGAGCTGTGGTGCCAGGGCTACAGCGAGCCGGACGCCGGGTCCGACCTGGCGAACGTACGGACCAGGGCCGAGCGGGACGGCGGGGAATGGGTCGTCACCGGGCAGAAGACCTGGACGTCACTGGCCCACGACGCCCAGTGGTGCTTCGTCGTCGCCCGCACCGAAGCGGGCTCCACCCGCCATGCGGGCCTGTCCTACCTCCTGGTCCCGCTCGACCAGCCGGGCGTGGAGATCCGGCCCATCCAGCAGCTGACCGGCACCTCCGAGTTCAACGAGGTCTTCTTCGACGGCGCCCGCACCCCCGCCTCGCACATCGTCGGCGAACCCGGAGACGGCTGGCGGGTCGCCATGGCCACCCTCGGATTCGAACGCGGCGTCTCCACCCTCGGCCAGCAGGTCGGCTTCCGGCGCGAACTCGAAACGCTCATCGACCTGGCCCGCCGCAACGGCGCCGCGGACGACCCGCTGATCCGCGACCGGATCGCCCGCGCCTGGACGGGCCTGGAGACCATCCGGTTCAACGCCCTGCGCATGCTCGACGGCGTGGCGGCGGGCGCCCCCGGTCCCGAGGCGTCCATCGGGAAGATCTTCTGGGCCACCTGGCACCGGGAACTGGGCGAGCTCGCCATGAGCGTCCTGGGCGCCGGCGGCATGACCGCCCCCGGGGAGCCGTACGAACTCGACGACTGGCAGCGGCTGTTCCTCTTCTCCCGCTCCGACACCATCTACGCCGGATCGAACGAGATCCAGCGCAACATCATCGCCGAGCGCGTCCTCGGCCTGCCCAAGGAGATCCGCCCGTGACCCCGCAGCCGCCCTATGTACCGGGCCACTCCCTCCTGACCGGACGTACTGCGGTGATCACCGCCGCCGCGGGCGCCGGCATCGGCGGAGCGACGGCCCGCAAGTTCCTGGAGGAGGGCGCCCGGATCGTCATCGGCGACGCCCATGAACGCCGGCTGAAGGAGAGCGCCGCCGCCCTCGCCGAGGAGTTCGGCGCGGACCACGTCGCCGCCCTGCCCTGCGACGTCACCGACCAGCAGCAGGTCGACGCCCTGTTCGCCCTCGCGGCCGATCGCCACGACGGTCTCGACATCGTCGTCAACAACGCCGGTCTCGGCGGCACCGCCGACCTCGTCGACATGACGGACGACCAGTGGGCCAAGGTCCTCGACGTCACCCTCAACGGCACCTTCCGCTGCACCCGCACCGCCCTGCGCCACTTCAAGGAGAGCGATGCCGGCGGCATCGTCGTCAACAACGCCTCCGTCATCGGCTGGCGGGCCCAGCGCGGCCAGGCCCACTACGCGGCCGCGAAGGCCGGAGTGATGGCCCTCACCCGGTGCGCCGCCCTGGAGGCGGCCGACTTCGGCGTTCGCGTCAATGCCGTCGCACCGAGCCTGGCGATGCACCCGCACCTGGTGAAGGTCACCACCCCGGAACTCCTCGCCGAACTCACCGAACGCGAAGCCTTCGGCCGGTACGCCGAGCCCTGGGAGATCGCCAACGTCATCGTCTTCCTGGCCAGCGGTTACTCCTCGTACATGACGGGGGAGACCGTCTCCGTCAGCAGCCAGAGGGCGTGAAGGCGATCACCGGGACCGCCAACGCCGAACGGCGCGCCGAACTCCTGGCGACCGCCGCCGAGGTGTTCGCCGCCCAGGGCTACAACGCCACCACCGTCCGCCGGATCGCGGACGAGGCGGGGATGCTCGCGGGCAGCCTCTACTACCACTTCGACTCCAAGGAGTCGATGCTCGACGAGATCCTCTCGGCCTTCCTGGACGAACTGTGGACCGGTTACGACACGGTGCTCGCCGCCGGACTGGGGCCGCGCGAGGCCATCGGGGCGCTCGTCACCCAGTCCTTCCGGCAGATCGACCGGCACGGCCCGGCGGTGGCGATCTACCAGCGGGAGTCCAGGCACCTGTCCGCCCAGCCGCGCTTCGCCTATCTCGCCGACTCCCAGCTGAAGTTCGAGAACGCCTGGCTGCGCACGCTGGAACGCGGAGTGGCCGAAGACGCCTTCCGCAGTGACCTGGACGTCCGGCTGGTCTACCGGTTCGTCCGCGACACCGTCTGGGTGGCCGCCTCCTGGTACCGCCCCGGTGGCACCCACAGTCCGGAGGAGATCGCCCGCCAATACCTGTCGATGGTCCTCGCGGGCATCACCACCAAGACCTGATACACCCTCATCTCTCTTACGAAGGAGCAGTCATGGCCGAGGCCTACATCGTCGAAGCGGTACGCACCCCGGTCGGCCGGCGCAAGGGCGGCCTGTCCGCCGTCCACCCCGCCGACCTCGGCGCCCATGTCATCAAGGCGCTGGTCGAGCGCAGCGGGATCGACCCGGCCGCGGTGGAGGACGTCGTCTTCGGCTGCCTGGACACCGTCGGTCCCCAGGCCGGGGACATCGCCCGCACCGCCTGGCTCGCGGCGGGTCTCCCCGAGGAGGTGCCCGGCACCACCGTCGACCGGCAGTGCGGCTCCTCCCAGCAGGCCGTCCACTTCGCCGCCCAGGGTGTCATGTCCGGCACCCAGGACCTGGTCGTCGCGGGCGGCACCCAGAACATGTCGATGATCCCCATCGCCTACGCCAGCCGCCAGGCCGCCGAGCCCCTCGGTCTGACCGACGGCCCGTACGCCGGCTCCGAGGGCTGGCGCGCCCGCTACGGGGACGCGCCCGTCAACCAGTTCCACGGCGCCGAACTCATCGCGGAGAAGTGGGGCATCTCCCGTGAGGACATGGAGCACTTCGCGCTCCGCTCGCACCAGCGGGCCGCCCGCGCCATCGACGAGGGCCGGTTCGCCCGGGAGACCGTGGCGTACGGCGACGTGACGGTGGACGAGGGACCGCGCCGGGACACCTCGCTGGAGAAGATGGCCGGCCTCAAGCCGGTCGTCGAGGGCGGCCGGCTGACGGCGGGCGTCTCCTCGCAGGTCTCCGACGGCGCCTCGGCGCTGCTCATCGCCTCCGAGCGGGCCGTCGCCGAGCACGGCCTCACCCCGCGCGCCCGCATCCACCACCTCTCGGTGCGCGGCGAGGACCCGATCCGGATGCTGTCGGCGCCCATTCCGGCGACGGCGTACGCGCTGAAGAAGGCCGGGATGACGATCGGCGACATGGACCTCGTGGAGATCAACGAGGCGTTCGCACCGGTCGTCCTCGCCTGGCTGAAGGAGACCGGTGCCGACCCCGACAAGGTCAACGTCAACGGCGGCGCCATCGCGCTCGGCCACCCGCTGGGTGCCACCGGTGCCAAGCTGATGACGACCCTGCTGCACGAACTGGAGCGCACCGGCGGCCGATACGGCCTGCAGACCATGTGCGAGGGCGGCGGCCAGGCCAACGTGACCATCATCGAACGGCTCTGACGAGTCCGGCGGCCGTCCGGGCCGGCTCCCGCTCCGTGGGGACGGGGCGTGAGCGGTGACGCGTACCCGCTGGCCTGCCCAGAAGTGCCGTGGGGGAGGGGATCCGGGCCCCGAAGTACCGGTGGTGCTGCGAGACTTGGGTACGGGCAGGCCCGCCGTGGGTGACCGGCATGTGCGGGCCGCCCCGGCACACAGGCCGTCAGTTCCTCCCTGGCCCCCGGAAAGGACACGATGCACGCGAACGAGACAGCCAAGACCCCCGAGGCCGGCAAACGCTCCTCGGGCACGTCGAGAACCCCGGCGCCGCGTACAGGGATACCCGCCGGGCTGTCCGTGCTGCAGAGCACGGTGGGCAACGCCGCCGTCCTCCAGAGACTGCGACAGGCGGGCCACTCCTGGGCGCAGGAGCACCACCGGCACGACGCCGGCTGCGGTCACCAGCAGGCCGAACAGCCTGCCGTGCAGCGGTCGGCCGTCCACGGCGTCCTGCGCACGCCCGGGCGTCCTCTCGACGACGCCACCCGCACCGAGATGGAAGCACGGCTCGGGGCCGACTTCTCCGCCGTGCGCATGCACACCGACAGCGCGGCCAGGGCCTCGGCCGCCGAGGTAGGCGCGCGCGCCTACACCTCGGGCAGCCATGTCGTCATCGGCGAGGGCGGCGCCGACAAGCAGACCCTGGCCCACGAGCTCACGCACGTGATCCAGCAGAGCAAGGGCGCGGTCGCGGGTTCCGACAACGGCGCGGGGCTGAGGGTCTCCGATCCCTCCGACCGCTACGAACGCGAAGCCGTGACCAACGCCCGGCGGGTGATGAGCGGACCCAGCCCTCTCCAGCGCTCGGCATCCGTCCGCCCGGACAGAACGGCCCGGCGTCCGGATGCGGTCACCACCGCTGTGCAGCGCGTCCACTACGAGGAGGGAGAAGAGGTCAGGGCCCATCCGGGCTTCAGCGTGACCTTGCAGGCGACGCTCAACGGGACGCGTATCGGAACGTTCAGCAGCGAGACCACCAAGTATTCACCCATGGACCACGCGGAAGACCAACTGCTCGACGAACTCGACGCGACCATTGACGGTCTCTACGGAAACGCCCAGGTCGCGACAGCGTTGGCGGTCGGCGGGCAGGCACACACGCTCACGATCGATCTCACGGCGAGTCCATGCTCGAGCACCCATGCGACCACGACCAAGACGGACGCGGTCGGCTGCGCCGAGAGGCTCAGCGAACTCGCCAGAAACGGCTACGGGGGCCACACGTTCGCCATCACGGTGATCGCCGACCACCTGTACGGCAGGAGCAATGCGTCCCAGGAGGCTTCCGCCCGGGCCATCGGAGACATGAGGGCGGCGGGCATCACCGTGCGGTGTCCGGGTTCCTGAGCCAGGATGCGCCGACGTGATCCCGGCGTGATCCCTTCGCGGTCGCCCCGGCGCCCGACAAGGTGCTCCGGCGTGTCCGGACGGGTCGTCTTTGCTGATCTGTCCGGGCTTCCACGTGCCCAGCGGCCCGGGCCTTCGCTTACGGGGTGGTCAGGGCCGCGACGAGGGGCGCCCCCTTGTCGCGGCCGCGAACTCCGCGGCCCCGGACATCACCCTAGACATCTGACGTCCGACCTTGGGTAGGATGCGGCGCCATGGACATCGAACCGCCCGCCGCTCTCGTGGGTGCCTACGCGGCCCTGCCCTCCGCGCGAGCCGACCGGGAGCGCTTCTACGAGGGGCTCGCCGACAGGGGTATCGCCGACGGGCTGGAGATCCCGTACCGCGATGACCTCGGTGACGACACCGACTGGCTGGCCGCACAGGTGCGCGGGCGTTTCACGCGTTCCGTGGTCACGCTGATTCCCGGCACGATGGCGCGCGTGTGCGCCTCGGGCACCTTCGGGCTCGCCTCCGCGGACCCCGACGGGCGGCAGGCGGCGCTCGGGTTCCTCCGGGAGGCCCGCACCGCCGCCGAGGAGTTGAACCAGCTCACCGGCGAGCAGTCGGTCTCCGTCCTCCACATCCACACCGCGCCCTCGACGACCGCGGTCGCGGAGATGTTCGCCCGGTCCCTCGACGAGATCACGGCGAGCGGACCCGCCGCGGGCGCCTGGTCCACCCGGCTCGTCCTGGAGCACTGCGACGCCTACGCGCCCGGCGTCGCGGGGGAGAAGCGGTTCCTGCCGCTGGAGGCCGAGATCCCTCTCGCACGCGAAAGCGGGATCGGTATCGCCGTCAACTGGGGCCGTTCGGCGATCGAGGCGCAGGACCCCGGCCGGCCGCTCGCCCAGATCACCCGGCTCGCCTCCGAAGGCCTGTTGGAGGGTGTCATGTTCTCCGGCGCCGGCCCGGCCGCGAACGCGTACGGCGGGCCGTGGGCGGACGCCCATCTGCCTCTCGCCGAGGACGAGCCCACGTCCCTCATGGACGCGGACGAGGTACGCCGCTGCCTCCGCGCCGCGGAGGGCGCGCTCTCGTACGCGGGGGCGAAGATCCAGGTTCCCGGCGATGCCACGGTCGACGAGAGGCTCACGATGGTGGGCCGCGTCATGCGGCTCCTGCCCGCGCGCGCCGGGCGTTTCTGACAGGGCGGCGGGCCCGCCGGGCCGGGCCGGGACCTCGCGTCCCGGCCCGGCCCGACAGCTGTGTGCGTGGCCGCCGCACGGCCGTTCGTCAGTGCTGGTGGCTTCCGTGCCCGGACGCCTTGACCGTCCAGGTCAGCTTCTCGGTGGCCTCGGCACGGACCTCGGGGTCGCGGACCGAAGCGGTCCGGTCCACGGAGGTGACCGTGACCGTGTGCGTCCTGCCGTCCGCCGGGACGCCCAGTGCTGCGGGGACGACGGAGGAGTAGCCCTGCGCCCGCTTCACGGGGCGGCCGTCCACGTACCAGCGCAGCTCCGGCGCGGCGAGGCCGGTGAGCTCCGCCCGGGAGACCTTGATGCGGCTGGTCCGCAGGATCGCGGAGTCCGTGGCGACCGCGCTGCTCAGCGCGTTGGCCTCGCGGTAGAAGCCGGCGATCATGGCCTCGCGTCCTGGGAGGTTGAACTCACTGATGTTCAGGGCCCGCATGATCGAGTTGCCGGTCGGGCGGTAGATCCCGAAGGGGTAGTAGCTGCTGCCCTCGTACGTGCCGACGGTGCCGCCCGTGGGGTCGCTCTCGCCGAGCCAGCGGTACCACTTGGTCCGGTTGGCGGCCATCTGCTCCGCCGTGAAGGTGCTGGAGTTGATGTCGGGGAGCTCGCCGCCCGTCCAGGTGCCGTAACTGTCGTACGTGTACTCGTCCGCCAGGAGTCCCACCGAGTGGGCGATCTCGTGGGCGGCGATCATGCTCGACTGCACGTTGTCGGAGGAGAGCGTGGAGACGCCGTCGAACGGGTAGCCCTCCGCCTCCAGGCCGGAGTAGCCGGCGCCGCCGTACTTGGTGGAGTTGGAGATGACGATGACCAGGTCGGCCTCGGGGGCCTTCGCGGCGTAGGAGGCGACCTTGTCGATGTCGGCGCAGATCAGCCGCTCGGTCTCCGAGCACCAGAAGTAGCTGCCGAGCGCGGTGTCCTTCGCGACGTCGGCGGTGGGGTCACCCGTGATGCCGGATTCGGCGGACACCGCGTCGACGGTCCACACGTTCATCAGGCCCTGGTAGCTGGAGTAGGGCTCGATATCCGTGATGGCCGCCCACTTCGTGGCCGCTGCGGAGTGGAAGGCCTCCTGCTGGTCGGCGGTGTAGCCGTCGCCTACGATCACCACGTCGAGCCGGTCGGCCGAGGAGCCGGTCACCGACAGCTTCCCCACCTCCCCGTCGGTCGTCTCCGCGGCGGGGGCCAGGCTCCGGGCAGCCGGACGGCCGCTGACCGTATCCGTGTTGACCGGGACCTCGGTCCGGCGGCCCTCGCCACCGGGCTCGGGGAAGTACTCGACGGAGACACGTGGCTTCTGGGCGGGCTCCGGGTCCAGGGCGGCCGCGGGGGTGGCGAGGGCGGCCCCGATGATCGCCGTGAACGCGACGCCCACGGATATGGCGGTGGATCTGTTCGTGCGCATGCCGATCCTCACTCCGGTGCCCGGTTCGTCGGCGGCCGACGCCCTCCAACACCCGGGCTGAATTAAGTCGTTGGTTCAGTCGGTTTGAGTCGCGGTTTAACTTAGGCTTCGGCGGGGAGGCGCACAACGGGTGCGAGGGCGGGAATGATGTTGCTTTTGGATAACTGGGCTCTTCGCCAACGGGAGAATCCGGGCACGGGCACAGGAAGAAGGACGGTCATGGCGCACACCAGCACGGCGAAGGCGGACGGCGGCGAGGCGTCCGGGCGGCCCGTCCCGGCACAGGAGGAGGCGCCGGACGCACCGGCCGCGATCGGCCGCCGCGTCAAGCGGCTCCGCAAGGAACGCGGACTGACCCAGCGACAGCTCGCCGAGCCCGCGTACACCGCCGCGTACGTCTCCACCCTGGAAGCCGGCAAGGTGCGGCCCTCCGAAGCGGGCCTGCGCCACCTCGCCGAGCGGCTCGGCGTGGCCCACGAGGAACTCGCCACGGGCAAACCCACCCACATCGCGACGGCTCTGCGGATGGGGCTGGCCGACGCCCAGCGGACACTGGCCGTCGAGGACGCCGCCGACGCACGGGCCGCCTACGAGCAGATCCTCGGCCGCGCCGAGGAGTACGGACTCACCCAGGAACGGGCGGCGGCGCTCGTCGGCCTCGGGGAATGCGCGTTGGAGACCGGCGAACTGACCGAGGCCCTCGCCCGGTTCGAGGCGGCCGAGCACGCACTGGCCGACGATCCGCTCCCCGCCCGGGCGAGGGCGGTCCGGGGCAGGTCGGTCGCCCACTACCTGGCCGGTGAGCTGCGCTACGCGTGCTACCTGCTGGAGAGCGCCATCGACGGACTGAACACGTCCGGGCTGCACGACCCCGGCGCGTTGCTCCAGCTCTACACCGCCTCGATCGCCCCGTACATGGACATGGGCGCCCACGCCCGTGCCGCGCAGGCGGCCGAACTCGCCCTCGCCCTGGTACCGCAGGTGTCCGACCCCGGCCTGGTCGCCACCATGCACCGGACGGTGGCGCGCACGCTGCTGGCCGAGGGCAGGGTCGACGCCGCACAGGCGTCGCTGGCACGGGCCACCGAGCTCTACGAGCAGCTCCAGATCCGTACCGAACTGGCCCACTGCCACTGGATGCGGGGCTACGTCTGTGCCCAGCACGACGACCTCGTCCAGGCGGAGAGGGAGCTGCGCATCGCGCACTCGATGCTGGTGTCCAAGCGGGCCGCCCTGTACGTCTCACAGGTGGAGGTCGAACTCGCCGACGTCCTGCGCAGGGGCGGGAAGTCGGCGGAGGCCGCGGAGCTCCTGGAGAGCCTGCTGGCCGGACTCAAGCCCGGCCGCGGTGCGTTGCATGCCGGCGGCGCCCACCGGCTGCTCGGGCTGATCGCCGAGGAGGCCGGTGACGCCGAGGCGGCGGAACTGCACTACGCGACCGCGCTCTCCCTGCTCGAACAGACGGGAGCCGCCGGGGACCTCGCCGACATCTGCCGGCTGCTGGGCGACCTGCTGCGCAGCGAGGGCCGGACGGAAGCGGCGCTGAACGCCTACCGGACCGGCCTCGGACACCGCGCCGAACCGGGTACCACCACCCTCGGCCCCGCCCCCGCCCGGCCACCGTTCGGCCGCTGGGCCTGACGGTGCGGGCGGGCCGTACCCGACGGTCCCCGCCACGACGACATTTGTACAAGACCGACGGCGGACCGCCCCGGCACCATCCCGGCATGAGTGAATTCGACGCCGTTCTCCCGCACGGCATGCACGTGGTCCACGACGGCCCGGGACAGGGACCGCCGCTGTTGCTCATCCATGGATCGGGGGCATCGGGCTCCACCTGGAGCCCGATGATCCAGGCGCTCGCAGCCCGCCACCATGTCATCCGGATCGACCTCCCCGGCTGCGGCCAGTCCCCGCCCGCGGCGTCGTACGACGTGCCCGTGCAGGCGGGACGGGTGGCGGCGCTGCTCGACGAACTCGGCCTCCGTCAGGTCGCCGTGGCCGGGCACTCCAGTGGCGGCTACGTCGCCACCGCGCTCGCGGAAGCGCGCCCGGACCTGGTGAGCTCCCTCGCGCTGATCAGCACCGGACCGGGTCTCGACGCGCTCCTTCCGCAGCCGGCCGTCCTCCGCCTCCTGCTGGGCCCGCCGTTCGGCGCGCTCCTCTGGTCGCTCCGCTCGGACGCGGCGATCCGCAGCGGGATCAGGGCGACGACCGTTCGGCCGGTGGACATCCCGGACGACCTCGTCGCCGGTGTACGGGGCACCACGTACCGCACGTTCCGGGCGGTGTCCCGGTGCAACATCGCCTACATCGACGAGCGGAACGTGCCCGAGCGGCTCGCCGTTCTCAAGGTTCCGCTGCTGGTGGTCTTCGGCGATGCGGACCCGCGCTGGGAGCCGTCGTCGGCGCACCGGTACGAGGCGGTGCCGAACAGCAGGGTCGAGCTGCTGTCCGGCATCGGGCACATCCCGCTGCTCGAAGCGCCGGAGGCGACCAGCGATCTGCTCCTGCGCTTCACTGAGCGGTCCTAGGCGGGCAGGCGCATCAACCCGGTCCCGGCAGCGCCTTCAGCGTCGCCCGCGCCTCGTCCATGATCCGCTCGACCAGTTCCGAACAGGACGGCAGATCCTCGATCAGGCCCGCCACCTGCCCCGAGGCCATCACCCCGATGTCCGTGCGCCCCTCGACCAGTGAGGCCTTCAGGAGCATCGGGGTGTTGGCGGCCAGCAGCACCTGGCTCCAGGTCAGTTCCTTGCCGTGTTTCATGGCCATGCCGTCGCGAACCAGTTGGGGCCAGCTCGCACCGGACTCCTTACGGAAGGCAGAGGCGTGCCGTAGCGCCCGCAGCAGTGAGGTGGTGCGGCCCGAACGCTCCAGGGAGTCGACCATCGCGGTGCGGAGCATGCGGTGCGGCAGGCCGTCCACCTGTGTGGTGACCGTGACGTCCTTGACGGTGGCGGCCAGGTACTTCGCCTTCACCGTGTCCGGGACGGTGCTGTCGGAGGTGAGCAGGAAGCGGGTGCCCATGCCGATCCCGGCCGCGCCGTAGGCCAGTGCGGCGACCAGGCCACGGCCGTCGTGGAAGCCGCCTGCCGCGATCACGGGGATGCCGACGGCGTCCACCACCTGGGGCAGCAGCACGGTGGTGGCCACCTCGCCCGTGTGGCCGCCGCCCTCGCCGCCTTGCACCATCACCGCGTCGGCTCCCCACGCGGCGACCTTCTCCGCGTGCCGGCGGGCACCGATGGACGGAATGACGACGACGCCGGCGTCCTTGAGCCGGGCGATCAGGTCCTTGGAGGGGGCGAGCGCGAAGGACGCCACCTTGACCCCCTCGTCGATGATGATCCGGACCCGCTCGCCCGCGTCGCCCGCATCCGCCCGCAGATTGACGCCGAACGGCGCGTCCGTACGGGACTTGACCTCGCGGACCGCCGCGCGGAGCTGCTCGACGGTCATCGTCGCGGAGGCCAGGATGCCGAGCGCCCCCGCGTTCGCGGAGGCCGACACCAGACGGGGGCCGGCCACCCATCCCATTCCGGTCTGCACGATCGGGTACCGCACCCCGGTCAGCTCGGTGAGCGCGGTGGGAAACGGCACGGGCCCGCTCACGCCGGGACCTCGCGATCGCGCAGCCCCTTGGGGTCGATGACCTCGCGGATCAGCCGGAGTTCGGCCGCCGTGGGCTCCCGCGTGAACGGGACGTCGTCGGGGACCGTGAGGGCGAACCCGGTGGCCCCGGTGACCTGTTCGAGGCTCACACCGGGGTGCAGGGAGCGCAGGCGCATCGTCCGGTCGGGGGTCTCGAAGTCGAAGACGCCCAGGTTGCTGACGACTTCGGGGATGCGGTGGAAGCGCGTCGCGGAGGGGCCCGCCGCGGCCGCACGGTCGTAGCCGACTCCGCTGACCATGTCGACACGCTCCACGAACACCCGCGCCGAGTGCTTGGGCACCCAGTAACTCGTCGGGTTGTTCAGGGTGTTGACAGGGGCGCCGCGCACCCCGAGCAGCTGGCGCGCGGGCCTGGCCCAGTCGCCGATGCAGGAGATGTTCTGGTTGCCGTGCCGGTCGATCTGGCTGGCGCCCATCATCACGTGCCGGCGGCCCGTGGCGGTCAGCGTCAGGTGCTGGCGGAACGGCAGCCACCCCTCGATGCTCCCCGCCTTGGCACCCACCGCGGGCGTGTCGGCGATCAGCAGTGCCTCCCCGTCCGTCAGCAGGAGTTCGGGGGAGAAGGTCAGCCGCGCCAGGCGTGCTCCGATGGCCGGGACGGTGCCCATGGGGCTGGCGAGGATCTCGCCCGCGTCCCGCCACGCCTCGGCGCAGGCCACCACGCAGTACTCGGCGCGGCTCGGCGCCTGGATGCCGGTGGTCTCGGTGCCGCTCATGCTTCCTCCTGGTGGAACGCGGTGACGGCGGCCTGGTAGGCGGCTTCGTCCCCGGACAGGAACCGTTCGACGAAGGCGGGCCAGGCCTCGGGGTCGCGGGCGGCCTTGACGTAGGCGCGCTGGAAAGCCTCGTCCCGGTCGTGGTCGGGCACACAGGAAGTGAAGTGCGCGCCGTTCGGCGTCTCGACGACCCCGTCCACGAACATCCGCTTGATCAGCAGCGTCTGCGGCCCGTGCTCCTTCAGCAGGTCCGCAGTCTCGACGATCTGCTCGCAGGAGACGAAGCCCTGGTCGGCCGCCTCGCAGAACAGGTCGTCGAAGTACGGGTCGGGGCCCAGGTACTGCCCGTTGCCCTGTACGTCGGACCGGTTGAGGTGGACCAGGGCCGCATCCAGCCGGAGCGCCGGGGCCGCGACCAGCTTCTCGCCGTCCTCGTACGGTGAGGTGACCGTACGCAGTGAGGGGTTGACCTCCATCAGGTCCGAGCCCATCCCGGCACGCACCGGCATGAACGGCAGCCGCTGTGCGCCCGCCGTCAAGCTCCACATCATCATCGCCTCGTCCATCTCGACCATCTCGAAGGCGCCGCGCTGCCGGGCCGCCGTGAAGTGCGGCTCCAGCGGTATCGAGTCGAGCGTCCCGAAGGCCGCGACCAGTTTGCGGATCTTCCCCGCCGCCGCGAGCAGACCCACGTCGGGGCCGCCGTACGACACCACGGTCAGGTCGGTGACGTCCGAGCGCAGCAGCGCCCGCACCAGGGCCATCGGCTTGCGGCGTGATCCCCAGCCGCCGATGCCGATCGTCATCCCGCTCTCCAGCCGGCCGACGACGTCGTCGGCCGTCATCGTCTTGTCCTGTGTCACGTCTGCTGCTCCTTGTCCGTGCCGAAGGTGTCGCGCACACGGTCGGCGACGCCACTGAGATTGGCCTCGAAGGTGAAGCCCTGCTCGAAGCGGTAGCTGCGGCGTACGTCGACGGGGTCGATGCCGTTGATGGCGGCCTTGGCCAGCCGGATCAGATAGCCGTCCTTCGCGGCGATCTCCCCGGCCAGTTCCAGGGCGGCCGCGGTCAGCCGCTCGCGCGGTACGACGTCGAACACCGAGCCGTGCCGGTGCAGTTCCTCCGCGGTCACGGTGCGCGAGGTGTAGTAGAGGGTCCGCATCAGGTGCTGCGGGACCAGTCGGGCCAGGTGCGTGGCGGCGCCGAGCGCGCCGCGGTCCAGCTCGGGCAGACCGAAGGACGCGTCATCGGCGGCCACGATCACGTCCGCGTTGCCCACCAGGCCGATGCCGCCGCCCAGGCAGAAGCCCTGTACGGCGGCGACCACAGGGACCTCGCACTCGTAGACGGCCGCGAACGCCTCGAAGCAGCCCCGGTTGGCGCCGATCAGCGCCTCGGGTCCGGTCGCGCGCTGCATCTCCTTGATGTCCACGCCCGCGTTGAAACCGCGTCCCTCGGCGGCGAGCACGACGCAGCGGATGTCCTGGTCGGCCCCGGCGGCGCGTACCGCCGCGGCCAGGTCGTACCAGCCCTGTACGGGCAGGGCGTTGACCGGAGGGAAGTCCACGGTGACGAGGGCGACGCCATCGCGTGGGACGGAGGTGGAGACACCCATGAGCAGATCAGCTACCTTTCCACCAAACGTTTGTTAGGCCCAAAAGGTAGCAGCGATACGAAGGCCGCGGGAGGGTGTCATGCCACTGAGTGGTACCGGCGCCCCTTTCCCCCGCCCCGGACGTCGCCCGTTGCCCGGCGCCCATCGAAAGGACACCCGTCATGACCTCACCGACCGCCCTGTGTGCCGGACGCGTCGCCGTCGTCACCGGCGCCGGCCGTGGACTCGGCCGTGCTCATGCCCTGGCCCTCGCCGCCGAGGGGGCGAAAGTCGTCGTCAACGACCTGGGGGTGGGCCTCGACGGCTCCGGACCGGGCACCGGCCCCGCCCAGCAGGTCGTGAAGGAGATCCGCGCGGCCGGAGGCGAGGCGGTCGCCCACAACGGTGACATCGCCACCTCCGAGGGTGCCGCCTCCCTCGTCGCCGCCGCGCTCGACTCCTTCGGCCGCCTCGACACGCTCGTCAACAACGCCGGGTTCCTCCGCGACCGGATGCTGGTCAACCTGGACGAGGACGACTGGGACGCCGTGATGCGCGTCCACCTCAAGGGGCATTTCCTGCCGCTCAAGCACGCGGCGGCGCACTGGCGCGCCGAGGCCAAGGCAGGCCGGACGCCGGCCGCCCGGGTCGTCAACACCAGTTCGGGGGCCGGGCTGCTGGGCAGTGTCGGCCAGGGCAACTACGCGGCCGCGAAGGCGGGCATCGTGGGGCTGACCCTGGTCGCCGCCGCCGAGATGGGCCGCTACGGAATCCAGGTCAACGCGATCGCCCCGGCCGCCCGGACCCGGATGACCGAGGCGACGTTCGCCGAGACGATGGCCGCCCCCGGCGAAGGGGCCTTCGACGCGATGGCCCCGGAGAACGTCTCGCCGCTCGTCGTCTGGCTGGGCTCCGCCGCGTCCGCCGGCGTCAGCGGCCGGGTCTTCGAGACCGAGGCCGGGCGGATCACCGTGATGGAGGGCTGGCGGCCCGGCCCCACCGCGGACAAGGGCGCCCGCTGGACCCCGGCCGAGGCCGGAGAGGCGGTGACCGGCCTGTTGGCCGCGGCCGAGGCCCCGCAGCCGGTCTACGGCGCCTCCTGACCTCGCGCGGCACGGGGTGGCGGCCGTCCGGCCACCACCCCGTGCGGGCCCGGGAGCTCAGGCAGTCGCCGGCTCGCCCCGCGCCCCGGCGACCAGCAGCGCGGGGGACTCCGTGCGGCCGTCCAGGATGCGATTGGTCCGGGTCACGACCTGCCACCCCTGCGGCGTGCGGCGCAGCCGCCAGTGGTTGGCGGTCGCCCGGCGCACCACGTACCGGCCCGACTCGTGCACCACCATCAGCGAATGGCACACCGCCACGGCCTCGTCGCCGTCCACCGTGATGTGCGGCGGGCCCACGACATGGGCGCAGCCCTGCCGGATCCAGCCCTGGTGCGCGGGGGAGCGGACCATCTCACGGATCCGTTCCCGGCCCGCGAGGAAGATCTCGTCGATGTCGTACACCCCGTCCGGCGCCCACAGCGCCGCGACGCCGTCCGCGTCGCCCCCGTCCACGAGCGGCCCGTACGAGGCCATCGTGCGGGCGATGTCGCGCTCGTCCTCCAGCGCCCCGAGCCGTGCCTCGAGCGCGGCGATCCGGTCCTCGCTCATGTGCGCGCCCCTACGCCCGCCGTGAGGCCCGCGATCGCGGCGAGGGCCTCCAGCTGCTCGATGTAGTGGCCCGCCCCCGTGGCGCTCAGTGACACGCTGACCAGGGTGGCTCCGGCCGCGGACACCTTCCGCAACGCCTCGGACGCGCCGTCCGGATCACCCGACGGATCGAGCGGGCGGCCCGCGCTCAGCACCACCTCGAAACCGCCGGGCAGCGAGGCCGCCCCGACCATCTCGCCCAGCCGGTCGAGCGGCAGCCCGAACGGTACCCAGCCGTCCCCGTACGCCACCGCCCGGCGCAGCGAACGCGGGGTGCGGCCACCGATCCACAACGGCACCCGGTCCTGCACCGCGTGCGGCTCCACCACGAGCCCCTCGTAGTCGAAGTGCTCGCCGTGGTAAGCGGGTTCGCGCCGGGACAGGGACGTCCGCAGCGCCGCGAGGGCCTCGTCGGCGATCGCGCCCCGGCCCTCGAAGGAGGCCCCGAGCAGCCGGAACTCCTCCTCCAGACTGCCCACACCGAGCCCCAGGACGACCCGCCCCCCGGAGACCCGGTCCAGCGTGCCGTAGCGCTTCGCGATCTCCAGCGGATGGTGGTAGCCGAGCACCAGGACCTGCGTGGCGAACCGGATCCGTTCGGTCCGGGCCGCGAGGTATCCGAAGACGGACAGCGGATCCCAGTACGTGCCGCCGCGCTGTCCGGCGATGTCCACGGGCACCGCCACATGCTCCGAACAGGTCAGATGATCGAAGCCGAGCCGGTCCGCCGCCTCGGCCACCGCCCCCAGGTCCTCGATGCCGGCGGTGCGTTCCCAGGGGGAATGGACGCCGGGGACGGCCGTGACGACGGGACTGTTGATGCCGAGCCGCATGGGGGCACCTCTCTCGGGCTGAACGGGATGGAACGGGAGCGTCCATCCAAGTCCCCCGCCCCGGCCCGCGCAGGCCCCGTCCCGGTGGGCGGGAGATCCACCCGGCCACCGGCTTCCGGCCGGGTCCCACTCAACGGAACGACGTCCACCGGGCCGGTACGGCACACGAGAACATCGGCGGCAGGCGGAAGGACGTCAGTACCGTGCCCCGAACGAACTGCGAGAGAACCCCCGCGCATCCCACCTCGGCCAGCCAGCGCCAGCGCTATGCCCGCATCCTGCGGGCCGCGGCGCAGCTCGGAGCCGTACACGGCCTCGAAGGCGTGCAGATGCACGACGTGGCCCGGCGGTCCGGCGTCGCGATCGCGACCCTGTACCGCTACTTCCCGTCCAAGACGCACCTGTTCGCCGCTGTCCTCCACGACCGGGTGGGCCGCCTCGACGCCGGGGCTCCGCCACCGAGGCCGGGCACCGGCCCGGTGGATGCGGTGAGCGAGCTGCTCACCGGGGCGAGCCGGCAGCTCTTCGAACAGCCGCTGCTGGCGCTGGCGATGCTCCAGTCCAACAACGTCTCCCACGTAGGCGAGGACAGCCCGGTCCGCCGCACGGACGAGATCCTCGTGGACCTGGTCCTGCGCACGGCCGGGGTGAGCGATCCCGGCGAGCAGGACCGGCGCGTGGTCCGCATCCTGGAGCAGGCCTGGTACGGACTGCTCACCACCGTCCTGTACGAGCGTTCCTCGGCCGAGGCGGCGCAGGACGGCATCCGGCTGGCCTGCCGCCTGCTCCTCGGCCCGGTCCTCGCCGAACGGCGCCCCTGACACCGCACCCCGCGTCCGGTCAGCGGGACGCCGGGTGCTCATGGTGGGCCGGAGCTCCTACGGTGCCCGGGAGGGCGGCTTCCGCGGGTGCCGGGGCGGCCGGCCCTCGTGTGCCAGCAGCAGCGACCCACCCGAGGAGTAGTCATGCCGCGCAATGTCGTCGTCACCGGATCCGGTTCCGGGATCGGTGCCGCTCTCACCACCCTGTTCCGGGCCCAGGGGGACCGGGTGATCGGCGTGGACCTCCGGGGCGGCGAGATCGACGCCGACCTGTCCACACCCGCAGGCCGCGCCGAAGCCGCGGTCGCGGCCGCCGAGGCGGCCGACGGGGTGGTGGACGCGGTCGTCACCTGCGCCGGCACCTCCGTGCCGGGGACCGCGATGGTCACCGTCAACTACTTCGGCACCACCGAGTTCCTGACAGCGCTGCGACCGGCCCTCGCCGCGGCCGAACGGCCCCGGGCCGTGGCCATCGGCTCGATCTCCGGCACCCAGCCCCACGACCCGGAGGTCGTCGCCGCCTGCCTCGCCGGCGACGAGACCACAGCCCTGGAGCATGCGGAGCGGGCCGTGGCCGACGGCCGTGCGCGGCAGCTGTATCCCTCGTCCAAGGCGGCGCTCGCGCAGTGGGCGCGGCGCACCGCCGTCGCCGAGGGCTGGGCCGACGCGGGGATCCCCGTCAACGTGGTCGCGCCCGGTGTCGTCCTGACCCCGATGAGCGCGGGGCTCTTCGACGACCCGGAGATGAAGAAGGTCATGGACGCGGCGGTGCCCATGCCGCTCAACGGCTATCTGCAGCCGGAGGACGTCGCGCGGGCCGTGCTCTTCCTGGCCTCCGGGGGAAACAGCCACATCACCGGGCAGGTGGTGTACGTCGACGGAGGGGCAGAGGCGACCCTGCGCGGGCCCGCCGACTTCTGAGCCGCACGCACAGTGCCCCGGCCGCTTCAGGCGGCCGGGGCACTGTCGTCCCTCCGCGCGGCGTCAGACGCGCACCTGGTTCCGGATCACCTTGCCGGTGGCATTGCGCGGCAGTTCCTCGTGCGTCAGCCGCCACTGCTTGGGGACCTTGAAATAGGCCAGTGCGTTCGCCGCGTACTCCTGCAGCGTCTCCTCGGTGACCGTCGAGCCCGCCGCGAGCACCACGACCGCGGCGACCTCCTGGCCGAGGTCCGGATGCGGCACCCCCATCACCAGGCACTCACGGACGTCGGGGTGCTCGACGAGAACCGTCTCGATCTCCGCCGGGTAGACGTTCTCGCCACCGCGGATGATCAGGTCCGAACGGCGGCTGCTGAGGAACAGCCGGCCCTCGCGCAGTTCTCCCAGGTCCCCGGTGCGCAGCCAGCGGTCCGGGCCGATGGCGCCGGCGGTGGCCTCGGGATCGCGCCAGTAGCCCAGCATGTTGAACTGGCTGCGGACCCAGACCTCGCCCTCCTCGCCCTCGCCCAGCACCTCGCCGGCGGGGTCGCGTATCTCCAGCTGTACACCGGTGACCGGCCGGCCGAGCGTCCCGGGTGCCGCCGCCAGCTCCTGCGCGCTCGCCGCGGCGACGCCGGTGCAGGTCTCCGTCAGGCCGTAGCTGTCCACCAGCGAGTCCTTCGCGAACGGCAGGCCCTGGCGCAGCCGCTCCTTGAACGCGGTCGACGACGGTGCGGAGGCCAGCGAGAACGACGTCAGCGAGGACGTGTCGTACCGGTCGGCCCCGCCGTGTTCGAGCATCCGGTGGGCCATGGTCGGCACCGCACCCCAGTTGGTGACCCGTTCCCGCTCGACCATGGACAGGACGGCGTCCACGTTGAACGAGCCCTGGTGCAGGGCGATCCGGCTGCCGGTGGCGAGCCGTGGCACGGCCAGATTGTGCAGGCTCGCGATGTGGAACAGCGGCAGCGTCAGCAGATAGACGCGGTCCTGCGACGCCACGGGATCGCCGAACTCCTCGAACAGGGCGTCGTTCAAGCGGTGGTACTCGACGACGGCCAGCAGGTTGCGATGCGTGTGCACGGCCCCCTTCGGGCGGCCCGAGGTGCCCGAGGTGTAGAGGATGACTGCGGGGTCGTCCTCCGCGACGTCGGCGGAGGGCAGCGGTGCGTCGGGGTGCGACGCGGCGAGGCGGCCGATGTCGTTCTCCACGGACAGCACCGGCACCGCGCAGTCGGCCAGCTTCGCCGACTGTCTGGCGTCGGCCACCACCAGCGCCGGTTGCGCGTTGTCGATGCCGTGTGCCATCTCCCGCGCCGACCACCAGGCGTTGAACCCGACCGCCACCGCGCCGACCGACACGGTGGCCCAGAACGTCAGGATCCACTCGGGGGAGTTGGCGGCGGCGATCGCCACCCGGTCGCCCCTGCCGATGCCGTACTCCTCCCGCAGGACCTTGGCCAGCGACGCGACCTGGGCGGCGTGCTCGGCGAAGGTGATCCGCCGGTCCGCGGTGACGATGTACTCACGGTCGGCATGGGCGACGGACGCGTGCAACACCTCGTGCAGAGCCCGCTGCCGGTGGGTGAACACCGGCAGGCGGGACCCCAGCACTTCGGCGTCGGACAGCTCGAAACGGCCGCCCGGGCCGGTGAGCCGGCCGATGATCTCCGCCGCTCCGGCGGGAGGGGCCGGGCGGTGATCCGTATCGCTGGACATCAGGTCACTCCTGGTGCGTCTCGAACTCCACTGGGATCGCGGTCGAGGCCAATGTCAGCAGTGCCGGGCCCTCTTCCTCATGGCTGATTCCGGTCACTGGGACACCGTCGCACGCCGACGACCCGGCGACAACGACGGCGACGGGCGGTCATCGCGGGCATCGCAGGGTTCCCGGTGAGTGGGATGGGTCACGTCGGCCGGATTTCGACGGCCGTAGCGTCCCCCCACCTGCTCCGGCCCCGGGCCTTCCCGCCCCGGTGCCACCTGCCTTCAGGCACCCGTCTTTCCCACCTTCCGGCACCGGTCCGACCGGCCCGGGCTCATGGAGGAAGCAATGAAGCGAGCACCACGGCCGCGAGTCCGCCTCGCCGCCACCCTGGCCGTCGCGGCGATGCTCACCTCGGCGTGCGTATCGTCCGAGGCCGGGAAGACCGACGGCGCGAAGACGCAGAAGACCGAACGCGGCCGCTACACCTTCGGCATCGTCGGCGACCAGCCGGAAGGCGGCACCCCGGTCGACGGCGGCACTCTGCGCATCGCCGACTACGCCGAGGCCCGCAGCCTCAGCCCCGCCGTCACCTATGCCACCGGAGCCTCCGGAGGCTCGGCGCTCGCCGCCGTCTACGACGTACTGATGCGGTACGACACCGCGGCGAAGAAGTACGAACCCCAGCTCGCCGAGTCACTGCGCAGCAGCGGCGACCTGAAGACCTGGACGCTGAAGCTCCGCAAGGGCGTGAAGTTCTCCGACGGCACCCCGCTCGACGCCGACGCCGTGACCGCCTCCCTCGCCTGGTACCAGAAGAACAAGGGCGCCGACACCGCGCTGCTCGCCCCGAACGTGGCGAAGACCGAGGCCACCGACGACACCACCGTCGTCTTCACCCTCCGCAGCCCCTGGGCCACGTTCCCCGCGATGCTCGCCCAGGCACCCGGCATGATCGTGGCCCCCGCCGCGTACGCGGGGAAGACGTTCAAGCCCATCGGGGCCGGCCCCTTCGTCCTGGACAAGTACGCCCCCCAGGAGGAGATGGTCCTCAAGGCCAACAAGGGCTACTTCAAGGGCAAGCCCCACCTCGACGCGATCCGTTTCACCTGGCCGCAGTCCGACCGCACCAAGCTGGAGTCGCTCGAGGACGGCACCGTCGACCTGACGTACATGCGCAGCCCTGACGTCGTCGACGAAGCCGTCAAGGCAGGCCACCCCGGGGAGCTGACCCTCACCGGACTCGGCAACATGGTGGTGATCAACGTGCGCGAGGGCCGCCCCGGCGCCGACCTGCGCGTCCGCAAGGCCATGACCCTGGCCCTCGACCCGGAGCTCGACACCGAACGCGCCTACAACGGCAAGGGCCTGCCCGGCAAGGAGATCTTTCCGCCGGAATCGCGCCTGCACTCCACGGTGAAGCCCCTCGCCGTCGACCTCGAACAGTCGAAGAAGCTGCTCGCCGAGGCCAAGAAGGACGGCTACGACGGCGCCGTCACCTACATGGACGGCACCGATCCCGTCTCCCGTGCCAAGGCGGTCGTCACCAAGGCCGCACTGGAACGGGTCGGCTTCACCGTGAAACTGGACCTGGTCTCGTCGATCGCCGACCGGACGTCGAAGACCTACGTGGAGCACGACTTCGACATCAGCCGCGGTGCGGCAAGCATCTCCGAGAGCGATCCGTACCACCGCCTGCAGAGCGTCCTGAACTCCACGAGCTACGGCAACCCCGGCGGGTACGCGAACCCGAAGATGGACGCCCTGCTGGTCCGCCTCCAGGCGGCGGACAGCGACGCGGAGAGCCAGAAGATCCTCGACGAGGTCCAGACCCTGTTCAACGAGGACGTCCCCCTGGTGAACCTGGGCGCGAGCGCCGCCTTCACCGCCTGGGGCAAGAACGTGCACGGTGTCGTGCCCACCGATGAGTACATGACCCTCTTCGGTGAGGCGTGGATCAGCAAGTGACGTCCCGAGGGCCGGCCGGCCCCCGCGATCCCCGGAGCGCTCCCGCTCACCGGGACACCGTCCTGGGCCGGCCGGCCCGCCCGCCCGTAGCCTCACCGCACCGTGGTGCGCATCCCGTAGTCCCGTGTGCCGCCACCGGGCAGATCTGGAGGAACCCATGAGTTTCGCTGCGCTGCGCCGCCCGGCCCTCAAAGTCCTGGAACTGGTGGGTGTGCTCCTCATCGCGAGCATGGGGGTCTTCTCCCTGGTGGTCCTGCTGCCCGGCGACCCCGCCGTCGACATCCTCGGCGGCGGCAGGTCGCCCGCCGAGTACGCCGAGCTCCGCGCGGAACTGGGCCTCGACCAGTCGCTGGTCACCCGCTACCTCGACTGGCTGGGCGGTGTCCTGACCGGGGACCTGGGCCGGTCCGTTGTGCCGCCGCAGAGCGACGTCACCGACCGCGTCCTGTCCGCGCTGCCCGTCAGCTTCGAGATCGCCGCGCTCGGACTGCTCATCGCCCTGCTGATCGCGGTACCGCTGGCCATGTGGTCGGCGTACCGGGAGAACTCGGCAGCCGACCGGATCATCGGCGCCGGCACCTTCGGGGTGCTCTCCGTGCCCAGCTTCCTCGCCGGGCTGCTGCTGATCATGCTCCTGGTCAACTCGGCGGGCTGGTTCCCGCGTTCCGAATGGATCCGGCTCGGCGACGGCGACCTGCTGGGCAACCTGCACCACGCCTTCCTGCCGGCGCTGACCGTGGCGCTGGCCGAACTCGCCATGTTCACACGGGTGTTGCGTGGCGACCTCATCGTGACCCTGCGGGAGGACTACATCCTCGCCGCCCGCGCCAAGGGCATGCACCCGCTGCGCATCCTGTTCACCGACGCCCTGCGCCCCTCCTCCTTCTCCCTGGTCACCCTGCTCGGCCTCAGCCTCGGGCGGCTCATCGGCAGCACCGTCGTCGTCGAGTACCTCTTCGGGCTGCCCGGCATGGGAACCGTCGTCGTCAACGCCGCGGGCCAGGGCGACTACCCGATGGTCCAGGGCGCCGTGCTCACCATCGCCGTCATCTACGTGGTGATCAACGCCGGCATCGACTTCTCCTACGGCTACCTCGACCCGAGGACGCGACGTGTCCATATCTGACATCGCCCCGCGCACGCGGGCCGCCTGCTCACCGCCCCTGCTCACCGCCCTGACCCTCACCGTCGTCGGCCTCGTCCTGCTGGGGTTCGGCGCGACGACACCCCGGCTCGTGACGCCAGTCAAGGTGGTCCTCGCCCTGCTGGGCCTCGGCCTGGCGTTCGCCGGAGCGTCCCGGCTCGGCAAGATCTGGTCCGGCCCCGGCTTCGACATGGTGTTCTGGTTCGGCGCGGGCTGGCTCATCGTGCTCGGCCTCGCGATCCTGTTCGCCCCGTGGCTGCCCGTCGGAGAGGACCGCGACGTCGCGAGCACCGTCCTCGAACCGGCCTTCGCCACCCCGACGTTCACCGGGGCCAACCCCCTCGGCACGAACGGCTTCGGTCTCGATCTGCTCGCCCGCTCCCTGTACGGGGCGCGGTCCTCGCTGATCATCTCGCTGTCGGCCGTCGCCGTCGGCACCGTCCTCGGCGGCGCGATCGGCATGGTGGCCGGCTACTTCCGGAGGAGCGTCGACCGGGCGGTGGGCATCGCCACCAACTCGCTGCTCGCCGTGCCCCCGCTGATCCTGCTCATCGCCCTGGCCACCGTGCTGGAGCCGCATCTGCGCAATGTGGCCCTCTCACTGGCCCTGCTCACCATCCCCGGCATGGTGCGGCTCGCCCGCGCCACCACGATGGCCTACGCCAACCGGGAGTTCGTCGTCGCGGCCCGCGCCATGGGCGCCACCCGCTCCCGGATCATGCTGCGGGAACTGCTGCCCAACGTCCTGCTGCCGCTGCTGTCCCTGGCGGTGGTGATGATCTCGGTCCTCATCGTCGCCGAGGCCTCGCTCAGCTTCCTCGGGCTCGGTATCCAGCCGCCCGAACCCACCTGGGGAAACATGATCGCGGAGGGGGAGGGGCGGGTCTTCGAGGAACACCCGCACATCGTGCTCGTACCGGGTGCCTTCCTCTTCCTCACCGTCTTCGCCTTCAACATCGTCGGCGAGAAGGCTCGCGGGCGCTGGGACTCCCGGAGCGTGAAACTGTGACCACCCCACCGCTGTCCGACCACGCGGCACCCGCCGGACCCGACGCGTCCGAGCTGCTGACCGCCACCGGCGTACGCACCGCCTTCCACACACCGCGCGGCCCCGTGCAGGCCGTCGACGGGGTCAGCCTGTCGCTGTCCGAGGGCGAGACCCTCGGCATCGTCGGCGAGTCCGGCTCCGGCAAGTCCGTTCTGGGCCGCACCCTCATGGGACTGATCACCGACGGCCCCGGCACCACCGTCTCCGGAAAGGTCATGCTCGGCGGCAAGGACGTCCACGCGCTCAGCCCGTCGGGCCGCAGAGCCCTGTGGGGCACCGAGGTCGCCATGGTCTTCCAGGACCCGATGACCTCACTGAACCCGGTGAAGAAGGTCGGCACGCACCTGTCCGAGAGCGTCCGCGCCCACCTCGGCCTGAGCCGCGCCGAGGCCCGGGACCGCGCCGTCGACCTGCTCCGTCAGGTGGGCATCCCCGAACCCGCCCGACGCGCCCGCCAGTACCCGCACGAGCTCTCCGGCGGCATGCGCCAGCGCGTCGTCATCGCCATGGCCCTGGCCTGCGGCCCTCGCCTGCTCATCGCCGACGAACCCACCACCGCGCTCGACGTCACCGTGCAGAAGCAGATCCTGGACCTCCTCCAGTCGCTCGCCCGCGACCTGAGGATGGCGACCGTCCTGATCAGCCACGACCTCGCCACCGTCGCCGGCCGGACGGACCGGGTCGCGGTCATGTACGCCGGCCGCCTCGTCGAGTACGCGCCCACAGCGGCCGTGTTCGAACGCCCCCGGCACCCGTACAGCAGCGCCCTGATCGCTTCCGTCCCCCGTCTCGACCTGCCCCCGCACACCCTGCTGCCCACCATCGAGGGCCGCCCTCCCAACCTGCTGCACCCGCCCCCCGGCTGCCGGTTCGCCCCGCGCTGCGGCATGGCCACCGACCACTGCACCACCGAGCCGCCGCCGCTCACCGGATACGACGGTGACCGAGACGCAGGCGGCCTCGTCGCCTGTCACCACCCCCTGGGCGCCGTCGAGGAGGCTGCCGTATGACGACCACCAGCACCACCGTCCCCGCACTCGTCGCGGAGAACCTCGTCGTGGAGTACCCGGCCGGCCGGGGCCGCAGGGTGCACGCCGTCTCCGGTGTCGGCCTTGAGGTCGCGGCGGGCGAAACCCTGGGCATCCTCGGCGAGTCCGGCTGCGGGAAGTCCACCGTCGGCCGCGCCCTGATCCAGCTGCCGCCCCCGGACTCCGGGACCGTACGCCTCGGCGAGGTGACCCTCACCGGCCTTGCCCCCGCGGAACTGCGCCGGGCCCGCGCCCGGATGCAGATCATCATGCAGGACCCGGTATCCGCGCTGAACCCGCGCCGCAAGGTCAAGGACCTGGTGTGGGAAGGGCTGTCGATCTGGGGGAGCGGCGACGACCCCCGCGACAAGGACAGCCGGATCGACGCGGCCCTGCGCGACGTCGGCCTCGACCCAGCGACCGTCCGCGACCGCAGGCCGCACGAACTCTCCGGCGGCCAGTGCCAGCGGGTCTGCATCGCCCGCGCCCTGCTCCTGGACCCCGAGGTGCTGATCTGCGACGAACCCGTCTCCAGCCTCGACGTGTCCGTGCAGGCGCAGATCCTCAACCTGCTGGAGACGGCGACACAACGGCGCGGACTGAGCATGGTCTTCATCGCCCATGACGTGTCCGTGGTGAAGAACATCAGCGACCGCGTGATGGTCATGTACCTCGGCAAGATCTGCGAGGTGCTGCCGTCCGACGGCATGCAGCACGAGGCCGTCCACCCGTACACACGGCTGCTGCTCGCCTCGCTCCCCGAAGCGCAGCGGGGCCCGGGCGCCGTCGAGGAGCCGGCCGTGGCCGACGGCGCGGCCGGCGAACTCCCGTCGCCCCTGGACCCGCCGTCGGGCTGCCGCTTCCGCACCCGCTGCCCGCTGGCCACCGGCCTGTGCGCCGGGACGGAGCCCCCGCTCAGGGACATCCGGCCCGGCCACCGGGTCGCCTGCCACCACGTCGAACCGAAAAGGAACCACGCGTGACCACCACCGACACCCCCGATGTCCTGGCCCCCGCCGAACTGGGCCCGCTCAAGCTCCGCAACCGCGTCATCAAGGCGGCGACCTACGAGGGACTCAGCCACAAGTCCCTGGTGACCCAGGATCTCGTCGACTTCCACGTCGCCTACGCGCGGGGCGGCGTCGGCATGACGACCGTCGCCTACTGCGCCGTCTCGAAGGAGGGGCGGACCGACCGGCACCAGATCCACTGGACCGACGAGGCGATGCCGGGACTCCGCGTCCTCACCGACGCCGTGCACGCCGAGGGTGCCGCGGTGTCCGCGCAGATCGGCCACGGCGGGCCCGTCGCCAACCCCAAGGGCAACGGCGCCCCGGCCCTCTCCCCGTCCAGGCACTTCCACGCCACCACGATCAGCTGGGCGCAGGAGGCGTCCGTCGACGACCTCCGGCGCATCACCGAGGCGCACGCCGAGGCCGCCCGCCGCGCCGTCGACGCGGGGTTCGACGCCGTGGAGGTCCACCTGGGCCACAACTACCTGGCCAGTTCCTTCCTCAGCCCGAAGGTCAACCACCGCACCGACCGGTACGGCGGCAGCCTGGAGAACCGGGCCCGGTTCGCCCGGGAGATCATGCGGGCCGTCCACGACGCGGTCGGCGGCAGGATCGCCGTCATCGCCAAGATGAACATGGACGACGGCGTCCCCGGCGGCTTCTGGCTCGACGAGGCCATCCCCGTCACCCAGTGGCTCGAACAGGACGGCACCGTCGACGCCCTGGAGATGACCGCGGGCAGCTCGCTGCTCAACCCGATGTACCTGTTCAAGGGCGACGCCCCGCTAGACGACTTCTCCGCGATCATGCCGCAGCCGATCAAGCTGGGGGTGAAGCTGGTCGGCAAGCGGTTCCTGCGCAGCTACCCGTACCGGGACGCCTACCTCCTGGAGGACGCCCGGCAGATCCGCGCCGCCGTGAAGCTGCCGATGATCCTGCTCGGCGGCATCACCGACAAGCCGGCCATGGACCTCGCCATGCGCGAGGGGTTCGAGTACGTGGCCATGGCCAGGTCCCTGCTGCGCGAGCCCGACCTCGTGAACCGGATCAGCAAGGACGCCACCACCCCGTCCCTGTGCATCCACTGCAACAAGTGCATGCCCACGAATTTCACCGGCACCCGCTGCGTGCTCGTCGACCGGGGCACCACCCGCCGCGAGACCTGGGGCAAGCCCGCCGGGTACGTGGGATGAGGGGCCGGGACGCCGTCGCCACGGCCGAGGCGGTCAGGAACGGCGACACCGACGCCCGTACCGTCACCGAGCAGGCGATCGCCCGCATCGAGGAGCACAACCCCCGCCTCAACGCCGTGATCCACACCCGTTTCGAGTCCGCGCTGGCGGAGGTGGCGGCCGGTCTGCCGGACGGCCCGCTGCGCGGCGTCCCCGTGCTCGTCAAGGACCTCGGCACCGAGGTGGAAGGGCTGCCGACGACGGGCGGCAGCCGCCTCTTCGCCGACGCGACCGCCCGGCGCGACAGCGAACTGGTGGCCCGCTACCGTCGCGCCGGAGCCGTCGTCCTCGGCACCACCAACACCCCCGAACTGGGCCTCAACGCCTCCACGGAACCGGTTCTCTTCGGCCCCACCCGCAACCCCTGGAACACCGACCGCTCACCGGGCGGCTCCAGCGGCGGCTCGGCGGCCGCGGTCGCGGCCGGGATGGTCCCGGTCGCGCACGCCAGCGACGGGGGCGGCTCGATCCGCATCCCGGCCGCCGCCTGTGGCCTGTTCGGCCTCAAGCCGAGCCGGGGGCGCGTCTCGCCCGCTCCCCGCCCCACCACCCTGTCGGGTCTGGTCTCGGGCCACCACGCCGTCACCACGACCGTCCGGGACAGCGCCCTGCTCCTCGACGTCGTCTCCGGCCCCATGCCCGGGGACGCGTACGCCGCACCGGTCCCGGCCGCACCCTTCGCCGAACTGGCCCGCCGCGCCCCCGGACGACTGCGGATCGGCCTGATCACCGCACTCCCGGACGGCCCGGACGTCCACCCGGACTGTGAAGGAGCGACTCGCGCCGCGGCCCTGCTGTGCGAACGCCTCGGCCACGACGTCGTCGAGACCACCGCCCGCTACCGCCCCGCCGACGTGGGCCGCACGTCCGCGGTCCTGATGGGCGCCGACCTGGTCGCCCAGATCGACGCCCGCCTCGCCGAGCTCTCCAGGCCCCTGGCCGACGACGACATCGAGCCCTTCACCCGGATCGTGTACGACACCTACCGCGCCCTGCCCGCCGCCGACGTCAGCCGGGCGCTGCGCCGGGCGCAGGAGATCGGCTGGGAGGTCGGTGCGGCGTTCGACCGGTTCGACGTCCTGCTCAGCCCGACCCTGGCGCAGCCCACTCCGCTGCTCGGCACCCTCGACACCACCGCCCCGGAGTCGGTCTACCGGCACGCGTCGGTCTACTCCGCCTTCACCAGCGTCCACAACGTGACCGGGATGCCGGCCATGTCCGTCCCCTTCGGCCACGACGGCGAGGGCCTGCCGCTGGGCGTCCAGTTCGCCGCTCCGCTCGGCGGGGAGGGCGTGCTGCTCGCGCTCGGTGCCCAGTTGGAGCGGGAGGCCCCCTGGGGGACGCCGCCTGCCCCTTGAAGCGGACCCTGGGGATCCACTCCTAGACATCAGACATAAGATGTCTGATGTCTAGGAGTCCCTGAGTGAGTGGAGCCGCGGATGAACCCCGTACCGGTACCCGGAGCAAAGAAGGCGCGCGACCCCGGACAGCGGGCCGACGACCACCGCGTGGCCGTCATCGGCGCGGGGGTCATCGCCCGCGATCACGTCACGGCGATCGCGGGCGTCCCGGGACTGCGGCTCGCGCACGTCGTCGACCGCCACCCCGAACGGGCCGCCGCGCTGGCCGGGCTCGCCGAGGGCGCCACCTGGTCCACCGACCCGGCGACCGCCTGGTCCGACGCCGTCGACGTCACCGCCGTATGCACCTCACCGGAGTCCCACGCCGATCTCACCGTCGCCGCCCTCGGAGCCGGCCGGGCCGTCCTGCTGGAGAAGCCCGCAGCGCTGAGCGTCCCCGACACCGACCGGATCCTCGCCGCGGCGAAGACCGCGGGCCGGCCGCTGCTCGTGGCCCAGACCGCCCGGTTCCAGCCCGTCCACCTGGAGATCGCCCGGTCCGTCACCTCGGGCGCGATCGGCACGCCCCGGCTGGCCCACCTCACCTGGTACACCGGGCACGTCTGGCCGGGCGGCTGGCGGGGCTGGCAACTGGACGCCTCCCGCTCCGGAGGCCACGTGGCCCACAACGGCGTGCACGCCCTCGACCTGCTGACCTGGCTCATGGACGACGAACCGGTCCGGGTCTTCGCCCGGCCCTGCCGCACCTGGGCGCCCGGGATGCCGACCCCCGACAGCTTCCAGATCCTCGTCCGCTTCGCCCGCGGCGCCCTCGCCACCATCGAGCTGTGCTACGCCCTCGTGGAACGCGGCACGTTCGTGCGCCGCCTGATGCTCGCCGGCACCACCGGCACCCTGCACCACAGCAGTGAGGACGAGCCCCGGACGCGGTCCGCGTCGCCCGTCGCCCCCGCCTCGATCGAGGGCGCGATGACCGCGCAGACCCGGCACCTGCGCGATGTGCTGGACGGCGTCGCGGCCCCGCTGACCGCACCGCACCAGGTGCGCGCCGCCCTCGCCGCCGCCCTGGCCGCGCAGCTCAGCGCGGACGAATCCCGCCCCGTCGACGTCAAGGAGGTCTGCTGACATGAGGATCCTCATCGCATCCGGGGTCCGGCACGCCCGTGACTACGTGCCCCTGCTCCGCTCCCTGCCCGGCATCGAGGTCATCGGCTGCGCCGACACCGCCGACAGCCCCTTCCGCGAGGACGGCGCCGCCCTGGCCGCGGCGACCGGCATCCCGCTGCTCGACCTCGAACAGGGCCTCGCCTCCTGCGACATCGCCCTCGTGTGCAGCGAGCCCACGCGCCATGCCGACCTCGCCGTGACCGCACTCGAAGCGGGCTGTCACGTCATCGTCGACAAGCCGGCCGCGACCACCACCCGGGACGCACAGCGGCTGTGGGAGGCCGCCGACCGCTCGCCCGGGCTGCTCACCGCCGTGCACCGCCTCCACTCCCCGCAGATCGCCCGGGCCCGGCGCACGGTCGACTCCGGCGCGATCGGCCTCCCGCTGGCCGTCGACGCCGAGTGGCTCGCGGCCGGCGGCCTCGAAGGCGCCACCGTCGAACGCCCCGAACTCGTCTGCGACCCCGCCCTGTCCGGCGGCGGCGAACTGATGAACTTCGGCTGGTACCCGGCCCTGGCGATCCGCCACCTCACCGGCCTGGAGGTGGAGGAGGTCGTCGCCTTCAGCAGCGCCGCACCCCATGTGCCGCTCTTCGACGGCCCGCACGGCGCGTACGGCGTCGAGGACGCCGCGGTCCTCTCGCTCCGCCTGGGCAACGGAGTCGTGGCGACGGTGACCGTCGCCCGCACACCGGCCGGCGTGGGCCCGGCCCCGGTCTCCTCCAGCCTGCGGGTGCTCGGCTCGCACGGCCACGTACTCGCCGACGAGGACGCGCCGGCGGTCACGGTGCGCACGGCGGGCGGCGACAGCTCCGCCCACCAGGTCGCCGGACCCGCGGCGACGACGGCACTGCGCCTGCTGTTCACCGAGTTCTGCGACGACATCCGTTACGGACGCACCCCGTTGGTGACGGCGGCCGACATCCACGCGGCGGTCGCGGTGGTCGAGGCCGCACTGTCCTCCGGCCGTGCGAACGGGGCCCCTGTCGCCCCCGCCGTCCGGGAGCGGGCCGCCACGGGGTGAGGGGCACCCGCCGCCCGGGGGTGGATCCGGGCGGCGCCCTCCGCCACCGGTCATGGATCTCCGGGCGGCGGTGCCGTATAGCCTGGCGAAATGCTGACAGAAGTCACCGCGACCCGCTACGTCACGCCCCTGCGTGAGGGCGGCTCGCTCCCCGGAATCGTCGAGGCCGACGACTTCGGCACGTACGTCATGAAGTTCACCGGAGCCGGACAGGGCCGCAAGACGCTGGTCGCCGAGGTGATCTGCGGGCAGCTCGGGCGGCGGCTCGGGCTGCGTGTCCCCGATCTCGTGCAGATCCAGCTGGACCCGGTGATCGGCCTCGCCGAGCCCGACCAGGAGGTGCAGGAACTGCTCAAGGCGAGCGGCGGGCTGAACCTCGGGATGGACTTCCTTCCCGGCTCCCTCGGATTCGACTCGCTCGCCTATCAGGTGGACCCGCGCGAGGCCGGACGCGTCGTCTGGTTCGACGCGCTGATCAACAACGTCGACCGCTCCTGGCGCAATCCGAACATGCTGATCTGGCACGGCGACCTGTGGCTCATCGACCACGGCGCCACCATGATCTGGCACCACAACTGGCCGGGCGCCCAGGCGTCCGCCGCCAAGCCGTACAACGCGTCCGACCACGCGCTGGCGCCGTTCGGCCCCGACGTCGCGGCCGCCGCCGCCGAACTGGCCCCGCTGGTCACGGAGGACCTCCTCACCGAGGTAGCGGCCGACGTCCCCGACGAGTGGCTGGTGGACGAGCCGGGCTTCGAGTCGACGGATCAGCTGCGCCGCGCCTATGTGGAGGCGCTGCTGCCGCGTGCCGCCACCATCCATGAACGGATCATCCTGGACGCACCGACCGTGTCCAAGCCCTCACAGGCTCCGGGCTGGCTCAGCGAACGCCTCGCCCCGCGGCACGACGACGAGAACAGTGACAAGGGCGGCCGGCCGTGAGCAAGCGCGATGTCTTCGAGTACGCCCTCCTGCGCGTGGTGCCACGGGTCCAGCGCGGCGAGTTCTTCAACGCCGGGGTCGTGGTCTACTGCCGCGCCAAGGGTTTCGTCGCCGCCCGCACGGCCCTCGACGAGGGCAAGCTCATGGCCCTGGACCCCGGCGCCGACGTGACCGGGGTGCGGGCCGCACTGCACGCCGTGGAAGGCGTCTGCCGCGGCGGTACGGACGCGGGCCAGGCGGCCGGTGACGACGCCGGTCGCCGCTTCCGCTGGCTCATCGCGCCGCGCTCGACCGTCATCCAGCCGAGCCCGGTGCACAGCGGTCTCACCACCGACCCCGCCGCCGAGGTCGAACGGCTCCTCGACCTGCTGGTGCGCTGATCGCTGCCGCTTCGGCGCCGCCCCCGCCCGCCGCTGGGGCGGCGCCGTCCGGTGTGACATGCGCCGCTGCGTCCGTGGGCCGTTGACACCGGGTGCCAGGGCTTCTAGCGTCTCGTCTGCTGAAGGTACTAAGCGGTTGCTCAGTTATCGGGGATGTTCTCGCGGGCCTGTCCCGCGGAATCGCTCCCGACGTCCGCTGAGCCGCGATCCAAGGGCGAGGAGAGCCAAGCATGTCCACCACCGAGCAGCGCGTAGCCATCGTGACGGGAGCCGCACGGGGCATCGGTGCCGCCACCGCGGTACGCCTGGCGGCCGAGGGCCGCGCCGTCGCCGTACTCGACCTCGACGAGGCGGCCTGCAAGGACACCGTCGAGAAGATCACCGCCGCCGGGGGCAAGGCCCTCGTCGTCGGCTGTGACGTGTCGGACAGCGCTCAGGTGGAAGCCGCCGTCGCGCGGGTCGCCGCGGAGCTCGGTGCCCCGACGATCCTCGTCAACAACGCGGGCGTGCTCCGCGACAACCTGCTCTTCAAGATGAGCGAGTCCGACTGGGACATCGTGATGAACGTGCACCTCAAGGGCGCGTTCCTGATGGCCAAGGCCGTCCAGAAGCACATGGTGGACGCCAAGTTCGGCCGGATCGTCTCGCTGTCCTCCTCCTCGGCCCTCGGCAACCGCGGCCAGGCCAACTACGCCGCAGTCAAGGCGGGCCTGCAGGGCTTCACGAAGACGCTCGCCAAGGAGCTCGGCAAGTTCGGCATCACCGCCAACGCCGTCGCGCCGGGTTTCATCGTCACCGAGATGACCGCGCAGACCGCTGAGCGCGTCGGCATGGGCTTCGAGGAGTTCCAGGCCGCCGCAGCCACCCAGATCCCGGTCCAGCGCGTCGGCTTCCCGGAGGACATCGCCAACGCCATCGCCTTCTTCTCGGGCGACGACGCGGGCTTCGTCTCGGGCCAGGTCATGTACGTCGCCGGCGGACCGCTCAACTGACCCGAAGGGTTACGGACATCATGACTGTGCAGGACAGTGGCAAGGTCGCGCTGATCACCGGTGCGAGCCGGGGCATCGGCTACGGCATCGCCGAGGCGCTCGTCGCCCGCGGCGACCGGGTGTGCATCACCGGGCGCGGCGAGGACGCGCTGAAGGAGGCCGTCGAGGCGCTCGGTTCCGACCGGGTCATCGCCGTCGCGGGCAAGGCGCACGACGAGGCGCATCAGGCGGCCGCCGTCGAGCGCACGATGGAGGCGTTCGGCCGGGTCGACTTCCTGGTCAACAACGCCGGTACGAACCCGGTCTTCGGGCCGATCGCCGAGCTCGACCTCAACGTGGCCCGCAAGGTCTTCGAGACGAACGTGATCTCGGCGCTCGGCTTCGCCCAGCAGACCTGGAAGGCCTGGCAGAAGGAGAACGGCGGGGCGATCGTCAACATCGCCTCCGTCGCGGGTGTCTCCGCCTCGCCGTTCATCGGCGCGTACGGCATGAGCAAGGCGGCCATGGTCAATCTGACCCTGCAGCTGGCACACGAGTTCGCGCCGGTCGTGCGGGTCAACTCGATCGCTCCGGCGGTCGTGAAGACGAAGTTCGCGCAGGCCCTGTACGAGGGCCGTGAGGCGGAGGCGGCCGCCGCCTACCCGCTCGGCCGGCTCGGCGTCCCCGCGGACATCGGCGGTGCCGCGGCCTTCCTCACGTCGAGCCAGTCCGACTGGATCACCGGCCAGACCCTCGTGGTCGACGGCGGGATTTTCCTGAATGCCGGCGTGGGCTGAGAACGGCCTGGGCCGTTTTGGCCCTGATTGACTCAAGTGCCCCGTCGGGCCAGCGGATTGACCCGGCGGGGCGCTGCGGTATGGTCTGCCGACCCATGGCTGATCGAGGAGCGTGCACGTGTTCTACCGGGCCAGTCTGCAGGCTGCTGCAGCCCTTGCTTCCCTGTCTTTGCTGGCCGGCTGCGGTCTGCTCCCCGGCGGCGATTCGGACGTGGAACAGAAGCTGTCGGTCGGGACCACCAGTTCGCCGTCGACCCTTGATCCCGCCGCGGCCTGGGACGGCTCCTGGGAGCTGATGCGCAACGTGTTCCAGACCCTGGTGAGCTTTCCCACCGGCAGCACGAGCCCCGAGCCCGACGCCGCGGACAACTGCCGGTTCACCGACAACACCAGCACCGCCTACCGCTGCGAGCTCCGCAAGGGTCTGAAGTTCTCCAACGGTGACAAGCTCGACGCCGAGGCCGTGAAGTACTCCATCGACCGGATCAGGTCCATCGCGGTCAAGGGCGGCCCGGTGGGCATGCTCGGCTCGCTCGACCGGGTGGAGACCAAGGGCGACGACGTCGTCGTCTTCCACCTGAGCAAGCCGGACGCCACCTTCCCGTTCGTGCTGGCCACGCCGGCCATGTCCCTCGTGGCGCCCAGCGCGTACTCGAAGCACAAGATCCGCGACGACGGCAAGGTCACCGGGTCCGGTCCCTACCTCCTCGACGACTACGAGCCGGGGGACCGTTCCGAGCTGGTGCGGAACCCCGACTACAAGGGCTTCGCCGACCGCAAGAACGACGCGGTGACCATCCGGTACTTCAAGGAGTCCGGCGCCATGGTCGCGGCGCTCAAGAAGGACGAGATCGACGCCACGTACCGCGGTCTGGGTGCCGAGGAGGTCGTGAACCTCGAGGACAACAAGGACGCCGACAGCGACCTGCAGATCGTCGAGTCGGTCGGCGCCGACATCCGCTTCCTGGTCTTCAACCCGGAGGACCCGGCGGCCGGGAACCCGGCCGTCCGGCGCGCGATAGCCCAGCTCGTGGACCGTGACGCGCTGGTGGCCAAGGTCTACCGGGGAACTGCCGAGCCGCTCTACTCCATGGTCCCCAAGGGCATCGCGGCGCACACCACGAGCTTCTTCGACACGTTCGGCGACCCGGACAGGAAGAAGGCCGAGAGGATCCTCACCAAGGCCGGCATCACCGAGCCGGTCGCGATGACGTTCTGGTTCACGACCGACCGCTACGGATCGTCGACGGCCCCCGAGTTCGCGGAACTCAAGCGCCAGCTGGAAGCCTCCGGGCTGTTCAGGATCACCCTGAAGAGCAAGCCCTGGAAGACCTTCCAGGAGGGCTTCACGAAGGGCCAGTACCCCGTCTTCGGGCGCGGCTGGTTCCCGGACTTCCCGGATCCCGACAACTTCATCGCCCCGTTCGTCGGCAAGGACAGCGTCACCGGCATGCCCTACGTGAAGGACGAGATCACGAACCAGCTGCTGCCCCAGTCCCGCAAGGAGAGCGACCGCGGCGCGGTCAGCAAGCAGTTCGAGCGGGCCCAGGAGATCCTCGTCGACGACGTCCGGCTGCTGCCGCTGTGGCAGGGCAAGCTCTATGTCGCCGCGGGCGAGGACATCGGCGGCGGCGAGCGCGCGCTGGACCCGCAGACGGTCATGCAGATGTGGGAGCTGTACCGCAAGGCCAGTTGGTAGCCGGTCCGCCGGCCACGGACCCCGGGGGCTCCCCGGGGTCCGTTGTCAGTGGCCCCCGGTAGGTTCTGGGATCAAGAACCGAATTGCTTACCGGAGGTTGTTGACGTGACCGACACCTACCCGCTGCCCGAGTCCTGGCGCGGCGTACTCGGCGATGAGCTCGAGAGCCCCTACTTCAGGGAGCTCATGGAATTCGTCGAGAAGGAGCGGGCCGACGGGCCGGTCTATCCGCCCCGGGAGCAGGTGTTCGCGGCCCTGGAGGCGACCCCGTACGACAAGGTGAAGGTCCTGGTCCTCGGCCAGGACCCGTACCACGGCGAGGGTCAGGGGCACGGTCTGTGCTTCTCCGTGCGGCCGGGCGTGAAGACGCCGCCCTCCCTGCGCAACATCTACAAGGAGATGAAGGAGGAGCTCGGCCTGCCGGTCCCGGACAACGGGTATCTGATGCCGTGGGCCGAGCAGGGTGTGCTCCTCCTCAACGCGGTACTGACGGTGCGTGCCGGTGAGGCCAACTCCCACAAGGGCAAGGGCTGGGAGAAGGTCACCGACGCCGTGATCCGCGCCGTCGCCGCACGGCCCGACCCGGCGGTCTTCGTGCTCTGGGGCAATTACGCCCAGAAGAAGCTTCCGCTGATCGACGAGGAGCGTCACGTGGTGGTGAAGGGTGCGCACCCCTCGCCGCTCTCGGCGAAGAAGTTCTTCGGCTCGCGTCCGTTCACGCAGATCAACGAGGCGGTCGCGGCGCAGGGCCACCCGCCCATCGACTGGCGCATCCCCGACCTGGGCTGAGGGCGCGCCGGAGCCTGAGTGCGAATGTCCGCCGCGGCGACTAGCGTCGAACCGGCTGTAACCGGAGGGAACCGGCAGAGACCGGCAGGTTTCCTCCGGAGGCGGCAGCCGGAGTGTGCCGGGACCGATCGGCCGGGCGTGGGCGGACAGGTGCGAGGGAGACCGCGGTGACGGAGCAGCAGGAGGCGTCGCAGGACGTCGTCATGACCAGAATCGGCCAGGCGGTCATGTTGCTCCACGGTGGTGACCGGGAGGAGGCCCGCAACCGCTTCGGCGCCCTCTGGGCGGAGATCGGCGAGGGCGGTGACGCCTGGCACCGGTGCGCTCTCGCGCACTACATGGCCGACACCCAGGACGACCCCGGCGACGAGCTGGCCTGGGACCTGCGGGCCTTCACCGCCGCCCAGACGCTGACCGGCGACGGCATGGCCGGGCACCGGGACGCGCTCGCCGTGCGTGCCTTCCGTCCCTCGCTGCACCTCAACCTCGCGGCGGACTACCTGAAACTCGAACGGCCCGCCGCCGCCCGGATCCATCTGGACCGGGCCCGGCAGGCCTCGGGAGTCCTCGCGGACGACGGTATGGACGACGGGTACGGAGGAGGCGTCCGGGCCGCCATCGGACGGCTGGAGCGGCGACTGCGGGAGTTCTGACCGCCCGCCCCGGACACGTGCCCCGTGGCCGGGGCGGGCGCGGTCTGCGGTGGCCCGGGCGGGCCGCCGCCGGTGCCGGTCCGCCGTGTCAGCGGCCGTAGGTGTCGTCGCAGATCCGCGACTGCGGGCTGCCCGCGGGCCAGTGCCCGTAACCCCGCCCGAGCGCGCACACGTCCGCCCCGGTGACGGGCGCCGGCAGGGCGGGAGCGGGGGCGGACGGAGCGGCCCGGCGTGGCTGCGGACGGGCCTGGGCGGGGCGGCGCTGCTGCGGGGGCCGCGGGTCGTCGCGGCGCGCTGCCGGAGGCGCCGGAGCGGCCCGGCGGGAAGCCTTGGCCGAGGGCTTCGGATCAGGCAGCGCCTCCAGCGTGTCGCGTACCGGGGGCCGGATGATCTGCGGCGCCAGGTGCTGCGCCGGCCGGCTGCTCTCCGGGCGCGCCGGTGCGCTCGGCTCCGGTTGTACGGACACACACCCGGACAGGGCCGTGACAGCCACGCCGACCAGGAGTTTCACGGTGGTTCTGGTTCGATGCACCTGATCAACTCTGCGGTGCGGACGGCCCGTCGCGTGCACCGCGACGCCCGGATTGGCCCGCACGAGTGACCCGGTCAGCATGACGCCCCCGCGTGTCGCCGGTGTCCGGGACCCGCCTCATTCCGCTCTGCCCAGCATCCCGCGCAGCAGTTCGCCGAAGCCGGTGCGCAGTTCCGCCTCGGTCGGCACGGAGCGGTGGTAGGAGCCCGCCGCGCACGAGAACATCAGCCCCTCGCACCAGGCCACCAGGGACAGGGCGTGCCGTTCCGGTTCGGGCGAGCCGGCCGCCGCCATCAGCGCCTCCAGAGGTTCGCGGAACTGCCGGCCCGTCGCGTCGTAGAACGCGCGCAGTTCGGGGCGGCGGGTGGCCTCCAGGGCGAGTTCGTAGCGGCAGACGAGCAGGTCGCCGTGGCGGGTCAGATAGCGGTGGAGGGCCGCCGCGAGACCTGTGATCAGGGCCTCGGGGCCGGGGGGAGCGGCCGGTCCGGACGGATCGGGCGGTGTGGCCCCGGCGCCTTCCGCGCGCCCTCCCGGCATCGGGAGTTCTCCCGGCGCGAGCACCCGGGCCTCGCGTTCGGCCAGCCGTCGCACCGTCGCCTCCAGCAGGGACTGCCGCGTACGGGCGTAGTTGGACGTCGATCCCTGCGGGAGGCCCGCGCGCTCGTCCACCGCACGGTGGGTCAGACCCCGCATGCCGCGTTCGGCGAGGAGCGCGAGTGCGGCGTCGGTGATGAGCGCGGCCCGGGAGGAACCGGCGGCGGTGCGTGTGGCCATGGGATCAACCTACCGCTCTCACTACACCTGTAGTAGCTTGGTCAAGTCACTACAGGTGTAGTTCCAGAGAGCTGAGGAGGAGCCATGGACGCTCCCCGAGCGGTCGTCATCGGCAGCGGAATCGGTGGCCTCACGGCAGCGGTGGCGCTGCACCGTTCCGGCTGGCAGGTCACGGTCCTGGAGAAGGCCGGTTCGCTCCGGCCCGTCGGGGCCGGCATCGGTCTCGCCCCCAACGCCCAGCGTGCCCTGGACGTCATCGGGCTCGGCGACGAGATCAGGTCCCTGGCGGCCTGGCAGGGCGAGGGATGCATGCGCAGCCCGGACGGCCGCCGGCTCTCCCGTACGGACAGCGCGGCCGCCGCCGAACGCTTCGGCGGACCGTTCGTCCTGGTCCACCGGGCCACCCTGATCGACCGCATCGCCGGCCGGCTGCCCGCATCCGCCATCCGTACCGACTGCCCCGCGTACCTCGTGGACCCGGGTGTCGCAGGGGGCAGGCGCGCCATGATCCGTACGGCGGACGGAACGATCGAGGCGGATCTCGTCGTCGGCGCCGACGGCATCCACTCCGCCGTACGCGGCGCCCTGTTCCCGGACCACCCCGGCCCTTCCTACGCCGGATTCACCACCTGGCGCGTCGTCGTCCCCGCACCGCCCGGGCCCTTCGCCCCGCACGAGACCTGGGGCCGCGGCGCCCTGTGGGGCACCCAGCCGCTCAAGGACGGCCGCATCTACGCGTACGCCGCGGCCGCCGCCCCGGCGGGGGAGCGCGCCGACGACGAACGGGCGGAACTGCTGCGCCGCTTCGGGGACTGGCACACCCCGGTCCCGGAGATCATCGCCGCCGCCCGGCCGGAGAGCGTGCTGCGCAACGACGTCTACCAGATGGACCGCCCCCTGCCCGCCTTCCACCGCGGGCGCACCGTCCTCGTGGGGGACTCCGCCCACGCGATGGCACCCACCCTGGGCCAGGGCGGCAACCAGGCCATCGAGGACGGGATCGTGCTCGCCCACCACGTGGCGCCGGGCAGGGACCTCGGCGCGGGTCTGGCCGGGTACACCGCCGACCGGCTGCCGCGGACCACCGCCATCGTGCGCAAGGCCGCACAGGTCACCCGGCTGATGCGGCTGAGCTCCGCCCCGGCCGTCGCCGTACGGGACTTCGTGATGTCCACCCTCTCCCGGCTCGGACCGGGGCTCGTCCTGCGCACCTTCGACGGCATCGCCGACTGGCGGCCACCGCAGCACACGTATGCTGCCGGGACGAAGGACGCGCAGGCCCGGCCGCGGTCGGCCTCCACGGAGGAGGACCGCGACGTGCGGCGCTGAACAGCGAGAAGGAGACCCTGTGAAGGTCGGCTGCATCGGGCTCGGCGACATCGCGCAGAAGGCGTATCTGCCGGTACTCACGACCGTGCCGGGGGTCGAACTGCATCTGCAGACCCGCACCCCCGCCACCCTCGCCACGGTCGCCGCCGCCCACCGCGTCCCGGCCGCCCAGTGCCACGCCGACCTCGACTCGCTGCTCGCCCAGGGCCTGGACGCGGCGTTCGTGCACGCCCCGACCGCCGCGCACCCGGAGATCGCGGGCCGACTGCTCGAAGCGGGCGTCGCCACCTACGTCGACAAGCCGCTGGCCTACGAACTCGCCGAGTCCGAGCGCCTGGTGGAGCTCGCCGAGGCACGCGGTGTCAGCCTCGCGGTCGGCTTCAACCGACGGGTGGCGCCCGGCTACGCGCAATGCGTCGAGCACCCGCGCGACCTGATCCTCATGCAGAAGAACCGGGTCGGGCTGCCGGAGGAGCCGAGGACCATGGTCCTCGACGACTTCATCCACGTGGTCGACACCCTGCGGTTCCTCGCCCCAGGGCCGGTCGAGCACACCGTCGTCCGGGCCAGGATCCGTGACGGCCTCATGCACCACGTCGTGCTCCAGCTCTCGGGAGACGGCTTCACCGCCATCGGGGCGATGAACCGGCTCAGCGGCTCGACCGAGGAACGGCTGGAGGTCTCGGGCCAGGACTCCAAGCGCGAAGTGGTCAACCTCGCCGAGGTCATCGACCACAAGGGCCAGCCGAGCCTGCGGCGGCGCGGAGACTGGGTGCCGGTGGCCCGCCAGCGCGGCATCGAGCAGAGCGTGTGGTCGTTCCTGGACGCCGTCCGGGCCGGAAAGCTGCTGAGCGCCCGGGACGCGCTGGCGACGCACGAGCTGTGCGAGCGGGTGCTGCGGGACCTCGACTGCGCATAGCGTCTGCGGCGCGGGCGTCCGGGGCCGCCCCGGAACGGCTCCGGATGCGTGCCCAACGGCACCGATGCAGGCTGGGTGGATGGACCGTCGGCCCGTGGAGGTGACCTCGTGAAGTCCCACCGCGAGCCGGAGGGCTGGGGTGCGCTCCAGCCGCCGCCGGGCTACTACTCGGCGGACGGGCGCCCGCCCGATGCCACGCAGCGTGCGCTGATCCTCGACTGGGCGGTCAACCAGCGGATCGCGAGCGGCTGGCGTGTGGAGTCCCGCTCGGAGACCCAGGTCGTCATGGTCCGGGGCCGGCCACCCAACCATGTGCTGCACGCCGTGCTCACGGCCCTCACCTGCTTCCTCTGGGGCGCGGTGTGGCTGGTCCTCGGCGTGACCACCAAGGTCGAACGGGTCGCGCTCACCGTCGACGCCATGGGCGACATCGTCACGGTGCACGGACCGGGCCGCGCCACCGTCTGAGGCCCGGGCTCACTGAGGCGCCGTTTCGGCCGGGGCCTCCGCGGGCGTGAGGACGGAGCCCACCGGCCCCGCGCTCCCTGCCGGGACGACCGGGGCGACGGCCCCGACAGGCTCCGCCGGCCCTCGCCCGCGCACCGCCCGTAGACCTTCGAAGGCACAGAAGGCGGCCAGCACTCCCAGTGCGCCGTAGAGCGGCCAGTCGCCCAGCCGGACGTACAGCGTCGTGCCCCGGGCCAGCGGCACGCCGTACACCGCCGCTCCGCTCGTGTCCGTACCGAGCGGAGCTCCGACGCGCTGCCCCTGAGGGCCGTAGACCGCGCTCACCCCCGTGAGCGTGGCGTGCACCATCGGGCGGCCGTTCTCGGCGGCCCGCAGCGCCCCCAGCGAGGCGTGCTGGCCGGGCGCCCAGCCGTGCTGGAAGGACGACGTGGACGACTGGGCGATCAGGAGCCGGGCGCCGTCCCGGGTCAGCCGCCGGCTCATGTCGGGGAACGCGGACTCGAAGCAGACCAGCGGACCGATGCGCAGACCGTGCGCGCCCGGCGGCGTCATCGTCACGGGGCCCGTGCCGCGCAGCCGGTCCTCGCCCGCCGCCTTGCCCATCGACGTGGCCCACCCGAGCGCCGAGCGGGCGGGGACGTACTCCCCGAAGGGAACCAGGCGCATCTTGTCGTAACGGTCCCCGGTCAGCCCCTGCGGACCCACCAGCACAGCCCTCTTGAAGATCCCGGTCCGCCCCGAGGCATCGGTCTGCCGGGCATCCACGTTCACCAGCACATCCGCGCCCACCAGGCGCGACAGCGCGGCGATCCTGGCGGTGACGTCGGGCCGCCGGACCGGATCGACGCCGACGCTGCTCTCACCCCACACCACCAGGTCGAGGTCCCGGCCCGCCAGCGAGCGCGTCAGTTCCTCGCTGCGCGCGAACCGCCGCTGCACGCTGCCGGGACCCTCGACGACACCGGGCTGCACGACGGCGATCCGTGCCGTCCCGGACGATTCGGGCTGTGGCGCCCAGACCCACACCGAGCCCATGGCCACGGCGCCCGCCACGAACGTGGCGACGGCCATCGCGCGGGCGGCGGGAGCCGTGAGCAGCAGTGCGAGAGCCGTGTTCACCGCGACCACCATCAGGCTCACCAGCCACACCCCGCCCACCGAGGCCAGCCGGAGCGCCGGCGCCACCTGCCACTGGCTGGCGCCGAGGAGCCCCCAGGGGCCGCCCAGCCCCTCCCAGGACCGGACCGCCTCGATCATCAGCCAGCCGCACGGCACCACGATCACGGCCGTCACGACGCGCGCACCGGACACCGGCCCGCGCAGGAGCCGGGAGACCAGCAGCCCCCACGGAGCCCACAGCAGACCCAGCAGGGCCGCCAGCACCACGATGAACACATGCAGGCTCGGCATCAGCCAGTGGTGGACGGCCAGCATGTAGCCCGTCCCGCCGAGCCAGCCGTCGAGCGCCGCTCTGCGCCCCGTGCCGGCCGACCGGATCAGCAGCAGCAACGGGACCAGCGCGGCGTACGCGAACCACCACAGTCCCGGTGCGGGGAAGGCGAGCGCGGGCAGCGCACCGGCCAGGAGCGCGGCGCCACCGCGCCACAAGGGCGAGGCGAGTATCCGTTCGCCCCCTGCGCGCCCTACGACCCCGCTCGGCATACCGCGCCTCCTCGGCCTGCCGGGTGGCAGGCGGTATCCGGAATCCGATTCCTCCGTCGTGCCCCCAGTGTGGGGCAGCGGAGGCGGGCCGGGGCGGTTCACCGGGCGGTTCGCCCGGTGGATCATCCGGCGGCGAGGGAGCCCGACAGGTCCCGCCACTTCTCGTGGACCGTCACGCCCTGGATCCGCCAGCCACCGTCGGTCCGCAGCAGCTCGAAGGCGTAGCGCCCGCCGGAGACGAAGTTCGGGGCGGTCGGACGGTCCGCCGAGCCGGTGTCCCCGCCCCGTTCCGCCTCCGGTCCGCTCACGAGCCGCATCGGGTTCATGTAGTCGGCCTGCAGCCGGGCACGGTCGCCCGGATAGCCGCCGAGGTCCTGAAGGTCCAGGCGCCGGTTGACGATCAGGTGCTGCCGTACGGGAAAGAGCAGCAAGGTTTCCGAGAGCCAGTCCGCGACCTCGGCGGCGGGGCCCTCGATGCCGCCCGCGGTGCGGTAGTCGGCGCGGCCGTCCGCGGTGAACAGGGCCCGGTAGTCCGTCCACGCACCGTCGTCCACCGCCACGGCGTAGCCGGTGATCACTGCATCGATGGAGATCCGGTCCATCACGGTCGAGAGATCCACACGCTGCGTCATCGGGTCAGTGTGGGCCCCTGGACGCCAGGGGCCAAGTGGCGTGCACCCGCGGCGGCCTGCGAAGGGCGGAATCCGGCCGGGAACGGCCCACGGAAGAGCTCGGTGGCGGCGCGCGAAGGAGGTCAGCAGGGCACCACTGCCACCGGCCCCAGGGCGTGCGTGAGCGTGGTCTGGGCGACCGGGGAGAGCCCGAGCCCGAGGGACTCGCCGCCCTTGCGCCGGCCGATCACCGTCAGGGCCGCGGTCGCCGACGCGGTGACCAGGGTGCGCGACGCGGAGCCGTGGACGGGCTCCTTCACGACCTCCACCTGCGGATACTTCTCGCGCCGGCCCGCTGTCAGCTCGGCGAGCGACCGCTCCGCCGAGTCGGCCGCCGCCTCCCGGTCGAACACGGGGCCACCGGAGAGCATCGACGAGAACATCGTCCAGCCGTGCACGATCCGCAGCCGCGCACCGGGCCGGGCCGCCGCCGTCTCGAAGGCGAACTCCAGCACCGCCTCGCTGCTCTCGTCCGCGGCCACCCCCGCCACGACGTCACGGAAGACCTCAGGGCTGTTCCCGTCCGGCTCCTCGTCCGGCCGCCCGCCGTTGATGACGACCACGGGGCACATGGCCATCGAGGCGGTCGCCAGGCTGTTGGAGCCCAGCATCAGGGAACGGAACCCGCCCAGTCCGCGGGAGCCGACCACCACCAGCGACGCGTCGCGGCTGAGCGAGACCAGTGCGGCCGAGGGGAAGTCGAGCGGTGCGAGCGTGGTGGGGCGCAACCCGGGAGCGACCCGTTCCACACGTTGCACGGACCGGGCGAGGAGTTCCTCCGCCTCGCGCTGCTGCGCTTCCTGGCCGGTACGCCGGGTCAGGAGGCGGACGTGCACGACCACCAGCGGGAGCCCCCGCCCGGACGCCTCGCGGGCCGCCCAGTCCAGCGCGTCGTCGCTGTGCGTGGACCCGTCGACCGCGGCGATCACGGGAAGCTCGGTTCCGGTCATGGATGCCTCCTGAGTGCGGTGGTGCCTGCCCCGGCCCGCGCACGCCGCACGGCGCCCGCAGGCCCCCGGCCCGTTCCTCCGGACCCGGTCGGCCTGCCTCGTACGCTACGGCCGGTCGGCGCCCGTCGCAGGGGGAGGCGCGACGGGGGCCTGGGTACGCCGGTCCGGCACGGCCGGCGACGGGCGCCGGTTGTCCTCGTCGGCCGGTGCGCCTGCGCCTATGCTCGCGGGATGGAGCAGAGCGAAGTCGTGAAACGTGTGATCGGCATCCTCACCGAAGCGGGCGAGATGCGCCGCCTCTTGGAGGAGGACCCGGAACGTGACGACCCCAGCACCGATTCGACCGTGGTGACCGCCCTTCTCAACGAGACGATGCCACGGATCGCGATCCCCGAGGACGCCACGATCGAGGACGTGGTGGTCCTGGTCGGCCGGGAGGTCGGCGGGGCGGTGGAGCAACTCGTCGGGGCGTTCACGCTGGCGTTCGCGATGCTGGCGCAGGTGCACGACTCGGGCCAGACGGACGTGTCGTCCGCCGATGTGCTCCAGGACCTGGCCCTGAGGGCCGAGCAGTTCGGCTCCGAGGGCCCGGGAGGCCCGGGGGACACGGAGGTTTAGCACGGCGGGAGAGCCGGGAGACGCGGGAGAGCGGGAGATCCGGACGCCGTACTCGGCATACTCGGCGTCATGCGTATCGACTTCGATCCCGGCGCCACCGACACCGGCACGTTCTACCGGCTGCTCACCGCCGTGGTCGTTCCCCGGCCCATCGCGTGGGTCTCCACGGTCACCCCGGACGGCAAGACGGCCAATCTGGCGCCCCACTCCTTCTTCACGATCGCGTGCGTCAGCCCGCCCGTCGTGCAGTTCACCTCGGTCGGGCGCAAGGACACCCTGCGCAACATCGAGGCGACGGGCTCCTTCGTCGTGAACTTCGCCCCGGAACACCTCTTCGAGCAGATCAACGCCACGGCGACCGACTTCCCGCGCGGCGTCAGCGAGTTCGAGGCCGTGGGCGTCGAGCGGGAGCCCAGCCTGCGGGTGAAGCCGCCGCGCGTGGCGGGGGCGCCGGTCGCGCTCGAGTGCGAGCTGCACAGCACGGTCCTGCTCGGCGACTCCACCGTCGTGTTCGGGCGGGTGGTGCATGCCGCGGTCGACGAGGACGTCATGACGGACGGGCATCCGGAAGTCACCGCACTCCGCCCGCTGACCCGGCTGGGCAAGGACGAATGGGGCACCTTCGGAGGCGTACGGGAGATCTCCCGCATCCCGTACGCCCGCTGGCAGGAGGACCGCGACGCCCGCTGACACGGCTGTGCAGGCGAATGGCGGGCGGACCGGGCGACGGCGGCTACGGCCGGGCCCGTGACAACGGATACTCTCAGCATGCCTCGTCGGATACCGGTGCCCTGGTGGGTGTGGGGCCGGGACGGTGCCACACCCCGTCGCCGCCGCGTTCCGAAGGACCGGACGGCGTCCCGGGGCCCCAGAACAACTGCGAAGCAACAGGAGACCCCGATGGCTGATACCCCGCCCCGCCAGGTTCAGCGGCGCTCGGACGAGAGCGCGGCGGGCTCGGCGTCCGAGGCCCCGGGCCGCGCCGAGGCCGTACCGACACCGCGCTACCAGGGGCTGTTCGTCGAACCCGATCTTCCGCCCTTCGCCGAGACCGAGTGACATCACCCGCGTCGAGGCCCGCGCTGCCCCCGTTTCCCGCTCCGCGGGGCGGGGGCAGCGCGGTGTCCGGGCTCCTCGTACCGGCAGACGGAGCCCGGCGCGCTCAGGCCGCTGCGAAGTCGTGGGCGGCGGCGCCCTGCCACTCGACGAGGGACGGTGTGTCGAGGGCACGTGCCGGGTCCGCCATGCCGGCGTCGGCGAGGAACACGATGACATCGTGATCGCTGTGCGCGAGCCCGAGCCGCTCCTCGCGACCGGCGATGTGCACGGTGACGAGCCGGGCGCCGGACGGTGTCGGTCGATGGATCACAATCGGGGGAGTAGCCATACCTCCAGCGTGGCCCCAGGCGCCCGCGCCCGCATCCGAAACCGGCGGGGCGCTTCAGTCCGTGCACCCGGCCTGCGCCAACGCAGCGAGGGCCCACCTGAACGACAGGAGCTGAGAAGCCGGCCGGGCCCCACGGCCGGCGGACACCACTCGGTTCAGCGTTTGATGCGGCCACGAATGGCAAGGGCGGCCAGCGCGAGCAGGACGGGCTCCAGGAAGCGGCTGATCATCTCCGTGTACGTGCCCCAGGTGGTGAGGTCCTGGCCGCTGGTGCGGAACACGACGGAGTTCAGGACCACCTGCACGGCCTTGTCGAAGCGCTCCCCGGTGAACCGATCGGTGACAGGCAGAGTCAGCCGTGCGTCCTCCTTGCCCACGACCAGCGTCACCTGCCCCCCGCCGGCGGGGACAGTACCCGTGGCGACTTGCTCGGGTGACGAGTCGGGGAGGCCGAGGCCCAGCATGAGCACGATGGTGACCGCCATCGCTGCGAGCAGCCAGCCGATGGCGCGGGATGCGCGCAAGCCGTAGCCGGAGAGCAGCCAGTACCCCCGGAGAAGGAAGCGCTCGCCGGTCGTCGTATCGACGCGGTCGTGGCGGCGCATCTCCATCTCGCCGTAGTAGAAGTCGGCTGCCCCGGGCTCGTTCTTGCCGTCCTCGAACGCCTTGCGCAACTGCCGGTAAAGGGTTGCCACGTCTTCCGGGTCAGGGGTGAGATCCGGGCTGGGGTGGGCCGGACCGGTGCGCCAGACACGGGGGGAGGGATGCCGGCCATCCGGCAGTGCGGGTTGGCCGGCGACCTGCGCGCGCCAGTGGTGTTCCTCGGCCAGGGTGCGTCGACTGCTCCACCGGTACGGACAGATGAGATAGCGGCGGTGCAGGCCGGTGGGAGTGGGGGCGAAGGTGCAGCGGCCTTCCAGACGGAGCTGGTCGAGGTGGAAGGCCCCGGCGAACAGGCAGTCGACAAGATCGATGTCCGTCAGGACCAGGTGTGCGGCGTCCACCCCGCGCACCGAGGACACCCGCACTCCGCTTCGGGAGCCCCGAAGCAGGTCTTCCCTCACCTCGATGCCGCCCCCGGCGTTGAAGAGCGTCGGATGGGCCGTGACCGCCACTGGATTGGTCAGCACCGCATGACTCAGGTTCACCGTGGCGTGGCGAAGGCGAAGGGTTGCCGTCGATTCCCAACGAGTCCTCTCGAAGCGCACCGCAACGGCCGCGATCTCCAGTGATACGGGAACCTCGAAAACCGAACCGGACAGATCGATCTCCTTGGCACACTCCATCGGCCCGAACCGGGTCGTCCGTGCGAAGAGCGCGCCGCTGAAGTCGGCGCTGGAGAACCGCGCCCCGTCGAACTCGGTCTCCCCGGAGAATATGGCCGCGCCGAAGCCGGCATCGCTGGAGAATTCGGCCCTGACGAAGTGTGCAGGGCCGGAGAACTGGACCCGGGCGAAGTCGACTTGCGCGGAGAACATTGTCGCGCCGAAGCCGGCGTCGCCTGCGAACTCTGCCCCTGCGAATGAGGTGTAGCTGGAGAACCGCGCCGCAGTGTACCCAGCGCTTCCGGAGAACCTGGCCCCGATGAACATGGCCTGTCCGTCGAACTTCGCGCCGTAGAATCTGGCCGTACCGGAGAACTGTGCGTCGTCGAACGCGGCGGCGCCGGCGAACTGTACCTGGTCATACGTCGCCTGAGCGTCGAACCTCGCCTTGCTGAACCCGGCTTGCCTGGAGAACTGTGCATCGGCGAATCCGACGACCTCATGGAAATGGGTTCCGTCGAAGCAGGCATCGCCAAGGAACTGCACCTCGGTGAACGAGGCTCTTTCGTAGAATTCCGCCCCGCTGAGTCTGGCAGTTCCGGAGAAGATCGCCCTGTCGAATGCGGCCTCGTGGAACTCCGCCCCTCTGAAGTCAGCTTCGCCGATCCGGGCGCGACCGGCTTCGGGGTCATGGAGGGCCTGAAGGAGGCGATCGAGGAGGTGGCCGGGGAAGGGGGTGCACCGGTGATCGATGCTGGAGCCGGGGACCAGTCCGGCGAAGTAGGCTGCGCGACCCGCTTCGGCGGCGTGCATGAGGCAATAGCCTTGATCCGGGATGCGGACGCCCCGGCAATTGGCGGTCGAGCACGTGCTCCCCGGTGCAGGACTCATGACAGCGACCCCTTGTCGACTCACGGTGGACAGGAGGACTGTCTGAGTGCCGATCCCCTGACCGACCGAGCGTAGCGAATCGACCCCAACTCGCTTTTGGGCCAGGGGCTTCGGCTCGGTGAACCGGTCGGCCTCTTCGGGCCGCTCGCCGGACCGACCGGGTATGAAGCTGCTTCGCGTGAGGCTTGCAGTCCCGGCGGGGCGCCTGCCACCTGCCGCCAGTGACGGGCTTCAGCAGACGCAGGAAGGGTGTGGCGGCTTCAACAGCCCGATGGCCACGCCAACACCCCCCGCCCCTGCCCCTGCCCCCGCTCCCCGTCCCGGATCGGGAGGCAAGCGGGAGAGAGGCGGGAGATGATCATGAAGCGCAGAGGTGCGGAGGCGTCCGGAATTGCTGAAAGGCGCTGGACACGCCCACGTGATCAGCCCGCGGACTCACCCGCGTGCGGGCTCAGGGACCCCGCGCCGACCAGGATGAACAGCACGATGCCCAGAATGATCCGGTAGATCACGAACGGCATGAAGCTCTTGGTCGTGATGAACTTCATGAACCAGGCGATGACCACGTATCCCACGCCGAAGGCGATGAACGTCGCGAAGATCGTCGGCCCCCAGGACACGTGACCTTCGCCCGCGTCCTTGAGCTCGAAGACACCGGAGGCGAGCACGGCCGGGATCGCGAGCAGGAACGAGTAACGTGCCGCCGCCTCACGGGTGTACCCCATGAGCAGACCGCCACTGATCGTCGCACCCGACCGGGAGACGCCCGGAATGAGGGCCATCGCCTGGCAGAAGCCGAAGATCAGGCCGTCCTTGACGCCGAGTTCCTTGAGCGACTTGCGCTCCTTGATGGCCCGGTGCTTGCCGCCGGCCTCGTCGCGCGCGGCCAGGCGGTCGGCGATGCCGAGGACGATGCCCATCACGATCAGGGTGGTGGCGATCAGCCGCAGATCGCGGAACGGGCCCTCGATCTGGTCCTTGAACGTCACACCCAGCACGCCGATGGGAATGGAGCCGACAATGACCAGCCAGCCCATCTGCGCGTCGTGGTCGCCGCGCATCGAGCGGTCCGTCAGCGACTTGAACCATGCCGAGACGATGCGGACGATGTCCTTGCGGAAGTAGATGAGGACTGCGGCCTCCGTGCCGATCTGGGTGATCGCGGTGAACGCCGCGCCAGGATCGTGCCAGCCGGCGAATGCCGCGGTGAGCCGCAGATGCGCGCTGGAGGAGATCGGCAGGAACTCGGTCAGTCCTTGAACGAGGCCGAGGACGAACGATTCGAACCAGCTCATGGGGCTTGGGCCATCCCGGAGTGATCATGCATCGGCCGACGGCGTCGAACCGTCGGCGGCGTGCGGATTGCGGTCGTGCGATGACAGGGCCGCACCGGGCCCGGAGATCGTCAGTCGGTCGCGGGCAGCGTATCGCCCCCGGATGAACAGGGGGACGACTGCCCCCGCGCTGCCCGCCGCGTCACTCCGCGCCGAGCCGGTGGCGCCGCCGCCAGGCGACCACGGCCCCGCCGGCGCCCGTCAGCACGATGAAGCCCATCGCGGCCAGGAAGGCGGGTGAGGTCGGGGAGGAGGCCGAGCTCCCCGCGACGACGTACGCGGCCGTGTTCGGGATCGATCCGAGGCCGGTTGCGACGAGGAAGGGCGGATACCCCATGCGCGAGACCGCGGCGCAGTAGTTGGCGGCGGCGAACGGCACCCCGGGGAACAGCCGCAGCGCCAGCATCGAACGGAAACCGTGCCTGCTCAGCTGGCCGTCCGCCGCACGCATCCAGCGCCCGCGCAGCAGCGTACGCAGCGCCTCCTGGCCCAGTACCCGGCCGAGCATGAACGAGATGCCCGCGCCGAGCACCGTGCCCGCCAGGGCCGCCGCCAGTCCCGCCTGCGAGCCGAACAGCGCACCGGCGGCGAGGTTGAGCAGCGGTCTCGGTACGAAGGCCACCGTGCAGACGCCGTACGCGAGGCCGAAGAGCACGACCGCGGCGGCCCCGCCGCTCAGCTGGGCCGGCCAGCCCGAGGCCAGCAGCCGCTGGGGCTCCAGGAGCAGCATCGTCGACGCGGCGGCCAGCAGGACGGCCACGAGCAGGGAGAACCGGGACCAGGGCGACAGCAGCACCCGCGTGCAGCGCACGGCGAGGCCACCGGAGGGCCGGGCGGCAGGAACGGGGACGGGGTCGAGCATTCGGGGAGAGTAACCGAATCCTTGAGGTGATCGCCGTAACGTAACCGTTATGAGCCATGGAGCCGAACCGGACCCGCAGCGCGCCGAAGCGCCCCCCGGGCCGCCCGGGAGCACGCTCGCCGACACGGTGCTGGAGCGGCTGACCCTGCTGTACCCCACGGCCGCTGACCCCGTACGCGCCCGGTCGGCCGCCGCGTACATGAAGCACGTCCAACCGTTCCTCGGCATTCCCACGCCCCGCCGCCGCGCGCTGTCCCGGTCCGTCCTCGAAGGCACGCCGCGCCCCGACGAGCGGGACTGTGCGGCGATCGCGCTGCGCTGCTGGGCGTTGCCCGAACGCGAGTACCGGTACTTCGCCGCCGACTACCTGCGCCGTCATGTCGCACGCTGCTCGTCCGGATTCGTTCCGGTGCTGCGCCGTCTGGTCACCACCGAGCCCTGGTGGGACACCGTCGACACCCTGGCCGCCCATGTCGCGGGGCCGCTGGTGGCCGCCGACCCGGAGCTGCGGCGGACCATGGACGAGTGGATCGAGGACGACGACCTCTGGATCGCCCGCACCGCGCTGCTGCACCAGCTCCGCTTCAAGGAGGCCACCGACGCGCACCGGCTCTTCGCCTACTGCCTGCGCCGCGCGGACCATCCCGACTTCTTCATCCGCAAGGCGATCGGCTGGTGCCTGCGCGAGTACGCCAAGACCGCCCCGCAGGCCGTACGCAACTTCGTCGACGGTGCCAGGGACCGGCTGGCGCCGCTGTCCGTACGAGAGGCCACCAAGCACCTGCGATGAGTGCCGGGGCCAACCTCCGTACCGCTCGCCGAAATTCGCTCGACGGGCCGACGGCCGTCGGAGATGATCGAGCCATGTTCCGGTACGCCTTCCTCGCAGCGCAGTCCGCAGTCGCGGACACGCCGGAGGCTGCCGTGAGCCCCCTCGCAGCAGTTGTCGCAGCAGCGTGCACCGCTGCCGCAGCGCCCCTCGGCGGCGCCCGAAGCTGACCCTCCCCCGACTGTCCGGCGGACCCCGCAAGGGGAGGGTCGGCCGGGCCCCGGGGTCCCCTCTCCAGCTTCGCTTCCCAAGGAACTCACCATGCCCAAGACGGCATACGTCCGCACCAAGCCGCACCTCAACATCGGCACCATGGGGCACGTCGACCACGGCAAGACCACCCTGACCGCCGCCATCACCAAGGTCCTCAGCGACCGGGGCACCGGCACGTTCGTCCCGTTCGACCGCATCGACCGGGCGCCCGAGGAGGCGCAGCGCGGCATCACCATCAACATCGCGCACGTCGAGTACGAGACCGGCACCCGCCACTACGCGCACGTCGACATGCCCGGACACGCCGACTACATCAAGAACATGGTCACCGGTGCCGCCCAGCTCGACGGGGCGATCCTCGTCGTCTCCGCGCTGGACGGGATCATGCCGCAGACCGCGGAGCACGTGCTGCTCGCCCGTCAGGTGGGCGTCGACCACATCGTGGTCGCGCTGAACAAGGCCGACGCGGGTGACCCCGAGCTGACCGACCTGGTCGAGCTGGAGGTGCGCGAGCTGCTGTCCGCGCACGGGTACGGCGGCGACACCGTGCCCGTCGTGCGGGTGTCGGGTCTGCGGGCGCTGGAGGGCGACCCACGCTGGACCTCGGCCGTCGAGGCGTTGCTCGACGCCGTCGACACGTACGTGCCGATGCCGGTGCGCTACACCGACGCGCCGTTCCTGCTGTCCGTGGAGAACGTCCTGACCATCACCGGCCGGGGCACCGTCGTCACCGGTGCGGTGGAGCGTGGCACCGTGCGCGTCGGCGACCGGGTGTCCGTGCTCGGTGCCGGCATCGAGACGGTCGTGACCGGTCTGGAGACCTTCGGCAAGCCGATGGAGTCCGCCGAGGCCGGTGACAACGTCGCCCTGCTCCTGCGCGGAGTCGAGCGCGACCGGGTGCGACGCGGGCACGTCGTGGCGGCGCCCGGCAGTGTGACACCGAGCCGGCGCTTCACCGCGCAGGTGTACGTCCTGTCGGGGCGCGAGGGCGGCCGCACCACTCCGGTCGCCACCGGCTACCGGCCGCAGTTCTACATCCGCACCGCCGACGTCGTCGGCGACGTGGACCTCGGAGCGGTCGCGGTCGCGCGCCCCGGCGAGACGGTCACCATGACCGTCGAGCTGGGCCGCGACGTGCCGCTGGAGTCCGGTCTGGGCTTTGCCATCCGTGAGGGCGGCCGCACCGTCGGCGCGGGCACCGTCACCGGACTGCTCTGAGAGGTACGGCTGTTCAGGGTCCGTCGCCCGCACCCCGGGGGCGGCGGGCCCGCCGCCGTGCGCCAGACTGACGGCATGACAGAGACAGCACTGGTGCTCGGTGCCGGCGGCATCACCGGGAGCGCCTGGGAGACCGGAATCCTTCACGGCCTCGCGAAAGCGGGACTGGACCTGTCCACCGCCGATGTGATCATCGGCAGCTCGGCCGGTGCGGTCGTCGGGGCACAGCTCGCCTCCGGGCTGATCGGCCTGCCGCAGCTGTACGAACTCCAGCTGGCCGAAGCCGGCGCCGAGCGGGGCGGCAGACTCGGCGCGGTCACCGTCCTGCGCTACGCACGGGCCGTGCTGACCTCGCGCACCCCGCAGGCGTACGGGCAGAAGCTGGCCCGCATGGCCCGCGAAGCCCGTGTCGGCCTCTCGCCGGAGGAGCGGCGCGCGGTCATCGCGAGCAGGCTGCTGTCGCCGGAGTGGCCGCAGCGCCCGCTGCGCGTCACCGCGGTCGACGCGGTCACCGGTGAGCTGCACACGTTCGACAAGGACAGCGGGGTGTCACTGGCCGACGCCGTCACCGCGAGCTGCGCCGTCCCTGCCGTCTGGCCCGTGGCCTCCTTCGGCGGACGGTCCTGGATCGACGGCGGTGTGCACTCCCCGGCCAACGCCCACCTGGCCGCCGGATACGAGCGGGTCGTCGTCATCGCGCCGACGGCCTCCGGCAACAAGGTGATCGCGTCGCCCCGCTCCCAGGCCGACGCACTGGCCGCGCAGGGTGCCCGGACCGTCGTCATCACCCCGGACGCCGCGGCGAAGAAGGCCTTCGGCCGCAATCCGCTCGACCCCAGCAGCCGGGCCGCCGCCGCGCGCGCCGGACTCGCCCAGTCGGCAGCGCACACCGAAGCCGTCGCCGCGGTCAGGAACAGCTGATCCCACGCCGCACAATGGTGTCGTGAACGAGTCGATACCCGTCATCCGCGACGTGGACCACGGCACCGCCAGGCTGCTCCCCGACGTGGACCGGGAGCGGGCCTGGCTGCTCACCGTCGACGGCGCACCCCAGTCGTACGTCGACCTGGACGCGCCGGAGCACCTCGAATTCGAGTACGCGCGACGGCTGGCCCACGTCGTGGACTGCGCGGCCGGAGCGGGCGCGCCGCTGGATGTCCTGCACCTCGGCGGCGGCGCCCTCACCCTGCCCCGCTACGTCGCAGCGACCCGGCCCGGTTCCCGTCAGGACGTCGCCGAGGCGGACCGCGGGCTGCTCGGCCTCGTCACGGAACACCTGCCGTTGCCCGAGCGCAGCGGAATCACGGTGTACGCGGCGGACGCCCGCAGGCAGCTGGAGGAGACGGCCCCCGGCTCGGTGGACCTGGTGATCGCGGACGTCTTCGGCGGCTCGCGGGTACCGGCCCACCTGACGTCCGTGCCCTACGCCGAGGCTGCGGCACGGGCCCTGCGCGCGGGCGGGATCTACGCGGCCAACCTGGCCGACGGGGCGCCCTTCGGTTTCCTGCGCTCGCAACTGGCGACCTTCGCGACCGTTTTCGGGGAGCTGGCCCTGATCGCCGAGCCCGCCGTGCTGCGGGGGAGGCGCTTCGGCAACGTGGTCCTCGTCGCGTCCCGAGAGCCCTTCGACACGGCCGCGCTCACCCGCCGCTGCGCCGCCGACGCGTTCGCGGCCAGGGTCGCGTACGGAGATGCGGTCGCCGCACTCCTCAAGGGCGCGCGGCCGGTGGGCGACGACGAGGCGGTCGCCTCACCCGAGCCGCCCGACGGGGCTTTCGGCATCGGCTGACGCCGGCGGGACCTTGGCGAGCACCTCGGCGGACGTGGTCCGGCGGGTCAGGTTGCGTACGTCCGGTACGAACAGCACCGCGCCGGTGACCAGGACGACCAGACCCGCACAGCCCCACAACGCCTGACTGCGGCCGACCATCGACTCCACCGGGCCCGCGAGCGCGGTGGCGACCGGCACCATGGCGACCGAGCCGAACCAGTCGTACGCCGCGACCCGGGACAGCTTCTCCTCCGGGATCTCCTGGTGCATGGCCGTCATCCAGGAGACGCCGAACACCTCGATGGCCGCCCCGCTGACGAACATCACCAGGCAGAGCCCCTCCACCGGCAGCGGGACGGCGAGCCCCGCCGAGGGCAGGGCGAGCGGGAAGACGCAGAGTGTTCCGGCGAGCAGCAGCCGCCGCGGCTTCCACCGCACCATCAGCAGCCCCCCGGCCACCGTGCCGACCCCGAACGCGGCGAGCGCGAAACCCCAGGGACGGGCGCCCCCGAGCTCCTCCTGGGCGACCAGCGGCCCGTAGACCGCCTCCGCGGCCCCGACCGCGGCGACGACCACGGAGAACTGCGCCACGACGGCCCAGAGCCAGGGACGCCCGATGAACTCCTGCCAGCCGTCCCGCAGGTCGGCGAGCAGGCCACCACCCGGCTCCCGGGCGGGGATGTGACTGACGTCGAGGAAGGCGCGCAGCGCACCCGCCAGGGCGAAGGCGGCGGCATCGACGGCCAGCACCCAGCCCGGATCCATCGCGGCGATCATCGCCCCGCCGAGCGCCGCCCCGCCGATGGCCGCGCCCTGCATGGACATCCTGAAGAGGGCGAAGGCCCGACTTGCCTGTTCACCGCTGACGCTGGACATCAGCATGCCCTCGGCCGCAGGGCTGAAGAAGGCCTGTCCGGTCCCGCACAGCGCGGTCAGCAGCATCATCTGCCAGAGCTGCGGGTCACCGGCCAGGACCAGCCAGGCGAAGACGCCCTGGGAGACACAGTTCAGGGTGTTGGCCGCGACCATCACGCGATGGCGCGGCAGCCGGTCGGCTATCGCTCCGCCGATGAGCAGGAAGAGCACCAGCGGCGCGGTCCTGGCGGCGGCCACCAGACCGACGTCCCCGCCGTCGCCGCCGGACTGCAGAACCGCGAACGCCGCCGCGATCAGCGCGCCATGGGTGCCCAGGCCGGTGATGATCGCGGCGGCGGTCAGCAGCCGGTAGTTGCGGCCCGCCGGGATGGGGCGGTCCGGGCGGGGTGCGGGGTCGGCTGCGTCAGTCACTCAGGGACTATCGCGGCAACGACCTCGTTGTGCCAAATACGTTTCCGCCGGTCAGGACTTGGTGATCTTGACCAGGCGCACCGTGCTGAGGATCTTCTGCACCGTGGCTTCCGGCAGTTCGCCCTCGACGCCGGCCGCGGCGTACAGCACCCAGGAGGAGAAGGCGCCGCTGCTGTTCTTGAAGGTGAAGGCGTAGGTCTTGCCGTCGCTGTCACACTTCTTCTTCTTGGTGACGTTCGGGGCGGTGGCCGTGACCAGGCTGCCCGTCAGGCCCGACGTGGTGGTGTACTGCTTGGCCTTGCTGATCTTGATGGTCTTCTTCGGCATGTGCTGGGCGTAGGCGCCCCAGGCCCAGGTGCCCGCCTCGTTCCTGGCGTTCAGGGCGGCGTCCGTGGCGCCTTCCGCGCCGCGGGTGCCGGTACCGGCGAGGCTGTAGTTCTCCTTGGTGCCGTCCTTGTCGAAGTCGTCGACGCACCACTTCTTCTTGAGGTCCGCCGGCGCGGAGAAGCCGATCAGCGGCGAGCCGTCACCCTTCGCGTCGTCCTCGAAGTACGAGAACGTGCCGGGGGACCCGACCTCCCAGTCGCCGGGCACGTCGAACTGCGTGCCCCACTTGGGGTTGGTCACGACCTTCCAGCCCGCGATGAGCGGCTTGGCCTCCGCGTCCTCGCCCCGTGGGTTCGCCACCGGCGAGGAAGCGGCGTCGGTGGGCTTGGCGGGCGCGGACGACTTCTTGCCGTCGGCGACGTTCTTGCCGTCGTCGTCGTCCTTGTTCAGTACGACGACACCGGTGACCGCCGCGGCCACCACGACCGCGGTCGCCGCGACGATGGCGATGACGGTCGTCTTCTTCTTGTCGTTGCCGGGCTGGGGCCCGCCGGGCGGACCGGGCACCGCGTACTGCGGGACGGTCGGCTGCTGGTACGGATTGGGCTGCTGATACCCCGGCTGACCCTGCTGCGGGTAGCCGTACCCGGGCTGCTGCCCCGGCTGACCCTGCTGCGGATAGCCGTACCCCGGCTGCTGCTGGGGGCCGGGCTGTTGCTGCCCCGGCTGCTGATAGGGGTTCGGCTGTTGGTACCCCGGCTGCTGGTACGGGTTCTGGTTCTGGTCCTGCGGGTTTTGCTCGCCCCCGGGCGGCTGCTGTCCTGGCCACATGGCGAGTAACGATAGAGGGGCGCCGCCCGGGCGGCTATCACCGCCCCCGTGAGCGGACGGTGAAGGATGCGTCCGGGGCGCGGGCGCACGGCCGTGAGCCATGGCCAAATATCTCTACTCGTGAGTAACATCTGGGCCATGAGCGCTGAACAGATGACCGCGGGCGAGATGGTCGCCGCGTCGGTTCCGATGGTCCGGACCCTCAACCTCGAATTCCTGGAGTCCACCGCCGAACGTGCCGTGGTCCGCATGCCGGACCAGGCCGACTTCCACAACCACGTCGGCGGACCGCACGCCGGAGCCATGTTCACCCTCGCGGAATCGGCGAGCGGGGCCATCGTCATGGCCGCGTTCGGTGACCAGCTGACGCGGGCCGTCCCGCTCGCGGTGAACGCCGAGATCGCCTACAAGAAGCTGGCGATGGGCGAGGTCACCGCGACCGCGACGCTCGGCCGCCCGGTGGCCGACGTCGTCGCCGAACTCGACGCGGGCGAGCGCCCCGAGTTTCCCGTGGCCGTCCGGATCCGGCGCGCCGACGGTGCGGTGACCGGTGAGATGACCGTCCTCTGGACGCTGCGCCCGATCGCCTGATTCCGGACCTGCCCGGACGGGGCCGCCACGCACCCGGGAGGGGGCGGGCGGCCCCTCGGGCGTCCGGGGGCGGCCGGTCCCCTTCGCCCTGTCGGGGCCGACGGGGCGACCGGTAGGCTTCCGCCGTGCGCCGAGGAGTTGTCCGGCGGGCGATGAGGACATCACTACGGAGGAACCGGCGTTGCACATCCAGGAGTGGCTGGAGACCGTCCCCGCGATCAGCGTGTACGTCCTGGTGGGCGTCGTCATCGGGCTGGAGAGCCTGGGCATTCCGCTGCCCGGCGAGATCGTGCTGATCAGCGCGGCGCTGCTGGCCGCGGGACACGACGGCATCAACCCGTGGATCCTGGGCGCCTGCGCCACGGCCGGGGCGGTGATCGGCGACTCCATCGGCTACGCCATCGGCCGCAAGGGTGGACGGCCGTTGCTGGCCTGGCTCGGCGGGAAGTTCCCCCGGCACTTCGGTGAAGGCCAGATCGCCATGGCGGAGCGCTCGTTCCAGAAGTGGGGCATGTGGGCGGTCTTCTTCGGCCGCTTCGTCGCACTGCTGCGCATCTTCGCCGGACCGCTCGCGGGCGTCCTGCACATGCCGTACTGGAAGTTCCTGACCGCCAACGTGCTCGGCGGCATCGCCTGGGCGGGCGGCACCACCGCCGTCATCTACTCCGTGGGTGTCGTCGCCGAGGAGTGGCTCAAGCGGTTCTCGTACCTGGGGCTGGCGATCGCCGTTCTGATCGGCCTCGCCTCGATGCTGATCATCAAGAACCGGGCCAAGAAGGCGGCCGCGCAGTCCACGGTGACCGCGCCCGAACCCGAGGCCGTACCGGTCGCCGACTGACGAAGGCCGACCCGGCTGCCCGGGTGGCGACACATGTGCCCCGGCCGTCCGGCCGGGGCCCGAGCGCTCAGTTCTCGTACGCCTGTCGGTGGGCCCTGGCCAGCTCCACGTAACCGACCGCGTTGAACCTGATTCCTTCGAGCTCCTCCTCGGTCAGCTGCCGCTTGACCTTGGCGGGCACGCCCGCGACCAGGGAACCCGGGGGCACGCGCATTCCCTGTGGGACAAGGGCCTGGGCGGCGATCAGCGAACCGGTACCGATGTGGGCGCCGTTGAGCACGGTGGCACCCATACCGACCAGGACGTCGTCCTCGATCGTGCAGCCGTGCAGTACGGCGTTGTGGCCGACCGACACCCGCTCGCCGACCGTCACGGGGAAACCGGGGTCGACGTGGACGCTGCAGTTGTCCTGGATGTTGGAGTCGGCGCCGATGACGATCGGGCCGCAGTCGGCCCGCAGCACCGCCTGGTACCAGAGGCTGGAGCCCGCGGCCATCGTGATCTCACCGATCGCGACCGAGGTCGGTGCGGTGAAGGCATCCGCGTCGATGACCGGCTCCTTGCCGCCCATGGCCGTGATCAACGCCTGCTCTGCCATCGCGCGTCCTCTCGTTCTCCCGTGCCGTGGGGCGCGGCCGCCCGGTCGCCGACCGGCGGTCCCGCCCCGGAAACGGTAAGCGACGGGCCGGGCGCTCCGCGGCCGGGTGGGGCGAAGATCACAGGACGGTGCGGCGATCGCCGATGGGGCGGCCGACTACCGTGTGCGAGTGCCGAAGAACAGAAACACGTTCTCCTCCGTGACCGCCTGGCGGCGGCGCGCTCTGTCCGGGGCCGTCCACCGCTGCTGGCGCTGGGTGCAGAAGACCGGTGCGGTCACGGCGGCGCACCCCGGAGGGCTGCGCTTCCGCCGGATCGGCGAGGGCACCCGGCTGGCCTTCCCGCAGGGCACGGTGTTCGGTGAGCCGTGGATCGAGCTGGGCGCCCACTGCATCATCGGCGAGCAGGTCACCCTGACGGCCGGGCTCATGCCCGATCTCGATCTCGGGTCCGACACCGTGCTGACCCTCGGCGACGGAGTGGTGCTGGGACGCGGCAGCCATGTCGTCGCGGACACCACGGTGACGATCGGCTCGGACACGTACTGCGGACCGTACGTCTACATCACCTCGACCAACCACAGCTACGACGACCCGCGGCAGCCCGTCGGCAAGCAGTGGCCGCGGATGGAGCCGGTGGCCATCGGCCCGGGCTGCTGGATCGGCACCGGGGCGGTGATCCTTCCGGGTGCCAGGCTCGGCCGCAACGTGGTGGTGGCCGCGGGTGCGGTGGTACGCGGTGAGGTGCCCGACCATGCGGTCGTGGCCGGGGCCCCGGCCCGGGTCGTACGCAGCTGGGACCCCGAGAAGGGGTGGCAACCGCCCCTGCGGACACCGGCCCCGGTGCCCATCCCGGCGGGCGTGACGCCCGAACAGCTCCTGGCCGTGGCGGAGCTCGACGAGAGTTGAGGCCCGCCTGCCACCGCCGCCGTCAACCGGTCGCGAGCAGCACCGTGCCCAGCAGCGCGAGGCCGGCGCCCGCGGCCTGTACCCCGCGCAGCCGCTCCCCGAGGAGTCCGCGCGCGGCCAGGGCCGTGACCACCGGGTAGAGCGAGGCCAGCACGGCTGCCACGGTCACCGGTCCGTGCTGCGCGGCGATCGAGTAGCTTCCGTTGGCCGCGACGTCGGCGAGACCCACGAAGGTCAGCGCCGGCAGTGCGGCGACCACCAGGGCGGCGCCCCCCTCCTCGGGCAGGGCGCGTGCCCCGCGCCGCACGGAGGCGTACAGCGCCGCACCGCCCACCGTCACATTGGTGATCCGCTGGACGAAGAGCGCCAGGAACAGTCCGGTCACCGTGGTGGACGCCTCGGCGATGAGGGCCATCACGGCCCCGAAGCCGAACGCCGCGACGAGGGTCAGCAGGACCGCCTGACGCTGCACCGGGGCGCCGCGCAACTGCGGTCCGCCCGCCATCACGACGCCGGCCACGGCGACGGCCACACCCGCGCACTGCAGCAGACCGGGACGCTCGCCGACGGCCAGCCCGATGCTCACGGGCACGGCGACCCCCAGTGAACCGAGCGGTGAGACCACGCCCATCGGGCCGAGCGCCAGGGCCTTGTAGAAGCTCAGCATCGCCACCGGACCCACCGCACCCGCCGCGACGGCGAACCAGAGCCGTGGGCCGGCCTCGCTCCAGCCGCCGGTCGCCATCACGATCACGCCGAGCACGACCGCGGCGATCACCTGCGAGACGACCACCACGGTGAGCGCGGGGGCACGCCGGGTCAGCACCCCGCCGCCGAAGTCGGCCAGCCCCCACAGCAGGCTGGTGGCCAGGGCGAACAGTGCGGTCATGGGCGGGCCTCGCAGTACAGTGCGATGAACGGTGAGTACAGCACACCGTAGTGCAGTATTCGCTACCAAGGCATCCAAAATATTGGACGGAATGTGACGGATCTCGACCAGCTGACCCAGTCCCTCGCCCGGAACCTCAAGCGATGGCGCGGCGAGCGGGGCTTCACCCTGGACGCGCTGGCCGCCCGTGCCGGGGTCAGTCGCGGGATGATCATCCAGATCGAGCAGGCCCGCACCAATCCCAGCGTCGGCACCACGGTCAAGCTCGCAGACGCCCTCGGGATCAGCATCACGACGCTGCTCGACTACGAACGGGGCGCGCCCGTCCGTCTGGTCCCCGAGAGCCAGGCCGTCCGCATGTGGTCCACCGAGGCGGGCAGTTCCACCACGCTGCTGGTCGGAACCGAGGCCCGGGGTCCGCTGGAGCTCTGGTCCTGGCACCTGATGCCCGGCGAGTCGAGCGCGTCCGACCCGCACCCCGAAGGCACCGTGGAACTCCTCCACGTCACCACGGGCACGCTCACCCTGGTGGTCGACGACACCCCGTACGCCGTGCCCGCCGGAGCCTCCGCCACCTTCGAGGCGCACCACCCGCACGCCTACCGCAACGAGGGCTCCGAGCCGGTCCGTCTCACGATGGCCGTGGCGATCCCGCCCGTCAGATGAGACACCCAACCGGCAACGGACCAGGGGCTGTTAGCGTTGCGCGCATGCGCGCCCCGATCGGCTCCTTCGAGGATGCCTGCCCTGCCGCCGAACGTCTCGGACTCCTCACGGCTCCGGTGGCCCGAGCCGTCGAGGGGGGCTGGGGCGGCGTGCCCGCCGAGCAGATCATCCACGTCGACACGGACCCGGAGATCGCCGACACGGCGGCCTTCGTCGCACACCACGGGGCCGATCTGCTGCGCCGGTCCGCCAACTGCGTCGTGGTGGCGGGCAAGCGCGGGGGCGAGGTCACCCTGGCCGCCTGTCTCGTGCTGTCCCACTCCCGCGTCGATGTGAACGGTGCCGTACGCAAGCATCTCGGTGCTCGCAAGGCCTCGTTCGCCCCGATGGAGACGGCGGTCGGCGAGACGGGAATGGAGTACGGCGGCATCACCCCGGTCGGACTCCCCGACGGCTGGCCCCTGCTGATCGACGCCGCCGTGGTGGACGAGGAGTGGGTCCTGGTCGGCAGCGGCACCCGCCGGGGCAAGTTGATCATCACGGGCAAGGCGCTGGCGGCGCTGCCCGGGGCCGTCGTGGTCGAAAGTCTGGGAACCGGCGGCTGACGCTTGTCGGGCGAGGGCTCACCGGACGGGCGTCCGGCTTGCATGTCGTGAGCCCGTCCAAGGGTCAGAATGGTGGAGCGTCGGGGTGGCGGGGCGTACGGTTCGCCCCCTTCAGCAGGTTGATGCAGCGCTCGTGCGTGTCGCCGACCCGGTCGACGACGCGCACCCGTACGAAGACGCTCTCCACCTCCCGCATGGCTCGTTCCGTGAACCAGCTGAGCAGCATGAGTCCCTGTGCGGGTAGGGGGCGGCCCGGCCCGACGAAGTCCAGCCTGAAGTCCTCTCGGTGTTCAAGCCCGCGCGACTCGATGGTGGCTGCAGCGGTATGGACGTCTACCCATTCCGTGCCGTTCCGGCTGTTCTCCTGGCTAGCGGACTCTGTGAACCTGACCTGGTAGCTCATCTCCTGGACGATGGCGACGTCCTGCGCACCGTTGATCATGTGACATCCCCATGCGAGCCGTTCACCGGGTGCTAGTTCGGCCATGGCCCGGCCGAAATACCCCAGCGCAGGCCGTATTGCGCGCGCGTATTGCGCGCGCGCCAGGGATGCGCCCACTGTCGCTATCGTTGCGGTGGTCGCGCTCTGGATGTCGAGCAGCCTGAGTTTCCAGGGCCAGTTGACGGTGAGCCTGTCCGGCAGGTTCTCCCGCAGCACGCTGTAGCACAGGAGCAGCACCGATGCTCCGACGAGAACCAGCACCAACCTGGAGAACAGCCCATTTCTCCGGACTACCCGCTGCGCCGTTTCCATGGCCCCCCGCTCCGTCCCGCAGTCAACGAAGAATCTAGAGGCTTACGCCCATGAGTGACAGAGCGCCTGGGGCGGGACGTTGGGACGGGTGACCGCCCAGCTCAGCGGTGCGCCGTCAGCCACCCCGTGGCGAACGAGACGGCTGCCGGGAAGCGGAACAGACGGCCCGTGGCGGAGCCCACCGGGGCGGCGCGGACCGCCGTGCCATGGTCCGAACGCTCGAAGTCAGCGCCCAGCTCCGTGAAGTCGCTGTCGTCCAGCGCCACGTCCTCGTACTCCCACCACCGGCTCCCGTCGCCGCCCCGCACCACGCAGCGGTAGGTGCGGCGGGGCGGGGCCGGTACGCGGTACTCGGCGAGGTGGAACGCGGTGCAGCAGCCGAAACCGGTGCCGAGCAGCAGGATCTGGGCGCGCAGTGCGTGCAGGCGGGCGAGGGGGGAGTCCTCGCCCAGGTGGCAGTCGGGGTGATGGCCGGCCACCACATGGCCGGCCAGTGGCCCCACGGCGGCGAAGGAGGTCTGCGGGTGCGCGCTGCGGGCGGCGCCGGGGGACCGGCGCACCGTCTCGGCGAGCCGGCCCATCGACGGGGCCGCCGTGGTGCCCGGGTCGAACGCGGGCATCGCCGCCCGGACGGCCTCCCGCCCCCGCTCGTCGAGACCGTGGACCCGGGCGTGGTACTGGGGGGAGGTGTCGGAGTTCTCGGGGGTGAAGGACGGGACGACCAGCGTGCCCTCAGGGCCCAGCGCTTCGCGCAGCGCGGCGGCGACCGTGTCCGCGCCGCCGTCCACCGCCCCCACGGCGCTCAGAGACGCGTGCACCATCAGGACGCCGCCGCGCTCGACGCCGAGCGCAGCGAGCTGTCCGGACAGGCGGGCCCGGGAGTGGGGGGCGGCGGACACGTCCGTGGCGTGGGCAGTACTCACAGCGGGCCATCCTCCCAGCCCGTTGCGGCGTGTGATACCCCGCACATACGACCGCCCCGGCGCAGTCAGCCGTTCAGCGCGGGTATCTCGATCGCGGGGCAGCGGTCCATGACCATGTCGAGCCCGGCCGCCCTGGTGCGCTCGTACGCCTCCTCGTCGATCACGCCGAGCTGGAACCAGACCGCCGATGCGCCGATCGTCACCGCCTCGTCCGCCACCGCACCGGCCAGCTCGCTGTTGACGAAGACGTCCACCACGTCGACCGGGAAGGGGATGTCCGCCAGCGAGGCGTAGCCCTCCTCGCCGTGCACCCGCTCCGCCTTGGGGTGGACGGGCACCACCCGCTTGCCGAAGCGCTGGAGCACCTCGGCCACCCCGTAGGCCGCGCGCGAGCGGTTGCCGGACAGGCCGACCACGGCCCAGGTGTCGCCGGTGTCCTTGAGAATCCTGCGGATCGTCTCCGTGTCTGCGTACATGATCCGCACAACGGGCGGCCGCCCCGGACCATTCCCGCGGCTGCGCATAGGCTGGCCGGATGCAGGAGCAGTACCGGACAGTCGCCCGCGCGGGCGAGCACGAGACCGAGATCAGCCGATCGCGCTTCATCTGCGCGCTCGCCCCCGCCGCCACCGAGCAGGACGCCCAGGACTTCGTCGCACGCGTCCGCAGGGAGCACCCGACCGCCACGCACAACTGCTTCGCGTACGTGATCGGCGCCGACGCCTCCGTACAGAAGGCCAGTGACGACGGCGAGCCGGGGGGCACCGCCGGCGTTCCCATGCTCCAGATGCTCACGCGCCGCGAGATGCGGTACGTCGTCGCCGTCGTCACCCGCTACTACGGCGGCGTGAAACTCGGCGCCGGCGGACTGATCCGGGCCTACGGGGGCGCGGTCGGCGAGGCCCTCGACGCCATCGGCACGCTCACCCGGCAGCGGTTCCGCATCGCGACGCTCACCGTCGGGCATCAGCGCGCCGGCCGGCTGGAGAACGAACTGCGGGCCACCGGGCGCACCGTGCGCGAGGTCCGGTACGCGGAGGCGGTGAGCATCGAGATCGGACTGCCGGACGCCGACGTCGAGGACTTCCGCCGCTGGCTGGCCGACGCCACCGCGGGAGAGGCGGCACTCGAACTGGGCGACGAGGCGTACGGGGACGCCTGAGCGGCGGACCGGCCGAGGCGAGCAGTCAGGGGGCGTCTTCCCTGCGGCGGCCCCGCGGGACTCCCCGGTGGTGGGAGACTGTGGTGCGTGAGGGAACAGGGGCAGGGGCACGCGGGTGTGGCGGACACCGGCACCAGGGCCCTGAGCAGCGCCGGTGCGGGGCCGGACAGGGCTCGGGGGACGAGGGAGCGAAACATGCAGGTCGGAGCCGGCTCTTGAGGATTTTGCACACATCGGACTGGCACCTGGGCCGCTCCCTCCACCGGGTCTCCCTGCGCGAGGCGCAGGCCGCCTACCTCGACCACCTGGTGAACACCGTGCACGAGCACGCGGTCGACGTCGTGCTCGTGGCGGGTGACGTGTACGACAGGGCGGTGCCGCCGCTCTTCGCCGTGGAGCTGTTCGACGACGCACTGCACCGGCTGGCCGCCGCCGGTGTGCCCACCGTGATGATCTCCGGCAACCACGACTCGGCCCGGCGGCTGGGGGTCGGTGCGGGACTCATCGGGCGGGCCGGCATTCACCTGCGGACCGACCCCGCCCACTGCGCCACGCCCGTCCTCATCGCGGACGCGCACGGTGACGTGGCGTTCTACGGCCTGCCCTACCTCGAACCCGCCCTGGTCAAGGACGTGTTCAAGACGGAACGCGCCGGACACGAGGCCGTGCTGACGGCCGCCATGGACCGGGTGCGTGCCGATCTCGCCGAGCGGCCGGACACCACCCGGTCCGTGGTCCTCGCCCACGCCTTCGTCGCGGGCGGCGAGCCCAGCGACAGCGAACGCGACATCACCGTCGGCGGCGTCGCGGCCGTCCCCGCCGGGGTCTTCGACGGCGTGGACTACGTGGCGCTGGGCCACCTCCACGGCTGCCAGACCGTCGCCGAGCGCGTCCGGTACTCCGGCTCCCCGCTGGCGTACTCCTTCTCGGAGGTCCACCACCGCAAGACGATGTGGTTGATCGACCTCGACGCCGCGGGTGCCATCGCCGCGGAGCGCATCGACTGCCCGGTGCCCCGCCCCCTCGCCCGGATCCGCGGCCGGCTCGACGCCCTCCTCGACGACCCCGCCCTCGACCGGCACGAGGACTCCTGGGTCGAGGCCACCCTCACCGACCCGGTCCGCCCCGCCGAGCCGATGGCCCGGCTCATCGAGCGCTTCCCGCACACGCTCAGCCTCGTCCTCGAACCGGACCGGGCACCCGACGACCCGCACACCTCCTACGCCCAGCGGCTGCGGGGCCGCGACGACCAGAGCGTCGCGGAGGACTTCGTGGCCCACGTCCGGGGCGGGTACGGCACCGACGAACACGAGCGCACGGTCCTGCGCAGCGCCTTCGACCACGTACGGGTCGACGACACCGTGCGCGAGGTGAACCGATGAGGCTCCACCGGCTCGACATCACCGCCTTCGGCCCGTTCGGCGCCACCCAGGAGATCGACTTCGACGCGCTCTCCGCAGCCGGACTCTTCCTGCTCCACGGCCCGACCGGCGCCGGCAAGACCTCGGTCCTCGACGCCGTCTGCTACGCCCTGTACGGGGCCGTGCCGGGAGCCCGGCAGAGCCCGGGCACCTCGCTGCGCAGCGACCACGCACCCGCGGACCTGCCCACGGAGGTCCGGCTCGAACTCACCGTCGGCGGGCGCCGTCTGGAGATCACCCGGCGCCCCGCCCAGCCCCGCCCCAAGAAGCGGGGCGGCGGCCACACCACGGAGAAGGCGCAGAGCCTGCTTCGCGCGTACGACCCCGAGCAGGGCTGGCAGGCGCAGAGCCGCTCGCACCAGGAGATCGGTGAGGAGGTCACCCAGCTCATCGGGATGAGCCGTGAGCAGTTCTGCCAGGTGGTGCTCCTGCCGCAGGGTGACTTCGCCCGTTTCCTGCGGGCCGACGCTGAGGCGCGGGGCAAGCTGCTCGGCAGGCTCTTCGACACCCGTCGCTTCGCCGCCGTCGAGGAGCGCCTCGCCGACCTCCGCCGCCTCGCCGAGAACCAGGTCAGGGCCGGGGACGACCAGATCCTCGCCCTCGCCCAGCGGATCGCCCAGGCCGCGGGCCCGGCCGGGGCGGAATGCCCGATGCCGCAACTCCAGCCGGGCGAACCGGGGCTCGCGGACTCCGTACTCGCATGGGCCGCGACGGCCCGCAGCAGCGCACGCGAACGGCTCGACATCGCGGCCGAGGCGCTGTCCGCGGCCGAGAGCCGCCACGCCGCCGCCAGGTCCGCGCTGGACTCCGAACGGGAACTGGCCGCACTCCAGCAGCGCCACGCCGAGACCCGGCGCCGAGCCGCCGCCTCCGAGGCGGGCCGGTCCGGACACGACGAGGACCAGGAACAGCTCAGGCGCGCCCGCAGGGCGGACCGTGTCGCCCCGGCCCTGGAGCTCCGCGACGAAGCCGAGCGGGCGTACCGACAAGCGAGCGCGGCCCGCGACCGCTCCCGTAGCCGGCTGCCGGACAGCCTGGCCGACGCCGGCGCCGAGCAACTGGCGGCTCTGGAACGGGGGCTGCGCGAGGAGCTCGGCGGCCTCGACGCCGCACGCCGTGCCGAGCGGCGGAGCGCGGAGATCGACAGCGAACGCACCGCGCTGGAGCGCCAGGCCCGGGCGGACGACGAACTGATCCGTGAGGCCGAGGGCTGGCTGGCGGGCTGGGACGACACCCGAACCGGTCTGCTGGCCCGGATCGAGGCGGCGCAGGACGCCGCGACCCGGGCCGAGTCGCTGGCCGGCCGGCTGGACCCGGCCCGGCGACGTCTGGACGCCGCCCGCCGGCGGGACGCGCTCGCGGGCGAGGCGGCGGCCGCCGACGAGCGGCTCGGCGAGGCCCGCGAGCACGCCCTGGGCACCCGTGAACACTGGCTCGATCTGCGCGAGCGGCGGCTGCGTGACATCGCGGCCGAACTCGCGCGGGGCCTCGTCGAGGGCGAGGCCTGCGCGGTCTGCGGATCGGCCGACCACCCGCGGCCGGCCCGTGCCGGGGACGGACACGTCGACCAGGCGACGGAGGACGCTGCGGAGGCCGCCCACCGGCGCGCCGAGCACGCGCGTACCGAGGCGGAGCACGCGCTCGGAGCCGTACGCGAACGGTACGCGGCAGCCCGTGCGGAGGCCGTGGAGACAGCCGACGCCGGGGCGGACGCGGGCAGGGCGGCGGACCCGTCGGTCCCCGCGCTCGCGGCCCTCGTGGACACCCTGACCAGGGAGCACGCCCAGGCGTACCGGACCGCGGCCGGGATGCACACCGCACGCGAGGCCCTGACCGCGGCCGAACGGGAGCAGGCGCAGCGCGCCGAGGACCGGCAGCAGGCCGAGCGGCGGGTGTCGGCCCGCACCTCCCGTCGCGAGGGCCTCGACAGCGAACAGGCCTCCCTGGAAGAGGTGCTGGCGCAGGCGCGTGGAGCGTCGGGCAGCGTCACGGAGCACGCCGCCCTGCTGCAGAACAGGGTCACCCTGCTCGCCGAGGCGGCCACGACCGTGCGGGACGAGGAGAGCGCGGCAGAGCGGCTCAAGGCGGCCGACGACCGGCTCGCCGACGCCGCGTTCCGGGCCGGCTTCGACACGCCACAGGCCGCCGCTGACACCCTGCTGGGCGACTCGGGGCAGCGGGCGCTCCAGCACCGGATCGACGCCTGGCAGGCCGAGGCGGCCGCGGTGGCCGACCGGCTCGCCGAGACCGGCGCCCGCGCCGCCGCGGACCGAGCCCCCGCCGCGCCGGACACCGCGCAGCAGGTGCACGACGAGGCGGAGCGCCTGCTGCGGGACGCGTCGGCGGCCCTCTCGTCGGCGCGGGAACGCTGCGCCGAGCTCGGCAGGCTCTCGCGCCGCGCCGCCGAGGAGATCCGTGGCCTGGGCCCCGTGCGCGAGGAGCACGAGCGGGTCGCACGGCTCGCCGGTCTCACCGCCGGAACCTCGGCGGACAACGAACGCAAGATGCGGCTGGAGTCGTACGTGCTCGCGGCCCGTCTCGAACAGGTGGCGGCGGCCGCCACCGCCCGGCTCCGGCGGATGTCCTCCGGCCGCTACGAGCTGGTGCACTCCGATGCCCGGACGGGCGGCCGCCGGGCCGGCCTCGGCCTGCACGTCATCGACGCCTGGACGGGACGCGAACGCGACACGGCCACGCTCTCCGGCGGCGAGACGTTCTTCGCCTCGCTCGCCCTGGCACTCGGCCTCGCCGACGTGGTCACCGACGAGGCGGGCGGCGTACGGCTGGACACCCTGTTCATCGACGAGGGGTTCGGCAGTCTCGACGAGCAGACCCTCGACGAGGTGCTCGACGTGCTGGACTCGCTGCGCGAGCGGGACCGCAGCGTCGGCATCGTCAGCCACGTCGGCGATCTGCGCCGCCGTATCCCCGCCCAGCTGGAAGTGGTGAAGGAGCGGGGCGGCTCGGCCGTACGGCACCGGGTGACCGGCGGGATCAGCGACTGACCGCACGCCTCGGCAGCGGCGAGGAGTAGACGACGCTGGTGGTGACGGAACCGAGGGCGCCGATCTTCCCCGAGACCGCCTCCAGATGCCGCATGGAGCGGGCGGTCACCTTCAGCACGAAGCAGTCGTCGCCGGTGACGTGATGGGCCTCCACGATCTCCGGTGTGGTGTCGAGGAGGTCGTGGAACGGCTTGTAGTTGCCGTTCGGATAGCGCAGCCGTACGAAGGCGAGAACCGGCAGGCCGAGGCGTTCCGGATCGACCGCCGCCGCGTAGCCGCTGATGATTCCTGCCTCCTCCAGCCGGCGCACGCGCTCGGTCACGGCGCTCGACGACATCGAGACGGCCCGCGCGAGCTCGGCGAACGTCGCGCGTCCCTCGCGCTGCAGGACGTCGAGAATGCGCCAGTCGGTGTCGTCCGGGGAATAGTCGGTCATGGAAAGAGGAAACAGGGGATTCCCCGGAGGATCAAGTCGTGTCCCGGGGATCTGGCCTTCCGGAGTGCGATCGGCGCTCGTAGATTTTCCCCATGACTACGCAGCCCACCGCCACGACCGTCACGAACCCCGTACTGCGCGTACCCCCCGCCGCTCCGGCCGCGGCCGCCGCCTACTTCGGCGCCTCGCTCGCCTTCCACGCCGACGTCTCGGACGTCGCCGCGGCACTGGCCTCCGACGACGACACCGGCTTCGTCCTCCTCGACTCCCGCTCCAACGCGTCCTGGGACCAGGGGCACGTGCCCGGTGCGGTTCACCTGCCGACGGCGCTCATCGCCGGGCAGGCACGGCAACTCCTCGACCCCGCCGTGCCCGTGGTCACCTACTGCTGGGGCCCCGGCTGCAACGGCGCCACCCGTGCCGCACTCGCCCTCGCGGAACTCGGCTACCAGGTCAAGGAGATGCTCGGCGGATTCGAGTACTGGGTGCGCGAGGGCTTCGAGTTCGAGACCTGGCAGGGGAGCGAGCGGCGCACCGCCGACCCGCTCACCGCGCCGGACGCGTCCGCCGACTGCGGCTGCTGACACCGGCCGGCCGGCACCGGGCACCATCCCAGGCCGGCCGGCGTCACGGTCAGAGCTTCGACAGCTCGTCGACCAGATCGTCCAGACCCAGCGGCCCCTGGGACAGGGCGGCCATGTGCCAGGACTTGAGGTCGAAGGCGTCCCCGTGCGCCGCGCGGGCGTTCTCCCGGCCGAGCAGCCAGGCACGCTCGCCCAGCTTGTAGCCGATGGCCTGACCCGGCATCGAGAGATAGCGGGTCAGCTCGCTCTCCACGAAGTCGGCCGGCCGGCCGCTGTGGTTGCCGAAGAACTCCTGCGCCAGCTCCGGCGTCCACCGCTCACCGGGGTGGAACGGCGAGTCGGCGGGGATGTCCAGCTCCGCGTGCATGCCGATGTCCACGATCACCCGGCAGGCCCGCATCATCTGGGCGTCCAGGTAACCGAGCCGGCGCTCGGCGTCGGGCAGGAAGCCCAGCTCGTCCATCAGCCGCTCCGCGTACAGCGCCCAGCCCTCGGCGTTGGCGCTGACCATGCCGATGGAGGCCTGGTAGCGCGAGAGGCTCTCGGCGACATGCGCCCACTGCGCGATCTGGAGGTGATGGCCGGGCACGCCCTCGTGGTACCAGGTGGAGACCAGGTCGTACACCGGGAAACGTGTCTCGCCCATCGTCGGCAGCCAGGTACGGCCGGGGCGCGAGAAGTCCTCGGACGGGCCCGTGTAATAGGGCGCAGCGGCGCCGCCGGGAGGGGCGATCCGGGACTCCACCCTGCGGACCCGCTCGGCGAGCTCGAAGTGCGTGCCGTCCAGGGCCTCGATCGCCTCGTCCATCAGACCCTGCAGCCATGCCTGGACCTCATCGACGCCCTCGATGTGCTTGCCGTGGACGTCGAGGTGGGCCAGCGCCTCCCAGGGGCCCGCGCCCGGCAGCACCTTCTCGGCCTCGGCCCGCATTTCGGCGAGCAGCCGGTGGTACTCCGACCAGCCGTACGCGTACGCCTCGTCGAGGTCCAGGTCGGTGCCGTTGAAGTAGCGCGACCAGCGGGCGTAGCGCTCGCGGCCCACCGTGTCCGGCTCGCCCTCGATCGCGGGGGCGTACACCTCCCGCATCCAGTCCCGCAGCTCCTCCAGCGAACGGGTCGCCTGCGCCGCGGCGGCGTCCAGCTCGGTGCGCAGCGTCTGCGGCCCGGCGGCGGCGAAGTCCTGGAAGAACCCCGTCGTCCCGTCCCCGACCCACTCGTCGAGCTGGCCGATGAAGGTGGCGGTGGCGCGCGGACCGCCGTACAGCTTCCGCTCCAGACCGAGCGCGAGCGACTCGCGGTAGCCGGACAGGGCGCCCGGAACCGCCTTGAGCCGTTCGACGACGGCCGCCCAGTCCTCGTCCGTCTCGGTGGGCGTCACCGTGAACACCTCACGGATCGAGTGGGCCGGGGAGTGCAGGTTGGAAACGGCCCGCAGCGCCTCGTCGGCCTCGTGCACGGCGAGTTCGGCCGTCAGGCGCTCACGCAGGAGACGGGCGCAACGACGCTCGGCGTCCTCGGCCGCGCCGGGAAGCTGCTCCGCGCGGTCGAGCCGCGCGAGCGTGGTGCGGGCCAGTGCGGCCAGGGCTTCCTGGCCGGCGGGGGAGAAGTCGGGAAGGCGGCGCGAGCTCTCCGCGACACCCAGATAGGTGCCGGAGATCGGGTCGAGTTCGATGAACGCGTCGACATAGGTGTCGGCGACCTGGCGGGGCAGCGCGCTGCTCGGAGTGTCTGACATGTGGACATCCTCGTACGGGGAGGGCCTTCGCGTCACTACCGATCGGCAGTACGGGCCTGGCTCCGACCGTCCTCGGCCGTCCGGGACGGGGGCGGCAGCAGCGGGCCGCATTCCCACTGCTGGAATATCAACCGCGTCTCCACACGGGCGACTTCACGGCGCGAGGTGAACTCGTCCAGGACCAGACGCTGGAGATCGGCGGTGTCGGTCACCGCCACATGGACCAGGTAATCGTCGGGGCCGGTCAGATGGAAGAGCGCACGCGACTCGGGCAGTGTCCTGATCCGGTCGACGAACGGGCCGATGAGTTCCCGGCGGTGCGGCCGGACCTGCACGGACAGGAGCGCCTCCAGACCGCGGCCCAGCCTGGCCGGGTCCAGTCGCAGCTGATGGCCGAGAATGACGCCTGTGCGGCGCAGTCTGGCGACCCGGTCCAGACAGGTCGAAGGGGCGACCCCGACCTCGGCGGCGAGCTCGCGGTACGTGGTCCGGGCATCGTTCTGCAGAAGCCGCAGAATGTGCAGATCCACCGTGTCGAGAGCGACGGAATCGGTCATCTGCCGAACGTAGCACGGACATTCTCCGCAATGTCCCGGTCGTTGTTCAGAGTGGGCTCATGGACGACGAATTCTCGATGGCGCCCCCGACGGCACTCCCGTACCGGGCGCAGGCCACCGAAGCCGTGCACGCCGGACGCGAAGACCTCGCCGCCCTCGGCCTGCACGCACCGCCGATCGACCTGTCCACCACTTACCCCTCGTACGACTCCAGGGGTGAGGCGGAACGGATCGACTCCTTCGCCGCGACCGGCGCCAGGCTCGACGGGCCGCCGGTCTACGCCCGGCTCGACAACCCGACCACCGCCCGGTTCGAGACGGCCCTGGCGCGGCTCGAAGGGACCGCGAGCGCCGTGGCGTTCGCCAGCGGGATGGCCGCGCTCACCGCCGTTCTGCTGGCCCGCGCGAGCATGGGGCTGCGTCATGTGGTGGCCGTCCGACCGCTCTACGGCTGCAGCGACCATCTCCTGGGCGCCGGGCTCCTCGGTACGGAGGTGACCTGGACCGACCCCGCGGGGATCGCCGACGCGATCCGCCCCGACACCGGGCTGGTGATCGTCGAGACACCCGCCAACCCGACCCTTGCCGAGGTGGACATCCGGGCGGTCGCCCATTCCTGCGGCTCGGTGCCGCTCCTGGTCGACAACACCTTCGCCACTCCGGTTCTCCAGCGGCCGGTCGAGCACGGGGCACGGATCGTGCTGCACAGTGCGACGAAGTACCTGGGGGGCCACGGGGACGTGATGGGCGGAGTCGTCGCCTGTGACGAGGAGTTCGCGGCCCGGCTGCGGCAGGTGCGCTTCGCCACCGGCGGGGTGCTCCACCCGATGGCGGGCTATCTGCTGCTGCGCGGTCTCGCCACGCTGCCGGTGCGTGTCCGGGCCGCGTCGGCGAACGCCGCGGAACTCGCCCGCCGGCTCACCGCCGACCCGCGGATCGCCCGAGTCCACTACCCGGAACTGGGCGGCGCGATGGTCTCCTTCGAGGTGTACGGGGACCCGCACGGGGTGATCGCCGCCGTACGGCTGATCACGCCCGCGGTCAGTCTCGGCAGTGTCGACACCCTCATCCAGCACCCGGCCTCCATCAGCCACCGCATCGTGGATGAGGGAGACCGGCAGTCCTCGGGCGTCGGCGACCGGCTGCTGCGCATGTCGGTCGGGCTGGAGGACGTCGAGGACCTGTGGGCCGACCTGTGTCAGGCGTTGAGCGCCGAGGAGCCCGTACGCCGGACGGTCAGTGCTCCGCCCGCTCGTACGGCGGCAGGGAACGCGCCGCGGCCGCGCCCAGCCGGGCGGTGATCACGAGCGTGCCCTCCTCGATCTGGTAGTCGAGCGGCAGCGAGAGCGCGCGCATGGCGGCGACCATGCCGGTGTTCGACGCCTGGGTGACGGCGTAGACGCTCTCGCAGCCGGCCTCGACGGCGAGCGCCACCAGGCGGCCCAGCAGCTCGGAGCCGATGCCGCGTCGCTGCCAGTCGTCCTCGACGAGCAGGGCGACCTCGGTCTCGTCGCCGTCCCAGAGGAGATGGCCCAGGGCCACCGTCCGGCCGGAGGCCGTCTGCACGGCGAGGGTGCGCCCGAAGCGCGGGCTCAGCAGGTGCTCGAGATAGCGGTCGGCATCGCGGACCGGTCCGTGGTAGCGCAGCCGCAGGGTCTGTTCCGAGCAGCGGTCGTGCATGGCCCGGGCCGCTTCCAGGTCGTCCCCGTCTGCCCGGCGTACGGTGATCGCGTTGCCCTCGGGCAGGGTGAGCACGTGCTCGCTGCGCGGGACGCGCGGGCCGAGCCGCGCATCGAGCTCGACCAGCGCGCGCGCCCTGGCGAACTCCGTGGGTGTGAAGGGCAGATAGGGCCGCTCGACGGTGATGACGCCGCCCGACGGATCACGCAGCCGCATCACCGTCTCCTCCAGCACGCCTTCCACGGGTGCGGACTCACCGGTGGCACGCCCGGTGATGGACACGGCGGGGAGCGAGTGGATGGTGCAGCGGCCGAGCAGCTGGCGCAGGGCGAGGGGGAGTTCGGCCGCGTCCAGGGCGGTGCGGGTCGCGAGGCCGAGCACCCGGGTCGGGGCGTCCACCAGATCGTGGGCGTCGGCGCGCTCGATCCAGGTGGAGCTGCCGCCGGCTTCCGAGATGGCGCGGGTCAGCTGGGCGGCGGGCAGCGAGGCGGGGGCGCGCAGCAGGAACTCGTCGACCGTTCCTTCGGCCAGCGGGTGGGTCTGCAGGGTCAGGATGTCGATCCGGTGGCGGGCCAGCACGGTGCAGAGTGCGGCCAGGCTGCCGGGCGCGTCCCGGACCGTGGTCCGCATCCGCCACAGCACCGTCTCGGTCGGAGCGGCGTCCGGCGACGTGTCGGCCCGCACGGCCGGGGCGTCCGGGGCCGCGAGGCCCTCGGCATCCGGCGGTGGCGCGTGACTGTGCCGACGTGCCCACCAGGTGTGGAAGGCGGCGGTGGCGGTCAGCGCCACCGCCGAGGCGATGAGCAGATAGGGGCCGTCGGGCTGGTGCCCGATCAGGTTGGCGATCGCGTCGGCGACGGCGACGGCGGTGAACAGGGCGGCAAGCTCAATGAGGTCCCGCCGCCAGTGGTGGGGGCGGCGGGCGCTCTTCGCGGAGATCGCATCAGTCATGACTTCACTGTGACCGAGCGGTGTTGCCTGATCACGAACGCCTTGTGACCGATGGGTTAAGTGTGGATCTAGTCGCCTATCGTCTGTTTTTGTCCGGTTGGCAAGTCGATTTTGAGCGAGGTTCGGGCCGGGAACGAACGCGAGGTGCCCCAATCCGCGCCTGTGCCGCCGTCGGCCCGAGCCGCCCCGCTCACTGCCCCACGCGTCCCGGCTGGAGCACCTTGCGGAACAGGACGGATCCGCCCTGTTCCCGAAGGCGTACGGTCAACTCGCCGCTGTCACCGTCGATGTCCACCTCGCCGAAGAGCGCAGGTGTCTCCATCGGCGAGACGTTTGCCCGGTCGGGAGCCTGAACGAACACCTGATCGGGTCCGAACGTGCCGTCGAGCGCGTTCGAGGGGAACTGGCCGGCCGCCAGCGGTCCCGTGACGAACTCCCAGAACGGTGCGAAGTCCTTGAACGCCGCCCGCTCGGGGGCATAGTGCTGGGCTGATGTGTAGTGCACGTCCGCCGTCAGCCACACCGTGCCGGTGATCCTGCGGTGCTTGATGAACCGCAGGAGTTCGGCGATCTGCAGTTCGCGGCCGAGCGGGGCCCCGGGGTCGCCCTGCGCCACGGCCTCGAAGTTCGTCGCGCCGTCGGCGACCACCAGTCCCAGCGGCATGTCCGCGGCGATCACCTTCCACACCGCCCGGGACTTCGACAGCTCCCTCTTGAGCCAGGCCAACTGCTCGGCGCCGAGGATTCCGGTGGTGTCGTCGGGCCGCCGGCCGGGGGAGTTGGCGTTGCGGAACGTCCGCATGTCCAGGACGAACAGGTCGAGCAGCGGGCCGTGCCGCACCACCCGGTGGACCCTGCCGCCGCCCGCTGAGCCGTGCGGGGCCGACACCGGGAAGTACTCCCCGAACGCCTGCGTCGAGCGTGCCGCCAGCACGTCCACGTTCTTCTCGGTGTACCGGGCGTCGTCGAGGATCTGCCCGGGGTACCAGTTGTTGCGCACCTCGTGGTCGTCCCACTGGATCACCGACGGCACCTGTGCGTTGAACCTGCGGAGGTTGTCGTCCAGCAGGTTGTAGCGGAAGTTCCCCCGGTACTCGGCGAGTGTCTCGGCGACCTTCGCCTTCTCCTCGGTGGTGACGTTGTGCCAGACACGCCCGTCGGGCAGCGTCACACTCGGCTCGATGACCCCGTCCGCGTAGATGTTGTCCCCGCTGCAGAGGAAGAAGTCGGGGTCAGTCGAGGCGGCGCATCTCGTCGTAGACCCGGTAACCCCCGATGTCCGGGTTGATGCCCCATCCCTGGCCCGCGATGTCGCCGGACCACAGGAACCGCACACCGTCGCGGCGGCGTGCGGACGCGGTCCGGAACGTGCCGTACACCGGTTCGCCGGTACGGCGGGGGTCGTCCGGGGCGGCGAGCGTCACCCGGTAGTGCACCTGCTCGCCGGGCGGCAGCCCGTACAGGGGCGTCGTTCCGGTGAAGTCCGTCCCCGCACCCAGCAGCGGGCCGTGCCAGGTGCGGGCGCGCCGGAACGACTCGGTCGCCGACGTCTCGACCACCATCCTGGCCGGCCGGTCGGAACGTACCCAGACCAGAGCCGAGGACGAGGTGACATCACCGACCTGCACACCCCAGGCCGCATCGGGACGGCCGGACCGCGCGAAGGCCGGAGCGGCCGCACCCGCCGCGGGGAGGGCGAGAGCGGCCGTGGCCACCAGCGAACCGCGCAGCACGGTACGGCGGTCGGGGGACGGGATTCGCGGACGGTACGGCATCGGGAGGCCTCCGGCGGGTCGGACGTACGGACTGCTGAGCGACCGGGCCACCCTCGCGCCCGACGGAGGCGGACACACCAACACCAGGTGAATACCGGGGCCCGCCTGCCCGGCAGGCCGCCCTTGGCCGATCGGGAGTCCGTTCGGCGTCCGCCACCGGAGTTCGCCCCCGCCGCCCGGCAGCCCGTTCAGCTTCCGTTCCGCCCAGCAGTCCGTTCAGCTTCCGTTCCGCCCAGCAGTCCGTTCAGCCTCCGTTCCGCCCAGCAGTCCGTTCAGCCTCCGCTCCGCCCGGCAGTCCGTTCAGCCTCTGCTCCGCCGGCATGCTGCGAGCAGACGGACACCGTGTGCGATGTCCGCCGGCGGCAGGTGTGCGTAGCCGATCACCAGGCTCACCGAGGCGTCGGCGGACCGTACGTCGCGGCAGTCGTCGAGGGGCCGCAAAGCGATTCCGGCCTCCGCCGCGCGGCTCACGAACTCGGCTTCGGGGCCGTACCGTTCGGGCAGTCGGGCGATGACGTGCAGTCCCGCCGCGATACCGCTGACCTCGGCGCCCGGGAAGTGCTCGGCGAGCGCGGTCGTCAGGACGTCACGACGCTCCCGGTAGGCGCGCTGACAGCGGCGCAACTGCCGGTCGTAGCCGCCCCGGACGATGAAGTCGGCGAGCACCGCCTGGTCGACGGCGGGATTGCCCATGTCCATGGTCCGCTTGCGGTCGACGATCTCGTCCGTCATCGATGCCGGTGCCAGGAGCCAGCCGAGCCGCAGACCGGGCGCCAGGGACTTGCTCACCGAGCCGGTGTACGCGACATGCTCGGGGTCGAGGCCCTGGAGGGCGCCGACGGGGGCGCGGTCGTAGCGGAAGTCGCCGTCGTAGTCGTCCTCCACGATCACGCCGTCCGTCTCCCTGGCCCAGTCCAGAAGCCGGCTGCGACGAGCGGCGGAGTACGCGATTCCGGTGGGGAACTGATGGGCCGGAGTGGTCACGACGGCTCGCACGCCGGAGCGCACGAGGTGCCCCATCGACAGTCCTTCGTCATCGAGCGGCAGTCGCGCCGTGGCAAGCCCCGCCGACGAGAAGAGGGCGGCGTGCTCCGGGCTCCCGGGATCCTCGACACCGACGGTGGTCAGTCCGCGTCCGTGCAGGACGAAGCCGAGCAGGGTGCTTGCCTGGGCGACGCCGGAGCAGACCAGCAGGCGCTCCGGGTCGGCCACCACCCCGCGGCGCCGTGTCAGCAGCGCGGCCAGCGCGTCACGCAGCTCCGGCAGCCCGCGCGGGTCCGGATAACCCAGTGCGCTGTGCGGCAGCCGGCCGAGAACCGAACGATGGGTGGCGGCCCAGGCGCCGCGCGGGAAGAGCGAGAGGTCCGGCGTGCCCGGCCGGAAGTCGACGCGTGTGCCGGGGGCGCGGGGAGCGAGATCGCGGGCGCCGCCCCTGGCCGCCCGCACCGACCCGCTCACCCATGTCCCCGCCCCGTGCCCGCTGCGCAGATAGCTCTCGGCGGTCAGCTGTTCGTAGGCCTCGGTGACCAGGCCGCGCGAGACGCCGAGGTCCGCGGCGAGCGCGCGGGTCGACGGCAGCCGGGTCCCTGGCGCCAGACGGCCGGAACGGACCGCCTCCCGCAGCGCGGACTGCAGCGCCCGTCCGCGCCCGCGGGCCGGTGCCGAAGCGGCCGGGAGGAGCAGTTCCCAGGCGGCCGAGACGGACTCCCGCGCACCGCCGTCCGTACCGGGCGTCGAAGTGGTCCCCGAAGACGTCATAAATGTGGACCTTAAACCGGGCCGTCCAGCGGCCTAGCGTCGAAGCCATGAATGTGACCTATCTGCGTGGCGCGTCTCTCGCCGCCTTCGCCTCCGTCCTCGTAGGTGCCTCCTTCACCGCCAACAGTGTCCTCGGCGACTATCCGTACGCCGGCGGTCAGGCGCTGCGCTACGGCCTCGCCGCCCTGCTGCTCCTGCCGCTGTTGAACCGGGCCGGTGAGCCCCGGCCGGCCGACGTGCTCCGTGGGCTCACCGCCAGGCAGTGGGGCAGGCTGGCCCTGCTCGCCGCTGTGGGAATGGTCGGCTTCAACCTCGCCGTTCTGGCGGCCGAACGGTCCGCGGAGCCGGCTGTTCCGGGCGTGTTCGTCGGATGCGCACCGATCCTCGTAGCCGTCCTCGTGCCCCTGGCGGCCGGGCGCAGGCCGACCCGCGCCGTTATCAGCGCCGCGGCGCTGGTCGCGGTCGGCGCGTTCACCGTTCAGGGCTGGGGGCAGACCGACACGGCCGGCATCGTCTTCTCCGTCGGTGCGCTGGCCGGCGAGGTGGGCTTCGCGGTCATCGCCGTGCCGGTGCTGCGTCCGCTGGGACCCAAGCTGCTCTCCGCCACGGTGTGCGCGATCGCCGCGGCGGAGTCCACGGTCCTGGGGCTGCTGGTCGACGGTGCGGGATTCGTGCGGGTTCCGACGACCGGCGAGGCGGTCGCGCTGCTCTGGCAGGCGGCTGTGGTCACGGTGATCGGTTTCGTCTGCTGGTACCGCGGGATGCAGCGCATCGGAGCGGAGCGCGCCACGCTGTTCCTCGGGCTGATCCCCGTCGCCGCCGCGCTCACCGCCCCGCTCGTCGGTTCCGGTTCGTACGGCATCGCGCAGGCGGCGGGCAGCTGCCTGGTCGGGGCCGGCGTGGCGATCGGCTCGGGGGTCCTGAGCCGGCGGGGCCGCGAGCGGGTGGCGGATTCAGCGGCTGGTGTCGAGAATCACCCGCGCCACCAGAGCCGGGTCGTCGTTCATCGGGACGTGACCGCAGCCGGGAAGCCGGACCAGCCGGGCGCCGGGGACGGTGTGCTTGGCCCGGATGCCCTGGCGTCGCAGGAGGAGCCGGTCATGGCCGCCCCAGGCGATGGTCACCGGTAGCCCCGGCACGTCGTCGGCGAACCGGACGCTCCTGCCGGCGGCCAGGGTCCGGTGGAAACCGGTCGCCCGTCGCAGGGCGAGGGTCTCGGACACGGCCGCCTCCGGTGCGCGCCGTCCGGGCCGGGCATAGATGGTGCTGGTCAGGACGGTGCGACCGGCGGCGCTACGGGACAGGCGCTCGATGAGAGGCAGCGGCATCGACTCCGCAGCGAGCCGCATGGCGCGGAGGGTTCCGAACGCGTACCGGCGCTCGGGATCCGTCCAGAAACCGGCGGGCGAGAGCGCGGTCACCGAGCGTACGAGTTTCTCGCGGCCCAGCTCCAGCGCCAGCAGGCCGCCGAGCGAGTTGCCCGCCACGTGGGGGCGGTCCACCCCGATCGCCTCGCAGAAGCTCCCGAGCAGCGGCGCCACGGTCGTCAGGTCGTACGCCACGTCATCGGGCAAACCCGGAGAGGCGCCGAAGCCGGGCAGGTCCACGGCGATGACATCCCGTTCCAGGGCCAGGACCGGGATCACGGGGTCCCAGGCCTGACGGTGGTGGCCGATTCCGTGGAGCAGCAGCAGCGGCTCACCGGCACCCGACCGCTCGTACGCCACGGACACGGTCCGCGGTCCTCGGGGTGACTCGACGGTGAACGGAACCGTGGTGGCCATGGGGTTGCTCCCGGGTGAGGCGGCACGAGGGGTCCGTGCCAAGCGGCTTAGACATTCCGTCAGCAACAATTACCGCCAGGTAGCTTGTAGTTCAAGAGGGCGGGGGAGCGAACTGGACAGATGGGTGGGGCGGTGAGCTGGATGTGCGGCGACAGGTCGGCCGGCCCCTCGTATGCCGGATGGATGCCTGGACGGAGGCGGCCGATATGCGCATATCGCCCTTAATGCTGATGAGATCCTCGTGTCGCTTGCCGAGTGATCGATCCGCCGGTTCTCCCGCACGCCCTTTCCGGCCGCCCGCACCGGATGGTCGACCAGTCGGCCGGTCGAGCCCCACGCACCCTCCCGGACGTGGGGCTTTGTGCTGTCTGCGCCCCGCCTTCCGCGAACGTCCTGTGAACGCTGCACGGCGGATCGCCGCTTCGCGGCCCCGTGGCCCGAGGATTGGTCTTGACCAAGGGGGTGCGCCGTCCTATGGTCTCAACGTTAAGACAGGAACCTTTAATAAATAACGTCGCGGAAAAGCCGCTGGGCGATTGCGGAGGACAGGGTGGGGACCACGCAGCTGGAATCGGTGCAGGAGCCGAAGTACTGGCACCTCAAGACCGTGCTCAGTGAGGCACTCGACTCGGACTTTGCGGTGGGGGAGATTCTTCCCAACGAGCGCGAGCTCGCCGCCCGGTTCGGCGTCGCCCGGGCCACGCTCCGGCAGGCCCTTGAACAGCTCGAACTCGAAGGCAGGCTGCAACGCCGCCGAGGAGTGGGCACCACCGTCGCTCCGCCGCGCGTGGGAGTCGCCGTCTCCACCGCTCAGCACGACTGGACCGGGGGCGGTGCGGGCGAGGCCTGGCAGTCGGTCGACTGCAGGACGGCAGCCGCACCGGCCGCCGTGGCCGGGATGCTCGACGTGGCAGGTGACGAGCCCGTTCACATCGTGCGCAGGATCCGCCTCACGCACGGACAGGCGGTCGCGGCGGAGCTGTTGTACGTACCGGCGGCCTCCGTTCCGGATCTCTCGGCGATAGAGACCCCGTCCGGTCCCGCCAGGGCCCGCAGTGTCGTACGTGAACTGCACCGGCTCGGCCTCGACGGTCAGGACCGTTCCGTGGAGCTCGGCTCGGCGCGCGCGGACGACGCCAAGGAGCTCGACCGGCTCCCCGGCGCCCCTGTCCTCGTCGTGACGACCCGCTACCTCGCGGCCGGCGGCACAGCCGCCGTCTCCGTCGCCACGTACCGGGCCGACACCTGCCGCCTCACCTTCGGCGACTCGGGCGATCTGGAGATCAGCCACGACGACCGGGCCCAGCAGGCATCCTGACCGGATGACCGCGCGCCCCGGCGTGCACCGAACGGCCCGTCGCCTTCAGCGGCGGGCCGTCACCGTTCCCTCCACGGCGAAGAGCTGCTCCTCCACATGGTCGAGCGCCAGTCGCAGTGCACCCGTGGCCACGGCGGCCTCGCCGAGGAGCGACAGGGCGACCCGAGGAGGCCGCAGGCAGTAACGGGCCAGCTCACCGCGGAGCGGATCCAGCACCCCGTCCAGCCCGGCGGCCCAGCCGCCGATGACCACCAGCTCCGGATCGAGCGCCAGGACCAGCGCCGCAACGTCGTGCACCAGACGCTGGATGAACCGTTCGACAGCGGCCTGGGCCTGCTCGTCACCGCGCCGTGCCTTGGCGAACACAGCGGCGACCGCGTGTTCGTCGAGCGGGTCCAGCGGCGTGTCCGTCGTTGACAGCAGTCTTTCCGGCGTGACGTCACGGCCGAGGAGATGCAAGGCACCGATCTCGCCGGCCGCGCCGCCGAAACCGCGGTGCAGTCGTCCGCCGATGAGAGAACCCGCGCCGGGGCTCAGACCCGCCAGCACGAACACGATGTCGTCGGACTCCGTGGCCGCACCCTTCCAGTGCTCCGCGACCGCCGCCGCGTTCGCATCGTTCTCCACGAGCACGGGGCAGCGGAACGAGCGCCTCAGACGCTCACCGAGCGCCAGCCCCGTCCAGTCCGGCAGCGCGGTCCCGAGCCGGACGGTGCCGTCGGCCTCCACGATGCCGGGGCTGCCCACGCCGACCGCCCGCAGACTGCTGCGGGCCACGCCGGTCCGCCTGAGCACGTCGGCGACCACGGTCCGCACCCTGTCGAGGCGGTCGTCCGCACAGGCGGTCTCCGACACCTCGCGCGAGCCGGCGCCGATGATCCGGCCGTCCAGCCCCGACAACAACGCCGAGACCCGATGCGGGCCGATCTCGATGCCCAGGAGGTGTCCCGCCTCGGCCCGGAACCGGAACCGGCGGGCCGGACGCCCTTGACGCCGCGCCTCGGCCCCGTCCGGGGCCGACTCGACGACCAGGCCGGCCTCGAACAGTCCCTCCACGACGCCCTCGACCGTGGGCCGGGACAGACCCGTGATCCGGGTCAGGTCCGTAAGGGTCGGGGATTCCGCACCCCGGAGGGCGTGCAGCACCACCGCGGAATTGATCCGTCGCAGCAACGACGGGTCCCCACCGGTCAGCCGGCCCACGGTGTGTCCTCCCAGCTCGTGCGCATGTCAGGCGGATCGTACTCGCTGCCCGGAGGCTGGGCGACCGTGGGCGACGAGGCAGTCCGGGAACGCCCGGAATCAGCTCGGAGCGACGAATCCGGACTCGTAGGCGGCGATGACCGCCTGGGTGCGGTCCCGGGCACCCAACTTCGCCAGCACGGCGCTGACATGGGACTTCACCGTCTCGACGCCCACCACGAGCCGGGCCGCGATCTCGGCATTGGACAGCCCGCGGGCCATCAGGCGCAGCACAGCCTCCTCGCGCTCGGTGAGGGAAGCCCGCTCCATGACCTCCCGCGCCTTGTTCGTACCGTATTCGGCTGCCAGCTGCCGGACCGCGGCGGGGAACAGCAAGGACTCGCCCTCCGCCACCAGGCGCACCGCGTGCACGATCTCGGCCGGCCGGGCCCGCTTGAGGAGAAATCCGTCCGCGCCGGCCCGCAACGCCTCGTAGACGTACTCGTCGTTCTCGAACGTCGTCACCACCAGGATCTTCGGCGGATCGGGCACGGTCCGCAGTACCACCCGAGTCGCCTCGATGCCGTCCATGAGCGGCATCCGGACGTCCATCGCCACCACATCGGGCCGCAGCTGACGCACCAACGGGATCACCGCGGCGCCGTCGCCCGCCTCACCGACCACCTCGATGTCGGGCTGGGCTTCCAGAACTGCGCGCAGTCCCGCGCGGACCAGGGGCTCGTCGTCGACGAGAAGAACGGTAACCGGCATCCGGTCAGCGTATGCGGTACAGAGGAAGGCTCGCGTGCACCATCCATTCCCCCCTGTACGGCCCGGTCCTGGCACTGCCGCCCAGCAGCGCGGCTCTCTCCCTGATGCCCCGCAGCCCGCTGCCGCCCCCCGCGGTATCGGCCGAGCCCGCGAGCGCGGCATCCGTCGAACCCATGAGCGGATTCGTCACTTCCAGCTCCAGCCGGCCATCCGCGACGGTGATGCGGACCCGGACCGCGACAGATCCGGCATGGCGCAGAACATTGGTGAGGGCCTCCTGGAGAATGCGATAGCCCTCGCGGGACACCGACGCCGGTACCTGTTCCAGGGGGCCGGACAGGTCAGCATCGACCTCGGCTCCCGACCCGCGCGCCGAGTCCAGCAGACGGTCCGCCTCGCTCAGCGACGGCTGTCGACCCGACGGCTCACCCGATTCGCGGAGCACTCTCAGCACTCGTTCCAGATCGTCCAGCGCGTCACGGCCCGTCTCCTCGATTGCCGACAGTGCCCGCTCGGTGAACTCCGGGTCGTGTGCCGCCCGGGCGGCACCTGCCTGAACGACGGCGACCGTCAGGGCATGCCCGATCGAATCGTGGAGCTCGCGCGCTATCCGGTTGCGTTCGAGCAGCTGCTCCGTGCGCTCCTCCAACGCGGTCATCCGCTGTTTCGGGGTCGGCCCGAGCAGCCAGCGGGCTGCCGCGGTGATGAGCTCCCCGCAGCTCACGATGATGGCGAGCAGCATCACCAGGGGAACCGGAGCGAGGAGCGCGGCCCACCAGTGCGTGCCCAGCCCGGCGGCGAACCAATCGGCGCTCGGTTTGGAACCCACCGCCGAGCGGATGAGATCGACCGACGTGGCCGACAGCCACACCGTCGCCATGCCGGCCAGCGCGGCACAGAGCAGGCGCACCTCCAGCCAGAGGGACGTCCGCCACCGCTCGGACCACGACGTGGAGGGAGCGACGGAAATCGATGCCCCCGGTTCACCCCGCTCCTCGGGGGTGAGCAGCAGTTGTGCCTGGACCCCCTCGGCCAGGCGCATTCCGGGGATCAGCCCGACCAGGGCCGCGAGGACGACGGGCACCCAGGGAGTGTCCGTCGATATGAACAGCCAGACACTCACAGCGGCGCCGGGCAGGAGCAGATGCAGCCACCGGGTGTAGGTGACCGGCGTGGTCAACGGGCGGAGGAAGCGGGACATGCTGCCATCGTGCCAGCGAGCTCTGCGCGGCGGCTCCCCCGAGCGAGGGAGATGATCCACACCGGCGGGGGAGGACCGCTGCCGGCGCTGCGGCCAGGCTGAGGACATGACCAGTATCGACGTCAATGAGCTCACCAAGGACTACGGTGCGACCCGCGCCGTGGACCGACTCACGTTCAGCGTGCGGCCCGGCCGGGTCACCGGTTTCCTCGGACCGAACGGGGCGGGCAAGTCCACCACCATGCGGCTGGTCCTCGGCCTGGACCGGCCCACGGCCGGCACCGCCACGATCGGCGGGCGCGCATATGAGGCTCTGAACGATCCGCTTCGTCGCGTCGGCGTGCTGCTCGACGCGCAGGCCGCCCACGGCTCGCGGTCGGCGCGCGACCACCTGCTCACCCTGGCCACGAGCAATGGCCTGGGACGGGCACGGGTCGAGGAAGTACTGGAGGAGGCCGGACTCGGTCGCGTCGGGGGCCGACGGGTCAAGACGTTCTCCCTCGGTATGCGCCAGCGCCTCGGCATAGCGGCGGCACTGCTCGGCGACCCGGAGGTGATCATGCTCGACGAGCCGTCGAACGGACTGGATCCGGAAGGCATCATCTGGGTCCGGGAGTTGATGAAGCGGATGGCGCGGGAGGGCCGCACCGTGCTGGTCTCCAGCCACTTGATGAACGAGACATCGTCGTTCGCCGACCATCTGATCGTCCTCGGACAGGGCCGGCTGCTCGTCGACATGCCGATGCGGGAGTTCCTCCACTCCCGGAGCCGGCCCCGGGTGCGAGTAAGGGTGGACACGGCCGAATCGCCCCGGTTCAGCGAGGCCTTGGCACGCAAGGGACTCCGGGCCGAGCAGGGCGAGGACGGGCGCTGGACCGTCGAGGCGGTGAGAGCGGCCGAGATCGGTGCCCTCGCTGCCGCGGAAGGCATTCCTGTTCTCCAGCTCATGGACGAACAGGCCACGCTGGAACAGGCCTACCTGGATCTCACCGCGGGGGCCGCGGAGTTCGAGTCCGCAGCTGATACCCGCACCACCCGACAGGAGGTTGGAACATGACGGCCACCGCAGTTCTGCGCTCCGAGTGGATCAAGATCAGATCGGTGCGCTCCGTCGCCGGATCCCTGACGGCGGTCTTCCTCGCCACCATGGCCGTCACGGTCCTCAGCTTCGCCACCGTCGGCCAGGCCGAGGCGGACAACGCGGACGCGGATCTTGTCTTCGGTGCCTTCTACGCGCTGAACTTCGGTCAGATCGCGGCCATCAGCTTCGGAGCCACAGCGATCTCGTCCGAATACGTCAACGGTGCGCTGCGTCTGTCGCTGGCTGCGGTTCCGCGCCGCACTCTGTTCTACACGGTCAAGATGTCGCTCATCGGAAGCGCAGCTCTGGCCGTTGGGCTGGTCACCAGCTTCAGCTCATTCCTCGTCGGGCAACTGTTCATGGGGGACTATGCCATCGGGCTGGGTGAACCGGGCGCGCTGAGGGCGGCTTTCGGCAGCGGCATATATCTCGCTCTGATGACTCTCTTCGCCGCTGGGCTGACCGTTCTGTTGCGAAGCGCCGTTGCCGTGCTCAGCCTGCTCATTCCCTTCATCCTGATCGTCTCGTTCGTCGTCGGCGACATCGCGGGTGGCGTGGCCGACTATCTTCCCGACCGGGCCGGCCAGTTGGTGCTGCACCAGCATCCGGACGGCAGCATCGGGCCCTGGGCTGGGCTTGCCGTGACCGCAGCATGGGCGGGGGCGACGTTGGTCGCCGGCTGGTGGGCACTGCGACGCCGGGATGCCTAGGACGAAGTGAGCCCGGGGAGATCGCTGGGGCCTGGCCCTTGGAGAGATACGTAGGACGTGGCCCTGGAAGGATGCGCCGGAGGTGACTGCAGGGCGTGACGCTAAGTGGTCGAGTTTGGAAGTCCTTCGGGGGTTGACGCTGAGGGAGCTCCCGTGCCGCGTGGTGGCGTGGAACCCGACCAAAGAGCGAGTTGACCTTCAAGTTGGATGAAGGTCAACAATCGGGTCCATGGACGGCAGCACGGAACTACTGAGCATCAGCGCCTTCGCGCGGCGAGTCGGCCTCGCTCCGAGCGCCCTGCGTTTCTACGACGACAGCCGCGTTCTGCGGCCGACGAGGGTCGATGGGGCGACCGGATACCGGTTCTACAGCCCCGCGCAGGAGGCCCGTGCCGTTCTCCTGCGCGGTCTGCGGGAAGCGGGGCTGCCGCTGGCCGAAGTCACCGTGGTGCTCGACGGGCCCGAGCGCGAGGGCCGAGAGGTACTGGAACGGCACTTGGAGAGGATGCGGGACCAGACGCAGACCGCCAAGGCCGCCGTCGCAGTGGCTCTGCAATCCCTCCGTACTGCAAGTAGTACGACGGAAGCGAGAATCGACGGCGTGGAGTTCGCCAGCGCTGTACGCCAGGTGGTGTCGGCCGCGGCTTCCGACGAGGAGCATCCTGCGCTTGGCTGCGTCCTCATCGAGATCGATGACGGCGAGGTTCGTCTGGTAGCCACCGATCGCTATCGCCTGTCGATGCGCGTCCTGAAGCCGGCGGCGCTCGACGGAGGACCCTGCCATCTGCTGATGCACGCGACTGACCTGATCGAGTTCGGTCAATGGGCGGCGCGAGTCCATCAAGTCACCATCCAGGTCGGACCGGACGGCACCCGAGCACGCAGCGCGACACAGTCCCGCGTCCTGGCGACGGTCGATGCCCCGTTTCCTTCCTACCGCGAGATGCTCTCGGCTCTGCCCCCGACCGAATACCGCGTGATCGTGGATCGCCTGGCCCTTCGCGACGCGGTCAACAGCCGTGGCGACGCTGCCCGCATCGCTGTGAGCTTCGCCGACGATGAGCTGGTCGTCTCTCTGGCCGATCACTCCCATCCCGCCACCCTGCCTGCGATCTGCCATGAAGAACTGCCGCAGCGGATCGGTTTCGACCCTGCCGTCCTGGCTCCCGCGCTGGAAGCCAGCGTCGGGCCCGACGTCCTGTTGGAGATCTCCGCCACAGACCGTCCTGTTGTGGTGCGTTCCGCAGACCAGGGCAGCTTCACCACTCTGGTCATGCCGGTGGCTCTGAAAACCTCCAGCTGACTCCGTCGCAACACCGCACCCCCATCACCTCCAGGAGAACCGTGACCGACCCCGAGAACGTCGTCGTGCAGCTGTGCGTGCAGGGCATGCAGGCCGAGACCGAAGGACGCGATGCCCAAGCACGGGACTTGTTCCTCCAAGCATGGGACGCAGCCGAGGACGACTACGACGCCTGCATCGCCGCGCACTACCTCGCCCGGCATCAGCCGACCCCGCAGGAGACCCTGCACTGGAACCAGGAGTGCCTGAACCGGGCCGACAAGGTCGGAGACGACCGTGTCCGCGGCTTCTACGCCTCACTTCACGGCAACATGGCCCGAGCCCACCGGGACCTGGGCCAGATCGACAAGGCCCGCGAGTACTTCGAGTCCGCGGCCAAGCACCTCAACGCGGTCCCGGCCGGCCCCCACAACCAATGGCTCCGCTACCGCATCGCCGCAGGACTGCGCGCCACCACCCTGTCCGCACCACAGCATCACGAGGACCCGGTCGGCGAACTCCTCACCCGACTCTGCGCACGCACGGACCTCGAAGCTCTGAGTCTGCTGCTGCCTCCGTACATGGGCAGCCTCGGCACACCCGAGGACAACGAACGCATCACCACTGCCCTGCGCATGCTCCACGCCGAACGTCGGCTCCCCGACGCTGAGCAGTCCGTCCTCAGCCACGCGATCGAGGTCCGGTCCGCCGCGTGAGCGCCTCCGATTCTCGGTGACACGCGAGACGCCCGGGCAGGAATCCGGCTGCCTGCTCGGTGCTGACGGACGTTCAACGATCATGACGGGCCGCCGTGAGAATCGTCGGCCCGCTATACGTGGACCCCCAGCCCGGTCTTCCTGTCCCCCTTCAAGGTCCAATGGAGGGGACAGGAAGGGGACCAGTCGAAAATGCTCGGCCTCATCGGCCTGCCGCAGGCCCCAGGAGACAGATACTTGCCCATACGCGCCGCCGTGGCGGTGGTGCTGACCGCCGCCGAGCGCCACCGACTCAAGAAGATGGCTTACGGCCGCAAGACTCCACACCAAGCCCGGCAACGTGCTGCGGTCGTCCTTCTCGCTGCCCGTGGTCGGGGTAATGCCAGGATCGCCGACGAGACCCACCTGCACGTGGACACGGTCCGAACCTGGCGTGGCCGGTTCGCCCATGGTGGTCTGCCAGCCCTGGCCGACCGCAAACGGTCTGGACGCCCTGCCCGGTTCTCTCCAGTGCAGGTCGCTGAGGCCAAGGCGCTGGCCTGCCAACTCCCCGTGGAGAGCGATATCCCACTCTCCCGCTGGTCGTGTCCGGAGCTGGCCGCCGAGCTCACCGCGCGCGGGGCATCACCGCGACCGTCTCCGCGTCCACGGTGCGCCGTTGGCTGCGCGAAGACGCGATCAAGCCCTGCCAGTACCAGTCCTGGATCTTCATCACGGACCCCGACTTCCGGCCCAAGGCCCAGCGGGTCTTGGATCTTTACGCCCGTACCTTCGAGGGCGAGCTGCTGGGCGCGGACGAGTACCTCATCTCCGCCGATGAGAAGACCTCCGTTCAGGCCCGCTGTCGTTGCCATCCGACCTTGGCGCCCGGCCAAGCCAGAATGATGCGCGTCAATCACACGTACAAGCGCGGCGGCGCGCTGGCCTACCTGGCCGCCTACGACGTCCATGCCGCGAAGGTGTTCGGCCGCACCGAGGAGCGCACCGGCATCGTCCCGTTCATGAACCTGGTCTCCCAGGTCATGAGCCAGGAACCGTACGCGAGCGCGAAGCGCGTGTTCTGGGTCGTGGACAAACGGCTCCTCGCGCCGGGGGAAGAAGGCCGCCGCCCGGCTGACCGCGGCGTTTCCGAACGCTGTGCTCGTGCACACCCCCGTCCACGCCTCCTGGTTGAACCAAGTGGAGATCTTCTTCTCCGTCGTGCAGCGCAAGGTCGTGACGCCCAACGACTTCACCGACCTGAAGCAGGTCGCGGACCGGCTCCGAGCCTTCGAAGACCGCTACAACGCCACGGCACAGCCGTTCCAGTGGAAGTTCACCACTTCCGACCTGGACGATCTGCTGGCCAGGCTCGACGGGCACACCGCCGATCACCCAGAAGAATCCTCTGCCGGCCCCACCATCTGATCCACCCCCGAAGGACTTACGGCGCAGACCACTAAGCGGGGGGCCGGTGGATCGGATATGTCAGCCCCATGGCACAGCGCTGACCGAGGAGGCAGACCCGTCCCATGCCGAGCTTCGAGGTCACGCCCATCGGCACGGCCGGGAACGACCGGAAGGACGTGCAGCACACGGACACCGGGGGTGCCGTTCGCAGCACGTCACCGTTGACTTGGCGAGGGCTTCGGTGAGGCGTGTCTCCAGGGGGCGGAGGGCATCTCCCAGGCGGAAGGCCTGAACAGTGGCTGAAAACCGCTCAAAGTGCAGGGCGAGGCTTTCGTTGTCAGTGCCGGACGGTTTACTGACGGCATGACCACCGCACATCACCTCCGCCTCATCGACGGGATGCGCACCCGAGAGTTTCCCGCGGATCGCATCCGGTCGGGGTCGGGAGTCAGCGGGCCCGGCTATCACACGGCGTACCTGCACGCCGACGACGATCACTGGGACGACGACGAGGCGGGACGGCTGGAGCACCGTGCACAGTGCTTGGCGGAGCACGAGGCGCTGATCACCGTGCTTGGCGCACGCTGGGGAGACCCGCAGCTGATCAGCCTGTGGAGTGCGCAGGAGCGAATGATGTCGGGTGAGGACATACCTGACCCGTGGGCCGACACCGTTGCCGGGTGCGAGTACCTCCGGCTCTGGCATATCGAGGCTCGGTGGATCGCCCTCGCGCTGTACCTGGAGGAAGAAGGCCCGGGGTGCGAGCTCAGCGTGGTGGTGACCGAGATCGATCCTCCCTGAACCCTGTCCTGGGGCGACGGGGCGACGGGGCGACGGGGCGACGGGGCGAAGTGGCGGTGGGCGGAGGGGCGAAGTGGAGGTACAGCCGACGAGCCCTGTTCCGTAGTCAGGGCTAACGGCTCAAGGCTCACGGCTCAAGGCTCACGGCTCAGGAGTCGGGATCGAGGCATCCGAGTCGACGGCTGAGCGGAGGCGTCCGTACTCGTCGGCCATGGAGCTCACGGTCCAGTGGGCGTTGAGCCCGCTCGGGTTGGGCAGCGCCCAGACGGAGGCCCCGCCGATCTGCCGTTCCTGCGGTCCGATGCGCGCCTGACGCTCGCCGAATGCCGTCCGGTAGGCCGTGATGCCGACGACGGCCAGCCATCGGGGGCGCAGTTCCTCGACCTTCGCGGTGAGGATCCGGCCCCCAGCGCGAAATTCCTCCGCAGACAGCTCGTCGGCCCGGGCCGTGGCCCTGGCGACCACGTTGGTGATGCCCAGCCCATGGCGGAGCAGTTCGGACTGTTCGCAGGGCTTGAGCTGCCGTGGAGTGAATCCCGACCGATGAAGGACCGGCCAGAAGCGATTACCGGGAAAGGCGAAGTGGTGACCCGTGGCACCTGTCATCAGGCTTGGGTTGATGCCGCAGAACAGTACGCGCAGGCCGCCCGCGATCACATCGGGAACGATGCGGTCACGGGCGGCCAGGAGCTCTTCGGGTGTCATCGGCCGGTGGCCCGGCGCATCAGAGGATCGAGCCCGGCGTGTAACCGGCCGCCTCCGGGTGCTGCTTGGTGATCTCCTCGATCCGGCCGATCAGGGCGGTCACCTGGTCGCCCGCCGCACCGGTGAAGGAGAGTTTGTCGGCCATGAGCTCATCCAACTGCGCGCGGTCGAGCGGGATGCGCTTGTCCGCCGCCAGCTTGTCCAGCAGCTCGTTGCGCTCCGTGCCCTGCTCACGCATGGCGAGAGCGGAGGCGACCGCGTTCTCCTTGATGGCCTCGTGGGCGACCTCACGGCCGACACCGGCGCGAACCGCGCCCATCAGCACCTTGGTCGTGGCGAGGAAGGGCAGGTAGCGGTCCAGCTCGCGAGCGACCACGGCGGGGAAAGCGCCGAACTCGTCGAGCACCGTGAGGAAGGTCTCCACCAGACCGTCGAATGCGAAGAAGGCGTCCGGCAGGGCCACCCGGCGGACCACGGAGCAGGACACATCGCCCTCGTTCCACTGGTCGCCCGCCAGCTCACCGGTCATCGACGCGTAACCCCGAAGAATGACCATCAGGCCGTTGACGCGCTCGCACGAGCGGGTGTTCATCTTGTGCGGCATGGCGGACGAGCCGACCTGGCCCGGCTTGAAGCCCTCGGTCACCAGTTCGTGGCCGGCCATCAGCCGAATGGTCTTCGCGACGGAGGAAGGCGCCGCGGCCAGCTGTACCAGCGCGGTCACCACGTCGTAGTCGAGCGAGCGGGGGTAGACCTGGCCGACCGAAGTGAAGGCCTGTGCGAAGCCGAGGTGCCCGGCGATGCGCTGCTCCAGCTCGGCGAGCTTCCCGGCGTCTCCGCCCAGCAGGTCGAGCATGTCCTGGGCGGTGCCGACGGGGCCCTTGATCCCGCGGAGCGGGTAACGGCCCAGCAGGTCCTCGAGGCGCCCGTAGGCCACCAGCAGCTCGTCCGCCGCCGATGCGAATCGCTTTCCGAGGGTCGTGGCCTGCGCCGCGACATTGTGGGACCGGCCCGCGATGACCAGTTCGCGGTACTCACCGGAGAGCCTGCCCAGCCGGGCCAGGACTGCCACCGTGCGATCGCGCATCAGTTCCAGCGACAGCCGGATCTGGAGCTGCTCGACGTTCTCCGTCAGGTCCCGGGAGGTCATTCCCTTGTGGACCTGCTCGTGGCCGGCGAGGGCGTTGAACTCCTCGATGCGGGCCTTGACGTCGTGCCGGGTCACCTTCTCGCGCTCCGCGATCGAGGCCAGGTCGACCTGATCGATGACGCGCTCGTAATCTGCGAGGGCCGCGTCGGGTACCTCGATCCCGAGGTCCTTCTGGGCGCGCAGCACCGCCAGCCACAGCTGACGTTCCAGCTTCACCTTCTGCTCGGGGGACCAGAGGACAGCCAGCTCCGTAGAGGCGTAGCGGCCGGCCAGGACATTGGGGATGCGAGGCTTCGCAGACACAGCAGTCACGTGTGCAGATTCTACTGGCGGTTTGTGCAGGTCGGCGCCGCCCCCGGTTTGTGCGTTGCTACGAGTGCGGGTGCCGGGGCCGGAGCGGCGGTGGGGTCGGCGGGCAGCGGGCAGTCGTTGCCCTCGACTCCTTGGCTGGGGCGGGCTCGCAGCTGTGCCCCCGAGGGCCGGCTACTCGACCGTGTCGACCCGTCGCCACGTGGCCACGGGGCCCGGGGCCTCGGCGTTCACGGGAGTGACCCAGAAGGCCCGCCCCAGCTCGGCGCTGAACTGTGCTCCCGTACGCCCGTCGCCGGAGGAGCGCCCGGTCAGACGCCGCCCTATCCACGGGAGCAGGTGCCGGCGGGCGAAGCGCACGTCGTCCACGCGCCGGGAGGTCCAGCGCGGCGGGGACGTGGCGGCCGGGTGCGCCTGCCAGTCGTTCTCCGGAGGCAGTCCGAGCGTCTGCCAGACGGCCTCCGCCACCCGGCTGTGACCCTCGGCGGTGAGGTGCAGCCGGTCCACGTCCCACATCCTTGGGTCGCCCAGAACCGGTGCTCCGTACAGGTCGGCGACCTCCGCACCGTGCCGCGCGGCAAGGTCGTCGACCAGCGCGAACAGCTCCTCCATGCGCGGCCGGAAGCGTTCCATCACCGGCCCGTTGCGACCGGGGCTGCGCATCAGGACCAGCTTCTTGCACGAGGGGGCGAGACGCTCCACGGCCTCCTCCAGCCGGCCACGGACCATGCCCATGTCGCACTTGGGCCGCAGGGTGTCGTTGAGACCGCCCACCAGCGTCACGACGTCTGCCTGCATGGCGGCCGCCACGTCCACCTGCTCGTCCACGATCTGGCCGATGAGCTTTCCGCGCACGGCGAGATTGGCGTACCGGAATCCGGGGGTGCGGGTGGCCAGCCGGGTGGCGAGAACGTCGGCCCAGCCCCGGTACGAACCATCGGGCAGCAGGTCCGACATGCCCTCGGTGAACGAATCGCCCACTGCGACGAGACTGGTGTATTCAGCATTCATTTCCATGGCCCTGCGATCGTATCGCGGTGCGGCCGGCCCTCTCCCGAACACGGCGGCAGGCGCGGTCCCGCACCCCGGGAAGGGGGCGGGACCGCGCCTGCCGGGTCGGGATCAGCGCGGCTGGGGCCGGCCCACCAGCTCGCGGAGCACATCCTCCATCGTCACCATGCCGGCCAGCCGGTCGTCCTCGTCGAGGACGGCGGCCAGGTGCGTGCGGCTGCGCCGGAGCGCCGTCAGCACGTCGTCGAGCGGTGTCGCCGCCCGTACCCGGGCGATGGGCCGCATCGCCGTCACCGGGAAGGGCACGTCGCGGGGTGTGACGTCCAGGGCGTCCTTCACATGCAGGTAGCCAAGGATCCGCTGCTCGCTGTCCATCACCGGGAACCGCGAGAATCCGGTCTCGGAAGACAGACGCTCCAGCTCCTCGGGTGTCGTCCCGACCCGCGTGTACATCACCCGGTCCACCGGCAGCACCACATCGCGCACCGGCCTGCGCCCCAGCTCCAGGGCGTGGTGCAGCCGCTCGGCCGCGCGGTCGTCGACCAGCCCTGCGTCGCCGGCGTCCTTGACGAGCCGGGCCAGCTCATCGTCGGAGAAGGTGGCGGACACCTCGTCCTTCGTCTCCACCCTCAACAGCTTCAGCAAGGCGTTGGCGAAGGCGTTGATCGCGAAGATCACCGGGCGCAGCGCTCGGGCCAGGGTGACCAGAGGCGGCCCGAGCAGCAACGCGGTCTTCACGGGTTCGGCCAGCGCGATGTTCTTCGGCACCATCTCGCCGAGCAGCATGTGGAGGTAGGTCGCCACCGACAACGCGATCACGAACGAGATCGGGTGGACCAGCCCGTGCGGCACTCCCACGGCGTCGAAGACGGGCTCCAGCAGATGGGCGATGGCGGGTTCGGCGACGATACCCAGGACCAGGGTGCACAGCGTGATGCCCAGCTGGGCCGCCGCGAGCAGTGCCGAGACGTGCTCGAGACCCCAGATGACGCTGCGCGCCCTCCGGTTCCCGTCCTCGGCCTGCGGTTCGATCTGGCTGCGCCGCACAGAGATGAGAGCGAACTCCGCACCGACGAAGAAGGCGTTCACGACCAGGGTCAGCAGACCGATGAAGAGCTGTACGGCGGTCATCGCTCATCCTCCGACGGCTCGTCGGAACCGGGCAGCGGTGCGTGCAGCAGCGCCCGTGCGGCGCGCCGCCCTGAGGCGTCCACCACGTCGAGGCGCCAGCCGGCCAGCTCGATCGAATCACCCACGGCCGGGATGCGGCCCACCTCCGTGGCCAGCAGTCCGGCGAGGGTCTCGTACGGTCCGTCCGGCACGCGCAGTCCGATCCTCTCCAGCTGGTCGGTGCGGGCAGCGCCGTCGGCCGACCACAGGGTGCGTCCGTCGGCGTCCTCGCCGGCCGGTGCCAGATCCGGGGTTTCGTGCGGATCGTGTTCGTCCCGCACCTCGCCGACGACCTCCTCGACGATGTCCTCCAGTGTCACGACACCCGCCGTGCCGCCGTACTCGTCGATGACGACCGCCATCGCGAGTTTGCCGGAGAGGCGGTCCAGCAGTCGGTCCACGGTCAGGGTCTCCGGCACGAGCAGCGGCTCGCGCAGCATGTCCGAGACCCGTTTGCGAGGGCGCTGTTCGGCGGGGATCGCCAGTACGTCCTTGATGTGGGCGACGCCGACGACGGTGTCGAGGCTGCCCCGGTACACGGGGAACCGGGACAGTCCGGTGGCCCGGGTGGCGTTGGCGACGTCCTCTGCCGTCGCCTGCACGTCCAGTGCGGTGACCTGTACCCGCGGCGTCATCACGTTCTCCGCGGTCAGCTCCGCCAGATTGAGGGTGCGGACGAACAACTCCGCCGTGTCGGCCTCCAGCGCGCCCGCCTTGGCGGAGTGCCGGGCCAGGGCCACCAGCTCCTGCGGACTGCGGGCGGATGCCAGCTCCTCGGCCGGTTCGAGGCCGAAGCGGCGCACGATGTGGTTGGCCGTGTTGTTGAGATGGCTGATGAAGGGCCGGAAGAGCGCGGTGAAGGCCCGCTGCGGGGTGGCCACCGTCTTCGCCACGGCGAGCGGCGAGGAGATGGCCCAGTTCTTCGGTACGAGCTCGCCGACCACCATCAGGAACACGGTGGACAGGGCGGTGCCGATCACCAGGGCCACGGAGGACGCGACGCCGGATGACAGCCCGACGGCCTCGACCGGGCCGCGGATCAGTTTCGCGATGGACGATTCGGAGAGCATGCCGACGACCAAATTGGTGACGGTGATGCCCAGCTGGGCCCCGGAGAGCTGGAAGGTGAGGCTGCGTACCGCCTTCATGGCGCTCGCTGCGCCGCGTTCCTCCCGCTCGACAGCGCGCTCGAGCTGGCCGCGCTCGACCGTGGTCAGGGAGAACTCCGCCGCGACGAAGGCGCCGCAGGCGAGCGAGAGCAGTACGGCCACGAGCAGCAGAAGCACTTCGGTCATCGGTTCACCTCCGTCCCATGATCGGGCAGGGGGAGGAGGATCGCTCGATCTCGGCGATATCGGCTACTGGGAGGCTCGCCCATGGGCGGACGCTCACACCTTTCAAAAGGAATCGACAGGGGGAGCACCCATAGTAAAGGATCGGCAAAGTGGCGAGGCCGGGAAGGTGCCCGGACTCCCGGACCTCGGTCCGGATCCGACGGCTCCCCGCCCCACCCGCTGTCAGAGCGGCTTCACCCAGCGGCGCCAGTGGTCCTCCCGGTGGTAGCCGGCGGCGGCCCATGCGTGCTGTGCGCGCTCGTTGGCTTCCAGGACCATGGCGTCGGCCCGGCGGCCGCCGAGCGCCGTGAAACGGGCGTCAGCCGCTTCCAGCAGCGCCGTGGCGATGCCCTGCCGACGGAACGCGGGATGCACGGCCAGCCGGTAGACGTGGCACCGCCAGCCGTCGAAGCCTGCGATGACGGTGCCCACGAGCCGGCCGTCCCGTTCCGCCAGAAGCAGGGCCTCCGGGTCCCGGAGGACCAGCCGGGACACCCCGTCGCGGTCGTCGCTGATACTCGTACCCTCTGCGGCCTCGGGCCAGAACCGCAGCACGCCGTCGATGTCGTCGAGGCCGGCACAGCGGATGTGAAGATCGCTCATAGGGCGAGCCAAGCAGAGCGTCGTCCCGGCGGGCGACCGAATTTCGACTCCGTTCGTACGCGCGTCCCACGCGCGCCGGCGCAGTCCGTCCCGTCCCGGCTCGGGAGCACCGGCTCGGCAGCGTCGGGCGGAGTCCGTCTCAGCATGGGTACATCGGGCGCAATCCCTCCCGGCGCAGTGCACCGGGAGCGACACCGCTCGGCGGAGTACACCGAGTCACTCGCCTCGGCTCAGGTACACCGGGAGCGACTCGCCTCGGCTCAGGTGCACCGGGAGCGACCCGCCTCAGCTCAGGTACACCGGGAGCGACTCGATGCCGTAGACGATCGACAGCTTCCGGAAGCCGAGTTCCTGCGGCGGGACGGCGAGCCGCATGCCGGGAAACCGCCTGGCCAGCGCCGGGTAGGCGACGCGCAGTTCCATGCGTGCCAGCTCGGCCCCGATGCAGCGGTGGATGCCGTGGCCGAAGGCGAGGTGGCCGGACGGGGTGGTGCGGTGCGGGTCGAAGCCCCCGTCGTCCGAGACGTACGCCGGATCGCGGTTTGCACCGCTCAGGGAGCAGAGCACCATGTCGCCGCGCGGAATGACCACGCCGGCTATCTCGATGTCCTCACGGGCGAACCTGGGGAAGGCCATCTGGACCGCGGAGAGATACCTCAGGACCTCCTCGACGAACGGTGCGGTCATCGTGTCGTCCGTACGCAGCCGGTCCAGGACCTCGTCGTTCTGCAACAGGACGAGTGAGCCGAGTGCGATCGTGCTCGCCGTCGTCTCGAATCCGCCGGTGAGCACTCCGTCGGCGAGACCCGCGAGTTCCTCGTCGTCGACGCTGTCGCCGTGCTCCCGCACGATCATGCCGAGCAGTCCGTCCCCCGGGTTTCGCCGCTGCGCCCTGACCACGTCCCTGAAGTAGTCCAGCGACGCGGACATGGCGCCGAAGGGTGCGGTCGTCCCGCCGAAGAGATCGAAGCGGTCCATGGCCAGTTGCTGGAAGTCGTGCCGGTCGGCATACGGCACGCCCAGCAGTTCGCAGATGGTGAGCGAGGGGACGGGCAGTGCGAACTCGTGCACCAGGTCGACCGGGCCACGGGCGCCCTCCATCGCGTCGAGACGTTCCTCCACGATGGCTTCGATCCGGGGTGCCAGCCGCCGCAGCCGGCGCATGGTGAACTCCGGCGTCAGGATGCGGCGCAGCCGCGTGTGCACCGGCGGATCGCTGAACCCGAGCCCGCCCGGGCTCTGCTCGGCGGCGATCCCGGCGTTGCCCGCGAGATGGGCGAAGTCCGTACTGAATCCTTCGGCGGAGCCGAGCACGGCCTTCGACTCCTCGTAGCCGGTGACCACCCAGGCATCCATGCCGAACGGCAGCGAAACTCTGGACACCGGGGCACTCGCCCGGGTCGTGGCAACCCGGCGCACGGGATCGAGACCGTCGCGGCGCAGGAGCATGAGCAGTTCCTCCGGCAGCAGCTTGATCGTGGAGGAGCCGATTCCGTGCCGTTGGATCCTGGCCAGGTAGGTGCGCCCGAGCCGGGCGGTGATACGGGAACGGAACGTCGTACTCAATGTGCACTCCATGAGTCGTCGCGAGATCTGGTCGGTTGGCAGGCATTCGCAGGCGATTACGGGCGTTCGCCGCCAGGACATGGCCGACTGCGCGGACTTCGGCTTCCTGACCAGGAATTATGACCACTTGTTCGGAGAAGAGGGCGGCCGGGTGGGGTATCCGTCGCTCATCCTTCGACGGTACGTGTCACGACGCCCGCGCGCCCGGGCCGGCGGACGGCGGAGACATGCCAGGTGGCGGGGGTGCGAGGTGACCGCGGGCGGTCCGGAGGGAAGGTTCCGGAAGGCCGCCCGGGGCTCTGCCGGGCCCCGTTCCTCTTGCCGGTGCTAGCGCTCCCGCGCTAGCGTGGGGGAGTGCCCAAGACGCAGCTGAACGTTCGAGTGGACGAGGCCACCGCCGAGGCCGCGCGGCAGCGCGCGCTCCAGAGGGGGATGAGCGTGAACCGCTACATAGAGGAACTCGTCAAACAGGACGCGGGCGAGGTCGGCCACACCTTCGTCGAGGCCGCCGCCGACTTCATGAAGCAGTACGAATCGGTGTTCGCCGAGGAGTTCGGCCCGGAGCGCAAAGGCACCCGTTGAACCTCCGGATCCACCTTTCCTGGCTGCTCATGGTCGCCGAGCACAAGACACCCGGCGATCCTCAGGTCACCGACTGGGGCGCGCTGGTAGCCGCGGTCGCGCGGCACGAGGCGGAGATCTTCGGCAGCGCGGTCTACAGCGACCCCCACTCCAGGGCCGCGGCGCTGCTTCAACTGCTGCTGCACGTGCCCGCGCTGGAGCGCTCCAACGCGATGTTCGCTTCGGCCGTCGCCTACGGCTATCTCGTCGCGTCGGGCCTGAAGGTCATCACCTCGCCGGAACAGGTGCGCGATCTGGCCCTGCTGGTCAAGGAGGGCAAGGCGGACGTCCGGGCCATCGCCGACGAACTGCGCCAGTGGAGCCTGTGACGCGCCCGGGATGCTGCCGATGAACGGCCGGTGGAGCCCGTGACGCGCCCGGGATCGCATGACGTGGAGGGGGCGGCCGCGAAGCACCGGCGCCCGACGGGGTTCGAGCCGCCGCGACCCCGCGAGCCCGCGAGCCCGCGACCCGCCGGTCAGCGGAGCCCCTGCGGCCCCCGGTCCACGACCGTCGAGCGTCGGGCCACACCGAGCACGCAGGAGGACGTGGGAAGCCTGATGCCGCACTCCGGCATGTCGACCTTCCGGTACGTCTCCACCACGAACCCGGCCGCCTCGATGGCGGCGAGAGCGTCGCGCGAGGTGTGACAGCCACCGGACACCAGCGGCCAGAAGGTCCCGTCCAGCGCGCGCTGGGTGGCCGCCATGGCCCGGCCGTCGGCCCGCACATGCTCGAAGAAGCGCAGTTCACCGCCCGGGCGCAGCACCCGTCGGATCTCCGCCAGCGACTGCTGCACGTTGCGTACGGTGCACAGCACGAGGGAGGCGACGGCCCCGTCGAACGCCTCGCTCTTCACCGGCAGCGCCTCCGCCGTACCCGGCACGACGTCCACCGGGATGCCGGCACGCAGCGCGGACCGCACCGCCAACTGCCTCAGCGTGCGCTCCGGTTCGATGGCGACCACCTCGGACACCGCGGGTGGGTAGTGGGCGAAGTTCAGGCCGTTGCCCGCTCCGATCTCGATGACCCGCCCGGACAGTCCCGACAGGAGCTCGGCCCGTACCCCGGCCATGCCCGCCGCGGATTCCGCGGCCACGCTCATCCGGGCATAGAAACGGGCGAATACGGGGTGGTGCACCGCGTCCTTCGGGATCTTCGTGTTCCGCAACCGCATGACGGACCTCCTCGACAGGGGCCGGTCCGCGCGGGCCGGGTGACGGGTGACGCCCCGCGGGCCCGCTCGGCCGGAAAGGTTCGGCTCCTTCGATTCTGCCCCCTGAGGCGCACCCCGTCCTGTGCCGTACGCCGGTCAGTCCTGCGGCCGGCTGCCGCCCAGCCGCTCGGCCAGCCAACTCCCGGCACGGGCGCGGAAGTCGGCAGGGGCGAGAGCTCCCGCGCCCGCCGGAACCACACCCAGCAGCGGGGCGCCCGCCGCCACCGGGAGGTCCGACAGGTTGCACCGCTCCGCCAGGTCCGGCTCGGCGGGCATGCTGCCGACCACCACCCCGAGACAGCCCAGCCCGCGGGCCCGGAGGGCTTCCGAGGTCAGCGCCGTGGAGTTGAGTGTGCCGAGCCCGGCAGGTGCCACCACCAGGACCGGTGCCGCCAGCATCCGTGCCGCGTCCGCCAGGGTCGCGCCGTCGTCGTCGAACCGTACGAGCAGGCCGCCCGCACCCTCCACCAGCACCAGATCGTGCTCCGTCGCCAGCTTTTCGGCGGCCTCGGCGATCTCGTACGGACGGACCGGTGCCATCCCGGCCCGGCGAGCAGCGGTCGCGGGCGCCAACGGTTCCGGGAAGCGGGCCAGTTCGACCGCCGTCACATGGAGGCCTGCCAGCCGCGCCACCTCGGCGGCGTCACCCGGCTCGCCCGGTTCCAGGCCCGTCTGGGCCGGCTTGAGCACGGCCACCCGACGGCCCGCGGCGGCCGCCGCGACTGCCGCGGTCACGATCGTCTTGCCGATCTCGGTGCCCGTGCCGGTCACCACCAGAACGCTCATCTCAGCCCTCCCGCGCCGCAGCGCACACGGCGCGGCAGATCCGCGCCACATCGTCGTCACCGGTGACGTACGGCGGCATCGTGTAGACGAGGTCGCGGAACGGCCGCAGCCAGACGCCCTCGCGCACAGCCGCCCGGGTCGCGGACTCCATGTCCACCTCGTGATCGAGCTGGACGACGCCGATCGCGCCCAGAACCCGCACCTCGCGGACCCCGGGCAGTTCCCCTGCCGGCGCCAGACCGTCCCGGAGACCGGCCCCGATCCGCTTGACCTCCTGCTCCCAGTCCTGGCCGAGCAACAGGTCGATCGAGGCGCAGGCCACCGCGGAGGCGAGCGGATTGCCCATGAACGTCGGCCCGTGGGCGAGCACCGGCACCTCACCTCGCGAGATGCCCTCGGCCACCTCGGTCGTGCACAGCGTCGCCGCCATCGTCAGGTAGCCGCCGGTCAGAGCCTTGCCCACACACATCACATCGGGCGAGACCCCGGCGTGCTCGGCTGCGAACAGCCTGCCCGTCCGTCCGAAGCCCGTGGCGATCTCGTCGAACACCAGCAGCACATCGTGCGCGTCGCAGGCCTCGCGCAGGACACGCAGGTACGCGGGGGAGTGGAAGCGCATGCCGCCCGCCCCCTGCACCACGGGCTCCACGATCACCGCAGCGAGCTCGTCGGCGTGGTGCGCGATCAGCTCGTGCAGATGCGTCACGTACGCGGCGTCCGGCTCCGCGTCGTAACCGGCCGGCGGCTCGTCGGCGAAGACCTGCCGGGGCAGCGCTCCCGACCACAGCTCGTGCATGCCGCCCTCGGGGTCGCACACCGACATCGGCTGCCAGGTGTCGCCGTGGTACCCGCCGCGCCAGGTCAGCAGCCGCTGCTTGGCCGGCCGTCCGGCGGATCGCCAGTACTGGAGGCACATCTTCACGGCCACCTCGACCGACACCGAGCCGGAGTCGGCGAGGAAGACATGCTGCAACGGTTCCGGTGTGATCTCGACCAGCTTGGCGGCCAGCCGCACGGCGGGCTCGTGGGTGAGCCCGCCGAACATCACATGACTCATCCGGTCCAGCTGGTCGCGTGCCGCCTCGTTCAGCACCGGGTGGTTGTACCCGTGCACCGCCGACCACCACGACGACATCCCATCGACCAACTCGTGCTGCCCATGGGCCGGTTCGGCCAGCCGGAGCCGCACACCGGACGCGGACTCCACGACCAGCGGCTCCTGCCGGCCCGGCATGGGGCCGTACGGATGCCAGACATGGGCCCGGTCCAGCGCCCGGAGTCCGGCGGCGGAGAGCGGCTCAGGCATTGGGAGCGAGATCCGTGCCCGCGCCGCGACGGCGGACCGTCACCAGGTCCGTGCGCGCCGCCCGGTCCCCGTCGCCTTCCGTGAGGGCGGCTTCCGCGGGAGCGGTGTCCGCCTCCGGGCCGTCGCCGCAGGGCGCACACCCGCCGGTGTGGGAACCGCAGCCACCGCCGGCGTCCACCCGGTGGCCGGGGAGCGTCGTCGTACCCGCACCCTCGACCTCGAAGCCGGCGTCCGCGATCATGTCGAGGTCGGTCTGCCCCGCCTGGCCCTCACTGGTCAGATAGTCGCCCAGGAAGATCGAGTTGACGAGATGCAGGGCCAGCGGCTGCATCGAACGCAGATGCACCTCGCGACCGCCCGCGAGCCGTACCTCCACGTCCGGGCAGACGAACCGGACCATGGCCAGGATGCGCAGACAGCGCTGCGGTGTCAGATTCCATTCCTTGGCGAGCGGAGTGCCCTCGAACGGGATCAGGAAGTTGACGGGCACCGAGTCCGGGTCCAGCTCACGCAGGGCGAAGACCACATCGACCAGGTCGGCGTCGCTCTCCCCCATGCCGGCGATCAGCCCGGAACAGGCGGAGAGACCGGCGGCCTGTGCCTGGTGGACCGTCTCCACCCGGTCGGCGTAGGTGTGGGTGGTCGTGATCTCCCCGTACGTCCCCTCGGACGTGTTGAGGTTGTGGTTGTAGGCGTCGGCGCCCGCCGACCGCAGCCGGTCGGCCTGGCCGTCGGAGAGCAGGCCGAGGCACGCGCACACCTCGACGCCCTCGTTCTGTTCCTTGATCGCCGCGATGGTCTGCGACACCCGGTCGACGTCCCGGTCGGTCGGCCCCCGGCCGCTCGCGACCAGGCAGACGCGCTTGGCGCCACCGGCGACTCCCGCCGCAGCCGCCTTCGACGCCTCGTCGGGCTTGAGCCAGGTGTACTTCAGGATCTCGGCCTTGGATCCCAGCCGCTGGGAGCAGTACGAGCAGTCCTCGGGGCAGAGCCCTGACTTGAGATTGACCAGGTAGTTCAGCTTCACCCGCCGTCCGAACCACTGACGGCGCACCTTTCCGGCCGCGGCCACCACGTCGAGCAGTTCGTCGTCCGGGGTCGCCAGTACGGCGAGCGCTTCTTCACGGGTCGGCAGCTCGCGCCGCAGCCCCTTGTCCACCAGCGTGTTCAGGAGGTCCATGGCGATGATCCTGACGCACGGCACCGCTCCGAGCCAAGGAGGAACCGGACAACAGAGCCCGCAGAGGGTGTGTGCATTGCCACACCATGCCCGACTGCGCCCGCGGTTAGGGTCTGTGAGCTGCCTACAAAAGGGACCCGCTCATGTCCTTCGCCCCGTTCGACTGGATCGATGAGGAGGCGCGCCGACGCGCGGACGCCGGACTCGTCCGGACGCTCCGGCCGCGGCCCGCCGAACCGGAACTGCTGGACCTCGCGAGCAACGACTACCTCGGCCTCACCCGGCATCCGGAGGTGACCGCCGCGGCCGCCGAGGCGGCACACCGCTGGGGCGGCGGGGCCACCGGCTCCCGGCTGGTCACGGGTTCCACCGCACTGCACGCCGAGCTCGAACGCGAACTGGCCGATTTCTGCGGTTTCGAGTCGGCCCTGGTGCTGTCCTCGGGCTACGCCGCCAACCTCGCGGCGCTCACCGCGCTGACCGGCCGGGGCTCGTTGATCGTGTCGGACGCGGGCAACCACGCCTCGATCGTCGACGGCTGCCGGCTCTCGCGGGCCGAGACCGCCGTTGTTCCGCATGCCGACCCCGAGTCAGTGCGCAAGACCCTGCACGCGCACCCGGGCAGGTCCCTGGTGGTCACCGACTCGGTCTTCTCGGTCGATGGCGACGCCGCGCCTCTGGCCGAACTGGCCGACGCCTGCCGTGCGGAGAACGCCGCGCTGCTCGTCGACGACGCGCACGGCCTGGGAGTGCTCGGGGACGGCGGCCGGGGCGCCCCCGCCGCGGCCGGCCTGGCGGGCGGCGAGGGCATCGTCACCACGCTCACCCTCTCCAAGTCCCTGGGCAGCCAGGGCGGGGCGGTCCTCGGCCCGGCCCGGGTGATCGACCACCTGGTCAACACCGCCCGTACCTTCATCTTCGACACCGGGCTCGCCCCGGCCGCCGTCGGCGCCGCGCTCGGCAGCCTTCGGCTGCTCCGCCGCGAACCGGAACGCGCGGCCAGGGCCCGTACCGTCGCCACCGCGCTGTACGGGCAGCTGACCGCGGCCGGCCTGACCGCGGTCAGGCCCGACGCGGCCGTGGTCTCGGTACGCGCGCCCTCGGCGGAGGACGCCGTCCGCTGGGCGGCCGACTGCCGTGCCGCCGGCATCGCGGTGGGGTGCTTCCGGCCGCCGTCCGTACCGGACGGTGTCTCCCGGCTGCGGCTGACCGCGCGCGCCGACCTGACGGACGAGCAGATCGCCGAGGCGGTGGCGATCGTACGGCGGACCGCCCCGGCCGGCTGATCCGCCGGTCCGCGGCGCCCGGCCGCGGACTCAGCTGACGTCACCGCCGTTCAGGGCGGTGACGAAGGACGTCCAGGCCGTCGCGGAGAACTGGAGAGGCGGCCTGGAGCGGTCCTTGGAGTCGCGCACGGCCAGCCGTCGGCCACCGAACGGCGCGGCCTCCACGCAGTTGTTCATTCCCGTGCTGCGGCTGCTGCGCCGCCACCGTAACGCGTGCTGTGCGAGGCAATCCGACATGACGCTCCCTCGGGCAGTACGGGTTCACTGACCGCCGCGGTCGATTGCGGCGATCAGATCCAACGAGTGCTCCGGCGACAGCGCGTGTGCCTGCAGGGTGCGGAAGGCCGAGCTGTACGCCTCGAGGTCTTCTTTCCGCTCCAGGTAGAGGCTACTCGTCAAGTGGTCAAGAACGACCACATCCAGATCAGAAGTAGTCGGAAAAGAGAAGATAACGAAAGGTCCCGTGAGGCCCACATAGCCGCCGACCGAGAACGGCAGCAACTGAAGCTGCACATGAGGCAGTTGGGCCACTCGGCTGAGGTGGCGCAACTGCTCCCGCATCACCCGGCGGCCCCCGACCTCCCGCCGCAGTACCGCCTCGTCCAGCACCGCGCTCAGCCGCAGCGGAGGGTCGCTCCGCAGGACACCCTGCCGCGCGAGCCGCACTTCCACCAGCGAGTCCAGCTGTCCGGTGGGCAGTCCGTCGAGCGAGGCCCGGGTCACCGCACGGGCGTAGTCCGCGGTCTGCAGCAGGCCCGGCACCACCGACGTCTCCAGGGTGCGGGCGGTGCGCGCCTGGGATTCCAGACTGATGAAGTCGCGGTACTGCGGCGGGATGAGACCGCGGTAGGCGTGCCACCATCCCGCGCCCCCGCCGCCCGCCGATCCCGCGAGCGCCTCCAGGACCTCGCGCAACTTCGGGTCGTTGGTGCCATAGGTGTCGAGCAGCCGGGTCACGTCACCTGGCCGTACTCCGCTCACACCGGTCTCGATCCGGCTGACCTTCGACTGATGCCAGCCGAGCAGACGAGCCGCGTCGCGGCTCGTGAGTCCGGACGCATGGCGCAGACTCCGCAGTTCCTCCCCGAGCTTGCGGCGTCGCACCGCAGGGCCGTGCTGCATGTGGTGCCTCCCTCCCACTCCCTGCCGAGCGGACAGTGTGGCGTCCTCACGGCGCATCCGGGGCAGAGTTCACCGCTTCGAGCGACAGATATATGCATATCTTGGTGGATCGCCGTTACAGCGGGCAGCATCAGTGGCAATCTGGCGCGAAGCACAACCCGGACCATCGATCGCGGGGTCGCTTCCGGGTGGGAAAGGGACGGCTCGCCATGGCAGACCATCAGGAAGCACGTGTCACCCTGCCGAGCGAGCCGGTCTCGGTCTCCGCCGCCCGGCGCTATGTGGCCCGGGTACTGGCCGAATGGGGACTGCCCGACGGCACGGACACGGGCGAGACCGTCCGGCTCATCGTCTCGGAACTCGCGACCAACGCGGTCCAGCACACGTTCGGACAGTCACCCACCTTCACCGTGGACCTCCGGCTGGAGCGCGAGGAGCAGCTGCGCCTCGGAGTGACGGACAGTCACCCCCGGTGGCCCCAGCGGCTGCCGGCGGCCGTGCAGCAGGACAACGGCCGCGGCATGGTGATCATCCGCTCGCTGGCCAAGGAGTACGGTGGCCGGCTCACCGTCACGCCCACCCCGGACGGCGGGAAGACCGTCTGGATCGCGCTGCCGTGGCAGCCGCCCGTCCAGCACTGAACTTCTCCGTCGCGCGTCCCGGTCACCCGGCTGCCGCCGCCCGCCCGAATCCGCTGCGCAGCAGAGCCTGAAGCGTCGCCGCCGCCGGGCTCGTACGGTCCCCTCGATGCACCACCGAGATCGTCCGGCGGAACGAGGCCGGCTCCAGCCGCCGTACGGACAGGGGCGTCGGCGACATGGCGGCGACCATCTCCGGTACCACGGCCACCCCGATGCCCGCACTGACCAGGGCACACACCAGCGCGTAGCCGGGCGACTCGCAGACCACCGCAGGCAGCGCCCCCGCTTCGGCGAGCGCGCTCTCCACTCCGCGGCGCGGCGGGTGCCTGGGCGCGCTGCTGATCAGGGGCCGGCCCGCCAGCTCCGTCACCGGGAGCCGTCCGCTGCCGTCCGCCAGGACCTGGCCGACGGCCGTGATCAGGACCAGTTCCTCGATCAGGACCGGCTCGGTCAGGACACCCGAGGGCGGCGGCGTCACGGGTCCGGGCTCGTAGTCATGGGTCAGCGCCAGATCCACCTCGCCCGCCGCCACGGCGGCCACCCCGCCCGGCGGCTCGTACTCGGTGACGGCCAGCTCCACGTCCGGGTGGGCCCGGCGGAACGCGCTCAGCACCGGAGGCAGCAGATGGATGCCCGCGGTGGTGAAGGTGCCGACCCGCAGGCGCCCGCCGGAGAGCCCGGCGAGGCGGGCCAGTTCGTGACGGGCCTGATCCATCTCGTCGAGAACCCGCCGGGCGCGTCCGGCGAGCAGCTCGCCCGCCGCCGTCAGCCGGGCGCCCCGGTGATGGCGCACCAGCAGCGCAGCCCCCGCCTCCCGCTCCAGCTTGGCCAGCTGCTGGGAGAGCGCCGGGGCGGTGTAGCCCAGGCGTGCGGCGGCCCGGGTGATCGAACCGGCCTCGGCGACCGCCACCAGCGCCGCGAGCCGTGTCGGGTCGTACATTAAGCATTCCTTTTGGCAGACCCAGAAGATTGCAAGTACACGCTAAAGGCTCCAGCGGTCCAGGGTGGACCCATGGACGCACAACTGACCGCCTTCATCGGGGTCGCCACCGCCATGGTCGCGCTGCCCGGCGCGGACTTCACCGTCGTCGTACGCAACGCCCTCGCCTCGCGCACGGCGGGAGTGGCGACCGCGCTCGGGGTCGCCGGGGGCCTCCTCGTCCACACCGTGCTCGCCGTAGCCGGTCTGGCCGCCGTGCTGGTGGCGGTGCCCGTGCTGTTCCGGATCATCCAGCTCCTGGGCGGCGCCTACGTGCTCTATCTGGGGATCTGCGCCCTGTACGCGGCCCGGCGCGGCACCGGGCAGGACGCGGAGGCCGGGCCGGACGAGGCGGACGGCGGGCGGTCGGGCATGGGAACGGGCCGCGCGCTGCGCCAGGGCTTCCTGACCAACGCGCTGAACCCCAAGGCGCCCGTGCTCTTCCTCAGCCTGCTGCCGCAGTTCGTGCCGGCCGGGGCCGCGCCCCTGCCCAGGACGCTGCTGCTCGCCGCGATCGTCGTGGTGCTGGCGCTGATCTGGTTCCCGCTGGTGGCTCTCCTGGTGGACCGCCTCGGCCGGTGGCTGCGCCGGCCGCGCACCGCCCGGGCGATCGAGGGCGGCAGCGGCGCCGCACTCACCGCACTGGGGCTGGTCCTGGTGACGGGCCCGCTGCTGCACTGACGCGGGAGAACGGGCCGGGGCGGGGGAGCGGCCTCAACGGACGCGTCCGTAGTAGACGCTCTTCGTCCAGATCTTCTCCAGGCGGACCACGGCCCCCGTCTTGGGCGAGTGCCAGATCTTGCCGCTGCCCGCGTAGATGCCCACGTGGTAGATGCTGCGGCCGGAGTGGAAGAAGACCAGATCGCCGCGTTGCCGCTTGGACGACGAGATGTGGCGGGTCTTGTTGTACTGCTGCTGGGCCGTGCGGGGGAGCTTCTTCCCGGCCTTCTTGAACGAGTAGAGCGTCAGCCCGGAACAGTCGAAGCGGCTGGGCCCGGTGGCGCCCCAACGGTAGGGCGCCCCCTTCTTCGACGCGGCGATCGTGAGGGCCTTCATCGAATGGCTGGCGGCCTGGGCGTCGGTCACGGCGCCGGGCACGAACAGCGAGCCGCCGACGGCGGCGAGAGTCATTACCGAGGCCGTACCGGCCCGGGCGAGCAGAGACGGGACATGAACCTGCGCAGTCATGCGCAACCCTTCGTCAGCCGCCTGTGAAGGATGACCTGTCGGGTTCGGGCCGGCGAAGTCGCCCGGCCGCAGATGCGGCTTCACCCCGAGGGACGACCGGAAGTCCGGTCGACCCGTTGTGCTGGGTCCTCCACTCCTGCCGATCCACTCCTGTCGACCAGGCATCCGGGCGGCGGCAGGACTCGGCGTCCGCCCGGACCGCCCCGCCGCGGTGGCGGGGGCTTGTCGTCCCAGGGATCTTGACTCACCGAGTGCCGGATTTCCGAGGTGAAACAGCCATATGTGAGGCTCATCACGAATGGACCGTTCGGGTGGCCAGGTGACGTTGCGGCAAACCGTGGGGTCACGGCGACCGGTGCCGCACCAGCGACGGAACGGGAGATTTCACCCATCGTCCACTTCGAAAACGCAAATCGAGTTGTCCCTCGTGCGAAGTAACGTCTACGCCGAACGAGCGAGAAAATTTGGTCCCCGCGTCGGGCGTGTCGGTGCATCGCGCTGATCAACTCGGCGCTTCGGGCGGCACGGTGACCCGCCCGGAGCGCCTTTCGCCGTCGAGAACGCGCAGCGCCCTGGTCAACGTGGCCGCGTGGATCCGGTCTTCGCCCCGCTCGTGCATCAACGTGAGCGCGTCGCGCAGCGTGGCCGCGTACGAGGCCAGCGCCTGGGCGGCGCGCAGGGCGCTGTAGGTGTCGCCACCGTGGGCCGGATTGATCCGGCCCACCTGGTCGATGACTTGCAGATAGCGGTCGATGAACTCGCCCTCCGCGCGGGTCAGGGCGGGCAGGGGCGCGAACTCCGGTGGCTGCATCGCGGATTCACCTCACGGGGTGCGCAGGCAGCGACAGTCCGCGTCGTTGCACGATGTGGTCGACCAGCCCGTAGTCCTTGGCGCCCTCCGCGTCGAGGATCAGATCGCGCTCGGTGTCGGCGGTGATCTGCTCGGCGGGGCGGCCGGTGTGACGGGCCAGCATGCCGGTCAGCGTGTCGCGCATCCGGGCCAGTTCCCGCGCCTCGATCTCCAGATCGGAGGGCTGCCCCTGTACCGGCTCGGTGAGTTCGGGCTGCTGCACCACCACGCGGGCACCCGGCAGTGCATGCCGCCTGCCCGGGGCGCCCGCTGCGAGCAGAACGGCCGCGGCGGCTCCCGCCTGGCCGAGGCAGAAGGTCTCCACCTCGCAACTGAGGAACGCCATCGTGTCGTAGATGGCGGTCATGGCACCGAACGAGCCGCCGGGGGAGTTGATGTAGAGCGAGATGGGCCGGTCCGGAGCGTCGTGTTCCAGGTACATGAACTGGGCGACCAGGTCGGTGGCCGCAGTGTCGTCGACGGGTGTGCCGAGGAACGCGACCCGTTCGGCGAGGAGTTTGGAGTACGGGTCGAGGGTGCGCGTCCCCTGGGACGTGCGCTCCGTGAACTCGGGCAGTACATGGCGGGCGGCGGGGCGGTGCATGGCGGGACCTCTCCTCCGGGGTGCGCGGGGCAGGGAGGCGCCCGCGAACATCTGTAAAAAATGTACAGGACGTACAGAAGGAGTTGGATGGGAACAGGTCCTGGCGATCCACGAAAAGCCCCCGTTCAGGGGCGTTTGCGGCTGTTCGCTGAGGGCGGATGGCTCACCACCTCATGACGCCGGGGCACCGGCATCTGGGCAGCGGTGAGCCAGGGAGTCCCCGTGCTCGCGCCACTGGCCCGGCTGGGAGGTTGCCCGCACCGGCCGAGGGCGGTGAGGTGGTCCGGGAGCGCGGTGAGTTCGGGGGTGTCCCGCCCCAGCCTCTTCATCTCGTACACCGTCAGGATGACCAGGCAGTGCGGGGCGTGGGTTTTGACCTCTCTCGCCGTCCTCACCCCTCCGCGAACCGCGGGCGGCCCCGCACCCGAGTGCCGATCTTCTCTACGCTGCCCGGCCGGCACGAATCGGTTCGTGGCTATCGATTTCGGCCGACTGCTGTGGTCAACGGCTGTTCGGATGCCTCGTGCGAGGTGGTGACGGCACCTGGGGCGGCGGCGGGCTCGGACCTGGTCAGCCACAGGCCTGTGAACACGGCGGTGGCCATGGTGACGGCACCGGCGGCGAGGAAGGCGCTGTTGAGGCCGGTCTCGAAGGAGGCGCCGCCGGATTCCCGGGTGCGGACGACGGCTCCGAGTACCGCCACGCCGAGCACCGCGCCGATCTGCCGTGTGGTGCTGCTGATGCCTGAGGCGAGGCCGCCTTCCTGCGGGCTGACGGCCTGGATGGCGGCTCCCGTCAGTGGGGACAGGGTCAGGGCGAAGCCGATGCCGACGATTCCGAGCCGCCACCACACGTTCCCGTAGCCCGTGTCGGCGTGCACCGTGCCGAGTGCCAGCAGTCCCAGCCCGGCCAGGGCCAGGCCGGCGGTCACCACGACGCGGAAGCCGTACCGGGCGGCGAGCCGGCCCGCGTAGGGGCTGACGATCACCATGCCGAGGGACACCGGCAGGGTCTGCAGGCCCGCGCGCAGGATCGAGCTGCCCTGGACGTACACGAAGAACTGGGAGAAGAAGAACGACGAGCCCATGAGCGCGAACCCCACCACGACCATGGCGGTGTTGGACACGGTGAACAGGCGCTGCCGGAACAGCCGCAGCGGCAGCATCGGAGCGGAGCGGCGCGCTTCGACGCCGAGGAAGGCGGTCAGGAGGGCCACCCCCGCGGTGAAGCTGACCAGGATCACCGGCGCCGTCCAGCCGCGGGTGCCACCCTCGATCAGCCCGTACGTCAGCGCCCCCACTCCCAGAACGGACAGTACCGTCCCCGGGACATCGATCGCCGGGGCGCTCGGATTGCGGGTCTCTCCGAGGCTGCGCAGACCGACCACCAGCAGGACCACGCCAATGGGCAGATTGACCAGGAAGATGGCCGGCCAGCCGAAGGCATCCGTCAGCACGCCGCCGGCCACGGGGCCAACGGCCAGACCGAGTCCACTGAACCCGGCCCACAGTCCGATCGCCTTGATCCGTTCCTGCGGCACGGGACAGGCGGCGACGAGCAGGGCCAGCGAGGCAGGGCTCAGTGCCGCGGCCCCGACGCCCTGCAGCACCCGGCCGGCGACCAGCCAGCCGACCGAGGGCGCGAGGCTGCACATCACCGACGCGACGGTGAAGACCGCCACGCCGGTCAGGTACACCCGCTTACGGCCGAACCGGTCGGCGAAGACGCCACCGGACAGCAGCAGCATGGCGACCAGCAGCACGTACGCGTCGACGATCCACTGCAGACCGGTCAGCCCTGTGTGCAGTCGGTGCTGCATATCGGGCAGCGCCGCTCCGACGATCGTGTTGTCGAGCAGGACCATGAACTGACCCAGGCACGTCACTGTGAGCAGCGTGGCCCGGCTCTGCCGACTGCCTGCAGGTGCAGACGATGCAGCCAAGGGAATTCCTCTCCATTGTCGATTGCGCCCCTCCACGGCCGACGGGTCAGCCATCGAGCGCACTAACGCAGCCAGTGGCTGCGTTAGGTGACTGTACGGGGGAGCTCCTCGTAAACGCAAGCGTGAACTGCGTTAAGGTGGAGGCATGAGCGAACAGCAGCGAGCCAGGCGCCCCGGCGGGCGCAGCGCCCGAGTCGGTGCGGAGGTGCACCGGGCCGTCACTGAGCTGATCAATGAACGCGGTTACGGCAACTTCACCGTCAGCGAGGTCGCGGCCCGCGCGGGCGTGGCCGACAGCAGCATCTACCGCCGGTGGGGGAGCCTCGAAGCCCTGCTCACCGACGCGGCGCTCACCCGACTCAACGCGCAGTCACCGATGCCCGACACCGGGAGTCTGGCCGGCGACCTGCGCACGTACGCGCACCAAGTGGCCCGCGAGATCACCGGACCCGACGGCCTGTTGCTGGTGCGCCTGGCTGTCGCCCTGTCGAGCAATGGTGAGCAGGGGCTGCAGGCGCGTGACGCCTTCCGCGCCGAACGCACCCGGCAGTTGCAGTCCATGCTCGATCGCGCCCGCGAACGCGGCGAGCGTGCACCCGACGCGCTCGACGTGCTGGACCACATCATGGCCCCGATGTACATCCGCGTTCTGTTCGGCATGGGCCCGCTCGCTCCGGACTACGTCGACGGGCTGGTCGACCGAGTGCTGTGACCCCGAGCAGGTCCTCGGGGACCACCCCTCGGCCGCGCTGTCAGGGCTCCCATGGCGCCGGACTCACCGCCCGCAGCAGGACGGAGCCCGGACGGCCCTCCGCTTCCACCAGGAGCACCTGCCAGGCGCTGAAGAGCGCGAACGGCAACGGGCGTACTGGCACCACGACATGGAGGAGGTCGCTGCCGCCCTCGACCGGGAGCGACGACGGCCTGCGACAGCTGACGTACCTGTTCGACTTCCGGAGCCAGTCGCTTGACCCGGTCCGTACGGTGTTCGAGTGAACGACACTCTGATCAGCCGACTCCGCATCGCCTACGACGCCCAGCTCCGTGGTGTCACCCCGCCCGGCGGCACCGCGCGCCTCGAAGAGGACGGCCCATTGACCCGGGTCGTCGGCTGGCACCGTGGCTTCGTCACGGGCCCACGCGACCTCGGCGTGTACGGAGCAGAACTCGACATGCTCATAGCGCGGCAGCGTGACTTCTACGCGGCACGCGGAGAGGCGGTCGAATGGAAGACTCGCGCCCATGATCTCCCTGCCGACCTCACCGGTCGGCTCACGGCGGCCGGCTTCGTCGCCGAGGACAGCGAGACCGTGCTCATCGGGCGGTCCGCAGACCTTGCGGCAGACCCCGTCCTGCCCGATGGCGTGACCCTCCGCCGTGTCACCTCCCGATCAGACCTCCGGCGCATCGCCGCCATGGAGAGCACTGTCTGGAACGAGGACTGGAGTTGGCTCGCCGACGACCTCACCGCCCGCATCGAGAGCGCCCCGGAGAACACCGTCGTTCTCGTCGCCGAGGCACGCACCGAAGTCGTCTGCGCCGCCTGGCTGGTGTTCAAGGACGGCATCGACTTCGGCGGGCTCTGGGGTGGCTCAACACTCAAGGAGTGGCGCGGACAGGGCATTTACCGGGCCATGGTCGCCCACCGAGCCCAACTCGCCGCCGCCCGTGACGTCCCCTACCTCTACGTCGACGCCTCAGCGGACAGCGCTCCGATCCTCACTCGCCTCGGCCTGCACGCGGTCACCACGACGACACCGTATGTCTGGTCGCCCTGAACTCGGCCCGCCCTGGCAGGCTCTTCGGGTCGTGCCCGGGTACTGGCGAGGCGGCAGGAGCCGGTGAACCCACCCCACCCCTCCGACCACCTGGACACGCAAGTGTTGAGACAAGCAACTGAGCGAGCGGGACACCGTCTGGCGTTGGTCGCCGAAGTCACGGCCGCAATGGTCACGGCCACCCTGGTCGTTGCTCTGGCCATCCAGCACGACCTCGTGCTTTCCGGCCTCCTCGCGGTGGGTTCCGCCACGTTCGTCGTCGATGCGGTACGCCGGATCCGCAAGGGCTCAGGAACGGGGACGAACTGAACGCACCGGGTCACCCGCCTCTTGGCCGGACCCCGCTGCCTTGCCCAACCTGTGCGGGGCACCCACGAGTGGTCTGCGACACCGTCGGCCGGCCGCTCGCCTCCGTTGTCACCGGCGGGAACACCAACGACCGCACGATCCCGTACAGGGCCCGGTCCGAGGGCCGGTCGGGGCATCGGACGGCGCGCTTCGAAGTTCCCGTTCTCGCGCATCTCTCACGATCGAGGGGGCACGGGAGTAAATGAAAGCCTCTGACCTGGACATTCGGGATCGCCCTGGACCACGGCGGACCAGGTGGCCGTTGCATAAGCTAGGAGCATGGTTTATGAGATTCCGGTGACGCAAGCCCGAGCCGACCTCGCCGAACTGATCAACCGAGTCGTCTACGGCGGCGAGCGCGTGGTCGTGACACGGCACGGCAAGCCCCTCGTGGCGTTCGTGTCGGCCGCTGACCTGGAGCGACTTGAGAACGAGGAGGCGGCGGAGCGGGAGCAGGTGATCAGTTCGGTCTCCTCGATCGGCTCCTCCACGTCCGCTCCGCGCGAACGGCACCGCTTCGGGATCGCCGCGGAACACCGGGGGCAGCAGGGCCCGGGCAGCTGACGTAACACGGGAAGACCGTGCATCGCCGCCGACGGCGGCGGACGCACGGCCTCCCCGGCCGACCGGTCAGCCCGCGAGTACGGGCTGTCGCGACGGCGTGGCCTCGGGCGCGTCCGGCGCCGGGGGCCTGCGGCGGCCGCCGATGATCACTGCGGTCAGGCCGAGTACGGCCCACAGGGCCAGGGTCAGGGCCGCGCCGCCCGCCGCCCGCCCGTCGAAGAACGCGACCGAGCGCAGCAGTGAGCCGCCCGCGCCCGGCGGCAGCCACTGGCCGATCGCCCCGACCGGCCGGGGGAGCAGTTCCGGCGCGCTGGTGACGCCCGAGAACGGATTGCCCATGAGCACCATGAGCAGCGCCCCCAGGCCGACACCTGCCGGTCCGATCAGTGCGGCGAGCCCCGCCACCGTCGCGCCGATGGCGAGCACCGTGAGGCCGAGTGTCCCCGCCTCGCTCCACCAGTCACCGGTGATGACTCCGAGCCAGCTGTCGGTGAGCGCGGCGGCGACGATCCCCACCAGGGCGGCCACGCCGAGCAGTGCCGTGACCGCCCGCCTGCCGCGCAGCCGTAGCAGCGTCACGGCGGAACCGGCCGCCATGCCCGCGATCGCCAGGGGCAGGATGCTCGCGCCGAGGACACTGCCACGCGGATCCGCGGCCGGTGCCGCCACCACGTCCGTGACCGGCACGGTGGTGCCCGCGGGTGCGGATGCGGTCACCGCCTCGCTCAGCAACTGGGCGACCGCGGGGCCGGCGGCGGATGCCGTCAGCAGTTCGGGGCCCTTCGGGGTGACGACGACCGCGCCGTATACGGAGCGGTCCTCGATCGCGGTGCGGGCAGCGGCCTCGGAGTCGTAACGGTGGATCTCGAAGGCACCGGCGCGCCGTTCGAGCTGCTGCGCCAGCCGGTCGGCGGCCGGTGCGGAGCCCGTGACGCCGAGGGGGAGATCACGGGGAGCCATGCGGGCGGCGGGCCAAGCGAAGGCCCAGAGGGCGAGTGCCACCACGACGGGGACCAGGACGACGACCGCCACCAAACGGCGGTTCGGGGCAGCGGACATGGCGGGAACCTCGATTCAAAAAGAATGATCGTTCGTTTTACGTGATGACGTCACTGTCGCGCCGGGTGGCACGCTTGTCAAGAAGGAACGTTCGTTTTAGATTGGGGTCATGGCCCGTGTATCCCAGGAGCACCTCGACGCCCGCCGCCGGCAGATCCTCGACGGAGCGGCGCGGTGTTTCGCCCGCGACGGGTTCCACGCCACCTCGATGCAGGACGTGTTCAAGGAGGTCGGGCTGTCGGCCGGTGCGGTCTACCGCTACTTCGGCGGCAAGGACGATCTGATCGCCGCCATCGCCGGCGAGGCGGTCGGCGGGGTCCGGCAGGCATTCGAGCGCGCCGCCCGGGTCAGCCCTCCGCCCACCCCCGACGTGCTGATCGGCCGCGTGGTGCGCACCCTGTTCGGCGACGACGCGGAGCGGAGGGGAGGGCTGGACCCGAGGGCGTATGCCGGTCTGATCGTCCAGGTGTGGTCCGAGACGCTGCGCAGCGAGCGGCTGGCGGCCACGCTCGGTGAGGCGTACGAGGGTCTGCGGGTTTCCTGGGCGGAGCTGGTCGGGGAGTACCGCGCGAGCGGGATGCTCGCTGCCGGTGTGCCGGACGAGCACATCGCCCGCACGCTGATCGCCACCGCGCAGGGCCTCATCGTCCAACTCGCCATGTTCGGCGACGCGGGGCCCGAGGTCCTCGAGAACGGCCTGCGCGGGCTGATGTCCATGGATCTGCAAAGGGCCAGTTAACGCGCCGGAAAAACTTCGGCTCTAACGTGCAATACCTCGCCGTGCGACACCGGTTCGACCTTCAACAGGCTGTTGAAGATCGCTAGTGTCTCGCTGCGCCCAGGGCCGGTACTGGGCGGACAACTGTGAGGTGGACGCGTGCAACTGACCCCGCACGAGCAGGAACGCCTGCTCATACATGTGGCCGCCGACGTGGCCGAGAAGCGCCGCGCACGAGGGCTGCGGCTCAACCACCCCGAGGCCGTCGCTCTCATCACCTCCCACCTGATGGAGGGGGCGCGCGACGGCCGCACGGTCGCCGAACTCATGGCGTCCGGACGCAAGGTGCTCACCCGGGACGACGTCATGGACGGCATAGCCGAAATGATCCACGACGTGCAGGTCGAGGCGACGTTCCCCGACGGCACCAAGCTCGTCACCGTCCACGAACCGATCGTCTGACGGGCCGCCGCCGATGATTCCGGGAGAGATCCTTTACGCGCAGGCCCCTGTGCCGCTCAACGCGGGCCGGCCCGTCAGCCGCCTCACCGTCCTCAACGCGGCCGACCGGCCGGTGCAGGTGGGGTCGCACTACCACTTCGCCGAGGCCAACCCCGGCCTCGAGTTCGACCGTGCGGCCGCGCGCGGACTGCGGCTGAACATCGCCGCAGGAACGGCCGTCCGCTTCGAGCCGGGCGTCCCTGTCGACATCGAACTCGTCCCGCTGGCCGGGCGGCGTGTCGTCCCGGGCCTGCGCGGCGAGGCCGGAGGTCCCCTCGATGGCTGAACTCCACCGTGCCGTGTACGCCGACCTGTTCGGCCCCACCGCCGGCGACCGGATCCGACTGGCCGACACCGATCTGCTCGTGGAGATCGAGGAGGACCGCTGCGGCGGACCGGGACTCGCGGGCGACGAGGCGGTGTTCGGCGGCGGCAAGGTGATCAGGGAGTCCATGGGGCAGGCGCGCACCACCCGCGCCGAGGGAGCGCCGGACACCGTGATCACCGGCGCCGTCGTCATCGACCACTGGGGTGTCGTCAAGGCGGACATCGGCATCCGTGACGGCCGGATCACCGGGATCGGCAAGGCCGGAAACCCGGACACGATGGACGGCGTCCATCCGGACCTCGTCATCGGCCCCGAGACCGAAATCATCTCGGGCAACGGCAAGTTCCTCACCGCAGGCGCCATCGACGCCCATGTGCACTTCATCTCGCCGACCCTCGTCGACGAGGCGCTCTCCAGTGGCATCACCACCCTGGTCGGCGGCGGTACCGGCCCGGCCGAGGGCACCAAGGCCACCACCATCACCCCGGGTCCCTGGCACCTGGCCAGGATGTTCGAGGCGCTGGAGGCGTACCCCGTCAACATCGGCCTGCTCGGCAAGGGCAACACGATGTCCCGTGACGCCATGCACTCCCAACTGCGGGCAGGTGCACTCGGGTTCAAGATTCACGAGGACTGGGGTGCGACCCCTGCGGTCATCGACGCCTGCCTGGGCGTCTGCGAGGAGACCGGTGCCCAGCTCGCCATCCACACCGACACCCTCAACGAGGCCGGGTTCGTCGCCGACACCCTGGCCGCCATCGCCGGGCGCACCATCCACGCCTATCACACCGAGGGTGCGGGCGGCGGGCACGCCCCCGACATCATCAGTGTCGTCTCGGAGCCGTACGTCCTGCCCAGCTCGACCAATCCGACGCGGCCGCACACCGTCAACACCATCGAGGAACACCTCGACATGCTGATGGTCTGCCACCATCTGAACCCCGCCGTGCCGGAGGACCTGGCGTTCGCCGAGTCGCGGATCCGGCCCTCCACCATCGCGGCCGAGGACATCCTGCACGACCTCGGCGCCATCTCGATCATCTCCTCCGACTCCCAGGCCATGGGCCGCATCGGCGAGGTCGTCCTGCGCACCTGGCAGACCGCCCACGTGATGAAGAGGCGGCGAGGCGCACTGCCGGGCGACGAACGGGCCGACAACCACCGGGTCCGTCGCTATGTCGCCAAATACACCATCAATCCGGCAGTGGCGCAGGGCCTAGACCGGGAGATCGGCTCCGTGGAGACCGGCAAGCTCGCGGATCTGGTCCTGTGGGAACCCGCCTTCTTCGGGGTCAAACCGCAGCTCGTCATCAAGGGCGGCCAGATCGCGCACGCGCAGATGGGCGACGCCAACGCCTCCATCCCCACCCCGCAACCCGTACTGCCGCGCCCGATGTTCGGTGCGGTCGGCAGGGCCCCCGCCGGCAACTCCTTCAACTTCGTCGCGGCGGCCGCGATCGAGGACGGGCTGCCTGAGCGGCTCGGCCTGGGAAAGCGGTTCGTGCCGATCACCAGTACCCGGCTCGTGACCAAGGCCGACATGCGGGAGAACGACGCGCTGCCCCGGGTCGACGTCGACCCGGACAGCTTCGCGGTGACGATCGACGGTGATCGGGTCGAGCCCGATCCGGCCGCCGAACTCCCGATGGCCCAGCGCTATTTCCTCTTCTGAGAACGGACCAGGGATGAGCCGTGCCGCCCTCCTCGTCCTGTCCGACGGCCGCTTCCCGGCAGGGGGCCACGCCCACTCCGGCGGCGCCGAAGCGGCCGTCGTGGCAGGGCGCATCCGCAACGCGGACGACCTCGCCGCATTCTGCCGGGGCCGTCTGCACACGACCGGTCTCACCGCCGCGGCACTCGCCGCGGCGGCTGCCCACGGCCACGACCCGCTGGCCCTGGACGAGGCAGCCGATGCCCGCACGCCCTCACCGGCCCTGCGGGCGGTCGCCCGCAAGCTCGGCCGGCAGCTGATGCGGGCCGCCCGCGCGACCTGGCCGGGCGAGGAGCTCGACGCGTTCGCACTGGCCCGGCCACGCGGCGGCCACCAGCCGGTCGTGCTCGGCCTCACCGCGCGCTCGGCCGGGCTCGCACCCGAGGACGCCGCACACTGCGCCGCGTACGAGACGGTCGGCGGACCGGCCACCGCCGTCGTCCGGCTGCTCTCCCTCAACCCCTTCGACGCCACCGCCGTACTGGCCCGACTTGCCCCCGAGCTCGACCACGTGGCCGAGCTGGCCGCCGCTGCCGCACGCGGACCCATCGGCGAACTTCCCTCCTTCTCCGCCCCGTTGCTCGACATCGCTGCCGAGGCCCACGCCGCACGCCCCGTCCGGCTCTTCGCCTCGTGACCTCGCAGCGCCGAGACGTAAGCCGCCCGAACAGCACAGGAGCCGCACCATGCACCTCGATCACGCCCACGTCGGACCCGCCGCCCTCGGCGCGGACGCCGCACGCCCCGACGGCACCCGGCGGGCCCTGCGGATCGGCCTCGGCGGACCCGTCGGATCCGGCAAGACCGCTACCGTCGCAGCGCTCTGCCGTGCCCTGCGCGACCAGCTGTCCCTGGCCGTCGTCACCAATGACATCTACACCCGCGAGGACGCGGCGTTCCTGCTGCGCAACGCGGTGCTGCCGCCCGAGCGGATCCAGGCGGTCGAGACCGGCGCCTGCCCGCACACCGCCATCCGCGACGACATATCCGCCAACCTCGAAGCCGTCGAGGACCTGGAGGACACCGTGGGACCGCTCGACCTCATCCTCGTGGAATCCGGCGGTGACAACCTCACGGCCACCTTCTCCAAGGGGCTCGTGGACGCCCAGATCTTCATCATCGACGTCGCGGGCGGCGACGACATCCCCCGCAAGGGCGGTCCCGGCGTCACCACGTCCGACCTGCTGGTGATCAACAAGACCGACCTGGCGCCCTACGTCGGTTCCGACCTCGGCCGGATGGCCCATGACGCCGCACAGCAGCGCGGCGAACTGCCCGTCGCCTTCACTTCGCTCACCTCGGGCGAAGGCGTCGGCCCCGTCGCGGACTGGGTACGGGGGCAGCTCGCCTCCTGGACCGCGTGAGCGTCCGCGCTACCGCCCGCATCACCGCCGTATGCGACGCACGCGGCGTCACCACGCTCCCCGTCCTGGAGAGCGACGGGCCGCTCGCCCTCCGTCGGACGAGGGCCGTCCTTCCCGGGGCCGCACGCGTCACCGTCGTGGGCGCGATGAGCGCCCCGCTCGGCGGCGACCGGCTCGCCCTCCAGGTGCGGGCCGGGCAGGGCACCCGGCTCACCGTCGACTCGGCGGCGGCCACCGTCGCCCTGCCCGGGCCCGGATCCGAAGCGGCAGCGGCCCACTACGCCATCACGCTGAAGGCGGAGGAGGACGCCGAGCTCCACTGGCTCCCCGAGCAGCTGATCTCGGCGCACGGCAGCGAACTCCACATGACCACCGTGGCCGAACTCGCCCCCACCGCACGGCTGGTACTGCGCGAGGAACAGATCCTGGGCCGGCACGGCGAGGCCACCGGATCACTGCTGAGCAGGCTCACCGTCCACCGCGCAGGACGCCCGCTCCTCGACCAGCAACTGGCGTACGGGCCGGGCGCGCCCGGTGGCTGGGACGGCCCGGCCGTGCTCGGCGGACACCGGGCGGCCGGACAACTGCTGGTCGTGGACCCGGCCTTCGGGGACCGGGGCCCGGACACCCGGCTGCTGGGGGCCACGGCCGTGCTCACCCGGCTGGCCGGTCCCGCCGTCCTCGTGTCCGTACTCGCCGCAGACGCACGGGAGTTGCGCACCCTGCTGGACCGGGCGGCGGAGGAACTCGCGGCTGCCGCACCTGGCCGAACACCGGCTGCCGCGCATGGCTGAACACCGCTGGCAGGACTCCGGTGTCCGGTTATCGATTCGGTAAAGAAGTGTGTGTGCGATCTGTCTCGGACGGCTCACAGGAGACAGGATCCGCGGGAGGTTCCTACTGAACTGCGCCGCACCCGAAGGCGCTTCACCATGGGGGAGGTTCCACTTGAGACGCACAGCAGCGTTCGGCTCAGCCGGCGCTCTGATCGCGGGCACGCTCATAGCGGGCGCGATAGCCGCACCGGCTGCCACCGCCGAAAGCCGCCACCACAACGGCTCCGAGGCGCGCGGCGTCCAGCTGGCCGTGGCACGCGCGGCCAGGGCCGGCATCGACTGGGCGGACTGTCCGGCCGACTGGGCCATCGCCGCGCCGATCCAGTGCGGATGGGTCACCGTCCCGCTCGACTACGCACGGCCCGACGGCAAGCAGATCAAGATAGCCGTCGACCGCCACGTCAGCACCGGAACCAGCGGCGAACGCCAGGGCGCCCTGATCTACAACCCGGGCGGACCCGGCGGCTCGGGCATGGCGTTCCCCAAGCGGATCGCCACGAAGAGCCCGCTCTGGGTGAACGCGGCCAAGGCCTACGACTTCGTCGGCTTCGACCCGCGCGGCGTCGGCCACTCGGCGCCGATCTCCTGCGTCGACCCGCAGGAGTTCGTCAAGGCACCCAAGGCCGACCCGGTGCCCGACTCCGAGGCCGACAAGCGCGCCCAGCGCAAGCTCGCCGCCGAGTACGCGGACGGCTGCGCCGAACGCAGCGGCGAGATGCTGCCGCACATGACCACGCCCAACACCGCACGCGACCTGGACGTCATCCGCGCCGCGCTCGGTGAGAAGAAGCTCAACTACCTGGGCGTCTCCTACGGCACCTACCTGGGCGCGGTCTACGGCACCCTCTTCCCGTCCCATGTCCGCCGCATGGTCGTCGACAGCGTCGTCAACCCGGCGAAGGACAACATCTGGTACCAGGCGAACCTCAACCAGGACATCGCCTTCCAGAAGCGCTGGGACGACTGGAAGGCCTGGGTCGCCGCCAACGACGCCACCTTCCACATCGGCACGACCCCGCAGAAGGTCGAGCAGGAGTGGCTGAAGCTGCGTGCGGCCGCGAAGAAGAGCCCGATCGGCGGCGTCCTCGGCCCCGCCGAGCTCATCGGCTTCTTCCAGAGCGCCCCGTACTACGACTCCGCCTGGGCACCCACCGCCCGGACCTGGAGCGCCTACCGGGCCGGCGACACCCAGGCACTGATCGACGCCGCCGCCCCCGACCTCTCGGACACGGCGGGCAACATCCGGTCCGAGAACAGCAACGCCGTGTACACAGCGGTCGAGTGCGCGGACGCCAAGTGGCCCACCAACTGGCGGACGTGGGACCGCGACAACACCCGGCTGCACAGGGACTACCCGTTCATGACCTGGGCCAACGCCTGGATGAACCTCCCCTGTGCGACCTGGCGCGCCAAGCAGCAGACCCCGCTGAACGTCCGTACCGGCAAGGGACTGCCGCCGGTGCTGATCGTGCAGTCCACGCGTGACGCCGCAACTCCCTACGAGGGCGCCGTCGAGCTGCACAAGCGCTTCAAGGGTTCGCGGCTCATCACCGAGGAGGGCGCCGGCTCGCACGGCGTCACCGGGCTGGTCAACTCCTGCATCAACGAGCGGGTGGACAGCTACCTGCTCACCGGGAAGACCGACCGCCACGACGTGACGTGCGCCCCGCACGCCACGCCGAAGCCGTAACACCCGCACCGTCCGAGTAACGGGACGGGCCGCCGGTATTCACCGGCGGCCCGTCCCTTCGTGCGTCGTGATACCGCCCGTCAGCGCTTGCGCCTCGGGGGCTTCTCCGCGCCGTCCGCCTGCTCGGCGGCCTTCACCTTGGCCGCGTACTCGTCGACGTACTCCTGACCCGACAGACCGAGGATCGCGTACATGATCTCGTCGGTGACCGCCCGGATGGCCGCCTTCTCGTTCTCCAGACCGGCATAGCGGGAGAAGTCCAGGGGTTCCCCGAAGCGGATGGTGACCTGCTTGATGCGCGGCACGACCTTGCCGGGCGGCTGGATCTCGAAGGTGCCGACCATCGCACACGGCACCACCGGCACGCCCGCCCGGATGGCCATCACCGCCACACCCACCTTGCCCTTGTACAGCCGGCCGTCGTGCGAACGGGTGCCCTCCGGGTAGATGCCCAGCAGCTCACCCCGGCCCAGTACCCCGAGCCCTTCGCGGATCGCCGCCTGCCCCGCGTCCTTGCCCGACCGGTCCACCGGGATCTGACCGACGCTGTGGAAGAACGCCGCGGTCAGCCGGCCCTTCACACCGGGCCCGGTGAAGTACTCGGCCTTGGCGAGGAAGGTGATCCGCCGCTTGATGATGGCGGGCATCAGGAAGTGGTCGGAGAAGGACAGGTGGTTGCCGGCGATGATCGCCGCGCCCTCCGCCGGAATGTGCTCCATCCCCTTGATGACGGGGCGGAAGAACAACCGCAGCAGCGGCCCCAGGACGACGTACTTGAGCACGTAATAGAACACGGGCGGCTCCAAGCTCTGCCGGATCGGCTCCGGGGCTGCGTTCTCCCAGGTCAGCGGATTTCTTGACGTGTACAGCCTAGGGCCGGGCGGCGCGTCCTGTAACCGTCCGCGAGCGGGCCGGGGTGATGTCGTGCGCGTCGGAGCGGACCTGGATCCCCGATGGTACGCGGCGGGGGCGCCCGGTCCGGGACCGTCATCGCCCGGGGACAGGACTGCGGTGCCTGGACCAGGATGTTCTTCGTGACGAGGACCAGGGGCACGGAGTCGATCCGGTCCGCCTCCTTCCCGGCGAGCAGCGCCAGGACTTCCTGACGGCCGAGGTCCCGTTCACCGGAGAAAGGCCGCCGGCACGGCCGGCATCACGGTGCCCGCCGTGCTCTGAACCGCCCCCGCACATGACACCGCCCCCTGCCGGTTCTCCGGCAGAGGGCGGGTCCGTTGGGGTTCCCGGGTCCTGGCCCGTCACCGCGTCAGGGCGGGGACGGGGCCAGGACGGCGGGGTCAGGGAGCGGTGCCCCAGGCGAGGGCGCCGGTGACGTACAGGCCGACCTTCGCCGCGTCGGCGTAGCTCGTGGACGTCGAACGGCTGTAGTCGTCCGCCTCGTTGAAGTTGGACCAGTCGCTCTTGTTCAGCCGCATCTGGATCTCACCCGTGGAGGCTCCCGCCGCCAGGGTGCCGCTGCCGAACGAGACCTCCAGGTAGTGGCTCGCACCGGCCGCCGAACCGTTCGTCTTCACACTGTGGGTGAGGTTCCCGCAGCCGATGACCGCCCAGTCGCACGAGGTGCCGAAGGTGGAGGCCCCGGCCTCGGGAGTGAACCAGTAGCGCAGCTTCACCGTGGACAGGTCCACCGCGGTGCTGCCGGTGTTGACCAGCTGCAGACCCATCCGGATCTGGTTGTCGGTCGCGGAGGAGTCGGTGTTCTTGTACTGGACCTTGAGCGAGCCCGTTCCGGTGCCACCGCCCGCGGACGTGGTGGCGGACAGCGCCGAGGAGGCCGCCGAGACGTTGCCGGCCGCGTCCTTGGCCTTGACCGTGTAGCTGTACGCGGTGGAGGCCGACAGACCCGAGTCCGTGTAGGAGGTCGTGGTGGACGAGCCCACCTTCACACCGTCACGGAACACGTCGTAGCCGGTCACTCCGGTGTTGTCGGTGGACGCCGTCCAGGACAGCGAGACGCTGCCACTGGTCTTCGCCGTCACGGTCACACCGGTCGGCGCGGTCGGCGCCTGGGTGTCGTCGCCGCCGCCCGGGTTGCCGCCGCCGTCGATCGGCGGGTAGGCGTTCTTCACGAGCTCCTGGAACTGCGCGGAGAACCAGTGGCCCGCGAGCGGGGAGTTCGGCAGGGCGCCGGTCATGCTGTTGCCGTTGCGGCCGTTGCCCTCGTACGTCGGGTCGCACATCCGGTCGAAGCCCTTGCCCTCATCGTTGTCGATGGGGGCGCTGTTGCCGTCCGACTCGCCCGGGGGCTTGGCCCACACGTACGCGTCGATGCCGGCCTCGGGGGCCGCGGTGGGACGCTCGCCGACTCCGGCGCCGGACTGGTTGCACCAGTTACCGGCGTGGATGCGACGGTCGACCCGGCCGCCGTTGACGTAGGTGTCCACGCTGGTCAGCGGACCTGCGGAGGTGGGCCGTGCGGAGCCGCCCCAGCCGTTGCGGGCCGTGTCGATCAGCATGCCGATGTTGGAGTTGAAGCCCTGGCTCACCAGCAGGGTGCGCAGCGCCTGGGCGAACGTCAGCTCATCGGTGTAGTAGTTCCAGTCGACCCACTTCGACTGGCGCACCGTCGTGCCGTTCACGGTGTCCGTGATCTTGAAGTTCGGCTCCTTGAGAGCCGAGTAGTTGGCCGTGTTCACGATGAAGCCGGCCACGTCGTTGACCGTGGCTCCTTCGGACGTGGCGGCCTTCTTGAACTCCGTGGCGGCCGGACCCATGTTGGTGTCCCAGCCGAGCCATCCGTGGTGGGCGGCGTCGATGTAGTTGTAGACGTTGGGAATCGCGCCGAGGGTGTGCAGGGCGTAGCCGATGCCCTTCTCGTAGTTCCCGTTCGCCTTCATCACCGCGCAGGCGTCCGTGGAACCGGCGGTGCCGCCCGCGTTGGTGACGATGTTGGGCAGCGAGTCGGGCTCGATGAGGGTGACGATGCGCAGGCTCGCGTACGCCGGGTCGGCGAGGATGTCGGAGATCGGGTCGATGTACTCGTTCTTGTAACGGTCGAGCTCGGTGGGACCGAGCTCACCGTTGGACGCCAGCGCGGAGCAGTCGCGTCCCGGCAGGTCGTAGATGACGACCTGGAACAGGTCCGCACCCTGGGCCAGTGCGGTGTCCAGGTGCTCGCGCAGGCTCATCTTGGAAGCCGAGCCCTCGATGGCCGCGATGCGGTCCATCCAGACGAAGGACGGATTGTCGGCGATGGCGGCACCACCCGGTTCGGCCCTCGCCATGGCGGACCAGTCCTCGTTCACGTAGGGCGTGGCGCCCACGTACGGGTTGTCGACCCGCGCGGCGGCTGCGGAGGCGGGGGTCGGGATCGCCACCATCAGTGCTGCGCCCATGGCCAGGGCGGAGGCTGCGGCAAGCCTCCGGTGTAGCCGGTGCATGATCCTACCTCTGGTACTCATTGCGGCTCCGTATTCTTCTCATACATCTGCGGAAGCTCCCCGCAGACGGCTTGTGGGGTGTCGCTCCGGGACGCCGTCTGCGGAGACGGTGATCCGGGTGGCGCGTCGGTGAGGACGCCGGTGGTTCCCCGATGGCGGGCGGAGCGGGGTGAATGGATAGCCCGCCACCGGGAGTTCAGTGGGTGACCTGCTGTTCGGCGACAGGTCAGGGAGCGGTGCCCGCGGTCAGGGCTCCGTTGACGTACACCCCGACCTTCGAGGCGTCGGCGAAGGCCGTGTTGGCGGCCCTGCTGTAGTCGTCGGTCTCGTTGAAGGAGGACCAGTCGGCCTTGTTGAACCGGAGCTGCATCTCCCCGGTGGAGGCTCCGGGGGCGAGGCTGCCGCCGCTGAAGCCGACCTCCAGGTAGTGGTCCGCGCCCGGTGCGGAGCCGGCGGACGCCACGCGGTGGGTCACCGTGCCGCAGCCGATCACCGCGTAGTCGCACGAGGTGCCGTACGAGGCGGAGCCGGACTCACCGCTGAACCAGTAGCGCAGGGAGACCTTGCTCAGGTCCACCGCCGTGCTGCCGGTGTTGACCAGCTGGAAGCCGGGCCTGATCTGGTTGTCGCCGGGCGCCGAGTCGTTGTTCTTGTACTGCACCTTGAGCGTCCCGGTCGTTCCGCCGCCTCCTGCCGTGGTGGTCGCGCTGACCGCCACGGAGGCCGCGGACGTGTTCCCGGCGGCGTCCCTGGCCCGCACGGTGTAGCTGTGCGAGGACGAGGCGGCGAGACCGGTGTCGGTGAACGAGGTGGATGTGGTCGAGCCCGCCTTCACCCCGTCGCGGTAGACGTCGTACCCGCTGACGCCCGTGTCGTCCGTCGCGGGGGTCCAGGACAGGGAGACCGAGCCGGCGGTCGTGCCGGTCACGGTCACACCGGCCGGCACCGTCGGCGCCTGGGTGTCCTCCCCGCCGCCACCGGACTCCGTGCTCGCCTCGAAGGCGAACTCGTTCATCCCGAGGCCCTGCCCGCCCTGCCAGATCTCGAAGCCGGCCTCGGCGTCGATGAGGTAGTGCGCCGGGTTGATCGACCCACGGCCCACGCCGTCGTCGATCAGGTCCAGCACATCGAAGTCGGCGAGCTCGGTGGCGCCGCCCTGGAGGACGTACGAGATCACCTTCCAGCCGGAGGCGCCGGGACCGGTCCAGACGTCCCACGTCCGGCCGTCGAGCTGCACCGTCGCGGTGCGGGACCCGATCGGCTGGACTCCGCCTCGGTGGTTCATCCAGATCATCACCTCGGTGCCGTCCGGCTGATCGTCGGTGACCGGCGCCGAGTTGAACCAGATGTCCATCGACACGTTGTACGCGCCGGAGCCGACCTGGGTGGTCGACCAGTCGGTCGTCACGCTGCCCAGCTCGTCGACGCGCAGCGGCAGCCCGCTGTCCGTCGTGCACGCCCCCCAGTGACAGCCCTTGTAACTGGAGGGGTACGTCGCCGGGGCACCGTTCGTCGGCAGCGAGAACGAGGACTTGGTGACGCTCCAGGCTCCCGTGTCCGGGTCCACGCTGACGCACTGCTCGGCTTCGGAGTTCCACTCGTTCTGCTGGTAGAGGTACTCCCCGCCCTGCAGTTCGGTGGTGCCCCACTGGGTGCAGTCGGTGACCGGCGCCGCCGAAGCGGCCGGGGCGCCGGTGAGCATCGACGCGGCGGCGAGTACGAGCGCGGCGGCCGCCCCCGCCAGCGCCGGCAGTCTCGGGCCGGTCACGGCTCGACGCCCCAGGCAAGGGCGCCGGCGACATAGGCGCCGACCTTGGAGGAGTCGGCGTACGCGGTGTTGGTGGCCCGGCTGTAGTCGTTGCTCTCGTTGAAGTTGGACCAGTCGCTCTTGTTGAGCCGCAGCTGGAGCTCGCCCGTCGACGCACCCGCGGCCAGCGTGCCGGCGCCGCCGGTGAAGCCGACCTCCAGGTACCGGTCGGCACCCGTCTTGGGGCTGGAGACGGCGACCACCTTGTGCGTGATGTTGGACGAGCCGAGAGCGGCGTAGTCGCAGTAGGTGCCGAAGGTGCTCGGGCCGCCGTCGGAGGTGAACCAGTAGCGCACCTTCACCGTCGACAGGTCGATCGGGGCGCTGCCCGTGTTCACCACCTGCAGGCCCAGCCTGATCTGGTTGTCGGTGGTGGACGAGTCGCTGTTCTTGTACTGGACCTTCACCGCGCCGGTGCCGGTCGAGCCGCCCGTCTTCGTGGTGGCGGTCACCGCGGCCGACAGCGCCGAGGTGTTGCCGCCCGCGTCCCGTGCCGCGACCGCGTAGGTGTACTCGGTCGCCGCGGCGAGGTCCGTGTCGGTGAACGTCCGGGTGGTGGCGTTGCCCGCCAGGACCCCGTTGCGGTAGACGTCGTAGCCGGTCACGGCGACGTTGTCGGTGGAGGCGGACCAGGACAGCGACACGCTGTTGCTCGTCGTCGCCGTCACGGCCAGGCCGGCCGGAGCCGTCGGCGGCTCGGTGTCGCCGCCCGGCTCGCCGCCGCCCTCCACCAGCAGCTCCGCGTAGATCGCGAAGGCCAGCGCGAGCGCCGCCTGTGCCCAGAACCGGTGGTAGGTGAAGGTGGGGGCCGCGCCGCCGTCCAGGTAGGCCTGCACCTTCGGCCAGTCCGGGTCGTCCTTGTACCAGCTGCGGATGTCGATGAAGGTCACGCCCGGCTCGACGGTGTCGCCGTTCGGCATCGTGCCCGACCACCCGGCGGGGATGTAGACCTCCTCGTTGAAGCGGTTGTAGTCCTTCCTGGTCTCCGGCACCGAGATGCCCTTGTCCGTGGCGTTCAGCGCCATGGCGTCCAGCAGCGCCTTCGCCAGTGCCCCGGCGTCCTCGTCACCCGACTTGGCGGCGTAGTACGTGAGCGTCTTGACGTACGCGGCACCCACACCGACGTCGTTGGCGTAGTCCACGACCGAGACGTGCAGACCCGCGTTGCTGCCGGGGGACGCCGCGTTCCAGGTGTCGGGCTGACCCGTCCACTTGAGCGTGGAGGGGAAGCGGAAGCTGCCGTCGGCACCGACCGTCGTCTCGGAAGAGGCCCAGGCGACCCACTTGGACAGCACCGCCTCGGCGGCCGCGTTGCCCGTCTCGTGGTAGTACGCGGCGAGGCGCTCCATGCCCCAGGCCTGGAAGCCGAACCAGTTGTTGCTCGCCGGGTCGTGGTAGACCGGCTGCCAGTCGTAGGCCATGCCGTAGAAGGTGGGCGTGCCGGCCGGCGGCTTGCCGTAGTTCCCTTCCCAGCTGTTGGTGCAGCCGCCCGCGAAGGCGCCCTCGCTGGACTGCAGCCAGGTCAGGAACTCCAGCTGCCGGGTGAGGCTCTTGGACCAGTCGGACCTGGCCGTCGCCGACTTGGGGGTCAGCGCCGGCACGTTGGACAGCGCCCAGGCCGCCAGCGGGTTCTGGTAGCCCTGGTGGGAGGCACCGTCACCGATGCGCCACGCCCAGCCGCCGCCACTGCCGGCTGCCGCACCGCCCCACGCGTAGTACCAGGACAGCAGGTAGTGCTGGGAGTCCCGCCCCGTCGCCGCCGGGCAGGAGTTGGGGTCGGTGCAGTCGCCGATCCGCTTGAAGTACTTGTCGAACATCGCGTAGCGGAGGTAGTCGCCCATCTTGGCGGCCTTGGCGACCGAGGCCGAGACCTCGCCCGCCTTGCCCTGGGCCGAGGCCCAGCGGAACGCCCAGTAGGCAGCCTGGACCGCGCGGGCGTCGGCGTCCGGCGCGTTGGTGTACTTCCACTGCTTGGCGTAGCTCGCGTCGTCGACGAACAGGTCGAGGTATCCGTTGGGGCCGCCGTACTTGAAGAGGTCGGTGGTGGGCTGAGGGACCGTCTCCCACACCGATTCCTGCGCCCCGCGCTGGTAGGTGTTGATGTACGAGGCTCCGGCGCCCGGCCCGGACTCGCCGCCGGTGCCCGGCTTGTTGCCGTAGCCGTAGACGTTGTCCAGGTCCATCAGCCAGTGCATGCCGTACACGTCCATCGTCCCGTAGGAGGAGGCGAGTTCGGTGGCGAGCGGGTCCGTTCCGGACTTGACCGTGCCGTCCAGGGCGGCCGGGTAGCCGCTGGGCAGCGGGTGCTCCGGGGCGTAGGTCGCGGGGGACGACGGGTTGTAGGAGTCGGCGGTGGACTGGTCCGCGTGCTGGGGGATGATGGTCTTCTCGGCCACCGCCCAGGCCGCGTTGAACGGCGCCCAGTCACCGGTCACCCGTCCGTACGCGGCCTCCAGCCACATCCAGAAACTGACGGCCTCCGACGTGGTCTGGTGGCCGTGGTCGGGCGCCTCCACCATCAGGGTCTCGACCGAGTGGTACGGCAGGCCGTCCGGGCTGAAGTAGCCGTTGGCGGACGCCTTGATCTTGCCGTACTGGGTGAGGAAGGCCTGGGTGTACGGGTCGTCGGCGGCGGCGGCCGCACGGGCGCCGGTGCCGGCCGCGGACGCGGGCTTGGCGACGGCGGTGCCCTGTACCAGACCCGCGGCGAGCAGGCTGCCGCCCAGGGCGCTGCTGAATGTTCTACGTGATATCGACACAAATCCTCCATTGGCGGGTGTCGTTGGGGAAAGGGGGACGAAAGAAGGGGGACGGGGGTGGGAGCGGGGAGACGCGCGGGGAAGGCGCGGGGTGATGCGGCGGGGAGCGGAAAGCGGTGGGAGCGGATGGCCGGCGTGGCCGACGGTCAGGGCTCGATGCCCCAGACCAGTTCGCCGCCGACGTACACGGTGATCCTGTCGGCGTCCGCGTACGAGCTGCCGGATCCGTGGCTGTAGTCGTCCGACTCGTCGAAGTTCGACCAGTCCGTCTTGCTGAGGCGCAGCTGGATCTCTCCGGTGGTGGCGCCGGGCGCCAGGCTGCCGCCGGTGAAGCCCACTTCGAGGTAGTGGTCGGCGCCTGTCCTCGGGGTGCTCACGGCGGCGACGCGATGGGTCACGGTGGAGCAGCCGATCGGGGTCCAGTCGCACCAAGTGCCGTACGTGGATGCCCCGTTGTCGGAAGTGAACCAGTAACGGACCGTCACGTCCGAGAGTCCGGACGCCGTGTCGCCGGTGTTCACGAGTTGGAGGCCCGGCTTGATCTGGTTGTCGCCCGAGGAGGAGTCGCTGCTGCGGTACTGGGCCTTGAGCGTGCCCGGTTCGCCGCCCTCGCCGCCGTCGTCGTCTCCGCCCAGCGCGGTGCGCACGGCGGAGTGGGCGGGCTTCGGCAGCAGGTTCTCGTCGTACAGGTTGGCCGCGCCCTCACCCGGGAACGTGCTGGGGACCCAGGAGTACTTGTCCGTGTAGTCCCAGACGGTGATGCCGACGCAGCGCTCGACCGCCAGGCAGGCCTCGGTCACCTGTCGGTAGTACGAGGACTGTGTGGCCGTCTTGGCGCTGTCGGCGGGCAGTTGCATACGCACGTCGAGTTCGGTGACGGCCACGTCGAGCCCGAGGTCGGCGAACCGCTGCATGTTCGCCTGCATCTGGTAGGGGAAGCCGTACTGCACGGCCAGATGCGCCTGCATGCCGACCCCGTCGAGCGGCACACCCTCGTCCAGCAGCTCGCTCACCAGGGCGTACATGGCGTCGCTCTTCGCGCCGAGGCCCTCGATGTTGTAGTCGTTGATGTACAGCTTGGCGTCCGGGTCCGCGGCGTGGGCGGCGCGCAGGGCGGTGGCGATGTAGTCGCTGCCCATGGCGGTGTAGAAGGGGCTCGTGCGGAAGGTCCCGTCCTCGTTGAACGGCTCGTTCACCACGTCCCACGCGGAGACCGCGCCGCGGTAGTGCGTCGCCTCCTCGGTGACGTGGTTCGTCATGGCGGCCTCGACCTGCGCCGATGGCAGCGCGTCGACCCAGCCGGGCAGCTGGTTGTGCCAGACGAGCGTGTGGCCGCGCACCGTCTGGCCGTGTTGCTGGGCGAAGTCGGTGATCACATCGCCCTGGGCGAAGTTGAACTGGCCCTGCGCCGGCTCGGTGGTGTCCCACTTCATGGAGTTGCCGGGGGTGATCTGGCCGAACTCGGAGCCCAGGACGGCCGCGTAGGCGGCATCGGGCAGCTCGGGGTTGTCGGTGGCGGAACCGAAGTACTTGCCCTGGGCGGTGGCGAGTTCGTGCAAGGTGCCCTGCTCGGCCGCGGTCGCCGGTGCGCCCATCAGGGTGGAGGCGAGGGCCAGGGCTCCGACCAGGAGGGTCGGGAGCCCTCCCGTGCGGCTGTGTCTACAGCGCTTCACCAAGCTCATGACAAATGCCTTCCTCGGCCGGGCGGCATGGAGCGTTACGGGGGGCGCGGCTGCGCCCCGTAACACCCCTTTCACCACCCGGTGTTGGGGGAGAAGGGAGGGGAGTGGAGTGTGCAAGTCTTGATTGTGGGAGCGCTCCCAAGGTGGCGTGGTGATAGGCACCTGTCAAGACTTAAATCACAACTGCCTTACGAGCGCGTTAACTCGGCCACTCCTCGAACGGACGCCGGGGGAGGTGGGGTTGGCCGCCCTTCGAGGTGCCTGCGTTGCCCGCCGGCGGGGGTGCTTCCGACGGCGCGTGAACGCTCCGTTCCGGGAGTGGCTCATGCCGCGGGTGAGGCGGAGGCGGCCCGTTCGCGATTGCGTGCGGGCGGCCGGGCTGGGGTCGTGAGGGCTGACGGCCGGTGCGCACGGTGGGTGACGGGAGGGAGATCCAGGCTCCCGGGTGACGGTACGTGGCAGCCGGTGCCGCGACCGATCGGCTGCTGGAGGGCAGACGGTGAATCCGCAGGGCAACCGGGTGGATGCCGCCGGTGACGGCCCTCCGGAGAAGTCCTCGTCGAGGTCGTCGACGGCCATGTGGATGGTTCAACCATGTACCGACATGGGGCGGAGAGTGACAACCGGGCGGGTCCGGGACGGCGTGGCGGCGCGCGTGTACGCCGTCCCCGGGCGTACACGATGGTGTACGACGGGCGGCGTCCGGGCCCCGGGGGCCGGCTCGGCGGGGCCTACGGGAAGCGGCCTCAGGGTGCCGCGGGGGAGCCGTCCGCGGCCGGGTGGAGGGTGCGGATGTGCTGATTCGTACCCGGCCGGGCACGGGCCCCCAAGGTCACTGTTTGCCCCGAATTCACGTCCGCGGTGTCGCGCGCCGTGTGTTCGGCCGCCGTCACTGTGCGGATTGCCGCAGCCTGTCGATCACGGTGCCCTTCGTGCGCCGTTCGCGCGCATCGGAGGAGCGTCCGCCCGGCCGGGGCAGGGGCCCGGAGGCGGCCGTGGGCCCGCACCCTCCGGATGCACCGGAAGGCCGGGCCCCTCCCCGTCCGGCTCAGGTCTCGCGGGTGGCGACCATTCCCATCGTGATCAGCCCCAGCACCACCCAGCCGAACCAGAGCCAGCCGTTGCTCCCCAGCGCCACCGTGTACGCGGTGACTGCCACCAGGGCACCTACGGTGAGCACTCCCATTGCCTTCGTGGATCCGGACATGCGCGCACCCTCCTCGAGGCTGTGGATGCCATCGTCACCCCGAAGGCCCCTCCACCGCTACTGTCCGCGCGCCTGCAAGGACGCGAGATAGGCGTTGTACGCCTGCAGCTCCTGGTCGCCGTCCCGGTCCGCGGCACGGTCCGAGCGCTTCGCCGTCCGCTGTTCCGAGCGGTACCACTGGAACACCAGGGCCACCAGGACCAGCACCGAGGGGATCTCGCTGAACGCCCACGCGATGCCGCCGGCCGCGTTCTGGTCGGACAGGGCGTCGATGCCGAGCGAGGCCGGCGGGTTCTCGTAGACCTTCACCATCGGCTCGCTCGCCATCATCAGCGCGATGCCGAAGAAGGCGTGGAACGGCATCCCGGCGAACAGCTCCAGCATCCTCATCAGATAGCCCGGGCGGTGCGGCCCCGGGTCGATGCCCATGATCGGCCAGAAGAAGACCAGGCCGACCGCCAGGAAGTGCACCATCATCGCGAGGTGCCCGGCCGTCGAACCCATCAGGAAGTCGAAGAGCGGGGTGAAGTACAGGGCGTACAGGCTGGCGATGAAGAGCGGGATGGTGAACGCGGGATGCGTGATGATCTTCATGTAGCGGCTGTGCAGCAGCATCAGGAGGAGCTCACGGGGCCCCTTCCTGTCCCGCCCCGCCACCGGCAGGGCACGCAGAGCGAGGGTCACGGGCGCACCGAGCAGCAGCAGGATCGGCGACAGCATGCTGATCACCATGTGCTGCACCATGTGCACGCTGAACATGACCATGCCGTAGTCGTTGAGCCGGGTACACATCACCAGGGCGATGGTCAGCACCCCGACGACGAAGAAGACGGTCCGGCTGACCGGCCAGCCGTCCCCGCGTCTGCGCAGCCGCAGCACCGCGTACGCGTACAGGACCACTGCGAGGACGCAGCCGATCAGGAAGAACGGGTCCGCGGAGAACTGGAGCCCGCGTCCCAGCGTGAACGGCGGCAGATCCATGTTCATGCCGTGCCCGCTGTGATCCATCTGTTCACTCCCGATGGGAACGTCGGGACGTCCCTGTTTCGTGCCGGTTGTCCCGACCAGAGTAGAACCGCCCCCGGCCGCAACTGCGGCCGGGGGCGGTTCTCAGACGGTGGTGTGTCTCAGAGCACGCACTCGGCCTCGGCGTAGCGCTCGGCGGGGACCGTCTTCAGGGTCTCCACGGCGTCCGCGAGGGGCACCATCGTGATGTCCGTGCCGCGCAGGGCCGTCATCATGCCGAACTCGCCGCGGTGCGCCGCCTCCACCGCGTGCCAGCCGAAGCGGGTCGCGAGGACACGGTCGTACGCGGTCGGCGTACCGCCGCGCTGTACGTGGCCGAGGATCACCGGGCGCGCCTCCTTGCCCAGGCGCTGCTCCAGCTCGATGGAGAGCTGCGTCGCCACACCGGCGAAGCGCTCGTGCCCGTAGACGTCCTTGACGCCCGACTCGAACTCCATGGAGCCCTCGCGCGGCTTCGCGCCCTCGGCGACCACGACGATCGCGAACTTCTTGCCGGCCGAGAAGCGCCGGCCGACCAGCTCGGTGAGTTCGTCGATGTCGAAGGGCCGCTCGGGAACGACGATGGCGTGCGCGCCGGCCGCCATTCCGGAGTGCAGGGCGATCCAGCCGGTGTGGCGTCCCATGACCTCGACGATCATGACGCGCTGGTGGGACTCGGCGGTGGTCTTCAGCCGGTCCAGAGCCTCGGTCGCCACGCCGACGGCGGTGTCGAAACCGAAGGTCACGTCGGTGGACGCGATGTCGTTGTCGATCGTCTTCGGTACGCCGACGATCGGCAGCCCCGCCTCGGACAGCAGGTTGGCCGCCTTCAGCGTGCCCTCGCCGCCGATCGGGATGATCGCGTCGAGGCCGAGGTCCGCGACATGGCCCCTGGCCGTCTCCACACCGCCGCGCAGATGCGCGGGCTGGACCCGGGAGGAGCCGAGGATCGTACCGCCGCGGGCGAGGATGCCGCCGACCGCGTCGAGGTCGAGCTTGCGGTAGTCGCACTCGAGGAGGCCCCGCCACCCGTCGTGGAAGCCGATGACCTCGTCGCCGTGGTCGACCACAGCGCGGTGGACGACGGAACGGATGACGGCATTGAGGCCGGGGCAGTCGCCGCCGGAGGTGAGCACACCAATTCGCATTGCCCGGGAAACCTTTGCAACGTGGGCCGACGACCGGACCACGTCGTCCGGTTGGATCCCCGCCACCCTACCGGCGCAGGGTGGCGGGACCGAACCGGGCGTCCGCCTGCTGGACTCCGCTCAGCTGAGCGAAACAGGCCTCATCAGGCGGGCTGTGTCGCGGCGGCGATCCGCTCGGCGCGCAGCGCCTCGTACCAGCGGTCGTCGCAGGGCGGGAGCGCGTTCACGTCGAGGGCCAGCTTCAGCAGGAGATCGGCGATCAGCGGGTTGCGGGCCATGACGGGGCCGTGCATGTACGTGCCGAAGACGGTGTCGTTGTACGCGCCCTCGGTCCCGTCACCCGTGCCGTTGCCCCGGCCGAACCGCACCTGGGCGAACGGGCGTGCCGTCGGCCCGAGATGGGTGACGCCCTGGTGGTTCTCGAAGCCGGTCAGCGGTGGCAGCCCGAGGCGCGGGTCGATGTCCCCGAGCACGTCGCCGACGCACCGGGCCCCCTCGCCACGGGTGGAGACCACGTCGAGCAGCCCGAGGCCCTGCTCGCGCTCACCGAGGTCGTTGACGAACTCGTGGCCGAGGATCTGGTAGCCCGCGCAGACCGAGAAGATGATCGCGCCGTTGGACGCGGCCCGGCTGAGGCCGCCGTCGCGGCGCAGCCGCTCCGCCGCGAGCCGCTGCGGGCGGTCCTCACCGCCGCCGATCAGATAGATGTCCCCGGACGTGGGGACCGGCTGGTCGCTGCGCACGTCGACGCGCGACACGTCGAGGCCGCGCTGACGGGCCCGGCGCTCCACGACGAGGGCGTTGCCCTGGTCGCCGTAGGTGCTCAGCAGGTCCGGGTAGACCCACACCAGCCGCAGGCTGTTGTTGCTCATGCTTCGTCCTCTCCTGAGGGGCCCGGGGCCGGGGTCAGTTGCCGACACGACGGCGCAGATCCTGGAAGGCGGTGTAGTTGGCGATGACCTCGATGCGTCCGGGCGGAGCCTGCTGGACGGCCTCGTCGAGGTTCTCGCAGACCCGGAAGTCGAGACCGGCCACTTCGAGTCGGACCGCGAGGTCCAGCTTCCGGTCACCGAGCACGAAGATCGGGTGGCCCGCGAGCTGGGTGTAGTCCACGTCCCACAGCCACGAGGTGTCCGTACCGTCCGCGCCGCGGGCGTTCACGGAAAGGATCACCGGGGTGGGCGGCGGGTCGATCAGGGAGAACGTCTCCAGCCAGCCCGCGGGGTTCTTCGCCAGCAGGAGGCGGAGTTCGCGGCCGAGGAAGGTGACCACGTCGTAGCGGCCCGCGACGGCCTGCACCTGGTACATCCGCTCCAGGGCGACCTGCGGCGGCACCCCGAACACGGCGGCCACGGCAGCCGAGCTGGTGGCGTTGGCCTTGTTGGCGCGGCCCGGCAGCTGGAGATGGATCGGCCACGCCGAACCGTGCGGGTCGAGCACGTAGTCACCGTGCAGGACCCAGCTGGGCGGCGGGCGGCGGAAGCCGCACTCGCCGCAGAACCAGTCGTCGCCGGGGCGCTGCATCACACCGCCGCAGGACGGGCAGGACCAGGCGTCGTCCTTCCACGCCTGGCCGGCCGCGACCCACACCACGTTGGGAGAGGAGGAGGCAGCCCAGACGATCAGCGGGTCGTCGGCGTTGGCCACGATCACGGCCTTCGAGCCGGACAGCCCCTCCCGCCACTTCTCGGCCAGCATCCGGGTCTCAGCGGCCCGGTCCAGCTGGTCGCGCGAGAGGTTGAGCAGCGCGATCACCTTGGGCGTCGTGTCGCGCGCGACGCCGGCGAGGTACTTCTCGTCGACCTCGATCACGCCGTACTGCGCGTCCGAGCCACCGGCCAGGGCCGAGGTGATGCCCGCGGGCATGTTGGCGCCCAGCGCGTTCGACACGACCGGGCCCGCGGCCCGCAGCGCCTCGGCGATCAGCCGGGTCGTGGTCGTCTTGCCGTTCGTCGCCGACACGAGGATCACGTCCAGGTGCTGCGCCAGCCGCCCCAGCAGGTCGGGGTCGAGCTTGAGCGCCACCCGGCCGCCGATCACCGATCCGCTGCCTCGCCCGGCCGCTCGCGACACCGCCGCAGCGGCCTTGCCCGCCGTCACGGCCAGCTTGGCCCGCGGCGACAACGGCTCCGTGTTGCCTGCCATCGTCCTAGATCCTCCTTGCATCGGTCCGCGCCCAGCCTATCGATGTCCGGCGCGGCGGAAGCACGGCGGCACCGTCCGGACCGTGGAGTTCCCGTGGAACGAGACACGCGCGAACTAACACCACTTCATTTGTCTGGCAAACATACAGGTCAGGGCGATTGTCCGGGATCAGGAGCAGCGGCGCCCGGTCATTTCACGCCGTCGACCCCACGAGCCGGGGCCCGGGGGGTCCTCGGTACGCCGCCTCGCGGCGTCCGGCCGTCGCGTTTCCGCCATGCCGGAGATACGACGCAGGACAAGGCTGTTCAAGGGCCGTCACGGCCGCGGGACAGGACGGTCCTGTGGGGGGCCTCGGTGACCGCGCGTACCTGGACCCCGTCGGCCGGGGTGGCGCCCCCCGGCCCGCCGCACCGGGCTCGCTCAGCAACCGCTGATCGATGACGGCCCGCACCCGCAGGTCGCGCGACATGGCCGTCGTCACCTCCGCACTGTCCGCCTGGGTGGCCGCCCGACGTTTCACAGGTCGCCGTGGCGGCGATCCGGCCATGGCCGCGACCGGCATCGGGCGTTGCGGTGGAACGTACGATGGCCGTCATGCGAAACCGCCCCATCCCCGGCAGTTCCGGCCTCGTCCGGACCATGAGCCTGCTCGGCGACCCGGTGCTCCATGCCCCTTGCGAGCCGGTCACGGACTTCGGTCCGTCGCTCACCCGGCTGATCGAGGACATGTTCGCCACGATGTACGAGGCGCAGGGCGTCGGCCTCGCCGCCAACCAGGTCGGTGTGCCGCTCCGGGTGTTCGTCTTCGACTGCCCCGACGACGAGGACGTCCGTCATCTCGGACACGTGGTCAACCCCACGCTCGTCGAGGCCGACGGCATCACCGTGCGCGGCCCCGAGGGCTGCCTGTCGCTCCCGGGCATCGAGGCCGGTACCCCACGCTTCGACCAGGCCGTGGTCGAGGGGCTGACGGCCGACGGGGAGCCGGTGCGGATCAGCGGGACGGGCTTCTTCGCCCGTTGCCTCCAGCACGAGTGCGACCATCTCGAAGGGGCCGTCTACACGGACCGGCTGACCGGGCTGCGCAGGGCACGCGCGCTGCGCGCGGCCCGCCGGGCGCCCTGGGGGCGCGCCGGCTGAGGGCCGCGGGGGTCAGAACCCGGGTCCGCCGGGGCGGTCGCCCGCCGCGGCCAGCCTGCCCCAGAGCAGATCGGCCAGACTCCGCACCAACTGCTCGCGCGAGCAGGGGCGTTCCCCCAGCCACCAGTCGCCCGCCGCGTGCATCATGCCGACGATGCCGTGGCCCCAGATCCGGGCCATCTCCTGGCTGTCGGGGCCGAGGTCCACCCGCTCCGCGATGACCGTGGCGAGCTCCTCGCCGAGCCGGCGCAGCAGCGGGGCGGAGTGCCGCCCCACGTCGAAGCCCTGCTCGGAGGGGGGTGCCGCGTCGTCGGACGGGTGCATCAGGAAGCGGTATACCTGCGGGCGGGCCTCGATCGCCGCGAGGTAGGTGTCGAGCGTCGCCTCGACGCGGGCGCGGCGGTCGGCGGGGGCGTCGAGCGCGGCCCGCAGGGCACTCAGCAGCGCGTCGGTGTGCCGCTTGGCGAGAGCGCGGTAGAGGCCGCCCTTGTCGCCGAAGTGCCGGTAGAGGATGGGCTTGGTGATGCCCGCCTCTGCCGCGATGGCGTTCATCGAGGCCCCGGGACCGTCCCTGAGCACCACGCGGTCGGCGGCCTCGAGCAGCTCGCGGCGGCGGCGTTCGGCCGCGGACCGCTGGCGTTCGGCCTGTCGTGTGGTCTCCATGTCGTTTCTCCCACCCCTGACCGTGCATGTCCGTCCTGCCTGCGCAACGTAACACCCTGCCCAGCGGTGCGCGGATCGCCGCCCGTGCGGTTGACAGAGGCTACTTGTCGGTAACAGACTGTTGTTACCGCTAGTAACGATCAGTTTTGACGGCAGTACGTGGAGGGGAACATGGCCGAGTTCACGCTCGATCTCAACGACGACCAGAAGCAGGTCCGTGACTGGCTTCACGGCTTCGCCGCGGACGTGATCCGTCCGGCAGCTTCGGAGTGGGACGAACGTGAGGAAACGCCCTGGCCCGTCATCCAGGAGGCCGCCAAGGTCGGAATCTACTCCCTCGACTTCTACGCGCAGCAGTTCTTCGACCCGACGGGCCTCGGCATCCCGATGGCGATGGAGGAACTGTTCTGGGGCGACGCGGGCATCGCCCTGTCGATCGTCGGTACGGGACTGGCGGCAGTCGGCGTCCTCGCCAACGGGACCGAGGAGCAGATCGGCACCTGGATCCCGCAGATGTACGGCGACGCGAACGATGTGAAGGTCGCCGCCTTCTGCTCCTCCGAGCCCGACGCGGGCTCCGACGTCGGCTCGATGCGTACGCGCGCGGTCTACGACCAGGCCAAGGACGAATGGGTGCTGAACGGCACCAAGACCTGGGCCACCAACGGCGGCATCGCCAACGTCCACGTCGTGGTCGCGGTCGTCGACGCCGAGCTCGGCTCCAAGGGGCATGCCTCCTTCATCGTGCCGCCGGACACCGCCGGCCTCTCGCAGGGCCAGAAGTTCAAGAAGCACGGCATCCGCGCCTCGCACACCGCCGAGGTCGTCCTGGAGGATGTGCGCGTCCCGGGCCACTGCCTGCTCGGCGGCAAGGAGAAGCTGGACCAGCGCCTCGCGCGGGCCCGCGAGCGTGCTGCCTCCGGCGGCGGCGAGCGCGTGAAGAACGCCGCGATGGCCACGTTCGAGGCCTCCCGCCCGGCCGTCGGCGCGATGGCCGTCGGCACCGCCCGTGCCGCGTACGAGGTCGCGCTGGACTACGCGAAGACCCGGACCCAGTTCGGCCGCCCGATCATCGACAACCAGGGCATCGCCTTCCAGCTCGCCGACATGCGTACGCAGATCGACGCGGCGCGCCTGCTGGTCTGGCGCGCCTCGTGGATGGCGACCACCGGCAAGCCGTTCGATTCGGCCGAGGGCTCCATGTCCAAGCTGTACGCGAGCGAGACCGCCAAGAAGGTCACCGCTCAGGCGATCCAGATCCTCGGCGGCAACGGCTTCACCCGTGAGTACCCGGTGGAGCGCATGCACCGGGACGCCGCGATCTACACGATCTTCGAGGGGACGAGCGAGATCCAGCGCCTGGTGATCGCCCGCACGCTCTCCGGCATGCCCATCCGCTGATGCTCCGCCGGGCCCCGGTGAACCGGCCCCCGTCCCTGTCCGCGCGACAGGGGCGGGGGCCGGGTCGTACCGGCCCGGTGCTCAGGCGGGGAGCTGTGCCTCGATGGCCGCGACGACCTCAGGGGCCTCGGGCTCCGTGCGGGGACGCATCCTGGCGACCGGCTCGCCCGCGGGGGAGATGAGGAACTTCTCGAAGTTCCACTGGATGTCGCCGGCCTCACCGTCCGCGTCCGCGAGCTGGGTGAGTTCGGCGTAGAGCGGGTGCCGGCCGGCGCCGTTGACGTCGGTCTTCGCCAGCAGCGGGAAGCTCACCCCGTACGTCGTCGAGCAGAACGTCTGGATCTCCTCCGAACTCCCGGGCTCCTGGCCGCCGAACTGGTTGCAGGGCACGCCGAGCACGGTGAAGCCCTGGTCCCCGTACTCCTTCTGGAGCCGTTCGAGGCCGGCGTACTGCGGGGTCAGCCCGCACTTGGAGGCGACGTTCACCAGCAGGACGGCCTGGCCGCTGTACGCGCCCAGCGTGGTCGGCTCGCCGGTCAGGGTGTGGAGCGGGATGTCGTGCAGCGTCATGGATGTCTCCTCGTCGGTGTCTTCCACGGCCATTCTTACGCCCACGGGTTCATCGGCACGAAGCCGGTCGCCCGGCTGTCCCGATCCGGCAGCCGGCCCATCGGTTTCACCGCGTGCAGCGCGACCGCTCGGCCGACGATCCGCAGGTGGGGGAGGTGCGGCGAGCCGCACTTCCAGGGCCCGGGCGTCCAGCAGGGACGAGACCCGGAGCGTGGCGACCGGATTCCGCGGCCGCGGCCCCGCGAACACCGTGCTCGTCACGAAGGGCGGCGCCGCCTACAAGGACGTCGAGGGGCTCTGCCCCTGAACGGACCCCGCACCGTCCCGGCCGACCGCCTTGAAATAGAAGGTGGTCGGCTTCAGGACGCCGGCCGGGTCGGCGGCGTAGTCGGGAACGGAACCGCACTCCGTCCAGCCGGCCGAGCGGTACAGCCGCTCGGCCGGACTGCCGCTCTCCGTGTCCAGGACCATCAGCGTGACGCCCTCCTCCGCCGCCGAGCGCTCTGCCGTCTCCAGCAAGCGCCTGCCGAGTCCCTGGCCCCGTGCCGACGGACGGACCATCAGCTTGGCGACCTCCGCGCGATGACGGGCGTTCGGCAGCGGCGCGCGGGCCAGGCCGATGGTGCCCGCGATCCGCTCACCGTCCCGGGCGATCCAGACCTGGTGTTGCCCCGCGTCCACGGACCCGGCGCGCTCACGCCACCAGCACGCGGCGGCTCCCCGGTCGAGCGGGGCGAGGAAGCCCACGGACGATCCGCCGTCGACCGTCTCCACGAGGAGGGCGGCCAACTCGTCGGCGTACGTGACCAGTTCGGGTCCGGACACCGGAACGATCTCGGTCATGCGGCAGGTCCTTTCACGGTGCGACGATCATCAGCGCGTACCGGACCCGATCCGGGCCCGGACAGTGGAAACGCGAGGGGCCACGCAGCCGGAACCGGAGACAGTCGCCCGGGCCGACCGTGTGCGCGGTGGCGTCGACGGTGACCTCCAGCGTCCCCTCCAGGACCCAGATGTGCTGCTCCAGGCCGGGTACCGGCGGATTCTCGTACGCGATCACGGCACCCGCGTCGAGGAGCCCTTCGATGACCTCCGCGCGCAGACCCGCGTGCGGAGGCGAGACCGACCGGCGGACGAAGCCCGTCGACTCGTCCCGCCACACCGCCTGCCGGCCGGCGGGTACCAGCTGCGGCGGCTGCGCCTCCACCTCCAGCAGCAACCGGGACATGGTCCGCTCGTGGACGCTGCACAGCCGGCCGAGCTGGGCGGCGGTCGGGCTCAGCTCGCCGCGTTCGAGCCGCGAGAGGGTCGAGCGGCTCAGCCCGCTGCGCCGGGCCAGCTCGTCCAGTGACCAGCCCCGTTCCATCCGCAGCTCGCCCAGGCGTGCCGCGAGCCCGGCCTCCACCGCCCCGGCTTCGTTTCTCATGGTGGAGATGATATCTCCATCTGGAGAGGGTCGGTGAGTGGCCCCGCAGACCGGGCCGAGCCTCTCCGCGCTGCCGGTAGCGCGCTGCCGTGCCAGGCTTGTCCCTGGGGACGCCCGGCCGGGGCGCTTCGGTCCTGCCGGGTGGTTCCGCTACCCGAGGAGGCCCACATGGCCAGTACCAGCAACCAGCCAGGGACGGCGCGGGGCGCCGCCACAGATTCCTCCCACCCGTTCCGGACGGGCTGGACCGCCTTCGCCGCCATCCTGATGATCTTCGGCGGCGCCATGGCGATCTTCCAGGGGATCGCCGCCATCGCCGAGGACGACGTCTTCGTCACCACGCGAAACTACGTGTTCCAGTTCAACCTGACCGGCTGGGGCTGGATCCATCTCATTCTCGGTATCGTCATCGTTCTCGCCGGCTGCGCCCTGTTCACCGGCGCGCTCTGGGCCCGTGTCGTCGGCATCGTCCTCGCCGGACTCGGCGCACTCGCCAACTTCATCTGGCTGCCGCACTACCCGTTGTGGTCCATCGTCCTCATCGCGCTGGACGTCTTCATCATCTGGGCGCTCTGCGCGGGGTCCGGAGACCGCCAGGGGGTCTGAGAGAGCACGAGTCGCGGCCGCCGACGACGTCGCTACGTCGTCGGCGGTTTCGTGGCGAAAGCCGCCGGTGGAGGAGTGATCCTGAGCGTGAGGACGTAGGAGACGACCACCGAGACGATCACGAGCGGCATCACGGTGAGTCCCTGGGACCCCAGCAACAGCGTGGCCAGGAGCACCGACGTCATCGGGAGCTTCAGCATCGCCACGCACATCGCCCCGATCCCCATGGCGAACCCGGAGGTCGGGTTCAGCCCCGGGAGATGGGACAGGGCGAGGCCGCCCGCCGCACCGGCGAACATGGCCGGGAAGATGGGGCCACCCCGGAAGGCGCTCAAGGACGCGCAGTAGGCCAGCGACTTGCAGACGATGAGCACCACCAGGGTCGCCGCCGAGTACCGGGCACTGTCGGCGAGCAGCGGATCGAGCGCGTGCTCGCCCGAGTACAGCACCTGCGAGGGGGAGTTCCCGGTGATCTCGGCGTACAGGAAGGCGAGCACGCCGACCGCGAGGCCCATGACCAGCGTGGCCACCACCCTGCGCCGCTCCACCCGAGGCTGAAGGAACAGTGCCAGCCGCTGGATTCCCGCCCCCGCGAGCGCGGCACCCAGCCCCAGGACGACGGCCCAGCCGAACTCGGCGGCGGTCGGACTGTCGGCCGGCGGTACCTCGTGCAGCGCCAGGGAGTAGGTGCCCAGACCCGTCCACGAACCCAGGCCGGTGAAGATCAGCGCACCGATCCCGGCCGCCAGGAGCCCCGGCACGAGAGCCACCCCGAGCATCAGCCCGGCCAGCCCCGACGCCTCCATCAACAGGAAGGCACCGAGAAGCGGCGAGCCCAGCAGGGCGCTGACCGCCGCGAAACTGCCCGCCGCCCCCACCACCGCGCTCGCCCCCGGATCGATGTCCGGCTTGATCAGCCGCACCGCGTACACGGCCGCACCGCCGCCCAGCGCGATGAGCGGCGCCTCGGGACCGAGCACCGCGCCGAGGGAGAGGGACGCGATGGCCGCGAGCGCGATGCCGGGGAGTTGCGCGGCCGAGGGCGCGCCGCTGCTCACCAGTCCCTCGGCCGGTTTGTGCCCGCCGTCTCCCGGGAGAAAGCGGATGGCCAGCCCCGTCAGCAGCCCCGCCACGCCGACCAGCGGCACCGGCCACCACGAGGGTGTCCCCGCGAAGCCGAGCGCCTTGGGCAGGTCGTCGTACGTCAGTGACTGCAGTTCGGAGACGAGCGCGAGGAAGCCGAAGGCCCCCGCCGACATCGGGACTCCGAGGACGGCCACGATCACCAGCAGGACCGCGTAGCCCCGGGTCCGGATCAGGGCCGCGGGATCGGGTTGTGGGGCGGCGGGTGCTCCGGCGGGTTCGGGTTGCCGGTCGGCGGGTGCTCCGGCGGGTTCGGCCGACATGCTCGTTGTCTCCTCGGCTGGGGAATCCTCGTGGCCGTCCCGTACCGACGGCGGTCGGGGGCGGCGGCACAGTGGGGTGATCCGGCTGCGGGGCACACGGTCCGGCCGGTGGCCGGGCCGCGGCGGTCAGCCGGTGGGCGGGCTCAGCAGGATGACGGTGTCGCCCGCGCCCGGAGCAGGCGTCCGGGTGCCGGTGACCGGGGTGAGCCGCTTGTCCGCACTCACCACGAAGAGCAGTGCATGACGCTCCGGGAGCGCGACACCGGCCGGCCGCACCACCACCCGGGCACCCGCCTCGTACCGTCGGGCGAGCTCGGTCCCGGTGAGACCTTCACCGAACAGCGACTCACCGCCCGTGTACGGCGCGACCACCCCATGACTCGCCGACGGCGAGGCGAGCCGGTGGACCGAGCCGTCGACGCTCTCGCGCAGGGTCGTCGAGGCGAGGGCGTTGAAGTCGTCCTCGTCCGTGAGCAGCAGCACTCCGGTGATTCCTTCGAGCTCCGCGCCGGAGCCGGTGGCCGCGGCGAGCAGTTCACCGGGGGCCAGCGTCAGCCCCGCCTCCACGATCCGCTCCCGCTCACTCTCGGCGCCGGCCCACATCAGGACGTCCAGCCCCGCCGTACGCAGCGCACACGCCAGGTCGACAGTCCATGGCGCGCCGCCGACGAGCAGCGGCCTGGACCGTGCCGGACGCAGCACCCCCAGCCGCCGGGCGACCGGGAACGCTGTCAGCCCGTACAGCATCACGGTGGCGACGATCACGACGAAGGTGGCGGGCAGGATGCGTTCGGCGCCCGTCACGCCCTTGTCGATCAGCTCGGCCGAGAACGTGGACGCCGTGGCCGCGGCGACGATGCCGCGCGGAGCCATCCAGCCGATGAACCACCGTTCCCCGCGCGGCACATCGGTACGCAGCGTCGCCAGGTGCGCCACCAGAGGTCTGATCACCAGGACGAGCACGCCGACCAGCGCGAGCGACGGCAGCACCACGTGCCGCAGCGACGACGGGGTGACCGTGGCCGAGATGGACACGAACAGCAGACCGATGATCAGTGAGACGAGCGTGTCGAAGAAGGGCCGCCGCGCGGGAAGGTCGAGGCCCGGCAGATTGGCCATCGCCATTCCCATCACGACGGCGGAGATCAGGCCCGTGTCGTCACGCAGCGCGTCACAGGCCGTCGCCATGCCGATGACGGTGGCGAGCTGCACCGAGGTGGCCAGCTCTTCACTGAGCCGCACCCGCCGCAGCAGCAGCCACAGCACGCCGGCCCCGATCGCCCCACCGGCGACGCCCACCGCCGTACTGGCCGCGAACTCGCCCACCTGGCGGCCGAACCCCGGCCGCTCGCCCACGAGAACCCCGTGGAAGACGAGAGCCCCCAGGATGCCGCCCACCGGATCGATCAGCGAGCCCTCCCACATGAGGATGCGCTGCAGCCGCTCCGTGGGCCGGACGAAGCCGAGCAGCGGCCCGACCACCGTCGGCCCGGAGACGATGAGGATCGAGGCGAGCATCACCGCCGCGCCCATCGACATGTCCAGGACCGGTACGGCGAACAGCGCGGCGGACACCACGGTGAGCACCGTCCCGAGCACGAGCAGCCGGTGCACGACCCGCCGTGTGTGGCCCTTGAGCCGCTTGAGGTCCAGACCCAGCCCGGCGTCGTACAGGATCACCGCCACCGCCAGGGACACCAGCGGGGAGAACGCGGCTCCCAGGAGCCGTTCGGGGTCGACGGAGTCGATGAGCGCCCCGGCGGCGAACCCGACCGGCAGCAGGATGAGCAGTGCCGGGACCCGCAGCCGGTTCGCCAGCAACTGCGAGGCGACCGCGAGCACCACGATCAGTCCCAGACCCGCGAGCACCTGATCGGCCGTCATAAAAGCGCCTCCTCGGACGACATCCCTCCGGTGCCGTGGGCTGCGGTCGCGGCCCGCGGAACACCGCGCGCGACCACCTTCCGCGGCGGGGGCGCGGCAGGGCGGTCAGGCGCGCGCCCGCAGCGGGCCGCGAGCCGCGGTATCCATCCAATGGCCTAACGCCGAGAGGGGTGAGGCACGTGGACCGGCCGGCCGGGCCGGCCGCCGGCCGTCACTTCTTCCTGTCGTCCCACGGCGTGCCGATCCAGCTGTCGAACGAGCGGACCACCGCGGTGAGCGCGGCCGCCAGCCGCTGGTCGGCCCACGGGGCGTGCACGACGACCCGGTCGTCGGACCGGTACTCCAGAGGTGCTTCCCGGCCGGCTCGCCAGACGATGCGCCGCGGCCCGCGCGGCACGTCGCCGCTGCCGCTGAAGAGGCTCGCCACGCCGATGAGCACCCACAGGGGGAACAGCGGCCACCACACGTACCACCAGAAGATCCGGCCCTTGTACCCGACGGCCTCCGGGCCGTCGGCCCGGGTGACGGTCCAGCGTGTGCGCAGCCCCTTGCCGGACAGGGCCTTCTCCCGCACGAACGTGCCGAGGAGCTCGCCCTGTCCGCCCCATACCCGGTACTCCGAGACGCCGTTGCCCGCCGAGGTGGTGACGAGCGTGGCCAGCCTGGTACGGCGCTCCGGTTCGGCCCACAGCACGAAGGAACGGGCACCGTCCTTCCGCGCCGCGAGATACGCGGGTATGCCACCCGGCGGCAGCTCGCGCTCCAGGTACGCGACCACGTGGAAGTGGCCCTGGGACGTGTCGATCACGACGTGGCCGAAGCCTTCGGCCACGCCCGGCCGAGCCACACCGCCGGCGTTCGCGTCCGTGGGAAGGGCCATCACTTTCAGGGCGTGGGTCACGTGCGACTCCTCCGTTGTGCGCGACCGGAAGTCGAAGGGTAGACGGGTGCGCGGGGCGGGCGACGCGTGGAGTCCCCGGAATCCGGGGAGGGCCGATGCGTGGCGTCCGCGGAATGCGGGGAGGGCCGATGCGTGGAGTCCCCGGAATCCGGGGAGGCCGATGCGTGGAGTCCCCGTACGCCTGGGAGGATCGACGCGTGGAGTCCCCGGAACCAGCCCCCGACGCCGAGCCGCTGCCCGGCACCGCCGCGGCCACCGGCCGCCGGCCGGTCCGCTGCCGCATGTGCGGGCGCCCGCTCACGGGCACGGCCTCGCGCCGCACCGGTCTCGGCCCCGCCTGCGACGCCAAACTGCACCCGGCTCCGCCCGACATCCGCACCCGCCGGCACGAGGTCGAACAGGACCCGCTGCCGGGCACCTGAACCAAACGAACGGGCACGGGCACGCTCCCCGCAGCAGTCGTCAGGTCCGCTGCTCCCCGCAGCAGTCGTCAGGTCCGCTGCTCGCCCAGCCGCCGGAACAGCCCCTCCTGCACCACCGACACCAGCAGATTGCCCTCACGGTCGTAGATCCTGCCGCGCGCCAGACCTCGCCCGCCGGTCGCCACCGGCGACTCCTGGTCGTACAGGAACCACTCGTCGGCCCGGAACGGCCGGTGGAACCACATCGCATGGTCCAGCGACGCCATGTCGAAGCCGCGCGGCCCCCACAGCGGCTCCACCGGGATGCGCACCGCGTCCAGCAGCGTCATGTCGCTCGCGTACGTCAACGCACAGGTGTGCACCAGCTGATCGTCACCGAGCGGGCCGACCGCACGCATCCACACCGCGCTGCGCGGGTCCGCGTCCCTGATCTCCTCCTGCGTCCAGCGCAGCCGGTCGACGTAGCGGATGTCGAACGGCTGGCGCCGCGCCATCCGCTCCAGCGCCTCCGGCAGACCGCCCAGATGCTCGCGCACCTCTTCGGCGACCGTCGGCAGCTCCTCCGGATCGGGCACGACACGGGCCGGCGGCAACTGGTGCTCGAAACCGGCCTCCTCCGGGCGGTGGAACGACGCCGTCAGATTGAAGATCGTCCTGCCCTGCTGCACGGCCGTCACCCGGCGGGTGGTGAACGACCGGCCGTCCCGGACGCGCTCGACCTCGTAGACGATCGGCACCCCGGGACGGCCCGGACGCAGGAAGTAGGCGTGCAGCGAATGCACCGGCCGGTCCCCGTCCGTGGTGCGGCCCGCCGCCACCAGCGCCTGCCCCGCCACCTGCCCGCCGAAGACCCGCTGCAGGGACTCCTCGGGACTGCGGCCGCGGAAGATGTTGACCTCGATCCGCTCCAGGTCGAGCAGGTCGACCAGGCGCTCGGCGGGGTTCGTCATGCGGTTCTTCTCCACTCTCGCAGCGGCGCCACCGGTACGGGCGCGCTCACAACTGGCCCACGGAGGTGACCCGGACGATCGCCCGGCCCTCCTCGTCGGACGCGGCCAGGTCGACCTCGGCACTGATGCCCCAGTCATGGTCGCCGTTGGGGTCGGCGAAGGTCTGCCGGACGCGCCACAGGCCGTGCTCGGCGTCCTCGTCGATCTTCAGCAGCTTCGGTCCGCGGGCGTCCGGACCGGTGCCCAGCTCCTCGTACTCGTCCCAGTACGCGTCCATCGCCTCGCCCCACGCGTCCTCGTCCCAGCCCGCGTCCCCGTCCAGCTCGCCCAGATCGCGGACCCGGTCCAGCGCGGCCAGCTCGACCCGGCGGAACATCGCGTTGCGCACCAGCACCCGGAAGGCGCGGGCGTTGGCCGTGACCGGCTTGACCTCGTCGGCGCGCTCCTGCGCCTGCTCCGCCGTCTCCACCTCGGGGTTGGCGAGCTGCTCCCACTCGTCGAGGAGACTGGAGTCGACCTGACGGACCATTTCGCCGAGCCAGGCGATGAGGTCCTCCAGGTCCTCGGACTTGATGTCGTCCGGGATGGTGTGCTCCAGCGCCTTGTACGCGCTCGCGAGATACCGCAGCACGATGCCCTCGGTGCGGGCCAGCTCGTAGTTGGAGGTGAACTCCGTGAACGTCATGGCGCGTTCGTACATGTCGCGGATGACCGACTTCGGCGACACCGGGTGGTCGCTCACCCACGGGTGGCTCTGACGGTAGACGTCGTAGGCGTGCCACAGCAGTTCGCTCAGCGGCTTCGGGTACGTGACGTCCTGGAGGAGCTCCATCCGCTCCTCGTACTCGATGCCGTCGGCCTTCATCTGCCCGACCGCCTCACCGCGCGCCTTGTTCTGCTGCGCGGCGAGGATCTGGCGCGGGTCGTCGAGCGTCGACTCCACCACCGAGACCATGTCCAGCGCGTACGAGGGCGAGTCGGCGTCCAGCAGCTCGAACGCGGCGAGCGCGAACGTGGAAAGCGGCTGGTTCAGTGCGAAGTCCTGCTGCAGATCGACGGTGAGCCGCACGATGCGGCCCTCCGCGTCCGGCTTGTCCAGCCGCTCCACCACGCCGCCGTCCAGCAGCGACCGGTAGATCGCGATCGCCCGGCGGATGTGGCGCAGCTGCGCCTTGCGGGGCTCGTGGTTGTCCTCCAGCAGATGCCGCATCGCGTCGAAGGCGTTGCCGGGGCGCGCGATGACGGACAGCAGCATGGTGTGCGTGACCCGGAAACGGGAGGTCAGCGGCTCGGGATCGGACTGGATCAGTTTGTCGAAGGTGGTCTCCGACCAGGCGACGAAGCCCTCGGGGGCCTTCTTGCGGACGACCTTCCGCTTCTTCTTCGGGTCGTCGCCGGCCTTCTTGACCGCCTTCTCGTTCTCCACGACGTGCTCGGGGGCCTGCGCGACGACGAAGCCCGCCGTGTCGAAGCCCGCCCGGCCGGCCCGGCCCGCGATCTGGTGGAACTCACGGGCCCGCAGGGTCCGCACCCGGGTGCCGTCGTACTTGGTGAGGGCGGTGAACAGCACGGTGCGGATGGGCACGTTGACGCCGACGCCGAGTGTGTCCGTACCGCAGATGACCTTCAGGAGTCCCGCCTGGGCGAGCTTCTCGACCAGCCGCCGGTACTTCGGCAGCATGCCCGCGTGGTGCACACCGATGCCGTGGCGTACGTAACGGGAGAGGTTCTGGCCGAACTTGGTGGTGAAGCGGAAGTTGCCGATGAGATCGGCGATCTTCTCCTTCTCCTCCTTGGTGCACATGTTGATGCTCATCAGCGACTGCGCCCGCTCGACGGCCGCGGCCTGCGTGAAGTGCACGATGTAGACCGGCGACTGCCGGGTGTCCAGGAGCTCGGTGATCGTCTCGGTGATCGGCGTCAGCCGGTACTCGTAGCTGAGCGGGACCGGCCGGGTCGCCGAGCGCACCACGGAGGTGGGGCGGCCGGTGCGGCGGGTCAGGTCCTCCTCGAACATCCGGACATCACCGAGCGTGGCCGACATCAGGACGAACTGGGCCTGCGGCAGTTCCAGGATCGGGATCTGCCACGCCCAGCCGCGGTCCTGCTCCGCGTAGAAGTGGAACTCGTCCATGACGACCTGGCCGATGTCCGCGTACTTCCCGTCACGCAGCGCGATGGACGCCAGCACCTCGGCGGTGCAGCAGATCACCGGGGCGTCGGCGTTGACCGAGGCGTCTCCGGTGAGCATGCCGACGTTCTCCGTACCGAACAGCTTGCACAGGTCGAAGAACTTCTCCGAGACCAGGGCCTTGATCGGAGCGGTGTAGAAGGTGACCTTGTCCTGGGCCAGCGCGGTGAAGTGCGCGCCCGCCGCGACCAGGCTCTTCCCGGACCCGGTGGGCGTGGAAAGGATCACGTTGGCCCCGGAGACCACTTCGATCAGCGCCTCCTCCTGAGCGGGATAGAGAGTGATCCCCTGCGTCTCGGTCCATGACGAGAAAGCCTCGAAGAGGGCGTCGGGGTCGTCGGTCGGGGGCAGCTGATCGATAAGGGTCACGCCCCCATCTTGCCTGTCTTCCACCCCGATGAGGGAACCGGACGACGGTACGAAGATCACGGACGATACGCTGCCCACTCAACTCGGCCGCACCACAACGATGATGGCCGGAACGAGTGCGCAGGCGATGCCTGGCGCACCTGATGACACCTACACGACTTCTTACGGGGGCGGAAACAGCCATGATGGGACCGGCACACTCTCTGTCAGGGGCAGCGGCCTGGCTGGGGGTGGGCGCGGCGGCGGCTGCCGCGGGCCACACCATGCCGTGGCCCGTCCTGGTCGTCGGCGCGCTGATCACCGCCGGCGCGGCGCTCGCCCCGGACCTCGACCACAAGTCGGCGACCATCTCGCGCGCCTTCGGACCGGTCTCCCGCGGCCTCTGCGAGATCGTCGACAAGCTCTCGCACGCCGTCTACAAGGCCACCAAGATGCGGGGCGACTCGAACCGCAACGGCGGCCACCGGACGCTCACCCACACCTGGCTGTGGGCCGTCCTGATAGGAGCCGGCGCCTCCGCGGCGGCGATCACCGGCGGCCGGTGGGCCGTGCTGGCGATCCTCTTCGTCCACCTGGTGCTCGCCGTCGAAGGACTGCTCTGGCGGGCAGCCCGGATGTCCAGTGACGTCCTGGTGTGGCTGCTCGGCGCGACCAGCGCATGGATTCTCGCGGGCGTCCTGGACAAGCCGGGCAACGGCTCGGACTGGCTCTTCAACGCCCCCGGCCAGGAATACCTCTGGCTCGGTCTGCCCATCGTGCTCGGCGCCCTCGTCCACGACATCGGTGACGCGCTGACCGTCTCCGGCTGCCCGATCCTGTGGCCGATCCCGGTCGGCCGCAAGCGCTGGTACCCGATCGGCCCGCCGAAGGCCATGCGGTTCAGGGCCGGCAGCTGGGTGGAGCTGAAGGTGCTGATGCCGGTGTTCATGGTGCTCGGGGGAGTGGGCGGGGCCGCCGCCATGAACTTCATCTGACGGCCGACGGTCCGCCCCGCGGCTGCACGGGTCCGGAAGGGACCAGACGGCCGTGCGAGATGAGGGAAGCGGCCTGCTTGAGGCGGCGCACCCGGATACTGACCCCGTAGGCGTCGACGCCGGGAGTGGCGGCGAGGCGCGTCGTCAGATAGCGGTAGAACTCCTCCGCGTCGCGGCAGATGACGATGGCCATCACGTTGTGGTCGCCACTGGTGGCAGCGGCGAACGCGACCTCCTCGTGACGGGCGATCTCGTTCCCGGTGCGCTCCAGGCGGGCGGGGGCGACGCGCAGCCAGAGGGTGGCGTTGAGATGGAAGCCGAGGTGCTCCGGCAGCAGGTCGATGTCGTACGAGAGGGTGCCGGACGACTCCAGGGACTCCAGCCGGCGGGCGACGCGGCCCTTGGACCAGCCGGTGGTTTCGGCCAGCTGTGTGTGCGAGGTACGGCCGTCCTCGGCGAGGGCGTCGAGCAGCGGCCCGTCCTCCGCGCTGAGGGAGAGGAGCCGGCCGTCCGGGACGGGGGAGGGGCTGCCCGCCAGCCGCTGTTCCTGCTCGGCGGTGAGGTGTCCGCCGTAGCCGGTCCAGCCGGCCGTGCCCGGGTCGCCGAACGGATGGATGAGCAGATCGATGCTGACGTCGAGGACGGCCTTGGACCGGGGAAGCTGCTGGAGCAGCATGTCCGCGCGCGGGGCGTGGAGCGGTGAGCGGATGATGCAGATGATCTCCGAGCCGCCCGAGGCGATGCCCACGTAGGCGATGTCGGGTCGCCGGGCCAGAGAGTCGGCGAGAGGAGCGACCCGGTCGGGACGGCAGCGGATGCGGGCGACCCACTGCGCCTCTCCGTGTACGGCGGGATCGACCAGGCCCACGACCCGCATCACGCCCGCCCGGCGCAGGGCCTGATAGCGGCGGGCCGCCGTCTGTTCCGACACCCCGCTCACCTCGCCGATGAGCCGGAACGGGGCGCGCGGCGCGCGATGGAGCGTGCGGAGGATTCTCATGTCCACGTCGTCGATCACGGTGGAAGTGTGGCACGTGGGCGTATGAGGATGGAGGTTTGTCTTCGCCGACCCCGCTCGCTTCGTTGATTCCGCTCCGTGTCGCCGATGCTGAGGTCCGGATCCGGCACCGTTCCCGGTACGGGGCGCGGGGCCGGGAGATGCCGGGCTCTCGTTCCGGACAGGACCTTTACCGCGGCGCGCCGCGTCGCAGAGGAGTACTTCCTTGAACGTCACACCCGCGGCGAGCAGCCGGCCCGACCGGCGGGCGGCCACGCTCGTCATGGCCTGCCTCGGCGTCTTCGTCGCCTACCTGCCGGTGACCACCGTCGCCGTGAGCCTGCCCGCCATCCAGGTGGCGCTCGATGCGTCGACGGCCCAACTGTCCTGGGTCCAGGACGCGTTCGTTCTGCCCATGGCCGCGTTCATCCTGACGGCCGGTGTGGTCGGCGACGTCCACGGGCGCAAGAAGGTGTTCCAGGCAGGCCTGTTGTTCTCAGCCGCCGGTGCCGCCGTCGCCCTGGCGGCCCCGTCGATCGAGGTGCTCTGGGCCGGTCAGGCACTCGCCGGACTCGGCGCCGCCGCGCTGCTCCCCACGACCCTGGCCCTGATCAGCCACGCGGTGCCCGACCCCAGGGAGCGCGGCAAGTTCATCGGCCTGTGGGCCACCTCGCTCCTGACGGCGCTGGCCGTCGGCCCGCTGATCGCCGGACTCGTCCTGGAGCACGCGGACTGGCGGTGGATCTACCTCCTGGTCATTCCCGTCTCGCTCGTCGCGACGGTCTTCGCCGCGCGACTGCTGACCGATTCGCGTGCCCCGCACGGCCGGCGGCTCGACTGGCCGGGCCAGATCACCGCCGCGGTGGCGATCACCGCCCTGGTGTACGGCGTGATCGAGGGCGGTGCCGGTTCCTTCGCCGACGCGCAGGTCCTGGTGGCGCTGTTCACCGCCGTGGCCGGCGCGGTGGCCTTCGTCATGGCCGAGCGGCGCAGCGACAGCCCGATGCTGGACCTGGCCCTGTTCCGCAGCCCGGCGTTCACGGCCACCACCCTGGTCGCGATGATCACCTTCCTGGGCCTCATCGGCTTCTTCTTCCTGCTGAGCCTCTACTTCGGCCTGGTGCAACAGCTCGACACCCTTCAGGCTGCCTTGCGCCTGTTCGTGGTCACCGCCGTGTCCATCGTTGTCGGCGGTCCCGTCTCCCGCCTGATGCACCGGGTTCCGGCCCGCACCCTGATCACCGCCGGGCTGCTCGTCGTCTCCGGCGCGCTGCTCTCGATGACCACCCTCGACGCGGACACGTCGTTCGTCTCCATCGCCTGGCGGCTGGCCCTGCTGGGCATCGGGATGGGCTGCATCCTGACGCCCATGACGGCCACCGCGGTCGCCTCCGTCCCCCAGCACCTGGGAGGCATGGCAGCAGCCGGCAACAACGCCTTCCGCCAGATCGGCGGCGCACTGGGCCCCGCCGTTCTGGGCGCCCTCCTCACCTCCCGCGCCCTGGACACCTTCCCCGCCCGTCTCGCGGACGCGGGGATCTCCGGAGCCGGCCGCCAGAACATCGTGGAGACCGCCCGCGAGGGAGGCCTCGGCGCGGTCGCCGGAATGAACCTGGGCGCGCAGACCGGTCAGGCCCTGGGCGCGATGGGCGACGCCTTCCTCGACGGCCTCCGGCTGTGCCTGATCGTCGCCGCGGCGCTCACCCTGCTCGCCGCCCTGGTGTCCGTGGTCCTGCTCCGGCCGCGCGCGTCGTCCGCCGCCACGGTGACGGTCGCCGCGCAGCCCGTCCCCGGCAGCGCCACCGCCGACGCGGTCACACCCGCAGCCGGCGGCGACCCGGTCACGGTGCGGCGACCCGGCTGACGGCGACGGCACCCGGCGGGCAGGCTCGGGAACGAGCCTGCCCGCCGGGTGCCAGGAGCCGCGGCCCGGTCAGCCGTGCCAGGACCGCCACAGCGCCGCGTACGCACCGTCCGCCGCCACCAGTTCGTCATGACTGCCCAGTTCGCTGATCCGGCCCTGCTCGACGACTGCGATCACGTCCGCGTCGTGCGCCGTGTGCAGCCGGTGGGCGATCGCCACGACCGTACGACCGTCCAGCACCCGGGCCAGTGAACGCTCCAGATGCCGGGCCGCACGCGGGTCGAGCAGCGACGTCGCCTCGTCCAGGACCAGCGTGTGCGGATCGGCCAGCACCAGCCGCGCCAGCGCGATCTGCTGTGCCTGCGCCGGAGTGAGTACCAGGCCGCCCGACCCGACCTCGGAGTCCAGCCCCTCGTCGAGGGCCCTCGCCCAGCCGTCCGCGTCGACCGCGGCCAGCGAGGCCCACAGCTCGGCGTCCCCGGCACCGGTACGCGCGAGGCGCAGGTTGTCCCGCAGCGAGCCGACGAACACATGGTGTTCCTGATTGACCAGGGCGACATGCGTACGGACGCGCTCCGCCGTCATCTGTGACAACTCCGCGCCGCCCAGCGTCACTTCACCGGTCCGTGGGGCGTAAACCCCGGCCAGCAGCCGGCCCAGCGTGGACTTTCCGGCACCGGACGGACCCACCAGCGCCATCCGCGTACCCGGAGCCACATCCAGCGACACCTTGTGCAGCACGTCGAGACCGGCCCGGTAGCCGAAGTGCACCTCGTCGGCGCGCACTTCACGGCCGTCCGGCGCCACGTCCGCGTCACCGGCGTCCGGCTCGATCTCCCGGACCCCCACAAGCCGGGCCAGTGACACCTGGGCGACCTGCAACTCGTCGTACCAGCGCAGGATCAGGCCGATCGGGTCGACCATCATCTGCGCGAGCAGCGCACCCGTCGTCAGCTGACCGACGCTGAGCCACCCCTCGATGACGAACCAGCCGCCGAGCATCAGAACCGCGCCGAGAATGGTCACGTACGTGGCGTTGATGACGGGGAAGAGCACCGACCGCAGGAACAATGTGTACCGTTCCCAAGCAGTCCACTCCGCGACCCGCCGGTCCGACATCGTGACCCGCCGCGCCCCCAGCCGGTGCGCCTCCACGGTCCGTCCGGCATCGACCGTCTCCGCGAGCATCGCCGCGACCGCCGCGTAACCGGCCGCCTCCGAGCGGTACGCCGACGGGGCCCGGCGGAAGTACCAGCGACAGCCGATGATCAGCACCGGCAGCGCGACGAGCACCGAGAGCGCCAGCGGGGGAGCGGTGACGGCCAGCGCGGCGAGCAGCAGCCCCGCCCACACCACACCGATGGCCAGCTGCGGCACCGCCTCGCGCATGGCGTTGGCGAGCCGGTCGATGTCCGTGGTGATCCGGGACAGCAGGTCTCCCGTACCGGCCCGCTCCAGCACGCCCGGGGGCAGCCGCACCGACCGCACGAGGAAGTCCTCACGCAGATCGGCCAGCATCTCCTCGCCCAGCATCGCGCTGCGCAGCCGCATCATCCGGGTGACCACGGTCTGGATGACCAGCGCCAGCGCGAACACTGCCGCGGTGCGCTCCAGATGCAGCTCCGTGACCCCGTCGGACAGGTCCTCGACCAGCCCGCCCAGCAGGTACGGACCCACGATCGACGAGACCACCGCCACGCAGTTGAGCGCCGTGACCACGACGAACGGCCGCCGGTGGCGCCGCATCAGCTCCCGGACATAGGTGCGTACGGTCGTGGGGGTGCCGACCGGCAGGGTCGTCGCCGACTCCGGGGCGGCCGGGTCGTACGACGGTGGTGCGAGGCCGATCATGCCCTCTCCTCGATTTCCTCGATCGTGCCGATCGTGTCGATGTCCTCGTTCAGGTCCGGTCCCGACGCGGCGATCTCGTCCTCGGTCTCCCGGGTGACGACCGCGCGGTAGAGCGGTTCGTCACGCAGCAGCTCACGGTGGGTGCCGACCGCTACCACGGTCCCCCCGTGGACCAGTGCGACCCGGTCCGCCAGGTCGAGCAGCAGCGGTGACGAGGCGAACGCCACCGTCGTACGGTCCTTGCGCAGCGCTTTGACGCCCTCGGCGACCCGTGCCTCGGTGTGCGAGTCGACGGCGGACGTCGGCTCGTCGAGTACCAGGGCCTCCGGGTCGGTCACCAGCGACCGCGCCAGGGCGAGCCGCTGCCGCTGGCCGCCGGACAGCGACCGGCCGCGCTCGGTGATCCGGGTGCTCATGGGGTCGCCTCCGGTGTCGACGGACGCCTGGGCGAGCGCGTCCAGGACATCGCCGCACTGCGCGGCAGCCAGCGCGTCGACTGCGGCCACCCGCCCGGACGACGGCACGTCCAGCAGTTCCCGCAGCGTTCCCGAGAGCAGCACCGGGTCCTTGTCCTGGACCAGCACGGCGGTCCGTGCGGCATCCAGCTCCAGTTCGTCCAGGGGTACGCCCCCGAGCAGGACCGACGGCACCTCGGGAGCCGCGGCCTCCTCGCCCTCGCCCTCCTTCGCCACGGCAGGCTGGGCATGGCCGCCGAGCCGGTCCGCGAGGCGGCCGGCCTCGTCCGGGTCGCCGCAGACCACCGCGGTGAACAGGCCCTCCGGAGCCAGCAGACCCGTGACCGGGTCGTACAGGTCACCGGTCGGAGCGGCGTCGATGGTGGACGGCCGCGCGACCCGGCTCAGCGAGAGGACCCGGACCGCACGCTGGGCGGACGGCCGGGAGAAGGAGTACGCCATGGCGATCTCCTCGAAGTGCCGCAACGGGAACAGCATCAGCGTCGCCGCGCTGTACACCGTCACGAGCTGGCCGACGTCGATCTTCCCGTCCCGGGCCAGTGCGGCCCCGTAGGTGACCAGCGAGATCAGCAGCACGCCCGGCAGGAGTACCTGGATCGCCGAGATCAGCGACCACATCCGCGCACTGCGCACGGCAGCCTTGCGGACCTCCTGGGAGGCGCGCCGGTAGCGGCCGAGGAACAGTTCCTCGCCGCCGATGCCACGCAGCACGCGCAGCCCGGCCACCGTGTCCGAGGCCAGCTCGGTGGCCTTTCCGGCCTTCTCGCGCTGGACGTCGGCGCGGCGGGTGGCCCGGGGGAGGAGCGGCAGTACGGCCAGGGCGAGCAGGGGCATGGCGAGCGCCACCAACACGCCGAGCGAAGGCAGATAGAGGACGAGCCCGACACAGATGATGACGAGGGCCGCGGCGGCCGCTGCGAAGCGGGAGAGCGCCTCGACGAACCAGCCGATCTTCTCCACGTCGCCGGTCGACACCGCGACGACCTCGCCGGCGGCGACCCTGCGGGTCAGCGCCGAGCCGAGCTCCGCGGTCTTGCGGGCCAGCAGCTGCTGGACCCGGGCGGCAGCGGTGATCCAGTTGGTGACGGCGGTCCGGTGGAGCATCGTGTCGCCCACCGCGATCAGCACACCGAGCACCGCGATCATGCCGCCGGCCAGCGCAAGCCGTCCGCCGGACCGGTCGACGACCGACTGGACGGCGAACCCCACGGCGAGCGGCAGCCCCGCGATGGAGCACTGGTGCAGCAGACCCCACGCCATGGACTTGAGCTGTCCGCGGATCTGGTTGCGGCCGAGCCAGATCAGGAAGCGAGGACCCGACCGGACATCGGGATCGCCGGGATCCGAGTACGGAAGATCGCGAATGTGCATGACGTCCCACAGATCGGAAGGAGCTGAGATCCGCGAAGGATCTCCAGAAACATGTGGGGGGAGGCACGTGGACCGTGTGGGGGGACCAACCGTCCAAGCCTCGCTTCCCGCAGGAGCCGAGGCAAACCCTTTTAGGGACAGCCGGTCCACGGGGGTAAAAGATTGGGCACGCATTGGCCCGAAGCCGCAAGCGAGGACAGCTCGGGCTCCGGATGGTGCGAGCATGGACGGATGCGTATAGCCGGTGCGGTACGAGTGGTGGCCTCGGCGGCCGCCTGCGGTGTCCTGCTCACGACCCTGACGTCGTGCGGCGACGGACAGGAACCCAAGAAGGCGGACGCACGGTCGGCCGATGCCCGCAAGGACAGGGCTGAGGAACGGACCACCGGCCTCGATCGCATCCCGGACGTGGGTGACCGGCTGCACTCACGGATCCCTGACGACTCCCGCCAGGTCGTCGCCGTGTACGGCGCGGGCAAGAACTCCGCGGACTCCACGGTCGTGCTGTACACCCGTACCGGCTCCACCTGGGACAAGGCCGCCGGCTGGAAGGCCCACAACGGCCGCAAGGGCTGGACCACCGACCATCACGAGGACGACAAACGCTCCCCGGTCGGTGTCTTCACCCTCACCGACGCGGGCGGCGCACTGCCCGACCCGGGCGCTCTGCTCCCGTACACCGAGTCGGCAGCCATCCAGGCGCCCCGCTACTGGGCCAAGCCGTACTGGCACGACTTCGACTACGTCATCGCCATCGACTACAACCGCGTCAAGGGCACCGCCCCCAACGACCCGACGCGCCCGCAGGGCCAGTCCAAGGGTGGCAGCATCTGGCTTCACATGGACCACGGCAGCGGCACATCGGCGTGCGTGAGCCTGCCGAAGGCGGCCATGGTGAAGCTGCTGCGCACCCTCGATCCGAAGCAGAACCCGGTCGTGGTGATGGGCGACCGCGCGGACCTCAGGGCCTGAGCAGCCGCCGCCCGTTGCTCAGGCGGGCCCGGGGCGGGTCGCTCGCTCCAGCTCCATCAGCGCCGAGTGGTACGAACGGCCCGTCGCCCGGTCCATGCCGATCTCGCACATCCGGTTCGCGCACAGATACGTGTCGTACTCCCGGGTGTTGACCTCGGCGGCCTCCTTCGCCGTGGCCGAAGCCGTCAGCTCCTTGTGCAGCATGCCCCGGTCGCCCGCGAAGCCGCAGCACGCGGCGTCGTCCGGGATCACGACCTCCTCCGCGCAGGCCTCCGCGACCGTGCGCAACTGGGCGACGTCGTCGAGATGCTCCATCGAGCACGTCGGGTGCAGCACCGCCGAACCGGTCCTCCTCAGCACAGTCAGCTCGGGCAGGAGCTCGTCGGCCGCCCACACCAGTGAGTCGACCACCGTCAGTTCCCGGTGCAACTTACGGTTGTCCTCGGTCAGATACGGCACCACCTCGTGGGCGATGCCCAGCGTGCACGAGGAGGCGTCGACGACCAGCGGCAGCTTTCCGCCGGCGGTCCAGCCCCAGGCGGCCTCGACGATCCGGTTGGCCATCACGGCGTTCCCGGCGTCGTACCCCTTGGAGTGCCAGATCGTCGCGCAGCAGGTGCCCGCGAGATCCTCCGGAATCCAGACGGGCTTCCCGGCACGGGCCGAGACGAGGACCACGGCCTGCGGCAGCGACGGGCCACGATGCCCCTCCGGACCGCCGAAGATGCGGTTGACGCAGGCCGGGTAGTAGACCGCGCTCGCCCCCACCCTGGAGGTGCGGGGCAGCTTACGGGCCGCGGCGCCCGGAATCTCCGGCAGCCACTCGGGAACCAGATCGGGGCGTACGGCCTTGCGGGCGAGTCCGGTGACGCCCTGGAGCAGCCGGTCGTCGATCTTGTCCGCCGCGGCGACCGCCAGCCGGGCCACCGCTTCGACCACGCGGAAGTTCTTCGCCGTGAGCGCGGCGATCCGCTCCTCGCGCGGCGAGTGCCGTTGGTGACGGAAGTCCTTCATCATGGCGCCCGTGTCGATGCCGACGGGGCAGGCGAGCTTGCACGTGGAGTCGCCCGCGCAGGTGTCGACGGCGTCGTATCCGTACGCGTCCAGCAGTCCCGCTTCCACCGGCGAACCGTCCGGCTGCCGCATCATCTCGCGACGCAGCACGATGCGCTGGCGCGGTGAGGTGGTCAGGTCGTGGCTGGGGCAGGTCGGTTCGCAGAATCCGCATTCGATGCATGGGTCGGCCACCGCCTCGACCTCGGGAATGGTCTTCAGCCCGCGGAGATGGGCCTTCGGGTCCCGGTCGAGCACGATCCGGGGCGCCAGTACCCCGTCCGGGTCGATGACCTGCTTCGTACGCCACATCAGCTCGGTCGCCCTCGGCCCCCACTCCAGCTCCAGGAAGGGCGCGATATTGCGGCCCGTGGCGTGCTCCGCCTTGAGCGAACCGTCGAACCGCTCCACGGTGAGCCGGCAGAAGTCCGCCATGAAGGCGGCGTACCGGTCGACGTCGGACTGCTTCGCCGCGTCGAACGCCAGCAGGAAGTGCAGATTGCCGTGGGCCGCGTGGCCCGCGACGGCGGCGTCGAAACCGTGTTCCGCCTGGAGCCCCAGCAACGCCTCGCAGGCATCGGCCAGCCGGGAGGGCGGGACCGCGAAGTCCTCCGTGATCAGCGTCGTACCTGACGGGCGGGAGCCGCCGACGGCGGTGACGAAGGCCTTGCGGGCCTTCCAGTAGCCGGAGACGGTCCGGGCGTCCCGGGTGAACTCGTTGGTCACCGAGGTGACGGGCCGGACGAGCTCCAGCTGCCGCACGACCCCGGCCGCCGCCTCCTCGTACGCCTCCTGGCCCGCCTCGTCGGGAGCGCGGAACTCCACCAGCAGGGCCGCGGTCTCCTTCGGCAGCCCCGCCCAGTCGGCGGGCACCCCCTTCACGCTGACGGAGGCGCGCAGGGTGTTGCCGTCCATCAGCTCGACGGCGATGGCGCCGGCTTCGTTGAACAGCGGTACGGCTGCCGCAGCGGCGGTCAGGGAGGGGAAGAAGAGCAGCGCGGTGGAGATCCTGCGGTCCAGCGGCAGCGTGTCGAAGACGACCTCGGAGATGAATCCGAAGGTCCCTTCCGAGCCGACCATGAGACCGCGCAGGATCTCGACGGGCGTCGCACCGTCCAGGAAGGCGTCCAGCCGGTAGCCGTTGGTGTTCTTGATCTCGTACTTGGCCCGGATCCGGGCGGTGAGCGCGGCGTCGGCCTCGATCTCCGCCTTCAGGGCGAGCAGCCCCTCGCAGAGCCGCGGCTCCGCGTGCGCCAGGTCCTCGTCCGCCGAGGGGTCGCCGGTGTCCACCACCGTGCCGCTGGGCAGCACGACGGTGAGGGAGGAGACGGTGCGGTACGAATTCCGCGTGGTCCCGGCGGTCATCCCGGAGGCGTTGTTGGCGACCACGCCCCCGATCGTGCAGGCGATCGCGCTCGCCGGGTCCGGCCCCAGAAGCCGGCCGTGCCGGGCGAGCGTGGCGTTCGCCCGCATGACCGTCGTCCCCGGGCGGATCCGGGCCCGCGCGCCCCCGTCCAGGACCTCGATGCCCGCCCAGTGGTGGCGTACGTCCACGAGGATGTCCTCGCCCTGCGCCTGGCCGTTCAGGCTGGTGCCCGCCGCCCGGAACACGACGTTGCGGCCCTTGCCGTGGGCGTACGAAAGGATCGCGGAGATGTCGTCGATGTCCTCCGGAACGACGACGACCTGGGGAACGAACCGGTACGGACTGGCGTCGGAGGCGTACCGCACCAGGTCGGAGATCTTCCAGAGCACCTTCTGCGGGCCCAGCAGCGCGGTCAGCTCGCCCCGCAGCGGCTCGGGAGTGCCCGGAGCCTGTGCGTCGGGTACGCGGTCGTGGGACGGAGACCGCGTCACTCCGGGGCGCAGGGATTCCGGCTTCGGTTCGAGCAGTGGCATGTCCAGATCCCCTCGGCGGCGCGGCGCGGCGCTTCGCGCCCGGTCAGCAGGTGCGCTCCGGCATTCCGTTGACCAGAGCGGTCAGCAGGCCGCCGAGCACCTCACGCTGATCGGCGGTCAGTGGAGCCAGGATCTCCTCTGCGGCCGCCCGGCGCGCGTTGCGCAGCGACCGCAGCGTGGCGATGCCCTCGTCCGTGATCTCGATCCTGACCACCCGGCGGCTGTCCGGATCGGGGGTCCGGCGCACCCGGCCACTGGCCTCCAGCCCGTCGACCAGCGTGGTCACCGCGCGGGGGACGACGTCGAGACGCTGTGCGAGATCCGCCATCCGAGGGGGGCCGTCGTAGTGCGCGACGGTGCGCAGCAGCCGGAACTGCGCGGGGGTGATGCCGATCGGTTCCAGCTGACGGCTCTGGATGCGCTGGAGCCTGCGGGTCAGCCGCAGCAGCTGTTCGGCGAGCACGCCGTCGGGGTCGGGGGTGTCCATGACGGGAACAATATCAGGACCTTGTTCATTGTGAGTATAGGTAACAATGAGCTATGCTCTCATCTGTCCGACTGCCAAGGGCCGCGAGGTCCGGGCCCCGGGCCTGCCGGCGGCCACCCGGCCACCGCCCTGCCACGCTGTGGACGCGCACGCTGTCGCAAGCCCCCGCGCCCGCCCCTCCCTGTTGCCGCACGCCTGACGAAGGAGCCCATGAAACCCGACGAACCCACGTGGACACCCCCGCCCCGGGACGCCGACCGGCCGCCTGCCGAGCTGCGCCGCATCCTCCGCCTCTTCCATCCCTACCGCGGCCGCCTCGCGGTGGTCGGACTGCTCGTCGGCGCCTCGTCGCTGGTGTCGGTCGCCTCTCCGTTCCTGCTGCGCGAGATCCTGGACACCGCCATCCCTCAGGGGCGGACCGGACTGCTCTCGCTGCTCGCCCTCGGCATGATCCTCACCGCGGTGATGAACAGCGTCTTCGGCGTGCTCCAGACCCTCATCTCCACCACGGTCGGCCAGCGGGTCATGCACGACCTGCGCACCGCGGTGTACACGCAGCTCCAGCGGATGCCGCTCGCCTTCTTCACGAAGACCCGCACGGGTGAGGTCCAGTCCCGGATCGCCAACGACATCGGTGGCATGCAGGCCACCGTCACCTCGACGGCGACCTCCCTGGTCTCCAACCTCACCGCGGTCATCGCCACGGTCGTCGCCATGCTGGCGCTCGACTGGCGGCTCACCGTCGTCTCGCTGCTCCTGCTGCCGGTCTTCGTCTGGATCAGCCGGCGGGTCGGCCGCGAGCGGAAGAAGATAACCACCCAGCGTCAGAAGCAGATGGCCGCCATGGCGGCCACCGTCACCGAATCGCTCTCCGTCAGCGGCATCCTGCTCGGCCGCACGATGGGCCGCTCGGACTCGCTGACCAAGGGATTCGCCGAGGAGTCCGAGCGCCTCGTCGACCTCGAAGTGCGCTCCAGCATGGCCGGACGCTGGCGGATGTCGACGATCGGCATCGTGATGGCCGCCATGCCGGCCGTCATCTACTGGGCCGCCGGCATCGCCCTGCAGTCCGGTGGTCCCGACGTCTCGATCGGAACGCTGGTGGCCTTCGTCTCGCTCCAGCAGGGCCTCTTCCGGCCCGCCGTGAGCCTGCTCTCCACCGGGGTGCAGATGCAGACGTCCCTCGCCCTCTTCCAGCGCATCTTCGAATACCTCGACCTCACGGTGGACATCACCGAGCCGGAGAAGCCGGTGCGCCTGGAGAAGATCCGCGGCGAGATCCGCTTCGAGAACGTCGACTTCAGCTACGACGAGAAGAGCGGTCCGACCCTCAGCGGCGTCGATGTGACCGTGCCCGCCGGAGCCAGCCTGGCCGTCGTCGGTCCCACCGGCTCCGGCAAGTCCACCCTCAGCTATCTCGTGCCGAGGCTCTACGACGTCACCGGCGGCCGTGTCACGCTCGACGGGGTCGACGTGCGCGAACTGGACTTCGACACCCTCGCCAGGGCGGTCGGCGTGGTTTCCCAGGAGACGTACCTCTTCCACGCCTCGGTCGCCGAGAACCTGCGCTTCGCCAAGCCGGACGCGACCGACGAGGAGATCGAGGCGGCAGCCCGCGCCGCACAGATCCACGACCACATCGCCTCCCTCCCCGACGGCTACGACACCCTCGTCGGTGAACGTGGCTACCGGTTCTCGGGAGGTGAGAAGCAACGGCTGGCCATTGCCCGCACGATCCTGCGCGACCCGCCGGTGCTGATCCTCGACGAGGCGACGAGCGCCCTCGACACCCGGACCGAGTTCGCCGTTCAGGAGGCGATCGACGCGCTCTCCGCCGGCCGTACGACGATCACCATCGCCCACCGGCTCTCGACCGTGCGCGATGCCGACCAGATCGTCGTCCTCGACGCCGGCCGCACCGCCGAGCGCGGCAGCCACGAGGAACTGCTGCGCCAGGACGGGCGGTACGCGGCCCTGGTCCGCAGGGACGACACCCGGCTCGCCGCCCCCGTGGCGGGCTGACCGGCAGGGGCGGGGTGCGATGCACCATGATCCCGGCCATGAGAGCTCTCCCCGGGATACGCGGCCGCACGCGACGGCGCCGCCGCTCCCGTGGGACGGGGAGCGACGGCGCCGGGTGGAGCAGTGGTCAGATGAGCCAACCCACGAAGTGGACGACGCCGGCCAGCAGGTTGGTGATCAGGTTCATCGGGTGTTTCTCCTTGTGCATGGTGAATCTCTGGGACAGCGCAGTCGCGGTCTGCAGCCCGTCGCTTGCGCCCTGTAATCATCAACCGCGGTCCGGCAGTTGAGCAACGAATGCCGATACGATCACGCGTTCCAGCGAACATCCGATCCCCTGTTCGTGTGTTCGCGTCGCGTGGTGCGCACCGCGTGTCGTCACGGACGGGGTACCGACGGCACGATCCGCGCGGGATAGCGTGCCCGCATGGTGAACGAGTCCCCGGACACCCGTGCCCATCGCCGCGGGATCCGCCCGACCCGGCGCGGGCGTCTGCTGCTGCTCATCGCTGCCGTGCTCGTACTCGGGGCGGCCGCCGCCGTCCTCGTACCGCTGCTGACCAGGGAGCCGAAGACCGCCGAACAGGCCGGCTCCCTGGTGATTCCGGAGGGATGGCGGGCCTCGCAGGTGTACGCGGCCGCGGACAAGGTCCTGGGTGAACCCGCCGGCACCACGCGGAGAGCCGTCGCGACGGCGGACCTGCCACTGCCGGCCGAGGCGAGGGGCAACCCGGAGGGTTATCTCTTCCCGGCGACGTACCCCGTCACCTCCGCCACGACCCCGAAGAGCCTGCTGCGGTACATGGTCGACACGGCACGGAACCGCTTCGGCGCGGACCACATCACGGCCGGAGCGCAGCGCAACAACGTCTCCGTGTACCAGACGGTGACGATCGCGAGCATCGTCCAGGCCGAGGCGGACACCGGGTCCGACATGGGGAAGGTGGCCCGGGTCATCCACAACCGGCTCGACCGCGGCATGCCCCTCCAGATGGACTCCACGCTCAACTACGCGTTGAACCGCAGCACTCTGGACACGTCCACGGGCGACACGAAGATCGACAGTCCGTACAACAGCTACGAACGCAAGGGCCTCCCGCCCACCCCCATCGGCAATCCCGGCGAGCAGGCGATGGTGGCGGCGATCGGCCCCACCCCCGGCCCTTGGCTCTACTTCGTCACGGTCGCGCCCGGCGACACCCGCTTCACCGACGACTACGCGGAGCAACAGCGCAACGTGGCCGAGTTCAACCGCAACCGCCGCAGTCCGGGAACCGGCTGAGCGGCGCTCACACGGACACGGACGCGGCACCCTCCACAGCCGCCCCGGCCCCGGAGCGCTCCAGCAGCCGGCCGATCCCGCGCACGGCGGCCCGGCCCGCCCGGTTGGCGCCGATGGTGCTGGCGGAGGGCCCGTACCCGACGAGATGGACGCGCTCGTCGCGTGCCGCCTGCGTCCCTGCGACCCGGATCCCGCCGCCGGGCTCACGAAGCCTCAGCGGGGCTAGGTGGTCGACGGCGGCCCGGAAGCCCGTCGCCCAGAGGATGACGTCTGCCTCGACGGTGCGGCCGTCGTCCCAGGCCACGCCGTCCGGTGTGATCCGGTCGAACATCGGCAGCCGGTCGAGCACTCCCGACTCGCGAGCCTGCCGGACCGCGTCGGTGACCGGCAGCCCGGTGACGCTCACGACGCTCTGCGGCGGCAGCCCGAGCCGCACCCGCTCCTCCACCATGGCCACGGCGGCCCGGCCCTCGTCCGCGCCGAACGGACCCTCCCGGAACACGGGTGGCCGGCGCGTCACCCAGTACGTGTCCGCCGCCACCTCGGCGATCTCCATCAGGTGCTGGGTCCCGGAAGCCCCGCCGCCCACCACGATCACCCGCTGCCCGGCGAACTCGGCGGGCCCCGGATAGTTCGCCGTGTGCAGTTGCCGTCCGCGGAAGGTGTCCTGGCCCGGGTAGCGCGGCCAGAACGGCCGGTCCCAGGTCCCCGTGGCATTGATCAGAGCCCGTGTCGCATACGTACCCTCGGACGTCTCGACGAGCAGCCGCCCCCCTTCGCCCTCACGCACCGCGCTCACTTCGACGGGCCGGTGCACCCGCAGGCCGAAGGTGCGCTCGTACCTGTCGAAGTACGCCCCGATCACTTCCGACGAGGGCCGGCTGTCGTCGGCACCCGTCAGCTCCATGCCGGGCAGAGCGTGCATGCCGTGCACCTTGCCGTACGTCAGCGAGGGCCAACGGAACTGCCAGGCGCCGCCGGGGCGCGGGGCGTGGTCGAGGACCACGAAATCGCGGTCCGGTTCCAGGCCGCTGCGACGCAGGTGGTAGGCGCTGGACAGCCCAGCCTGCCCGGCGCCGATCACCACGACATCCAGTGAGTGCACTCCAGCATTGTTCACGCTTCTACCAACCGCATCGGCGGCGTGGATCTTCCCGTGGCCCCGCTCCGGGTGAAGCGGCCCACGCCGTCTCGGTACGTGGTTCGCGCAATCCCGAGGTGCGCACAGGACAATGGGCTCATGTCCTCTGCCTTCACCACCAGCGTCCTGCACGTCACCACGGGCACGACGGAGACCGTCACCGACCTGACGTCCGACTGCGAACAGTTCCTCACCAAGGCGGCAGCGGGCCGGGACGGCCTGCTCAACATCTTCGTGCCGCACGCGACCGCCGGGATCGCGGTACTGGAGACCGGTGCGGGCAGCGACGACGACCTGCTCTCCGCCCTGCACGCCCTGCTTCCCGCGGACGACCGCTGGCAACACCGCCACGGCAGCCCGGGCCACGGCCGCGACCATGTGCTCCCGGCATTCGTCCCGCCGCACGCGACGCTGCCCGTGATCGGGGGGCGGCTGGAGCTGGGCACCTGGCAGTCGGTGTGCCTGGTGGACACGAACGTCGACAATGCGGAGCGTCAGGTGCGGTTGTCGTTCTTCGGGTAGCTCTGTGGCTTCCGTTGCTGCATGAATAGTTTCGGACGAGCCGAACGAGCGGATGCGCCTACACCGTCGACGTCGCGATACAGCGCGACGGCATCCATCCGGAATTCCTCCGGATACGGAGACTGGCGTCCCGTCTGGACATCCGTCCCTCCCTGAACCATCAAGATCCATTGCCAGGGTGTCCACTCCGAGGGATCAGCCTCATCTCTCACCGAGGTGCCGCACGTCCTGACGCGACTTCCCGACTGAGGATCACTCCCGCCCCTGCCCCCTCCCCTGGCCGGCGGCTTCATCGTTGCCGATGAAGACGCATCGGCGGCCCGTGGACCCTGCCTCGTACAGCCGCAGGAGGCGACCTGCGGGAAGACAGCGCCCTGTGCACCTGACGAAGGTCGAAAGCGCGAGCAGCAAAGGAAGTTGATCGTGCGGGGCAGGGGATCTTGGGATGAGGACGTGCCGCCACCCGGGCGTGCACGGGCCCGACCGCTGTCAGTGCCGAGGTCTAACGTGATCGGCAACTGCTCATGAGGTCCCCGTGCAACGGGTGACGGGGAGGAACATCGCCATGCACCAGGAATTCTCCGACGAGGACCGGTTCGAGATGCCCGCGGCCTGGCTGCGAGCTCTGCCCGTGCTCCGGGCCGCCGAGAAGCCGGCCGAGGACGCGGTGAAGCAGGCCGCTCGCCGCTACGCGCAGGAGGCGGCTTGGTTCGAGGAGATGTTCTCCTCCCCCGGCAGCGACCCGGAGCTGGTGAAGGAGGGGCGCGCCCATCGGGAGGGCAGCGCCTCTCCTCTAGGGGCCGCGGTGGAGATCGCCGTTGGCTGGCACTACACGATGGTGGACGCGCTGGTCGACGCCTGCGTGACCGAACACGGCCTGCCGTTCGCCGCCCGTGCCGTCGTGGAGCTCGGATGCGTCAACCCCCATTACATGCAGGCAGGTTCCCGGCGGTACGACCCGGCGCTGCGAAGAACGACCGATTATCAGACCTACTACGTGCGGGAGACCGCCGCCCGTGTCCGGGACCTGCTCGCGGCGGTCGACGAGGAGACCAGACGGCGGGCCGTCGAGGCCCTCGCCGGCCTCCGGGACAGCGCCGAGCGCCGCATCGTGGTCTCCTACCTGGTGCCCGAGGAGCATGCCTGGGTCGATGAGTGCTGCGACGGCCCGATACCGAACGACTCCGTCCTGCGGCGCATGCTCCTTCTGTCCCTGTACCGGCCGGAGCAGATCGCCCGTATCGGCGAAGGAGCACGGCTCGGCTGGAACGGCTGGAACCTCCAACTGCTCGCCATCCTCGCGAACCGGCTCGGCCCCGACGTCGGGTCCCTGTTGGAAGACGCGTTCGACGGAGCCTATGGATCCAGCGGACACCGGGACGTCGCGGGCTGGGCTGCCGAACTGCCCAACGACGACGCTTTCCGCCTGTTGCTGGAGAAGGGCGATGACCGTAACGTCCGCCCCGCCCTGCTCGACGCCATGAACCGTTACCCTCGGAGGGCCCTGCGTCTGCTCTCCGCCGCCGCGGTGGGCGACAGCGAACAGGCGTCCCTCTCCCGGATGCTGCTGCCCCTGCACGTGGTGACCCACCCGGAGCTCACGAAGAAGTCGTTGCCCAGCCTTCCCGAGGCGTCCGCAGCCTTCGTCGCCCCGCTGCTGAAGCGAGGCGAACGGGACGCGGAAGCGCCTGCGGAGGTGCTCCCCGCCCTGCTGGTCACCCCGCCGTGGATCCGGAAGCGCACCAGCCGCAAGGCCCGCGTGGCCCGCGACGTCCAGGGGGCGCCGCAGGCCGAGATGGCCTGGAAGCCCGGGGAGCAGCAGGCCTGGGCGACCGCCGTCGTCGCCGAAACCCCCTGGTGGCGTGAGCACGACTGGTCCCGAGAGATCCAGCAGATGCAGCGGGGGACGTGGCGGGGCGACATCCGCGCCGCCCGCCTCTTCGTCACCGGCCCCGAGGACGTCGTACGCCCACTGCTCGACGCCTTCGCCCCCGAGCACGTCTGGGACACAGAGAGCTACCTCAGGCCCGTCGCTGCCCGCCACGGCCTGCACGCCCTGCCGATGCTGAGTCGCCTCGCCGCCCGCTACCCGGCCACCGCCGGCGGCCTGCTGCTGCCCTACCGCAGCGTCGAGGTGGCCCGGCAGATGGCCGAGTGGCTGGTGCGCCGCAAGGCGCTGAGGCCCATGGTTCTCGCCTGGATCCGACGCCACGGCCGGGCCGCGGCCGCCCTCCTCGTTCCCGACGCCGTGGGGCCGGCGGGCATGCCCCGCACCCATGCCGAACACGCTCTGCGGCAACTCGCCGCAGAGGTGGGCGCCGAGGCCGTGCGGGAGATCGCCGCCTGCTGCGGAGCCGAGGCCGAGGAGATCGTCGCCGACCTCCTCGCCGGCGATCCGTTGGAGGCCGCCCTCCCGGCGAGGATGCCGTCCCCCTGCGCATGGGCCGACCCCTCCCTGTTCCCGCAGATCCGGCTCACCGGCGGGCGCGGCGCCCTGCCTGCCGACGCCGTCCGCCACGTGACGGCCATGCTGCAGATCTCCAAACCCGGTGACGTCTACCCCGGCCTCGCCACCGTCACCGAGCACTGCGACGCGGGCTCCCTCGCCGAGTTCGCCTGGGCCCTCTTCGAGACGTGGCGGTTCCACGGTATGCCGGCCAAGGACGTCTGGGCTCTCCACGCCCTCGGCTTCCTCGGCGACGACGGGACCGTCCGCCGTCTCACCCCTCTCGTGCGTGCCTGGCCCGGTGAGAACGCCCACCACAGGGCCGTCGAGGGCCTGACCGTCCTCGCTGCGATCGGCACCGACACCGCCCTGCGCCATCTGCACGGCATCGCCCAGTGTGTGCCGTTCAAGGCTCTCAAGAAGCGAGCCCGGGAGAGGATCGACGAGGTCGCCGAAGGACTCGGCCTCGCCACCGACCGGCTCGCCGACCGACTGGTGCCCGACCTCGGCCTCGCCGACGACGGCAGCACCGTCATCGACTACGGCCCACGCCGCTTCACCGTCACCTTCGACGAAGAGCTCCGCCTCCGTGTCCGCGACGAGACCGGCAAGCTCCGCAAGGCCCTGCCGGCCCCGGGAGTCAAGGACGACCCGGAACTCGCCCCCGCCGAGCGCAAGCGGTTCGCCGCCCTCAAGAAGGAGGTCCGCACCATTGCCTCCGACCAACTGCGCCGCCTGGAGGCCGCCATGGTCACCGGCCGCTCCTGGACCGCCGTCGAGTTCCGCGAACTGCTCGTCGAACACCCCCTTCTGCGTCACTTGGTGCGTCGCCTGGTCTGGCTCGGCGATGCCGACGGCATGGTGACCGGATTCCGTGTCGCCGAGGACCTTACCCTCGCAGACGTCCACGACGACGCATGGACCCTTCCCGTCGACGCCACCGTGCGCCTCGCCCACCCTCTCCACCTGGGCGGCGAACTCGAGGCCTGGACCGACCTCTTCGCCGACCACGAGATCCTTCAGCCCTTCCCGCAGCTCGGGCGCCCCGTGCACGCCTTCACCGACGCGGAGGCGACCGGCCACCGGCTGACCCGCTTCGAGGGCGTCACGGTCCCCGTCGGCAAACTCCTCGGTCTCACCAAACGCGGCTGGGAGCGCGGCACGCCCGAGGACAACGGCGTGGAACGCTGGTTCTCCCGCCCGATCGTCCGCGACCGGCACCTCGTCATCGCCCTCGACGACGGCATCGCCGTCGGCATGGTCGACGCGTTTCCCGACCAGACCCTCGAGACCATATGGATCGACATCGCCCCCGGTGACTACTGGCGCAACCACACGTACCCGCACCGCCTCGGCGAGATCGACCCCGTCATCGCCTCTGAGATTCTCGCCGACCTGACCGCCATCACAGCCAAGTGAGCCCCGGCGTGACCACAGTGAGCGACCCGCACCCGCCTGCAGTGCCCGCCCGCGGTAGTGCGCCACGCCGACGAACTCGCCGGGCTGCGTGCCGGGGGCCCGTCCTCACCGTCGGCCCGCCCACTCCGACTCCGGCCATGAGTTGCGGATGTCCATCGCGGGCAACTGAATGCGGGCGGCGGAGAGGGCGTCCCGTGCCTCGGCAGCTTCCTGGAAACCTTGGCCGTTCTTCCTCCGAGAGTTGGGTGACGGCGTGATCTACGAGACGGCGTACGACCCGGGTAACGGCATCGCCGAGCGCGTGGCGGAGAACCGGGCCGGCCGTGAACGGCTGCGAGCCGATCGTGACGCCGGGCTGTACGACGCCCCGGACGGCGCGGTGTGGTTCGGGGACCGCTACGCCGCGTTGTGAAGCCGGGCTGCTCCCGCGCTCGTCAGGCGGCGTTTCCCGCTACGGCCCGGACGGCCTCCGGGACAGGGACGGCGCCCGTGTTCTCGGCGACCGCGGCCTTCGTCGGCACTCCGATTCCGAGTTTCTCGAGGATCTTCTTCTCGATCTCGTTGGCGAGGTCGGGGTTGTCCTTGAGGAAGTTGCGGGCGTTCTCCTTGCCCTGGCCGAGCTGGTCGCCCTCGTACGTGTACCAGGCGCCGGCCTTGCGGACGAAGCCGTGCTCCACGCCCATGTCGATCAGGCCGCCCTCGCGGCTGATGCCCTGGCCGTAGAGGATGTCGAACTCGGCCTGCTTGAACGGCGGCGCGACCTTGTTCTTGACGACCTTGACGCGGGTACGGTTACCGACCGCGTCGGTGCCGTCCTTCAGCGTCTCGATGCGCCGGATGTCCAGGCGCACCGAGGCGTAGAACTTCAGCGCCCGGCCACCGGTGGTGGTCTCCGGCGAGCCGAACATCACACCGATCTTCTCGCGCAGCTGGTTGATGAAGATCGCTGTTGTCCGCGTCTGACTGAGCGCGCTGGTGATCTTGCGGAGCGCCTGGCTCATCAGACGCGCCTGCAGACCCATGTGCGAGTCGCCCATCGAGCCCTCGATCTCGGCGCGTGGCACGAGGGCCGCGACGGAGTCGATGACGATCAGGTCGAGCGCACCCGAGCGGATCAGGATGTCGAGGATCTCGAGGGCCTGCTCACCGTTGTCCGGCTGGGACAGGATGAGGTTGTCGGTGTCGACGCCGAGCTTCTTGGCGTACTCCGGGTCGAGCGCGTGCTCGGCGTCGATGAACGCCACCTGGCCGCCGGCCTTCTGTGCGTTCGCCACGGCGTGCAGTGTCAGCGTCGTCTTGCCGGAAGACTCCGGCCCGTACACCTCCACCACACGGCCGCGCGGCAGACCGCCGACGCCGAGCGCCACGTCCAGCGCCGTCGACCCGGTGGGAATCACCTCGATGGGCTCGTTCGGCCGCTCGCCCAGGCGCATCACCGCGCCCTTGCCGAACTTCCGCTCGATCTGTGCGAGCGCGGTGTCCAGCGCCTTCTCCTGGTCGGTTCCTGCCATGAGCTTCACCCGGTCCGATTGAGTGGCGCGCCGCACGTCGGAGAACGTGGGCGTCTACTGCCGACAACGGACGTGTCGGAGATCCCAAAAACGAACATCCGATCGATTTTCGTGTCCAGTGAAAGGTACCAAACAGAAGGAAGCGGGACGGGGTGCGCGCCGGACTGCGTCGCACGTGCCCGGCTCTGGTGAGCGGCGGCTCGTCGGAAGGGCGGGCTATGGGCGGGGCGATGTGCTGGACCGAACCAGGGACCGAGCCAGCGCGGTGCTCTCCGGCAGGGTCCCGAGTGAGAGGGGCTGCGTGGCGAGGGCGCCCTCGTGCAGCACGAGGAGCTGGGTGGCGAGAGTGGTCGGGTGTGCGCATCCCGCCGTGGCGGCGAGTTCCTGGAACAGGTTCAGCAGCCAGAGCTTCTGCGTCGCGGCGATGCGGTGGGCAGGGTGTGAGGGGTCCGGGAGTTCGGCCAGTGCGTTGATGAAGGCGCATCCGCGGGTGTTGGTCCCGCTCCAGGTCCGCAGTGCCTCGAAGGGGGCGGTGACGGCCTCGACGGGCGTGTCGACGGCGTCGACGGCGGCACGGACGAGCGATCGCCAGCGCTGGTCGCGTTCCGTGAGGTAGGTCGCCACGAGGTGGTCCTTCGAACCGAACTGGTTGTACAGCGTCCTCTTGGTCACGCCCGAGTGCTCGGCGATCAGGTCCACGCCGACCGCCGTGATTCCGCGGTTGTAGAACAACTCGTCGGCGGTCGCCACGATGCGCCGGCCGGCCGGCGTCAAAGGCCGCGCTTCCTGCACGACGGATTCCTTCACTGATCGGTGTACGGTGGAAGAGGTTCACAGATCAGTATACGCGTCGGGAGGTTCAGCGATGAGTGCGTCCGAGTCCATGCGAGCGGTGCGTATCACCAGGCACGGAGGGCCGGAGGTCCTTGAGCCGGTGAGGGTCGCCGTCCCCGCGCCCCAGGCGGGGGAGGTGCTGGTCCAGGTGGCCGCGGTAGCGCTGAACAACACCGATCTGTGGACCCGGGAGGGCGCCTACGGGCGCCCGGACGACCCGAAGGCGCTGTCGGGCTGGCGGGGCCCGATCGACTTCCCTCGCGTCCAGGGTGCCGACGTGGCCGGCCGGGTGGTGGCGGTCGGGGCCGGAGTCGCGGAAGGCCTCGTCGGACGCCGCGTGGTCGTCGACCCCGCGATCTACGACACCGAGGGGCCGCACGCCAACCCGGTGGGCCTGATGGGGAGCGAGCGCGACGGCGGATACGCCGAGTACGTGACAGCGCCGGTGGAGCGCGCGCACGACGTGACGGAGTCCCCGCTCACGGACGACCAGCTCGCGGCACTGCCGACCGCCTACGGCACGGCGCTGGGCATGATCGAGCGAGGCCGGCTGCGGCAGGGAGAGACCGCCCTGGTCTCGGGAGCGTCCGGCGGCGTCGGCCTCGCGCTGGTGCAGATCGCCAGCGCGCGCGGCGCCAGGGTGATCGCCATCAGCAGCGGGCCGAAGATCGACGCGGTGCGGGAGGCGGGCGCGCACGAAGTCGTCGACCGCGCAGGAGACGTCGCCGAGCAGATCCGCGCCGTCGCCCCGGAGGGAATCGACGTCGCACTCGACGTCGTGGCCGGTGAGCTGGTGAGCGAAGGGCTTCCGCTGCTGCGCGAAGGGGGCCGGTGGGTCATCGCCGGCGCACTCGGTGGATACGGCGTGACCTTTGACGTGCGCCGGCTCTACCTGCACAACGCCCAGGTCATCGGTTCCGCGATGCATACGCCGGCACACTTCGACCTCCTCATGGACCTGGCTCGGCGGGCGGAGATCCAGCCCGTGATCGCCGCGGCCTTCCCGCTGGACCGGGCAGCTCGGGCGCAGGAGGAACTGTCCCGCAGGGGGCATGTGGGAAAGATCGTCATGCATCCATGAGAGCTCCAACCGTCGGGTCGCGGCCGGGTCCGTGTGCGGGCCGCCGCGACGGTGACGGTGCCGTGGAAGGCGGAGGCTCTCTGTCGTGGCGGGTGGGGGAGCGGGGAGTCAGTCGAGGGGAAGGCCCTGTATCTGCCCGAGCGTGCGCGCTCCCGAGCCGTGGAGCAGAGTGCCGTCGCAGGCCGGCAGTTCGCCCCGCACCTTCTCCATGTGCCGGGCATCCACATAGCCCACGGGGATGTCTCCCTTGTCGGTGAAGACCTTGGTGTAGGTGCGGTCGTGATCCGTACCCATGGCCAGCAGGCGCTTGCTCTCGAGGAGTACGCCGTAGTACACCCTGTTGGAGTTGAGCTGGTCCACGGCGGAGCAGAGCACGGGTACCTCTTCGCCGCGCTGCGGGTGGCAATCGGGCTTTGCCTGATTGCACAGTTCGCGATCATCGACCTTGATCACCTTGCAGCTCTCCTCGGACTCGCCCGTGCAGGAGACCGGCATGATGTTGAGGGGCGGGCTCTGACTGGGGTCGCTGTAGACGCTGACCCAGGCGGCGCTGACGGCCGTGCGGTGCACTTCGGGACGCGCACACAGATCGATGACCGCCGTCCCCCCGAACTCGTCGTCCTCCACGGTCGCCGTGTGCTTGTCGGGGCAGTCCCCGGACGCGCCCTCGTCGGACACGCCCCCCTTCGGAGCACTGCCCGCGGACGTCGGGCCCGGGGCGTCCGGGTCCTCGTCCGCCGTGGATCCGCAGCCGGCGAGGGACAGTGCCAGGACCACTCCGAGTATGTGGGAAACGGGGACGCGGTGTGACACGAGAGCACCTCTTGTTCGATGGGCGAATCATCCGTATGCCGACAGCGACGGGCGCGCGGCTGCGCCGCGGCACGAAGGCCGATGCTCGCAGGAGGCCGCTGCCGGTGGCGTCGGTGGAACCACGTACTTCGCTACGTAGTGGCGCCGGCGGCAGGGACGTGGCAGCGGAGGGTGGGCCGGCGTCATCCCCGGGCGCTCCGGTGGGCGTCCTCGTCCCGATCGCCGGCCCTGTTCGGTGAGGAGGCGGGGTGACGCGGGGCCCGCGTCTTCGGCGGAGGGGCTGGCCGCGGCGTGTGCACGACTCCCGAACAGCCTTGCGCTCAACGTGGTAAACAATGCCGTGGAGTTCGGTGGAGAGATCACACACGGGGGAGCATCGGAAGATGCTGCCAGGCATCACGGAAGCGGGAGTCCCCTCGTCGGCCGCACGGCCGAACTGGGGCTGCTCGACACGGTGATCGACCGACTGGGTCATGGGACCCCGCCCTTCGTCGACATCACCGGTGCGGCGGGGATCGGCAAGAGCCGGTTGATGGCGGAGCTCTGCCTGCGAGCACGGCGACGCGGGGTGACCGTGCTGCGCGGCCGGGCGGCCGAGTACGAGCGGCACCTCCCCTTCCATCCGTTCGCCGACGCGTTCGCCGATCTGGCCGACCGCCCGCCGCACGCAGCCGGCCTGCTGGACGTGGTCTCCCGCATCCGCGGCGGCCGTGGCGCCGAGCCGTCCTGCGGACCGGTGCGGCCCGCCGCCGACCGCTTCGGTCTCCACCGGTCGGTGGCAAGGCTGTTGGCGCAGCTCGGCCGGCCCGGCGGCCTGGTGGTGGCGCTGGACGACGTGCACTGGGCGGACCCGGCGTCACTGGAGCTCCTGGACCATCTCGTCCGGCATCCGGTACCGGGGCCGGTCGTCCTCGTCATCGCCCGCCGTGACCGGCAGACTCCGACCGCACTCACCGCGGCGCTCACCCGCGAAGCCGACACCGGCACGGTGCTCCGGATCGGACTGGCGCCGCTCGCGGAAGAGGAATGCATCGCGGGGCTCGCCCCTGATCTGCCGCGCGACCGGGCCGCGCGGCTCTACGCCGAAGGAGAGGGCAATCCCCTCTACTTCCTCTCCCTCCTGCACGCGCACCGCGAGGGCGCCGCACGTCGCCGTACGTCCTCCTCCCCGGCCTCCACCGCGAACAGCCTCGGCGAACTGCCCACCGGACTCGGGGCGCTCCTGCTGAACGAACTGGCCCCGCTGACCCCGCCGCAGCACCGGACCCTGGAGGCGATCGCCGTGCTCGGCGATCACGCCTTGCCCCCGGTGATCCGCAGGGCGACCGGACGTACGGATGCCGAGCTCGACGACGATCTGGACGGCCTGGCGCGACGCGACCTCGTACGGCCGGGGCAGGGCGGCCGAATGATGCTGCGCCACCCGGTGATCCGGAGCCTGGTCCACGAGTCCACCGCCGCCCGACGGCGCGTCGAGATCCATCGGGCCGCCGCCGTCGAACTGTCCCGCACCGGCGCACCGGCCGTCGAGCAGGCCCGGCACATCGAACGGTCGGTGACCACGTGGGACCCGCAGGCGTACGCCGTACTGAGGCAGGCAGCCGAGCAGACCGCGTCGACGGCTCCGACGAGCTGCGCACACTGGCTGCGGGCCGCACTCCGGCTGCTGCCCGACACCGTCGAACGCGGCCCCGAGCGGCGCGATCTGATGCTGCGGCGCGCACGCGCACTCGGAGTCGCCGGTGGGCTGCGGGAGAGCCGCGACCTCTTGCACAAGGTGATCAGTACGGCCGGTCCCGACGAGGCCGGCGTCAGAACGTCGGCGGTCGTGCTGTGCGCCCTGACGGAGCGGCACCTCGGGAGATATCCCGAGGCGATCGCACTCCTGCGCCGCGAGCTGAGCAGGCAGCCGGAGCTCTCGCCGTCCGACCGGGTGTCGATAGGTCTCGAACTGAGTTCGTCCGCGCCGCACAACGTCTCCTATCCGCAGATGAGGGGCGAGGTCGCACGGACCCTCGCGGATGCACGCTCCCTCGGCAACGAACTCGGCGAGGCGGGGGCGCTGGCGGTCGCGGCGTTCGGCGAGGCATACGAGGGCGGTGTGGCCGCGGCGAGCGAGTATGCCGTGCAGGCTGCCGGTCTGCTCGACGGTCTGCCCGACGACGACCTCACGGCGCTGTGTGAACCGCTGGGCAGACTGGGCTGGGCGGAGGCGTTCCTCGGCCGCTTCGCCGACGCCGAGCGCCACGCCGACCGGGGCCTCCGGATCGCCCGGCGCAGCGGGCAGGTCTACCTCCTGCCGCTCCTGCTGCTGTGCAAGGCACACGTACGCATCCAGACCTGCCGGCTGCCGTCGGCCTGCGAACTCGCCGACGAGGCCGAGGACATCGCACGCGGCATCGGGAGCAGCGAGCTTCTTGCCTTCGTCCTGGCCAACAAGGCCCAGGCGCGCGTCGCGGCGTCCGCCCCCGGTGACCCGGAGGCACTGGCGGCCGCCGAGGAGGCCGTTGCGACCATGGGGCCGAGCGACAACTGGCGGGCCTCCATGGCGTGGTGCATGCTCGGCTACGCCGCGCTCACCGGCGGCGATCCGCACCGTGCCCGGGACGCCCTGCTCCGGGCCGGCGGCGACGACCTGGGCGGCCTGCAACCCTCGATGCGTCCCCTTCTGTCGGAACTCCTCGTCACGGCGGCCCTCTCCACCGGGGACGTCGACTCGGCGTCCGCATGGGCCGAGCGGGCCCGCAACGAAGCGGAGCAGCTCGGCCTGCCTGTGCAGCGCGCCTCCGCGATGCGGAGCGCGGCACAGCTCGCACTGCACGGCGGCGACCCCGCCGGGGCGGCGACGCTGCTCTCCGGGGCAGCGGCGCTGTGCGCCCGGTCCGGTGCGGCGTTCTGGGAGGCGCGGTCGCTGCTGCTCGCGGCCCCGGTGATGACGGCTGCGGGGTTCGGAGCGCGCGGGGCGGCCATGTGGGAGCGGGGCCACCGGCTGGCCACCGGAGGAGGCGCGGGCCTGCTGGTCGGCCTGGCGGAGATGACCCGGCCGTCCGAACCCCGCACGTCCTTCACCACCCCGCCCCGGCTGGCCTCCCTGACGGTACGGGAACGGGAGGTCGCCGAACTGGTGGCCGAGGGCCTTACCAACCAGGCGATCGCCACCAGGCTCTACCTCAGTCCGCGTACCGTCGAGACCCACCTCTCCCGGGTGTTCCGCAAGACCGACGTCGCCACCCGCGCTGCTCTCGCCGTCCTCATGGCCCGTTCCTGACACCGGGAAGAGTCCCTGGGCCGCACGCCTCCAGCGCGGGGTGGGCAGGCCGCCCCGTGGATCAGCGGCGGCCGGCGGTCAGGGTGACGAGGAACTGGCCGCCGCCCCGCTCGATGTCGGCCGTCACGGGCAGTCCCGGTACCAGTCGGGAGAACCGGTCCACCAGCCAGTCCGCCGCCTCCTGGGCGTCCTGCCTGGTCGGACAACGGCCCACCATCTCGCGGCCCCCCTTGCGCTCCAGCCTTCCGGCGACGGTGATCAGCGGGGCGGGTTCGACCACGTACAGGCGGTCCGGCCAGGCGATGACCACCTTGACCGCGCCCTTGCGGGTGTTGCATCCGCGGTGCGCGAGCCGCTCGGCGACCTTGGCCTTCCGGTCGGCGGTCCGGCTGTCGACACTGGGCCCCCGCGGGTCGTTCACCGACTCGTCGGGGTCGACCGCTTCGTCACACACCCAGCATCGCCAGCCGTCGCGCTCGGCCACATCATCAAGGAGACTCATCCGAGCAAACTAGCCTGCCCGGCCGCCACCCCGCGCACCCGGGCCGGTAGCCGGCCGAGCCGTGCGACTCAGGCCAGGACCTCGAAGGAGTAGAGGGAGTAGCCGTAGCCGGTGGCGCGGGTGATGCCCTGCATGCGGACATGGCGGGCCGTGGCGGCGGGGAACGTGAGCGTGTCGGTACCGGCCCCGGCCAGGCCACGGCGCTGGGCCACGGTCCGCCACGTCGTACCGTCGTCGGAGACCTGGATGTCGTAGTCCTTGCCGTGGGCCGACTCCCAGGCGAGGTTGACCTTCGAGAACGGCTGACGGCTGCCGAGGTCGACGCTCAGCCACTGATCGTCGGTGTACTGGCTCGCCCAGCGGGTGCTGGGGGTGCCGTCCACCGCGTTCGAGGGCACCAGGCTCGCCGTCTCCGAGGAGGAGGCCGTCGCCGTCCGGTTGAAGGCGAGGTCTCCGGGCGTCGGCTCGGGCTTGGGGAGCGTGTCGGGAAGGTACGTGGTTCCCGGACCCTGGCCGACGGTGCCCACCCGGTTCAGGAACGCGGCGTAGCTGGTGCCTGCGCGGGTGCCGGACCACATCTTCTGGGCGAGTGCGGCGAAGCTCTTCTCGACCAGGCCGTGGACCTGGAGTTCGGTGTACGTGGCGCGGACAAGGTCGTTCCACACGGCCGGCATGGCACCGAGGAGCATCGGATCCTGGGAGGTGAGATCATTGGTTCCGCCGAAGACGTGTGGTTCCCAGCTGTTGAAGACGTACTGCCCGTCCAGTCCCTGGCCGTGGTAGTAGTCCGCGAACGGGACCACGTAGAGCAGGCCGTCGTTGGAGTTGATGACCTTGTAGCCGTCCGCGACGGCCGCCTTGGGCGAGTACCACCCGTTGTTCCAGCTGTTGATCACCATGTTCTTGTCGTAGCCGGCGCCGCTGCCCGACATCGCGCCGAAACTTCCCCAGGCATTGACCTTCTTGCCCAGTGAACGCACGTACGGGGCGATGGCGTTGACGTACGTCTTGTACTGCGAGACCAGCGACGCCGGGTACTCGTCGATGCCGATGTGCACCGTCGGGCCGCGGAACCACGGCGCGAACTCGGCGTAGACACTCTTCATGAACTCGGTGGCGGCCGGGTTGCTCAGGTCCAGGTGGTCGGAATTGCCACCGTCGAGCCCGATCTCGGGCTTGAACCTGACGAAAGCTCGTGCATGGGCGGGGGCATCGATCTCGGGGATGATGGTGACGCCATGGGCGGCGGCGGTGTCCTCGAAGGAATCCCAGTCCTGCCGGGTGTACCCCTGGTCGGCGGCAAGTCCCGCGAAGGCGGGATTTCCGCTCTTGAGCCGGAATGCGGAGACGGCCTGCGACCAGTCACCGTCCGGTGCCTGGATCTCGTTGTCGTTGAGGTGCAGCTGGAAGGTGTTGAGCTTCAGCCAGCCCATCCAGTGCAGATAGGACTTGATGAACTCGGGCGTGAAGTACCGTCGCCCGACATCGAGCATGAAACCGCGTACGGCGTAGTTGGGATAGTCCACGGCGGTACCGACCGGGATGCTGTCGCGGCCGGCGGACCCGAGGACCGACTGCAGGAGCGTGCGCGTGCCGTAGTAGGCGCCCTTCTGGCCACCGCCGACGATCTCGGCGGAGCGGCCGGTCACGGTGAGGCGGTACGCCTCGGGGCGCAGTTCGGTCTTCGCGGAGCCGAAGTCGGCGGCGGTATCGATACGCAGGAGGATGTCGCCCGCGCGAGGGGTTCCTGTGGCCGTGGTCAGCCGCAACGAGGTCAGTTCGGCGGCTTCGGCGGCAACCTGGGCCGCCAGCGACTTCAGGGCCGCCGACGCACCACGGGGGACGACGATGCGGCTCGACGAGGTCAGGGTGAGGTTGCCCGTGCCACCGGTCCACTGCTGCAGCGCGGGTACCACGCCGGGAGGTGCCGTGTTGACCTCCGCGGCGGCGGGGGAGGTGCCGGTGAGGGACAGAATGGGCATGAGCAGAAAGCTGCCCAGAATGGTTCTGCGCGCCGGTTTTCGTTGATTCACAGATCTCTCCGGGGATGGGCGTGAAAAGGGGCGTCAACTGCCTTCGCCGATAAAGGGAGGCAGCCTTCGAGAACGTGCCAGGAGCGGTGCCCACAGGGTTGCGGCGCACCCTCGCACGGTCAAGAGGTGTAGACCTCTCGATCGATGCCGCTGCCGCCCGGCCATGGATCAACGGCAGAAGACGCAGGTGGGGACATTGGGTGCCGGAGCGCCCGCATCGAAAAGTCCAAGCACTCGGACGTGGGAGTCCATGCTCACGCGAAGGGCGGATTCCCTGAATTCTGGCGTCGGGCCCCCGCTGCTCCTTCAGGGCTGTGACTCCGGCTCCTTCTTCGCGCAGTCGGGCGGGCACTTGTAGTTGGCCCCATGAGCCGTTGGTCGGATATGGCCGGGAAAGCGTCCGGGGAGGACTACGCCGCACGATTCGAGGCCCTGGCCCGTAGCGGCAAGAACGTGCACGGTGAGGCGCGGTTATGCGCGGTTCTGCGCGGCTCTCGTGCCCGTCGGGGCGCGCGTGCTGGACGCCGGGTGCGGAACCGGACGCGTCATGATCCGGCTCGCGGAACTCGGGTACGACTGCGTCGGGGTGGATCTTGACGCGTCGATGCTGGCCGTGGCGCGGAGGCAGGCGCCCGGACTGCCCTGGTTCCGGATTGATCTGGCCGAGTTCGAACCGGACCCGCTGGGCATCGCGGGTGACTTCGACCTCGTCGTCGCCGCGGGCAATATCTTCCCGTTGCTCGCCCCGGGCCCCGAGAGCGCGGTGGTTGAGCGCCTGTCCGCGGCACTGCGTCCGGGCGGCCTGCTGGTCGCGGGCTTCGGCAGGGACGCGGTGCGCTGCCGGTCAGGTACCGGCCGCGCACCGCAGGTCACTTCGACGTGGACGCGCGTCGGTGCCACACCCGCGCAACGGCCCCGAAGAACCCGATCACGGCAGCCGCGACAAGGTCCCCAGGAAGCCGGCCACAAGCCCATGGACAGCGACAACCACCAGGTCATGCACGGGATCAACCTCCTTCTCCGGCACCCGGCGGGTGCCCTGGAAGAACTCTTCACCTGCTCGTGGAGCCCCGAGCCAGGGGGCGTATTTGGTCGTGATCGAGGGGTAGTCCACAGGCCCACGGACCGGCCCTTTCGAATGACGGGGATGAGCCGCGGGCTGTCGGCGGCCTGACCCTTGGTCAGGACGGAGGCCGGCCGGCGGCACCTGCGTTCATCGGCGACGTGGAACTTGCAGTCCGGCCGCCCCTGGACCGTCCGAGCAGGGCGGCCTCTTCCGGGTCGGCGAAGGTGTCGGGGCCGAGCTGTTTCCCGGCAGCACCGTGGTTCCCCGAACGGTCGTGGAGTCCACCGACCAGGCTCCGAACTCGCCCGGACTTCCCGCCACTGACCGCCCGTCCGAAACCGCCCCATCGCGCCCTCGAACTGCCGTCGCAGCCGCTCGGGGTACGGGCCGTACTCACCAGCCGGCAGGTACGGCCCGATGAACTCCCACTCCGCGTCACTCAGTCACCAGCCGCACGGGCGGATCGGCCTCGGCGGCCGCATCCAGTTCGGCCACGACCGTGGCGATGAACAGCGTGTTCGCGTACCCCGGGCCCGAAGCCTCAAGAGGGGGCGCGAGTCGCGTCAGTCGAGGGCGTGACTGCGGCTGGCGTGCAGGATGTCGTCGGAGAGCCCGGGCTCGATGTGGCGTACGGCGCGGGCGATCACCAGCGCGCCGACCATTTCGCTGAGCAGGCAGATGGCCTTCTGTCGGGCCTCGGCCGGGTCGAGCTGATGGCCCTTCTCCTCGGCCTCGCGCAGGAACTCGGCGGTGAAGCCGGTCAGATAGCCCTCGACGCCTTCGGCATACGCGCCCTGGACCTCTTCGTTCTGCCGTCCGGCGTCGGTGACCAGGGAGGCCGAGGGACAGACGCCGTTCGCGGCGTCACGGTGCGCTGTGGACAGGTACCCGGCCACGACGCGCTTCAGCGGAGGGCCCCCCTGGTCCTGACCTTCCTCGATCATGCCGGCCAGGCTCTCGAGCGAGGCGGCGAAGGAGGTCCTGCACACCTCGACGACCAGGGCGCTCTTGGAGGCGAAGTGGTTGTAGAAGCCGCCGTGGGTGAGTCCGGCTTCCTTCATCAGCTCGGCGATGCCGACGGCGTCGATGCCCTGCGAGCGGAACATTCGGCCCGCCGCTTCGACGATGTTCTGCCGGTTACGGGCCTTGTCCTCCTTGGTGATCCGCGGCATTGCAGTCCTTCCGCCGTAGTCCCCGAGTTGACCTTTTCGATGATGCGCCTCATCATAACAGGAGTTTCGATGACGCCCATCATCAAAGGTCGGGTCGTCGAACGGGCAGCGCCGTACGCACCCCGATGCGGGCACCGTCCCGGCCCGCCCCTCCGTCCCGGGATCCGACGACCCGGCCGGATCTCAGCACCCACCGGGTGTGCCGCAGGGGCTCGTCCCCCGCAGCGACACCAAGCACCGAGGAGAACAGAAGTGACACGCAACGAAGAGGTTGTCCGCGAGGCATACCGGCTGGCGGAGGGGAACGCCCTCGACGGACAGGGCTTCCGCGCCCTGTTCACCGAAGACGGAACCTTCAACGACATACCGAACTCGATGACACTCCAGGGAGACCAGATCCCCCAGGCACTGGCGGGGTTGGCCGGCGTCTTCCCCGACATCCACCGGGAACTGCTGGCGATGCACGTGCTCGGCGACGTCGTCGCCGTCGAACTGCGGATCCAGGGAACGCACCTTGGCGCGTTCCCGACTCCGGTCGGCGAGATCCTCCCCACCGGAAACCGCATCGACGTGCCGACGGCGGACCTCTGGTACCTCCGTGACGGGAAGATCGAAACGTTCAACTGCTACAACTCGGCGAACATCCTGCTCGCACAGATCGGGGCCACGCCCGACTTCGCGTCGGCGATCGAGGCCGCCAGGACGGCCGCCGCAGAGGTGTAGATCCACCGCACGGCACCGAGCAGGCGACAGAAGCTCCGCCGAGGCGGCCACCGCCGGCCGCCTCGGCCCTGTTCGCCGCGCGGCTGCTGCTCCGTCCCCGGACGGGTGCACCGGTCAACCGCACGCCTGCCCCGGCGGCCGAAACCACCTGGGCCCGGCCGGCGCCCCACACCCGAACGGAATCCGCTCATGTATCAGATGAAGATCTACACCCTGCGTACGGCAGAAGCGCTCCAGCAGTACGCCACCGTGCACTGGCCGAGGCATCTCAGCAGCATGCCCTCGTTCGGCGTCACCGTGCACGGCTTCTGGACCGATCACCAGGCCGGCGCCCACCGCTTGATCGCCCTCCTGTCGTTCGGGGAGGAGACCGATCCCGCCGCGTTCGCCGCCGCATACCTGCCGAGCCGCGAGCTGGCGGCAGACATGCAGGGCTTCGACGTCAACGACATCATCACCGTCGAGGACCTGTTGCTCGATCCGGTCGCCGGATCGCCTCTGGCATGAGCGTCACGCACATCAGCGCGGGGACCGAGCGCCCCCGACATCCCAGGTAGCCCGGAGAGAGCCGTTGTGCGGCGCCCTACGTGGCCGCCGCGCGACTTGGCCCGCCCCCACGTCCGGCTGTCATCGGTGTGATGCGAGAACTCGTCCTTCAGGTGATACGAACCGGATCACAGCCCTTAGCCCTGCCGTTCCAGCCATTCCGAAATCACCTGGTTGGTTTCTTCTGGCATTTCCTCCTGGATCCAGTGACCGCAGTCCAGGCCGACCACTTCCACGTTGGGCACGAACTCTGCCAGTCTTTCGAATCTCGGGATTGCGAAGTCCTGGTCGCCGTAGATCATGAGGGCGGGCTGCTTGATGATTGGGTCCGCGTCCGCCAGCTGGTGCCAGTTGCGGTCGAGGTTCCTGTACCAGTTGATGCCGCCCGTGAATCCAGACGTCTCGAACGCGGAGGCGTAGACGGCCAGATCACTGTCGCTCATGATGGGCTCACCGAGTGGTGTTTCCGCCTTGGCGAGGTTGATAAATGCCATGCCCGGCTCAGGGTGTGCGGGGGGCACGTTCTTCCGGTAGAGGTTGCGGAGGAACTGGGAGGTGTGGGCATCAAATGCGGCGTCCGCGACGCCCGGCTGGCGGTTGAAGTGGACGAAGTAGAAGTCACCGCCGAGGAACGTTTCCATGACCTCGATCCACGGCGTTTCTCCGCGCTCCTGGTAAGGCAGGCTCAGGTTGATCAGCTTGTTCACCCGGTCGGGGTGCAACAGGGTCAGTCCCCAGACGACGAACGCACCCCAGTCATGGCCGACGAAGGTGGCGTCCTCGTAGCCAAAGTGGTCCAGGAGTGCGACGAGGTCACCCGTCAGGTGTTCGATGTCGTAGTCCGTCACCTCGGTCGGGCGGGATGAGTTTCCGTAACCCCGCTGGTTCGGTGCGATGACGTGGTAGCCAGCCGCTGCGAGAACGGGCATCAGGTGACGCCAGGAGAAGGCGTGCTCCGGCCAGCCGTGGCAGAGCACGATGGGCTTGCCCTTGTTTTCTCGGCCCGCCTCGAAGACTTCGAGCTCCACACCGTTGACCTGGATGAGGGTGGGCTCGGGAAAATCTGCTTGATTGAACACTGCATTTCCTCTCTGGGGGCGTTCGCCGGCGGTCGACCTCCTCGATGAGGCCATGGCGCCATCGTGCTCCCCAAACCGGTCACCCCATGACCGGTTTTTATGAGAGTTTTGTCCGTATGCGATCTGATCGGCTGGTGTCCATACTCCTCTTGCTCCAACGGCGCGAGCAGGTGACAGCCGCGGAGGTCTCCCGAGAGCTGGACGTCTCCGAGCGCACCGCCCGCCGTGACCTCGACGCCCTGGCCATGGCCGGGGTGCCCGTGTACTCCGTACAGGGCCGAGGCGGCGGCTGGCGCCTGGTGGGCGGTGCTCGTACCGACCTGTCCGGGTTGACCGCCAGCGAGGCACGCGCCCTGTTCCTGGCTGTCGGTCCGGCCTCGGATGCGACGCCGACGATGAAAGCGGCTCTGCGCAAGCTCGTGCACGCTCTACCGAAGCCCTTCCAGATGCAGGCCGAGGCAGCCGCGGCGTCGCTGGTCGTAGATCCGCAGCAATGGGGGGCGAGCCGGATCGAGCACCGGCCGCCTCGCTTCCTCGACGAACTCCAGGACGCGGTGATCCGCGGCGCACAGGTATCGCTCGGCTACGTCGACAGCAAAGGTGCCGAAACCCGGAGAACCGTCCATCCGCTGGGCATCGTCGCCAAAGGTCCTGTGTGGTACCTCGTCTCCAACACCGAGACCGGCCGACGGGTCTTCCGGATCGACCGCGTGTCGTCCGCCGACCCGACCGGCGACCCTGTGCACCGACCCGGGGACTTCGACCTTGCCGAGAGTTGGAATGAGATTGCCAAAGAGGTCGATCGCAAACGAACGCCGCTGAAGGTCCAGGCGGTATGCACACCCGACGGGATAGGCATACTCCGGATGGCGCTCGGCGACCGGCTCGACGTGGGAGGTTCCACGACCGACGGCCGCATCGAGGTCGTGATCCGCGGCCCCAACGAGTACATCCTCGCCGGCGAGCTCTCAGGGCTGGTCGAATGGGTCGAGGTAACCGGTCCTCCGGAGGTCCGAGACCAACTGGCCTCGATCGGCAACGCCCTCGTCGAACGATACGGCCGGCCGCGCACCAGCGGAGATCTTCACCCATCTTGAAACGAACAAGGCAGGGCTTCGAGAACAGTTCCGCTCAATAGGGTGGGTTTTGTCCGTTCCGGCAGTCGCCTGGTCAGGAGTCGGCGGGTCTGCCGGCCTGGCGCGCTGCGGGTGGACCGTCTCGTGCAGGGCCGGTATTGCCACGCACTCGACGCGTTTCCGGGGTCGAGGTCGCGACGGGCGATGCAGGTTGTGGCGGCGGTTGGCACCTGGTAGGCGGCGCTGTCGATCACGGGCCGTGGGCCATGGGCGGCTATGGCCGGCCCGAGGGGTTCCCGGAGCGGCAGGTCCTGCGCTGGACGGCCGAGCCGGAGGGCTACGCGATCGCGCTCGGCCTGGTGCAGCGGGCCCTCAGGTTCCGGGTCGCCGGAACGGCTTGAGCCGCACCCCTTCCAGGCTGTCGGCGATCAGCTGGTCCAACCGTCGCTCCCGAGTCTCGTCCCGCTTGGCACTGATCACATGGTGGATGGCCGACTTGCGGTAGGACGGCGCCTGCCCGCTGAACCACTCCCACGCCCGCGGTTCCGCTTGGAAGCGAGCCAGCTGCGCCGCCTCGAACTCCCAGACCGGCTTCTCCTCGCGGTCCCGGTCACGGGCTTCGAACACCGCGATGCCGGCCGGCCTCATGAGCCCCTGCGCAGTCAGCTCCTCGATCTTGCGGAGGTTGACCTGGCTCCAGTTGCTGCGAGGGCTGCGCGGGGTGAATCGGATCGTCCAGGAGAAGCCGTCGATCGGGCTCTGCCGGCCGTCGATCCAGCCGTAGCACAGGGCCTGGTCGACCGCCTCCGACCAGCTCAGGGTGGGCTTGCCCGTTTCCTTCTTCCACATGCCCACCCGGCATTCGGAGGCAGTCGCGTGGTGCTCCTCCAGCCAGTCCCGGAACTCCTCAGGACTTGAGAAGAAGGTTGACTCCATGCGCGGTGCTCCCGTCGGTCGTCTCGGCGGTTCCATTGAACCTGTCGGGTACGACAATCCGAGAGTTTCACCGCGCAGCCCGGGCTCTGCACCGGGGTGTCATCACCATGACGGGCAGGCAGCCACAGGAGCCGAGCCGGGACGGATCGGCCGCAGGCCCCTCGATCGAGGGAGCGGAAGAGGCGTGGGCCTCGCCAACGCGAGTGGACAGCTCAGCTCAAAGTGCGCTGACGATATTTTCCTCGTCCTCCGGGATCGGCGCGTTCGGATCGCGAGACGGGCTGTGGATCAACTGAGCCGAATTGTTCTTCGACGCCGCCTCGACACGCCTCGTCTCCTAGGCCAGAGCCTGGCCGCTGGAGCGGACCTGGTACCGCTCACGCACCCACGACCGCTACTGCTCGACGTCCGACCCGACGCGTGCGCCGACATTATGTTCCCGGCAGCTCCACCGCCGCGATCGCCCTGGCTCTCGTCAGGTGTCGGATCTGGGCCGGCCAGGCAGCCGTGTGACCTGCTGGATGCGGCGAGGGTCTCGCGCGCCTGCTCCAGTTCTAGCGACAGCTCTGCAGCGGCTCGTATCAGGGCACGGACTCGTTCCCTCTCCGTGGGCGAGGTCCGTCTTGGTCTTCGCCACGGCTTCTCGGAGCCCGGCATTGTCCTCGGCCATGTTCTGGACGACCTGCGGAGTGAAGTTCTGCGCCTTGGCCCGTGCCCGGAACTCGTCCACGAACTCCTGGTGATCGCCGTAGACGACGTCGCGCCGGAGCCCGCACTCGGCGATCAGCTCTGTCCCCGTGAGCTTTCCGACGAGCGAGCGCAGGTGTGTCCCAGCCAGAGGGCGCTCTGCGGCGGCGTATTCCCGACGTTCGGCTTCCCGGTCTCGGTTCTTCGGCGTCATGCGACCTGACCGCATTCCCTGTGCGCAACTTTCGGACGTGGCGTCTCGTGCCGTTCGATCACCGCGCAGATCTGCGCCGCTTTTTCGGCAGCTCGGTCCCGGCGCGGAAAGTCCCACAACCGGCTCAACGCCGCCAGCCCCACCAGGAGGCGGGCCACCGGGCCGGCTTGCCCGTGCGGCCCCTGCCGATGACTCAGCGGCGCGCGTCGCCCGGGGCGAGGAGGCTCGTGAGGGCCGCTCCCCGCAGTTGGTCGAGCAGAAGGCGCTGCCGTACTGCCTCCGGGTCGAAGGCAGCAAGAAGGGCCCGGCCTGGTGCTTAAGTTCTAGTGGCCGGGCCCTTCTTCCCTGTTCGTCTCGGGTTACCTGTTGGTCGCGGGGTCGGCAGCAGGGGATACGGAGATCGGACTCGGGGCCGATCCCCTGCCAGGAGCGGCCTGGCCCCCTCCGGTCGAGAGCGCGGCCAGGACGAGTAAGAGGATCAGCAGTCCGCCGAGTCCTGCGCCGGCGACCGCGACAGTGCCCTGCGGCAGGACTCGGCCGTGGCTGCGAACGTAGGTCCCGTCCGCGCGCTGGTAGCTCCGTACGCGGACGGTCGCCCCGGCCGGGGCTGTCGGGATGTTGCGGACTGTGTTCCGGCGGGCAGCGGTCGCCGTGCCGGTTCGGGGGCGGGTGCGGCGGGTGTGGGCGCGGACGTAGGTCCCGTCGGCACGACGGTGAGCGCGGACGCGAGTCATGGCTGAGGGTTCCTCGGAGGGAGAGGGGTGAGGCCGGCGGATCCCGGCAACCATCCACGCTAAGAGGGGCCACTGACAGTTGGCCTTCAACTCCACTAGACACGGGTCGAGTTGATGTTCGATCGCGGCTTGATTCATCTGCATTTTTCCAGCCGACGGTCTGGATTCCCCGATGCGTCGTCAGGGCCCGGTGCGACGATGAGCGGTCGCCGTGGATCACTTCGAGGGGGATGACGGGTGCCGTGGATCAGGCCGTATCAGCGGGCGGACGGAACGCAGGTCAAAGGGCATTCCCGGTGGGCCGCCGGTGCGCGCAAGGAGATGGCGATCGTGGCCGTGGCCGGGATCGTCGTTCTCGGCGGAGGGAACACTGCCCCGTCCGGCGGCACTGACGGAATGCCGTATCCTCGGCCGACCCCTGGTGTGTATCCGGTCAAGTTCCCCGCTTGGAAGAACCCGCAGCCGTTACCGAAGCCGACAGTGTCCTACCCGATCTCCTTTCCTTCGTCCGGGGCCGGGCGGTGACCGCGCGCCGTCCGCCGGCACGGCGTCCCCGTAAGCGGCGTCCGAGCAAGCGGAAACAGCAGGATGACCTCCTGGTGCTCCTGGGCGCCGGGGCCATGGCTGCCGCGGTGGCGTGGGCGGTGGTCACCTGGCTCGCGGCACACTGGTGGGTGCTCGTCCTGCTGGCGGCCGTAGCGGCGGGGGGCGGGGCCTGGTGGGGGCACCGGCACCAGCAGCAACGAGCGTGGGCCCGGGTACAGCAGCAAGCGCTGCGCTACGCCCTTCCGCAGCTGGACGCCCTGCACCACCGGGACTTCGAGTACGCGGTACGCGACCTGATGCTCCGTGACGGCTGTACCGATGCCCGCCAGATTGGCGGGGCCGGGGACAACGGTGCCGACGTTCTTGCCACCGATCCGATGGGCCGTGCCTGGGTAATCCAGTGCAAGCACAGGAAGGCCGGTGCCCAGGGCTCGGCCGTCGGGACACCGGACCTCCAGCGGGTCAACGGCACCGCCCGCCAGCTGTACGGTGCCGACGTGGTCCTGGTCGTCACCAACGGCCGGTTCTCCACCCGCTGCGCGCCACTGGCCGTGCAGCTCCACATGCACCTGGCCGACCGCCAGATCCTGGCGGCCTGGGCCGGCGGCGGCCGACCTCTGTGGGACCTTCTGCCGAAGATTCCCGGGCCTCGTAAGGGCGGGTAGCAAAGCACCTCGCCCCCGTCGCCTCCTTTTGAGAGCCGAAGGGGCCGTACCGACCCTGACTGGTCTGGTACGGCCCTTCGGCTTGGCCGAGCTCTGCAGCACGTCGATCAGGGCGTTGTCCTCCCACTGGTCAACGATCTCCAGGTACCCGGCCAGCACCATCGAATGGGAGGCCCATCCTCCCTGCTTGGCGATGACGATCTGGCCGTGGCCCTTCAGCCGGGAGGACGTGGCCGGGCCGCGGCGGGGACTGTGGCCGGTGAAGCGGATCTCGATTCCTGCGCGCCGGCCGGCGCGGGTGACGACGTCGCCGACGGACTCCGGCTGGAGGCCACTGTCCATGACGGTGTGCCACCGCGAGTGCAGGCGGCGATAGGCGGGGCTGTCCGGGTCGTCGAGCCGGGCGGCCTCCGGGGGGACGCGTGATCACGGGGGGAGATACCGCGTCCGGGGGCGAGGTCTTGCGTTGCTCGTAGACGGCGTGGATTCGGCGGATCGCTTCCGTGCTCCACCACTGAATCTCCGCTTCGACACGGGGGCATCAATGCCGAGGTCCCGTAGAACCGCACCGCACTCAGGTACGGCAACTTCTTCTGCCCCCCGGGGCGCCAGGACCAGTACGCTCAAGGGCACCGCGTTCTCGCTCACCGGGTGATCTGCTTCCACGAGCAGATTGCGCAGTGAGCTGTCAGAGAGATGACGCAGCCCAGGGTCGATCTGTTGGGCGAGTTGTTGCCATGTGGTCGTACCGCCCCTGCGCGCAACCATGACTAGCCCCTTGCGGACCACACGGTCCCGTCGGCGGCCTCGAAGATGGACGGGCTCTTCGGCCAGGACGTCAGTCGCCGGCGTTTCCGTCGGCGGCCCACTCGTTGGCGAAGTGCTCCATCTGCTTCAGGACGAGGTCGATGGCCGCGGGGGCCTGGGCCGGCGGGTAGCCGTGCCTGGCCAGGAGGCGCTTGATGGTGCTGCGGAGCTTGGCGCGGACCGGCTCGCGGGCGATCCAGTCGGGCTTGAGGTTCTTGCGGATCTGCACGACGAGATCGCGGGCGATACCGGAGAGGACCTCGTCGCCCATCAGCTCACGCGCGGATCCGAGGTCGGCGACGGCGTCATAGAAGGCGAGTTCGTCGTGGCTCAGACGGGGGTCGAACTGGTCGCCGCGCTTCGCGTCGTTCGCGATCTCCTTGGCCATCTCGACCAGCTTGGCGATGATTTCCGCGCTGGTGAGCTGCTGCCGCATGTACGTGACCATGAGGTCCTGGAGGCGGTCGGAGAACGCGGTCTGCCGGACGATGTTGTGCCGGGTGACCTCGCGCATCTTCTGCTCGACGAGGCGACGCAGCGCTTCGGCGGCCAGGTGAGGCGTGTCGCTCTTCTGGAGCTGGGCGACGAGGGCGTCGTTGAGGTGGGTCAGGTCGGCCGTCTCCAGGCCGGCCTCGGCGAAGAGGTCGGTCACCTCGCCGGTCTCGACGACGGCCGAGGTCAGCTGGGCGAGGTACAGGGCGACGTCGCGGGCCACCGGCAGGCCGCGCGCCTCGCGGTCCATGGCGTCGAGCTTGGCCATGTAGGCGCGGACCTCGACGAGGAACTGGATGTCACGCTTCCACTGCGGCTGGTCCGGGAACCGGGAGCCGATGTCGGCGGAGGAGCCGGCGAGCGCGAAGAAGCGCTCCAGGCGGTGGGCGTGCTCGCGGAAGCGGCGACTCAGGGTCTCGTTGGGGTTGTCGAGCGTCTCCGGGTTGTTGCCGGGAGTGCGCGGGTCGCGGAGGTGGTTCGCGGTGCTGAGAGCCGCTTCGATGAACGCCCGCTGGGAGGGCTTGGCGAGACGGCCGCGCCAGTCCCAGCCGTGCAGGATGCCGTCGAGGATCTCGTACTCGTTGCGCAGCTCGTCCAGCGCCCGGTCGATGTCCTGACCGAGCGTCCGGTCTTCCTGGTCGGGTTCGGAGTACTCGGCGATCGCCCGCTGGAGGTTCTCCGTGAGAGGGGCGTAGCCGACGAGGAGGCCGTCCTGCTTCGAGCGGAAGCGCCGGTTGACCCGGGCCAGGGCCTGCATCAGGTTGGCGCCCTTGAGCGGGCGGTCCAGATACATGGTGTGGATCGGCGGGGCGTCGAAGCCGGTCAGGAGCATGTTGTTGACGATGAGGAGTTCCAGCGCGTCGTCGGGGTCCTTGGCCCGGTTGATGACGGCCTTCCGCTGGGATCCGCGCAGGGCGTGGGTGCGCAGGCGTGCGGGGTCCTTGCGGGAGTCCGAGGAGAAGACGATCTTCATGGAGCCCTTGTCGACCTCGTCGCTGTGCCACTCGGGCCGCAGTTCGCGCAGGGCGTCGTACACGCTGACGCAGATGTCACGGGTGGCACAGACGATCATCGCCTTGCCGGCCGCGCCACCGGGCTCCTCGGACACCCCGACGAACGCCTTCATGCGCTCGCGGCGGGCCTCCCAGTGCTCGACCAGGTCGGCGGTCAGATCGCGGATACGGGCCGGCGCGCCGTACATCGCGTTCATCGTGGCGACGAGCTGCTCGACGCGCCGGCGCTCGGTGTCGTCCAGGCCGTCGGTGATGCGGTCGGCCTCGGCGTCGATGGTGGTGGGATCGACATCCCGGTCGAGGACGAGCTGGACGACGCGGCTCTCGTGGTAGACCTTCACGGTCGCGCCGTCGTCGGCGGCCCGCTTGAGGTCGTACACGTCGATGTAGTCGCCGAAGACATCGCGGGTGTCGCGGTCGGCCTCGGAGATCGGGGTGCCGGTGAAGGCGAGAAGCGTGGCGTGCGGGAGCGCGTCGCGCAGGTGGCGGGCGTAGCCGTCGAGGTTGTCGTAGTGGCTGCGGTGGGCCTCGTCGACGACGACGACGATGTTCCGCCGGTCGGAGAGGAGCGGGTGGTCGGTTCCCGACTCCTTCTCCTGCTTGGTCCTGCCGAACTTCTGGAGCGTGGTGAAGAGGATGCCGCCGGTGCGCTTGGCGGCGAGTTCCTCGCGCAGCTCGGCGCGGGTGCCGATCTGCCGAGGAGCCTCGGGCAGGACCTGGCTCTCCAGGAACGTGGAGTACAGCTGGTCGTCGAGGTCGTTCCGGTCGGTGATGACCACGACGGTGGGGTTGTGCAGGAGGGGATCCCGGCTGACGAGGTTCGTCGTCAGCACCATCTCCTCGGACTTGCCCGAGCCCTGGGTGTGCCAGACCACGCCGGCCCTGCCGTCACTGGCCGCGGCGTCGCGGACGGCGTCGGAGGCGCGGGTGACCGCGAAGTACTGGTGAGGTTTGGCGATCCGCTTCATGCGCTTGGCGGGCACGAAGTTGATGAAGGACTTCACGAGCGAGAGGAACCGGGGCTGCGCGAAGAGCCCGTGCAGCGCAAGAGACTGACCCGTCTCGGCCAGGCCGTCGCTCTCCAGCGTCTCCACACGGGCGCCGAACTCGTCGGTGTTCCACGGAGCGAAGTGCTCGTAGGGCGTGAAGGGGGTGCCGTACTTGGCAGTTATCCCGTCGGAGAGGAGGACCACCGCGTTGTACCGGAACGCGGTCGGGAACTCCTCGGCATACCGGCTGATCTGCGCGTGCGCGGTCTCGAGGGTGGCGTCCTCGTCGCCGGCCCGCTTCAGCTCGATGACGGCGAGCGGCAGCCCGTTGACGTAGAGGACGAGGTCGAAGCGACGGTTCCGCTCGCCGTCGATGACGGTCACCTGGCGGACGGCGCGGTAGGTGTTGGCGTCCGTATCGTCGAGGTCGACGACACGGATAGTCGGGTTGTGCTCGGCTCCGAGGGCGTCGACGTACGTGACGGAGCGAATGCCACCGGTCAGGAAGCCGTGCGCGGCCCGGTTCTCCTCGTACGCGTCCTGGGAGGCAGGCGTCGCGGCGGTCGCGACGGCGTCGCGCACGGCGTCGGGGGAGAGGGAGGGGTTCAGCCGCTCGATCGCCTCGTGGAGATCGGAGTACAGGATCAAATCGTCCCAGGACGCGCGGTGACCGGAACCGGGGGCGAGTTCATTGCCCTCGGCCTTCGGCCAGTCGAGCTCCAGCAGCTCTTCGAGCGCGAGGTGCTCCCAGTCGATCTCCAGGGGGCGGAAGTTGTTCGTGCCGTGGTCGTGCTCACCGTGTGCTGTCATACCTGGTCCTCGATCATCTTCTCGGCATCTCTGACGCGAAGGCGGCCCGACATGAGCTGGGGGAGGAGGGTGTCGCGGAGACCGGCAAGTGTGCGGGACTCGGCAAGGGCCTGGTCCGCGCGCTCTTCAAGCGAGTCGAGCTTGATGCGGAGCTCACGCTGGCGGGCAGGGCTGGGTAGGGAGAACTCCAACCCGCCTACCTGGGTTCGACGCAGCTCTGTCTGGCCGGTACTGCCCTCGCCCATGGCCTCAATCTCAGGCTGAGCTCGCAAGATCGCAAATCCCGCACATACGGGGTCGACCTGTTGGGCGTCGAATCGCACGATGGTGATATGAGAGTCCACCGTCGCTTTGATATTTGATGTCCAACGCGCGACCCGGCCCAGAGTGCCGACGCCAGTGGAGTTGATCAAGATATCATTGTGCTGCAATAGCTTTGGAGTTGCCACCTTGCTGCCGAGTGTTCTCCGGGCAGGGGAGAGATTTACGCGTCCGTCGCGGATGCACTTTTGGTTGAGGACGAGGAGTTCATCGGGAGACTCTGAGTATTTTGGTGCGACTCCACGGGTGAGGGAAGTTGCGATGGAACCGACCTCGACATCGATCAAGTCGCCTCCTTGAACTGCCTGGAAGAAGAGGGTCATACCCAGCTCGCGGGCTGTGGCCGCGATGCGCTCGTTCACCGCGATCTTGTCGTCCAACGCTCCGAGTACCGAAACGATCGCCCTCTGCTCGTCCAGCGACGGCAGCGGAATTTCAACGGACTTGAGTTCGCTTAGGCTCAGGTTGGCCTGTACGGACTGCACGACCCGCGACTGGGCCCGCATAATGCGCTGCTCATCACGAAGGCAGTACAGCACAAAACGAGGACTGACCTTCGTGCTGTCGGGTCGGACAATCGCTACTGCCTGATTGGTATTCGCAGGAATGTCACTCGGAAGGACTCGTGCCACACGCCCGATGGTCCCTGCGATCGTGAACAGCACGTCGTCGACCTTGAGCTGCGAGCGCTTCAGGTGTTCATGCGCATCTTCGGAGATGTAGGCGAGTTTCTTCTGATTGATGATTCCACCTGGCGTGATGGACTCCACCTTCACGAAGGGGATCCCCGTGGCATGAAATTCATAACCCAGGCTAGTCGGCGTGGTTCCTTTTGTGACGGTACTTGCGACTTGGTCGATAGTCGCAACTTTCCATTCGGTCATCGGATTCCCTTCAGCTGGTTCCGGACCACGACGGTCAACTCGTCCGACTTGTTGAAGAGCTCGAACAGCTCCTCGGTCAGCTTCGCGATCCTCTCCGCGATCGCCTCCGCACCCACTTCCTCCACGTCGATCGCGCCCACGTACCGTCCCGGCGTCAACACATAACCGTGCTCACGAACCGTTGCCAGGTCGGCCGAGGCACAGAAGCCGGGCTCGTCCGCGTACGGAAGCCCCTCCTCGCGTGCCGACTGCGTCCCGCGCCACGCGTGATACGTGTCCGCGATCTTCGCGAGGTTGGCTGCCGTCAGGTCACGTTCGGTACGGTCGATCATCTCGCCCAGGCCGCGTGCGTCGATGAAGAGGATCTCGCCGCGCCGGTCGGCCAGGCGCTTCGGGCCCTGTGGGCCCTTGTCCTTGGCCAGGAACCACAGGCAGGCCGGGATCTGGGTTGTACGGAACAGCTGCGACGGCAGGGCCACCATGCACGCCACCTGGTCCGCCTCGATCATCGCCCGGCGGATCTCGCCCTCACCGCTCTGCTGGCTGCTCATCGAGCCGTTCGCGAGGACGACGCCACCCGTACCGCGCTCACCGAGCTTGCTGAGGATGTGCTGGAGCCACGCGTAGTTCGCGTTGGCCTTCGGCGGGACCCCGTACTTCCAGCGCGGGTCGTTCTCGTTCCTCGACCAGTCCTTGATGTTGAACGGGGGGTTGGCCATGACGAAGTCGGCCTTGAGGTCCGGGTGCCGGTCCTGGTCGAAGGTGTCGCCCCAGCGGGTGGAGAGATCCCCGTCGATGCCGTGGATGGCGAGGTTCATCTTGGCCAGGCGCCAGGTGCGCTCGTTGAGCTCCTGGCCGTAGACCGCGATGTCCGACTTGTGGCCGCGACCGCGATGCGCCTCGATGAACTTGCCGGCCTGGACGAACATGCCGCCGGAGCCGCAGGCCGGGTCGTACACCCGGCCCTCGTAGGGTTCCAGGATCTCGACGATGAGACGGACCACGCTGCTCGGCGTGTAGAACTCACCGCCGCGCTTGCCCTCCGCACGGGCGAAGTTGCCGAGGAAGTACTCGTAGACCTCGCCGAGCACGTCCTGGGCCGGCTTGCCGTCGCTGCCGCCGCCGAAGCGGGCGTCGCTGATGAGGTCGACGAGCTCGGCCAGCCGCTTCTGGTCGACGTTGTCCCGGTTGAAGATCTTCGGGAGGACGGCGGTCAGCGAGGGGTTCGCCCGCATGATGACGTCCATGGCCTCGTCGAGGAGGAGGCCGACGCCCTTGCTCTTGGCGTGGGCGGCGATCCAGGACCAGCGGGCGGTCTCAGGGACCCAGAAGACGTTGTGGCCGGTGTACTCGTCCTGGTCCTCCAGGAACTCCGCGAGGCGGTCCTCGGAGATCCCGTCGTCGGCGAGCTCCTTGGCGAGCTGCTCACGGCGCTCGTCGAAGGCGTCGGAGATGTACTTGAGGAAGATCAGACCGAGGACGAACTCCTTGTACTGAGCGGCGTCCATGGAGCCGCGCAGCTTGTCGGCAGCCTTCCAGAGGATGGCCTGGATCTCTTTCGCGGTCGAGGCGGTGAACAGTTCCACCTGGTCGACGGGGTTCTTCTGTCGCGGGGGCATGGGGTCTCGGGTCTCCTTAGGGAGGTCAGGAACGGAAGGATGCGGGCGGTTCGATGAGTGTGAGGGTGCCGTCGGTGAGGCCGGCGGCGGTCAGCGCGGCGAGGTCGTCCAGAGCCGCGGTCTGCTGCCGGAGCAGGGCGGTGCGGCGGCCGATCTCGGCTAGGAGGGCCTCGTAGCGGTCGGCCTCGTCCTGGTCCAGATCGGGGATCGGGAGGTCCTCTATGCGGCGGGCCGCCCGCACCGCGCCACCGACCCGCGCGTTCTCCGCCGCGGCGGCCCGGAGCAGCGCTGCGAGCACGCGCGGCCGTACGGGGCGTTCGGCGTCAGGCCGTACCCGCAGCACGCGCGCCGGGAAGCCGACCACAGACAGGCCCTCTTCGTCCACACACGCGCCGAACGACGGGGTGGCTGTGACCACCACGTCGCCGGGCTGGGTGAACTCGGCGTGCTCGTAGGCGGTGAGGAGCACGCCGCGATCGATACGGCGGGCTCCTCCGGCGCCGAAGCCGGTGATCTCGTCGGGGGTCAGCACGGGGTAGTGGCCGTCGACGGTCAGGTGCTCGGCGGCGATGCGGTGACCGGGGAGCCGACGCAGACGACGCTGCTTGACGAGGACCGACACGCTGGTGCGCCGGAAGGGAAGCTCCTCGGGACGCAGGACGGCGTGCGCCTTGAGCTCGGCCGTGAGGGAGAGTTCGAGGCGCGTCTTGTCGGCGAGCTGGGTCAGACGCAGTTCCAGGTCCGAGATACGGGCCGGACGCTCCACGACCGCGCGCGTATAGCGACGGGCGGCCGTGCGGTGCTGGGGGGCGAAGGCAGTGCCGGGCCGGTCACGGAGTCCGGTCGCGGCGAGGATTTCGCCGTTGCGGGGCTCGTGGCGTCTGTCGGTCCTCCAGCCCGCGGCGCGGAAGATGTCGAGGTCGTCGACCAGGGCGTCCAGGGCGGGTGCCGTGAGCGGCTTGGAGGAGAGATCCGCGAGCAAGACTTCACCGCGCCGCTCGTCCTTCGGCGTGCGGGAGAGGACCCAGATCGCGGTGCGGTAGGCGGGACGGTACGGGACAGCGCCCTCGGGGAGGCTGACGGCGGCCTTGAGGAGGCCCTCGGTGAGGAAGGAGCGCCGCAGGCGGTCGGCCTCCTCCTGCGGGGGCAGCGCGTGGACCAGGGCATCGGAAGGGCCGAGGACGACGGCCGTGCAGTGGTCGGTCAGCAGATCGGTCAGGTCCTGGACCTGCTGGAGAACGGCGAGCGGGCTCCGTGCCTCGGCCGCCTCGTAGGGAAGGACACAGACAAGGATCCGTGGATACCCCCAGTCGTCGGTCGCCAGGTGCTGACCGTCGGCCATGTCCAGCTCGTACTCCTGGACGCCGCGTACGAGCATGCGGCGGCGAGCGAGACGGGCGAGGTCCTGGGCGGGTTCGGCGGCGAGGAAGAAAGGGCGAACCTCGGGGTCGGTCTGCGCGTGCAGGGCCACCAGGAGGTCGCCGCTGTTCGCGTAGGGAACGGCGACGGTGAGGTCTTCGGCGTCCTCGTTCAGAGCGGCGATGCCGGAGAGGCGGGCCAGAGCCGTGGTGACGGCGGGTGCGGGCTCGTCCATGGCGAGGTCGTGGCAGCCCAGTCGGCGGCGGGCCTCCATGACCCACTCGACGGCCTCGGCGGGGGAGTAGGCCGCTTCGACGAGCTCGTCGGCGAGGCCCGTGAGAGCCGGCCCGGCCTCGTCGTCAGCGGTGAGCGCGAATACCTCCTGGCGGATGTACGTGTCCTCGAAGTCGATCTCGTCGGCCCGTTGCAGGAGCACGTCCCAGCCGAGATCGGCCAGGGGCTCGTCCAGTTCGTGCCGCAGGTGGATCAGCGCCGTCACGCCGTCGAGCATCGTCCTGGCGGGCATCCGTCGGCACCAAGAGGACAAGGTGTGCAGAGCCAGTTCGGCACGGAGCTGGCGGGCGTCGGTGTTTCCCCGGCCAGTGGTCAGGAGCCATTCGACGACAGCACGGCCGTCGAAGACCGGCCTGCCGCCCTCGTACTCGACGGGCTGCGGAAAGTCGGAGTGCCGGCGGGCCCAGGTGGTGACGACGGGCCGTTTGACCTGCGCGAGTGTTCCGATTTCCGCGTAACTGATCCGCCCGGACATAACCTCCGGCAGGATGGGAGCAGCCGCTCCATGGGCACCGGTCATGCCGCTCAGCTCCCTCCTCATGGATGCTCCCGACACCCTTCGCGGATGCGGAACTCAGAACACCGCACACAGTACTTGCGGGATCGTTCATTCAATTTTGGAGGTCTGATAACCCGGGTTATCGACTTTGCAAGGCACCATGCGCTTTGAGTTCTGCCACTTTGGTCCCTGTCAGCACGACGACATCGATCGGGACACCGGCCTCACTCGAGTCCGGCGCCGAACTGGCAGACCTGGAGACCGACATGACCTTCCCCCCGCCTCCTCAGCAGCCCGCCCCGACCCCGGTACCCGGCTTCATGGACGTGCCGGGCCCGCCGAGGAAGGCGAGCCGTCGCAAGGCGTGGCTCACATACGGAGCGACAGCCCTCGTCTCGCTCCTGATCGGGGCCGGGATGGGCGGGCAGGGCGAATCGGGAGCGAAGGCTGCTCCCGGCTCCACCGGAGCCTCGTCGGCGCCCGCCGCGACGGTGACCGAGACGGCAGAGGCGGAAGCCGTTCCGGCGGTCACCGAGACCGTCGTGGAGACCGTCACCGCGGAGCCGGAAGAGACCGAGGAGGCCGGCCCCGCGACCAGTGTCAGCGGCGAAGGCGAGTACCTGGTCGGCGAGGACATCAAGGCCGGGACGTACAAGAGCGCCGGCCCGTCCGGTGACTTCGGCTGCTACTGGGCCCGCCTCAAGGACGCAAGCGGCGAGTTCGACGCGATCATCGCCAACAACAACCTGAGCGGCCCCGGGCGGGTGACGCTCAACAAGGGCGAGTACTTCCAGACCAAGTTGTGCCAGGAGTGGACGCGCGTCGGATGACGCTGCCCGCCCTTTCGTAGTCCCCATCGCCGCCGCCACCGTCTCCGATGGCGCTCGCTCTCGGCGAGCAGTGCGTGACAAATTCGGACGATTTCACTCCGTTTTCTATGACCGCAGATGGCCCTGGGCCCGACTTCGCGCAACCGGTCTCCGCCTGCCGGCCCCGATCTCCGCTCTCGATTCGAGCCTCGTCCTTCCGCCTGTTCTCGCATCCCGCTGATCACCCGACCTGAGAGGAATGTGTGTCATGGTCCGAACCAAGAGCCTCGCGCAGCACCTGGCCGACGACTTCACGGCTCTCCAGGAGGCAGTGCTGCGGCGCATGAACGGCACCGCGGACGCGGCGACACTGGAATCGCTGGCCGACCCCGGTCTCGCCGAGCCGATCGCCGTCGCGCTCACCCACGCGTACACCCGGGCCCGCGGCGCGGTACGACGCGCGGAACTCGGGCCCGGCCCGTCCGATCGTCTGCGACCGCTGCGGCGGGAAGCCCGCAGGCTGGCCGCCGCCCGCAGCGAAGCCGAAGCCGTCTGCCGCCGAGTGCGCGGGCAAGCACACGCCGGGCTGAGTCGCGCCTCGGAGCGACTGGACATCCGCGTCACCCGAGCGGTACTGCCCTCCATCCACCAGGACTGCCTGCGGACCGCCTGTGCCGACCTCGGACTCCCCGAGTCGGTCCTGAACATGCCCAGCGGCGCTGCCGGCGCCTGGGCCCTCGAGCACGGTGTCCTCACCGGTGAAGTCCCGGCCCCGGTACGAGAACTGGTCGAGTGTGACGACGCGGTCTTCGTCGCCGCCCTGCTGCGGGACGCGCGGGAGGAGGAGGACAGCAGACTCACCCACGACGCGGTCGTCGAACGGTGGCACCGGCTCGCCTCCGCGGCCCTCGCCTGGGGCCGCTACGCAATCGCGCAGGCCGAGCTCCGCGCCCTTGCCCGCCCGCCCCATGCCCGCCACGGGGCACTCGACGCCCTGGAGGACGCGTACGAGGACTTGGCCTTGCTGGCCTGCCGGGCGCGGGAGGCCAAGTACCTGGCCTTCCGGCTCTCCTGCCGGATCCGGCGCCTGGCGTCGGCCGGTGACCTCGGCGCCAGGATCACCGCAGCGCACGTCACGGCTTACGCGCTGATGGCCGATCTCCGCCCCGAGGCGACATCAGCGGTACGGGAAGCGGTCCGAGCCCATCAGGTTGGCTGCGCGGACCGCCCCGCGAACTGCCCGCGATGCCACACCGCACTCGTTGGCACACTGCAGGTGGCAGACCCGCCGAAGGAGGCAGGGGAGGAAGGCGTTCCGCCTGTTGCGGAGGACACAGACGCGGCTTCGCCCCTTCCCGAAGCCGACGACCGGTACGCGCTCCTCGCCGACCTGCCGCCCGGTGTCCGCGTCATGGTCGCCGACGCCGCTCTCGGAGACGACTCCGCTGTGTGCGGATACGGCTGGGCCGCCGAGGACGGCACCACCGGCCTCGGCATCTCCATGGCAGCCAACAGCGGCGAAGCCGAGATCATCGGCATCTGTGAAGCGGCGCTCTCGGCCCTGCACGCTGACGACGACGCGCAGGTCGTCGTTCTGTGCGACAGCAAGCAGGCCGTCACCTGCCTCCACACGGCCCTCGCCGAGGGATCGCCCGACCCCGCACACCGGGCCCTGCTCTTCCCCGAAAGCCGCAGCCTCCTCGAACGGCTCCTCCCGCACGCCGGACGCGTCGACGTCCGCTGGCTCAAGGGCCACATAGGCCACGAACTCAACGAGACGGCCGACACCCTCGCCAACCTCGCCCTGCGCCGGGCGACCGGCCGCATTGCCGAGCGCACCGCCCGGCGCGCCATCGGCGACGCCGTCAAGAAGCTGCCCCACCCCGCGACCGCCACCGCGGCCTGAACCCACCCCTCGGCCGTCTCCTTCCACCGCGCTCTCCTCGTAAGGCCCGATCTGTTGTCCACCGCATGCGTTTCACGCACCCTCAACACTCCGGAGGCCCTTCATGGCACCCACCACCGTCTCGCGCACCCTTTACCGGCTTCACGGCGTGGCCCCCACCAGGGAAGCCATGTACGACGCCCTTGACCACGACTACCTGAGCGAACTCGGCGCGGAACTGCACACGCCGGACGGCCTCGGAGTGCCGGCGGTCTACCTCACCTGCGGCATGGAGCAGGACGAGGCCGGCTGGTGCGAGCAGATGGCCCGCACTACCGGCATTCCCGTCACCGAGGCCGTACGCCGCACCGCCGCCCTGCTGCTGCTCGCCGTCGACGGCCAGGTGTACGCCATTGGCTGCGACCAGGGGTACCGGCTCATCCCCGAGCAGCTCAAGGACAAGCGGTTCGGCCTGTCCTTCGCGATCCGGGAGATCGACCCGACCCTCGTCCGCGGTGCCGTCTCCGGAATTCTCGGCCAGGCCCGCACGGACATCTCCCTCGTTCCCCACGGTGCTCCCGTGCCCGCCCTCGGCCTCAGCGACCACACCCGGATCGTGCGCAGCCTCGGCGGCTACCTCAACGACGCCCCGCTCACGCGGACCCTCAAGGGCAGGGTCGGAGGATTCACCGTACTGGGCGGCTGCGGACTGCGCCTGCCCCTCGGAGTCGAGCCGGCGGACCTGGTCTCCGACATCCGCCAGATTGCCCGCGCCTGCACCGAACGCCTGCCGCATCAGGACCTCGAGTTCGTCGAGCACATCGTCCCGGTCAAGGACAAGACCATCCTCACTGAGCTCGAGCGGGTGCTGGACGACCAGCTCGGCCTGCCCGCCGATGGCCGTATCGCCGAGACCGTGCCCTTCGACCACCTGCGCAACGACGCGGAGGCCGTCACCTACCGCACGCGGATCAACAGCGACGGGAGCTTCGAGTCGGACGCGTTCGACCTCGGCTACGTGCTCGGCCGCGTCCGGTATCTCCCCTCCGGGAGCCGCCTCGAAGCCCTCAAGTCCGGCACCGTCAAGCTCCTTCGGGAGCGCCGCAGGCGGAGCGCGCCGGACGACGTGATCGCCACCGTCGGAACCCTGCGCTGGATCGAGGCCACCGTCTCCCTCGGCTCCCACGTGTTCTGCCTGCTGGACGGCGATTGGTACGAGTTCGGGGCCTCGTACCTTGCCTCCCTCCGCAGCGAGGTGCAGCGGCTGTTCGCTCCCGTTCCTTCCGTCGTCCTGCCGGCCTGGCCTCGCGGAATGTCGGAGACGCCCTACAACCGGAAGACGGCCCGGACCGCCGGCTGGGAAGACTGGGTCGTGCTCGACTGCAAGACCATCCCCAACCCGGCGAAGCCCAGCGACCAGATCGAGATCTGCGACTTCCTCACGCAGGACGACACGCTCGTCCTCGTCAAGCAGGCCCGTGGTTCCGGTGCCCTCAGCCACCTCTACAACCAGGCCCGGGTAGCCGTCGAGGTTCTGTACGACTCCGCGGTCGCCCGCGCGACCTTCGCCCAGCGCGTTCGCATCGCGAGCGACGGCCGGCGCACGCTGCCCGACGACTTCCACCCCAAGCGCCTCGTCCTCGCCATCCACCTGAAGACCGGAGCCGAGCTCACCCCTGATTCCCTCTTCGGTTTCTCCCAGATCACCCTCGCTCAGACCGCGAAGGCGCTGGCCGCGCGCGGTGTCTCGCTTGAGGTCGTGGGCATCGGCGCAGCCGGATCGGCCGCTGACGACGGTCTTGCCGACGCCGCGTAGGTGTTGCCCCGAGGGTCTGCCCGACGGCAGACCACGCCTTGGCTGAACTACAGCCAGCCGCTGCGGGACCCACGGACCGACCTCGCGCAGATCCCTGCGCAGGCCCCGGGATCTGCAGCGGATCCGTAGCCCGGACGGAGTGATGGCGGCCTCGACGAGGCCCTTCACGTTCAACGACCGTAGACCTGAGCCCGTACGCCCGGCATGCCGGGCATCGGCTCGATGACAGGAGGAACGCCGATGAAGACCACAGACCAGCACGCGGTGGACACCGACAAAGACGCAGTGCTGTTCACCGTCCGACTCGCCACCGTCGGAGTCTTGCTCCTGACCGCGCTGTGTGCGCCCCGCGAAACCAGCGAACGCGCATTCCGGCTGCTGGACTTGATGAAGGACAACCCCGACCCCCCGCCGCCCGCCCCCTCGGCCGGGCGCCGCACCAAGCAGGGAGGGCGCTGACGGACAATCCCTCGCTCCAGCGGACGGGCCGGGGTCGACCTATCGCGCAACCGCGAAGCCCGAGCCCTGCCCGTCGCCGCTCCCCACGCCTCCGTGTCTGATCTTGATTGTCCGCGGAAGAGCGTCGGTGGCACGCCCTATGGTCGGAGCCCGCCGAACCGACGGCTGCCGGCAATCGGTCTCAGCCATCTGATCGGCGGGCCACCCCAGCAAGGCCGTGCCGGTTCTCATTCCGTGCTCAGCGCGCCCGCCGGCCTCTACGCGTGGGGCGTCACCCTTTCCCAAGTCTCAGACCGTCGACACCCGGCGGGAAGGCGTTCGCAGCGGATCCCGCACACCCCGGCCGCCGCCACCGAACAGCCCCTCAACGGCCTCCCGACGACGCCCTCTCACCGGGTGCGCGGCGCCCCGGGCCCGGTTCCACGTAACTGGTGACGCGGCCGGAGCGGGCGTGGACGCGAGCGAGGTGTTGCTGCAGCCGGATGTGCCGGAACTGGTACACGGCACCGGCCTGCCGGAGCACCCCCCGGCGATAGGCGTCGTCCAGGAAGGCGGCGGTGTCCCACGGCAGCCTGCGCGTCAGCGGCAACCAGAACCGGGCCACCGTCAGCCACTGCCCCCACGCCGTGAGTGCGAGCACGTACGCCGCCGAGCCGCCCAGCCCGCCGACCGCCCCCAGCAGCAGAGCCGCGTCGAGCGGCCACAGCAGCGTCCAGGGCAGCACCTGCTGGAGCAGGCCGACGACGGCGTACCCGCAGACAGCGAGTCCGACAGTGACAACGGCAGCCAGCACGAGGAACTGCCGGGTGGCGGTCGACCGGTTGACGGACAGCAGTCGCATCGGCGTGGCCGCGGCCGCGATGTCCACGGGCGCCTCGAAGGCTGCGATGAGTCCGAAGGCCAAGCCGGCCGTGAGACCGAAGATCAGTCCCGCGGCCAGCGTGTCCTGAACCGCCGCTCTGATCAGATCCGCGTGCGAAGAGGTTCCGGCCAACGCGCGAAACAGTGCCTTCGACCAGGCATGTGCGACCCCCAGCCCAGAGCCGCCCAGCAGCCCGACCCCGAAGCGCGTGAGGATCTCACGAACCGGTCTGTGCTCGACCCCGGGGGCCACGGCCGCCAACCTGAGTCGTACCTGGGTCGGAACGGCAACGGTACGGCCCATCGCGGCCAGGGCACAGTGCACGAGACCGAAGACGACCGCAGAGCAGAGCCCGAACACCGTCACCTCGACCATCGCCGGCGCCTGCACGGAGCGCTGGTACCCGATGGAAACGGTGAAAAGTATGACAATCCAGTTGGCCGCGAACATGCACAGTCCGCCGATCAGCGCGGTGTACAGGATGCGCATCGGCAGCCGTACGGACGAGCCGAACCGCCACCAGGCAAGGTCTCCATGCTCGTGGGCCCCGGTGGTCAGGCTGTGGGCGAGGTAACCGAGCCAGCGTTCGGCCTGCTCGGGGTCGCGGTTGCGCTGTCCGGAGGCAGGGTCGGCCCGTTCGGGGGTGCGGTGCCGGTAGACGGTGGGCACGAAGTTCGCCAACAGATGTTCCTCAAGGTGGCGCCCGGTAGGAAAGCTCGCGGTGTCGAGCAGTTCGGCCGGGTCGTTGCCGGGCACCTCGCTGTACATCGTCCGTGCCAGGGTGACCATCAGGGGCGTTCCCAGTACCTGTCCGAGCCGGCTGCTCGCTGGGGTGTCACCGACCCGGAGTGCGTCCAGGACGTCACCCCACACGCCTGTGACTCCGCCGCTGCCCAGGGAGTCGCCGAGGCGGTCGGTCCGGGGCAGGTACGCGGCCAGATCCTCGACGGTCAGGTCGGCGAGTTCGACGCAGGCTGCCAGCACCAGAGGCGCGTGCACGTCGCGGACCGCTCTGGCGTACTCGTCCTGGCGGCTGGTCAGGACCACCGGGTGCGACGTGGCGTTGAGTGCCTCCAGCGCGGGGCCGCGCAGGGCTTCGGCGAGTTCGTCGAACCCGTCCAGGACGGGGAGAATCAGATCGGAGTCGACGAGTTCGGCGGCCAGCGTCGCACCCTCGGGAGTCGTACGGGCCAGATGCGGGTGGTCCCGTAGAAGATGGTCGACCAGCAGGTCCCGCGGTGTGATGGCCAGGGGGTCCCAGGATCCGATGCTGAGAATGACCGGCACCCGGAGGGAGGGAGCCGGGGCCGCGAGGAGCTCAAGGACGAACTTGATGGCCAGGATGGACTTCCCCGAGCCGGCGCGACCGAGAATGACCAGTCGCTGCGACTCGATACTCCGATAGGTGTCGGCGACAGTCCGCAGGTCGCCGTTCAGGTCCAGCTCCCTGGCAGGGACTCCTGGCTGCAGGCGCTGGATGTTCTCCGGACGGTCCATCAGAGCGGCGGGAGCCGGCTGGTATCGCACGGGCAGCGGGAACGGGTCATGGACGCGACGGTGTTTTTCCTCCCGCTGCCAGCGTCGGCCGACCTCGCGGGCCAGTGAGGCCGCGGCGTCGACAAGCGGGCCGGCCGGCGACATGGCCGGCCCGGGGCCGGGAAGCGGCGCGGCGGGTACCGGGGGCCCCGGCAGAGCCTGTGACTGAACGGCGGGTACCGGTTCCCCCGGCTGACCGCTCGGTACCGGCTCCTCGGGCTGAGCAGCGGCGGCCGGCTCCCCCCGCATACCGGCGGGTGTCAGCACCTCGACCGGACCGGCGGGGGCCGGCTCCCCGTCCAGGGTCGCGGTAAGCCGTTGCCACTCCTCCGGCTTCACGTTCAGGACTTCCGCCACCTTCTGCAACGTCCTCAGCCGGTGCTCGGGGAGCCTGCCGTTCTCCAGCCGGCCGATCGTGCTCACGCTCACCTCGGCCAGCTCCGCCAGCTGCTCCTGGGTCAGGCAGGCGCGTTTGCGCAGCTGACGCATCCGCGTGCCTAACTCATTGCTCACTCCGGACCCCCGTCTTCCCTCGACACCGGTACCGCCCGAGCGTATCGAGACGACCGGTCACGGATGACCGGTCACCGATGACCTCCCCCTGACCTGCACATGCCCTGTTCTCCGAACCCGGCGGCCCGCATCGTGGTCGTGCCGGCGGACCGCCGGCCACCTCACACAAGGGAGCACCGGTTTGAGACCTCCATCAGCCCGCCACCGTCGCCTCGCCGGCGTCCTGTTCGCGGCGGCACTGCTCCCGGCCGTGTCCTCGGGACCGGCCGCCCGCGCGGACGCCCCGGCCGTCCCCGGCGTCGACTTCACGGACGGCTTCGGCCTGAGTCAGGTCGCAGACGGCACCGACGTACGCTCCAGCACCGACTTCACGATCACCGTCACCACACCGGAGGTGGCCGGCCCGCACCGTATCCGGATCTTCCTGCCCAGCGGGTACGCCGACGCCCCTGACCGGCGATGGCCGGTGACGTACTTCCTCCATGGGGGCGGCGGCAACGTGGACGATGCAGCCGCGGCCCCGGCCCTGCACTCCGACGCCATGATCACCGTGGTCCCCGACGGAGGTCTCAAGAGCTGGTACGCCGACTGGTACATGCAGAACACCGCCGTGGGGGCGGCCAACTGGGAGACCTTCCACCTCGAACAGGTCGTCCCCTACATCGATGCCAACCTGCGCACCCTCCCTGACCGCGAACACCGGGCCGTCACCGGGCTGTCCATGGGCGGATCCGGCGCACTCCACTACGCCCAGGCCAGACCCGACCTCTTCGGCCACGCCTCCTCCCTCTCTGGCGGAATCGACTTCTCCATGGCCACGGTCCGCGCGGCCGTACTCGCCACGGAGCTCAACCTGCCCGGCGCCTGGTGCGCGCTCAGCACATCGAGCAGCCAGGGCTGCCCGACCTACGGACCGTACGTCGACAGCGACGCCGTCTTCGGCTCGCCGTATGCGGTCCTGGGCGCGGACCACCGCTGGAACGCCTACGACCCCGCCGCCCCGGCCAACCTGTCCAAGCTCAAGAACACCCAGGTCACCCTCTACACCGGTAACCAGGGCCTGATCGACGGTCAGACGGCGACGGCCGCCCACACGGTCAAGAACCGCTTGGACGAGCTCGGCATCCCCAGCCGGCTCGTCGACTACGGCAATGGCGCCTCCCTGTCCTCCCAGTGCGACGGCAGCCACACCTACGGGTGCTGGGGCCCGGCCTACGCCGACTACATCCCGCGGCTGAAGGCCGCCTTCGAAGCCGCCGCGAAGAAATAACCCGTCAGGACCGGCACAAACCCGATCGATCGAGACCTCTCCGAGGAGCGGACACCGAAATGACCACCCGAAACGGCACGAAAATGGCCTCCGTCATCGGCGCCGTGTGCGCGACGGTACTGACGCTTTCCAGCTCGGGAGCACACGCCGCCACCACCGAGTCCGACCACTCCGACACGCTCGCCGCGCTCAAGGCGTTCCAGGCGGCAGCGGGGCCCGGCGCCGCCGTCCACGCCGGAAACGGCAGCGGGTCCTGGACCCTGTCGGCGGGTACGGGAACCATCAACGCCAACCGGCCCATCAAGGCCGACGAATACATCCGTATCGGCAGTCAGACCAAGACCTTCACAGCGGTGGTGGTGCTGCAGCTGGCCGAGGAGGGCCGCGCCTCCCTGGACGCGCCGATCGATGACTACCTGCCCGGTGTCGTCACCGGCAACGGCTACGACGGCACCCGTATCACCGTGCGCCATCTGCTTCAGCACACCGGCGGTCTCGGCGCCTACTCCCCCTCGCCCGGGCTGAAGACGCCTCCGTCGAACCCGGACGGCACCTTCAGCCTGTCAACGCTGGTGCGGTACGCGCTGGACGCCTCGCCCCCGGTCTCGGCCCCCGGTGAAGGCTTCACCTACTCCAACACCGACTACTACATCCTCGGAATGCTCATCGAGAAGCTGACGGGACAGCCGGTGCACGAGGTCGTGACCGAACGCGTGATCGAACCGCTCGGTCTGCCCCACACGCTCTTCCCCGCACCCGGTGACCGCACCCTGCCCACGCCGGCCGTCAACGGCTACCACGGCATCCGGGTGGGCTCCTTCTACCTGTGGGTGCCGGCGGTCACGTACGACCCCTCGCTGTACAGCAGCGCGGGAGCCATGATCTCCACGCTGGAGGACCTGAGCGCCTTCTACCAGGCGCTGAACACCGGAAAGGTCCTCTCCGCGAAGAGCGTTGCCGAGATGCGCACCATCCGGCAGGTGAACCCCGGCACGGGCTACGGCCTGGGCCTCCAGACGTACGAGCCCTCCTGCGGCGGTACGGCGCGGGGCCACTCCGGTGGTGTCCCGGGCTACCAGACCTTCACCCTGACCATGGACGACGGCCGCTACGTCTCCCTCGTCACCAACCTGTTGGTACAGGTCGGCCAGCACCCGGACGCGCAGCTGGGGCAGCTGCTGGACGCGGCGCTGTGCGAGGACGCACCACAGCGCGACTGACGCCGACACCCGGCGTTCCCGCGCAGAGACCTCGATCATCGCAGCGAATCACCACCACCTGACGTGGCCGGTGTGCGCGTCGTCGGCCGCTTCTCCCGGCAGCAGGCGACCGACGCAACAGGGGAGCGCACACCGGCCGCCCGTCCAGCACGTGCGCTGCCGCGCAGTCACCTCTCCCTCCCCTTGCCCGCGAGCGCGCCCTCCGGCCCGGCCCTTCGTACGCCGGCGCTCGGTGCTCACGCACTCCTCTTTCATCCCCTATGACCCACGGCACCAAGGAGTTGACATGGCACACCGGTACCGGTGCGGCGAGTGCAGGTTCGCCACCCGGTGGACCACCGAATCCGAGGTCGGCGATCTCGCGGCGGCCCACTACGCCGAAAACCACCCCGGCCTCGCACTCGGCGGCGTCGTCGAGATCAACCAGAAGAACCCCAACTCCCTCGGGTGCCTGCCGATACTCGGGATCGCCCTCCTCCTGCTGGTCATCGTCGCCGCCTGTCAGCGGTAGGCCACCAGCAGCCCGAGAGACCGACGTCGTCTCGGGCCACAGCTCCCCGTACGAGGCCGCCGCGTTCCGCGGACATGCATCTGGGCGGCCTGGGGCCCCACGCGGCTCCCTCGCTCGCCCACGCGGCACGGTCTGCAATCGCGCGCTGGAGAGCGTGCGGTGAGAACACCCTCGCAGGACTTCAGCCCCCACACCCGAAAGGTCACCGTGCCATGGCGGACGACAACGACCCCCGTCTCACTCCCCAACCGGACACAGCGCAGGCACCGAACGGTCCGGTGACGCCGAACGCGGCGGCAGATCCGACGGCACCGCCTCCGGGATCGCCGCCTCCGCCCACGGTGCCAGGGAGGACGCCCTCGTGGTTCTCCCCACCAGGGCTGCTACGGGCCGGCCCCGGGCGCCGGCGTGCCGTTGTCCTGGGCGGCCTCACGGTGCTGGTTCTCGCCCTGATCGGCGGACTTCTGTCGCTCACGTCCTCGTCCTCCGACTCGAAGGAGACGCAGGCGGCCGCGCAGCGGGACCTGCGGCCGTTCAGGGAAGCGGTCGACGATCTGGCCGCAGCGCCGGGGCTGCGCTACAAGGACACCTCGTCCTTCGGCATCACCGAGAACGAGATCAACGTCACCGCGAGCGGCAGCCAGTTCGGCAGCACGTCGTCCGGTCGAGGGAAAGACCACGGGCGGGACGTGCTGCGCATAGGCGGCAAGACATTCATGCGGTGGCAACACGACCCGGCGCCCGAGGAAGACGTGAAGGAAGGCGCGAAGGCCCCGCCCAGTGAGTGGATCGTGGGACTGGACGACGGCTCGGAGCTCATGGACGAGGCGCTGGCGCGTACCGTCGCCCCGCCGAAGCTGGCCGCCGTGCTGGACAAGGCCCTGACCGACCTGGAGAAGTCACCGCCGACAAAGGGCTCAGGGCTCTCGAACTCGTCAGGTCAGCGTCCGTCGAACGTGAACGGAACACCCGCACTCGGCGTCGACACCTCGGCGGGGCGCCTGCTGGTGACCAAGGCCGCGCCGCATCGCGTACTGCGCCTGGAGGCGTACGACCTCCGTGAAGGTATCTCCGACATGAGGGAGCAGATCGAGAAAGGAGAAGTGCCCGAAGCCCGCCCCAGGGTGACCACGGGTCCACTGGCATCCGGCGACGGCGAGGGAATGGACCTGACCCCGATCCTCGCCGACGCCGCCGACAAGATGTTCGACACCTTGGTCGAGTACGCCGACCAGCTCAAGGACGCTACCGACCGGGGCATTTCCTTCACCCTGGACGGTGCGGGCGAGATGGACTGCAGCTCGTCGGGCTGCACCGCCACCCAGAACTTCACCGGATCTGTCAGCTCCATCGCGCGGAAGGAACGCGTCAGCAAGGGCGAAGTCACCGCGGTGATGAGCGCAACGTTCTCCATCGACGGCAAACCCGCCGGCCAGTGCACCAGCCCGCAACGCACCTTCCCTGTCCGCGGCAACAACGTCTCGGGCACCCTGAAGTGCTCCAACCCGGGAGCCGGGCCGCTCTACGCCTCGGTCGCGGCCCGTGTACAGGCACAAGCCCAAGCCGACGCCGATCGCTGCGGCTGCAGGGTCCGCCTCACCTACCCGCTCCGCGCCAACACCCTGGTCGACGCCCGCGCGCTCGCCAAGGTCGAGGCGCGGAAACTCGCCGACCACGCAAGGCGGGAACGCGACGCAGCGACCTGCGCCAAGCCCCACAGCTTCCCGTCCGGCACTCCCGTGCTGCTCGCCGACGGAACCCACCGAGCCATCGAGGACATCCGCGTCGGGGACCGGGTCTCCGCCGGCGATCCGCACGTAGGGCTGACCGCCGCGCGGCCGGTGACCAACACCTTCACCACTGAGGGCGACAAGGACTTCACCCGGCTCACTGTCACCACCGACCATGGGCCGGCCACGATCACGGCGACGGACAATCACCCGTTCTGGCTGGAGGGGGACCGGAGGTGGAAGGACGCCAGTGACCTCCGGATCGGCGATCAACTGCGCACCCCGAACGGCGCCCGTGCGGTCGTAACCGAGGCCCGCGACCAGCAGGGCCCGCAGCGTACGTACGACCTCACCGTCAATGACTTGCACACGTACTATGTGCTGGCGGGCCAGACTCCGGTCCTCGTTCACAACGCATCCTGTCCGACCTTCACTACGGGAAAGCCAATCAGTGGCCCACTTCCGGACGCAGGGCAGACGTCCTTGTACGCTCTCGTGAAACCCTCGAGCGGCGAATTGCTCAAATGGGGAATCTCCAAGAATCCCGTCGGCCGCTACAAGAACTCAGACTACGAGGGCGGAGTTCGGATGGTAATCCTCAGGAATTACGACTCTCGACAGGATGCTCTTGATGTAGAGCGGTACATGACGGAGAGGCATCCGGGGCCGCTGAATTTTGAACCACATAGAGGGTCTGTGGCGCCTACCCAGTCTTGGGAGAAGGACTTGCAGCATGTAACTGGCGGCGGGTTCTTCAGGGATCGCGACGGCTGGTAGGCGCTCTACCTGCATGAATGCTGGAGGTGACATGGTGTCAAGTTCGTACACCGTGGAAACGGAGAGCGGCGAGTCGTACGAGGGAATCTCGGAAGACCTGCTCTTCGAGTTGATCGGCGAGCTGAGTTATCCCGATAACTCATTCCTTACGATCGAGTCACAGGGGTCCGGCGATCAGTGGTACGTCGTCGTGACTCTGGATTCAGATGATCGGCTTGAAGTGGAGTATCGGAACCCAGAGAGACGAGAACATCGAGTCGTTCCCGGTGGAACAGCATCAAGGGTCGCAAGCGATGTGACGATCTGGGTTTCCTCGGTCGTCCACCGCTGAGGCGCTTTTGAGCTTCAGGGAATTGATGGCAAACGCATGAAGAGCCCCGCTGGGAGATCCTGGCGGGGTTCTTCACGTGGACTGACGGCAACGCTGACGGCAACGTCAGCGGACGCCTTCCGTGGCGCTGGAAGCTATCGCGTGGAAGTACCGCACCTGCTCGCCCTGGCGGGACGTGCCAGGAGAGCTCGGGCCCTTTCAGACCGCTCACAAACGCCTGGTCAGGTGGGCCGTGGACGGCACATGGGAACGGATCCTTGCCGCTGTTCCTGTTGAGGCGGACGCCGTCGACGACGTGGGCTGGACAGGCTCAGTTGACTCCAACCGTCTGCCGGGCTCACCAGCATTCGGCCGGAGCCCGAAAAAAGGGGAGCCTGGTCGGTCCGAACCCGACGATCATGCACTCGGACGCTCTCGCGGGGGTTTGAGTACGAAGGTCCACCTGGCCAGAGAGGGCCAGGCGCGACCTCTGGCCATCCACGTCACCGCGGGCCAGGCCGGTGACGCGCCAGTCTTCGAGGCGGTCATGGCCAGAATTCGCACCTATCTCACCCGAAGAGCCCATATCGTCGATTCGTTCTGCGCCGGCACACTCTCCCAGCCGCCAAAAGCGGCGTCCGAGACGCCTCACTCGACATCACGAAAATCAAGCGCGCCCATGAGCCAGAGCAGACCCCGGCCACAGCGCCCTCTCCACACCCACCCGCCGCACACCGGAAGGTGAGCAGCGAGTTCCGCCGTCATGACCCAGGCGCCGCTGGCTTCTTAATGCTGTTGTCAAGCCGTCGGAGCGGGAGCCTGTATGCCAGATGAGGTCACTTATTCACCCGGCGGGGTCGTCTCCGGCCATGTCGTACTCGTCGATGTCGAGTTCGGCCCCGGTGGTCCTGAGGAAGTCGAGGACCTTCCGGTCCAGGTGCCAGCCGAAGAGGTTGGGGGCAGCCGCTGCGCCCGGCTGGGCCTGGTCGGTGGCGTTGAAGTAGCGCACGACTTGAAGCACTGCTCCGCCGCCGGGGCCTGTCAGGTATCCAATGAGGTCGGAAATGCGGTCTATGTGGGGCTGGAGCCTGTCGAGAACGCGAGTGATCTGCTCGTCGACGCTCAGACCTGGTTCCCGGCAGACGACCATCCACGAGTGATCGACCGGAATGGCTGTCGGCTCTGTGAACCGGCTGCCGCGAACGGTTACCTCGTCAGGAGCGATGCCCACCTGCGAGGTCATGTCGTCTGCCGAGGTGTGCTGGCTGAACAGCGCGAAGTAGGCGTACTGGTGAAGTGGCATCCCGTGGAGGATAGCCGTGCGGGAAGTGGGCCGACCGTGGTTATGCGTGCCCAGCGGTCAGGCAGCCCCGGTGAGCGCAGGCGTGACCTGGTAGCACCGGTGGTCACGGATCAGGGCCCAGATGACGTTGAGCGGGGGAACGCTGACGTCCCACGTGGGGGACCGCATCTTCACCGTGTTCGAGGGCAACGGGCTGTGGATGCCCGCGGGAGTGGTCCACGGCGGCAGGGCGACGGCGGGTGCGGAGTTCCATGACGCCCTCTTCGCCCCCGACCGCACCCCGTTCGTGTTCGAGGAGCCGAAGGCGATCGAGATGACGCCGTTGCTCGAGTCGCTGCTGGCCCACCTGTCCCGCACGGATCTCGACGCACCGGCCAGGGCGCGTGCCGAGTCGGTGGTGTTCGACGTGGTCCGGCCCTCGGCGCGCCAGTTCGCCCTGCAGGTGCCGGGTGACCCCCGTATCGACGCGATAGCGGCAGCCCTGCTGGACGACCCCGCAGACGACCGCTCGCTGGAGGAGTGGGCCCGGCTGCTGGGAGCCAGCGAACGCACGGTCACCCGCGCGTTCCGCCGGGCGACAGGTCTCTCCTTCGCCCAGTGGCGGCAGATGCTGCGGGTCCATCGGGCCCTGATGCTCCTCTCCGAGGGTTTCGATGTGATGACGGTGTCCGAGACGCTGGGCTACGCGCAGCCCAGCTCCTTCATCGCCGCGTTCCGCCGCGTCATGGGTACGACGCCGGGCGCTTTCTTCGAGGCGGCGGCCGACCTCTCCTCGTGAGATGTCCGGAATCCCGTATCGCGTGTCCAGAACACCTGGTTGTCGACACGGCAAGCGGAATATAACCTTCACGGAGTTAGGTAACCCTTAGTTGGTGCTTGCCGTGAACGGTGCTGCCCGTACGCGGAAGAGTTCGCTGTCCGGCTCGTGAAGAACCGGACGGAGGGTGCCGCAGTCCTCGCCCCTTCGAAACTCCGGACGCATCGATGTTCACAAGCCCCTTCCGGCAGGCCGCCGCCCCCGTGGCCGGCCCCGACACCCCGGTGGCCACGCTCAACGGGCACGACCTGGTGCTGAGCTACGACGGCAAGCCGGTCGTCCACGGTGTCTCGATCGCCCTGGAGCCCGGCCGTGCGACCGCCCTGGTGGGGCCCAACGGCAGTGGGAAGTCCACAGTGCTGCGCGCGCTCTCACGACTGCACCGGGTGGACGGCGGCCGGATCACGCTCGGCGCCCCCGGTGGAACGGACGAGCGTGACACCTCACTGCTCAGCGCACGCCGGTTCGCCCGCGAGGTCACGCTGTTCTCGCAGTCGAGGCCCGCGCCCCAAGGACTGACGGTCACGGAGGTCGTGGCCTTCGGACGCCACCCGTACCGGCGTGGCTTCGCCGGACTGACGGCCGAGGACCGGAGCGCCGTCGACCGTGCCATGGGCGTCACCGGCGTACGGGACATGGCCGACCGGCCGGTCGGTGAACTCTCCGGCGGTGAGATGCAGCGAGTCTGGCTCGCGGCCTGCCTGGCCCAGGACACCGGCGTCGTGCTGCTCGACGAACCGACCAACCATCTGGACCTGCGCTACCAGATCGAGACCCTCGACCTGGTGCGCGATCTCGTCGAGAAGCACGGCATCGCCGTCGGCATCGTGCTGCACGACCTCGACCACGCGTCACGCGTCGCGGACACATTGGTCCTGATGCGCTCCGGCCGCGTGCACGCGGTGGGAGCGCCCGCCGATGTCCTCACCGCGCAGAACATCGGCGAGGTCTACGACATCCGTGTCGAGGTCGGCGTCGACCCCCGCACGGGCCGCCTCCGTATCGACCCGATCGGGCGCCATCCCGTCTGAAACCCGCCGGCCTGAGACCCTCTGGCCCGTCCCCGTCCGAAACCCTCTGGCCCGTCCCCGTCCGGAACGGCCTGATCGCGCCCGTGTGAACCGGACCGGCGCCCCCCTGCCCGAAATCCCCGCCCGGAGGCGGTCGGACAGCACCCCGCCCCGCCTCCGGGCGCGGTGGCGCATCATCCGCTGCCACAACTCATCGTAAGAAAGAGGAACGTTCATGAACCGTGCCCATCGCCTCGCGGCGTCAGCCTCCGCGGGGCTCATCGTCCTCGCCGCAACGGCTTGCGGCACGACGTCCGTCGACAAGACCGACGCCGCCGACAGCAGTGCCAGTGCGGCGCCCGCGTCGGCGAGCTGCGCCGACGACACCACGGCCACCTCGACGAAGCCGGTCTCCTTCACGGACGGCGTCGGCCGGCAGGTGAAGCTGGACAAGCCCGCCAAGCGGATCGCCGTCCTGGAGTGGCAGCAGGTCGAGGACGCGCTGACCCTGTGCGTCACCCCCACCGCGGTCTCCGACGCCAAGGGCTACAGCACCTGGGTCAGCGCGGAGAAGCTGCCCGGCGGGGTGACCGACATCGGCACCCGTGAGGAGCCCGACCTCGACACCCTCTACGCGGCAAAGCCCGACCTCATCGTCGTCGAGGCGTTCAAGGCCGACGACGAGACCCTCGTGAAGCTGGAGAAGCGGGGCGTCCCCGTGATGGCCACGCTGGGGGCGGACCCGAAGGACCCGATCGGGAACATGAAGAACGTGTTCAGCATGATCGGCAAGGCGACGGGGCGCACCGAGCGCGCCGACCAGGTGCTCAAGGAGTTCGACGCCCACCTCGCGACGGCGAAGAAACAGGTCACCGACGCCGACCTGCCGACGAACGACTTCCTCTTCTTCGACGGATGGCTGGAGGGCGGCAACCTCACCGTCCGTCCCTACGGCAAGGGCGCCCTGTTCACCCAGATCGGTGAAGAGCTCGGCATGAACCCCGTGTGGACCGACGACGTCAACAAGGCCCACGGCGACGGAGGCGTCGACCCCTCCTACGGTCTCGCGCAGACCGACGTCGAGGGACTCACCGCGGTGGGCGACGCCAACTTCTTCTACGCCAATGACGAAGGCGCCGGCGGGTACGTCGCCGCGCTGGCGAAGAACCCGCTCTGGAAGACCATCCCGGCCGTCAAGGAAGGCCGCGCGCACGCGTTCCCGTCGGGCGTGTGGGGCGCCGGCGGCCCGCTCTCCTGCGAGCAGGCGATCGACGCCTACGTCGACGTACTCGACAAGAAGTGAGCAAGTGAGCACCTCACAGACATCGTTGTCCCGGGGGGAGACGCTGCCGCGCGCCGAGCACGGCGGCGGCCCCACCGGGGCGGCCGTCCTGGCGGCCCTCTTTGCCCTGACCGTCCTCGTGGGCATGTGGCACCTGACGCAGGGAACGTCAGGGGTCGGCGTCGGCGAACTGGTGAGGTACCTCACCGGGGAACGGGAGAACACCGGCGGAGCGCCGGTCGGTGAGATCCTCATCGGCTCACGCCTGCCGCGCCTGCTCGCAGGCGTGGCAGTGGGTTTCGCCCTCGGATCGGCCGGCACGCTGCTGCAGTCCGTCACACACAACACGCTCGCCTCCCCGGACACCCTCGCGGTCACCGCCGGTTCCTATCTCACGCTCTCGCTCGTCGCCGCCTTCGGTCTCACCGTCCCCCTCTGGGCGTCGGGTGCCGTCGCCTTCGCCGGTGGCCTGGCCGCCGCGGCGCTCGTGCTGCTCCTCGCGGGCCGGGCAGCGGGCACCTCGGGAACCCGCCTCATCCTCGCCGGGTCGGCGATAGCGATGGCCCTGGACTCGGCGACCGCCATGGTCCTCATCCTGTTCAAGGAGAACACCACCGGCCTGTTCGCCTGGGGGAGCGGTTCGCTCGCCCAGATGAACATCGACGCGTCCGTGCGGGCCCTCCCGGTCGTCGTCGTGGTGCTGTGCGTCGCCCTGGCACTGTCCCGGCGGCTGGACGTGATGAACCTCGGCGACGACGCCGCGTCCACCCTCGGCGTACCGATCCGGGCGACCCGTGTGACCGCCGTGATCTGCGCGGTCGTCCTGACCGGCACGGCAGTGACACTCGCGGGCCCGATCGCCTTCGTCGGCCTCGGCGCCCCCGTGTTCGCCCGGCTGATCGCGGGACGGGTCCGGGCGCTGCGCCGCCACCTCTTCCTGGTGCCCGCGGCCGGGCTGCTCGGCGCGCTGCTCATCCTGCTCGCGGACGCGATCCTGCGTGCCGTGCAGGGCGCGGACGGGGCCGCCTCCATTCCCACCGGGGTGCCGACCGCGCTGCTCGGTTCCGTCGTGATCGTGGTCCTCGCGCTGCGTCTGCGGGACACGGGCGGGCTGCGGCAACCACCGCACGCACGGGTCGCCGCACGGTCGCGCCGCGCGTACCTCCTCGTCGTGTCCGGCACGGCCGTACTCCTGGTCGTGGCAGCCGTCGTCGCGGTCCTGGCCGGAAGCCTCTGGCTGCGGACGGGGGACATCGCGCTCTGGATCCAGGGGACCGCCCCCGACCTGATCGGACAGGCGCTCGACGACCGGGTCCCGCGCGTGGTCGCCGCGATCCTCGCCGGAGCGGCACTCGGACTGGCCGGCTGCGTCGTGCAGGGCGCGGTACGCAATCCGCTGGCGGAGCCCGGTGTGCTGGGCATCACGGCGGGCGCCGGGCTGGGGGCCGTGGTCATCGTCACGTCGGGACTGTCCGGCGGCCGTCCGCTGCTCATCGTGGCCGCCGTGGTGACAGGACTCGCCACCTTCGGGCTGATCGCGCTGCTCTCCTGGCGCGGCGGCTTCCTGCCCGACCGGTTCGTGCTGATCGGCATCGGCTGCGGGTACGGCCTCAGCTCCGTCACCACCTTCCTCCTGCTGCGCGCCGACCCGTGGAACACGCCCCGGATCTTCACCTGGCTCTCCGGCACGACCTACGGGCGCACCTTCCCCGACGTCGTACCGGTCGCGGTGGCCCTGGCGCTCGCGCTTCCCGTGCTGCTCGCCATGCGCAACCGGCTGGACCTGCTCGCCGTCGACGAGGACACCCCACGCATCGTCGGCATCAAGCCGGTGCGCGTACGCTTCGCGGCGCTGGCGATCGCCTCGGTGCTCGCGGCACTCAGCGTGGCCGCCGTCGGCGTCGTCGGCTTCGTGGGGCTCGTCGCCCCGCACCTCGCCCGGTCACTGGTGGGCGCCCGGCACGGGCGGTCGATCCCGGTCGCGATGCTGCTCGGCGGACTGCTGGTCTGTGCGGCCGACGCCCTCGGCCGCACCGTCGTCGCCCCGTCCCAGGTGCCGGCGGGCCTCATGATCGCCCTGGTCGGTGCGCCGTACTTCGTGTGGGTGCTCCGGCAGTCCCGCGCGTGACACCGGGCGGGACACCCGCGTCCGCACAGCCATGGACCCGCGGGTGAACGCCCCATCCGCCCCCTTCCCTTCCCCCGTCGTCCCGCCAGGAGCACCGGAATGCCGTCCCAGCAGGAAACGTCCGTGAAGAGCGTCGTCGTCCCGTTCGTGCCCGACGAGTCGCCGGCCTTGGCCAGGCGGCTCGGCGACCACCGGATGCCGGAGCGCTGGCAGACGGCCGACCGCTCGGCCCACGCCCCTCACGTGGTCGCCGTTCCGAGCGACGACGGTGAGGAGTGGACCGCTGCCGCGCTCGTGACGGCACGCCCGAACACGGCCTATCTGAAGATCGTCGATGCCGTCGGCGATGCGCGGGCAGCCGCCGCGGCAGTCGTCGCCCACGCACGCCACCGCAGGCTCGCACAGGTCAAGTGGGAAGGCTGGACGGCGGACCCCGAGGATGCCGCTGCCGCCGGCTTCGTACCCCTGAGCCCGCCGCTCACGCAGTCGGAGGGCGCGGCCGGGCCCGGTACCGGCTACGTCCGCTGGCTGAGCGACGACGTGGTCGCCGAGCCCCCGTACTACGGGCAGACCACCCACTTCACGTGCGGTGCCGTCACCGCCCTGGTCGCGCAGGCGCACGCGGGGACGCTGCCGCGAGAGGCTCTGGACCGCCGGGCGGAGCTGACGCTGTGGCGCGACGCGAACAACTTCCTCGCCTGCGAGCCGGTCGGACTGGGCGTCGCCGTACGCCGGGCGTGGCCGTCGACCCCCGTCGAGGTCCACCTCGACACGGAACGGCCCGTCCTGCTCGACCATCACCCGGAGAAGGAACAGGAATGGCGTGCTGTGCTCCAGCGCGCTTCACGCACGGACGCCGCACGGACCGGCGTGCCGATCGACCCCGGCCACCTCTCCCTGACCGCGATCCGCGACGCGATCGGCCGACGGGAGCACGTGCTGCTCCTGCTCTCGCTCGCCGACATGCAGGGGTTCGACGTGCCGCACTGGGTGCTCTGCCACGGCCTCGTACCCGGCGCTGTCGTGATCGAGGATCCGTGGGCCAACGCGGCAACGGGGGACACCTGGGTCGATGCCCACCTTCTGCCGGTCCCCGACGCGTCGCTCGACACCATGTCGACCCTCTCGCCGGACCGCTTCCGGGGCGCCGTGACCATCGGCCGCCCGGAGCGGCAGGCCGTGGCTCAGTGCTCGCAGAGCGAGAACTCTCGTTCGTAGAGTTGCTCGTTGTGCTCATCGACGAAGAACTTGCGTTCCTGCATGAGTTGTTCGCGAAAACCCTTGGCCTGTTCAAGCGTCATGGTCGAGGTGTCGGACCAGGGTTGTTGCGGTGGCACGTCGGACGTCGAGACGATCCTTTCCGAAGGATCAACGAGGAAGAACGCGAGAATCTTGCGGTATCCGGGGCGAGTGGGGTCGGTGAGGCGGAACGATCCGACGCGGTGCTGAAGGATGTTCGGGAACGCCAGACAGCGGCCCGCCGGTGTCGATGTCGATCCCAGCGTCTGGTTCAGCGCGTCTTCGTCCTCCAGGCCGTAGACCTCACGCAGACCGTTGTCGTCGTTCTGCTCGTAGCGCGGGTCGTCGAGTGCCGCCCGGAAGCTCAGCCGGCTTTCGGTGATGTTCTCGCTGTCCCAGTAGTAGATGCCGGTCGATACGATCCGCTCGTTCAGCATCCCCTCGACATGCCACGAACCACCGCTGTACTCGGGCTTGTCCGGGGTGAGGTGAAGGGTGGCGAGCTTGACGATGACCTGGAGACGGCGGCCGCGCAGGTCGACCCGGGCGGAAGCATCGGGCAGTTCGGGCGGGATGAAGGCCGGGGCGTCCGGGATGACCGGGCGGCGGTTCTCCCACCAGGCGTCCTGCGCCTCCTCCCATGCGCCGAGGGCGTCTTCGTAGGCCCCGTCATCACCGTAGGAGGACCGGTCCGGATACTCCGGCTCCGAGTCGTACCACCCATACGGATCGGCCTCGATCCTCAGGGGGCGTGGATGACGCAGATCGGTGAGCACGTTCTCGAAGAGAGGACGAACGCGGGCGAACAAGTCCGGGAGGGCGGAGGCGAGTTCGTGATGGGCCTCGGGGTGGACGTTGTTGACGTACGAGCGGAAGGAGGCATCGCCGTCCGCACTGACCTCGACGTCCGTGGGCAGCCACTGGAACGTGTCCGAGAACTCGTACTTCGCGTAGCGCTCCGTCGGGTTCTGCCAAGCCCGATCGGGCGCACCGCTCACTTCTCTCACCAGGCAGAACAGTGAGGGATGCACCAGATCCAGCACCTGGCCGTCGGATCCGGGATGCCAGTCCCGGTCGGCTTCGGGGACCTGTTCCAGAACCCGGACCGCCTCGCGCAGCCGGGATCTGAGCGCCTCGTCGACCAGGGTGTCGGACTGCCACACCCCGTCGACGGCGGACACCTCGATGCCGGTCCGTCCGTCCCGCAGGGCCGCGTAGTGTGCGAGTTCGGCCAGCACATAGCCGATCTGTGCTTCGGTGAGTCCTTGGCCGACCGCTTCCCGCGTCCACCTGGCGACGATGTCGGCATCGTTCATCTTCTCGAACCATCCGGGCTTCGCCCGAATGTGTGAGCTGCACTGCATCATCTGAAGTTCCCGCAGTGTCCGCGGCGTCGCGAACGCTATGGAGCGGGAAGTGCGAAAGGGCAGCGGGAAGGCGGACAGGCCAGTCACTTCTCTTGGTCCTCCGAGTCGGTGTGCGGTGGCGGGAACGATACGTCAGCCGACTGACACCGCCGCCGTGGTGGCCCTGCCCTCGGAGGGCGGCCGTGCGTCCGGCCGCCCCGCCGCCGGGGCGCGCCCGGCAGCCGCCTCAGCGACGCCTGACCAGGGCACGGGCGGAATCGGCGATGTGGGAGCGGGAGATGCCGGCCGCGTCGAGGAGTTCGCCGGGGGTACCCGAACCCGGCAGGCCCGTGACGGCAAGGTGGGCGAAGGCAGGGTGACTGCCGGACGCCGCCAGGGCCGAGAGGACCGCTTCGCCGATGCCGCCTTCGGGGTGGTGGTCCTCGGCGACGACCAGAGCGCCGGTGTGCGAGGCGGCGTGGACCAGGGCGTCGGCGTCGAGGGGCTTGACCGAGTACAGGTCGATGACGCGGGCCGCGATCCCTTCGGCAGCGAGCTCCTCGGCGGCGGCCAGGCACTCGTGGAGGGTGACACCGGCGCCGATCAGCGTGACCTGGTCGTCGTCACCGCCCCCGCGCAGCGTCTTCGACCCTCCCGGCGGGAAGGTCTCGTCCTCGGCGTACAGCACCGGGTAGGCGCCTCGCGTGGTGCGCAGGTACGAGATGCCTTCGATGTCCGCCATCGCGGCCGTCAGAGCGGCGGCCGAGGTCGCGTCGGACGGGTACAGGACGGTGGACCCGAGGACCGCGCGCATCATCGCCAGGTCCTCGACGCCCATCTGGGAGGGGCCGTCGGCGCCGATCTCCACACCGCTGTGGGTTCCGCACAGGGCCATGGTGATCCCGGAGACGGCGGCCATCCGGATGAAGTCGTGCGCCCGGGTGAGGAAGGCGGCGAACGTGGTGGCGTAGGGGCGGTAGCCGCGGACGGCCATACCGACGGCGGTGGCGATCATCTGCTGTTCGGCGATGTAGACCTGGAAGTACCGCTCCGGATGGGCCTTTTGAAAGTCCTCGGCGTGCGTCGAGTTGCCGACCTCGGCGTCCAGGGCGACCACTTCCGGGCGGGCGCCCAGGGCGGCCAGTGCCTTGCCGAAGGCGACCCGGGTGGCGACTTCGTCCCCGACGTCGTAGCGAGGCAGCTCCACCGGGCCTGCTGCGGGGGCCGCGACCGCGGGGGCCTCGGGGGGCCGGGGGCCGCGCACCCGCAGGTCGCGTACCCCGCCGAGTTCTGCCACGGCGCGTTCGGCCAGATCCTCGGGCAGCGGTTTGCCGTGCCAGTTCTCCTGGTCGGCGACCTCGCTGACGCCCCGGCCCTTGACGGTCCTGGCGACGATGACGGTGGGTGCCTGTCCGTCGGCGGCGGTGGTCAGGGCCCGGTCGACCTCTTCGAGGTCATGGCCGTCGACCACGAGGGCACGGCAGCCGAACGCCTCGGCACGCCGAGCGTACGCAGCCGTGTCCCACTGGAGCTCGGTGGGCCCGCTCTGACCGAGCCTGTTGACGTCGACGATCGCGGTGAAGTTGGCCAGCTGATGCCGGCCCGCTTTGTCGAGGGCCTCCCAGACGGAACCTTCGCTCATCTCGCTGTCCCCGCAGAGCACCCATACCCGGTAGGGCCGCTTCTCCAGGTCGCGGCCCGCCAGCGCGATGCCGACGCCGTAGGCGATGCCCTGGCCCAGGGAGCCGGTGGCCACGTCGACCCAGGGCAGAACTGGGGTGGGGTGGCCCTGGAGGCGGTGGCCGAACCGGCGGTACGTGGTCATCAGCTCCTCGTCACTGATGACTCCGGCTGCCTTGAACATGGCGTAGAGGAGAGGCGACGCATGGCCCTTGGAGAAGATGAGGTGGTCGCCTGCGGGGTTGTCCGGTGCGGACCAGTCGTAGTGGAGATGGCGAGCGAGCAGCACGGCCATCACGTCCGCCGCCGAGAGGCTGGAGGTGGGGTGCCCGGATCCTGCGGACGTGCTGGAGCGTACCGAGTCCACACGGAGCTGCTGGGCAAGCTCGAAGAGCTGGGGCAGGGCGGTGCTGGAATCGAGCGTGGTCGGTCGGGCGGACATGGCCAGGTCCTTTCGTCGGGGGCCGCGATGCGACGCGAGAAAGGGTTCCCCGGATGTGCGCGGTCCATCACGCCCGCGGGGCCGCTTGACCTCGTTCGGCCGTGGGACGGAGGACGGGGCCGTGCCGGCCGTCGTGCCGCCCCGCGTCCGCCTGCCTTTTCGTACGCTCCTCAACTCAGCTGTCTCGTCAGGGATTTCGGGGGCATCCGAAGGACAGGAAAGGAGGGCCATCGGATGACGACTCCCCTCGGGCGCCTGCCCGGACGCATGCCCGCCTGGGCGAAGGTGCTGACTGCCTTCGTACTGGTGATGGCGGTGCTGTTCGCCGGAATCAGGCTGGCCGTACTGCCGGGCATCAAGGATCTGTTCGGTACCGAGACGACCGACCGCTCGGGCCCCGCTGTCCTCAAGTCCATCAAGGACATGAGCCGTTTCGACGCCGCCTCCGGGAACTTCCAGGTGGTCGTCGACCTGGAGAAGGACGCCAAGTACCTTCCGGACGCCGTACGCGGCTCCCGCACGCTCTACGTGGGTGCCGGCACGGTGGAGGCGTACGTCGACCTCGGCAGCGTCGGCGGGAACGGCGTGACGGTGAACGACGACCGCACCTCCGCCACCCTGCGGCTCCCGCATGCGCAACTCGGCAAGCCCGCCCTGGACGCCGACCACTCCTACGCCGTCTCCAAACAACGCGGCCTGCTCGACCGCCTCGGAGACGTGTTCTCGGACAACCCCAACAGCGAACACGCCGTACAGAAGCTCGCGGTCTCGCACATCGGAGATGCGGCCAAGGAGAGCGGACTGACCACGAGGGCCGAGGCCAACACCACCAGGATGCTGGAGGGCCTCCTGCACTCCCTGGGCTTCAAGGACGTGCAGGTCACCTACGGGGCCTGACCCCAAGCGCACCAGTGCGCCGGGCTGCCGGAACGGTCGGCCCGGCCTCCGGCGAGTTCGGCGGGGTGCTGTGGCATCGGAGCGCTTCCGCGCCACCGCGGGGTACTGAGGCCGGGTGAACTCGGGCGGACCACTGTATTGACAGTACGCCGTCATATCGATGTGATGAGTGGGAGCGCTCCCACTCACATCTCGTCGCACTGTCCTACGGTTCCCCACCCCGAGGAGGCGCACATGCCGAAACTTCTCCCGCGATTACTGCGCAGACCCTGGACGGCGGTCGTGGCCGCTCTCGCGCTCGTGTTCTCCGTCCTCGTCGTGGTGCCCGCCAGTGGCTCGGCCCAGGCAACCGGATGCCGGGTCGACTACACCGTCAACGAGTGGACCGGCGGCTATTCCGCCCAGGTGCGCATCACCCACACGGGTTCCGCGCTCACCGGATGGCGGCTGACCTGGACGTACGACGGTGACCGGCAGGTCACCTCCGCGTGGAACGCGACCGTCACGCAGACCGGCCACGCCGTGACCGCGGTCAACGCGGACTGGAACGGAGCGCTGACCGACGGCGGAACTGTCGACTTCGGGCTGCAGGGGACGTGGCAGTCGGCCGACTCGGCCCCCGACGACTTCACCCTGAACGGCGTGTCCTGCGGCGGCGACGGCACCACGCCACCGACCACGCCACCTCCCACGACGCCGCCCCCCACCACACCGCCTTCGGCGGAGTGCAGTGATGCCGCCGTCTGCGAGGACTTCGAGGACCAGGCCGGTCCTGCCCCCGCCGGGAACTGGCGGTTCACCGCCCCCGACTGCCAGGGCACGGGCACGGCCGCCGTCGACACGGAGGTCGCGCACAGCGGCACGAGATCGCTGCGCTTGGACGGGCGGGCCGGCTACTGCAACCACGCCTTCGTGGCTGCCGCGGCGGACCTGTCATCGGTGGGTCCGGTGCTGCACATCCGCATGTGGGTGCGGCACACCACCGCGCTCCCGGCCGCGCACGTCACCTTCGTGTCGATGCCGGACAGCTCCCAGGCCGGCAAGGCGTTGCGGATCGGCGGTCAGAACGGCGCCCTGCAGTGGAACCGGGAAAGCGACGACGCCACGCTCCCCGCACAGAGCCCGGTCGGGGTGGGGCTGAGCAGGCCCCTGCCGACGGACAGCTGGCAGTGCGTGCGATTCGCGGTCGACACCACGGCGCCGAAACTCGACACCTGGCTCAACGAGGAGCAGGTGCCGGGGCTGCATGCGGACGGCGTACCGACGCAGGACGTCGACCAGCAGTGGCTGTCCCGGACCACTCCACCGAGGCCCACCGCGCTGCGGCTGGGCTGGGAGAGTTACGGGACCGGCGACGACACCCTGTGGTTCGACGACGTGGTCGTCGGCTCCTCGCCGGTCGGCTGCTGACAGTCGGCTGTCCGGCGAGCGGGGGAGATGCTGTTCGAAACGCCCGGCCGAAAGGTCCCGGCCGGGCGTCGGCCACCTCTCAGGCGAGGGCGAATTCGCTTCGGACGACGCCGTATTCGGTTGGCTCCACCCAGCACGTGTACCGGCAGTCCAGGAGGCCGGAAAGGTCGATGCCCAGTTGCCCTGCCAAGTCGGCGGCGCCGGTCCTGAACGTCCGGGTGGGGTCCTCCCATGCCTGGAAGTGGGCGGTGGCTCCGCGCAGTTCTACGACGACGTAGGTGACACGTTTCCCTTTCCGGGCGGGTCGGCCGTCATCGTGCCGCTGATGAGCGTCATGGCCGCTCATCGGCTGACCGCAGATGCCGCAGTGCGCGTCTTCTCGCAGAGTGTCCATGGAGGGGAAGGTACCGCCGCACGGGAACGGCCCTTCCTCGCGATACCCGAACTCCTCGCCCTCGACCTGCTCAGGCGTCGGCGAGGACCCTCGCGGCGGGCGCGAACTCGATGCCGAGCAGTTCCTCGACCGGCGCGTACACCTCGGGCATGTACATCGTCCGGGAGAGCAGGAGGTTCTCGGCCGGGGCGACCAGGACGCTGACCTGCTTGCCGACCTCGATGTCCGCCGAGGCGAGCGGCTGCCCGGCCTCGTCGAACGTCGTGATCAGATCGGGGAACGACGCCCGGCGGGCACCGGCGACATCGAGCGCCATGTACTCGTTGACGATGTGCAGGGTGGTGCGTGCCGCGTCGTCCAGGACCGCGACGCCGACGTCCAGGCCCTCCCGCTGCTCGCAGCGGTACTCGCGCACCGTGCCGGTCACGGCGATCTCACCGCCGAGATGCTGGGCGGCGCCGAGCACGCCGCCCGCCAGGAAGCGGCGGCCCAGTTCGATGGCGAAACCGATCGCCCCCGGCGCACCGTTGCGCACCGCGTAGCCGACCTCGACGGGGTTGCGGGCCACGCCCACCCAGCCGCCCGCCTCGACGGAGGCGCGCCGGACCACGTTCGACGTGGCCTCCAGGCCGCCGGAGACCGAGCCCTCGACGTACGCGTACGGCTTGCCGCCCGCGTAGCCCTGGGAGGAGAGGTAACCCTCCTCCTGGTGCAGGCCCATCGCGCCCATCACGCTGGACGGGTGGGCGCGGCCGTTGCAGGCCAGGTCGATGACGGGCAGGCCGGTCATCGCGGAGTGGAACCAGCCGTTGATGGTGGTTTCGGCGCCGTTCTCGTTCGTGTGGATCGCGACGAGCGGGCGCGGCAGGTCACGGCGGAGCAGCTCCAGGGCGCGCAGCAGGTGCGTGGGCAGAACCTGCGGGTCGGGCGCAGCGGGGGCGCCGACCAGGGCCACCGTCGCGGTCAGGTTGTCGTCCGCGAACTCGTCGGCCGTCCACAGCTCGGGTATGCCGATCTGGAGGGCCAGTTCGGCGGTGCGCAGACCCCGCTCGACGAAGCCGCCGCCGCCTCCGCCCAATACGGCACCGCCGTACACGGCCGCGCGGATGTCGTCATGGGTCAACTGTCGCTTCACGGAGATCTCCCAGGGTGGTTCTGTGCGGGGGTGCGAGAGGACGTACGGGCCGTCCGGCTGCTGGGCCTACTTGGCGGCCTTGAACACGCCGTTGCCGAACGAGTAGAGGGCGTCACCGGCGATCGCGCCGCCGGCGAAGACCTCCAGGTCGTCCTTGGCCTTCGGGCCGAGGGCGCGTGGGGCGAGGACGCGGACGGCGATGCCGGCGGCGACCATCCAGCCGGCCATCGGTGTGGTGATCAGCAGGCCGGTCGCCAGCAGGATGCCGAGCTGGCGCTTCGAGCCGCCGATCAGCTGCACGAGCGCGCCGGGGATCGCCCACAGGGCGAGGTGCCGGGCGGTCTCCGCGGACGGGCCCGCCTTGATGGCGGCGACGTACGCGGCGTCGATCGGTGCCGTCTGCCCGTTGTCGAAGAACATCCGGTACGAGACCAGGACGACGACGATGGCGACGCCGAAGCCGATCATCGCGGCGATCAGCTGCTGACGGCGGCCCTCCAGCTCGAAGGCCGGGTCGGCGTTCTCGCCGCGCAGCAGATAGCCCGCCTTCAGGTCGTAGCCCATGTCGGCGAAGGCCGGGCCGGTCGCGGCGGTGAAGCCGGACAGCACGACGAGCGCCTCGGGCGGGAAGCCGATGAGGATGCCGAGCAGCAGCGTGATCAGGGCGATCGCGAAGGCCGGGAACCAGCCGGAGTGCATCGAGGCGATACCGACGAGCAGTTCGTGCAGGAACGCGGCGACGGAGGCGTACAGGAGGAAGCCGAGCAGCATGCCGGGGCTCATGTGCGTGGCGGCGCCGGTTCCGAACGCCAGCAGGACCGAGATCACGAGGTAGGCGCCGAAGCCCAGACGCATCGAGCGTCCCAGGCGCTGCGCACCGTCCTGCGCGTCCTGCGGTGCGGCGGCGCGGGCGTTGTCCGCCGCCGTGCGCCGGGCCCTGAGGACGGTGCGGCCGACCTGGAACAGGGCGACCAGTCCGGCGCCCATCATCATGCCGTGCGGCAGGTACATGGAGTTGAGGTCGAGACCGAACAGCGGGTCGGCGTACTGGTTGAACAGCAGGCCGACGCCGAAGGCGGCCATGGCGGCGAACCCGCCGATGATGGCCACACCGAACGCCGACATCGGGAGCGTGAAGGCCGCGCCGACCAGACCGGTCAGCAGGCCGAGACCGAGCGCCCTGGCCCGGCGGCCGCCCTCGTCGCCCGCCTTGATGGCCTCGGCGGCGGCCAGCCCGGGCGGCCAGGGATTGTCCGCGGGGAACGCCGGGGTGTCGTACATCCGGTAGAGCAGCCAGGCGTCGACCAGCATCGCGGCGGAGACCCCGATCAGCATCGGGACGATCATGTCGTCCATCCCGAACAGGAACGGGATGCCGATCGGCAGGAACAGGCTGTTCGCGGCGCCGAACGTGGCCGAGGAGATGCTGGTCTGCGCGAGGTTCTGGGCGTGCACCGAACGGAAGCCGCGGAAGACGACGAGCGGTACGCGGGCCAGCGTCATCGCGGCCAGGGCGCCGATCAGCGAGGTGCTCGGGGTGACGCCGAGCGTGGCGAGCAGTTGTACGCCCACGATCGCCCCGAACACGCTGAGCACCACGGTGAGGATCAGATTGCCGGGGGCGAGGGCGCGGGGATGACGTCGGCGCTCACGCGCGGGGTGCGAGGTCTCTGCCTGGGGGGAGGCGTCAGTGCTCATGGGTCTTCGTGCTCCCGTGCGGGTGGGCGCCTTGTCAGTCGCCTGAGGAAGTTCTAAAATATGGAACCAGGTCCGAATATGTGGATCTCTCAGGATCATCCATACAGCGCAGTTCGCCGTCAAGGGGCCGGCCCGGGTTCTCGGTATGCGGGCAGCCCGCGGCTGACGGCGAGGGGTGGTCACCGAGGCGCGAGCGCGCCGCTTACGATCGGACGACACGACTCGGGGGAGCTCGGGGGAGGCGGGAGAACGGTGAGCACACTCGCCAACGCGCGCGATGTCCTGCAGTTGATGGCGCGTCTGCAGCGCGATCTGACCGTGACGGATGTCGCGGGGGCGCTGGACCTGCCCAAGAGCTCCGTCTCGCGGACGCTCAGCATGATGGCCGAATACGGCTTCCTGGACCGCGATCCGGTGAGCCGCGCCTACCGCCCCGGCGTCCTCGTCATGGAGGCCTCCTACCACTTCCGCGCCTCACGCAGCACGGCATCCCTCCTGGAGGAGGAGATCGCCGGGCTGGTCGCCGACATCGGCTACACCGGGTATGTGGACGTGCTCGACGGGCCCGAGTCCCTCGTGCTCCACATGCGGCTCGGGACGACCGGAGCTCTCCAGGCGTACACCCCCGCCGGCACCCGGGCGCCGGCCTACGCCAGTTCCATGGGGCGGGCGCTGCTCGCCCGCCTGGACGACGCGCAGGTGCTGCGCCTCGTCGACGCCCGCCTGGAACAGAGCACGGGATCGGCGCCGCGCACCCCCGGTGAACTGGTCTCCTGCTTGGCCAGGGTGCGCGCCGACGGCTGGGAGTCCTCGCGCGGCGAGTACGTTCCGAATGTCGCCGGGGTCTCCGCCGCCGTGCTCGACAGCGACACGGGACAGATCTTCGGCATCGGCGTCGCGCTGCCCGCGCCCGAGCTGCACGACGGGAACGCGGCCCGCTTCGGGCGGGCGGTACGAGACGCCGCCCTGCGTGTCGGCAAGCGCATCGGCGACCCGTACTGGCTGCGGTACGTCGAGGCCGGCGCCGGCAGCTGAGGCGTCCTCAGTCCAGGAGGGGTCCGAGGGCGGCGCCCACCACCGCACCCGGCGTCAGGATCGGCACGGTGAGCCCGGCCGCGCGCAGTGACCGGCGGTGCCGCGCCCCGTACCCCATGCAGTCGAGCATCAAGGCGTCCGCTCCGGCCTCCAGGTGTGTGCAGGCCGCCGAGAGCAGGGCGGCGTCGTTGTCGGCGTACGGCGAGGCCGTGGTGAACACGGGGTCCGCGACGACGGCCCGCCACTTCTCGCGCGCCTCGGGCACCTGCTCGGGCAGTGGTACGACGAACCCGACTCGGCTGTCCCGCAGTACGGTGCCGACGTACCCCGTGACCAGGGCGTCCGGCTCGACCAGCCGAGCCCGCCGGGTCCGCAGGCCGGGGAACGCGCCGGTACACAGAAGCGCGATGACATCGGCACCCGCGTCCTCCACCTGATCGATGCGGGACTGGAGCCCGGCCCCGACCGCATCGGCGTCCAGTGTCACGGAACTGCCGTCGGCCAGTCGGCTCAGCAGGGTCGCGCGTCCCTCCGTCGCCCCGAAGCGGAGCTCGGCCTCCCCGCGACCCAAGCCGTCGAGCACGCCGGCGTGCCGTATGTGCGCGGTTGCCGGCAGATGCGCCTCGATGGCTTCGGAGAGGTCCGGACGTGGGGCCTGGCCGATGGTCAGGAAGGTGAGTGTGTGCACAGTGCCTCATCTTTCGGGAGTTCTGGATAGTGGATCTGAGTTCCGGATTAACGTAGTGGTCGATGTGAGGGACGGGGACAGGGGAGCCGTGGGCGCGGTCAGTTCCGGTCCCGCCATGCCGAGAACCCCCTGGGCGCCGCCCAGGGGGTTCTCGGCATGGTGTCCGGCGGTCAGCCGGCGCGGGTCAGGAGAGGGTGTACGTGGTGGTCTGCTGGATGGCGTTGTTCAGCGAGAGCACGCCGCCGCCCAGCTGGTCCGCCATGCGGTTGCGGCCGAAGTCGTCGGAGTTCAGCGACATCACGTCGTCGACGCCGTCACCGTCGAGGTCGGCGGCGAGGTAGTTGCGGCCGCCCATGAGGTTGGCGGATCCCACACCGTCCTGGAACTGCCAGCCCGTGGTCAGCACCGACGGGTCCCAGGCACCGACGCCGCCCTCCCCGCCGCCCGCCAGTAGCCTGCGGCCACCGGGGCCGTTGATGAACTGGACGCCTCGCAGCGGGGCCATCACAGAGCTGGAAGTGTCCGCACCATCCGCTCCGAAGCCCCGGAACGTACCGAAGCTGAGCTGGTACAGCAGGTCGTTCTCGTCGTCGGCGAAGTAGTGGTCGTGTGACCAAGGGCTGCCGCCCAGGGCCTGGTGCAGCACTTCACCGGTACGTCCGTCACGGATCTCCATGACGACGCGGGGTGTGGCGCTGTCCAGCTCACCCGAGACCGTGGGGTCGCTGCGCGTGATCCAGGTGTAGACGACCGCGTGCCCGTCCGCGTAGGGGATGTCCGGCGAGGCGAAGACCGCGTGGTCGAGGACCGCGCCGTACAGCTTGCCTTCGAACGCCTGCTGTGGAGCCTTGGGGTCGGCGGTCCAGTTCACCGTGCCCTTGGCGCCGTCGAGCGCGACACCGTTCTGGACGGCGGATGTGCTGTTGATCGCGCCGAGGCCGGAGTACTGCGTGAACACCTGGCCCTCGGAGACCACGGTGTCGGAGAAGACCACGTTCCCGGCGCTCGCGGGAGCCGCGTACGACCACAGCTGCGTGCCGCGGGCGTTGTAGACGCGCAGGGCGTCGGTCGGGACCAGGATCTCGTCCTTGCCGTCGCCGTTGACGTCGGCGACGGTCACCGAGCGGACGTACTGTCCCGCGCCGTCGATGGTGGTGAGGACGTTGCCCGTGGCACCGTCGAGGACGGTCGTCGCGCTGTCCGCGGCCACGACGACCTCCGGCTTGCCGTCCCCGTTGACGTCACCGGTCGTGATGTTGTGGATCTCGCCGGCGACGGTGGCTCGCCAGAGCTGCTTCGGCTCGCCCTTGATCAGCGAGGGGCCGGACCAGGCCCACACGCCGTTGGAGGTGCCGCCGGCGACGACATCCTTCTTCTTGTCGCCGTTGAGGTCGACGGCCTGCGCGTAGTTCAGGGCGCCCTGCAGTGGCGTGATGGACTTCTGTACGCCGTTGCCCAGCTTGTACGTCCGGATGTTCTGGCTCTGGTCGATGACCCGGACGAGGTCCTTGCCGCCGGACCGGTAGACCTGCTGGAACATCGGGGACGCGTTCAGACGGTCCTGACGCCAGGCGATCCTGCCCTTGGCGTTGAACACGGTCAGGGCGCCGTAGCGCTGGCCGCCGATGTTGTCGGCACCGCCCATGCCCGTGTCGTCCTGGCCGGAGACGACGAGCTTGCCGCCGACGGTGTCCATGTGCCAGGCGTTGGCACCGTCGTGGCTGTTGGAGGCGTCGCGCTTGAACGTGTGGGCCCACTTGACGGTGGACGCGTCCTCGCCGCTCAGCACGCGGACCGTGCTGGAGTTGACGAACAGGCCGGCGTCGAACGTCGACTCGCTGACCGCGTACTCCGCACCGCCGCCCGAAGCCGCGTCGCCGATCGTCATGGCCGTGGCCATGGCGTTGACGCGGGTGTCCAGGGAGGTGCGTTCGCCGCTCTTGAGGTCGTACGAGGCGATCTCGTACTTGACGGCGTCGTTGACGTCCGACTGCTCCAGGGCGACCAGGCGCCCGCGGGTGGCGTCCAGGTGGAGCTGGCGGCCGTACAGGTCGCCGTCCGTCTGCCAGGACACGGAGCCGTCGGTGGTGTCGAGGACGAGCGTGGTTCCGCGCGCGTCGACGTCCACGTTCTTGCGCAGGTTCCACGAGGCGGCGACCTTGCCATCGCCCACGCCCTCCAGGGCGCCCCAGCCGACGTTGCGCGTCTCCTTGGTGTCGTACGTCCACGTCGATGACGGGGTCAGGGCGCCGTCTGCGTACGCGAACCGGATACCCGTGAGGGTGGCGGTCTCGGTCGCCGGAGCCCCGCTGTTCACCCGCGGCGAGTTCGCGAGCAGCAGGGTGCCGTCCACGATCTTCACGTTGGAGACGTACGAGTAGAGCTTCGACCACAGCGTCTTGCCGGTCCTGCCGTCCAGGACGGTGACGAAGGTGCCGGTCGACAGCGGCGAGCCGGGCGACGTGAAGGCCCGCGGGGTGGGCGAGAAGCCGACAGCTGCCGAGAAGACGACGTCGGGGACACCGTCACCGGTCAGGTCACTGGTGTCGTACCCCTGATCGGAGTAGGGCGAGAAGGGGGTGACGGCGTCGTAGCCCATCACGATGCGAGCCGGGTACGGCTCGACCCGCCAGGGCTGCAGCGGCTTGACCTGCCAGTCCGTGTACAGCGAGGCGTTGGTGCGGGCCCACGCCGTGGAGCCGTCGGCGTTGTGGAGCTGGATGTTGCCCAGGCTGTGCACGGTGAAGTACTGGTCGCCCTTGGCGGGCACCGTGACGCCGAGGCCGCGTACGCCCTCCATCGAGGACTTGGCGGTGAAGGTGACCGGGGTGTCGGTCGCGGTCGTGCCGGAGTCGGCGGCGTCGAGGTGCGGGCCGCCGGTCGAGTCGTCGGAGCCACCGGAGGCGTCATCGGCGGATGCCTGGTCGTCGGTCGCGTCGCCGGAGGCCGTCCGGTCGCCGTAGACGTCGACACCCATGTGGTCGGTGAGTTTCTCGGCCTGGGCGTCGGTCAGCTTCATGACCGCGTTGCCGTCGGTGCCTGCGGCCAGCGCGTGCGGTGCCGAGGACAGGGCGAGGCCCGCTGCCACCAGGGCGGAGGCGAGCGTCAGCGCCCGCTTGGAGTGAGGGGATCGCATGATCAGGCTCCCTGCGCGATGCGGATCGCCGAACCGTCGGTCAGGACGGCCTGGTCGAAGGAGTACTGGAGGGCGTCGGTGCCCGCCTGGTTCTCGATGCCGACGGTGGCGGCGGAGCCGCTGCCGGGCACGGACTTGTACTGGAAGGTGATGTCACCGGTGGCCTCGTCGAAGACTGCCTCGAAGGTGACGCGGGTCCTGCCGTCGGAGACCAGCAGGGCGTTCGTCCAGACGATGGCGAACTGGCGCTTGCCGTTGTTGCCCTTGAGCGCGGTCTGCACGCTCGACTTCCTGTCGAGGGTCAGGTCGTCCCAGAAGGGGGCGGCGACGCCGTTCGGCCGGGCGGCGGAGGGAAGCGCGGTGTTGGCGTAGTCGCCGAGGCGCGGCTCCATGAAGTTGACCAGGCCGTTGGTGGTGATGGAGGCGCTGGAGTAGTCGACGCCGTACAGGTTCACCCAGAAGGGCAGTGCGACGGTCGTGGCGTCCTCGTCACCGGTCAGCGGGACGGCGGTGGAGCCCTTGATCCAGGAGTACGTCGCCGGGGTGCAGCTGTTGCCGGAGTTGTCGGAGCGGGCCGGGAGCTGGACGGTGCGGGTCTCGACGCCGTCGACGGCCAGGCTCGCGGAGGAGATCCCGTTGCACAGGACCGGGGCGGTGGGCTTCACCGTCAGCGTGTAGTCGCCCTCGGCGACGGCGGGCAGGGTGAAGGTGCCGTCGGCGCCCGAGGTGACGGACGGCACGGGGGTTCCGGTGACCTCGACGGTCGCCTCGGCGAGCGGCTTTCCGGTGACGTCGAGGACGGTGCCGGTGACCGGGTGGGTCGTGACGGCTTCCATCGCGATGTTCTGTGCCAGCGGCGTACCGGTGGCCAGATCGATGCCGGAGACCGACTCGTCCGCGTAGCCGTACCCGCTGAGCGAGAAGGAGTACGTGCCGGGGGCGAGTGCCAGCCGGTAGGAGCCGTCGGAGGCCGTGGTGACCGAGCGGGTGAGGGAAGCGGCGTCGGTGGCGCTGACGAGGATGCCCGCAAGCGCCTTGCCGGTGGCCTGATCGGTGACCTTGCCGGAGACGGTCACGGCGGTGTGCGGGGCCTTGTCGATGGAGGCGAGGATGTCGAGCTTGCCCTCACCCCAGACGTTGTTCATGCCGGCGGTGCCGCCGCAGTGCGTGTCGTCGACGTCACGGGCACCCTCGTCGAGGAGCCTGCGGGTCTCGTCGATGTTGCCGATGAGCGACGGTGCGGCCGACCACAGCAGCGCTGCGGCACCGGCGACGTGCGGGGTCGCCATCGACGTACCGCTGATGGTGTTGTACGAGGAACCGGGCCACGTCGAACCGATGTTGACGCCCGGAGCCGAGATGTCCGGCTTCGCGGAACCGTCGACCAGCGAGGGGCCGAACCCGGAGAAGGACGCGATCTTGCCGTTGGCGTCGTACGCGCCGACGCCGTAGGAGGACACCTGCGCGCCCGGCGGGTGCGTGGTGGAGCAGGTGACGCCGTCGCCGTCGTTGCCGGCCGCGAAGGCCTCGAAGATGCCTGCGGAGTTCCAGGCCTCGACGATGTCCTGGTAGAAGGTGTTGCTGTCCCCGCCCCAGGAGTTGTTGACGATGTTCGGGGCGAGGTCCGGGCGCGGGTTCTGCCCGTTGTGGTCGGTCGGTGCCAGAATCCACTGGCCGGCCTCGAGCAGGTAGGAGTCCGTGCACTGGTCGGACTCGCAGCCCTTGGCGGCTATCCAGGTGGCGTTCGGTGCGACGCCGATGCCCTTCTTGCCGACCATCGTGCCCATGGTGTGGGTGCCGTGGCCGTTGTTGTCGCAGGGGACGGCGCTGTCCGGGCAGGCGCCGGTCGGGTCGTACCAGTTGTAGTCGTGCGAGAAGGAGCCGTCGCCGTTGTTGCCGCGGTACTGCTGCACGAGGTCAGGGTGGTCGTACTGCACACCCGAGTCGACGTTGGCGATGACGATGCCCTCGCCGCGCGTCTCGTACTGGTTCCAGACATCGTCCGCGTTGATGTCCGCGATGCCCCATTCCGGGGCGTCGTCGCCACCGACGGCGGAGTCCGTCCCGGAGGCCGGGAGCGCCTTGGCGACCTTGGCGTCGGAGGTCTCGATGTCGTCGAGCTTGTAGTGCCGCTCCTTGACGATCGAGGCGACGTCCGAGCGCTTGGCCAGCTCGTTCACGAGCTCCTGGTCGCCGGTGACCTTGATGGCGTTGGCGATCCAGTAGTCCTCGTGTCCGACCTTCTTCTTGTCGAGGAAGGTGTTCAGCGACTTCTGACTGTTCTTCGCGTGGGCGCGCAGCTCGCTGTAGGCGGACTTCGCCTTCGCGGCGTGGGACTTCTTCTTCTTGGCGGTGGACAGGTCTGCCTGGTCCTTGAGGACGACGAAGAAGGATGACTCCCCTCCGCTGTCAACGGCCTTCAGCAGCGCGGAGTCGACCTTCGGGGACGGCGCGGTGGCGGCGTCGGCGGCGACCGCGGGCAGCGGCGCGGTCAGCAGGGCGGTCACCGTGAAGGCGGCCGCCGCCCAGACGGCGCGGCCACGCCACGGCGGTGGGGACAGGTGCATCGGGGGAGCTCCTCCAGGAACGGAACGGGGGAGTTCGGACAGTAAACAGACCGCGTTACTCGGGCATTACAGTCCGCGGCCCGCCATGGCCGGGCAACCACGGACACGTGCTCCGCCCGTCAGTCATGCCTGCGACGAATGCCTTCAGCCGTGCTCGGCATCGTGCAGCAGAGCACGTGCCCAGGCGGCCCGGCTCGTTCCCGCCGGGTAGGGAAGGCGCTCGGCCAGCGACTCGGCCCGGGCCAGTTCCTCCGCCCCCGCGGCTTCTTCGGCGAGCATGGACAACGCGGCACCGAGAGCGACCCGGGCCTCCACCTCGGCAAGATGTTCCCCGGTACGTTCCGCCCGCGACACCTCGGCCAGGGCGAGCTGCCGGGCGGATTCGGCACGTCCGGAGAGAAGCTCGCCCCACGCTGCCGGCACCGGTGCCTCGTCGCCGAACCGGTCCAGGATCCGCAGCACTGCCTCCGGGCGCCCCATGTGCAGGGCGAGTTCCGCACGCGCGGTGCGCACCGCGTGGCTCGCCCGTCGGTCCCCTAGCGTGGTGGCGACCGACTCGGCGCGGTCCAGGAGGGCCTCGGCGGCCGCTGCTTCCTTCATGGCCCATCGGGCGCGGGCCAGCGCCGCGAGTGCGTACGGAAGGCACCAGGCCTCGGCTTGTTCCGCGCCCGCCACCGCGGCCTCGGCAAGAGCGCGAGCCTGCTCCGGCTCCTCCAGGAGCAGCCGGAGCTCCGCGAGGTTGGCCCGCTCGAAGGCGGCAGCCGCCGGGCCGCCGGACCGTTCGGCGAGGCCGAGGGCGCGCTCTCCTCGGTCGATCGCCTCGCGCAGACGGCCGGCCCGGCGCGCGTTCTCCCGCAGCATCGACAGGACCGATCCGAGCAGCGTCGGGTCGCCGTAGGCCTCGGCCGGCGCCAACGCCCTGTCGCCCGCGGCACGTGCCAGGTCGAAGTGGCCCGCGAGCCCCAGATTGCTCGCCAGTAGGACGAAGGCGCGGGCCCTCAGGCCGTGGCTGGAATGGCCCGGTACCTCGTCCGCTGCCGTCAGGGCGCGTTCGGCGGCGGCGCACCCGTCGTCGTAATGGCCCTGTGTGCTGAGGACGACGGACAGCGTCAGGAAGTGACCCGCCGTCGGTTCGGGAGCGGTCTCCTCCGTCACGGGATGCTGCCGCAGGATGGCGAGGCCGGGTGCCGGGGACCCCGTTCTGACCAGCATCTCCGCCAGCAGCGCCGCGGCGAGGACGCGGTTGTCGTGGTCGTCCAGCCGTTCGAACTCGGCCAGGGCCGGGCGCAGGGCACCGACGGCCTGCTCGAAGTGGCCCATGTTGCGCAGCACCTGGGCGTGCGCGAGCCGGGCGCGGCCCGCGTCGACATCGAGCCGGGCTATCAGGTCCCGGTAGTAGCGGTCGGCGGTGTCGTTCGCGTACAGGGCCGCGGCCCGTTCCGCCGCCAGGCGCAGGTACTCGGCCGCGCGGACGTCGTCGGCGCGCGCGAAATGCGAGGCGAGCGTGTCGACGGCGTCGGGGCGGCGGCGGCGCACCGCCTGCGCGAAGGCGCCGTGCAGGTGCCGGCGGCGGACGGCGGACAGCCGCTCGTAACAGGTGAGGCGGACCAGCGGGTGCCGGAAGGCGATGCCGGTCTCGTGCCGTCCGGTCACGACGACGGTTCGCTCCTCGATGAGTGCGGCGCCGATGGCCTCGTCCAGAGCGGTGATCGCGGCGGCCCCGGAAAGGGGCGGGTGCAATCCGTCGGCGGCCACGTCCAGCAGCTCGGACAGGGCCGTCTCGGCACCGCCGACGGACAGCGCCTCCACCACGCGGCGCGTGTTCCCGTCGAGACGAGCGAGCTTCTCCGCCACCAGCTGGCGCACTCCGTCCGGTGCCACGCCCTCGGGGCCGTCGGCACCCAGGTTCCGGGCGAGTTCGCCGGCGAACAGCGGGTTGCCCAGCGACAGTTCCCACACCCGGTCCCACCGCTGCGCGCTGTCCGTCCCGGCCCCGGGGACCGAGGGTGCGACATCGCGCGCCACCGCCAGGCACGCTTCCCGGTCGAGGCGCTCGACGGCCACGTGCACGACCTGCGGCTGCCGTAGCAGAGCCGTGAGATCCACGATCCGGGGGCCGGATTCAGCCAGTTCCTCGGCCCGGTACGTCACCAGGACGCGCATCGGGAATCCGGGACGGGAGGCGTGCCGTGCCAGGTGGCTCAGCAGTTGGTACGAGCCGGAGTCCGCGGCGTGCAGATCGTCCAGAACCAGCAGGACCGGCTGAACCGCGGCGAGTTCGGCGAGAAGACCGGCCGTGGCGCCGAACAGCCGGTCGCGTTCCTCCCCGGGGCTGCGGTCACCGAAGGACCGTACCTGCCCCAGCGACGGCAGGAAGGCCGCCAGTTCCGGGTACTCCGAGCCCACGCGGGCCCGTTCGGTCACGTCCCGCTCGGCCAGCCAGCCGTCGAGCGCCTCCGCGAAGGCGCCGTAGGGGGTGTGCCCCTCCGCGTCGTGCCCGGCGCCCCACAGCACCGCGGATCCGGAGGCGCCGGCGAGCCGTGCGGCCTCGGCCACCAGCCGGGTCTTGCCCACACCGGCCTCGCCGGTCAGGACGCGGACCGGCGGGCCGCCGGAGGTGAGCAGCTGGTGCAGCAGCTCGTCCCGGCCACGCAAGGGGGCCACGTCCGGGCTCTGCAGGGGTGCGGGCAGGGCCACCCGGGCCGGGCCCGGCCTCCGTGTGGTGGCCAGGGCAGCCCGGTGCAGGCGCTCCGTCTCCGGGCCGGGCGGGACGCCGAGTTCGGCCGCGAGCGCCTCACGGCACAGGTGGTACTGGCCCACCGCGCGCCGTCGCAGACCCTGGCGTATGTAGGCGTCGATCAGAATCCGGTGCGCCGCCTCCTCGGCCGGGCTGGACCGCAGGATGTGCCCCGCCGTCGCCGTAGCCTCCTGCAGGGCGCCCCGCTCCAGGTGGGCGGAGGCCAGCCCCAGGGACATCTCGACCTTCAGAGCGTTGAGTCGTGCCCGCCGCGGTTCCGTCCACGAGAGGTAACGGTCCTCCGGCAGCAGCTCGCCCGTGAACAGGGCCAGGGCGTTCTTCAGCGCGGCGGGGTCGTGCGACGCCAGCGCGGACTCGGCGGCCTCTTCGGCATGGTCCGTGTCGACCCATACGGTGGCCGGGGCGAGGGAGAGCATCGCCCCGTCCGCCACGAGGTACGAGGACGCGGCGCGCGGGGCGAGCTCGGGCTCCAACGCGCGCCGCGCCGCGTGCAGCGCGACGCGGAGATTGCCGGCGGCGGCGTGCGGATCGGTGTCCGGCCAGCAGAGATCCATGATCTGCTCACGGTGCAGCCGGTGGCCCGGAGTGACAGCGAGCAGCTTGACCAGCGCCTGGGCCGTCAGCCGCGGCCACCGGCCGGTCGGTTCGGGACAACCGTCACGCGATACGCGGAAACGGCCGAAAAGGTGCAGACGCAGCAAAGGGGCGACAAGGTGACCGGTGGTGGGGGGTGTTTGCTGCGTGTTCATGGGGGCGCCACTGTAGCCGAGCACCCTGAGCCCGCACGGCCCGGGGCGCGGCGCCGGACAGCCCCCCGGAGCACTCATGAGCCCAGGTCAGCCGATGGCCGAATCCCGTACGGTGCAGGTGTCGGTGTCCGCCGGGCACCAATGGGTGCGCCCGCCCACCAGATGAAGTTCCAGGTCCGCGTCCCGCATGCCGTTGCGGTCGAGGGCGGCACGCAGCGCGGTGGGCGCCGGCTGGGGCGGCAGCCCGAGTACGCCGATGACCACGACGCCGTTGCGTCCCTCGACGGAAGCGATCTGCCACTTGCCGGTAGCCGCCCACTTCTCGCCGACCGGGCGGGCGTCGGCGGCCAGGGAGCGGTCCCTGGCGACGCTGATCGTCCCGGTGGTCAACGGCACGGCGACCAGGAGCATGAGCCCGATGACGGCCGCCAGCGAACCTCCGTGGAACCGCCCCACGGCGAAGCCCGAGTCCTGTGCCACGCCCCGTACGCCGAAGACGAGGAAGACGACCGTGCCGGTCGCCACGATGGCCGCCACATTGGTCGCGAACAGCAGCGCGGACTCGCCGGCGTCGTGATAGCGGCCCACCGTGAGCAGGAGCCCGGTCACGGCCAGCGGCGGCACCAGGGAGATGGCGATGGCCACACCCGGCAGAGTGTCCGAGATGTCCGCGCGGACCAGCGCGAAGGCGCCGACGGTGCCGGTGGCCAGTGCGGCGAGCAGGTCGATCAGGCGCGGACTGATCCGGGACATGACCTGACTGTTGGAGGCGAACGAGTCCGGCGGTGCGGCGATCCAGCCCAGCAGCATGCCGACCGCCACCACGGCCAGCGCACCGCCGAACACCAGCAGCACGCACCGCACCACCTGCGAACGGTCGGCGAGGACCAGCGCCAGTGCGCTGCCCAGAATAGGAGTCATCAGCGGGGCCACGATCATCGCCCCGATGACCGTCGCCGTCGAGTCGCCGACCACGCCCGCGCTCGCGATGACCGACGCCAGGACGAGCAGCCCCCAGAACCGGGTCGAGCCGGGGCTGCGCAGACCCCGCTCGATGAAGAGCGCGTCGCTCATCCGACGGAGGGTGGCGGCGTCGACGGATGCCATGGGGGTCTCCTTACCGAAACAGCTCAGGGACCGGGCAGGCGCGCACAGGCCCGTGCCGGTCCGCGCCGCCACAGCCGGTCGGTTCAGGGAGTGACGATGGTGAAGTCCGGGTCCGTCGGGCTGAGGTGGCCGAGAAGTTCGGTGATCCTCGCCGCGTCGCCGGTGATGGTGGCGCGCCCCGCAAGCTCCGACGGGGGGAGGCTGCCGAGCAGGACCGCACGCAGGGCGGCTTCGTCGAGAGCCACCTCGACGTCGGGGGCGGAGACGGCCGGTCCGGTCCCGGCGATATGGGTGAGCACTCCGTTGCGCAGCCGCAGGGTGACGGGCTCCCCGCCCGTCACGTTCCAACGCACGGTGATGTCCGCGTCCCAGCTGCGTGGGCCGTCGACCCGGATGGACAGGGCGTCGAAGAGCTGGTCCAGCGACAGCGCGCGGAGGAAGTCCGCGGACGCAGTGGTGGTCGGCGACCCGACCGGGCCCCGGCGAAGCTCCAGAGCACCCGTCAGATAGAAGTTGCGCCAGGTCCCGTTCTCGCTGCCGTAGCCCAGCTGCTCCAGTGCGTCCGCCTGTAGGGCGAGGGCGTCCGCATGGGTCGGGTCGGCGAAGACGACATGGTTGACGACCTGCGCGACCCAGCGGAAGTCGCCCGCGTCGAACGCGTCACGTGCCCGGCGGACCACCTCGTCTGCGCCCCCCATGTAGTCCACGTACCGTTTCGACGCCTCCACGGGCGGGTGCTCCCACAGGTGGGCCGGGTTTCCGTCGAACCAGCCCATGTACCGCTGGTAGATGGCCTTGGTGTTGTGGCTGACGGAGCCGTAGTAGCCGTGCGTGTGCCAGGCCCGCTCGAGCGCCGGAGGCATCTCCATCGCCTCGGCGATCTCCAGCGGCGTCATTCCCTGGTTGATCATCCGGAGCGTCTGGTCGTGCAGGTAGGCGTACAGGTCGCGCTGCTCGGTGAGGAAGGTCTGCACCTTCTCCCGTCCCCACACCGGCCAGTGGTGGGAGGCGAAGGCGACGTCGGTGGAATCGCCGAACAGGGTGACCGCCTCGGTCAGGTACAGGGCCCAGACACGCGGGTCGCGGACCTCCGCACCCCGCAGGGTCAGCAGGTTGTGCAGGTTGTGGGTCGCGTTCTCGGCGAGGCAGAGGGCCGCGTGGGCGGGGAAGTGGATGTTCAGCTCGGAGGGGGCCTCGGTCCCGGGGGTGAGCTGGAAGACCATGCGGATGCCGTCGATGGTCTCCGTCTGACCGGTGCGGGTGATGTCGAGCGTCGGCGGGATCAGGCCGACCGAACCCGTCGAGGTCGTCTGCCCGAGACCGGCGCCGATCTGTCCCTGCGGGCCCTTGGACAGGGCGGCCCCGTACATGTAGGCGGCGCGGCGCGCCATCGCCGTGCCGGCGTACACGTTCTCGCTGACCGCGTGCTCCAGGAAGCCCTCCGGCGCGATGACGGGCACGCCCCCGGCGACGTCCGCCTCGGTGAGCACGCCCTTCACTCCGCCGAAGTGGTCGACATGACTGTGCGTGTACAGCACGGCGGTGACCGGCCGGTCGCCGCGATGGCTGCGGTAGAGCGCGAGGGCCGCGGCGGCGGTTTCTGAGGAGATGAGCGGGTCGATCACCAGGACGCCGCGCTCGCCCTCGACGACCGTCATGTTCGACAGGTCGAATCCGCGGATCTGGTAGATGCCCTCCACGACCTCGAACAGTCCGTGGTCGGCGACCAGCCGGCTCTGCCGCCACAGGCTCGGATTGGCGGTCGGCGGGCAGTCCTGCGCCAGGAATCCGTAGGCGTCGAGATTCCAGACGGACGTGCCGTCGGCCGTACTGATCTCGCTGCTCTCCGCCGTCCCCATGAACCCGTGCCGGGCGTCGTCCATGTCCTGGGTGTCATCGAACGGGAAACGGTTCAGGATCTCCTCGTTGGCCCGGCTGATCGATGACTGGGCAGGCTTGGACTGTGTGTTCCCGGACATGGTGCGCTCCCTCGCGGCAGAATCGGGACAGCCCGTCGGTCGCCCTGACCGCCAGCCTTGCCGCAGCGTCACTCCACTGCCATCAGGGCTACTCCGAACGGATCACTGCTCCGCGCGAGCACGGCCGGTCGGGTGTCCGGGGCGCCGAGCACATGACGAAGGGCGGCCGGGCTCCCCAAAGCCCGGCCGCCCCTCCCGTCCGTCAGCTCAGATCAGCACGAGCCCGCCGGGCGGTCCCGCTTCACCAGGTTGGTGAAGCCGGTGGTGCCGTCGAGCCACAGGACGCGCCCGCCCTCGTCGGCCGCGGCGAAGACCTGGTCACCGCGGTTGCAGGAGACGCGCTGGGCGCCGCCCTTGCCGTCGGGTGCGATCTGGAACAGCTTCGGCAGCGTCTCGTTGGCCCACGAGGTGGCCGGCGGCAGCGACGTGACGGTGACCGCGTCGTCGGAGGCGGTCAGCGAGTACGCGTAGAGCGAGCCCGCACCGGCCTCCGGGGTGACGGTGACCGGGTCCGAGCCGTCGAAGTCCGCGCGGCGCACCGCGGCCTGACCCGTGTCGGTGGTGTCGTCGTCCTCGATCCAGAAGACGCCGTCGTCGGTCACGGCCGTCTGGCCGATGCCGCCCACGTGGCCCTTGTCGATCGGCATCAGCGTGGTTTTGCCGGTGGCGGTGTCGAGGACCTCGACGCCGAGCTTGTAGCCGTCGGCCTCGGGCCACAGCTTGGCGTACGCGATCTTGCCGTCGTGAACGGAGGGAAGCGCCGTGGAGCCGACCGGGTTGGTGAACAGCTCCTTCGTCTCCGAGGTCCGGATGTCGATGGAGCGGGCCTGCGTCATCCCGGTGCGCGGGTTGACGTAGGTGTAGGCGATGAAGTTGCCGTCCATGACCAGCGAGTCGACGTTGGCGCCGACACCGCCGACGACCTTGTCGACACCGCCGCCGACCGGACGCACGTGGAACTTCACGTCCGTCGGCCCGTACTCCGCCCACGCGACGTTCTTGCCATCGGTGTCGGCGTACACGTTGTAGTTGCCGTTGTTCGGGCTGATCAGCTGCGGCTGGCCCTTGCCGCTCGTGTTGCCGACCCATACCGAGTACGGCTCGCTGCCGTCCTCGTTGGAGCGGGAGAGGGCGTACTTGCCGCCGCCCGTACCGAAACCGGTGCCGGTGGTGTTGTTCTTGGTCATCAGGGTGTCGGTGTCGACGCCCAGCGCCGTCTCCCAGCCGGGCACGATGCCGTGCGCGTCGAAGGAGCTCTTGACGATCTTCATCTGGGCCTTGGTGGCGCCCAGTTCCTGTGCGGCGGCGATGACCGCGGCGCGGCCCTCGGTGAAGCCGTCCAGGGGCGTCATGTACGCGGAAAGCGCGCGGTACACGATCTGGTCGGCGAACTCCGGGTCGAGGTCCTGGCGCATGTCCCACAGGGCGCCCGAAAAGATCGTGGAGTTGAGGTGCACACCGCCGCTGTCGCCGCGGTAGCTGACGCCGATGAAGTCCTTCGACGTGGTCGCGCCGTCGTTGAGGTCGCGCAGGGCGCACTCACGGGGACCCGCGGTGGTGCACAGGTCCTCGCCGAGCAGGCCGGCGTCCGGGTCGCCCATCGACTGGTGGTTGGCCTCCAGGTCGATGGCGTTGCCGAAGTAGTCGGCGATGGCCTCGTTCATCGCGCCGGACTGGCCCGCGTAGACCAGGTTCGCGGTGTGGGTGACGACGCCGTGGGTCATCTCGTGGCCGACGACGTCGGTGTCGGCGGAGAAGGTGCGATAGTCCCCGCCGCCCTGGCCGTACACCATCTTGGTGCCGTCCCAGAAGGCGTTGTTGTACGGCTGCCCGTTGTTGACGACTCCGACCAGGGAGTAGATGAAGCCGTCCTTGCCGTCGAGGCTGTTCCGGTCGAAGTGGTTCTTGTAGAAGTCGTAGACCTTGCCGGCCGCCCAGTGGGCGGCCACGGCACCGGAGTTCGTGTACTCCTCGCCGAGCTCCGGGGTGGCGGGCCGGAAGGTCTGGATGTTGGTGGGCCAGGTACCGGAGGCGGTGTAGGCCTCCTTGCCGCGGGCGTCATAGGTGGCGATCATGGGGCCCGCGTAGGGGGAGTTCGCTGCCCGCTTGCTGTAGTCGATCATCTGGTAGACACCGTTGATGTCCTTGTACAGATTGATCTCGGCCTTCTCGCCGTTGTACCGGACACCGCTGCCCTTGACGACGAGCTGGTCGGCGGATTCGGTGGAGGCGTCGCCGGCGGGCGCCGCGCCGTCGGTGGCGCCGGTGGCGGTGTTCGTGGCGCCGAAGGTCTGGATGCCGCTGTACTGCAGCACCGGGAAGCCGGAGTGCGCGTCGACGTACACCTCCTGCTGGACCGGCGAGCCGTCGGCCGGGCTGACGCCGGTCACGGTGATGTGCCGGGTCAGCACGCCGGTGCCCTGCGGAAGGATGGTGACCGCCCCGGCCTTGCCGGTGAACGCGGTCGTGCCGGTCTTCTCGCCCTTGGCCGGGGCGCGCAGGAGGCCGCCGCCGAGCTGCGAGGAGACGGCGGAGACAGCGCGCTCGATCGCGGTCTGCTCGGAGACCTTCGGGGCGACCGTGTCGAGCTTCAGCTGAGTGAAGTAGTTGCCGGAGGTGCCGATGACGGTGCGCTTGCCGTCCTTCTTGGTCATGCGCACGAGGTACTGGCCGCCGAGGACCTCGACACCCTTGTACTTCTGCTGGAGACGGACCGTCTCCTTGCCGCCCTTCTCGGTCATGGTCCCGGCCGAGGCCAGGTCCTTCGCCGAGGTGTCCGCGATGTGGTAGCGGCCCTTCTTGGCCTTGAGGTGACCACGGGCGGCGTCGGCCGCGGTGCCGGTGGCGGCGGTCTCTTCGTTCAGTCCGGTGACGAGCGAAGGCGTGTCGGTCTCGGCACCCGGCGTCACCTCGGACGTGGCCGAGGCCGTGGTGGTGTCCGCCTGAGCGGCGGGCATGGCTGTGACCAACAGGCCCGCCGCGGCCAGAACCGCGGCTATGCCCTGGCCGACGAACACACTGCCGGAACCCTGTCCTGCTCTGGCTGATCTCTTGCGCGCTGAACTCCGCACGGGTGCCCCTCCGGTGCCACTGCTGCATGAACGGTTATCGGATGGGGACATGCAAGTGCCGGAGCAGGGTGTGAACAATGCGTTCCGGGTGTGCACTTGTAAACGTCCACACTTGTGTGGCCTGCATTGACAGGCAAGTATTCAGCCAGTGGGGCTGACTGGGTGGGACACGCAATGGCAGGCGCTCGGGCTCGGAGCGGACGAACTCCGGGTGTACGAGGCGTTGCTCGACACACCCGAACACGTCTCCCGTACCGCGCTGACCCATTCCCTCGGGCTCACCGTGCGCCGCGTCACGCATGCCCTCGACCAGCTGGCCGAACACCACTTCACCCACCCGGCCCGAGATGCGGCGGGGCTGCCCGCCGCCGTGCCTCCCGCCACCGCGCTGCGCAACCTGATCCATCTGAGGCAGGCCGAACTCCTCCACAGATCAGCGGAGTTGGAGGAGCTGACCGGATCCGTCGACCGGATCGCCGCCCAGTTGCTGAGCACCGTGAACACCCCTCGCGCCACCGGCATCGAGACGGTCCGCGGCGGCGCGGCGATCGCCGCGCGGGTGGCCTCGCTGCTGGTGTCGGCGAGCGAGGAGGTGGCGCTTCTGGACCGGCCGCCCTACGCGGCCAGTCAGCCGGACGGCATGCCGGTGCCCCTTGACATGGCCGAGCCGGTACGGCGAGGGGTCCGGGTCCGGGCCGTGGTGGACCGCGAGGGGCTGAGCTTCCAGGGGCGCGCCCGCGGCCTGGGCGATCTGGCCGTGCAGGGCGTCCAGATTCGGGTGGGAACGGACCTGCCGACGAAGCTGATCACGGTGGACCGGCGGGTGACCCTGCTGCCGCCGACCGACGCGGCGGATCCGACGGCGTCGGCCCTGTTGGTGAGCGACTCGCTCCTGAGCAACGCGCTGGTGCCGCTGTTCGAGTCGGTCTGGGAGCGGGCGCTTCCCATCGGGTCCGTCACGCACGACCGGATCACGGAGGAGGACCGGGAGTTGCTGACCATGCTCGCCTCCGGCCTGAAGGACGAGGCCATGGCCCGGCGCCTCGACATCCACGTGCACACGGTCCGCCGCCGCATCACCCGCCTGATGCAGGCCCTGAACGCGGAGACCCGGTTCCAGGCCGGGGTGCAGGCGGCGCTGCGGGGCTGGCTGACCGTGTGAGGACGGTTCCGTTCAAGGGCGATGGGCGAAGGGCGACGGGCGACAGGCGGCCGGTTCAGGGACGGACGCCCCCGGCCGACCGGGCCTTGACGGCCGGAATATGATCACGTCGATCGGCCAGGGGGGCAGATCCTTGAGGGCCTCTGGGGGCGACGCCGTGGGTGTCATCGTGGGTGCGATTGTTGCGGTATTGGTGGTCGTGGGCGTGTGGTGGGTCATCAGAACCTACAACCGGCTCGTCCGGCTGCGGAATCAGACGCAGGCCTCGTGGGCGCAGATCGACGTGCAGTTGAAGCGGCGCCACGATCTGATCCCGAATCTGGTCGAGGGGGCCCGCGGCTACGCCGCCCATGAGCGCGGAACCTTCGAAGCGGTCACCGCCGCCCGCGGGGCGGCCGTCAGCGGCGAACTCGGGGTGACGGAGCGGGCGGCCGCCGAGGACGCGCTCACCGCGACGTTGGGGAAGCTGTTCGCGCTCGGGGAGAGCTATCCGGACCTCAAGGCCGATCAGCACTTCAGCACGGTGCAGGCCGAGCTGAGGGCGGCGGAGGACAAGATCGCGTACGCGCGGCAGTTCTACAACAGCGCCGTGCAGAGCTACCACACCGCCCTGGAGAGTTTCCCCGGGAACATCGTGGCCGGGCTGGGCGGAGCGCACGGGCTGCGGGAGTACTTCGAGGCCGCCGGTGCGCCGCAGGACCCGGTCCAGGTGAGATTCGCGTGACACACATCGAACAGCTCTACTGGGGCGGCGCCGCCCTGATCGTGCTCTGGCTCGTCGCCTTCGGCTTCGCCCTGGCCTTCACCCGCAACGGCGTGGTCACGCCGGGGCCCGCGACCCAGGAGCTCGGGGACGAACCCGAGTCGCCGGCCGTGGTCAGCCTGCTCGGCAACGGCTGGCGGGGCGTGGAGCACGCAGCCGCGGCCACCCTGCTGGACCTCGCGGCCCGCGGCTTCGTCGAGCTGCGGCAGCCGGGCGACGACCCGGCCCGCACCAGCGTTCACGTCACCGAGGCCGGCCGGGCGGCGCCGATGCTGCTGCCCTACGAGCGACGGGTACTGGACCGCGTCAGCGCCCGCGCGGTGAACGGCGCCGCCCCCATCGGGGCGATCGCCTTCCGTGACGTCAAGCGTGCCGCCGCCTGGAACACCGAGCTGCGCAAGGAGATCATCGGCGAGGCCCGGCTGCGCGGCCTGTCCCGGTTCCGGTTCGCACCGTGGCTCGGCAGTGCGCTGATGTTCGGCGCGTTCGTGCCCGGTGCGCTGTTCACCGTGGCCGCGGTCATGGGAGGCCACAGCGTGCGCGCCGCGCTCGCCGTCGGCGTGGCGCCGGCGCTCCCGCTGATGTTCCTGCTCGGCAAGTCACTGAGGGAGCGGGCGACGCCGAGGGGACTGGAGCGCGCCGGGCACTGGGCCGGACTGCGGTCCTGGCTGACCGCTCACGAGGACTTCGCCCGGCTGCCGCCCGCAGCCGTGGCCGTCTGGGACCGCTATCTCGCGTACGGGACCGCGCTCGGCGTCACCACCCTCACCAGCCGGCTCCTCGGCTTCGACTCGGGAGACCGGCGACGCGTCTGGTCCTCGTACGGAGGGACCTGGCGACCGGTGCGGATCCGCTACCCGCGGCTGCGCCCCGGATTCGGCGGATCGACGGTCCACCTGCTGTATCTGGCGTCCGGGGCGGCCGTGGCCGCGGCGGGCCTGTGCGCCTTCGCGGTGCTGCGGCAGCCCGACTGGTCGGTCGGCATCGAGGCGCACAGCGAGGGCGCGTGGCGACAGCCGGGAATCGTGCTGAGTGCCGGCTGGGTGGGCAGCGCGCTGCTCGGGCTCGTGGTGGCCGGCAAGTTCAGCCGTTGGACGCTGCTGGTGGCGTTCCTGGCGATGATGCCCGGCAACTTCGAGCGGAGCGACCACGGCTGGTTCACCGATGCGGCGGCCCACGAGGGGCCTCTGCCCGGCGAGTTGGCAGCAGTCGTGGTCGTCGGCGCGCTGGCCGTGTACTTCCTGGTCCTCGCCTGTCTGCAGCGCCGGGAGCCGGACACGATCACCGGTGAGGTGCTGCGGATGGAGTCCCGCAAGGGGAAGGGGGCGGCCCGCTTCCTGGTCCTGGACGAGGGGACCACGGACCTGACGACCGCCTGGGCACTGCCCGCGGCCTCCCAGGGCATCGCGACCGGCGCCCGGGTACGGCTCGGGGTCTCGCGGGGCACCCGCACCATCCGTTCCGCGGAGCTGCTGAAGGCCGCGATGCCGGAGGGCGACCGGCTGAAGCCCGTCAGGCAGGACGCCTCCTGAGACAGGGACCGGGCCGCCCGGGGCGTGCGAGCGCGCCTCCGGGCTCCCGGTTCGTCACCCGCTTTGCTCCGCCGTACCGCCCTGCGACTAGTTTGTGTGCAGGACGGATACGCACGCCCGTGGAGCCAGAGGTGCACGGGGGACGGGAGGACGGGAAGAGTGTCGCTGCGCGCAGGTGACCCGGCCGAGATCGGCGGCTATCCGCTTGAGGCGCGGCTCGGTTCGGGCGGCATGGGCACGGTCTTTCTGGCCCGTACGAGTTCGGGGCGGCCGGTCGCCATCAAGCTGATTCACCAGCAGTACGCGGGGGACGACGAGTTCCGCATGCGCTTCCGTCAGGAGGTGGCGGCGGCGAGACGGGTGAGCGGCGCGTTCACCGCCGCCGTGGTCGACGCCGCCCCCGACGCCGAGCAGCCGTGGATGGCCACGACGTATATCGAGGGGCATACGCTCGCCCAGTACATCGCGGCGCACGGCCCGCTGGACGGAGGCGAGCTGCGGAGGCTCGCCATCGGGCTGGCGGAGGCGCTCCGCGACATCCACCGGGTCGGGGTCGTCCACCGTGACCTGAAGCCCTCGAACGTCGTGCTCTCGCCCGAGGGCCCGCGCGTCATCGACTTCGGCATCTCGCGCGCCGTGGACCAGCAGACGCTGACGATGACGGGGCGGGTCATCGGTACGCCGCCGTTCATGTCGCCGGAGCAGTTGCAGGCGCCGCGTGGTGTGGGACCGCGGTCCGACGTCTTCTCGCTGGGGACACTGCTGGTGTACGCGGCGACCGGCCGCGGGCCCTTCGACTCGGACAGCCCGTACATGACGGCCTATCAGGTGGTTCACGAGGAGCCGTCGCTGGACGCCGTACCGGTGGCGTTGCGCGCGGTCGTCGAGCCGTGCCTGGACAAGGAGCCCGAGGGCCGCCCCTCGGCGGAGGAACTCCTCGTGCTGCTGCGGGACCTGCCGGCCGACCTCGGCGGCGTGCACCGGGCGGGTGCGGGCCGCACCCGGGACATGAACACCCAGCATCACTTCGCGACGCCCACCCCGGACCCGTCCGCCCCGCCCCCTTCCGGCAACGCGAGCACCGCCATCGGGCGCCGGCTGCGCAGCCGGTGGCGGCCCGTGCTCGCGACGGCGGTCGCGGTGGCGGCGATCGGCGGGGGAGCCGCCGCGCTGAAGACGGGCGACTCCGGCGCGAACAGCGACGGCGAGAAGGGCAACAGCGTCGCGGCGCCGGGTGGCGCGCTGCCGGACGGTTTCAAGCCGTGGCGCAGGACCGTGCGGGGCGGGGACGAGGACATTCCCGACGAACTGCGCTGCGTCGCGCGCGGGGACGCGCTGTTCTGCGGGGGCGGCGGTGTGGTGGCGACCCGCATCAGTGCCGTGGACGGTTCGTCGCAGTGGACGGCGAAGAGCCCGGGCGTCCCCGTCCAGGGCATGCACCTGGTGGGCGTCACCGACGGCACCGTGCTCGGCTACCGCTTCGCCGCTCAGGACGCTCCGCAGGATCCCTCCACCGAGGTAGTGGCCCTTGACGCGGACAGCGGCCGGGAGTTGTGGTCCGTGCCGTCCGGCGCCCAGTCGACGGCGGTCACGGGCCGGACCCTGGACGCCGCTGTGATCGGCTCCGTGGTGGTGACCGTCGACGCCTACAACTCCCGCTTCGAGGCCCGGGACGCGCACAGCGGTGAGGTCACCTGGACGACCTCTTTCCCCGGGGGTACGCAGTGTGCCCCCGTCCCGGTGGGCGCGCGGCTGTTCGCGATGTGCGCGACGGATGCCGAGATCGACGCCTTGGCGGTGCGCCACCCCACCCTGTACGCGGTCGACCGCGCCTCGGGGACGCTGGGCAGTCCCCTCGCGGTCGACGGCCCCGCCGTGCCGGTGGGCGTCGCCGGCGGCAGGCTCGTACTGCTCCAGGAGCACAGGGAGGGAGCGGGAACGACCGGCTACGACGGGGTGGTGCGGGTCGACCCGGTCTCGCGGAAGGTGACCTACTCCCGGCTGGCCAGGACCTACGCGGGAACGCCGGGAATGGCGGACGGCACCGTCTACGTGAGCGGGCAGACCGGACTCATCACGGCGATCGACCCCGCGACCGGCCGGAAGAAGTGGTTCCGGCAGACGGGTGTGGAGGGTGCAGCGGGCCCTGCGGCGGGGACCGGCGCCCTGTACTTCAGCTCGGCATCGGGCCGGGTGGTCGCCCTGGCGCCGAAGGGCGGCAAGGTCCTGTGGACGACGGACCCGCAGGCCGACGGCCTGGCGGGTGAGCAGGGCGCGAGCCCGCGCGTCACCGTCGCGGGGGGTGCGGTGGTCGTGGCCGCGGCGAAGAACACCCTCTTCGCCTTCGACGCGCAGAACCCGCCCGAGGCGGGCTGACCTCACGCGAGCGGGACGCGTCGGACCGGGCTCACCCGAGCCCGCGATGGGCTGCCCACAACGCCCCGGCACGGCCGGCGGCGTCGGCGATCAGGGCCGTCAGCCCGGGGTCGTCGGGGACGGGGAAGGACACGTATGCGCCCCGGCCGCCGGCGACCGGCCGGCCGTACGCCTTCGCGGCCAGGCGGCCGTCCGGCAGCAGCCGGACGTTCAGGGTGGTCAGCGTGAACGTCTCACCGCGCCGCGTGTCCGTCCAGCGGAGCGCCTGCGGGACCGTGACATTGATGGCCAGGGCGGTTACTTCCAGGTCGCTGCTCATGGGGGGATGATCTCACCCGAGCTTCCGCGGACAGCCGGATGAAGGCGGCTCCCCGCCCCGCACGGTCGCTCCGGGAGCCCCCGGAGCGGCCGGCGTCGCCCCGGCCGGCAGGTGGGCTCGGGTCCGGTGCAGGACGTAGCCGGGGAGCGCCCGGAGGATCATGGCCGGCGAGGCAGGCGGAACAGTGGCCGAACGAGGGGAAGCCGATGCATCAAGGACCTGTCGGCGGGGAGCTGACCCGGCTCGTTCCGACGTCCGAGGACGACCTGCATCTGCTGGCCGGCTGGTTCGCCGATCCCGGCTTCGTGGAGCACTGGGGCGGGGCGCCGTTGTCGCGCGAGGAAGTGGCCGCCAAGTACCTGGGACGTCGCCGCCCGGAGGTCGAGTCGTTCGTGGTGCTCGCGCACGGAGAGCCCGTGGGCTATGCGCAGTACTGGTACGCGGGCGCTGCCGAAGGCGGTCTCGACCTGGTGCTGATCCCCGGCGCACGTGGTCGCGGCCTGGGACCGGACGCGGCCCGGGCGCTCGTGAACCATGTGTGTGGAACCCTGGAGTGGCAGCGGGTGACGGTCGATCCGGCAGAGACGAACGTCCGTGCCGTGCGGGCCTGGGAGAAGGCGGGCTTCCGGCGCGTGCCGGGCGGGGGAGACACCCTTCTGCTGGAGTACCGCCCGACGAGAGGGTGCTGACGGCATGACGAACCGATGGGCCGGCGTGACGGTCGACTGCGTCGACGTGGAACGGGTGGCGGAATTCTGGAGCGCGCTGCTGGACCGCCCGCAGGGGCCGTCCGAGCCGGGCTGGATCTACCTCGGCCACCGCGACGACCCGCAGCCCCGCCTCGTCTTCCAGCCGGTGGCCGAGCCGAAGCGGGGCAAGGTACGCCTCCACCTCGACATCGCGGTCGACGACATCGAGCAGGGCATGGCCCAGGTCGTCGCCCTCGGCGGCAGGTTCACCGGCGAGCGGCACGCGTACGACGAGGGGGTGGTCGTCGTCATGGCCGACCCCGAGGACCACGAATTCTGCATGGCCCAGTACTACTGACCCGTCGCCCGGAGTCAGAGCCCGGTGACCTTGCCGCTCGCCGACACCTCGTACACCAGCGTGACCGTGCGACGGCCGCCCGGCGGGAGTGCGACGTCCCAGCGGGCGATGCCCTCGGCGTCGACCGTGTCCGGTGCCGGGGAGCACGCGTCCTTGCGCAGGCGTACCTCCACCGCCGAGACCTCGGAGACGGGGATGCGTTCCCGGACGGCCACCACCCGGTCGCCGTGCTCGCCGGGGGCGGAGAAACGGGACAGGTGCAGCCGGACCGTACGGGTCACCACCGTCCGCTGGGTGAGGCCCGCGACGTCGCGGGACTCCTCGGCATCCCGGACCACCCGGTAGTCGTCGCAGCTGCCGAAGGCCAGCTCGACGGGGGAGCCCGGGGCGGTGAAGTCCAGCGTGCCGCGGCCGCTGAACCCACTGCCGCGGACAAGCTCCACGGGCCCGGCGAGCAGCGCGTGGCCGGACCGGTTGTCGAACCTCACCACCTGGGTGACCAGCGGGGACAACTCCGGTGAGCAGGCGTACTCGCTCGGTGCGGGCGTGGTGAAGGCGGACAGCCGCACCCGGTGGGCCGCGCCGTCCCCCGGGACCGAGACCGGCGCCGGGGACCGCAGCACCCGCGCCTCGCCGCCGTCGTCCACGCCGGGCAGACCGAGCACCGTCGCCGGTCCGAGCGTCCCGATCTCCTCCTCGCGCAGTTCGACCTCGACCGTGCGGCGCTCCGCGGCGGAGCGGTCCTTGAGCGTCAGCCGGTCCTCGTCCAGCCGGGGCGGATCGGTGGCCAGCGCCGAACGTGCCGTCGACAACGTCAGCCGCACATCGGACCAGTCCTCACCGGTGCGCTGCCAGACCATCGCGTCGGTCTCCAGCGTCAGACCTTCCCCGTCGAGCACCGCCCGGTAGGCGGGCCGCCAGAGTGCGCACGGGGTGAGATGACTCAGACGCAGTCCGACGGGGCCTGCGGCGGCGGTCCTCACGGTCAGCTCGATGTGGCCGACCAGCTCGGCCGGTTCCTCCTCCGACAGGTCCAGCGCCAGCTGGACGTCCGAGAGTTCGTCGGCGACGGCGGCCAGCCGCACCTGCACGGAACGGAGTTGCTCGGCGTGTACGTCGCGCTCGGCGTCCACCCGGTCCAGCTCGCGGGCCCAGCGGGGCCGCTCGGTCTCCCCGAAGCCCGCGCCTTCGCCGATCTCCCGCAGCAGGTCGCGGGCGAGGCGCCCCAGCAGGTCGAGGCGGGCGTTCAGCCGGTCACGTCGCTGTCCCAGCTCCCGCTGCTCCTCCTCGAGGGAGTGCACACGGTGGCGGAGCGCGGAGTCGTCGTCCGCGGGAGGCGACGGATCGCGCGGCGTCCAGTCGCGGACGATCCGTACGTCGAGCACGGTCGCGGGGTGATCGGAGGTCAGCTCGGCGTGGAGCGTCCGGTCGACGGCCAGGGCACTGACCGGCCCCAGACGCAGCCGCTGGACCCCGGCCTCCAGGTCGAGCACGGTGGAACGCTCGATGTGGGCACGGTCCTCCAGACACGTGACAGCGGTGACGGGGAGAGCGATCGGCTTCGGGGCCGTGGACATGAGGTGTGTCAGCTCCTGCGGTTTCCGCCGGTCAGGGCCTTGCCGGTCGGTATGCGGATTTCGTAGCCGCCGTCGAGAGCGGCGGTGGTGCCCGCGGGCAGGTCCAGTCGCCAGACCCGGGTGCCGCGCGCATGCCGGTCGGGCCCGCCGCCCTCCTCGGGCACCGTCCAGTCGGCCCGCTCCTCGATCCTGACATCAGGTTCGGAGCTGACCGGCACCCGCTCGCGGACTTCCACGGAGACGGACCTCGACAGCCGGTTGGCTAGCTCCACGTGGACCCGGTGGTCGAGCACGGTGGTGTTGTTGCGCAGGCCCGACGTCGACTCGTGCAGGTTCGTACGGCGCGTCACCCGGATGCCCTCGGCCGGCCCGAGTCCCACCCGGCGGACACCGCCGGGTGCCAGCGTGGGCAGCGCGGCGGTCAGCAGGAACTCTCCGTCGACGCTGACCTCGACCGGGCCGGCCAGCAGCGCCTGATCGGTGGCGTTGGAGAGCACCAGCGTGGCGTACACGATCTGCTCCACGGACGGCACGCAGAGGTACTCGGTCCGCAGGCCGACCGGGATCTCGCCGACGGTGACGGTGTGCCAGGTGCCGTCCGAAGGGATGTCGGCGCGGGCGGCGGCATCGAAACGGTGGTCGAAGGACCCCGCCGACTCGCGGGGACGCACGGCCTGTCCGGGCAGCGGCAACGCGGCCACCGCTTCGGCGCGGCGCCGGAACTCGGCCGCGACCGGGTCGGAGGGGGAGCCGGGGAACAGCCGGCCCCGGCGGCCGCCCCGCTCGTCCGGGCCGGCCAGGGTCAGGGCGGCGTAGTCGAGTTCGGCGCTGCTCGGCTCCGGCGGACCGGCCACCGGCACCGGAGGAGGTGGCGGCGCGGCCGCCCCGGGCGCCGGGGGCGGCGCTGCGTCGTCCGCGCGGGACCTGCCGCCGGTACGCGACCTGGTGCGCGGCTGAGCCCCGCCCGGCTGCGCGGGGGCGGGCGGGGCGCCGCCGAAGGCCGCCGGGGGAGCGCCGCCCACGCCGGTCAGCGGCGGCGCCCCGTAGCCCTGTGGTGCGGGCGGCGGAACGGGCTCTGCCACGGAGCCCGGCCAGGGGCCGCCTGCCGCAACCGCGCTCGTCCGGACCGGCGCGGGGCCCGCCGCGTCGTATCCGGAGAACAGGTCGCCGAGCCCGGACGGGGGTTCGCGCCAGCCGGACGGTGCGGGGGCGGGCTGGCTGCGTCCGATCCGGACGGAACGGAGCCTCGGCAGATCGGTACGGCGGCGGAGATCCGCGGTGGCCAGGGCGATGCGTACGCCGGTCCAGTCCTCGCCGGTCCGCTGGGCGACCGAGGCGCGCAGCACCAGATTCCCGCTGTCGTCGCCCTGCTTGTGGGTGAGGCGGTACGCCGGCGCCCAGACAGCGCCCGGCACCCCGTACTCCAGCTCCAGTTCCACTTCGGCCCCGCCCGCGTCGGAGGGGCAGTCGAGGGTCAGGGCCGCGCATACCGTGGTCTCCACGTGCGCCGACGGCGCGTCGCTGGACTCGCGCTCCAGCCGGTCCGTGGCGACCATGAGGTCGTGCTCGGCGGCGCGCACCGCCTCCTCCAGCTCGACGAGGCGCAGGTGCAGTCCCGTCAGCCGCTCGTCGACGAAATCGGCGAGCTCCAGCCACGCGTCGGCCGGGGTGCGCCGGTGCGGGTCGTCGCGCTTGCGGCCGGGCGGGACCGGGTGGAGAGCCTTGACCTCGTTGATCACGCTCAACTGCCGGTCCCGGCGCCCCTGCGCCGCGGCATACGCGTCGCTCAGCCGCTCGTGCGCGCGCCGCAAGGTGTCCGGCGCGTCCGGCCGGGGCAGCTCGGCCTCGACTTCGACGCGGGCCTCGGTGACACGTACCCCGGAAGCTCCCAGGACCCGGACCCGGACCCGCAGCGAGCCGGGGTCCAGGGAGCGGGGCAGGCCCGTCACCCGCACCCGGCCGTCGGGGGGTACGGCGCCCCGGGCCAGACGACTGCAGAGCGCACCCCGCGCGTACACCACGACGGAATCGAGGGTCGACCCCCACCGCAGTACCGAATCAGCCGTCATGCGCTCCGCCCCCGCCGCGTTCATGGTGGGTGAAGCCTACGCCGGGACGATCGCCGGTACGCGCCGATCAGCCGGGTCCGCAGTCCGGGCACAGACCCCGGTAGGTCACCTCGGCCTCCGAGACGGTGAAGCCGAACCGTTCGGACTCCGGGAGTTCGGCGAGCAGGTCGCCGGAGGGGTGGACGTCCCGGATGGCGCCGCAGCCGGAGCACACCAGATGCTGGTGGGGGTGGTGGGCGTTCGGGTCGTAGCGCTTGGCGCGGCCGTCGGTGGCCACCTCGATCACCTCGCCGATCGAGACCAGCTCACCGAGGGTGTTGTAGACGGTGGCGCGGGATATCTCCGGCAGCCGGGAGGTGGCGCGTGCGAGAACTTCGTCCGCGGTGAAGTGCACGTGTTCACCGGCGAGCACCTCGGCGACCACCCGGCGTTGAGCTGTCATCCGCCAGCCACGTGCGCGAAGCCGTTGCAGCAGGTCACTCATGCCCACCAGCCTAACTGTGCGTTGTCCGACGATTGGATCCGTACACGCCTGTCGTTCGTATTGACTTGGACTATGTCCATCGTAGGATCGGTTCCGGTCGATAGCCAAGGGACAGGACAGCAGCGCGGAAAAGTACGTGACTTCAGGAGACGGGGCCCATCGCCCCGGAATCCGGACCCGGCCTTCCCGCAGTCCGTTGTTCCTCAGCACCGTGATCCGCCCCGTCCGGAAGGATTTCCATGACTGAGAACCACGACGCGATCGTCACCGATCCGAAGGCAGAGGGAACCGGCGGCTGCCCGGTCGCGCACGGCCGCGCGCCGCACCCGACCCAGGGCGGCGGGAACCGCCAGTGGTGGCCGGAGCGGCTCAACCTGAAGATCCTCGCCAAGAACCCCGCCGTGTCCAATCCGCTCGGCGAGGAGTTCGACTACGCCGAGGCGTTCAAGAGCCTCGACCTCCCGGCGGTGAAGCGTGACATCGCCGAGGTGCTGACGACGTCGCAGGACTGGTGGCCCGCCGACTTCGGCAACTACGGCCCGTTCATGGTCCGGATGGCGTGGCACAGCGCCGGCACCTACCGGATCAGCGACGGACGCGGTGGCGCCGGAGCAGGGCAGCAGCGTTTCGCCCCGCTCAACAGCTGGCCGGACAACGCCAGCCTCGACAAGGCGCGCCGGCTGCTGTGGCCGGTCAAGAAGAAGTACGGCAAGAACCTCTCGTGGGCCGACCTCATCGTCCTCACCGGAAACGTCGCCCTGGAGACGATGGGCCTGAAGACCTTCGGCTTCGGCGGCGGCCGCGCGGATGTGTGGGAGCCCGACGAGGACGTCTACTGGGGCCCCGAGACCACCTGGCTGGGCGACGAGCGCTACACCGGCGACCGCGAGCTCGAGAACCCTCTCGGCGCGGTGCAGATGGGCCTCATCTACGTCAACCCCGAGGGCCCCAACGGCACTCCGGACCCGATCGCCGCAGCCCGCGACATCCGTGAGACGTTCCGGCGCATGGCGATGAACGACGAGGAGACGGTCGCCCTGATCGCGGGCGGTCACACCTTCGGCAAGACCCACGGCGCGGGCCCGGCGGACAGCGTGGGCCCCGACCCCGAGGCCGCCCCGATGGAGCAGCTGGGCCTCGGCTGGCGCAGCACGTACGGCACCGGCAAGGGCGCCGACACGATCACCAGCGGTCTCGAGGGCATCTGGACCGACACGCCGACCACCTGGGACAACAGCTTCTTCGACATTCTGTTCGGCTACGAGTGGGAGCTGTTCAAGAGCCCGGCGGGCGCCCACCAGTGGCGGCCGAAGGACGGCGCCGGCGCGGGTACGGTCCCCGACGCGCACGACGCGTCGAAGACCCACGCGCCGACGATGCTGACGACCGACCTCTCGCTCCGGCTCGACCCGGCGTACGAGGAGATCTCGTGGCGCTTCCACCAGAACCCGGACCAGTTCGCCGACGCCTTCGCCCGCGCGTGGTTCAAGCTGACCCACCGCGACATGGGCCCGGTCGTCCGCTACCTCGGCCCGGAGGTCCCGGCGGAGACCCTGGTGTGGCAGGACCCGCTGCCCGCGCGGACGCACGAGCTCGTCGACGCGGCGGACATCGCCTCCCTCAAGGAGCGGATCCTCGCCACGGACCTGTCGGTGTCCGAACTCGTCTCCACCGCGTGGGCGTCCGCCTCGTCGTTCCGCGGCAGTGACAAGCGCGGCGGTGCCAACGGCGCCCGCATCCGCCTCGAACCGCAGAACGGCTGGGAGGTCAACGAGCCCGACCGGCTCGCGCGCGTGCTGCGTACCCTCCAGGGTGTCCAGGAGTCCTTCAACTCCGGCGCGCAGGGCGGCAAGCAGGTCTCCCTCGCCGACCTGATCGTGCTCGCCGGTGCGGCGGGCGTCGAGAAGGCGGCCAAGGACGCCGGCTTCGGCATCGAGGTCCCGTTCACCGCGGGCCGCGTCGACGCGTCGCAGGAGCAGACCGACGTGGAGTCGTTCGTCGAGCTGGAGCCGAAGGCCGACGGATTCCGCAACTACCTCGGCAAGGGCAACCGGCTGCCCGCCGAGTACCTGCTGCTCGACCGCGCGAACCTGCTGAACCTGAGCGCGCCAGAGCTGACGGTCCTCGTCGGCGGTCTGCGCGTCCTGGGCGCCAACCACCAGCAGTCCTCGCTCGGCGTCCTCACCGAGACGCCCGGGCAGCTGACGAACGACTTCTTCGTCAACCTGCTCGACCTGGACACGGAGTGGAAGGCCACGTCCGACGACGCGAGCACGTTCGAGGCCCGCGACGCCTCGGGCAAGGTCAAGTGGACCGGCAGCCGGGCCGATCTCGTCTTCGGGTCCAACTCCGAGCTGCGCGCGGTCGCGGAGGTCTACGCGAGCGACGACGCGAAGGAGAAGTTCGTGCAGGACTTCGTGGCCGCGTGGGACAAGGTCATGAACCTGGACCGGTTCGACCTCGTCTGAGCACGGCGTCCCGGCCGGCCCCTCCCGGGGCCGGTCCGGGGCAGCGGGCGGTTCGCAGCGCGGGCTCCGGCAGGTGCTGTGCCCTGCCGGAGCCCTGCCCAGTCCGGCATCTGCGGTCCGAGGTCCTAGGCTGCCCCTCGGCACCGGCCCCGACCCAGGAGCGCACCTCATGTCCGACCCCGCCCGCACGCACCCGTATCCCGACGCCCTCCGGCCGGACGGATCACCCGCGCCGCACCCGTTGCTGAAGCCGCTGCTCGGATTCCTGGGCAGCTGGACCGGCCGGGGCCGCGGTGGGTATCCGACGCTCTCCGAGGAGTTCGTGTACGCGCAGGAAGTCACCTTCAGTCATGACGGAAGGCCCTTCCTCCACTACGAGGCGCGCGCCTGGCTGCTGGGCCCGGACGGGGAGCCGCTGCGCCCTTCGGCCCGGGAGAGCGGCTGGTGGCGGATGCAGCCGGACGGGCGGGTGGAGGCGCTGATCACCCAGCCCACCGGGGTCGCGGAGATCCTGGCCGGAAGCGCGGCCGACGGCGCGGCTGACCTCGCCACCCACCACGTCGCCCTGACACCCACGGCCAAGCAGGTCGATGCCACCCGCCGGCGCTACACGCTGTCGGACGACGACACGCTCGACTTCGTCCACGATCTCGCGGCGGTCGGGCAGCCGCTTCAGCACCATCTCGCGGCGCGGCTCCGCCGCGCGGGAGCACGGTAGGGCCCGACCCGGGGCGTGCTCACCGCAACGCTTCCGGCAGCTCCTCCCGGTGGATGATGCCCAGGCGCTGCGTGGCCCGGGTCAGCGCCACGTACAGATCACTCGTGCCGAACAGAGCGGGCTCCACGACCAGCACGTGGTCGAACTCCAGCCCCTTCGCCTGCCGCGGGTCGAGCAGCACCACCGTGTGCGTGAGGTCGGGTTCGGCGCCCGCGGTGACTCCGGTCAGGGGAGCGCTGATCTCCTCGTGGAGCGCCCGCGGCGCGATCACCGCGAGGCGCCCCTCCTCCGGCGTCAGCTCCAGGACCGCCCGGGCGACCGCGCCCGCCAGATCGTCACCGGAGTCCCGCAGCCACGGCAGCTCACTGGTGGACCGCACCGAGGCGGGCGGTGCGAACGACGGGTCGTGGGCGCGCAGCACCCGGGCGGCCAGCTCCATGATCTCGGCGGGCGTACGGTAGTTGACCTTCAGCGCGACGTGCTCGAAGCGGTCACCGACGTACGGCTCCAGGATCTTCTCCCACGAGCCGACGCCCGCCTCCTGCGAGGTCTGCGCGGGGTCGCCGACCAGGGTCATCGAGCGGGTCGGCGAGCGGCGCATCAGCAGGCGCCACGTCATCGGTGACAGCTCCTGCGCCTCGTCGACGATGATGTGCCCGAACGCCCATGTGCGGTCGGCGGCGGCGCGTTCGGCCGCACTGCGGTGATCCGCCTCCTCCTGGCGCTCGGCCATCCGCTCCGCGTCGATGATGTCGTGGGCGGCGAGGACCTCGGACTCCTCGTCCTCGAACTCGAACGACTCCGAGCCCCGCGACAGTTCCAGCACGCCCTGGGCGTAGGCGATGCGCTCCTGGCGCTGGGCCTCCGCCGCCGCCCGCTCGGCGCTGTCGTCGCTGCCGAGGAGCTCCGCGGCCTCGTCGAGCAGCGGTACGTCGGCAGGGGTCCACCGCGCACCGCCGGGTGCGCGCCGGATGGCCTCGGCGTCCTCGGCGGGTACGTGGACGGGGTCGGCCAGGTACTCGGTGAGGAACGCCTCCGGGGTGAGCGGCGGCCACAGCTCGTCGATGGCGCTGTGCACCGCACCGCTGACGGCGACCGCCTTGCCGAGCTGGGCGATGTCGTCGGGGCCGAGGAAGTTGGGCCCGCCGTACGGATCGGCGCCGATGCGCTCCGTGAGCTGGGCGGTGAGGGCGTCGATGATCCGGAACGCGAAGTGCGGGCGGGCGAGATTGTGCGGCAGCAGGGTGTCGCGGGCCGCCTGCCGGGCCTCGTAGGCGATCTCCCAGTCGAGGATCAGGTCCCCGTCGTCGTGTGCGATGACCATCGCGGCACCGGGTTCGGGCAGCAGCTGCCGGTCGCGCACGGCCATGGCGAGAGCCTCCGCCATCGGCTCACCGCCCTTGACCGTGGCGGCCCGGGGGGTGTCCGTGCCGTCGGCGTGGACCCCGGGGAACAGCTCGGCCTGCGTGGCGAGCAGGACCCCGGTCTCGCCGAGCGCGGGCAGGACCTCACCGATGTAGCTCAGGAAAGCCGGGTTGGGGCCCACGATCAGGACGGCTCGCTTGGCGAGCAGCTCACGGTGTTCGTACAGCAGGAACGCCGCCCGGTGCAGTGCCACCGCCGTCTTTCCGGTGCCGGGACCACCCTCGACGACGAGCACACCGCGGTGCGGTGCGCGGATGATGCGGTCCTGCTCCGCCTGGATGGTCCGCACGATGTCGCCCATGCGCCCGGTGCGGGCGGAGTTCACGGCGGCCAGCAGCACGGTGTCACCGCTCGGGTCCTCGAACCCGGTGCGCTGCCGGTCCCCGACGTCGAGGATCTCGTCGTGGAGCTCGGTGACGTCGCGGCCCTCGGTGGTGATGTGCCTGCGCCGGCGCAGCCCCATGGGGGTGTGACCGGTGGCGAGGTAGAAGGGGCGGGCGACCGGCGCGCGCCAGTCGATGAGCAGCGGCGTATGTGCGGTGTCGTCCTCGCGGATTCCGATGCGGCCGATATGGTGCGCGGTGCCGTCGGAGAGATCGATTCGGCCGAAACACAGCGAGCCGTCCACCGCGTTCAGGGCCGCCAGCAGCCCGGAGCGTTCGGCGACGAGCACATCACGCTCGAGACGGGCCTGCAGCCCGGTCCCGACCGGCGTCAGCGCGTCCTCGACATGCTGGGCGGCGACTCCGCGCACCGCGTCGACGCGGTCGTAGAGCCGGTCGATGAATTCCTGCTCCTTCTGCAATTCGGCGCTTTCCCGAGTTGACAACATTGCTCCCTGGCGGATATGGTGTTTCTTAGTGGCCCCCCGTGCGGGGCCGTTTCTGTGGGCGCACAGAAACGCTCAATATACTCGGGAGAATCCCCGGTCCGCAATTGCGGACCGGGGATTTCTTGTTGCTGCGGGTCGTACCGGCGGTGGTGCGGGGTACCGGCGGTGGTGCGGGGGTCCCGGCCCCCGCACCACCGCCGCGCTCCAGCTGAACATGCGGAACCGGGGCTGCACCGGACCCCTCGACGGAATCCCCGGAACCGACACCTGGGCCGCGGTCCAACGACTGGCGGCCGCCCACGGCTGCACCGGCCCCATCGACGGCGTCATGGGCCCCAACTCCTGGCGAGGCTTCAGCCGCTTCATCAACCGGGACCAGTGGGGCCGGCCCACACCGAAGGGGCTGCGTACACCGAGGTGATGTCGGGGTGCGCCGCCCTGAAGGCAGGGCGGAGTGGCGGATATGACTCGACAGGCGGGTGGGACGCTCTTATGATCGCAGGCGGACATCGCGTGTCGGTCACCGGCCGGGTGAGGCATGGAGGTGTCCGGGAGATGCCTTCGGAGGCATTCCGCTTTGTCTGTCGAGTTGAATCACACGATCGTCCACGCCCGGTCCAACCGGGAATCCGCCGAGTTCCTGGCCCATCTTCTGGATCTCGAAGTAGGCGCCGAGTGGGGGCCGTTCATTCCGGTCCTGCTCAGTAACGGCGTCACGCTGGACTTCGCCACCATTCCGTCCGAGTCGATCGTCCCGCAGCACTATGCGTTCCTCATCGGGGACACCGAGTTCGATGTCGCGCTGCGGCGTATTCAGGACGCGGGAATCACGTACTACGCCGATCCGCATCTCAAGATGCCGGGCGAGATCAATTTCCACCACGGCGGGCGCGGGCTGTATTTCATGGATCCCGCAGGTCATGGAATGGAAATCATCACGCGCCCGTACGGAAGCCATGCGGTGACGCCCGCGGCCTCGTAGGCGCGGCCCGCCCTTCGGTTCGCAGCCCTTCCCGTCGCTCCGCACGGCAGTGTCGTCGCCTGTACTCAAGGACTTGAGTAGTCATATTCTTGAGTACGATGACTCGCGGCCGGTGTCACCGCGCCGACCGGTGAGGAGAGGGAGGGGCTGCTTCGATGGCCTTGCGACATGCCGTGCTGGCGGCGCTGCTGGACGGCGAGTTCAGCGGATACCAACTGGCGAAGGCGTTCGACGTCGGCGTCGCGAACTTCTGGCACGCACTGCCCCAGCAGCTGTACACCGAACTGGCCAGGCTGGAGAAGGAAGGCCTGGTCGAGGGCCGGCAGGTGGTCCAGGAGACCCGGCCCAACAAACGTGTCTTCCGGGTCACCGACGCCGGCCGCGACGAGCTGGAGAAGTTCGCCGCGACCACGTCCAAGCCGTCGTTCATCCGTGACGACCTGCTCGTCAAGGTCCAGTCCGCCGACCGCATCGGCACCGCACAGGTCATCGCGCAACTCGATGAGCGGGTGGCCGCGGCGGACGCGAAGATCGCGCTCCTCGACGGCCTGCTCCGGCAGATGCGCGGGGAGGCGGACGAGGAGGAGTTCCTCCGCCACGGCGAGCGCGTCGGGCCGTACCTGACGTGCCTGCGGGGCGTGGCTTTCGAGCAGGGCCACCGGGACTGGTGCCTGCGGATCGCGGCCGTGCTGCGGGAGAGGCAGGCGGCTCATGCCGGGCGGTGAGTACCTGCGTTACGTCGCGCTGGGCGACAGCCAGACCGAAGGGGTCGGCGACGGGGACGACATCGTCGGCCTGCGCGGCTGGGCCGACCGGCTCGCTGAGCACCTCGCCACCGTCAGCCCCGGTCTCCAGTACGCCAATCTGGCCGTGCGGGGCCGGGTCGCCGGACAGGTCCGTGCCGAACAGCTGGAAGCGGCACTCGCGCTGCGCCCCGACCTGGCCACCGTCGTGGCCGGGGTCAACGATCTGCTGCGGCCGCGGGTGGACGTCGCGCAGGTGGCCGGGCACCTGGAGGAGATGTTCGCCGCGCTCACTGCCGCCGGGGCGCAGGTGGCGACCCTGACCATCCCCGACGTGGGGAAGATCGCGCCCATTGCGCGGCCCGTCAGGGGCCGGGTGTCGGAGCTCAACACCCTCATCCGAGCCGCGGCGGCCCGCCATGGGGTCGCCGTCGCCGAAATCGCCCAGCACCCCGTCGCCACCGACCCACGGCTGTGGAGCGTGGACCGGCTCCACGCCAGCCCTCTCGGCCACGCGCGGATCGCCGCAGCCGTCGCCCAGGCCATCGATCTGCCCCGCAGTGACAACACCTGGACGCACCCGTTGCCACCCCAAGTGCTCCCGGCCGGCTGGCAGTCCGCCGGAGCCGAAGTGCGCTGGGCCGCGGCCTTCCTCGGCCCGTGGCTCGGGCGCCGGCTGCGCGGCAGGTCATCGGGAGACGGCCGCACCGCCAAGCGCCCCCAGCTCCTGCCCCTGAGTGCCGGTACGTGATCGACCGGCCGCGCCGCGGAGGCTGAGGTCCGGGCGCAGGGAACCGCAGGGGTCCGGCCCGCCGCGTGGCGCGGTGGGCCGGACCCCTGCGGTGGGTGGGGGACGTCAGCGTGCGAGGCGGATGCGGTGCAGCTGGTCCTTGCCGTCGGCGCCCGCACCGGACTTGTCGACGACGTACGCGGAGCCGCCGGCGATCTCGATGTGGTTGGGGTTCGCGCCGACCTTCACGGTCTCCACGACGGCGCCCTTGCGCGGGCTGACGACGGAAACGGTGGCGTCCGTGCGGTTGGCCACCAGCACGTTGCCCGTGCGGGTGTCGGTGGCGACGGACAGCGGGCCCGCACCGGTGGTGACGGACTTGGTGACGAGGCCCTTGCGCAGGTCCACGACCGAGATGTCCCCGCCGGTCTGGTTGGCGGTGTAGGCGGTGCGGCCGTCCTTGGACAGGGAGACGGAGATGGGGCCGTCACCGGCCGGGATGAGCCGCGGGGCGGTGGAGCCCGTGGCGACCTGGATGATCTGGTCGTTGGTGAGGTCGGCGGCGTAGACCGTGCCGGACTTCTCGTCCAGAGCCAGGCCGGCCGGGCCCGATCCCTCGACCGTGACGCGCTTCTGCTCCTTCAGGGTGCGGCTGTCGAAGGCGACGAGCGTGCCGTCACCGTAGGAGCTCGCCCACACGGTGTCGTGGCGCTCGTCGACGACGATCTCCCGGGCGTGGGCCACGTTCGGGAGCGTGGCGAGGTGCTTGCCCGTGCGCTGGCTGTACACGGCGACCGAGTTGTTGCGGGTGTTGGTGGTCCAGACGGTGTTGTGCTCGTCGTCGACCGCCACACCGTAGACCGCCTCGACGGCGCCGGTGGCCGCGTCGGTGACCGGCGGCGTGCAGGTCGCCTTCACCTTCAGGGTCAGCGGATCCACCTTCGTCAGGGCGGAGTTCGTCACCGGGGGCCGCCCCACCGACGAGGTGGTCCACAGGACGTGGTTCCGCTCCGAGTAGGAGGACTGGTAGAGCCCGTTCGTGACCGGCGCCGTGGTGACCGCCGGGCCGGCCGGCCGGCTCTGAGCGGTCGCGGTGCCCGTCAGTGCCGCGGTGCTGCCTGCGGCGAGCACGACGGCAATGGCCGCGGAGGTTCCGGTGCGGCGCAGGCTGCGGGTGGGTGAAGTCATGCTGGGGTCATCTCCCTGAAGGTGTTTCATGGCGATCTGCACTTCGAAAGTTAGCTTAGCCTTACCTAAGTAATGCTCTTTCAGGTGTGTGACCTGGCTAACAACTCGACCGGGTGCGGGGGAGGTTCGGGCGGGTCGGTCCTGGCCGGAGGCCGAGCGCCGCGTCGCGGCCGGCGGTCGGCTCGCCCATGCGGCGATGCGGCCGATTCCGGTCCGGGGGGCGCGGAGTGCGGCCGGGGGTGTGGGGGTGTGGGGGTGTGGGAGGGGCGGTCGGGCGCCGTGCGTGGGGGTGCGGGAGGGCAAGGTCGGCGCCGCGGGTGGGCATGCCTGCGGCGGGGCCCCTGTCGCCCGAAAGGTAAGGTAACCCTAAGTTGATCGCCTCGTTATTCGGAGCCCCTCTCATGATCACGTCCGTCCCGCCCAAGGACGCCCCCCAGCGACCGCCCCGGACGGCACGGCCGGAACCGCTGACCCGTCTCGCGGAGCCCGTCCGCGCCCTCCCGGACCCGGGCGGTACTGAGCAGTTCTGGGCCGGGGTGGCCGCCTCCGGCACACCGCTCGTCGGGCCCGACCCGCTGGGCAGCGACGACCATGCGGCCGTGACGTTCCTGTGGCGCGGAGCCCCTGGCACCCGCGCCGTCCAGGTGCTGCCCAACAAGCTCGGCGACCCGCGGGACCCCGAGGGCAACCTCATGGAACACGTCCCCGGCACCGATGTGTGGCACTGGACGCTGAGGCTGCGGCACGACTGGCGGGGCACGTACGACTTCTACGTCGACGAGGGCGACGGCCCCGGACCGGAGGCCGCCGACTACTGGCGCCTGCTCCGCACCCGGCGCCGTCCCGATCCGCTGAACCTCCGCTCGCTGCCCCGCCGCTGGGGTGGCGACCCGGTCTCCTGCGCCGAACTCCCGGCTGCCCCGAGCGCCCGGGACTGGCTGCCGCGGCCGGATGCCGCCCGGGGCGGCGTGTCCGTGCACGAGGTCCCCTCCGAGCGGCTCGGCGGGAACCGGCGCGTCTGGACGTACCGGCCGGCCGGTGCGCCCGGGGCGGCGGATCTGCCGGTGCTCGTCCTCCTGGACGGGGAGCACTGGCAGCCGCACCTCGGGCTCGCCCATCTCCTGGACAACCTGATCGCCGACGGGCGCATCCCCCCGCTGGTGGCCCTGCTGCCGGATTCCGTCGACGTGGCCACCCGCTGGACGGACCTCGCCTGCAGCCGGGACTTCGTCGCCTTCCTCGACGACGAACTGCTTCCCTGGACGGCCGCTCGCCTCCCGGTCACGGCCGATCCCGCACGCACCGTCGTCGCGGGACAGAGCCTGGGCGGGCTCACCGCCGCCTACGCCGCCCTCACCGCACCCGGCCGCTTCGGTAACGTCCTCGCGCAGTCCGGATCGTTCTGGTGGCCGGACGGACCGGACGCCGAGTGGCTCACCGCCCGGATCGCCGAATCCCCGCGTCTGCCGGTCCGGTTCTGGCTCTCCTTCGGCGAGCAGGAGTGGGTCGCCCTGCCGGCCGCCAGGCGACTGCGCGACACGCTGGCCTCCGCGGGCTACGAGGACGCCTCCTACCGGGAGTTCAACGGCGGCCACGACTACCTCTGCTGGCGCACGGAACTCGCGGACGGCCTCGTGGACCTCCTGAACCCGGGCGCCCCCTCCGTCTGACCGCGACGAAGGGGGCGGGTGCCCCGGCTGACTTGACCGTTGACCTCGGACCCCGAGGCCAACGGTCAAGTCAGGCGTCCAGCTCCTTCAGCCGGGCGGCGAGTGCCTCCCCGATGGTGTCGAGGAAGCGCTCCCGCATCAACTGCGGGTGGGTGCAGTCCAGATCGTGGTTCACGACGGCGCCCGACACGTGCGGGCGCCACGCCTCACGGGTCAGCCAGTCCTCCGCCCGCGGCGCCGCCGCGGTGAAGAACAGCAGGTCGCCCTCGTAACCGCGGTGCACATGCTCACGCATCATCCGGGCATGGTTGGGCACGATGTCGACGATCTTCGACAGCGTCCGGTCCCTGAGCCCGGCGAGCGGACTGCCCGCCCGGCGCAGCGTGGCCAGCACGTCCCCGCGGGTTCGTTCGCCGGTGCGCTCGAATCCCGCCATCCGCAGTACCGCGGTGAGGGCGTCGCCCTCCTCCGGCGCCGGCCGCTCCCGCCACTGCTCGGCCGGGAACGCGTCCAGCAGGGCCAGGAGTTCGACCTCCTCGCCGCACTCCTGGAGCAGCACCGCCACCGTGTGTGCGAGCACCCCGCCCACCGACCAGCCCAGCAGCCGGTACGGGCCGTGCCGCTGCACCTCCCGGATGCGCCGGACGTAGTCGGCCGCCTCCTCCTCGAGTGTCCGCGGCAGCGGTTCGTCACGGACCAGGCCGCGCGCCTGGATGCCGTACACCGGCTGATCCGGACCCAGACGCGCTGCCAGCCCGGCGTAGCACCAGGCGATGCCGCCCGCCGGATGGATGGCGAAGAGCGGAGCCCTGGCGCTGCCGCCGCGCAGCCGCAGGACGACGTCCAGGGCATCCTCGGCCGCGGGCCCCGCACCGTCGATCCGGGCGGCGAGCGCGGCCGGGGTGGACGCCTCGAACAGCGAACCGATCGTCAGCTCGGCACCGAACTCCTCCCGCACCCGTGCCACGAGCCGGACCGCGAGCAGCGAGGTCCCGCCGAGGTCGAAGAACGCGTCGTCGGGCCCCACCGCTGCCGCTCCGAGCACCTCCGCGAACAGCAGCGCCAGCGCCTCCTCACGGGCGCTCATCACGCGGACACCGCCTCCGCCGGTGAAGACGGGGGCGGGCAGCGCGCGGCGGTCCAGCTTTCCGTTGGGGCTGAGCGGGAACGCGTCGAGCGCCACGACCGCCGACGGCACCATGTGCTCCGGGAGTTCCCGGGCGAGCGCCGCCCGCACCTCGGCGGGATCGGCGCCTCCCGTCACGTAACCGACGAGCCGCTGGTCGCCCGGCCGGTCCTCGCGCACCAGGGCGCAGGCCCCGTCCACCCGCGGCCGGGCCGCCAGCGCCGCCTCGATCTCGCCGAGTTCGATGCGCTGCCCGCGCAGCTTGACCTGGTGGTCCGTGCGGCCGAGGTACTCGACCTCACCCTGCTCCGTCCAGCGCGCCAGGTCCCCCGTGCGGTACATCCGCCGCGCCGAGCCGGCGAAGGGGTCGGCGACGAAGCGGCCGGCGGTCAGGTCCGGCCGGTTCAGATAGCCCTCGGCGAGCTGACGGCCCGCCAGGTACAGCTCGCCGGGAACCCCCGGCGGGCAGGGTCGCAACCCGGCGTCGAGTACGTACAGCCGGGTGTTCCACACGGGCTGTCCGATCGGCACGGGCCCGCTGTCGTGCGGCGCGCACGCGTGGAAGCTGACGTCCACGGCCGCTTCCGTCGGCCCGTACAGGTTGTGCAGTCCGACGTGCGGGAGAGCGCGCCCGAAGGCGTGCGCGGTCTCCCGGGGCAGGGCTTCCCCGCTGCAGAAGACCCGGCGCAGTCCGGCGCACGCTCCGGGGTCCGCCTCCGCGAGGAAGACCTGGAGCATCGAGGGTACGAAGTGACAGGTGGTGACGGCCTGTTCGTGGATCAGCCGGGCCAGATGGGCGGGGTCCTTGTGGCCGCCGGGTTCCGCGACGACGAGCGCCGCGCCCTCGCGCAGCGGCCAGAAGAACTCCCACACGGACACGTCGAACGACGAGGGCGTCTTCTGCAGCACCCGGTCGTCCGTCGTCAGCGCGTAGGCGTCCTGCATCCAGCGCAGCCGGTTGTCGATCGCGCCGTGCGACACGACGACGCCCTTCGGACGTCCGGTGGACCCCGAGGTGTAGATGACGTACGCCGGATGCGCGGGTGTCAGCGGGCGCGACGGATCGCACCACGGGTACCCGGAGACGTCGAGGCCGTTCAGGACGACCCTGACCGTCGTCGTGTCGTCGGCGAGACGGTCCGCCCGGTCGGTGATCACGCAGACGGGAGCCGCGTCCGTCAGCATGTAGGTGATGCGCTCCGCCGGGTACTCCGGGTCGAGCGGCAGACAGGCGGCCCCCGCCTTCAGTACCGCGAGGAGCGAGACGACCAGCTCCACCGAGCGCGGCACCGCCACCGCCACCACGGCACCCGGCCGGGCGCCGAGGGTCCGCAGGTGGCGGGCCAGGCGGTTGGCGCGGGTGTTCAGCTCCGCGTAGGTGAGGGAGACGTCCCGGTAGACGAGCGCGGTCGCGTCCGGAGTGCGGGCGACCTGCGCCTCGATCGGGCCGATGAGCGTCGTCGGCGGCAGTGCGCGGTCCGTTCGGTTGAACTGCTCTACGACCAGCGCGTGTTCGGCAGGCGTCGCGATTCCGTGCGCCGCGAGCGCCGCGTGCGGGTCCTCGGCGGTCAGCCGTTCCACGAGGTGCAGGAAGCGCTCCTGATGGGCGGCGAGGGCGTCCTCGTCGTACAGGGCCGGATTGCCGTCGTGGTCGATGCGCAGCCCGCGGCCGTCCGCGCGGTCGTAGATGTTGACGGTCAGGTCGTCGACCGAGCCCGCGGACAGGTTGCGGGCCCGGGCCCGCGTACCCGCGAAGTCGACGTCGTAGTCGAAGGGCATCACGTTGACGAGAGGGCCCACCAGGCCCCGGTTCTCGCCGAGCAGCCGCAGGTCGCGGCGGATGTCCTCGTAGCGGTAGCGCTGATGGCGGCGGACCGCGCGGACACCCAGTACGACCTGGCGCACCAGTCCGGCGAAGCTCGCGCCGGGGGTGACGGTGACCCGGAGCGGCAGCACGTTCATCACCATGCCCGGCACCCGAAGGGCCACCGATCCCACCCGGCCCATCATGGGCAGCCCGAGCACCACCTCGGAGCGGGCGGTCGCCCGTGAGGTGTAGAGGGCCTGCGCGGCGATCAGCACCTCCGGCCAGGTGGCGCGGAGTTGCGTAGCGAGCTCCCGCACCCGGTCGGTCGCCTCGGGACCGAGGTGGGCGGTGCGGCGCAGGAACGTACGCGACGGCAGCGCGCCGCGACCCGCCAGACGGGGTGCCTCCGGCCGGTCGGCGAAGGCGTCGGACCAGTGGGCGCGGTCCGCCGCGAACGCCTCCGACGACCGGTAGGCGGCGTCCTGCGCGACGAGGCCGGCGAGCGTCCCGAACGTCCGGGGCCAGGGGTCCTGGCCCCCGACGAGCGCCGAGTACACCTCGGCCGTGCGCCGGACGAGCAGCGAGTAGCCGAAGCCGTCCATGACGAGGTGATGGATCCGCTGGTACCAGAGCCAGCGCTCCCGGCCGACCCGGAACAGTGCGTGGCGGAACAACGGGCCCGCCGCGAGATCGCAGGGCTCGGCGAGGTCGGCGCGCATCCACGCCTCCGCCTGCCCTTCCGCGTCGGGCGCGTCCCGCAGATCGTGCACGGTGAGCGGCAGCTCCACCGAGGCCGCGACGGTCTGCCGCGGCCCCTCCGGCCCGTCCTCGACCCGGACGCGCAGCGCGTCCGTCTCGGCGACGACCTGCCGGAGGGCCGCGGCGAACAGCTCCTGGTCGAGCGGTCCGTCGATCTCCAGGCACTCCGCAGTGTTCTGAGCCGGACTGAGGGGATCGAGCGACTGCGCGTACCACATGCCCGACTGGGCGGCGGTCAGCGGCAGTACGGTGTCCGGCCCCTCCGGTGCGATGCCGACGGTGCCGGCCAGCAGGACCGTCATGAGACCCCCAGCAGCGGGGCCCAGGCCTCTACGGAGGGCTGTTCGGCGAGATCGGCGAAGTCGGCGCGCACATCGTGATCGCGACGCCACCCGCCGAGCAGCGCCATGATGCGGATCGAGTCGAGCCCGTGGTCGAGCAGGTTCTCGTCGAGGGGGATGTCCGCGGGGTCCTCGCCCAGGGACTCGGCGATGTCGCTGCGGATCTGCTCCAGGGTGAGGGCCATGGTGCTCAGATCTCCTTCAGAAGGGCGTCGGTGGTGGTCACGACCGCGCAGCGGCCCGCCGCCCAGCGCAGCGCCATGTCGTGGTCCGCGCGCGAGAAGTCGGCGACCGCGTCGGCCACGACGAACGCCTGGATGTCCCGCATCCATGCGTCGGCGGCACTCATCAGCACGCCGATGTGCGCGTACACACCGGTGATCACGAGCTGGTCGCGGCCCGACCCCCGGATCAGGGACTCGAGTTCGGTCCGGACGAACGCGCTGTACTTCCACTTGGTGAGCACCGTGTCACCGGCAGCCGGTGCGACGGACTCCGGCATGGCGAGGGCCTCGGCGTCATCGGCCGCGCCGGGCCCCCAGAAGTCGAGCTGCAGACCGCGTTCCTCGGCGGTCTGGCCGCCGCGCTGCGCCGAGTAGACCACCGGGACGCCGGCGGCGCGGCATTCGCCGATGATGCGGGCCGTGTTGCCGAGCATGCCGGTCAGCGGCTGTTCGCCGGAGCGGTACGCACCGAGGAAGTGGTTCTGGAGGTCGTGGACGAGGAGCACGGCGCGTGCGGGGTCGACGGTCCACGCGACGCGGTTCGCGGGGAGGTCGTCCGCGCCGGGCAGGGGATAGGGAGCGATGGCGGGAAGTGCCATGGGGGAAGCCTTTCAGTGCCGCGCGGTGCGGGCTCGGTGCTGTTCGGCGGGGGCGGCGCCGGGTGGCGGAACGGTCCCCGAGCGCAGCCCCTTCTTGCTGACCTTGCCGATTCCGGTCTGCGGGAAGACGTCGACGAACTCGACCAGGTCGGGAACCTTGTACGCGGCGACACCGCGCTCGCGCACATGCCGTTTCACGGCCACCGGCCTCAGCGACGGGGCGTCCTCGCGCAGGATCACGTACGCGAGGGTGCGCTCACCGAGGAACGCGTCCGCGACGCCGACCACCGACACGTCGTGCACGGCGGGATGGGCGAGGATGATGTTCTCGATCTCCTCCGGCGCGACCTTCTCGCCGCCCCGGTTGATCTGGTCCTTCGCCCGCCCCTCGACCACGAGACTTCCGTCCGGGGTGCGGCGCACGATGTCGCCCGTGCGGTAGAAGCCGTCCTCGGTGAAAGCCGTCCTGTTGTGCTCGGGGGCGCGCCAGTAGCCGCGGATCGTGTACGGGCCACGGGTCAGCAGATGCCCGTAGGCGCCCTCTGCCACGTCCTGTCCGGCGTCGTCCACGATCCGGATCTCGTCGTCATCGGAGATCGGCCGGCCCTGTGTGGTGACCACGGTCTCCGGGTCGTCGTCCAGCCGGGTGTAGTTGACGAGGCCCTCGGCCATCCCGAAGACCTGCATGAGCCGGCAGCCGAGCGCGGGCTCCAGGCGCCGGGCCGCAGCCTCGCTGTACTTGGCGCCTCCGACGAGGACCAGCTCCAGGCTGGACAGGTCGTGCTCCGTGTCCGGCGCCGCCTCGGTCCACACCAGGGCGAGCGGAGGCACCACGCCCGTCATGGTGACCCGCTCCCGCTCCACGAGCGGGAAGGCAGTCGCCGGATCGGGCCGCGGACACAGGACGACCGTGCCGCCCGCGTACAGCGCACCCAGCCAGCCCGGCGAACTCATCGGGAAGTTGTGCGCGGCCGGCAGCACGACGAGGAAGCGGGTGTCCTCGTCGACACCGCAGATCTCGTTGGAGCCGCGCAGCGAGTAGATGTAGTCGTCGTGCGTACGGGGGATGAGTTTCGGCACTCCCGTCGTGCCGCCCGAGAGCTGGAGGAAGGCCAGGTCGTGCGGCTCGGGCCCGTCGACCGGACCGGACTCCTCGCACGGCACGTCGGACAGCGCGGTGTGCTCGCCGGGGTCACCGACGACGAACACGTGCCGCAGGCCGGGGGTCCGCTCCCGCACCGCGGTCGCCAGTTCCCGGTGGTCGAAGCCGGCGTGGCGGTCAGGGATCACATAGGCGACGGCCCCGGTGAACGAGCAGAAGTAGCCGATCTCCGTCTCCCGGTGGGCGGGCAGGGCGAAGACGGGCAGCGCACCGATCCGGAAGAGCGCGAAGACCACCTCGATGAACTCGGCGACGTTCGGCAGCTGGACGACGACCCGGTCGCCCTTGACGATGCCCCGCGCGGCGAACCCCGCCGCCAGCCGGGCGGCCCGCTCGTCCAGTTCGCCGTACGTCCGGGTGCGGCGCCCGTCCGCGGGGTCGATGACCGCCACCCGGTCGGGGTGGGCGGCGGCGCGCGCCCGGAGCACTCCTGTGAACGTCTCACCGCGCCAGTGGCCGGCCGCACGGTAGCGCTCGGCGAAGCCCTCGGGCCAGGTCGGCGCGTCGTCCTGCGGGGCGGCGCTCACAGCGCTGCGCCCACGGCGCTGAGGAAGGTACGGAACTTGGCGCCGGTCTCCGCGGTCTCCGCCTCGGGCGAGGAGGCGGCCACCACGCCGGCGCCGGCGAACAGCCGGAGCGAGCGGCCCTCGGCCTCCGCACAGCGGATCGTCACGACCCACTCGCCGTCCCCGTCCGCGTCCTGCCAGCCGACCATGCCGGTGTAGGCGCCGCGCTCGAAGGGTTCCGACTCCGCGATGACGGCGCGGGCCGTGTCGGTCGGGGTGCCGCACACCGCCGGTGTGGGGTGCAGCGCCGAGGCGAGGTCGAGGGAGGAGGTGGCGGAGTCCGCGAGCGTGCCGGTGACGGTCGTCGACAGGTGCCACATGGCTGCCGTCCGTACGAGCGTGGGGCGTTCGGGCACGTCGAGGCTCACGCAGAACGGGGCCAGGGCCTCCCGGACGGCGGCGACGACCACGGCGTGCTCGTGCAGGTCCTTGGGGGACTCCAGCAAGGTGGCCGCGCGCCGGACGTCCTCGGCCAGATCGTTGCTGCGCGGCGCGGACCCGGCCAGCGGGTTGGCCGTGAGCACGTTGCCGGAGCGGGCGACCAGGAGTTCGGGACTGGCTCCGACGAGGGTGCGGCCGGGCCCGCTGGGAACCGCGAAGGTGTAGCCCTTCGGATCGTGCTGCGCGAGCCGGCGCAGCATGGCGGGCAGATCGAGGTCGCGGGAGGACGTCAGCTCCAGGGTGCGGGCGAGGACGACCTTGTCGAACTCCCCGGCACGCATCCGCCGCACGGCCGCTGCCACCGAGGCGGCGTAGTCGTCGGCCGCCGGGACCTCGCGGGTCTCCCAGGTGCCGGGTTCCGTGGCGGGGCCGGGGAGTGCGATGAGCGGGTCCTCGCACAGGGCCGACGCCCGGCGCACGGACTGCGGGACCGCCAGCGAGGGCGGGGCGTCCGGGCTGAAGGGCAGCGCTCCCACGACGATCGGCGCCGGGTCCCCGGCCCGCCGCCGGGCATCGAGCACTTCATGCACCCGGGCGCTCAACGGCCGCGAATCGTGCGGTACTTCGGCGGCGGTGCCGGAGGCGAGCAGGGTCTGGCGCGACGAGGCGAGGAAGCGGTCCGTGCCGGGCCGGTAGGCGTCGAGCAGCGCGGTCGCGTCGCCGGGTGAGGGGGAGGAGGGAGGGGAGATGCGGGGGGTGGCCCGGTGCGGGGCGGTGGGTACGCGCAGTGAGGCAGACATGTCTTCCTGTCTCCAGTGGGGGAGGGCTGCGATCCGCTGTCGGAGGGTTCTGGCGGGCGGGTCAGGGTCGTCTTCGATGTGGATCGGGCCCGCGAAAACCCGGCCCGATCCAGACGAAAGACAGCCCTTAGGCCCGCAGCGTGGCGCCGCCGTCGACGTAGAGGTCGTGCAGGGTGATGTGGCGGGCGCGGTCGGACACGAGGAAGGCGACGGCCTCGGCGATGTCGGACGGGTCGGCGATCCGGCCGAGCGGAATGCCGGTGCGGTAGCTCGCCCCGTCCCCGTCGATGACCCGCTGGGCGGCGGCCTTCTCGTCCTGGGTGCCGCCGGCCGGCCACATGCCGCGCTGCATGTCGGTGAGGGTCGAGCCCGGCGACACGGTGTTGCAGCGGATGCCCAGGGGGGCCAGTTCGAGGCCGAGGCACTTGGTGAACATGACGGCCGCGGCCTTCGACGCCGCGTACGCGGCCATGTTCGTGCGGGGGATGCCCGCGGCGTTGGACGCGACGGTGACGATGCTGCCCGTTCCGCGTCCGGCCATCCGGCGCGACACGGACCGCGATACGTGGAACACCCCGTCGGTGTTGACGGCGAAGGTGGCCGCCCAGTCCTCGTCCGTCAGCTCGGCGACCGGCGAACACCGCAGCACACCGGCGACGTTGACCGCGATGTCCAGGGGGCCGAGCGTGTCCTCCGCCTCGGCGACGAGCGCCTCGACGGCTGTGGCGTCCGTGACGTCGAGCGCACGGGCGGCGACCCGCTCGCCGTACTCGCGGGCGAGCGCGGTGACACCGTCGGGAGCGAGATCGGTGGCCAGGACGCGTGCACCGCGTTCGACGAGGGCGCGCACCACGGCCTCGCCGATCCCGCGGCCCGCCCCCGTCACGAGGGCGAGCCGGCCGGTGAGTTCCGGGGCCGGACTCACTTGACCATGGCCTTGCGGATGTCGTCGAGCACCGAGACGGCCGCCTGCGCGCCGCCCAGGCTCGTCCACTTCGTGCCGTCGATCACGGTCGACTGCCCACGGCTCACGGCCTTGAGCTGCTTGTAGGCGGGCTTTTTGGACAGCTCGGCCACGAGGTCCTGGTCCGATCCGGTGGAGGTCAAGGTGCCGATGAAGAGCCAGTCGCCGTCGATCTCCTTGAGGTTCTCGTCGCTGATCGGCGTGGAGTGGCCCTCGCCCTTCTCGTTCTGGATACCGGGACGGGTGAAGCCCAGGTCGTCGAGGACGTCGCTGATGAACACGCCCTGCTGCATGACGGCCGAGCCCTTGGCGGAATAGCGGGCGACGGACACGCTCTTGCCCGCCTCCGCACCCAGGTCCTTCTTGAGGGCCGCGGCCCGGGTGTCGTAGTCGGCGAGGAACGCCTCGGCGTTGTTGGCCCGGCCGAGCGCCTTGCCGGTGAGGGTCAGCGCCTTCTTCCAGTCCTTGGTGCCGTCGATCGTGACGACCGTGGGAGCGACCTTGCGCAACTGCTGGAGGACCTGTTCGTCGGCGAGCTGGCCGGCGAGGATCACATCCGGCTTGGCCTGGACGACCTTCTCGATGTCCGGGCCGGTGACCGCACCCACCACGGGGATGCCCTTCGCCTGGTCGGTGAGGTAGCCGGGGGCGCCCTTCTGGCCGCGGCCGGCGGTCAGGCCCACCGGCTTCACGCCCAGCGCGAGGGCCGCGTCCAGGTCCATCTCGCTGAGGACCACGACGCGTTCGGGCGTCGCGGGGACCTTCACCGACGTTCCGGTCGCGTCCGTCACCTGCGTGGTCCTCGACGCCTTGGAGGAGTCCGAGCCGGCAGCGCCGTCCGAGGCCTCGGAGGACCCGCAGGCGGTCAGGGCCACGGCACAGATGCCGATCAGCGAGGCCGCCACCGAGGGGCGGACGAGACCGCGGGAAGAGAAGGTCGAATTCGGGGCCATGGCCTGGAATCTCCGTTGTGTTCGAGTGATGAGTTCGTTCGGGGCGGCGTGTTCCGCCGCACCGAACGGGGGCGGGGCAGGGCGATTGACGCCGATTCAGGGCAGGAGGAGCCCTCGGGACCCACCGCCGGCCGCCCGGCTTACTTAGGTTAGGCTAACCATATGTCGATCGCGCAAACGGGACGGCCCGGCACCGGGTCCCGCCCCACCGGAACCCCGCCACGGGAAGGGCGCGCGGCCGTGTGGGCGGCAACCGGTCTCGTGCTCCTGCTGCCCCTCCTCGTCCTGCTGTCCCTGCTCATCGGCACCGGGTCGAGTTCGGCGGGCGGCGCCTGGGACTACCTGGTCGGCGACCCGGCCGCACGGGCGGACGCACAACTGCGCCTGGCCGTCGTGGACGTACGCCTGCCGCGCACGCTCGCCGCGGTCCTGGTCGGGGCATGCCTGGGAACGGCCGGTTGCCTCCTGCAGGCCGCCACCCGCAACCCGCTCGCCGAGACGGGGCTCCTCGGCGTCAACTCCGGAGCCGCCTTCGCCGTGGTGCTGGGCCTCACCTTCTTCGGCGCGGACTCACCCTCCTCGTTGCTGGTGTGGGCCCTGGCCGGAGGCATGGTCGCGAGCGCGGCCGTCCTCCTGTTCGCCGCGTCCGGGCGCGGCGGTGGATCCCCGCTGCGGCTCGTCCTGGCCGGATCGGCGCTCGGCGCCACCTTTCACGGCCTCACCTCGTACGTCCTGCTGGGTACCCAGTCGACCTTCGACACCTACCGCTACTGGACGATCGGTTCGCTCGCGGGCATCGAGCTCTCCGACCTGGCACCCCTCCTGCCCCTGATCGCGGTGAGTCTGCTCACCGCGCTCGGCTGCGCGCGCCCGCTGGCGGCGCTCGGGCTCGGGGACGACGGGGCCCGGTCCCTGGGCCACCATCCCGGCCGGATCCGGCTCGTCGTCGCCGCGGCCGTCTCGCTGCTCGCCGGATGCGCGGTGGCCGTGGCCGGACCCATCGCCTTCCTGGGACTGTTCGCGCCGTACGCCGCGCGGGCCCTGGCCGGGGCGCGGATGACCGCCGCCCTCGTCCTGTCCGCCCTCATCGCGGCCGACATCATGATCGTCGCGGACATCCTCGCGCGGATCGTGATCCGGCCCTGGGAGACCCCGGTCAGCGTGCTGCTCGCCTTCGTCGGCGGCCCCCTGCTCGTGTGGATCGCCCGCTCCTCGCGACTGTCCATGGCGGGGGTTCCGGCATGAAGGACGTGACCCCGGCGGTCCGCGGCGGGAGTTCCGGCACGAAGGACGTGGCTCAGGCCGTCCACGGCGGGAGTTCCGGCACGAAGGAAGTGACCCCGGCCGTCCATGGCGGGAGTTCCGGCATCAAGGAAGTGACCCCGGTCGTCCATGGCGGGAGTCCCTGCCCGACGGACGTGACCCCGCCCGACAGTGTCGTGCTCCGCACCGGGACGCTTTCCTGGCTCCTCCCGAGGCGCAGCGCGTTCGCCGCCGTGCTGCTCCTTCCACTGCTGGTCCTCCTCATCACCCTGGCGGTGATGGCGAGTTCGACCGGAATGAGCCTGTCGCAGACCCTTTCGGGAATCCTCGGAACCGGCGATGCCGGAACCGTCATGATCGTGCGCGACTTCCGGCTCCCCCGGATCTTCACCGGTCTGCTGGTCGGCGCCGCCCTCGGTATCGCGGGCTGTCTCACCCAGACCCTGGCCGGCAACCGGCTCGCCACACCCGACCTGGTCGGGGTCAACGAAGGCGCCACCGCTGCCGTGGTGGCCGCCGCCGCGGGATCCGCCACCGGCATGGTCGGCAACTGGTGGCTCGGCCCGGTCGGAGCCGTGGCCGCCGCCGTCCTCGTCGTCCTGTGCGCGGGAGGAGCGGGGAGCGCCGGATACCGGCTGCTGGTGACCGGGATCGGCATCTCCACCTTCATCGGCGCGGTGAGCGACCTGATCATGTCGCGCGAGAACGACAACACGGCGGGCGGCGTGTTCCTCTGGGCCGTGGGCAGCCTCAACGGACGCGACTGGGACGCCGGGACGCCCTTGGCAGTGGCCTTGCTGTTCCTCGTCCCGCTCTCGCTGGCCGCCGGGCACCGGCTGCAACTGCTGCGCTTCGGCGACGAGGTGGCGAGCTCCCTGGGCGTCGACCTGCGACGGGTCCGTACCGTCGCGCTCGCTCTCGCCGTCCTGCTGGCCGGCACGGCGGTCGGCGTCGGCGGACCCATCGCCTTCGTCGCGCTGGCGGCGCCGATCCTCGCCCAGCGGCTGACCGGTCCCACCCGTGTCCCGGTCACCGCGTCGGCGCTGACCGGGGCCGCGCTGATCGCCGCGGCCGATGCGATCGGGCGTGTCGCCGCGCCGGTCGAACTGCCCGTCGGGGTCGTCACCAGCGTCCTCGGCGGCCCCTTCCTCCTGTGGGTACTGCTGCGGCCCGACCCGGCCGCCGGAAAGGCGTGAGCCGCACATGACCGAGCATCCGACCGGTACGAAGGCGGGCCTCGAAGTCCGTGGCCTGCACGCCGGATATCCGGGCCGGCCCGTCGTCGAGAACGTCGACCTCACCGTTCCCGCCGGACACGTCGTCGCGATCGTGGGGCCCAACGGCTGCGGGAAGTCGACCCTGCTGCGGACCGTCGCCCGGCTCCACCGCCCCGAGTCCGGCACGGTCCTGATCGGCGGCACGGACATCTGGAGGACCGGCCGTCGCAGGGCCGCCCACCATGTCGCGCTGCTGCCGCAGTCGCCGCGCGCCCCCGAGGCGGTCACCGTGGCCGGGCTGGTGCGCTACGGCCGCAGCCCGCACCAGGGGCTGCTGCGCCAGTGGTCGCGCGAGGACGAGCGGGCGGTACGCGACGCACTCGACGCGACCGGGACCACCGCGCTGGCCGGGGAGCGCGTCGACCGGCTGTCCGGCGGTCAGCGCCAGCGCTGCTGGCTCGCGATGGTGCTGGCCCAGCAGACCCCGGTGGTCCTGCTCGACGAACCGACCAGCGCCCTCGACCTCGGGCACGCCGTCGAGGTCCTGGAACTCGTCCGCGAGGTCGCGGCCACCGGTCGCACCGTCGTCATGGTCCAGCACGACCTCGTTGCCGCGGCCCGCTACGCCGATCTGCTCGTCGCCATGAAGGGGGGCCGCGTCATCGCCACGGGCGCCCCCCGGGAGACGGTCGACGAGGCGCTGGTGAAGGAGCTGTACGCGCTCGACGCGGACGTACTCGCCGCCCCGGGCGACGGTTCACCGGTCGTGGTGCCGCGCAGTCGTGCCGGCGTGGCCGCGCAGCCGACGTCCATCCCGTAGTGCCCTAATTAGGCGATTGTCCGGAATGGTTGAGAATGCCCCTCCCGTCACGCCTCCGTGAGGCATGGCTTCTCCGGGTGGGCAAATCGCCCGTTTCGGGCGCAGTGGCCAGCGTCACGTTTCCCGCCCCTGACGCGGAACCAGACACTTCGGTTCCCTGGCGCCCCAAGAAAACTGACCCGCCCGGATGTGACCGGCATCGCACATTTCCTTTTATTGATCTTGCGAATCAATTGTGATCAGGAAATCCGGGCTTGTTCCGCCCGGTCTTTCTCGCTTACGGTCACCGTCAATCCGGACGGAACGCCGAATCCTGCCGCCGTCCGGTAACCCGACCACTCACGTACGGCAGGAGCGGGGGACCCAGGTTTGCCGCCGTTCCGGGAATCCGGAGCGGCTAGGGGTGAAGTCGCCATGTGCGGCCGGACATCTCCAGTCCGAACCCGACAGCTCACCTCGCAGGCGGCGGAGAGGAAAAGCGCCATGCCCATCAAGGGTCACCACCGTCGTTCCAAGTCCACCCCCCTGACCCGCGGTCTCATCGCCGTGAGCGCGGGCGGCGCGGTTCTCGCGCTCCCCCTGATCGCGGCCGGATCGGCTTCCGCCGCGCCGGTCCAGTCGGTCGTCGCGGAAAAGGCCGCAGCCCCGGTTTCCGTTGCCGGCAAGGGAATTTCCGTGCAGCACGCCAAGTCCACCACCTATTCCGTGGTCTCCGGCGATTCGCTTTCCAAGATCGCCCGCGGGCATTCCCTCGACGGCGGCTGGGCGCAGCTCTACAAGGACAACCGGAGCGTGGTCGGCGGCAACCCCGACCTGATTCACCCGGGCCTGAAGCTCACCATCGGAGCCAAGTCCACGGCCACCGCCCCCGAGGCCGCGACCAAGAGCGAATTCAAGGCGGAGAACACCTCCGGCAGCGCCTCGCAGCCGTCGGGCGACCGTGCCGAGAGCACCGACCGCGCCGACCGTTCCCAGCGGACGGCGACGCCCGTCGCCGAGGAGACCGCCCAGACCGTCGAGACCGCGCCCGCGCAGAGCGCCACGGCGTACACGGACGACCTCGACGGCTGGATCAAGGAGTCCCTCGCCGTCATGGCCGAGCACGGCATCCCCGGCAGCTACGACAGCATCCACCGCAACATCATGCGCGAGTCCTCGGGCAACCCGCAGATCGTCAACAACTGGGACTCGAACGCCGCCGCGGGCACCCCGTCCAAGGGCCTGCTCCAGGTCATCCAGCCCACGTTCGACGCGTACCACGTGCCCGGCACCTCGCTGGACATCCTGGACCCCGTCGCCAACATCACCGCCGCGTGCAACTACGCCGCCGCGACGTACGGCTCGATCGACAACGTCTTCGGGGCCTACTGATCCACCGCGGTACCGCCCCCGCGCGGAGCCGTGAAAAGGGGTGGAAGGGAGCTGAGCAGCTCCCTTCCACCCCTTTTGCGATGCCGTACAACCCTTGTGCCGCGGAGCCGGTCCAACAGGGCGCCAGGAGGCTGACGGGCTCTTCCCGGCGTCCCCCCCCCCCCGGTCTCGCCCGGTCATCCTTGAACCGAGGAGCCGCACGTGCGCACTTACCGACCGGCCGCCGTTGTCGCGGCCTCACTTCTCCTGATGGCAGGGGCCGCCGCCGTCGCGCCCTCCGCCCACGCCGTCGCCCCCGGCGGAACGCACGCCGACGACGGCGACGCCGACTTCAACGGTGACGGCTACGAGGACGTGCTCATCGGCGCGCCCGGCGGGACCGTCGGCGGCAAGAAGGGCGCGGGGTACGTGACCGTGCAGTACGGCGGGCCGGGCGGCATCAATACCACCCGGGGCACCGTCCTCAGCCAGAACACCACCGGGGTGCCGGGCGGCGCCGAGGCCGGGGACGGTTTCGGCGCCGCGCTGGCCACCGGCGACCTGGACGGGGACGGGTACGGCGACGCCGTCGTGGGCCTCCCGGGCGAGAACGTCGAACCGGTGACCGACGCGGGCGGCGCCGTCGTCCTGTGGGGCTCCGCGCAGGGGCTCTCCGGCTCGGGCAGCGACTGGCTGCAGGCCGCGGAACCCGCCGCCGGCGCCCGGTTCGGCAATGCTCTCGCCGCCGCGCACTTCAGCCCCGACATCCCCGGCGACCAGCTGGCCGTGACCGACCGCGCCGACTTCACCCTGTTCCAGTACGCCCCGGGAACCCGCCGGAACGCCACCTCGAGCAGCAACCACGTCCCCGGCACCCCCGGGCGCGAGATCGCACCCCGGGCCCTGACCACCGGCGACTACGACGGCAACGGTCTCGCCGACCTCGTCATCTCCGGCGTCACCGTGGGCGAGGAGCCGGGCCACGGCTGGTCCGCACTCCTCCTCGGCGAGGTCCAGGGGCTCCGCTACGACCAGGGCCTGCGCGGCGGCCCGGCCGTCGCTTCCGGCGACATCGACCACGACGGCTACGACGACCTCGTGACCGGGGAGCCGCGCAGCCCCGACGACGGTGGCGCGTCGATGACCGGCGGTGTGGTCGGCGTGTACTACGGCAGCGCCGGCGACGGGCCGGTCGGGGCCGAGGGCCCGGGCACCCCGCCGGTGTGGTGGACGCAGGACACCTCCGGTGTCCCCGGCGGCTCGGAGGCCGGCGACGGCTGGGGCGCTGACCTCTCCGTCGCGGACACCGACGGCGACGGGTACGCGGACGTGGCCATCGGCGCCCCCGGCGAGGACATCGGCACGGTCGTCGACGCGGGGGCCGTGTGGGTGCTGCGCGGCGCGGCCGGCGGGCTGACCGCCTCCGGTGCTGCTTCCTGGGACCAGGACTCGGTGAACGTGCCGGGCGTTCCCGAGAAGGGTGACCGCTGGGGCGGCCAGGCGCGGCTGACCGACCCCGACAGGGACGGGCGGGCCGGTCTGCTGACCGCAGCGCCCGGAGAGAACGCCGGCGACGGCATCGTCTGGGTGTTCCCGGCCGGCACCGGCGGAGTGACGGCAGCCGGCTCGTGGACGTTCGACGCGGGAACGTTCGGAGGTGCGGAGACGGCCGCCGGATACGGCACCGCGATCGACGAGTAGCACCCCGGGGGAGCGGGGCGGGGCGGGCTTCCCGGGCCTGTCCCCGCACGCTCCGAACCGGGTGCGCGATGCCACTATGAACCTTTCATCCCGCGCGCTACCCTCCGCCGCATGATTTCCACGGTGGTCTGGGGAACCGGCAATGTCGGCCGCGCGGCCATCCGCGCCGTCGAGGCCCATCCGGCCCTGAAGCTCGCGCACGTACTCGTCCACGACCCCGGCAAGGTGGGCCGCGACGCGGGCGCCCTGGCCGGACTGGACCGCGATCTGGGCGTCGCGGCGACCGACGACATCGAGGCGGTGCTCGCCACGAGCCCCCGGGCCGTCGTGTACGCGGCCTCCGGCGACATCCGCCCCGACGAGGCACTGGCCGACATCACCAGGGCGGTGGCCGGGGGCGCCGTCGTCGTCACCCCGGCGCTGTACGCGCTCTACGACCAGCGCGGCGCCCCGCCCGAGCTGCGCGAACCGGTGCTGGCCGCCGTGGCCGGTGGCGGCGGATCGCTCTTCGTCTCCGGGGTGGACCCCGGCTGGGGCAACGACATACTGCCCCTGCTGATCAGCGGGCTCGGCACCACGGTCGACGCGATCCGCTGCCAGGAGATCTTCGACTACTCCACGTACGACCAGCCCGACTCGGTCCGCCATCTGATCGGCATGGGACACCCCATGGAGTACGAGCCGCTCATGCTCGCGGCCTCCGTCCCGACCATGGTGTGGGGCGGCCAGATACGCCTGATGGCCCGGGCCCTGGGCGTGGAACTCGACGACATCCGCGAGACCATGGCCCGGCGGCCGCTCGAAACCACCGTCACGACCAGGACGATGGGCGAGTTCGAGGCCGGCACCCAGGGTGCGGTCCGCTTCGAGGTGCAGGGCATCGTCGAGGGCGAACCCCGCATCGTCATCGAGCACATCACGCGCATTCATCCGTCGTGCGCCCCGGACTGGCCGTCGCCGCCCGACGGCGCCGGTGCCCACCGGGTGATCATCGAGGGACGCCCGCGCATCGAGGTGACCGTCGAGGCCACCGACGAGGGCGAGAACCGCTCGGCGGGCGGCAACGCCACCGCTGTCGGCCGGCTGGTGAACGCCATCGACTGGCTGGTGGAGGCGGAACCCGGACTCTACGACGCGCTCGACGTCCCCCTGCGTCCCGCAGCCGGCCGACTCGGAAGGAAGCAGTCATGATCATCGACATCCCCGAGGGCCAGGAGCCGATCGGATACGTGTGGGGCGACATGGTCCCCGGCATCGGTATGGCCGCCGCGAACTTCTCGCTGTCGGTGTACGAGCACACCACGCTCGGACTCCGTGAGTTCGAGGCCGCCAGGCTCCGCATCGCGCAGATCAACGGCTGTCTCTTCTGCCTGGACTGGCGCACCGAACGCGACGGGCAGAAGGTCGAGGAGGAGTTCGCCGCCGCGGTGGACGACTGGCGCACCACCGATGCCTTCGACGACCGGACCCGGCTGGCGGCGGAGTACGCCGAGCGGTACGCCTTGGACCACCACGGTCTGGACGACGCGTTCTGGGCCCGGATGACCGCGCACTACAGCCAGCACGAGATCGTCGAGCTGAGCATGAGCATCGGTTCCTGGCTGGCGTTCGGCCGGCTCAATCATGTGCTGGGCCTCGACGCGGTGTGCGTACTGCCGGGCCACTGAGGCACAGCCGGCGGGCCCTGTCACGGCTCGCATCCGGTAGGAGGCAGGTCCGCCGCCTCCTACCGGTGGGTTCGCGCGAAGGGGCCGCCGTCACAGATCGGTGGCGATGATCTTCTCGATGTTCCGTTCGGCGAGCGCCGTGATGGTGACGAACGGATTGACGCTGGTGTTGCCGGGGATCAGCGAGCCGTCGATGACGTAGAGCCCCGTATAGCCGTGCAGGCGGCCGTAGTTGTCGGTGGCCCTGTCGAGGACGGCGCCGCCGAGCGGGTGGTAGGTGAGGTGGTCGCCCCAGATCTTGTAGACGCCGAAGAGGTCGGTCCGGTAGATCGTTCCCTCCTTGGCGTTGATCTTGTCGAAGATCGTCTTCGCCATGTCGATGGAGGGCTGCTTCCAGGCGGTCTGCCAGTTCAGGTCGACCTTGCCCGTGGCCGCGTTCCAGGAGAACTGGGCGCGGTGGGGGTTCTTCGTGATCGACAGATAGAACGAGGCGAACGTCTCGATCCCCGTCGGCAGCGGCGCGACCTCGGCGAACGCGCCTCCGGCGGCCCAGTTGTCGATGCCGCCGCAGGGGATGCTCGACTGGACCGCGCCGGTCGCGTCCCACATGTGATTGGCGCGGCCGCACATGACGTTGCCGTTGTCGCCCCAGCCCTTGCCGATCTCGTCGTTCAGACCGGACAGCGCGCCCGTGGCCTTCAGCCGGGTCAGCAGCTTGCTCGTGCCGACACTGCCCGCCGCGAAGAACACCTTGTCCGCGGTGACCGTCTTGGTGGTCGCGACGCTCCCGTCGGTGCGGAGCTGGTCGATGACGACCGTGTAGCCGCCTCCCGTCGCCGGAGCGACCGAAGTCACCTGGTGGAGCGGTGAGACGGTGACGTTCCCGGTCGCCCTGGCCTGGGCGAGGTAGGTCTTCTGCAGCGACTTCTTGCCGTAGTTGTTGCCGTAGAGGATCTCACCGTCCAGCGCCGACTTGGGTGCGGTGCCGGCCGCCTCCTGCTCCATGTAGTCCCAGTCGTACACATCGGGCACGAAGACGAACGGGAAGCCGGAGCGCTGCGCGTGCTTGCGGCCGACGCGGGCGTACTGGTAGCAGTCCACGCTGTCGAACCACGCCGGGTCGACCGTGCCGACGCCGAGCCCGGCGTTGGCGCGGGGGTAGTAGGTGGCGTACATCTCGTCGGCGTTCACGGACGGGAGGACGGCGCCGAAGTTCTCGCGCCTGGGCGTCACCGCCATGCCGCCGTTGACCAGCGACCCGCCCCCGACGCCGCGCCCCTGGTACACCGTGATGCCGCTGAAGTCCTCGGCGTCCAGGATGCCGGTGTAGCGGGGGATGGCCCGGTCGATGGGGAAGCCGAGGAAGTTGCTGAGGGGCTGCTTGGACTTGGTGCGGAGCCAGTACGAACGGCCGTCGGGATTCGTCGTGTTGGCGAAGATCTTGCCGTCCGCCCCGGGAGTGTCCCAGGCCATCCCCATCTCGACCAGATGGACGTGGACCCCTGCGCGGGCGAGCCGCAGGGCGGCGACGGAACCTCCGTACCCGGTGCCGATGACCAGAACCGGGACATGGTCCCCGCTGCCGATCACCGCCGCTGTGCCGGTGGTGCGCGCCTGGGCGGCGGTGGCGTGACCGGAGAGCGCCGCAGCTCCCAGAATGAAACCTGTTCTAGCCATGAATCCGCGACGTGAGACCTCGCTCGATCTCTTGTGGGGTAAGCTCGAATCCGTCATGTGACGTTCCTCACTCTCGATCGAATGGGAACGAGTTCTACTGGCGCTCGCGTGAGAAGTCACTACATACCTATGGGTAATTTCCCCCGGGCCCGCGCATGGCCGCCCCGGGGTTCCGGGGCCGCCGTCGGCCGCTGTCGTCCCGGATGCGGCGCCGGGGCATCGCATGGATGCTGGGAGAGTCAGCGTTCCATGAGGAGGAAAGTCATGAGCATGCTCGACAAGATCAAGGGCCTGATCAAGGGGCACCCCGACCAGGCCCGCCAGGGAGTCGAGAAGGGTGGCGACTTCATCGACAGGAAGACGGGCAACAAGTACCGCGGTCAGGTCGATTCCGCCCAGCAGAAGCTCAATGACCAGATCGGTGACCGCCGTCCGCCCACCGGCGAACAGTAGGGCCGCCGCGCCTCCGCAGGGCCTGCGCCCGTTCGGCGAGCGCAGGCCCTGTGCTGTGCGTCGGGCGCGGGTCGCCGTCCGGGAGGCGGCACGCCCGAGGAGCGGCAGTCTCCGTGGGGACGGTGGCTGCCGCTCCTGAGCGCGCGGTGGGCGCCGGCGCGCCGAGAGGTCAGTTGTGGCCGAACTTCCGCTCGCGCTTGTGGGAGACCTGCTCCGAGATCGCCTTCACCGGATCGGGGGTGGGCGCCGTACTCGTCTGCTCCTTGGCCTCCGTGGCCGCGGAGTGCTCATGGCCTCCGCTACGGGCGCCGCGGTTCTGCCGGCTCTGCTTCTTGCCCATGATCGTGCCTCCTCGCGGATGTCGGACGATGGGCCGACTTCAGAGTTGCATACAAGGACGGAAGGTGCATTTCGGTAGCCCGCGCCGGACGCTCCGAAGTGCGCGCCACCGCGGCAGGGGAGCATGCTGGCTGTGTGACCTGGTACGGCGCGGTCCGGCGCAAGCCGCTGAGCGAGGGCAGCAGTGTGTCCGGGAGGCTGCGCAACGGCCGGGCGCCGGACGAACTGTCGCTGGTGCTCTCCCAGGCTGTCGTGAACGCGATCGAATCCACCGGCGGCCAGGCAGGCGGTGTCTATCTGGGCTCCCTCACCCCCGGACTCCTGCGGCTCGCGGTGCTGGCGGGACTGCCGGGTCCCCTGTTCCGTCCCTGGTGGCGGATGCATGTGAACCGGCCGTTCCCGGTCGCCGAGGCGTTCCGGTCGGGCCGGGCCGTGCACCTCGCCGACGCGGAGGAGGCGATGCGCCGCTTCCCCCAGCTGATGGCGGGTCTGCCCTTCCCCTTCGGCTCGCTGTACGTACCGGTCTTCAGCGGCGGCAAGCCGGTCGGCGTCCTGGTGGTGCTGCGCGCGGCGACCCCCGGGAAACCCGTGGGGAGCACGGACCGGCGCAGACTGCGGAGCATCGCCGAAGGACTCGGTGGAGCGCTGACCGCTCTGGAGTCCGGGGGGACGGCGGTGGAGTGGGACGAGGAGCCACTGCCCGTCCAGCTGCCGGCGGGCAGTTCGCCACCCGTGCGGATCGGACGCTTCGACTGGGACCTGGAGAGCGGCGTCGTCGGCGCCGACGACGAACTGGTCTCCATCCTCGGTACGGGACGACACCGGTTCCCCGGCACCATCGACGCGCTGGCGGCCCGGCTGGCCCCGGAGGACGTGTACGGGCTGTGGGCCCTGGCCCGCCAGGCCGCGGACTCGGGCGGTCCCGTCGTCCGCAGGATGCGGCTCCGCGGCCCCGACGGACGCTCACACCTGCTGGAGGTCTCGGGCCGCCGGGACAAGGGCGCGGACTCCGGCGCGTCGACCCACCTGACCGGATTCCTGGTGGACCTCGGCATCGGCCCGGTCGTCGCCGAGGCGGCCGACCGGCTGCCGCGCGGCATCTTCTCCCTCGACCGCTTCGCCCGGATCACCTACATCAACCACCTGGCCGAGGAGATCCTCGGCCACCCCCGGTCGGAGCTGGTGGGACGGGTGCTCTGGGAGGCCCTGCCGTGGTTCGCGAACCCGGCCTACGAGGACCACTACCGCGCCGCGATGCTGTCCGACGCCCCGGTCCACTTCCTCGCCCGTCGCACCCCTCCGCCCTGGCTCTCCGTCTCCCTGTACCCCGGCCACGACGGCGTCACCGCCGTACTGACCCCCGCAGAACAGCCGGTCTACGCCCCGGGCTCCGTCGTGTCGCCCGGGCTGGGCCTCGGTTCCCCGGCCGACCGCTCCGCAGCGCTCTACCGCCCGGTCGCCCTGGCCATCGCCCTCACCGAGGCGGTCACCGCCCGGCAGGTGTCCGCCGTGGTCACCGAGGAACTGCTGCCCGCCTTCGGCGGCCGCCAGCTCGCGATCTACCTGCTGAAGGAGCGCCACCTCTACCTGGAGTGGGAGACCGGCTTCCCCCACGGCTTCCTGAACCGGTTCGACGGCGTGGACCTGGGCGCCCGCATCCCCGGGGTCGAGACGCTGACCACCGGACGCCCCATCTTCTTCGAATCCATGCAGCGCCTGGCCGCCGCGTACCCCGGCATCCCGATGGACACGGACGTCGGGGCGCGCGCCTTCCTGCCGCTGATCGCCTCCGGACGCCACGTCGGCTCCTGCATCCTCGGCTTCGACCAGCCGCGCGGCTTCAGCCCGGAGGAACGCACGGTCCTGACGGCCCTCGCCGGCCTCATCGCGCAGGCGCTGGAACGGGCCCAGCGCTACGACACCGAGGCGGCCCTGGCCCGCGGCCTCCAGGACGTCCTGCTCCCGCACGGACTGCCCAGGGTGGACGGCGTCGACACCGCGGGCCGGTACCTCGCAGGCACCCAGGACATGGACGTCGGCGGCGACTGGTACGACGTCATCGAGACCGACGGAAAGCTCGCCCTGGTCATCGGGGACGTACAGGGCCACGGTGTCGCAGCCGCCGCGACGATGGGTCAACTGCGCAGCGCCGTACGCGCCTTCGCGCTCAGTGGGCACGATCCCCAGGCGGTGATGAGCGGCACCAACCGGCTGCTCATCGATCTCGACCCCGGCCAGTTCGCCAGCTGCTGCTACATCCTCATGGACCCCGCCACCGGACTCACGCAGGCCGTCCGGGCCGGTCACCCGCAGCCCGTGCTCCGCCGCCCCGACGGCACCGCCGAGGTCATGGACCTGTCGGGCGGCATCGTGCTCGGGGTCGACGCCCAGGCGGCCTACCCCGTCACCGACCTGCACCTCGCGCCCGGCGCGATGCTCGCCCTGTACACCGACGGCATGGTCGAGGAGTCGGGCACGGACATCGACGTGGGGGTGGAGCGGCTGCGCGGCATCATCGCCGCATGCGGCCCGGCGCCCCTGGACGAGACGGCGGACCACGTGATCGGCCGCGCCCGTCAGGCGGCGGACCGTCCCGACGACATCGCACTGCTCCTCGCCGCCCGATGGCCCGACGGGGCGGCACCGCCCGGCAGGCGGCTTTAGAACCTCTTAACCGGCCTTCCCGACAATGCCGGTTCACACCGGAGACCCGGCTGTGAACCGAGCACCCGGGGGCCGCATGAGCATCGACACCGTGACGACCGAGACCGTGGGGCTGCCGGAGTTCCCGATGACGCGCGGCTGCCCTTACCACCCGTCGGCCGGGTACGAGGAGCTGCGCAGGGAAGGGCCGCTCGCGCGAGTGCGCCTGTACGACGGCCGCGTCGCCTGGGTGGTCACCGGCTACGAGGAGACCCGCCGGCTGCTCGTCGATCCCCGGCTCTCCTCCGACCGGACCCGCCCCGACTTCCCGGTGCCCGTCCCGCGCACGGCCGCCGCCAAGCTGACCGCGCTGGTGGGGATGGACCCGCCGGAGCACGACATCCAGCGGCGCATGCTGATCCCCAGCTTCACCGTGAAGCGGGTCAACTCCCTGCGGCCCGCCATCCGGCGCGTCGTCGGGGAGAAGATCGACGCGCTGCTCGCCGACGGGAGAACCACCGCGGACCTCGTGCCCGAGTTCGCACTGCCGGTTCCCTCCACCGTCATCTGCGAGCTCCTCGGCGTTCCGTACTCCGACCACGACTTCTTCGAGCAGCGGACGAGCCGGATGGTGCAGGCGACCAGCACGGCGCAGGAGGCCGGCGAAGGGTGCGGAACCGGTCAGCGCCGGCGGGCGTGCGGAGCGGGGACGAGGCGCACCGCGGTGTTCAGCACATGGTCGATCACATCGCGCGAGGGCTTGTCCGTGAGGTTGGTGAGCAGCCGGGCCAGCGTGTTGAGGAGGAACGGCGAGCCCATCACGTAGCGGTTGAGCACGGGCTGGAATCCCGACCGGCTGAACACCAGATCGGCGGCCGTGTTGCCGAGCCGGTAGTAGCTGCCCCAGCGGCGGTTCATCTCCACCGGATAGTGATGCAGCGCCCTCTCCCGCCTCGGGCCGGCCGGCAGGGCCAGCGCGAGTGCCGCCGTCTCGGCCGCGACCTCCCCGGCCTCCAGCGCCTGGCCGATGCCCTCACCGTTCCAGGGGCTGATCATGCCGCCCGAGTCGCCGACCAGGAGAAGGCCCCTGGTGTACAGCGGATGGCGGTTGAAGCCCAGCGGCAGGGCGGCGCTGCGGACCGGCCCCTCCGCGTTCTCCTCGCGCAGCCCCCATGCCTCGGGTGTCCGGGCCAGCCACCGGTCCAGGGTGGCCCGCAGGTCGGCCTTGCCGTGGCGGCGGTGGGGGATGGCGCCGAGACCCACGTTGACGCGGCCGTCACCCATCGGGAAGATCCAGCCGTAACCCGGCAGATAGCGGTCGCTCCGCGGGTAGCGGAGGTCGGCCCAGAGCTCCAGGTACTCCTCGCGGGAACGCTCGGGGCTGCGGTAGTAACGGCGGGCCGCCGTGGCGATCTGCCGCTTCGTGTCCCGTTGCAGCCCCAGCGCGAGCGCGAGCCGCGCCGAGGCGCCGTCCGCCGCGATGACGACCGGAGCCCGGTGAACCACCGGGTCTCCCGCACCGGACACCGCCGTGACCCCGGTGACCCGGCCGGCCCGGTCGGTCACGGGATCCGTCACCTTCACACCGGTGCGCAGCCGGGCCCCGGCGGCCACCGCGTGACGGGCCAGGATGTCGTCGAAGTCGTGCCGGCTGCGCGTGAGACCGAAGTCCGGGTAGCCGCCCAGCGCCGGCCACTCGATCTGCACCTGCCGTTCGCCGGCCACCCAGCGCATCCCGCGGGACCGGGTCCAGCCGGGGGCCTTGATGTCGACGCCCATCCGGATGAGCTGGTGCACCGCGCGCGGGGTCAGGCCGTCCCCGCACACCTTCTCCCGCGGGAACACGGACTTCTCCAGCAGCAGGACGTCGACGCCCGCTCTCGCGAGGTGGAAGGCGGCGGACGACCCGGCCGGCCCCGCACCCACCACGATCACCTGCGCCTCCTCGGACGGGCCGGAGACGGAGCCTTTGTCCGCAGCGGACGGAGCGGACTGGTCTGCGTGCGCTTCCCGCATGGGGAACCCTTTCCTGGGACGGCCGGTACCGCCCGCGGACGGCGACCCTGTACACCGACATCCTGCCGGTTCGTGCCGCTGCTTGGCAGGGTGGCCGACCCCCTCCGCAGAGGCCCACGCGACGCGCGGTCCTCCGGCGCCCGGCCCTCCGGCGGACCTCTCCGGAACACGCCTCGGGGCCGCACGGCGTGCGGCCCCGAGAGCGACGGACGAGTGGTTGAGGAAGGCAGAGGAGTCAGTACGGCAGCGGGCGCCCGGACGGCGTGCGCAGATCGAGCGGCGGCGGCCGGGACGGAAGCTGGGGGCGTCGGACGATCCTGATGCGGCCCACTGACACCACCTCCTGTCGGTAATCCGTCATATGCCCTGACGGTGCGCCGTTCACACGTCCAGCGGTCATCAACGACGCCCAGGCCCCGAGGGGCGGCCCCGGCTAATCGTGTTAAACCTGAAGATGTGGGTGGTACAGGTCGGTTCGCAACGCGGTTTCGCCACTCCGCCCGGCAGCCGCATCGACACGGTGACGGACGCCCGGGCGGTGACGAGCCCGCGCCCTCCGGCCCGAGTGCCGGGCGGCCCTCACCGCTCCGCAGGCTGCGTACCCTCTCCAGCGTCCACACCGTGGCCGGCCAGGTGTTCGTCCTCATGCTGGGAATCGTGACGCTGCTCGTCGTGGCGGCCGTCGTCGCCCTGGTGGTGCAGGGCAGACGGGACAGCATGAAGGAGGCGCGGACCCGGTCGCTGAGCGTCGCGGAGACCTTCGCCCACGCGCCCGGAGTCGCGGCCGCACTGGACAGCAGGGACCCCACGGCCATCCTGCAGCCCCGTGCCGAGGAGGTCCGGCGCAGCACGGGCGTCGAGTACGTCGTCGTGGCCGGGACCAACGGCATCCGCTACACCCACCCCGACATCGCGCTGATCGGCAAGCGCATCCTCGGCCCGTACAAGGAGGCGCTGGAGGGCGACGCCATCACGCGCACCGTCAACGCCAGCCGAGGCCTCGCGGTCAACTCGGTGGTGCCGGTGGAACGGCGCGACGGCACGGCCGCAGGGCTGGTGTCCGTCGGCATCAAGGTCGACACCATCAACAGGCTCGCCTATCCGAGCCTCCCGCTCGCTCTCGGCGCCGCAGTGGTCGCCCTCGCCCTCACGGCCGGTGGCGCGGGCCTGGTCAGCCGACGTCTGGGCCGGCAGACGCGCGGCCTCGGACCGGCCGAGATGACCCGGATGTACGAACACCACGACGCGGTGCTCCACGCCGTCCGCGAAGGCGTCCTCATCCTCACCGCCGACGGCCGGCTGGCCCTGGCCAACGACGAGGCCCGTCGTCTCCTGGGGCTGCCCGCCGACGCCGAGGGCCGCTCCGTGACGGAACTGGGGCTGGACCCCCGCACCGCGGAGCTGCTGGCCTCCGGCCGGGTGGCCACGGACGAACTGAGGCCCGCGGGAAACCGGCTGCTGGCCGTCAACCTCCGCCCCACGGGCGAACGCGGCGGACCGCCCGGCACGGTCGCCACCCTGCGGGACACCACCGAACTGCAGGCCGTCACCGGCCGGGCGCAGACCGTACGGGAGCGGCTGCTGCTCCTGTACCGGGCGGGAGCCCGGATCGGGACGACCCTCGACGTCACCACGACCGCGCAGGAACTGGCGGAGGTCGCCGCGCCCGGATTTGCCGACTGCGCGACGGTCGACCTGGCCGACTCCGTACTGCGCGGGGAAGAGCCGGAACCCCCCTCCGGAGACGTGATGGACATGCGCCGCACCGCCGTGAGCGGGGTCGGCCCCGACCATCCGCTCTACCCGCTGGGCCGCGTGATCGGCTTCGTGCCGACCAGCGCCGAAGGCATCGGCAGCAGCAGTGGCCACACCTGGGTCGTGCCCGATCTCGCCGCCTCCCAGCAGTGGCGCCTGCCCGACCCCGAGCAGGCGGCACGGATCCTGGAATACGGATTCCACTCGCTGCTCTCCGTGCCCCTGCACGCGCGCGGGGTCATCCTCGGCATGGCCAATTTCTGGCGCGCCCGGAACGAGGCCCCGTTCGACAACGAGGACCTGTCCTTCGCCGAGGAACTGGTGGCCCGGGCGGCGGTCAGCGTCGACAACGCCCGGCGCTACACCCGCGAGCACGAGATGGCCGTGACCCTGCAGCGCAGTCTCCTCCCGAGCGGCCTTCCCGAGCAGAACGCCCTGGACGTCGCCTACCGCTATCTGCCGGCGCAGGCGGGAGTGGGCGGGGACTGGTTCGACGTGATCCCGCTGTCCGGCGCCCGGGTCGCACTCGTCGTCGGCGACGTCGTCGGGCACGGTCTGCACGCCGCGGCCACCATGGGCCGGCTGCGCACCACGGTGCACAACTTCTCCACGCTGGACCTCCCGCCGGACGAACTCCTCGGCCACCTCGACGAACTCGTCGTCAGGATGGACCAGGACGAGGAGGCCGGCGGCGGGGGGATCACCGGGGCCACCTGTCTGTACGCGATCTACGACGCGGTCTCCGGGCGCTGCTCGGTGGCCCGGGCCGGCCACCCCGGACCCGCCCTCGTGCTGCCCGACGGCACCGTGGAGTTCCCCGAGATCCCCTCCGGTCTGCCGCTCGGCATCGGCGGCATGCCCTTCGAGGCGACCGAGCTGGAGGTGCCCGAGGGCAGCCGTCTGGTGCTGTACACGGACGGTCTGATCGAGCGTCGCGACCAGGACATCGACGACGGTCTGGAACAGCTGCGGAGCGTTCTGGCCGGCCGCGCACGCACACCGGAGGAGACCTGCGACGACGTGCTGGAGGCCCTGCTGCCCAGCCGCCCGGGCGACGACGTCGCCCTGCTGGTGGCCCGCACCCGCACACTGGACCCGGCCCGCCGCGTCCAGTGGCAGGTGGCCCCGGACCCCGCGGCCGTCGCCGGTGTACGCAAGGAGGCCATCCGCTGGCTCACCGACCGGGGCCTGGACGAGGAGGGGTTCGTCACCGAACTGATCCTGAGCGAACTCGTCACCAACGCCATCCGGTACGGCTCCGAGCCGATCAGCGTGCGGCTGCTGTACGACCGGGCGCTGATCTGCGAGGTGTCGGACTGCAGCAGCACCTCCCCGCACCTGCGCTATGCCGCGACGACGGACGAGGGCGGCCGTGGGCTGTTCCTCGTCGCCCAGTTCGCCGAGCGCTGGGGCACCCGCTACACCGAGCGCGGCAAGGTCATCTGGTCCGAGCAGGCGCTCGACGGGCCGCCGCCCGGACAGGGGTAGGCCGACGGGGCCCGGCAGCGGCTGCCGGGCCCCGTCGGGACGGTCGGATCACCTCACGCGTGGCGTCAGGGGAAGGACACCACGTTCGAGGGAACGGTCGAGGTGCCGGAGGTGGGTGATCCGGTGTTGTTGATGACGTGTTCGTACTGGCCCTGTCCGCCGAGGGAGACGACGAGCAGGTCGTGGAACTTCACGCCGGGTTTCACCGGTGCCTGGAATCCGTGGTCCTGGCGGATGGTGGGGTCGACGTTGAAGTAGCAGTAGCTGCCCAGGCCCCAGCCTTCGTGGGTGGTGACGGAGTCGTCGACCTTGTAGGCCGCGTAGCCCTTGGTGTCTCCGTTCTGGATGGCTGCCTGGTTCGGGGCGTCGTACGCCTTCTCGTTCTGGAAGAAGATCGTCTTCCCCCTCTCCCCGGACCAGCGGACGTCGTACTTGTTGAAGTGCTCCACGAACAGGCCCGTCGCGAGGACGTCGTCGCCGTTGACCTGGAGGCCGTAGTCGGCCCGGTTGGTCTCCCAGCCGACCCCGTCGCCGTGGTCGGCGCGCCACAGCCAGGTGTGGTCGATGATCGTGTCGTCGTTGTTGACGACCATGCCGGTGGTGGCCTTGCCGGCTCCGGCGCCGCCGACCCGGACGAACACGTCCTGGACGGTGGTCGGGTTGGCGGCGTGGTCGGCGGAGGCGCCCTCGGGGCCGACCTGGACGAGCACCTGCGAGTTCTGCGGACCGGCGTCGACGAGCAGTCCGGCGAGCTTCACGCCGTCCACGTCACCGACCTTGATGGCCGTGACCCCGTTGTCCGGAATGATCGTGGCCAGACCCAGACCCAGCACGACTGTGTTGGCGCGGTCGATGTTGATCGTCTGGTCGACGTGGTAGATCCCGGGAGTGAAGAGCAGGTGGAGGCCCTGCTGCACCGCCGCGTTGATGGTGGCGGCGGAGGCCCCCGGCTTGACCACGTAGAACTGGCTCAGCGGGATGGACTCGCCCTGCGGTGTGCCGTTCCACGAGACGCCGCGCGCGTTGGTGCGCTTGGCGGGTACGAAGACCTTGTAGTCGTTGCCGTCCAGGTAGAGGAACGGCTTCTCGCGGGAGACCGGGGTGTTCTCCAGGGTGGTGTACGGGGGGTTCGGGAAGCTCTGGGCGGGTGCGCCCTCGACGCCGGAGAACGTCATGTTCCAGACGCCGTTGCCCCAGCTGCCGATCGAGCTGTCGCGGGTGTACCACTGCTGCTGCGAGTACGGGCCGACCTGGCCGTCGATCTTGCTGTCGGCGATGTACCCGCCACTCGCCCAGCCGTAGCCGTTCGGTGCGAGGTTGAGTCCGCCCTTGACGTGCATGCGGCGGAAGGGGGCGGCCTGGGAGACGGCCCAACGGTCGGTTCCGCTCACCGGGTTGAGGGCGAGGTTCTCGGCCGATCGCCAGAAGTTCTGGGTGGCGTTGCCGTTGAACCAGCCCGCGTCGACGGTCACATCACCGTTGAACGTGGTGTCGTCCGGCTTGAGCCCGAGGCCGGCGATCTGGGTGTAGAAGCCGATCTGGGCGTTGATGTTGTTGTACGTGCCCGGCTTGAACATGAGCGCGTAGCGGCCGGTGCCGAACTGCGCCGACTCCTGCTGCTTGAAGATCTCGTCGACCTTGGCCTGGATGTTCGGCGTCGACGGGTCGAAGACCAGGACGTTCGGGCCGAGGTCGCCGCCGCCCGGGATCTGGGGGCCGCCTCCGCCGCCGGTGGTGCCGAAGACCTGGAACTCCCAGAGCGAGTACCCGTACTGGGTGGCCCTGGCGGTACCGGTCAGCCGGACGTAGCGGGCGTTGCCGGAGACATTGAGCGTCTCGGTGCCGCCGGGGCTCGTGGTGGTCGAGTAGGCGGTGCTCCAGGTGCTGTCATCCGTGGAGAACTCGATCCGGTAGCTCTTGGCGTAGGCGGCCTCCCACTTCAGCGCGATCTGGCTGACGGAGGCGGTGGAGCCCAGGTCGACCTTGATCCATTGGGGGTCGGAGAACGCGCTGGACCAACGGGTGCCGTTGTCGCCGTCCACGGCGGACGTGGCGGGGGTGCCGGCGTTCTCCTGGCTGGAAGCGGTCACCGCCTTGCCCTGGGAGAGCAGCGAGGGTGCCGCGCTCGCCGGGCTGGACGGCACGAAGGCCAGCAGTGACACGACCAGACCGGCGACGGCGGTCAGTACACCGGCGCGTCTTCTTCCGGCCGAGGGCGCGGGTCTGCGGAACAAGGGGGGTGCGTACATGGGGGATTGTCTCCTGAGTCGCGGTAGCGGGTGCACGACACGAAGCCGGAGAGCGCTCTCTCCGGCCGATGGGGATACTTCTCCCTTGCGTCCCCACACGTCAATAGGTGTGCAACACGTGCTTGTCCGGGCCCTGTTGAGGTCAAGAACTGACGACGGTTACCTCACGATTGCCCCGATTGCCTACCCCTTGAGGTCGTCGAAGCCAAGATCCTGACGGATCGTTGATTCAGGTGATGATGTTGCGGGCATGCTCAATGCGGGTGGGCCGTCGTGGTGTTGCTCTCGTGGCCCGACGATGTCAGGCGGGCCGGGGGAGGGCCGGGAGCGGCATGCGCCGGCAACCACTGCGCCTGTTACCGGACATCTTGTCGACACCCGCGGGACAGCGGACCCGGCTGCTCGCTATCCTCCGGGTCATGAGCCGTGAGCGTGGCACGCGTGGCGCCGTTGACCAGGCGCGACGGGGTTCCGGGTGAACGAGGCGACGGGTCCTGTCCCGGCGGACGCCCGTACCGCGGAGGCATGGCGCTCGTTCGGAGCCCGGTTACGCGGGTGGCGCAGACGGGCCGGGTTCACCCAGGCCCAGGTGGGCGCCCGGGTGGGATACGACCACACCGCCATCAGCAAACTGGAGCGCGGCAGCCGGCGGACGCCGTCGCCGCTGGCCCGGCGGCTTGATGAACTGCTGTCTGCGCAGGGTGAGTTGGTGACCGCCTGTGAAGCGGCCGAGGAACAGGAGCGGACGGGAGGCGTGCCGGGCCCACCGGCACCGGTACGGAGCGGCCCTTTGCCCGGGGAGCCCGCCGGCGGGGCACTCCGCGCGATGCTTCCTCCCGGTACCGTCCTGCCCACGAGCCTGCCCGCCTACGGACTCGTCTGCCCGCTGCACGGCCGAGACGGCTGTTCGGTACCCGTCCTCGCGGACGTCGTCGAACTGCACGCGGCTTTCTGCGCGCTGGGCCCCGACGCGCGGTTGAGCCCCGCCCTGGACAATGACACCGTGCACGCGCTCACCGCCCTGCTCGCGGTCTGTCTGCGTGCCGACGAGGAACGGGCCTGGCCCGGCGCGACCGCCGTGGTCGAGGGCACGCTGCACGCCATGCTCCGCTGGATGGCGCTCCCCGCCGCGTCGTACCAGGCCCAACTGGCCCCACTCGCGGCCGAGTACGCGCAGTCGGCGGGCTGTCTTCGGCTGCTTTGGGGCCGCAACGGGACCGCGATGGCCTGGCTCGACCGCTCATTGCAGTGGGCCGCCATCGCCGGTCGCGTCGGGACCCAGGTCGCGGCACTCGGCGACATGAGCACCCTGGCCCGGCTGGAGGGTGACGGCCCGTCGGCGCTCGTCTACGGCGGGGCGATCGGAGAGGCCGCCGTGGGCCGGCACTGGGCGGGCGCCCTGAGCGACCTGTACCAGGCGCGCGGACACGCCGTCCGCGGCGACGCCGCCCGGACGCTCAGACACATCGACCGGGCCTGGTCACAGATGGACCGCGCCGGCGAGCGTGACGAGACGGAGGCGCCCTGGCTCTCCGTCGCCTCCGTGCGTCTGCGGGTGGAGTCGGGTGCGGCCGGCGCCCTGCGCGATCTCGCCGCGGCCACCGGTGACCGCCGGTTCGCGCTCCGCGCCGTCGGGGCGGCCGGCACCGCGCTCGGGCTGCTGCCGCCCGGCATGCATTCGGCGCGGATGCTGTTCCTGGCCCGGATGGCGGACGCCCACGCGTGCGCCGGTGACCCGGCGGCTGCACAGTCCGTGGCGGGCCCGGTCCTGGACACCACCGAGATCAATCCGGCGACGCTGCTCGGCCAGGAACTGCGCGGACTCCACGCAAGGCTGGCGGCCCGGGGCCGCCGTCCGGAGAGCGACGACTTCGTCCGGAGACTGGCGGCGGCGGTCCGCTGACACGCCGGGGGCGGGGCGTGTGGATCACGCCCCGCCCCCGGTTCCCCCGTCGGTGGATCAGCTCACGTTCAGCGCCACGTCGTCCACGACGAAGCTGGTCTGCAGGTAGGCGTCCTCCTTACTGGTGAAGCCCAGCGTCACCGTCTGCCCCGCGGCGGAGCCGACGTCGAAGGACTGCTGGACATAGCCGCTGCTCGCGTCGAGGTTCGAGTACGTCGCCAGCGTCCGGGAGCCCAGCTTCACGGTGAACGTGTCGTACGCGGTGGCGTCACCCGCCGACTCGTCGGTGTCGGTGCTCAGGTAGAACGACAGCCGGTACGTCGAGCAGCCCGTCGGAACGGTCACCGACTGCGTGGCCGTGTCGCTGTGGGTGCTTCCCCAGCCGCCGAACCACGCCTGGTACGAGCCGCTGTGCGCGGGCTTCTCGGAGGTCCGGTTGTTGATGATCCCGTCCGTCTGGGTCCATGGTGTGGTGCCGTTCTCGAAGCCGCCGTTGGCGACGACCTGCCGCGCCTGGCAGGTTCCGCCGCCCCCGACGACCAGCGAGTACGTGGTGGTGTGGGTGGCGGTGCCCGTCCCGGTCACGGTGAGGGTGTACGTACCCGCGGTGACCTGCGCCCCGGCGGCGACGGTCATCGTGGACGAGGAGCCGGACTGCACGGACGACGGGGCGAAGGAGACGGTGACCCCGCTCGGCGCACCGGAGGCCGTGAGCCGCACGCTCTGCGCGGAACCGCCCGTGGTGGCCGTGGACACCGTGGCGGTGACGGAGGCGCCCGGCTGGACACTGCCGGACACCGGGTTCACCGAGACGGAGAAGTCGTCGGCCGGCGCGGTGGTGCCGACGGCCGTCTTCCACACCGTGTAGGCGATCCCGTCCGCGCTGCGGTTGAGCGCGGTCGCGTTGATGTTCGCCGTCGTGTCGCACGACTGGTGGTAGCACGGATCGTACGAACGGCCCGCGGTCCCGCCCCACTTGGCGGCCTGGGCGGAGGACTTCGTGTCACTGGCGCCGGTCGCGTACCCCGAGGTGGCTATGCCGCCCTGCTGGAAGGAGTAGTCGTCCGAGCGGCCCTGGCCCTCGACGTTCTCCTCCGGCGCGAGGCCGAGCGAGGTCCAGTACTCCTTCATGGGAGCCGATGCGGCGGAGTTGACGTTGTTGATGAAGTAGCCGCCGTTGGTGGAGGCGACCATGTCGAAGTTGTAGTAGGCGCTGATGGCTGACCGCTGGGCGGCGGAGAGCTGGCCGACGTAGTACTCGGATCCCTCCAGGCCCTGCTCCTCACCGTTCCACCAGGCGAAGCGGACGTGCTTGGTCATCGTCGGGTTCTGCTGGGCCAGGGCGAGCGCGTTCTCCAGCAGCGTGGCGGAACCGGAACCGTTGTCATTGATTCCGGGACCGGCGGCCACGCTGTCGAGGTGGGCGCCGAACATCACGGTCCGGTCGGCCGGACCGCCCGGCCAGTCCGCGATCAGGTTGTTCCCGCGGTAGGTGCAGGTCGTGCAGGTCTGCTCGCTGACGGTGTAGCCGGCCGCCTGGAGCTTGCCCTTCACATAGGCGAGCGAAGCGGTGTAACCACTGCTGCCGGCCCGCCGGTTGCCGCCGTTCTGCGAGGCGATGGTGTTGAACTGGGTCAGATGTGTCTGCACGTTGGCGACGCTGATGTCGGGGGCCGTGCCGCCCGGGTTCCCGCCGTCACCGATGGTCAGTGTGTACTGCGCGGTGTGCTCCTGGGTGCCCGCACCCTTCACCGTGAGGGTGTACGTACCGGGCGCCGCGGCCGACGTGGTCGACACGGTCATGGCCGAGGTCGAGCCGGACTGCACCGAGGACGGGCTGAAGGAGACGGTGACGCCGCTCGGCTGTCCGGTCGCCGACAGGTTCACGGTCTGCGCGCTGCCGGAGGACACGGTGGTCCTGACCGTGGCCGTCACCGAGCTGCCCTGTTTCACCGAGCCGGAGGCCGGGTCGAGGGTCAGGGAGAAGTCGTTGTTGCCGCTCGGGGCACAGGTCGGATCGCCGCTCTGGGCGGGGACGCTCACCGCGTCCCAGGCCGCCTTCGCCCGGTTGAACAGCACACAGGTGGCGTCGAGGTTCTTGGCGGAGGTCAGTGTGGCGGTGCGGTAGCGCTTGTACGTCATGCCGCTGGTCTTGAGCAGCATGCCACCGTAGAAGACCTTGCCGGCGCTCTGGATGCCCACCCCGGTGACCGTGGAGTTGTTGCAGGTGGGACTGGACGGCTTGCCGCCACCGGGGTTCGAGCCCTCGGCCAGCAGATAGAACCAGTGGTTCAGGGGGCCGGCCGCCGCGTGCTCCTCGGTGCTGGGTATGGAGGAGCTGTAGCAGTTCGGGTCGCCGATCTGCCCGGGGTTGTACATGATCCGGATCGGCCCGTTGCCCACCAGGTTGATCTTCTCGCCGACGGTGTAGTCCGGGTCGTCGTACGGGGCGGGCTCGTTGGTGTACGCCTCGGTCAGCGCGCCCATGATGTCGCCGGTGGCCTCGCCGAGGCCGGACTCGTTGTTGGCGCCGCCGGGTGTGTACTGGTCGATTCCGTGGCCGAACTCATGGCCCACGACGTCCATGGCCGCGATCCACTGGTTGGCGTTGTTGTGGCCGATGGAGATGCTGGAGCCGTCCCAGTAGGCGTTGACGTCATTGAGCCCGACCTTGACCGGCCAGCTGCGGCCGTTCCCGTCGTGGCCGTTGCGTCCGAGCCAGTCGCGCAGCATGTCCCATTCGTGCTGGGCCGCCCACATGACGTCGACGCAGCCGGTCTCCTTGCTGGAGGCGCTGCCCGTCCCCCAGGAGTCGCTCGACTTGGTGAACACGCTCCCGGTGCTGTAGTCGGCGCAGCTCAGCCCGGGGCGGGCCGGGTCACGCAGCGAGTAACTTCCGCCCGATGACGTGGTGTTGATGGACAGCGGGGACGGCCCGTTCCACTGGCTGTTGCCGGTTCCGGCCTTGACGTCGTCGTAGCTGTCGAGCACCTTGCCGGTGCCCGCGTCGACGAAGACGTGCAGTCGGCTCGGGGCCTTCACGGTCCGGCCGGTGAGCACGGTCTCCCAGGCCAGCCGGGACTTCGTGCCGGTGGCCCGGACGACCAGCCGGTGGCTGTCGACCCGCTCCACCGTGCGCAGTTCCCTGCGGGACGTGGCCTCGGCGGCCTTGGCGGAGACGGTCGCGGTGACCGGCACGTTGATGCGCCGGGAGACCGCCGACTGGGATCCGCGGACGCGCCCCTTGGAGTCGGCCACCACGACGGCGTCCCCGCCGACGACCGGCAGGCCGCGATAGGTGCGTTCGTAGGCGATGGAGTAGAGCCCGTTGATCCAGGGGGTCACCATCTGCCGCTCGTACCGCTCCTCGGGCCCCTTGGCCAGGGCGTCGAGACCACTGGCCGCCGCCCGGTCGGCGGCCGAGACGGCCTTCGACAGTGCGCTCGGGGCGGGCGGCGGAGACGGTTCTGCAGAAGCTGACTGGCCACTCGTGGCGACCAGCATTCCGGCGAGGACGGCCAGGGTTGTCCCGGCCGTCATCGGTCTGCGTTTCATCGAGGCTCCTCGGTTCGTGGGGACCTCGGTCACGGGCAGCGGCGTGGGGAGACGTACCCGTCCCTGCCGTCGGTACGGGCCGTCCGCCCAGGTGGTGTCCGTGATCGGGCGACCGAACACTCACACGTGGGCATGACCTCGTCAACGAACTACGGTCGTGGGGGCAGGGCTTGGCAAGTCTGGTCAAGTCGGCATGGTGCGATCGCACAGGCGGCCCACAGGAATCCGCGGTGACGGAGGGGCCGAGAGGGGCGTCGAGGAGTGCGGGGCCCGGAGGGGGCTGGACAGGATGATGGCGTGGATCTATCCTGCACACGCACCAAGTGTCAATAAAGACAGACGCGTTGGCGCAACGATATCATGAAGTGGCAAGTTGGGCAAGCTTCCTGGCATGCCATCACTTGTCCCGCATCAGTTCACCGTTTGATGGAAGGCATCTCCCTTGACCTCGGAACCCCCCGACGCAGCGGCTGCCGGCACCTGGCAGCTCGGCGATCTGACCGTCAACCGGATCGGCTTCGGTGCCATGCGTCTGACGCAGAACGGTGCCGCGTTCAGTGACGACCGCGGCCCGCACGACCGGGACCGGGCGATTTCCGTACTGCGCCGCGCCGTTGAGCTCGGCGTGAATCACATCGACACGGCGGCCTTCTACTTCTCACCCCTGCGCTCCGCCAACGAGCTGATCAACCGGGCACTGGCTCCGTACGGCGACGACCTGGTCATCACCACCAAGGTCGGCCCCGGACGCGGCCCGTCGGGCGACTGGCTGAACTGGGCGCAGCCCGGGCAACTGCGCGGCCAGGTCCAGGAGAACATCCGCCAGCTGGGCCGCGACCACCTCGACGTGGTGAACCTGAGGGTGAACGGACCCGCCCCGGTCGGCGAACACTTCGGTGCGCTGGCCGAGCTGCGGAAGGAGGGGCTCATCCGTCATCTCGGCCTCTCCAACGTCGGCCCTGACCAGATCGCCGAGGCCCGGGCCATCGCGCCCGTCGTCTGTGTGCAGAACAGGTACGGCATCGGCGAACGGCGTGCGGACTCCGAGAGCATCCTTCGTACCTGCGGTGAACTCGGCATCGCCTTCGTGCCGTTCTACGCGATCGCCGCCGGAGGCCGCGAGGCCGGCGCGGACCTCACCGCGGAGCACGACGTGCTGCTCGACATCGCCCGGGCCCACGACGCCTCTCCCGCCCAGGTCAGGCTCGCCTGGACGCTCCGCAGGGGCGCGCACGTCCTGGCCATCCCGGGCACGGGCAACCCCGCTCATCTGGAGGCCAACGTGGCGGCGGGCGCCCTGCGGCTCACCGACGACGAGGCCGGCCGGCTCACCGCCCTGGGGCAGGGCGCCGGCTGACCGCAGGCCGGGGCGGGGAACGAGGCGCGTCCCGCCCCGGCGCCCCGGCCGCTGCGGCGGCGCCCCGGAGCCGTCATCCGGCGGACGTAGCATGATCGCCATGGAACAGCGAGAACTGGGCAGGACCGGACGGAACGTATCGGTCGTGGGGCAGGGCACATGGCAGCTCGGCGGGGACTGGGGCGAGGTGCGCGAGGCCGATGCCTTCGACGTCCTCGACGCCGCCGTCGGGGCGGGCGTCACCTTCTTCGACACCGCGGACGTGTACGGGGACGGACGCAGCGAACAGCTCATCGGCCGCTATCTGAAGGAGCGTCCCGACGCGGGCGTCCTGGTCGCGACCAAGATGGGCCGGCGTGCCGATCAGGTGCCGGAGAACTACGTCCTGGACAACTTCCGCACCTGGAACGACCGCTCACGGGCCAATCTCGGGGTCGACACCCTCGACCTCGTGCAGCTGCACTGCCCGCCCACGGCCGTCTACTCCTCGGACGAGGTCTATGACGCCCTGGACACGCTCGTCGCCGAGCAGCGGATCGCCGCTTACGGGGTGAGCGTCGAAACGTGTGCCGAGGCGCTGACGGCCATTGCCCGCCCCGGTGTCGCGAGCGTGCAGATCATCCTCAACCCGTTCCGCCTCAAGCCGCTGGACGAGGTCCTGCCGGCCGCGCGCGCGGCCGGGGTCGGCATCGTCGCCCGTGTGCCGCTCGCCTCGGGACTGCTGTCCGGGAAGTACACCGCGGACACCGTCTTCGCACCAGAGGACCACCGCGCGTACAACCGGCACGGAGAGGCGTTCGACCAGGGCGAGACCTTCTCCGGGATCGAGTACGGCACCGGGCTGGCGGCGGCGGCCGAGTTCGCCCGACTCGCTCCCGAGGGGGCGACGCCCGCGCAGACCGCGCTGCGCTGGATCATTCAGCAGCCCGGTGTCACCAGCGTCATCCCCGGGGCCCGTTCGGTGGAGCAGACCCGGGCCAACGCGGCTGCGGCGGCGCTGGAACCGCTGCCGCAGAGCACGCTGGACGCAGTGCGCGACCTGTACGACAGCAGGATCCGCGCGGCGGTCCATAACCGCTGGTGACGTCCCGGCCGGGGTCTCCCGTTTGGATCGTGCCGGGCCCGCGAGCCCGGCACGAGCCGGACGAGGGACCCTACCGGCCGGGTGCGGGGGAGGGCGGCCCGCTCGTCGTGGTGCCGTCCTCGGGGGTGGTGGCAGAGCTGGAATCGGGGGAGAACAGGCTCATCCCCAGGTAGACGGCGGCGAGGAAGGCCACCGTCCCCGCGATGGCGCTGGCCACTCTGGGCCGGCGTCTGATGGCTTCGCGGGTACTGCGCCGCCGGCTGTTGCGGGGCCGGGCCGCCGCCCGCCGCCCCCGGCCGTGTGTCTGGGGCAGCCGGTACGTCGTCGGAGTACTGGGGTCCGCACCCGGGCGCCGGGCGACCGGCGAGGGAGTCGGCGTGTGGGCGGCGGCCGGAGCGCGTGGCGGAGCGGGCCGGTGGCGCGGCAGCGGTTCCGGCTGCCCCCGCCAGGCCTCGCTGTGGAACCAGTCGGCGACCTGCTGTGCGGTGGGCCGGTCCTCCGGCTGCTTCGCGAGCAGGCCCAGCAGGTACGAGTCGAAGGCCGGGGACATGTCCACGCCCCGCTGTCGCAGCGGCACGGGAGGCGTGTCCACGTGCTGGTACAGGGTCGCGGTCGGGGTGTCCGAGCGGAACGGCGGCTGGCCGAGCAGTAGTTGGTAGACGACACAGCCGAGGGAGTACATGTCCGAGGCGGCATCGGCCGTGCGGCCGAGGGCCCGCTCCGGAGCGAGGTAGAGACTCGTGCCGACGATGTGGCCCGTCGTGGTGAGGGCGGCCGAGGGGTCGTCGATGAACTGGGCGATCCCGAAGTCGCCGATCTTGACGGAGCCCTCGGCGTCCAGCATCAGGTTGCCCGGCTTGATGTCCCGGTGGACGATGCCCTGCCGATGGGCCGCCGCCAGTCCCGCGGCCGCCTGGCCGGCGATCCGGGCGACCTGCTCCGGACCCAGCCGCTCCTGCGACAGGAGCAGGTCGGAGAGGCTCCTGCCCTCGACGAGTTCCATCACCAGGAAGAGCCGGTCCTCCCAGGACCCGAAGTCGAAGACGGCCACCAGATGCGGGTGGCTCAGCCGGGCGGCGGTCTGGGCCTCCAGCCGGAACCGCGCGGTCGCCGACTCGTCGGCGTGCTCGCCGAGCAGCAGTTTCACGGCGACGGACCGGCCGAGGACCTCGTCCGTGGCCCGCCAGACCTCACCCATTCCGCCACGGCCGATGGCGGATATCAATCGGTACCGACCAGCAACCAGCACCTGTGCACACCTATCTCGAATAGCTCGCGTGTCTCGAACAGATCGGGCCGAGGACCGCTCCGGCTGCCGCGGCGGCGACCTCGCCGGGAACGACGGACGGGGTGGGGGCACGCGGCAAGATCAGGATATCCGGCGCGGGAGCCCGGGGCGACCGGCCGTCACTCCGCCCCGGCCGCCCCGACCGTGACGCCCCGGCCGCCCCGACCGTGACGCCCCGGCAGGTCCGGCCCGCTGTCGGCGTGGCGCCGGGCTCAGGAAGCCGGACCGGGGCCGTTCGACGCCGGTGCGGCCGCGGGGAACAGCCAGGCGCAGGCGGCCTGGGCGGTGAACTCGTCCTGCCCGCCGGGGAAGAGCAGCCCCGCCGCGGCGAACGCCGGATCGGTGGCGCCGGCCCGTACGTAGGGGACGGCGATGCAGCGCATGCCCGCCGCGTGCGCGGCCCTCGCACCGGGTACCGCGTCCTCCACCACCACACAGTCGGCGGGCACGGCCCCCAGGCGCCGGGCGGCCTCCAGGAACACGTCCGGCTCCGGCTTCCCGCGCGGCACCTCGTCGGCGGAGACGTACGTGGTGAAGAAGGCGTCCAGGCCCGTGCTCGTCAGCACAGCCTCGATCCCGGCCAGGGACGAGCCCGACGCCACGGCCACGGAGACGCCCCGGTGGTGCAGCAGCTCGACGAACTCCCGCATCCGGGGGAAGACTTCGGTCGACTTCCGCGCCAGGTCCAGATAGATCGCGTCCTGACCGGCGAGGAGCTCGTCGACGGATGCGGCGATGCCGTACTCGGAACGCAGGACCCTCAGCGCCTCCAGGTTGCTGATCCCGATGAAGCGGGCGTTCTGCTCCCAGGTGAACTCGCGCACGCCGTACTCTTCGAGGAGCAGACGCATCGACTCGTAGGCGTTCGGCTCGCTGTCCACCAGGGTGCCGTCCAGGTCGAAGATGACCGAAAGGGCGCCCGCGCGTGATGAGTTCATGGCAGCCATGGTGCCAGCCGGGCGGTCAGGTCCGTTCCGTCGGCCCGGCTTCGGGCAGGCTCGGTCCGCGTCCGGGTGAAGCCGTCCGGCCCACCGACTCCACCAGCGGCAGCAAGCGGTGGGGCACCCGCTCGCGCAGCGCCACCTCGGTCCGGGTCCTGACGACGCCCGGAAGCTGGATCAGTCGCTGGATGACGTCCTCCAGGTGACCGTTGTCCCGCGCCACCACCCGGGTCAGCAGATCGCCGCCGCCCGTGGTGGAGAACGCCTCGATGATCTCCGGGACCGCGGCCAGCGCCTCGCCGACGTCGTCGAGATGTCCCTGCGTCACTTCCAGGTGCACGAAGGCGAGTACCGGGTGACCGAGGGCGGCGGGGGAGAGGAACGGGCCGCTGCCGGTGATCACGCCGTCTCGTTCGAGCCGGTCGATACGGGCTTGGAGGGTGCCCCGGGCGATGGCCAGGATCCGTGCGTACTCGCGCACGCTCGTCTGCGGCTGCTCGATGAGAAGCCGCAGGATCCGGGTGTCGAGCGCGTCCACCGCCATGGTCCGCCGGCCTTTCCCTGGTACGTCGTTCGGGGCAGCGACTGTACCAATGGCGCACTGTCGGTCCGCGGCGCCGGAGGTCCGCCCCCGGCCCCTCATGCGGGCGGGCGCGGGGCCGGGGGCGGTGGGGGCGTCAGAAGTTCACATCGGAACAGGCGTAGAACGCGTTGCCCGTGTCCGAGATCGTCCAGACACCGAGGATCAGGTGTTTGCCGGACTTCTGCGGCAGCACGCCCGAGTGGGTCACGGTCGAGCCCGGCTGTCTGCCGCCGAAGGGAACCGTGAGGAAGGGCTGCGGTTCGAGGTCGGCCCGGGTGAGCGGCCGGGACGGGTCGTAGCCGTCCCGGGTGATGTAGTACCGGAAGTCGGTCGTCGCGTGCCGGGCTTCGATCCGCCAGCGGAAGGTGTAGTTCTGCCCGGCGGAGACCTGGGTGGCGGGCCAGGCGCCGCCCCGCGGGTCATCGAGCTCGGAGAAGCGGCCGATGCCGCCCGAGCAGATGTGGCCGTCGGCCGGTCCGCGGGTCGGGAATCCCTTGGGCCCCTCGACGCTCGGCGGCTCCCACTGGATCTGGCCGCAGTGCTTGACGGTGCCGATCCCGCAGAGTTGCTGGCGGCTGATCGGCGAGTCGGTGTAGCCGTGGCTCTGCGCGCTGCCGGATGTGGCGAACAGTGCCACACCGGCCAGGCCGAGCCCGGCCAGTAAGGAGGTGATCTTTCTGCGCATACGTCGCTCCTGGAGATGTGGGGTGATGTCCGGAGAGTCTGCGGTCTAGACCAAGGGTGAGCGTAGTGATGTCAACTCGGTGTGTCCATACCGTCAGGAGCTGTCGGCGGGGAGGGGCGGCTGCCGGAATCACGCGGCCCGGCGCGAGGGGAGAAGGTGCGGTGGGGCGTCCTGCCCGGCACTCACGACTGCGGGCTCTTCCATTCGAACATCGGGATCGTCGCGTCGTCGCGGAGGCCGGTGCTCTCCGACTCCAGGAGGGAATGGATGAGCCGGCGCAAGGTCTCCGGTGCGAGTTCTCCGGCCGCCGCGGCGCGTACGACGTAGTCGACGAATCGCTCCAGGCCGAACTCCGTTCCGTTGCGCATCCGGGATTCGGTGGCGCCGTCGGTGTACATCAGCACACGGTCCCCGGGCTCCAGGGCGATCTGGTGGACCTGACGCGGACCGGTCGCGAAGGAGAAGGGGAAACCCATGGGCGGGTCCGCCTCCCTCTCCATCGCGTGCGGGACAAGGGCGCGGTTCCGGATGAGCAGCGGTGCCGGGTGGCCGCAGTTGCTCCAGCGCAGTTCGCCTGAGGCCAGGTCGAGTTGGGCCAGGATCCCCGTACAGAACTGTTCGGGAAGCCACCGCGTGAGTGCCGCGTCGACACTCTCGACGAGCTGGGGCAGATCGGCTCCCGTACGACGCGCATTGCGGCAGGCGGCCAGGGTGACCGAGGTGGCGAGGCCGGAGGCCAGGTCGTGCCCCATCGAATCGAGGATCGACGCGTGCAGCGTCGTAGCCGTGAGGGAGTGGTCGAACCCGTCCCCCGCGATCTCGTACGCCGGCTCCAGGACTGCCGTGGATACGACGTGCGCCGTACCGATCGTGCGGGGCGGCAGGAACGCCCGGAGCAGCTCGGCGGGCAACTCCACGGGTTCGGTGCGGGTCCGGGCGACGAACGAATCCTTGTAGGACCGCTTGGAGGTGATCATCATGGCCAGGAGGGAGGCGAGGGCCCGGGCGCGGCGCAACAGCGCGGCGTCCAGCGTTGCGGACAGGACCGCCACGACGCCCAGGCGTTCCGCGCCGTCCACCAGGGGCAGCCACGCTGTCAGGCCGCCCGAGTCCGCTTCTTCCACCCGCAACGACTGGGTGCGATACGCCCAGCCCGCCAGCGAACCGTCAATGGCGAGGTCGGGGCCACGGCCCGTCAGGGGGACCAGGACGCGCTGCTGCACATCGGTCAGATAGACCACTGAATGCTGCAGACCGAGGGCCTCGGAGCAGCGGTCCACGGCCGTGGCCAGGTCGAGGGCGGAATTTGCCGGGTCGGCCAGGAAGTCGCTCAGCAGGGCATCGGTCGTGGACGCCGTCATTCCTCCGCCTCTCCTGTTCCCGTCGTCTGCCCGTCCCACGTGGGTAGTCTCGCCCGGACGCGTGCCTCCCGCGCGGCAGGCCACTCGCGTGCCGGGGTCGCAGAGGCCCCGCGACGAGGCGGAGGCCCCGACGGCCACCCGCCATTGCCCGGGCGCATGCCGCTGCACATACTTGGCCGGACCGATTCCGTACGGGGGACTCTTCATGACAGAGAACATCAGCGCGCACTCCGGCACCTCCGTCCTCGCGGGCAAGGACGGGGAACCCATGGTGCGGGTGGAGAACCTGCACCGTTCCTATGGCTCCGGGGCCGCCGCCGTCCACGCCCTGCGCGGCGTCTCCTTCGACGTGGCGCACGGTGAGCTGGTCGCGCTCAAGGGCAGATCGGGCTCGGGCAAGACGACGCTCCTCAACCTGGTCGGCGGGTTCGACACCCCCGACGAGGGCCGCGTCACCGTGGGCGGCACCGCTCTGGCGGGCCTCGGTGAGGACGGCCTGCTGGAGCTGCGCCGCGACCGGATCGGCTTCATCTTCCAGTCCTTCGGGCTGATCCCGATCCTGACGGCCGCCGAGAACGTCGGTGTGCCGATGCGCCTGCGCAGGACCGATCCGAAGGAGCGTGACGAAAGGGTCGAGCTGCTCCTCGCGCTGGTCGGACTGGCCGATCACGCGGAGCAGCGCCCCGGTGAGCTCTCCGGCGGTCAGCAGCAGCGTGTCGCCATCGCCCGCGCTCTCGCCAACCGGCCCGCCCTGCTGATCGCCGACGAACCGACGGGTCAGCTGGACGCGGAGACCGGGCTCGCGGTGATGGAGCTGCTGCGTGCCGTGGTGCGGACCGAAGGCGTGACGGCCCTGGTCGCCACGCACGACGCCCAGCTGCTGGGCCTGGCCGACCGGGTGCTCGAACTCAGCGACGGCCATATCGTCGAGCACGCCTGACGCACGGCCGGAGCGCCGCATTCCGGTGTTCACGCACCGAAATCCGGTCACAATTCGATCAAGTCGTAGGTGTGAGCGGTGTTCTCCCGGCACCTCCTGCTGTAAGGATTCCCTTCGAAAGAGTTTTCGGGGGATGTGCGCAAGGCGTTTCGGGGGAGACCGGTGACGGGTTTTGTGTTTCTGCGCGTCCGCGCACACCGGTTGCTGGTCACGGCGGCGCTGCTGGCCGTCCTGCTGACCACCGCCGTACTGGCCACCCTCGCCGCCTTTTCGGGTTCCGTCGGGGACGCCGGGCTGCGTCACGCCCTGCAGACCAGGGACGCGGCTGCCGCCTCGCTGATCATCAAGGCGGAGAGCCCCGAGGCGGTCGAGGCCGTACAGGTCAGGCGCGGAGCCCGGCAGGCCTTCGACGGGCTGCCGGTGACCCTGCGGCAGTTCGACCGCTCGGGGCCGTACGCGCTGCCGCGCAGTCTGCAGCCGCCGGCCGCCCGCGAGGGCGAACCCGACCTCACCATGTTCGCCCTCGCGGACCGCTCTCGGGTCCGCCTGTCGAAGGGCGCCTGGCCGTCGGCGGGACAGGACGACGTGGTCGGGGTCGCCGTGCCCGAGGCCGCCGCGACGCAGCTGAAGCTGCTGCCGGGGCCGCGGGTACTGACCCTCGCCGACCGGCTCGGTGGTCCCGCGGTGCGCATACGCGTCACCGGCGTCTACCGTCCCGTCGACCGGAACGATCCGTACTGGCAGCTGGACGAGCTGGGCGGGCGCGGTGTCCACAAGGACTCGTTCCTCACGTACGGGCCGCTGCTGACCGACACCGCGGCCTTCGGGTCCGGCCGGATCACGCACGGCGGTGCGTCCTGGCTGGCCACGGCAGACTTCACCACATTCGGCGCCGACCGGATCGACTCCCTGCGGACGGCCGCGAAGAACAGCCAGAAGCTCGTCGCCGCCCGGCCGGGGCTGGAGAGCGGCGTCACCACGCGTACCTCGCTGCCCGACGTCCTCGGCGCGCTGGAGCGGGCGCTGCTCGTGTCCAGGGCGACCCTGCTGATCATCTCGTTGCAGCTGGTGCTGCTCGCCGCGTACACGCTGCTGCTGGTGGCCCGGCTGCTGAGCACGGAACGCGCGGGCGAGACCCAGGTGCTGCTGGCCCGCGGCGCTTCGCGTGGCCGTCTCGCCGCGCTCTCCGCCCTGGAGGCGCTGCTCCTCGCGCTGCCCGCCGCCGTGTGCGCGCCACTGCTCGCGGGCCCGCTCACCCGGTTGCTCGCCGGACAGGGGCTGCTGGCCAGAATCGGGCTGCGCGTCGACACCGGTCCGACCGCGGAGGTCTGGCTGGTCGGCGTGGTGGCGGCGCTGGCCTGTGCCGCGGCCGTGGTGGCCCCGGCGCTCACCGCGGCGGTCGCGGCACGCGGGCGCGGCCGCACGCTGCCCGCCCCGCTGCGGACGGGCGCGGACATCGCACTCGTGGCCGTCGCAGCCGTCGCGTTCTGGCAGCTGGACCGGAGTACCTCGGGCGGTGGCGCCCTCAGCGGTGACCGCGAGGGCGAGTTGGGCATCGACCCGCTGCTCGTCGTGGCGCCCGCCCTGGCGCTGCTGGCCGGGACCGTCCTCACCCTGCGGTTGCTGCCGCCGACGGCGAAGCTCGCCGAGCGGCGGGCGACCGCGGGCCGGGGCCTGACCGTCCCGCTGGCGGGCTGGCAGATCAGCCGCAGACCGCTGCGCGGCGCGGGACCGGTGCTGCTGCTGGTGCTCGCTGTCGCGATGGGCATGCTGGCGATCGGCCAGGGCGCGTCCTGGGACCGCTCGCAGGACGACCAGGCGGACTTCCGGGCCGGCGCCCCCCTGCGCGTACTGGGCAGCGGCACCTCCCGGTTCGGCCAGGGCGGTGTGTACGACGGGATGCCGGGCGTACGGGCAGCGGTCCCGGCCGCGCGTACCGGTCTCGGTCTCTCGGGCGGACGCCAGGCCACCGTGCTCGCGCTCGACACCGGGCTCGCGGGCACGGAACTCCGGCTGCGGGACGACCAGGCCGACACCGACCCGGGCAAGCTGCTGAGGACCCTGCGCCCGGGGAAGACCGCACGCGCGGGTGTGCTGCTGCCCGATGACACGGTGCGCCTCGTCCTCGACGTCACGCTGAGCGCCGCCGAGGACGGCCCGGACAAGCGAGAGGGCACGGCCATCACTCTGACCTTCGAGGACCGCTTCGGAGTGCCCTACCGGCTGGAGTCGGACACACTCGCGCCGGACGGCAAGCCGCACGCGATGACCGTCGACCTCGCCAAGGCGGCGGACGCCCCGGCGGGAAGGCCGGCGGGTCCGCTGGCACTGACCGGGGTGGAGTTCGACGAGGCGGGTTATCCGGACCGGATCGTCGCCAAGCGGCTCACGATCGGCGGGATGCGCTCGGTCACCGCGGACGGCGCCACCCGCGGGGTCACCGTGCCGAAGGACCTGACGTGGGGGGCGAAGGCCACGGTGAGCGTCGAGCCCGACTCGTCCCTGAAGGAGCGCGGCCCCGCGATCACCGCCGTGGGCTCGCCGTCCGGGACAGCCCTCGACGTCACTTACCACACGGGCAAAGTGGCGTTCGAGGAGCAATGGGGCCCGAAGCGCACGGTCACCGTCCGGGTCGCGGCCAAGCGTGGGGAACCGGCCCTGCCGGCCGCGCTCGCCACCGACCGCTTCCTCGAGTCCAGTGGTGCGAAGAACGGATCCGTGATCGACATTCCGATGCCCGGAGGCCCCGTCAAGGTGAAGATCGTGGGCGCTCTCCGCGGTATTCCGACCACCGGGCCCGGTGCGGGCGCCCTCGACCCGGCTGTCAAGCCCGCGCCCGACGGCGGTGCGCTGCTGGTCGATCTGCGCGCCGTCAACCGGGTGCTCGCCACCCGTCCCGACTCGGCGTTCCCGCCCACCGAATGGTGGCTGTTCACCGAGCGCGGGGCCGCGGCGGAGGTCGCGGCGGCCCTGCGCGACAGGGCCGAGATCGACCCGACCCAGATCCAGGTGCGCGACGAGATCGCCGAGGACCTGCACGACGATCCGCTCGGAGCCGGCCCGCAGTCGGCATTGCTCGCGGTGGCACTCGTCGCCGCGGCGCTGGCCGCGGTCGGCTTCGCGGTGGGCGCGGTGGGAACGCTGCGGGAACGCTCGGCGGAGTTCGCGGTGCTCCGGGCGCTCGGCGCCCCCCGGCGCCAGCTGGCCAGGCTGCTCGCCGTCGAGCAGTCCCTGCTGATCGGGCTGGGGCTGCTGATCGGGCTGGCCCTCGGCGCGGTGCTCACCCGCGCCGTCGTACCGCTGATCGTGCTGACCGGACAGGCCACACAGCCTGCTCCGAGTGTGCTGGTGGAACTGCCGCTCGGGCGCGTGGCGCTGCTGGTCGCGGCAGTCGCCGCCGCACCCGCGCTCATCGTGGCGGCGCTGGCGATGCGCCGAGGCGATCCCGCCGCGGCGCTCCGTGTCCAGGGAGGCGAGTGATATGCAGGCCAACGCCCCCTGGGTCCGCACCCGGCTGCGTACGGCGCCGGGGTCCGCCGTCGCCCTGCTGTTCCTCGTCCTGGTCACCTCGTTCCTTGCCGCGGCGTTCCCGGGCGCGGTGGCCGGGTACGAAAGCCGGGGCCTGCGCCACGAGGTGAGCGCCACCTCGCCGGACGGCAGCGTCATCCAGCTGAGCAGCGATCCGTGGCAGGACGTGGACGGTGCACCGGGAAGCGCCTTCGATGCGCTGGAGGCCCGTCGGCTGACCGAGAACTACCAGCAGATTCTGGCCGCCCTGCCGGATTCGCTGCGCGTCGACACCGGTCAGTCCGCCTACGGAGCACGCACCCGCAAGCCGGTGGAGGCCACCGACGCGTGGCTGCCCGAGCTGAACGGCGGCTGGCCGGTATTCACCCTCTCCGCCCAGACCGCGGTCGCCGAGCACTCCACGCTGGCCTCGGGACGGCTGCCCAGGGCGGCCGCGGGGTCCGTCAACCCGGGCACCGGAACCGTCGAGGCAGCGGTCACCTCCGCCACTGCCAGGTCGCTGCGGATCAAGGTCGGCTCGACCGTCCATGTGGCGGGGGGCCGCCGTGAGCCCCTCGCCGTGCGCGTCACCGGCATCGTCGAACCCCTGCGGCCGGAGCAGAGCTACTGGTCCGTCGAATCCGTGCTGCGCACACCGGCGTTCCTCCACACGCCCGATCAACCCCCTCTGCCGTACTGGCACGGCGCACTGCTGCTGGCCCCCGAAGCGGCACCCGTCCTGCTGTCCATGGGGGGCGAGGCCTACTGGCGCGTGGCTCCTGACCCGGCGGGGATGGACAGCGCCGACCTGCCCCGGATCAGGCAGACGATCGCCTCCCTCGAACAGGGCCCGCTGCTCAGCGCGCTGCGCACCGAGGTCGCGCCGCAGCTGGAGGTCAGCACCGGCCTGGACGACGTCCTCGTCGAGTTCGACGGCATCCGTGCCGCCATCAACCCGGTGGTCGCCGTCGCGGCCTTCGGCGTCGGCAGCGTCGCGGGCGTCGTCCTGTTGATGGCCGGCGGCCTGGCCGCCTCGCGCCGGCACGGCGAGTTGTCGCTGCTCCGCTCGCGGGGCGGTTCGGTCCTCGGCATCGCGGGGCGGCTGCTCGCCGAGGTCGCCGTTCCCGTAACGGCCGGCGCGGCACTCGGCTGCGCGCTCGCGCTCGTCGTCGTTCCCGAGGGGCGGACGTTGCCGGCGCTGCTCGCCTCGGCCGCGGTCGCGCTGCTCGCCTGTGCCGCGCTGCCGCTGAGAGCGGCGTTCCTGCACCGGCGGCCGCGCCTGCACGGTGACCGGGACGATCTCGTACGGGCCAGGCCGTCGCGCCGCCGGACCGTGGCGGAACTGACGCTGCTGGTGCTGGCCGTGGCGGCGGTCACCGCACTGCGGCGCCGGGGCGCCTCGGACGGTGACGCGGACGCGCTGATCAGCGCCGCCCCGGTACTGGTGGGTGTGATCGCCGCGCTGCTGCTCGTGCGGCTGTATCCGCTGCCCCTGCGGCTCGCGGCGCTGCCGGTGGCGCGACGGCGCGGAGTGGTCGGCTTTCTGTCACTCGCCCGTGCGGGCCGCTCCTCCGCCACCACCGTGCTTCCGCTGCTGGCACTGCTCGTGGCCCTGACGACGGTGGCGTTCGGCGGCTCGGTCCTCTCCGGCGTCGCCGATGCCCGGGACCGGGCGTCCTTGGCCGCCGTCGGTGCCGATGCCCGGATCGACGCGGACCAGGGGCTGCCGGACCAGCTGGCCGGCACGGTTCGGAAGCTGGCCGGGGTGAGCGATGTCGCGCCCGTCTACCGGGAGCTCGACCTGGACCTGCGGGACGGCCGGCTCGACCGCGTCACGCTGCTCGCCGTCGACCCCGATTCGTACGCGCGTCTCGCCGGCCGCACCGGCCTCGGCTCGTTCCGGGCCGCCGAACTGCGGAAGTCCTCCGGGGCGCTGCCCGCGCTCGCCTCGCCCGCCGTCGCCGAGCGGTTGCGCGGCCGTACGACGGAGATCGGCGAGGCGGACGGCCCGTTCTCGGTCCGCGTGGACATGGTGCGCACCTCCACTCCCGCCGTCACAGATGGCGACTTCCTGGTGGTCGACGCAGCAGGTCTGCCGGACAGGCACCCCGCTTCCACGCTGCTGATATCCGGGTCCTCCGTCGCCGGCGCAGACATCGAGGCAGCGGCCCGGGCAGCGGGCTCCGCCACCGTGAAGCTGCGCACCGCCGAACGGGACAGGTTCACGACCTCACCCGTGCAGAGCGGTGCCGAACGGATCTACGCGGTGGCCGCGGCGGCGGGAGCCGGCTACGCGGTACTCGCGCTGGTGCTCTCACTGCTCCAGACCTCCGCCGAGCGAACCGCGATGCTGGCCCGGCTGCGCACCATGGGCCTGACCCGCCGGCAGGGGCGCCGTCTGCTGATTCTGGAGAACCTTCCGCAGGCTCTGCTCGCCGCCGTGGGCGGTGCGCTGGTCGGCTGGGCGGCGATCCTGCTGCTGGCTCCGGGGATCGACCTCGGCCGGCTCGCCCTCGCCGGGCAGGTGGCGTCGCTCGGCCACGTACGGCTGCGCGTCGATCCGGTGAGTCTGCTGCTGCCCGCGCTCGGTGTGGTGGTGATCGCGACGGCGGTGGCCGCCGCGCAGGCCTGGTTGATCACCCGGCGTACGACAACGACCGAACTCAGGGTAGGAGACACGCGATGACCGAGGCATCCACAGGCATCACCCTCGGCGAGCTGGAGCGCCGGGCGGCGGCCCGGCGCGACCGGCCCGAGTACGGCCACGACGCGCTGATCACCTGCGACCGGCTGGTCCGCATCTTCTCCACGGACGGAGTCGAGGTGCAGGCGCTGCAGGGGCTGGACCTGCTGGTCCGCGAGGGGGAGCTGATAGCGCTGGTCGGGGCGTCCGGCAGCGGCAAGTCGACGCTGATGAACGTCCTGGCAGGTCTGGACGAGCCGACGGCGGGCGCCGCGAAGGTGGCCGGGTGCGACCTGCTCACCATGAGCGCCAAGGACCGGCTGCGCTACCGGCGCGAGGTGGTGGGCTTCGTCTGGCAGCAGACGGCACGCAATCTCCTGCCGTATCTGAGCGCCGTGCAGAACGTGACGCTGCCGATGCAGCTGGCCGGCCGTACGAGGAAGAAGGCCGAACGGGCGGCGCGCGCCGAATCGCTGCTCTCCCTGCTGGAGGTGGCCGACTGCCGCGACCGCCGCCCGCACCAGATGTCCGGCGGCCAGCAGCAACGCGTCTCCATCGCGGTGGCACTGGCGAACGAACCGTCGGTGCTGCTGGCGGACGAGCCGACGGGAGAGCTCGACTCCCAGACGGGCGAGCAGGTCTTCGCCGCGCTCCGCATGGCGAACCAGGAGCTCGGCACGACGATCCTGATCGTCACCCACGACCAGTCGGTGGCCTCGGAGGTCACCCGCACGGTGGCCATTCGTGACGGTCGTACCTCCACGGAGACCCTGCGGCGTACGGAGATCGACGCGACGACGGGCCAGGAATCGGTGGTGGCCAGGGAGTACGCGATGCTGGACCGCGCGGGCCGTCTTCAGCTGCCGGCCGATCACACCGAGGCCCTGGGCATGCGTGATCGCGTGATGCTGGAGCTGGAGGCCGATCACATAGGCATCTGGCCCGACGACACGGCCGCGCACTAGGAAGCAGGGGGTGTGCCTTGCCGGGTGAGGCACGAGGGGTGCCGCGGCAGGCTGGTCCGTTGGCTCTGCCGTGGCCCGGCAAGATGAGGAGATCATGGGCCATTGGCCCATAGAGGCTGGTCCAAGTTGAACCATTAGCTCTTCGGATGCTGAAATAGCTCCATCAATGGCGCTGCAGGTCCCCCGGGATCTCTGTGGCGCCTTTTTCATGTCTGCGCTGATCCATGCGCGAGAGGGGCGGGGCTACGTGCTGAAGAGGGCGTTCGTCGCACGCGATCCGGGGCGGATCCGGCTGCGGTTCGCGTCCCGGGCCGTGCTCGGTATCGGGCTCGCCGTGGCGCTCTGCGGGGCGGCCGGGCACTCGCTGGCGGCGGCCATCACCGGTGGCCTGGCCGCGCTGCTCGCCCTGTTCACGGTGACCGACCCGACGGTGCGTGGACAGGCGGCCACGACCGCACTCCTCCCCGTCGTCGGCCTGCCGGTGCTCACGCTCGCGGCCGTGCTGCACGATGTGCCCGTCGCGCGCGACCTGGCGTTCCTCGCGGTCGTGGGGGCGGGTGTGTACGCGCGGCGGTGGGGGCCCCGCGGGCACTCACTGGGCGTGTTCGGCTTCATGGCCTATTTCTCCGCCCAGTTCCTGCACACCGTTCCCGGCCGGCTGCCCGAACTGTACGTGGCCGTGCTGCTGTCGCTCGTCGCGTCGTCGGTGGTCCGGTTCGGGGTGTGGTGCTACGAGCGGCGCTTCGCGGCACCGGTGGCGATCGCTCCGCCCGCCGGGGGAGCGGGGCTCGCGAGGATCACGACACGGCAGGCCGTGCAGGCGACGCTGGGATCGGGGTTCGCACTCGCCGTGGGGCAGGTGCTCTCCGATCAGCGTTGGTACTGGGCGGTCGGCGCCACCTGGTGGGTGTTCGTGGCCACGACCTCACGGGGCGAGACCGTGGTGCGCGGGTTCAGGCGATTCCTGGGGACGGTGCTCGGGATCGGTCTGGGCTTCGCGGTGGCCGTGCCGCTCCACCACGAGCCGGTCGTGGCCGCCGTGGTCGTGGCGATCAGCGTGTTCGGGATCTTCTACTCCGCTGCCGTCTCCTACACCTGGATGATGCTGGCCGTGACCGTGATGGCGAGCATGCTGTACGGGCTGCTCGGCGTGCTCGACACGGATCTGCTCGTGCTGCGGGTGACCGAGACGGGGATCGGTGCGCTCGGTGCCGTATTGGCGGTGCTGTTCGTGCTGCCGGTCACCACGCACTCGGTGACCGAGGTGTGGGTGGAGCGCGCGCTGCGATGCGTGCACACGTGCACGGCCGAGGCCGCCGCACGGCTCGCCGGGAGCGAGGACGCCGACCCGCCGCGGCGCGTCGGTGAACTGGAGGCGATCCTCGGCCGGGTGCGCCTGTCGCTCGCGCCGCTGGTGCACCCGCTCAACCCGATGAGGGCCCGCAAGCGACGGGCGCGGCACGTGCTCGCCCTGCTCGACGACTGTGCGCGGGAAGTGCGCGGACTGGCCTCCGTGGCCGCGGACCCGGAGGCCTCCCACGATGCCCGGCTCGCTGCGGCCTGCTGGCGCGTCGAGAGCGCCGTGGAGGCGCTCACCGCGTCCGAGCGCCCGGCCCGCGCCACGGTGACCGGGGCCCTCCCGGCGCACGCGGCGGCCACCGAACCCGCCCTCGCCCACCTGCACGGCCTGGAGCGCGCCCTCGCCGAACTGGCCGCGCCCCTGCACGCCCCGCGCCGCGGGCCTCTCCTCCCGGCCTGATCCCGCACCCGACTTCGCACCCCTGCGTCCGTACCCCTGGTCCGGACCAAATGGCAGCACTGCTACGGTCGCCGCGGAAGATCGCGGCGGCCGTCGTCGTCGCGATCAGTCGGCGGAGAGAGGCAGTGCGGTGGACAGCAGCAACGGTGCCGGGCGGGCATTCATCGGGTCGTTCACCTCGGCGGGCGGGCGCGGCATCACCGTCGCCGCCGTGGACGAGGAGACAGGGGCGCTCACCGTCCTCGGTACGACGGACGCCGTACCCGATCCCTCGTACCTCGCGCTCGGCCGGGGCCCCGGAGGCGCGGTCCTCTACGCGGTGAGCGAGACGGAGAAGGGTGCGGCAGCAGCCTTCGATGCCGGGCACGACGTTCCGAGGCCCCTCGGGGAGCTCCGGCCGGTCGACGGCGACGGTCCGACCCACATCGCGCTCGCGGGCGGCCATGCGGTCACCGCCAACTACGGCTCCGGCAGCGTCACCACCCTGCCCGTGCTCGCCGACGGTTCGCTCGGCGCGGCCGCCTGTGTACGTGCGCACGAGGGCAGCGGTCCGGTCGCCGAACGCCAGGAGGGGCCGCACGCCCACCAGGTCCTTCCCGATCCGTCGGGCAAATGGGTGCTCAGCGTCGACCTCGGCACCGACTCCGTACGGATCTGTGTGCTCGACCCCGACACCGGGCAGCTGCGGCCGCACGGCGAGACGGCGCTGCGGCCCGGTACCGGCCCGCGCCATCTCGCGTTCCACCCCGCGGGCGGCCACGCCTATGTGCTGAACGAGCTGGAGCCCACGGTCACGGTGTGCCGCTGGGACGCCTCCACCGGCGCCCTGGAGGCCATCGGCGAGACGCCCGTACTGCCCGACGGGGCGAGCGGTGACGCGGGCCCCGCGAGCTATCCGTCCGAGGTCGTCGCCGCGCACGACGGCCGGTTCCTCTGGGTGGCCAACCGGGGCCACGACAGCATCTCGGTACTCGCCCTCGATGCCACGGGCGAGCAGGTGTCCCTGGTCACGACCGTGAGCTGTGGCGGGCACTGGCCGCGCGACCTCGCCCTCGACCCCACCGGCCGGCGGCTGTACGCCGCCAACGAGAGGTCGGGGGACGTCAGCTGGTTCGCCGTGGACCAGGAGACCGGTGTCCCGGCGCCGGAAGGGTCCCTGGAGGCCCCTGCGGCCTCCTGCGTGATCTTCGGCTGAGGAGCCGAGGAGCCGAGGGCGAGGCGCCGACGAACGGCGTATGCCCCGGGACCCGCCGGCGGGTCCCGGGGCATACGTCTGTCACGGGCGGTCCATGCGCGCCGTCCGTCCCGCTCCCGCGACGGACGGCGCACCCGGCTCCCGGATCAGATCGTCTGGGCTCCCTGCGCCACCGCCGGAGTGATGCCGAGCGAGGACATGTACATCGACAGCACCAGCTTGCCGATCGCCGGGTACGCGCCGAGCGGCTCGGCGCTCGCGCAGCCGGCCTCCTTCACCGCGGCGTCCAGCATCCCGTCGGCCACCTCGGGGCCCACCAGATAGGGCGCCACGGCCAGCTGCAGCGAGCCGGACCCCTTCAGCTGCTCGGCGATCGAGGCGACCGAGCCCTCGACGTCGAGGGCTGCGGCCATCACCGGTACCGCGAGCCGGGCGGCCAGGAGCATGCCGGTGATCCCCGCCGCCTGCACGGCCTCCTCGCCGCCCACGGTGGCCAGCACGATGCCGTCGGCGGCCGTGGCCACGGTGAACAGCCTCGCGCGGTCCGCACGGGCCAGGCCGGCCTCGGAGAGGCGTACGTGCAGCGCCTCGGCGAGCAGCGGGTGCGGGCCGAGCACATCGGTCAGCTCGGCCGGAGCCAGGCTGTCCTCGATCGCGCGGCGTATCCGCTGGACCAGCGTGTTGTCGGGCCCCGCGAGCAGCGGCACCACGACGGCGGCCGGGCCCTCGGGCTCGGCCACCTCACGGCCGACGGCCTTCGCCTGCTCGAAGCGCGCGATGCGCTCGGCGGCGGCGTGCGCGAGAACGGACGCAAGAGTGGGGTACTCGGCGTCGTCGCCGTCGAGGTAACCGATCAGGGCGTTCAGACCGGGCAGCTCGGAGCGGGCGATGCTGATGACCTCTTCGGCCAGACTGCGGCTGGCCGGGGAGGGGGTACCGGGAACGGCGAGAACGAGCGCGGCAGCGCCCTCAGGTGCGACCACGGGCTCCGGGCGGCGGTGCCGTCCGGACTGGCGAGGTCGCGGCATTCGTACAGGCAGGCCGGAAGCGGGCCCAGTGGGGGTGCTCATGGCGCCGCATGCTACTGGTTTTGGGTACCTCGCTGCTCAGGGAGGGGCCGGTCGAGCGTTGTCTGTCCGCATTTATCCGATCAGTGGCTTACCGGTCGACTGCCCTGCTCTGTCGCCCCTCGGGAGGTGCCGGATTCCGGCGGGGACACGGTGACCCGGAGCAGCGTGGGGTGGAGCGGCAGCCGAAGCCCGTCGGTGGCGAGCGCCTGTGCGATGCGCAGCGAACCGGTCAGCGGATCACCCGAACCGGGGACCGCCCGTGCCTGCGGCAGCTGTCGCGCCAGCTCCTCGCGCAGCGGTGCGAGCAGCGGCTCGCCCATGCGGAACAAGCCACCGGTCAGCGCCACTTCGCTCTCCGCGCCCTCCGCACCCACCTGTGGGCACACCGCGGCGGCGGCCTCGGCGATGTGCCCGGCGGCGTCACGGAGGATGGCTTCGGCGACGGGGTCGTGCGTCGCGCACGCGGCCACCTCGGGGGCGAACGAGGCCAGGACCGCGGGCCGGTCGGTACGCGGATAGAGCAGGCCGGGCAGTTCCGGGGCCGGGCCGAACACGGCCTCCAGCCTGGCCAGCAGTGCCGGGGAGCCCCCGCGCCGCCCGTCGTGGGCGCGCATCGCCGCGTCGAGCCCGGCCCGCCCGATCCATGCGCCGCCTCCGCTGTCGCCCAGCAGATGCCCCCAGCCGTCGGCCCTTCGCCACTGCCTGAGATCCGTTCCCAGCGCGATCAGGCCGGTACCGGCGGCCACGACCGCGCCGGGCCGTTGCCCGACCGCTCCGGCGTACGCCGTCACCGCGTCGGCGGCCAGTGCGAGCCGCCGCAGACCGAACGCGTCCGCCAGGGCCGAGGGCAGTTCGGCGCGCAACTGGTCGCCCAGGGTGGCCATGCCGGCCGCCCCGATCGCGGCGGCGGCGATCCGGTCGCCTCCGCCGTGCCGGGCGAGCAGGCGCCGGACGGTGGGCAGCAGCTGATCGAGGAGATGGGCGGCGTCGATACCGGCGGGGCCGGTCCGCACCGGCTCGGCGCACTCCGCCGTGGCCACGGGGCCTTCTCCGGCCACGGCGCCCAGCGCCACCCTCAGCCCGGAACCGCCCGAGTCGACGCCGAGGACGTACTCCCCGGCCGCATGCCCGTGTGACTCCATGGAGCGGCTCCCGTCAGCAGAGGAATGACGGCGGCAGCCTATCGCCAGGCCCTCCGCGACGAGCCGGAGGTGTTGCGACGGGCCGCCCCCGTGCCGCACGGTCACCGCAGGTGGGGGAGGGGCGGGACACCTGTCGTTACGCCGGTAGGGTGAGACCCGTGACAGCGCGACCGTTGAACGAAGTTGTGGAGCCCGGCTGGGCCCGGGCGTTGGCCCCCGTGGCGGGACGCATCGCCGAGATGGGGGACTTCCTGCGGGCGGAGGTCGCGGCAGGCCGTACGTATCTGCCGTCGGGGGCGAACGTGCTGCGCGCGTTCCAGCAGCCCTTCGACGAGGTACGTGTGCTGATCGTCGGTCAGGACCCCTACCCCACACCGGGGATGGCCATCGGGCTGAGCTTCGCGGTCGCCCCCGAGGTCCGTCAGCTTCCGGGGAGCCTGGAGAACATCTACCGCGAGCTGCACACGGACCTGGGGCTGCCCCGCCCGTCGAACGGCGACCTGACCCCGTGGACGCGGCAGGGCGTGCTGCTGCTGAACAGGGCGCTGACGACCGCACCCCGCAAGCCGGCCGCCCACCGGGGCAAGGGCTGGGAAGAGGTCACGGAGCAGGCCATCCGGGCACTGGTCGCGCGGGGCACCCCGCTGGTGTCCATCCTGTGGGGCCGCGACGCCCGCAACCTCCGGCCGTCGCTGGGGGACTTCCCGGCGATCGAGTCCGCCCATCCGTCCCCCATGTCGGCGGACCGCGGCTTCTTCGGGTCCCGTCCCTTCAGCAAGGCCAATGAACTCCTGGCGCGCCAGGGGGCGCAGCCGGTGGACTGGCGCCTTCCGTAGCCGAGGGGGCGGGCCCGCCGGTGCGTGGCCCGGTCCCACCGGATCCGGGCCCGCCGGCGGCGCGATGCTCCCCCGTCCCGGTCACCCGCCGATCGTGGCCGCCCGGACGCACAGGACGTCAGGCAGGTGCGAGGCGAGCTGCTGCCAGCTGTCCCCGTCGTCCGCGCTCGCGTACACCTCTCCGTTGCGGTTGCCGAAGTACACACCGGCCGGATCGGCGTCGTCCGTACAGAGCGCGTCGCGCAGCACCGTGCCGTAATGCGCGCCGTCGGGGAGCCCCGAGGACAGCGGCTCCCAGCTGTCGCCCCCATCGGTGGTCCGGAAGACGCGGCAGCGGTGGTCGGCCGGCACCCGGTCGGCGTCGGCGTTGATCGGGAAGATGTACGCCGTGTTCGCGCGGTGCGGGTGCGCCGCCACCGCGAAGCCGAAGTCGGAGGGCAGACCCGCGCCGATGTCCGTCCAGCTGCCCCCGGCGTCGTCGCTGCGGAACACACCCCAGTGGTTCTGCAGATAGAGCCGGTCGGGATCGACGGCGTCCCGGCTGACCTTGTGGACGCACTGACCGAACTCCGGGTCGGGATCGGGCAGGAAGACCGCCGACACCCCCCTGTTCGCCGGGGTCCAGCTCTCGCCGCCGTCCGCCGTCCTGAAGACCCCGGCGGTGGAGACGGCGACCGTGACCGACCGCGGGTCCCGCTCGTCCGTCAGTACCGTGTGCAGGCCCTCGCCGCCGCCGCCCGGCACCCACTTCGAGCGCGTCGGATGCTCCCAGAGCGGGCGGACCAGCTCGAACGACTCGCCCCTGTCCTGCGAGCGGAACAGCGCGGCCGGCTCGGTGCCCGCGTACACGACATCCGGCGCCTCGGGGCCCGCCGGGTGCAGCTGCCAGACCCGTTCCAGCGACGTCCCGGTGAACTCCGGGAACTTCACGGCCGGTTGCGCCGGCTCGACCCAGCTCGCGCCCAGGTCGTCGGAGTGGAAGACGGACGGGCCCCAGTGCGCGCTGTCGCCGCCCACCAGCAGCCGGGGAACGTCACCGCGCTTGTCGATGGCGATGGAGTAGATCGCCTGTGCATTGAAATGCGGATCGCCGAACTCCCATGCCCCACCGCTCCTGCGGCCGATGAAGAGCCCCTTGCGGGTGCCGACGGTGAGCAGAACATCGGTCATGACCGAACCTCCCGAAACGTCGTTGTGCCGGATAGGCGCCAGTCTGCACCCAGCCACTGACAGTGGCGCGCAGGACAGCTCCGGACACCGCCGCATTCGCGGCCGGCGACGGGTTTCGGGAGCCCGGACCCTCAGTGCCCCGGACCGGGCGCCTTCGGACGCGTGAGGAGGCGGGTCGTGCTCCCGTCGTCCTCCCTGATGTCACGGACGTGGCGGAATCCGATCCGGGTCAGCAGGGCGAGCGAGGCCTTGTTGGCGGCGTCCACCGTCGCGTGCACCTCGGCCAGGCCCAGGGTGGCGAAGCCGTGGGCGACCAGCGTCTCGGCGATCTCGGTGCCCAGTCCCTGCCCCCACGCCGCGGGGGCCACGGCGTAGACGATCTCGTGGCCGTCCACGCCGGGGGTGGGGGACGGCTTGATCTCCGCGTGCCCGACCGCCCGCCCGTCGTGCCGCACCACCCAGACGCCGAACAGGTCCTGTGCGTACACCTTCGTGAAGAGCCGCCGGAACAGGGCCCGGTCCTCGGCCTCCTCGTCCACGCCGTCGCCCATCCAGCGCCCCACCCGGGCGTCCTGGAAGAGCGCGACGAAGTCTTCCTCGTCGGTGGGTGTGTACGGCTCCAGCACCAACCGCGGAGTCCGCAGGACAGGGGTCTTCATGCCGCGCGACGGTACCGACGCCCGAACGCGGCCGCAACCGAGTTGATCAACGTCCGGGGGCCGCCGTGCTGTTGCGTACGACCAGGTTGGTGGCCAGGTCGACGCGGGTGGTCGCGGGCTGCCGGCCCCGGCCGAGGTCGAGGACCAGCCGGGCCGCGGTCTCCGCCATCTCTATGAGCGGCTGGCGCACCGTGGTCAGCGGCGGCCCGATCCACCGGGTGAGCGGCAGGTCGTCGAAGCCCACCACGCTGAGGTCCTCGGGGATGCGCAGTCCGAGCTCGCGCGCGGCCTCGTACACACCGAGCGCCTGAAGGTCGTTCCCGGCGAAGATGGCGGTCGGCCGGTCCGCCATGCTCAGCAGCTCCATGCCCGTGGTGTATCCGGCCTCGTGCTGGAACTCGCCCTCGCGGACCAGGGCGGGGTCGATCGGCAGGCCCGCGGTCTCCAGGGCGGCACGGTAGCCGTCCACCCGGGCGCGGCTGCACATCATGCGCGACGGGCCGCTGATCACCCCGATCCTGCGGTGCCCGAGCCCGGTGAGGTGGCGGGTGGCGGCGAGCCCGCCCTGCCAGTTCGTCGTTCCGACCGACGGGACGTCGTCGCCGGGGTCGCCGGCCGGGTCGACCACCGCGTACGGGATGTTCCGGCTGGTGAGCTGGGCGCGCTGGGCGGCGGTGAGGTCCGACAGGACCAGGATCACCCCGACCGGCCGACGGGCCAGCACGCCGTCCACCCAGGTCTGTCCGGGGGTGAGGCGGCCCGCGCTCTCCGACAGGACCAGACTCAGGCCCTCCTCGCGCGCGACGTTCTCCACCCCGCGCACGACCTCCATGGCCCAGGCGCTGTCCAGCTCGTGGAAGACCAGATCGATCAACTGCGACTGCGTCGTGGAGCCGCGTCTGCGGCGGTAGCCGTGCAGGAGCAGCAGCTCCTCGACCTTGGTGCGTGTGCCGGGGGCGACATCGGCCCGTCCGTTCAGCACCTTCGAAACTGTCGGAGCCGAGACTCCGGCCGCTCGGGCGATTTCCGCCAGCGTGGCGGTGCCGTCCGGCGACTCGCCGGCAGGCGCATTCTCCTGATGTGACTGGACGTTTGCGGGGCTCATACAGGGAATCGTAACTGCCCGCCGCAAGGAGGGAGGGGTGGGCCCCCAAGGAAAATTCCCTCGGCCGACCCTCTTGACTGGCCCGAAACACGACCGTACGGTTCCGGCAACATTCGCAAGCAGGGCCGAAACATTCGACAGAGGTGCGGTCATGGGGTCGGGAATTTTCACTCAGAGTACGCGTGCGGCGAGATTGACCGCGGCCGGTGCGGCCATGGTCATGGCGGGCGTGCTTGCGGGCTGCGGGTCGAACGGCGGCAGTGGTGGTGACGGTGGCACCCTCACCGCGTACGTCTACGGCGACGACGCGGTCAAGGTCCAGCAGGCGGCGGTCGAGGAGTTCAACAAGACCTCGAAGGTCAAGGTCAAGCTGGTCCCGGTACCGGGCACCGAATACGTCAACAAGCTGCGGAGCGCCATGGGCTCTCCGAGCGCGCCCGACATCTTCTTCAACTGGGGCGGCGGCTCCATCAAGCCGTACGTCGACGCCAAGCAGCTGGTCGACCTCACCTCGACGGTGAAGAACGACGCCACGCTCAAGGCCGGCTTCCTGCCCTCGATCGTCACCGCCGGTGGCCTCGACGGGAAGACCTACGGCATCCCCATGCGCGGCATGCAGCCCGTGATGCTCTTCTACAACAAGGCCCTCTTCGCCGAGAACAACATCGAGCCCCCCAAGACGTGGGAGGACCTCCAGAAGGCCATCACCACCTTCAAGGGCAAGGGCATCACCCCGTTCGCTCTCGGCGGCTCCGACAAGTGGCCCGAGCTGATGTGGATGGAGTACCTCCTGGACCGGATCGGCGGCCCCGACGTCTTCCGGAAGATCCAGAACGGCGACTCCTCCGGCTGGGGCGACCCGGCCGTGCTCAAGACGGCCCAGACCGTCAAGCAGCTCGTCGACGAGGGTGCCTTCGGCAAGAACTTCAACTCCGTCGACTACGGCAACGGAGGCGCGCCCACCCTGCTCAACAAGGGCAAGGCCGCCATGCACCTGATGGGCTCGTGGGAGTACTCGACCCAGCTGGGCAAGGCGCCCGAGTTCGCCAAGAAGGACCTCGGCTGGACGGCGTTCCCGACCGTGGCCGGCGGCGTCGGTGACGCGGCGAACGTGGTGGGCAACCCCACCAACTACTGGTCGGTCAACGCCCGCACCAAGCACAAGGACGCGGCCATAGCGTTCCTCAAGACCATGGCGTCCAAGACCTACGCCCAGGCCCTGGTCGACAACGGTGACGTCCCGACCACGTCGAACGCCGCCTCCATGCTGAGCGGTTCGCCGAACCCGCAGTTCGCCACCGACCAGTACGACATGGTCCAGAAGGCCCCGGACTTCACACTCTCCTGGGACCAGGCACTGGAGTCCAAGATCGCCACCCCGCTGCTCACCGAAATCAGCAAGCTGTTCGCCGGTAAGTCGACCCCCGAGCAGTTCGTCGCCGCGATGAAGGCCGTCAAGTAAAAATGTCCCACGTCTCTTCGTACAAAAAGGTGCGTGGAGGAAGGAAGGCGGCCGTCGGCAACGTCGGCCGCCCCCCGGTCGCCTGGGCCGTGCCCGGCATCCTCTTCTTCGCCCTCTTCGCGATCGTCCCACTCGCGATCGCCGTCTACCTCTCCTTCTGCCAGTGGGACGGGCTGAACTCCCCGACACCCGTCGGCACGGACAACTGGACCCGGCTGTTCAAGGACCCGGAGTTCCGCCAGGCCGCGTGGCTCAGCCTGCTCCTCACCACGATCAGCTGGGCGTTCCAGACCCCGGTGGCGCTGCTGCTCGGCGTCTGGGCGGCGGGCAGGCAGCGCAGCCGGGCCGTGCTCTCGGCGGTCTTCTTCATCCCGCTGCTGCTCTCCACCACGGCCATCGCCATGCTGTTCCACGCGCTGCTCGACCCCAACTTCGGCGTCATCAAGACGATCGGGCCCTGGTTCGGGATCGATCCGAACATCATGGGCTCCTCCACCGGCGCGCTGCTCACCGTGGCATTCGTCGGCGGCTGGCAGTTCATGCCGTTCCACACCCTGATCTACCAGGGCGGCACCCGGCAGATACCCCAGGTCCTGTACCAGGCCGCGGAGATCGACGGCGCCGGCATGCTCCGCCAGTTCTTCCACATCACCCTGCCGCAGCTGCGCAACACCATCACGACCTCCTCGGTCCTGATGATCGTCGGCTCGCTGACGTACTTCGACACCGTGCTGATCATGACCAAGGGCGGCCCCGGCACGGACACCACCGTGCTCCCGTACCTCATGTACCGGACCGGTTTCCAGACCTACGACCTCGGTTACGCCGCGGCGATCGCCACCGCCCTGGTCGTGGTGGCCACCGCCCTGTCGCTGATCCTGGTCCGCTTCAGCGGTTTCGGGAACATGCGGTCCACCCGGGAAGGTATGTGACGAGATGTCAATCGACACCCGCCCCGTGGCACGCCCCACGTCGCCCGTGACCCGGAGCCGGCTGGCCGCCGCCCGGCGCCGCCGGAAGTGGGGCAACCCCCTGGCCGGCCTGGGCTCGCTGGTCTGGCTGCTGCTCGTCATCGTCCCGCTCTACACACTGGTCTCCTCCTCGCTCATGCACCAGGACGAGGCCCTCAACGGCGAGCCGCTGGCCGTCCCGACGGACCCGACGCTCGAGAACTACCGCACCGTGCTGGACAGCGGCTTCTCCTCGATGCTCACGAACACGGCGATCGTCGCCGTGGCCACCGTCGCCATCGTCCTGCTGCTCGCGGTGCCGGTCGCCTATGTCGCGGTGCGCACCCGCAGCCGGCTCTCCTCGCTCGCCTTCCGGACCTTCCTGCTCGGCGTCGCGATTCCGGCGCAGGCGGTGATCGTGCCGCTGTACCTGCTGATCAGCAAGATGGGTCTGTACGACAGCCTGCCGGCGATCATCCTGCCGACCGCGGCGTTCGCGATGCCGGTCGCCGTACTGATCCTCAGCGGCACCATGCGTGACGTCTCCGAGGAGATGTACGAGGCGATGGCCCTCGACGGCGCGACGCCCCTGCGGATGCTGTGGCAGCTGGCCATCCCGATGTCCAAGGCGGGCATCAGCACGGTGGCCATCTACACCGCGCTGCAGGCGTGGAACGGCTTCCTGTTCCCGCTGATCCTGACCCAGTCGGAGGAGAACAGGGTGCTCACACTGGGCCTCTTCAACTTCATGTCCCAGTTCGGGGTCAACGTGCCGGCCGTCCTGGCCGCGATCGTGCTCTCCGTCGTGCCGATCTTCGCCGTGTACCTCGTGGCACGCAAGGCGCTGGTCAACGGACTGATGGGGGTGGGCGGCAAGTAGCACTCCACGCCGCCCCGGACCACCGTACTCATGAGAGGAACCCCTGCCCCCATGGCAATCCCCGCTGTCCCGCACGCCCGCAGCACCGAAGCGGCCCCGGCCGTCGACGGCCCCTGGCGCGACCCCTCCCTCACCCCGGAGGAGCGGGTGGCCGACCTGATCCCCCGGATGACCCTGGAGGAGAAGACCGCCCAGCTGTACGGAATCTGGGTGGGTGCCGACGCCGAGGGCGACGGGGTCGCCCCGCACCAGAACGACATGGTCGACGATGTCGACTTCGACGACCTGACCACGCGTGGCCTCGGCCAGCTCACCCGGCCGTTCGGCACCGCCCCGGTCGACCCCGGCGTCGGGGCCCTCGCCCTGGCACGTGCCCAGGAACGGATCGCCGAGGCCGGCCGCTTCGGCATCCCCGCCCTCGCCCACGAGGAGTGCCTGGCGGGCTTCACCGCCTGGGGCGCGACCGCCTACCCCGTCCCGCTGTCCTGGGGTGCGGCCTGGAACCCGGACCTGGTCGCCGAGATGGCCCGGCGGATCGGCGCCGACATGCGGGCCGTCGGGGTCCACCAGGGCCTCGCGCCCGTCCTGGACGTGGCCCGCGATCTGCGCTGGGGCCGGGTCGAGGAGACCATCGGCGAGGACCCCTATCTGGTGGCCACCATCGGCACCGCATACGTGCGGGGGCTGGAGTCCGCCGGAATCATCTCCACGCTCAAGCACTTCGCCGGATACTCGGCCTCCGCCGGCGCCCGCAACCTCTCGCCGGTCCGGGCCGGGGCCCGTGAGATGGCGGACGTGATCCTGCCGCCCTTCGAGATGGCCGTGCTGGAGGGCGGGGCGCGTTCGGTGATGCATTCGTACGCCGAGATCGACGGTGTGCCCGCGGCCGCCGACCCGGCCCTGCTCACCGGACTCCTGCGCGACACCTGGGGGTTCACCGGCACCGTCGTCGCCGACTACTTCGGCATCGGCTTCCTGGAGACCCTGCACAAGGTCGCCGCCGACCGCGCCGGCGCCGCCCGGCTGGCCCTGGGTGCCGGAGTCGACGTGGAACTGCCCACCGTCCGCAGCTACGGCGACGTCCTCGTCGCCGCCGTCCGCGAGGGGGCGGTGGACGAGGCGCTCGTGGACCGCGCCCTGCGCCGCGTCCTGCTCCAAAAGTGCGAGCTCGGGCTGCTCGACCCGGACTGGTCGCCGCTGCCCGCCGCGCTGAACGGCGCGGACCCCGAGAAGGCCCGCGACACCGTCAACCTCGACCCGCCGGAGAACCGGGCCCTGGCCCGGCAGCTCGCCGAACAGGCCTGCGTGCTGCTCGCCAACCCCGGCGGCACGCTGCCGCTGCGGAACCCCGGGCGCGTCGCCGTGGTCGGGCCCCGCGCGGACGACGCGCTGGCCATGCTCGGCTGCTACTCCTTCCCCAGCCACGTCGGCGTCTCGCACCCCGAGTTCACGATGGGCATCGACGTGCCGACGGTGCTGGACTCGCTGCGCGGGGAGTTCCCCGGTTCCGCGGTGGACTTCACGGCCGGCTGCGAGGTGGACGGCACGGACACCTCCGGGATCGCGGAGGCCGTCCGGCTGGCCCGGGACTCCGATGTCTGTGTCGCGGTGCTCGGCGACCGGGCCGGTCTCTTCGGCCGCGGCACGTCCGGCGAGGGCTGCGACGCGACCGATCTCTCGCTGCCCGGCGTGCAGGGCGAGCTCCTCGACGCCCTGCTGGCGACCGGCACCCCGGTGGTCCTGGTGCTGCTGACGGGCCGCCCGTACGCGCTGGGGCGCTGGGCGGACCGGACGGCGGCGATCGTGCAGGCCTTCTTCCCCGGCGAGGAGGGCGGCCCGGCGCTGGCAGGCGTGCTCTCCGGCCGGGTCAACCCCTCCGGCCGGCTGCCGGTGGGCGTTCCGCAGGGGCCGGGCGGTCAGCCGTGGACGTATCTGCAGCCGCCGCTGGGGCTGGCGAGCGGGGTCAGCAACCTGGACCCGACACCGCTCTACGCCTTCGGGCACGGGCTGTCGTACACGACCTTCGACTGGGAGCAGGGCGATCCGGCCCCGGTCGAGATCCCCACCGACGGCTCCGCCGACGTCGAGGTCACGGTCCGCAACACCGGGGAGCGTGACGGGGCCGAAGTCGTGCAGCTCTACCTCCACGACCCGGTGGCCCAGACCACCCGGCCGCAGGCACGGCTGATCGGCTACGCCAGGGTCCCGCTCGCCGCCGGTGCGGCGGCCAGGGTCCGGTTCCGCTTCCACGCGGATCTGGCGTCCTTCACCGGCATCGGCGGCCGTCGCGTCGTCGAGCCCGGCGCGCTCGAACTGCGGCTCGCCGCCTCCAGCGACGCGGCCGACGTCCGCCGGACCCTGCGGCTCCGGCTCACCGGCCCCGAGCGCATCGTCGACCACCGGCGGCAGCTCGTCTGCGGCACCTCGGTCGAGGACGCCCCCGTCCCGGAGCCGGCCGTGCGCTGACCGGCTCCGCCCGCACAGCCGCACCATCCCCTTCGTGAACCTCCCCACCGACTGTGGGGAGGTTCACGAAACTTTCGAAGCATCTTCATCGAACGTGCGTCGATTCCGGCATGCAGATCCCGGAGGAAGCGCACCCACCGAAAAGGGATATGTCATGCGCAAGACAACACGTGCCGCCATGATCGGCACCGCCGCCGCGGCGCTGCTCGTCTCCTCCTTCACCCTCAGCGCATCAGCGGCCCCCGAGCACTCCGGCTCCCACGGGAAGCCGAAGCCCCCCGCCGCCGACACCCTGGGCGGTCTCGGCCTGCGGGCCGACCTGCGCATCGGTACCGCGGTCGACATGGCGGCCCTTGCCGCGGACGCGCCCTACCGGGCCAAGGCGGCGAGCGAGTTCACCTCCGTCACCCCGGAGAACGTCATGAAGTGGGAGGTCGTCGAGCAGGAGCGGGGCACCTACGACTGGGCCGCAGCCGACGAACTGGTCGATTTCGCCAGAGCCAACGGACAGCTGGTGCGCGGCCACACCCTGCTCTGGCACAACCAGCTGCCGGCCTGGCTCACCGAGGGCGATTTCAGCGCCGACGAGCTGCGCGCCATCCTGCGCAAGCACATCACGGACGAGGCCGGCCACTTCAAGGGCCGGATCTGGCAGTGGGACGTCGTCAACGAGGCCTTCAACGACGACGGCACCCTGCGGGACAGCATCTGGCTGCGGAAGCTCGGCCCCGGCTACATCGCGGACGCCTTCCGCTGGGCCCACCAGGCCGACCCCAAGGCCAAGCTGTTCATCAACGACTACAACATCGAAGGCGTCAACGCGAAGAGCACGGCGCTCTACGACCTGGTCGTGGAGCTGCGCAAGCACCGCGTGCCGATCGACGGCGTCGGGATCCAGGGGCACCTCGCCGTCCAGTACAACGCCCCGCACGACATCGCCGACAACATGAAGCGGTTCGACGACCTCGGTCTGGAGACGGCGATCACCGAGGCCGACGTCCGCATCCCGATGCCCTCCGACAGCACCAAGCAGGAGGCGCAGGCGGAGGGGTACGACGTGCTGCTGCGCGGCTGCCTGCTCACCCGCCACTGCACCGACTTCACCGTGTGGGGCTTCACCGACAAGTACTCCTGGGTGCCCGACACCTTCGAGGGGGAGGGCGCGGCCAACCTCTTCGACGAGAACTACACGGCCAAGCCCGCGTACAAGGCCCTGACCCAGGACCTGAAGCTCGCAGCCGGCCGGAACTGACGGGCGGCGACGGCCTCCGGCGGCCCCGCGCCGGAGGCCTCGTCCGGGCACCCCATCCACCCCTTGTGGCACGAGTACGAACAACGAGGAGAGCAGCATGGACGACAACGTCCCGCAGTACGCCGGCCGCAGAGCGGTGCTGGGGCTCGGGCTGGGTCTCACCGCACTCACCGCGACCCCTCTCGGTTCTCTCCTCGGCCTGTCCGCCGAGGCGTCCGCGAACGGTCACGGCCCGGCGGCGCGGCCGACCGACCCCGGCGCGTACATCTCGTTCACGCCCCGGCGCGGCAGCTTCGCACTCGTCAGGAACGGGCGCGCGGCCCCGATCCTCGTCAGCGACCGCGACTGGGCCGGCGTCGTCCGGGTGGCCGGAGACCTCCAGAGCGACATCGAACGGGTCACCGGCGCCCGCCCCGTCCTCTCGCACGGCGCGGCGCCCAAGGGCCGCGAGATCACCATCATCGGCACCGTGGGCCGCAGCCCGCTGATCGACGGACTCATCGCGCGGGGCAAGCTCGACGTCTCCGGGATCCGGGGCAAATGGGAGACCAGCCTCCAGACGGTCGTCGACCAGCCGCTGCCCGGGGTGGAGCGCGCACTCGTGATCGCGGGCAGCGACCAGCGCGGCACGATCTACGGCACGTACGACGTCTCGCGCGGCATCGGTGTCTCGCCCTGGTACTGGTGGGACGACGTCGCGCCCGTTCACCGGGACGAGATCCACGTACTGCCCGGCAGGCACACCCAGGGCACCCCGGCCGTCAAGTACCGCGGCTTCTTCATCAACGACGAGAACCCGGCGCTCGGCACCTGGGCCCCCGCCTACTTCGGCCCCGGCAAGGCGCCCGGCTTCGAGGGCGGCTTCAACGCCGACTTCTACGCCAGGATCTTCGAGGTGATGCTGCGCCTCAAGGCCAACTACCTCTGGCCCGCCGTCTGGGGACGCGCGTTCGCCGAGGACGACCCGCTCAACCACGCCACCGCCAAGGCGTACGGCGTCGTCATGGGCACCTCGCACGAGGCCCCCATGATGCGCGGCATCGAGGAGTGGAACCGCCACGCGGTCGCGGCGGTACGCGACAGCGCGGGCAACATCACCACCCCCGGCCACGACCCGTACGGCGGCACCGGCGAGTGGTCCTTCCGCCGCAACGCCGAGGCGATCAAGGCCTACTGGGCCGACGGCATCCGCCGGATGAAGGACGAGGACTTCGAGGGCGTCGTCACCCTCGGTATGCGCGGCAACGGCGACGTCAGCCTGCCCGACGGCGACGGCATCGAGCTGATGACCGAGATCATCGCCACCCAGCGGGAGCTCCTGGCCGAGATCTCCGGCAAGGACGTCACCACCATTCCGCAGGTCTGGACGCTCTACAAGGAGGTCCAGCACTACTGGGACCGCGGACTGCGGGTCCCCGACGACGTGACGGTGGTGCTCACCGACGACAACTGGGCCAATGTCCGCAAGCTGCCCGACCTGAAGAACGATGCCCGCGAGGGCGGCTACGGGCTGTACTACCACTTCGACTACGTCGGGGTCGGCCGCAACTACAAGTGGGTGGACACCGCCTCCCTGCCCAACATGTGGGACCAGCTCCACCAGTCCGCCGCCTACGGGAACCACGGACTGTGGATCACCAACGTCGGCGACCTCAAGGGCAACGAACTGCCCACGCAGTTCTTCCTGGAGTACGCCTGGAACCCGGAGCGGTGGCCCCTGGACCGGCTGCCCGAGTGGGAGGAGCGCTACGCCCGGCAGAACTTCGGTGAGAGGCAGGCCGCCGCGATCGCCTCCGTCCTGCGTGCCTACTCCCGGCTCCAGTCGCGCCGCAAGCCCGAACTGCTCAACCGGAAGATCACCCTCGACCCGGCCAAGGACCCCGCCAAGGACAGCTCGGCGATCGTGTACGACGACGAGGCGACCCCGTTCAGCATCGTCGACTACCGCGAACTGGAGCGCGTCACGGAGGAATGGCGACAGCTCGGCGAGGAGGCCGAGCGGGTCGGACGCCGGCTGCCGGCCACCGCCCAGGACGCCTGGTTCGAACTGGTCGGCTACGAGGTGCAGGCCACCGCCAATCTCTACGCCCTGCGCGAGGCGGAGTTCACCAACCTGCACTACGCCGCCCAGGGCCGGGCCCGCGCCAACGATCTGGCGGCCGCCGCCGAGGCCCGGCTCGCCGACGACCTGGCCCTGGCCGACCGTTTCAACACGCAGGTCGCAGGGGGGAAGTGGCAGGGCTTCCAGACCCAGCCGCACATCGACTACGGCGACGTGGCGCGCTACGGCCCGAACGCTCCCTGGCAGCAGCCCGAGATCAACAACGTCGCGCTCAAGGACGTCCTCTTCCCTGCCGTCAAGCGCATCGACCTGCCGGCCGGCGCCGAGATGGGCGTCGCCGTCGACGGCTCGGCCGCATGGTGGCCGCACGAGCAGGGACCGGCCGTACTGCCCGTCTTCAGCCCGTACCAGAGCCAGCCCGCCCAGTACATCGAGGTGTTCAACCGGGGCCGCGCCCCGTTCGACTACCGCGTGCGCACCGGTGCCTCCTGGCTGACCGCGGACCGGGTCCGGGGCCGCGTCGAGCAGCAGGACCGGATCACCCTGCGCGTCGACTGGGCCAGGGCCCCGAAGGGGGTCACCGAGGTGCCGGTCACCGTCAGCGGGCCGGACGGGGCCGAGGTCGTCGTCACGGCGGTCGTCGACCGTCCCGCACTGTCCCGCTCGCGCCTCGACGGCTTCGTCGAGGCCAACGGGTACGTGTCCATCGAGGCCGACCACTACAGCCGGGCCGTCGAGGGCGGCGGGATCAGCTGGCAGCGCATCCCGGACATCGGACGGACCGGCGCCGGCATGGAACCCTTCCCGGTCACCGCGGCCCGCCGGACCCCCGGTGGCGGCAGCCCCCGGCTGGAGTACCGCGTCAGCCTGTTCACCACCGGCCCGGTCACGGTCCACGCCTATCTGTCGCCCCGCAACAACCCGCTGCCGACCGACGGGCTGACGTACGCGGTCTCCTTCGACGACGCCGCACCGCAACCGGTGAACGTCACGAAGGTGACGGGGGCCGACGACGGGACCATGAACGCGCAGTGGGCCCGCAACACCTCCGACAACGTCAACGTCACCAGCACGGAGCACCACATCGCCGCCGCCGGAGTGCATGTGCTGAAATTCTGGATGGTCGACCCGACGGTGGTGCTGCAGAACCTGGTGGTCGACACCGGCGGCCTCAAGCCCAGCTACCTGGGCCCGCCGGAGAGCCTCCGGCTGCACCGATGAGCCCGGGGTCCGGGCAAGGGAGAGCAGAACGAATGACGCGTGGCAACGACGACAGCGGTGTGCCGGCCGGCCGCCTGGAGGCGACCCCGGCCGGTGAGGGCGTCGCGATCAGGGTCGGCACACCGTCGGGAGACCTCTCGCTGATCTGCACCCCGGCCCGGGCCCGGGAACTGGCCACCGCTCTCGGCCTCGCGGCGGACGAGGCCGAGAGGGCGGGGTCGGCCGGCCCGGTCACGGTCAGGGCGGACGAGCTGCGCCGCGGGGACGTACGGGACGGCGACCGTGCCATGACCGTGGACTCCGTCCGGACCGATGGGGCCACCGCCCACATCACCTGGAAGTCGGGCGCCGGACGCAGCTGGAACCAGTCGTACGACGCCGGCGTCCGCATCACGCTGCGCCGCCGCGGGCGGTAAGCCGGTCCGAGGCCTCGCCCCGCCGCGCACGGCCGCGGGGCGAGGCGCACCCTGGAGGAGAAGGCTCCGGAGGTGAGCGCCATGACACAGACGGCTGTCGGATGGCACATCGAGCTGGAATTCGAGGAAGACACCCACCGCACCCGCGCGGCTGCCCTGGTGCGGCTCTCCGACGGGAGCGAGGTCCGTGCCCACGGCTATGCCAGCCGCCATCCCTCCGACTCCGAACAGCCCAGGGTGGGCGAGGAGATCGCGGGGGCCCGCGCACTCAACGAACTGGCGATGAAGCTGTTGACCAAGGCCCACGACGAGATCGACGAGGCGTCCGGCCGCACGTCGTACCCGCTGACCTGACGCGCGCCGCGCCGGGCTTCGTCCCGCAGCCTTGTACGAGAGGCGTCGTAATTTGACGGACGTCGTAGTACGGGATGTATCGTACTAGCGATCCTTCCGTACCCGGCGAAACGGAGTCCGTCGTGAGTGCCCTTTTCGACCCCTTCACCCTGAGGTCGCTCGTTGTGCCCAACCGGGCATGGATGGCACCCATGTGCCAGTACTGCGCCGCGGTGGAGGGGCCCGAAACGGGTGTGCCCACCGACTGGCACTTCGCGCATCTCGCTGCCCGCGCCGCCGGCGGCACCGGACTCATCCTCACCGAGGCGACGGCCGTCAGCCCCGAGGGGCGCATCAGCCCGGCCGACCTCGGCATCTGGAACGACACCCAGGTCGCCGCCTTCCGCCGCATCACCGACTTCGTGAAGGGGCAGGGATCGGTCATCGGGATCCAGCTGGCCCACGCCGGCCGCAAGGCTTCCACCGCTGCCCCCTGGGCCGGCGGCGGACCCGTCGGGCCCGACGCGCACGGCTGGACCCCCGTCGCCCCCAGCCCGCTGCCCTTCGACACCGGCTACCCCGTGCCGCACGAGCTGACCGTCGACGAGATCCAGGCGGTCGTCGCGGACTTCCGTGAGGCCGCGCGCCGGGCCCTGGAAGCGGGCTTCCAGGTCGTCGAGGTGCACGGGGCGCACGGCTACCTCGTCGGCCAGTTCCTGTCGCCGCACAGCAACCACCGCACCGACGCGTACGGCGGCAGTTACGACAACCGCGTCCGCTTCGCCCTCCAGGTCGTCGACGCGGTCCGGGAGGTGTGGCCCGAAGAGCTGCCCGTCTTCTTCCGGATCTCCGCCACGGACTGGCTCACCGAGAACGCCGAGGACGAGCGCGAGGGCTGGACCGCCGACGAGACCGTACGGCTGGCCGGGGAACTCCGCGCGCACGGCGTCGACCTCCTGGACGTCTCCACCGGCGGAAACGCTCCCCGCGCACGCATCGCGACCGGCCCCGGATATCAGGTTCCCTTCGCCGAGCGCGTGAAGCGGGAGACCGCGCTGCCCGTCGCGGCCGTCGGTCTGATCACGGACCCGCAGCACGCCGAGAAGATCCTCACCGAGGGCAGCGCGGATGCCGTGCTCCTCGGGCGCGAACTGTTGCGCAACCCGTCCTGGGCGCAGCACGCGGCGCGCGAACTGAACGGGCGCGCGCACGCCCCCGAGCAGTACGCGTACGCGATCTGACCGCACCCGCTCCGCCCTCCTCGCGCCCCGGCCCGCCGTCTCCCTGCGGCGGGCCGGGGCGCGAGGAGGGGCGATTGCGTACGGGCCGTCCGGATCGCGGCATCCGTTCACCGTGCATTCATCCGGGATGACAGCTGGGGCATTCCCTCCCGCGCTGCGGGGACCTACGCTCGGCCGCGTATCGATCACGTGGTCACGGGCCGCGAGCCGGCCTCTGACAACGTTGTCCGAACCCCCCTGGAAGGTACGCGACATGCCCCCCAGACCGCTGACCGCGCCCCGGCGCCTCGCCGCGCGAACGGCCGCCCTGGTCGTCACCGGCGCCCTGGCCGGCGCCGTGCTGCCCGCCGCCGCAGAGGCCGCCGCGCCCGTCACCCGCCCGACCGCCTACGTGGATCCGCTGATCGGCAGCGCCAACGGCGGCAACACCTTTCCCGGCGCGACCCTCCCGTACGGCATGATCGCCTGGTCGCCGACGAGCACCACGGGTGACCAGACCAGCACCGGCGCCGCGAACGGCTACGAGTACGGCGTCACGCGACTGCGCGGACTGAGCCTCACCCACGTCAACGGCGCCGGATGCAATCCCGGGGCGGCCGGTGACATCCCGATCATGCCGTTCGTCGGGGACGTCACGTCGTCGCCGTCCGCCGACACCAAGGACGCCGTCTACGCCGCGGACTTCTCGCACGACAACGAGCGCGCAGTCCCGGGCCGCTACACCCTCGGCCTCGACTCCGGAGCCACGGCCGACCTCGCGGTGAGCCGCCGCGCCGGCGTGGCCGACTTCGCGTTCCCGGCGGGCAAGCCGGCCAACCTCCTCTTCCGGGTCTCCAATTCGCTGAACGGCAGCGAGGACGCCCAGGTCCGGATCGACACCGCACACCGCAAGGTCACGGGCTCGGTGCTCACCGGCGCCTTCTGCGGGCGGCGCGCCAACGGCGGCACCAACAACCGCAGGAGCTACTACCGCCTCTACTTCACCGCCTCCTTCGACCGTGCCTTCTCCTCCACCGGCACCTGGAAGGACGGCACACTCGCCCCCGGCTCGACCGAGGGCAGCGGCGGTGAGGGGTACGCGACGGGCGCGGAGCGTGCGGGCCGGGGGTCGGGCGGCTGGGTCGGCTTCGACACCGGCACGGACAACGACGTCCACATGCGGATCGGCATCTCCTACGTCAGCCAGGCGGGCGCCGAGGCCAACCTGCGCAAGGAGATCGCCCCGCGCGCGGGCGTGGACGACGTGGCGGCCGCCGCGAGCCGCACGTGGGACCGGGAGCTGAACTCCGTACGCACGGGCGGCGGGACCGAGGACCGGCGGACGACGTTCTACACCGCGCTGTACCACTCGCTGATGCAGCCCAACCTCATCAGCGACACCGACGGCCGCTACCCCGGCATGGACGGGGCGGCCCACCGGATCGGGCGCGGGCAGGGGGCGCAGTACAGCAACTTCTCCGGCTGGGACCAGTACCGGGCCCAGATACAGCTGCTGGCCCTCCTCAAACCGGAGATCGCCGGGGACTTCGCCCAGTCGCTGTACAACTTCGCCCGGCAGAACGGCGGGGTGTGGGACCGCTGGGTGCACATCAACGGTGCCACCCACGTCATGACCGGCGACCCCACCGCGGCCACCCTCGCCACGTTCTACGCCATGGGGGTGCGGAACTTCGACTACGAGGGCGCGTACGAGTCGCTGGCGCGCCAGGCGACCGTCCCCGTCGACGACGGGCTCTCGGACGCCGGCTGCCCGGGCCAGTGCACCGGTCAGCGGCCCAATCTGGCCCAGTACCTGAAGTCCCACTACGCGCCGCAGGACGTCTGCCACTGCTGGGGCGGCGCCGCCGAGACGCTGGAGGACGCGGTCGCCGACGCCGCGCTCGGACGCTGGGCGGAACTGCTCGGGCGTGACGAGGAGGCGGAGGCGTTCAAGGAGCGCGGCGGCTGGTGGCGCAACGTGTACAACCCCGGCGCCGCGGACGGCGCAGGCACCACCGGCTACATCCAGGCGCGCAACGTCGACGGCTCCTGGGTCACGCCGTTCAGCCCGGGCAGCGACCGCGGCTTCGCGCAGGGCACCAGCGCCACGTACACCTGGATGGTTCCGCAGGACGTCCAGGGCCTCGCCCGGGCGATGGGCGGCCGCGACGTCGCGTCGCGGCGGCTGGACGCGTTCTTCCACAAGGCGGACGGCTCCTGGTCGGTGAAGGGCGGCGACGCGGTCCGCTACGACCCGACCAACGAACCCGGCATCCACGCCCCCTGGCTCTACAACGCCCTCGGGCAGCCGTGGAAGACCCAGGAGACCGTACGCGAGATCCTGAACACGGTCTACGGGACGGGGCCGCGGGGCCTGCCGGGCAACGACGACCTGGGCACCATGTCCGCCTGGTACGTCTTCTCCGCGCTGGGCCTGTACCCGCAGGCGCCGGGTGGCGGCGAACTGCTGCTGGGCGCCCCGCTGTTCCCGAAGGCGGTGATCGACCGGCCGCACGGCAGGGACATCACGATCACCGCACCGGCGGCGGACGCGGCGCATCCGTACGTCGACGCGGTGACGGTCGACGGGCGTGCCCACGACCGGTCGTGGACGGACGCGAGCCTGCTGACCGGGGGAGGGAAGCTGGCCTACCGGCTGTCCGGTCAGGCCAACACCTCCTGGGCCACGGACCCTTCGGGGCTGCCGCGGTAGTCGTGGCGTGACGCTGCGCCAGATTTCCGCGTCCCGTACGCGGGGATCCGGCGCAGGCGTCGGCCCGTCGGACCCGCTCGATTTATATCGTTGAAAATTCTCCGTGCACGACTGTTGTTTTGCGTTTGATGCTGTGGCTCAATGTTCGATTATGTGCTGTGCCTCACAGGTTCGAGGCACTTCAGCCCTCTCGACAGGACGACGCCTTGAGACGACAAATGCCCCGATCCCGCACTGTGTTGAGAACGGTGGCCTGCGCCGCCGCACTCCTGATTCCCGTCGGCGCCACGCTGGTCCCGGCCGCGGCGGCCACTCCGGCCACGGCCGCCTCCGCCACTGGGGCCACGTTCGCGGCCGGCGACCCGGCGTCGGCCGTACACGGGCTGAAGGGCGAGTACTACAGCATGTCCGCGCCCGGTGCGCGGGACTTCGGCACGCTCGGCGGTGTCGCCCTGGAGCCGCAGATCAACTTCCCGGGTCTCACCGGAACTTTTGAGTCCACCACCGGCCGGACCGAGAACACCACCGCCCGCTGGACCGGCAACATCACGGCCCCGGAGGACGGCGACTACACCTTCGCCGCGAGCGGCGACAACGGCTTCCGGCTCTTCATCGACGGCGAGGTGGTCATCGACCACTGGGAGCCGGACTGGGACAACGAGCAGACCAGCAAGCCGGTCGCGCTGAAGGCCGGGGAGCCCCACACGTTCAAGCTGGAGATGTTCCAGGACACGGGTGGCGCGAACATGTTCCTGCGCTGGTCCAGTGCGACGCTGGCCCGGCAGATCGTGCCCGAGTCCGCGTTCACACCGCCGGCGGACTTCGAGGTCTACCCGGTCGGCCTGAGCGTCGCCGACGACGGCCTGACGCTCCAGGCGGTGTTCGAGGACGAGGTCAGCGACTTCGCCACGCTGAAGGACCACCTCGGGATCGAGGCGGACACCTCGCCGATGCCGGTGAAGTCCGTCGTCCGCACGCCCGGCAACCCCCACGCGCTGACCGTCACCCTGACCGCGCCCGTCCTCAAGGGCCAGCAGGTCCGGGTCGCGTACGACGGAGAAGCAGGCCTTGCGGTGGGCGGCGAGACCGTTCCGCAGATCAGCCGCAGCGCCCGGAACCTGTCCACGCACCGGCTGACCACGGCCTTCGGCGACAAGGTCGACCGCGACCACCCGCTGCCGGAGTACCCCCGGCCGCAGCAGGTCCGCGACGACTGGAAGAACCTCAACGGGTCCTGGGAGTTCGCCGGAGCCGCCGCGGGCGAGCAGCCCGTCTTCGGGAAGAAGCTGGGGGAGCGGATCACCGTGCCGTACCCCGTCGAGTCGCAGCTCTCCGGTCTTGAGCGCCACGAAGACCACATGTTCTACCGGAAGCTGGTCACGGTCCCGAAGAACTGGTCGGTGAAGGGCGGCAAGGGCGACAAGAGCGGCAAGAGCGGCAAGGCCAACCGGCTGAAGCTCAACTTCGGCGCCGTCGACTACGAGGCCCGCGTCTGGGTCAACGGCAAGCAGGTCGCCGAGCACACCGGCGGCTACACCGCCTTCAGCGCCGACATCACCGACGCGGTCAAGGGCAGCGGCCCGCAGGAGATCGTCGTCGCGGTCACCGACACCACCGGTGCCGACCAGCCCACGGGCAAGCAGTCGGCCAACCCCGGCGGAATCTTCTACACCGCCTCGTCCGGCATCTGGCAGACCGTCTGGATGGAGCCCGTCGCCCCGGCCGCGGTCGACTCCCTGACGACCACCCCGGACATCGACAAGGGCCGGCTCGCCCTGACGGTCAACTCCGAGGACGCCTCGACGTCCGCCCGGATCACCGCCGTCGCCCGTGACAAGAAGGGCAAGGTCGTCGGCAGGGTCACCGGCCCGGCCAACCGCGAGCTGAGCCTCCCGGTCGCGAAGCAGCACCTGTGGACGCCCGACGACCCGTACCTCTACGACCTGAAGGTCACCCTCGACGACGGCCGGTCCAAGGACACCGTCGACAGCTACTTCGGCATGCGGTCCTTCGGCGTCGCGAAGGTCGGCGGCTACCAGAAGCTGGTCCTCAACGGGAAGCCGTTCTTCTCCCTCGCCCAGCTCGACCAGGGCTTCTACCCCGACGGCCTGAACACCGCGCCCAGCGACTCCGCCCTGCTCTTCGACCTGAAGGCGCAGAAGGACCTCGGATTCAACTCGGTGCGCAAGCACATCAAGGTCGAGCCCGCCCGCTGGTACTACCACGCCGACCAGCTCGGACTGCTGGTCTGGCAGGACTTCGTCTCCGGCAACATCACCGGTGAGAAGGGCCAGAAGGCCTTCCTCGACCAGGGCGCCGAGATGATGAAGCAGCTGCACAACTACCCGTCGATCGGTGCCTGGATCGTCTTCAACGAAGGCTGGGGCGAGTGGGACCGCACCGAGACCGGAAAGATCACCGAGAAGGTCCAGGCCGCCGACCCCTCCCGCGTCGTGAACGCCCACAGCGGTGTCAACTGCTGCAACTCCAAGGGTGACTCGGGCAAGGGCGACATCATCGACCACCACGACTACAACAACACCGACCCGGCCTTCCCGGACGACAACCGGGCGGCGATGGACGGTGAGCACGGCGGCTTCACCCTGCGGTCGCCCGGACACATGTGGCCCGGTGCGCCCACCGCGATCTACAGCGGTGTCGCCGACAAGGCCGCGCTGACCGCCAAGTACGTCGAGAACACCCGTAAGTACTACCTGGAAGCGGCCGGTGCCGAGCTCTCCGGCTCCATCTACACCCAGGTGACCGACCTGGAGAACGAGCTCAACGGCCTCTGGACGTACGACCGCCGTGAGATCAAGGTCGATCCGGCCCCGGTGCGCAAGATCAACCAGGAGGTCATCGCCGCCGGCGCCGCCGCCGGTGAGCGGGACGAGATCAAGGGCGGCGGCGCCTGGTCCCTCGACGAGAACAAGGGCACCAAGGCCGCCGACAGCGGGCCGAACCACAAGGACCTCACCCTCTCCGAGGGAACGTCCTGGACGCCCGGTGTGCACGGCTCGGCGCTGAAGTTCAACGGCGAGGGTCAGTACGCGCAGACCGACGGCCCGGTCCTCGACACCACCGGTGACTACACCGTGTCGGCCTGGGCGTCGCTGGACGCCCTTCCCGGCAACTACGCCACCGTCGTCAGCCAGGACGGCCGGCGTCAGGAGAACCCGTTCTACCTCCAGTACGGACAGGGTGCGTTCGCCTTCTCCACCCCCGGTGGTCACCGGGCCCGGCTGGAGATGAAGCCGGAGCTCGGCCGGTGGTACCACGTGGTCGGTGTCCGCAGCGGTGACGAGATCAAGCTGTACGTCGACGGCAGGCTTGCCGCGACCTCGGCAGCCGGGACCGCCGATGTCAGCACCGGCGCCCTGTCCGTGGGCCGCGCCAAGTGGTCCGGTGGCAACACGGACTTCTGGAACGGTTCCGTCGACCAGGTCTCGGTGTACGACAAGGCCCTGACCGCGGACGAGGTGAGCGCGCTGCACGACACCGTGCAGCCGTAGTCCCGGGCCGTTCGTGAACCACTGACCCGCTGAACGCTGCCTGCTGCCGCATCCGTGCGGCGGCAGGCAGCGGCATGCGCCGCGCCCCGGCGAACCTGCCGGGGCGCCATCGTGTGAGGATCGGAGTATGGGAGATCCGGAGATCCGCCGCCGCCGTGACGACGACCTGAAGGCGTGCGTCGAGGCGCTGGCCACCGTGCACGACGCGGACCGCTACCCGGCCGAGTGGCCGGCCGATCCGGGAGGCTGGCTGACACCGGACGGCATGCTCGGCGCCTGGGTGGCCGTGGACGGCCCGGAGGTTCTGGGCCATGTGGCCCTGACCCGTACGGACGACGTGCTGGCGGCGGACGCGGGACTGCCACCGGAGGAACTGGCCTCGGTGGCCCGGCTGTTCGCGACGGCGTCGGCGCGCCGGCGCGGCGTGGCGAGCGCCCTGCTGGCCACCGTCACGGCGGCTGCCGCGGACGACGGACTGCGGGCGGTCCTGGAGGTGGAGGACGGCGGCGAGGCCGCCATGGCCCTCTACGAACGTGCCGGGTGGCGTCATGCGGGGAGCCGATCCGGTGACTGGAAGACGGCCGACGGCCGGACGGCGCTGCTGCACACGTACGTCGCCCCGGGCGCAGGGGCCCGGTAGACGGCCGACGGCCCGGACACGACGCGGTCGGCGTCGCATCCGGGCCGTGGCCCGTACAGGAGGGGCGCGTGGTACGGGAAGGGAGCGGGCGGGGTCAGATCACGGCGCCCAGGGTGCCTCCACCGCCCAGGTGGTGTCCTCCGTGAACGTGGCGGGGTTGTCCCAGGCGTGCCCGCCGCCCGGCGTGGCCAGCCACACCTCCGAGTCGATGTGCCGCAGATAGCTGCCGGGCAGATTGGCGCTGGACAGCCGCACGCCCCCCGTACCGGCGACCGCACACCAGGTGGCGTCGGCCCTGAACAGTGCCGAGCCGTCGTTGGCGTCCCTCCGCACCCGGAAGTCGCGGTGCCGGAGGTACTCGCCGGGATAGTTGCGGGACTCCAGCGAGTAGCAGTTGCTGTTGGCGAGCCCGGTGACGATCTTCCAGGTGGCGTCGTTCTTCAACAGCGCACTGCTCGCCCCGTCGACCACCGCGGTAAAGGCGAGCGCGTCCTGATGGCGCAGGTACTTGTCGGTGTATCCGGGGGTCGTGACCCGGAGCGACTTGTACTGCCCGGTGGGCAGGGTCACCGGAGGAGCCGGGTTGCGTGAGGCGTTGATGAGGGCCTGGTTGGCGGCCTTCACCCGCGCGGTGTCCACCTTGACGACCTGGCGGTCGTAGGTGAGCAGTCCGTTCGCCTCGTTCTCCACATCGGTGATCTCCGTGTACACGGACGCGGAGAGGCCGGCGGGCAGCTGGCCGACGCGGATGCTGTCGAGCAGCCCGACGAACCGGTTGTTCAGCGCGGAGACGCTCGCCTGGTCCTCGTAGCTGAATCCGCCGCCGGGGAACCACTCGTGCCCCGGGACCTTGTAGCCGAGGCCGCCGAACTCGCCGAGGACGGCCGCCCGGGTAGCGGTCGGCGCGGTGTTGCCGGGGCCGACATAGATGTGGTTGTCGACCACGTCCCCGTTGCCGCCGTCCACCGAACCGCAGCAGTTCACCCCGCTCATGTTGTTTACCAGCCGGGACGGATCGTACGCCTTCACCTCGTTGGCGATCCTGGCCTGGTCGTACTGCCCCCAGCCCTCGTTCTGGTCGACCCACATCACCAGGGAGGGTGAGCTGCGGTGCTGGTCGATGATGGCGTGGAACTCGGCCTCCCACTGGGTGCGGGCCGCCGCGTCGGGGCTCTTGCCGGTGTCCATGGCCGGCATGTCCTGCCAGACAAGCAGGCCCAGCCTGTCCGCCCAGTAGAACCATCGCTGCGGTTCGACCTTGATGTGCTTGCGGACCATGTTGAAGCCGAGGTCCTTGTGTGCCTGGAGGTCCGACTTCAGGGCGGCGTCGGTCGGTGCGGTGTAGATGCCGTCCGGCCAGTAGCCCTGGTCCAGGGTGCCGGTCTGGAAGACGAACTTCCCGTTGAGGACCGGACGCAGCACACCGTCGACCTTCGCCACGGCGATCGACCGCATGCCCGCGTAGCTGCCGGCCGAGTCCGTGACCGCCGAGCCGTCGAGCAGTTCCGCCTTCACGTCGTAGAGGAACGGGTCCTCCGGAGTCCACAGATGCGGGTTCGGTACGGGAACGGAGACCTCGGAGCCGACGGTTCCGGTGGCCGTGCCGACGACGTTCCCGCCGCTGGAGACGGTGACCCGGGCGTCGCGGCCGGCTGCCGACGCCGCCTGGACCTTCACCCGCAGGGTGCCGGCGCCGAGGTTCGGTGTCATGTCCAGACGCGTGATGTGAGCTGCCGCGACCGGCTCCAGCCAGACGGTCTGCCAGATCCCCGAGGCCGCGGTGTAGAAGATGCCGCCGCCGCTGTGCGGCTGTACGTCGCTGATGCGCTGCTTGCCGACGGCCTGTCCGCCGGTCTGCGTCGGGTCGTACACGGAGACCACGACGGTGTTCGTGCCGCCGGCCAGCTGCGGGGTGATGTCGTACGCGAACGAGTCGTACCCGCCCTTGTGTGCGCCGACCTGGGTGCCGTTGACCCACACCGTGGTCTGCCAGTCGGAGGCGCCGAAGTTCAGCTCGACCCGGCGGCCGTTCCAGTTCGACGGCACGGTGAAGGTGCGTTTGTACCAGAGCTTGTCGTTCTCGGTGATCTTCCGCTGGATGCCGGAGAGCGCGGACTCCGCGACGAACGGCACCCGGATCCGATCGGGGAACGACGCCGGCTGCCCGGCGTCCCGGCCGGTCACCGCGAAGTCCCAGATGCCGTTGAGGTTGGCCCAGTCGGGGCGCGTCAGCTGTGGGCGCGGGTACTCCGGCAGCGGTGTGTCGACGGGGACCTGGTCGGTCCACGGCGTCGTCATCGGGGACGGCTTCGGCGCCCAGGAGGCGGCACCGGCGGGCGCCGATCCGACTCCGACCAGCGCCGAGGACACCAGCGCCAGCAGTCCGGTCGTGACGACCGCCCGTCTCCACCACGGCCTCCGGCCGGGCACACGTAAACGGTTCATGGGTTCGTCTCCTTCGTCGGGTTCTGTTCCGGTACGGGAAACTCCCCGCGCCGGGTGGCGCGGGGAGCGGTGCGGGATGGCGTGGAACAGTCAGGAGGGGCGGACCAGCTGCCAGAGGTGGTCGTCGGTGCCGTTGTCGTCGAACTGGACGACGTGGGCGCTGTCGGCGGTGGACATGTTGTCGACGCCGAGGACCTTGCCGGAGTGGCGGTTGCGGATCCGGTACCGGCCGTCGCCGTCGGGGACGAGCTGCCAGAGGTGGTCGTCGGTGCCGTTGTCGTCGAACTGGACGACGTGGGCGCTGTCGGCGGTGGACATGTTGTCGACGCCGAGAACCTTGCCGGAGTGGCGGTTGCGGATCCGGTACCAGCCGTCGCCCTCGGGGACCAGCCGCCAGTCGTGGTCGTCGGTGCCCGTGTCGCCGAACTGGACGACATGGGCGCTGTTGGCCGTGGACATGTTGTCGACGCCGAGGACCTTGCCGGAGTGGCGGTTGCGGATCCGGTACCAGCCGTCGGAGAGCCAGGGCTCCGCGCCCGGATCGGTCGTGGGGAACGAGGTGATGCGCAGCCGTGCCGCCCCCATCGGGACGAGCGTGATCTCCTCCACCGGCTCGGAGCTGCCGGCCGGGCCGTCCTGGAGCGGGGCGACGACGTGCTCGCCGTCCGCCGTCCACTCCGGGATCCGCCGGGCCTTCGCCGTCATGGTCAGCGGGGTGCCGGCGAGCGTGAAGGGGTTGGTCTCCTTGACCTGGTGGGTGGTGTGGTGGCGCAGCGAGGCCGCCGGCTTCCGTTCGTCGAGGACGAGCCCGTAGTTCCACGGACTCGTGGCGTGCACCGCGTACTCCGGGAACTGTTCGGTGCCGCCGATGCGCTCGTACTCCTCGTCGATCCGCAGGGAGTACGTGAGCGGACCGCGGTCCACGCTCACGGCGCCGTGGTTGTGTTCCCAGGTGCGGACCGTGGTCTTCTGCGGGAAGCGGAGGGTCACCCGGTCGCCGTCGGCCCACGTACGGTCGACGCGGGCGAACGCCGGTCCCGCGGGGGCGTCGACCGGACGCCCGTTGACCTCGATCTCCGGGTTGTCGCACCAGGCGGGTACGCGCAGCACCAAGGGGAACGACAGCCTCTTCGGCGCCTTCAGTGTCAGCGTGACCGTGTCCGTGAAGGGGTAGCCGGTCTCCTCGGTGAAGGTGACCTCGGCGCCGTCCGCGACCTTCGCGGTGACCTCGCAGCTCGCGTACATCGCGGCGGCGAGACCCCCGTCCGGTGTGGCGAGCCACAGCTCCTCGACGAAGTACGGCCAGCCCATGCCGTAGTTGTGCGGGCAGCAGCGGTACTGGTCGACGCCGGGCAGGAAGGCCTGCATGGCGAAGCCGTTCTGGAACTGCCGCCCGTTCTTCGGCACGTTGTCGAGGTCCACGCTGTTGGCGCTGGTGATGTAGTGGACCGCCCTGCCGGAGGGATCGAGCGAGGCGGGCAGCGAGTTGAACGCCAGCTCCTCGCAGCGGTCTGCCCACAGCGGGTCGCCGGTGATCCGGGTGAGCAGCTGGTGGCTGGCCATGAACTCGACGATCCCGCACGTCTCGAAGCCCTGACGGGGGTCGCCGTGCCCGGGCCGGGCGTTCTCGTCCCCGGCGAAGCCGCCGCCGGGGAACTGCCCGTACTGGTCCATGGCCTTGCCGTACGTCCCGTACGTGTTCCGGGTGTCGTCGGCCGAGCCGCTGCGCAGCGCGTACTGGGCGGGCTCGCGGAATCCCTGCGCGATGTTGACGTTGTGCAGGTTGACCAGGTTGTCGCCCCAGTCGGCGCCGTTCGCGTGGATCTTGTCGGCGAGGTCGAGGAGGAAGGTGTCGCCGGTGCGGTTGAAGAGCCAGAAGACGCTGTCCAGGCCGTCGCCCCAGCGCAGGGCGATCCAGCTGGTGTTGAAGGCGCCGGGACCCTGGGCGTTCATGTAGCGGAAGAACCGGCTGAGGAAGGGGATGACCCGGGTGTCGCCCGCGTACTCCTGCCAGGAGCGCAGGGCCTGGATCAGCGGCAGGAAGGGCCAGAAGTCCGGGCCGCCGTTCAGGGACGTGCGCAGCGCCCTCGGGCCGAAGAAGCCGTCGGGCTGCTGGGTGGTGAGAATCGCGTCGATCCAGCGGCGCACGGCAGCGAGGGCCTTGGCGTCGCCGGTCACGATCGCGAGGTCGGTGTATCCGCGCAGCCAGTACGGGACTTCCTCCCAGCCGCCGAGTTCGGGGCGGACCCAGCCGGTGGCGGTGAAGTCGAGAAAGTGCGAGAACTCCTCGTAGCGGCCGCACAAGCCGTCCAGCTGGAGCTTGAGCTGTCCGGCCAGCCAGCCGCGCGCGGTGACCCGGCCGGGCGGGAGCTTCAGGAACGCGGTCGGGTGCAGCGGTGCGGCGTTGGGGGAGTAGTGGCCGCCGTGGGCGGGCTTCGCCCGGTGTCCGGCCGCGGTCGCGGTGGTGGCCCAGCGGCCGGAGGCGGCCGTGGCGGCGGCGGTGGCCAGCGCACCGGCCATGAGTTGTCTGCGGTTCAGGGGCATGGAGGGCTCCTGCTCTCGGCCGGCCGTGCGGGGCACCGGCTCGGAAACGGCACATGACACTGCGGGACTTGCCGGACACTGCGGGCCTCGCCAGGCCGCCCACCGGGCCCGGGTGCGGATCCCGGACGCGCGCACGGCAGGGCACGCCGTCGCGACCGGAGGGGTGACGCGGCAACGTGCTTGCAACGTTGGAAAAATTGGGTACCGGCGGTATGACAGCACGGCGCCGGGCCGCTGTCCAGGGGTGCGGCGGCAACCGGTGCGGTGGGAGTCGTCCACCGGCGCCGGGTGGCTGCGACACATTTTGGAAACGCATCGGCCATGCTCTTGCCGCCCGTGCCGCGGCGCCTATATAACGTTGTAAACCGAGCCGCCGAGAGGCCGCGCAGACTCTCACGACCGCAGTTCGTCCAGCTAGCGGGGTCGTGAGGGATGCAGTGACATCAGCCGCCGAGCGGCAGCCGATGCATCGTCCAGCCATGCCCGACCGCACGCCCATCGGCGTGCCGTCATCCCGCCAAGGAGCTCCCGCGCATGATGATCCAGCGTCGAACCCGTACCCTCGCCGTGGCCTGCCTCCTCGCCGCCACCGCCACGCTGGCCGCCTCCGGCTGCTCCAAGTCGGAGACCTCGGACACCGCGACCACCGACAGCAGCCAGGGCGCGCAGGCGGCCAAGACCCCGGAGTCCTCCTCCGGTTCGGGCTGCTCGCTGCAGACCTACGGCGCACCCAAGCTGGACCTGAAGAACGCCGTGGTCGGCTTCTCCCAGTCGGAGAAGGAAGCCAACCCGTTCCGTATCGCCGAGACCCAGTCCATCAAGGACGAGGCCAAGAAGGTCGGCGTCAAGAAGCTGCTCACGACCAACGCCCAGTCGCAGCTGTCCAAGCAGATCAGCGACATCCAGGACATGCTGTCGCAGGGTGCCCAGTTCCTCATCGTCGCTCCGCTGAACTCCGACGGTCTGGAGCCGGCGCTCAAGGCCGCCGCCGCCAAGAAGGTCCCCGTCCTCACCATCGACCGAAAGGTCAACGCCACCGCCTGCAAGGACTACGTGGCGTTCCTCGGCTCCGACTTCGTGGAGCAGGGCAAGCGCGCGGCGGACGCGATGATCAAGACGACCGGCGGCAAGGGCAAGGTCGCCATCCTCCTCGGCGCCTCGGGCAACAACGTCACCACCGACCGCACCAAGGGCTTCGTCGACCAGCTGAAGGCCAAGGCCCCCGGCCTGGAGATAGTCGCCCAGCAGACCGGTGAGTTCGCCCGCGACAAGGGCCAGCAGGTCATGGAGCAGCTGATCCAGTCCAAGCCCGACATCACCGCCGTCTACGCGGAGAACGACGAGATGGGCCTCGGCGCGGTCACCGCGCTGAAGGCCGCGGGCAAGAAGCCCGGCAAGGACGTCAAGATCGTCTCCGTCGACGGCACCCGCAACGCCGTCCAGGCCCTGGTCAACGGCGAGTACAACGCCGTCATCGAGTCGAACCCGCGCTTCGGCCCGCTGGCCTTCGCGACCGCCCAGAAGTTCTACGCCGGTGAGGAGATCCCGGAGAACGTGATCATCACCGACCGCGCCTACGACGAGTCCAACGCCAAGGCCTCGCTCGGCGGCGCGTTCTGACCGGGGCTCGCCCCACCCGCCCGTAGCGCCGGCGGGGCCCGCCGGCCGGTCCGGCCGCGTACCGATCCGTACGCGGCCCCCGGCCCGTACCGGCCCCGCCGGACCACCCGCCGCCGTGACGCCGCCACCCGTCACGGCGGCCCCGGGCCCACACCCTTGGAAGAGCGGAAGGCCAAGAACAGCCATGGCACCACCCGAAGCAGTACCGCAGCCGCCGCAGCGGGCCGCCGACGCGAAGGAGGCATCCGCGCCGGCCGCCGAGGTGACGGAGGCATCCGCGCCGGCCGCCGAGGTGACGGAGGCATCCGCGCCGGCCGCCGACGCGAAGGAGGCGCCCGCGTCGCCCGCGTCGCCCGCCGACGCGAAGGAGGCGCCCGCGTCGCCCGCCGACGTGTCACCGGACTTCGCGGCGGCCGCGTCCGTCCTCGAAGCCCGCTCGGTGAGCAAGCGTTTCCCGGGCGTCGTCGCCCTCGACGACGTCTCCTTCACCCTGCGCGCCGGGGAGACCCACGCACTCGTGGGGGAGAACGGAGCCGGCAAGTCCACCCTGATCAAGGTGCTGACCGGCGTCTACCGGCCCGACGAGGGCGAACTGCGGCTGGCCGGCGAACAGATCGCCTTCGCCCGGCCCTTCGAGGCGCAGCAGGCCGGCATCTCCACGATCTACCAGGAGGTGAACCTCGTCCCGCTGATGAGCGTGGCGCGCAACATCTTCCTCGGCCGTGAGCCCAAGAACCGCTTCGGCCTGATCGACTTCTCCCGGATGCACCGCGAGACCACCGAACTCCTCGACGGCTTCGGCGTGCGCGTCGACCCGAAGAGGCCCCTGCACACCCTGGGCATCGGCACCCAGCAGATGGTCGCGCTGGCCCGCGCCGTCTCGGTCAACGCCCAGGTCGTCATCATGGACGAGCCCACCTCCTCACTGGAGCCGCGCGAGGTCGAGACCCTCTTCCGGGTCATCGAGGACCTGCGCGCACGCGGCATCGCCGTGCTCTACGTCAGCCACCGCATGGACGAGCTCTACCGGATCTGCGACCGCGTCACCGTGCTCCGCGACGGCCGGCACATCCACACCGGGGACCTCGCCGACCTCGACCGCATGCAGCTCGTCTCGATGATGCTCGGCCGTGACATGGCCGAGGTGCGCCGCGACGGTCTCACCAGTTTCGGCTCCGAGGGCCACGACGCCTCCCGCACCCCCGTGCTCACCGCGACCGGTCTCTCCCGCGACCACCAGCTCCACGACATATCCCTGTCGTTGTACGCGGGTGAGGTGCTGGGTCTCGGCGGGCTCCTCGGCTCCGGCCGCAGCGAGACGGCCAAGGCCCTGGCGGGCGCGCTGAGCCTGGACTCCGGTGAACTGAGCATCGGCGGCCGCACCCTGCGCCGCCTCACCTCCGCCGGCGCCATCCGGGCGGGCATCAGCCTGCTGCCCGAGGACCGCAAGGCCGAGGGCATCGTGCCCGGCCTCTCGGTCCGCGAGAACATCGTGCTGGCCGCGATGCCCCGCCTCTCCCGCGCCGGCATCGTCTCGCGCGCCAAACAGGACCGCATCGTCGACATCTTCATGAAGCGGCTGCGGATCAAGGCCGCGAGCCCCGAACAGAAGGTCGGCGAGCTCTCCGGCGGCAACCAGCAGAAGGTCCTGCTGGCCCGCTGGCTCTGCCTGGAGCCCAAGGTCCTGCTGCTCGACGAACCCACCCGCGGCATCGACGTCGGTGCCAAGGCCGAGGTCCAGAGCCTCATCGACGACCTCGCCCGCGAGGGCCTCGCCGTCCTGCTCATCTCCTCCGACATCGAGGAACTCATCGAGGGCGCCGACCGCATCGTCGTCCTGCGCGGCGGCGCGGTCGCGGGCGAACTGTCGGGCGACGAGGTGGCCGAGAGCCATCTGCTCGAAGTGCTCGCCGACCACTCACCGGCGCCTGCGGGAAAGGCCCCGAGCGCGGCGCCCGCAGGGAAGCCACCGACCCCGGCGCCCGCAGGGAAGGCCCCGGCCGCCAAGGAGGACCCCCGATGACCCAGGCCGCACTCTCCACCCCCGCAGCCCGGCCGCTCGCCCGGCTGCGCGACCCCGCCTGGTACCAGGAGTACGGCGTCTACCTCGCCGTCGCGGTCGTCCTCCTCTTCAACGCCCTGTTCACCGAGCACTTCATGACCGCGGACAACCTCCGCACCCAGCTCGTCCAGGTCGCCCCCATCGTCATCGTCGCCCTCGGCATGGCGCTCGTGATCGGCACCGAGGGCGTCGACCTCTCCGTCGGCTCGACCATGGCGCTGGCCACCGCGCTGCTGCCGCTCTACCTCGGGTACGGACTGGTGCCCGCCCTCGTCATGGCGCTGCTGGCCGGCGCCGTGGTCGGAGCGATCAACGGCTCACTGGTCTCGCTCGTCGGACTGCAGCCGATCGTCGCCACCCTCGCCCTGTTCGTCGGCGGCCGGGGCCTGGCCCTGGTCATGGCGGACGGTCAGCTCAAGCAGATCGTCAACCCCGACCTGCTGTCGCTGGGCACGGGCTCCTTCCTCGGCATCCCGCTGGTCGTCCTCATCGCCGCGGTACTCGCGGCCGCGGTCGCCTTCCTGGTCCAGCGCACCACGTTCGGCCGGCAGGTCGTGGCCATCGGCGGCAACCGGTCCGCGGCCGCCCTCGCAGGACTGCCCGTGCGCCGCGTGCTCATCGGTGTGTACGTGCTCTGCGGGGTCCTGGCCGCCCTGGCCGGCATCCTCGCCACGGCCAGGCTCACCGCCAGCGACCCCTCCTCGCTCGGCACCCTCATGGAACTGTCCGCCATCACCGCGGTCGTCGTCGGGGGCACCCCGCTCAACGGAGGTTCCATCCGGGTCCTCGGCACGGTCGCCGGCGCCCTGCTGATGCAGCTGCTGCGCGCCACCCTCGTCAAGCACGACCTGCCCGACTCCACCGCACAGATCGCCCAGGCGGCCATCATCATCGCCGCCGTCTACGTCGCCCGGGAGCGTCGGTCCCGATGAACGAAACCTCACCCGCCCCCGTGGTTCAGGCCCCGGTCCCGCGCAAGGCCCCCGCAGCGGCCGGCGGCAGCGCCCCGCGCCCCGCGGCCGGACAACGCATCGCAGAACTCCTCCAGCGCCAGGGCGTCCTCGCGGTCCTGCTCACGGTCGTCATCGTCGCGTCGTTCGTCTACCCGACGTTCGGCACCCTGGACAACGCCCGGGGCGTGACCGTCCAGGCCTCCTTCGGCGCCGTGGTCGCCCTCGGCATGACGATGGTCATCATCACCGGCGGCATCGACCTGTCCGTCGGCTCCGTCTTCGCCCTGGGCGGTGTCCTCGCCGCCTGGGCATCCCCATGGGGCTTCCTCGCAGCCCTGTTCGTCCCGCTCGTCGTGTGCGGTGCGATCGGACTGCTCAACGGCTTCCTGGTGGCCCGTGCCGGGATGGCACCGTTCATCGTCACGCTCGCCACCCTGCTGGGGGCGCGCGGACTGCTCCTCGCGATCACCGACGAGGGCGCCACCACCTACCTGATCCCCAAGGGCTCCGCGTTCGCCGAACTCGGACAGGGCAGCATCTGGGGCTTCGGCTACCCGATCCTGATCGCCCTGGCGCTGTTCGGCATCGGCGGACTGGTCCTCCAGCGCACCTCGTTCGGACAGACGCTCTTCGCCGTCGGCGGCAGCAGCGACGCGGCCACGCTGATGGGTCTGCCCGTCGCCCGTACGAAGATGCTGGTCTACACGCTCAGCGGGCTCCTGGCCGGACTCGCCGGTGCGCTCAGCGCAGCCAGGCTCTCCTCCGGCGTCACCATCGTGGGCGTGGGCATGGAGCTCGACGCGATCTCCGCCGTCGTCATCGGCGGCACCCTCCTGATCGGCGGCGCCGGATCGATCAGCGGCACGCTCTGGGGTGTCCTGCTGCTCGCCGTCATCCAGAACCTGATCAACCAGATCGGATCGCTGAACTCCTCGTACCAGTCCGTCGTCAGCGGCGGGTTCCTTATCGTTGTCGTCGTGGCCCAGCGCTATCTGGCGCGCAGCCGCAGAACCACCTGAACCGGTGCCGGGGCCAGCGGGCCCCGGCACCGTTCGAACCGAACCGGCAGAGCCGGGCCACCGCGCGTCACCGCGCGACCAGTCGATTCAGGGAGTGCCGTGGGCGTCAGCCTCAAGGACGTTGCGCAACGGGCGGGCGTGTCCATCAAGACCGTGTCGAACGTGGTGAACAACTATCAGCACGTCACACCGAAGATGCGGGCCAAGGTGCAGCAGGCCATCGACGAGCTCGGCTACCGGCCGAATCTCACCGCACGCCACCTGCGCAAGGGCCGCACCGGCATCATCGCCCTCGCCGTCCCCGAGTTCGGCAACCCGTACTTCGCGGAGCTCGCCGGCGAGGTCGTCGACGCGGCCGCCCGGCACGACTACACCGTGCTGGTCGACCACACCGGCGGCCTGCGGGAGAAGGAGCTCCTGGTCAGCCAGGGATTCCGGTCCCATGTGATCGACGGCCTCATCCTCAGCCCGATCCATCTGGAGACCGAGGACCTGATGGCGCGCACCGAGACCGCGCCCCTGGTGCTGCTCGGCGAGCGCGAGTACGAGGCCCCGTACGACCACATCGCCATCGACAACGTGGCCGCGTCCCGCGAGGCCGTGCGTCACCTCATCGACCACGGCCACCGCAGGATCGCCTTCCTCGGCTCCCGCACCGGCCGCGAACGCCAGCCGGCCCATCTGCGGCTGCGCGGCTGGCGCGAGGAGCTCGCGGCGGCGGGCATCGAGGCCGACGAGTCGCTGGTCGTCGTCACCGACGGCTACGGCCGTGAGGACGGGGCCACGGGCATGGCCGCACTCCTGGACCGCGGTGAGCGGCCCGACGCCGTGTTCGCGTACAACGACCTCATCGCCATCGGGGCGATGCGCACCCTGTCCGAACGGGGGCTGCGCATCCCCGAGGACGTGGCCGTCGTCGGGTTCGACGACATCGAGGAGAGCCTCTACGGGGCCACCACGCTCACCACGGTGGCGCCCGACAAGGAGGCGATCGCCCGGCTCGCCGTCGACAGCCTCGTCGAACGGCTCTCCGGCGACCCGGTGTCCGAGCCCCGGCGGCCCCGGCCCGGCTACCGGCTCGTCGTCCGCGAATCGACCGTCCCCCGGACGGCCTCCGAGCCGGCCGCCGGACCGTAGATCCGGCACCGGACCCCCGCACGGCCGGGGAGTCCGGCGATTGTGTCCAGGCCCGCCGACCTCGTCCCGCCGGGCCGTCCGCTCGTCCCAAGGATCTCTGATGCCTCGCCCCACCGTGAACCGCAAACCGTTCGGCTCCGCCCACGAACGGGCAGAGGTCGATGTATGGACGCTCGACTCCGGCACCGGAGTCCGGGCGGAGATCCTCAGCTACGGCGGCATCCTGCACCGCCTCACCGTGCCGGACACCGGGGGAGCGTCCGCGTCGGTCGTACGGTCCCTGGCCTCCCTCGACGACTACACGGGCAAGAACCCGTTCTTCGGCGCCCTCATCGGCCGCTTCGCCAACCGCATCGCGCACGGCCGCTTCGTCCTCGACGGGGCGTCGTACCTGATCCCGGCCACCGACCGGGGCCACGCCCTGCACGGCGGCCCGGACGGCTTCCACACCCGCGTCTGGCAGGCCGCGGGGGAGACCACCGAAACCGCGGCGACGCTCCGGCTCACCCTGCGCAGCCCCGACGGCGACATGGGCTTCCCCGGCGCGCTGGACGTCGCCGTGACGTACACGCTGGACACGGCGGGCACCCTCGCCCTCGACTACACAGCGACCACGGACCGCACCACCGTCGTCAACCTCACCAACCACGCGTACTTCGACCTCACCGCACAGGGCGACATCCTCGGGCACACCCTCCAGGTCGACGCCGACCACTACCTCCCCGTCGACGAAGAGGGCATCCCGGAAGGCCCCGCCGCGCCGGTGCGCGCGACCCCGTTCGACCTCACCGCCCCGCACCGCATCGCGGACCGCATCGCGCTCCCGGACGAGCAACTGCGCCGGGCCGGCGGCTTCGACCACTGCTGGGTCCTCAAGGGCTCCGGCACACCGGCCGGCCTGCGCCGCGCCGCCCGGCTCACCGCCCCGGGCGCCGAGCGGATCATGGAGGTGTGGACGACCGAACCGGGCATCCAGGTCTACACCGCCAACCAGCTGGACGGCACCCTGCCCGCCCCCGGAGGCGGGCACCACGAGCGCCACAGCGCCGTCTGTCTGGAGACCCAGCACCTGCCCGACTCACCCAACCGGCCCGGGTTTCCCAGCACCGTCCTGCGTCCGGACGACGTCTTCTCCAGCCGTACCGAGCTGAGGTTCCCGCACCTCACCGCGGCGACCGGCTGACCGACGCGCCACGGGCGGGCCGGTGCGGGAATGCGGGAATGGGCCCGGCTGTTGCGACGTCCATGACCTTTTTTGTGGACGTGACCGTACGGGGTTACGAGCTCGACACGCAGGGACACCTCAACCAGGCGGTGTACCTCCAGTACGCCGAACACGCGCGCTGGGAGCTGCTGCGGGCCGCCGGGCTGCCCCAGGAGAAGCTGCTGGCCGACGGAGTGGGGCCGGTCGCGCTGGAGGTCACGGTCAAGTTCCGCAGGGAACTGCGAGGCGGGGAACGGGTGCGGGTGTCCTGCCGGTTCGACTACGGGCACGGCAAGACGTTCACCGTTGCCCAGCAGATCCTCAAGGAGGACGGCACGGTGGCCGCGGAGGTCACGGGCGTGGCCGGAATCCTCGATCTGACGACCCGCAAACTGGTCGCCGACCCGGGCGGCCGGCTCGCCTCGCTGGCCAAGGACCCGGAGCTGCTGAGCGGCTGACCGGGCATCAGCGGACCTTGCGGCCCGCCGCCATGGAGGCCACCGCCTTCTGGAGGCGGGCCGCTCTGACGTCGGGGGTCGTGGCCGTCATGAGACGCAGGAGCACCAGAAAGCGGTCCGACCTGCTGAGCCGATCGAAGAACACCCGCGCCGGCTCGTCGGCGTCCAGGGCCGCGGTGAGGTCGTCCGGGACGGTGGCCCTGCTCTGTGGCGGGTACGCCGCCGCCCACCGCCCGTCGGCACGTGCGGCCTCGACCTCGGCGAGACCGGCAGCGCGCATCCGCCCGGCCTCGGTCAGCGCCTCGACCTTCTCCACGTTGATCAGCGACCACGCGCTCCGGCGACGGCGGGGCGTGATCCGCTGGAGGTAGTACACCGCGTCGAGGGACTTGCGCTGCCCGTCGATCCAGCCGAAGCAGAGCACGGAGTCGACGACCTCGGCCCAGCTCACCGACTCCACGCCGGAGTCCCGCTTGGCGATCTTCAGCCAGAGCCCGTTCCGGTCGGCGTGGTGCTTCTCCAGCCATGATTCGAGCTGGGCGATCCGCGCGAAGGGACGTGCGTTCTCCGGGGTGTCCAGGGTGTCCGTCATCCGGCTGCGCCTCCTGAGGCTGTCGGGCCCGTGCCCGGCTACAACGCCACGCTATCCATCGTTCAGGTCGGATTCTGTCCTAATGAGTCGTCCTACGACGGGTCTCGTATCATGGGGACCCCCGGACGATGCGACGATGCGGAGCGACCGTGACCCCTGCCACCGCCACAGACCCGGCAGCCGGCGCCCGCACGCTGGCCCATCCCGCGCGCGAGGACATCAGGCTCGAGTCGGTCCTGCACGCACTCTCGGACCCGGTGCGGCTGTGCGTGGTCCGCGAACTGGCCGCCGCCGACGGTGAGCTCACCTGCTCCCGGTTCGACCTCCCGGTGACGAAGTCCACCACGACGCATCACTTCCGGGTCCTGCGGGAGAGCGGCATCGTCCAGCAGATCTACCGCGGAACGGCCAAGATGAACGGGCTCCGGCGCGAGGACCTGGAGGCGCTCTTCCCCGGCCTGCTGGACCGGGTGCTCGAAGCGGCGAACCTCCAGGCGGACCGCCTCCGCGAGGGCTGACAGTCCAAGGCCGTCCAGGGCGTCCCCGAGGTCGTCCACGGCCGTTCAGGGCGTCCCCAAGGGCCGTCCCAAGGGTGTCCGAGGTCGTCCCAGGCCTTGCAGCGGCCACGCCGGGGCAGCTTCGGGCCGGGCCCACGCCCGGCACGTCATCACGCCGGGCCGTCGCCGTGTGCCGCCCCCATCAGACCCGGCCAGTCCGGGATCTTGACCGGCCCCCGGCCGAGCGACCGGCCCAGCGTCGCCTCCGCCCGCTCGATCGACAGCCAGCCGTCCCACTCCACCGGCCGCAGCCCCCAGGACCGGAGCACGGCCAGCGGGTCCGGGGAAGACGGGCGTCCGGCCAGGAGAGGGGCGTCCTCGATCAGCGAGGCGACGGTCTCCTTGGCGCACGAACGGTTCGACCCGATGACTCCGGTCGGACCGCGTTTGATCCACCCCGCCACGTACTCCCCGGGAGACGGCACCCCGTCCCGCAGCACCCGCCCGGCCCGGTGGGGCACCGTGCCGTGCACCGCGTCGAACGGCAGCCCGGGCAGCGGCATGCCCCGGTAGCCGACCGCCCGCAGCACGAGTTCGGCACCGATCTCCTCGTACGTACCGGTGTCGCGCACCCCGCCGTCTCCGTCCGGGGCGGTACGGGCGAACCGGACACCGGCCACCCGGCCGTCCCGCTCCAGCAGCTCGACCGGGCGCAGGAAGAACCGCAGCCCGATGGTACGGGGGCGGCTGTCGCCCGCCCGGGGCGGAGCGGACGCCCATCCGCGCAGGACGTCCAGGTTCCGCCGCACCAGCGCCGGCAGCGGCGGGGCGCCCGGCCCCGCATCGCCGTACGCCGGGTCCAGGGCGAGCTCCGCCGGGTCCACGACCATCCGGGCGCCGGGGAGCGAACCGAGTTCGCGGAGCTCCTTGGTGGTGAACCGCGCCTGGGAGGGGCCCCGTCTGCCCGCCATGTGCACCTCGCGCACACGGCTGCCGGCCAGCACGCCGAGCGCGGGCTGCGGCACATCGGTGGGCCGCAGCTCATCGGCGCCCCGTGCCAGGATCCGCGCCACGTCGACGGCCACGTTGCCGACCCCGATCACGACGGCCGAACGGGCCCGCAGCGCGAAGAGGTCCGTCGCCGCATCCGGATGGGCGCTGTACCAGGAGACGAACTCGGTCGCCGAGTGACTTCCGGGCAGGTCCTCGCCGGGGATGCCGAGCGGACGGTCCGTGGCCGCCCCCACGCAGTAGACGACCGCGTCGTAGAGCTCGCCCAGCCGCTCGGGCGGCACTCCGTCCCCGCCCACGGCGACATTGCCGACGAAGGTGACGCGTTCGTGTTCCAGGACGGCGCGCAGACTCTGCTGCAGGGACTTGATCTTCTCGTGGTCCGGTGCGACGCCGTACCGCACCAGGCCGTACGGACAGGGCAGCCGGTCCAGGACGTGCACCCGTACATCGGGCAGCTGGGTCTGGGTCACGAGGGCCTGGGCGGTGTAGACCCCGCTGGGGCCGGAGCCGACGACGGCGACACGAAGCACGGCGCACCTCTTCCCGGAGGGTGTCTCCAGCATCGCACCGGCGGACCCGGTGGGGGAGAGGCGCGCCCCATGCTCTTGGGGCCGTACGGTGTGCGCCGGCCACGGTGCGTCGTCAGGAGGAGAGCGCGCGCATCCGGTTGATCTCGGTCGTCTGCTGGGCCACGACGTCGCCCGCCATCTCCTCGACCTGCACGTTGTTCCCCTCGGAGAGGACGTCGGTCGCCATGGTGACGGCCCCCTGGTGGTGCGTGATCATCAGTTTCAGGAACAACTGGTCGAAGGCCGTGCCCTTCGCGGCCCCGAGCTGCTCCAGCTGGGTGGCCGTGGCCATACCGGGCATCGCGCCATGGTCGTGCTTCCCGGACTGCCCGGACAGGCCGTGACGGCTGAGCCATCCCTCCATCGCGCCGATCTCGGGCTGCTGGGCGGCGGTGATGCGTTCCGCGAGCCGCTTGACCGTGGCCGAACGGGAGCGTGTGGGGACCAGTCCGGTCAGCTCCAGGGCCTGCGCGTGGTGCTGGATCATCAGCTGCACGTACCGGACGTCCGCCGAGTTGGGGGTGTCGACCCCGGCCTCCTTGACGGCCTCCGAGGGGGAGAGCGTCCGCGCGGGCTCGCCCGGCTTCCCGGGTGCCACGACCGAACCAGCCTTGTGTGCTTCGGACTTCGCGCCGTTGTCACCACCGTCCGCGTCGCAGCCGGCCGACACGAGCACGGCTGCCGCGACGGCCGTGCCGAGCACGAGCCGGCGGAACCGCAAGGTCTGACGACGAATCAACAAGGCGACCTCCGTTGGCGCAGGACTGGTTGCGCTCTGTCCTAGCACGTCAACGCACAGCTTTGATCAAAAACTTTCATTACGTCTCTGTTGCCATCTGTTGAGATGCCCATGGCAGGGACGATACTGCCGGAGTCCGTGAACCGGTCAACTACTTATGGATCCATGGGAGGACGCAGTGACCTCGTTGCACACCACCCCGGTGCGGCGCAGACGTCTGGGCGTGGCGGCGGCCGCCGCCGGGCTCTTCGCCACTCTGCTGATGGCCGGGCCCGCGGCCGCGACACCCGATCCCGGTGACGCCGCCGCGAGCCGAACCGATGTCTCCGCGAGCCAGGAGGCGGAGGCGACAGCCGCGATCCGAAGCGGTGAGATACCCGGCGTGGACGAGATCGTCCACAGCAGCAACATCAGCCACCTCGCCAATGTCCCCAAGGACGCGCTCCAGGGACTGAACACGGACCTGGCCTTCCAGGGGAAGTACGCCTTCGCCGGAAACTACGACGGTTTCCGGATCTTCGACATCAGCAACCCGAAGGTGCCCCGCACGGTCGCCCAGGTCCTGTGTCCCGGATCGCAGAACGACATCTCCGTCTCCGGGAACCTGCTGTTCCTGTCCACGGACTCCTCGCGCAGCGACAACTCGTGCACCAGCACCACCCAGCCCGCCACGGAGAAGTCCTCCTGGGAGGGCATGAAGGTCTTCGACATCAGCGACAAGCGCAACCCGAAGTACGTCGCCGCCGTCGAGACCGCGTGCGGATCGCACACCCACACGCTGGTTCCCGAGCGCAAGAACGTCTACGTGTACGTCTCCTCGTACTCGCCGAACGCGACGTTCCCGGACTGCCAGCCGCCGCACGACGGGATCTCCGTCATCAAGGTGCCGCGCAAGTCGCCGGAAGACGCCCGCATCGTGAACTTCCCGGTCCTCTTCCCGGACGGCGGCAACCCGGGCGGCCCCACCAACCCGGGCGTCTCCAAGACCACGGGCTGCCACGACATCACCGTGCTGCCGTCCAAGGACCTGGCGGCCGGTGCCTGCATGGGTGACGGTCTGCTGTTCTCCATCAAGGACCCGGAGAACCCGAAGATCATCGACCGGGTGCAGGACAACGTGAACTTCGCGTTCTGGCACTCCGCGACGTTCAACCAGCGGGCCGACAAGGTCGTCTTCACCGACGAGCTCGGCGGCGGCGGAGCGGCCACCTGCAACGCGGAGATCGGCCCGAAGCGCGGCGCCGACGGCATCTACGACATCGTCGGCAAGGGCGATCACCGCAAGCTCGTGTTCCGCAGCTACTTCAAGATCGACCGCCCGCAGGCCGACACGGAGGTCTGCGTCGCCCACAACGGTTCGATCATCCCGGTCAAGGGCCGCGACCTGATGGTCCAGGCCTGGTACCAGGGCGGTGTCTCGGTGTGGGACTTCACCGACTCCTCCCACCCGAAGGAGATCGGCTTCTTCGAGCGGGGTCCCGTCAGCACGGACGAGGTCACCACGGCCGGCCCGTGGTCGGCGTACTACTACAACGGCTACATCTACTCCAACGACATCGCCAAGGGCTTCGACGTCCTGAAGATCGACGACCGGCGGACCGACCCGGCGAAGCGGGTGCGGACGGACGAGCTCAACGTCCAGACGCAGCCGGACTACTTCGACCGCTGAGCCACCGGACCTGCTGAGCCCAGGGACTCGCCGAGCCACCGGACTCGCTGATCCCGCCGGTCCCGTCCGGGTTTCCCGGGTGGGACCGGCGTGCGCGCGGCCCCTATGTTCATTGACCGATCCGCCGCGCCGGGACATGCTGTATCCCCGCACCGGCAGGCGTGATACGCGCAGTCCGTCACGCGGTCCCCGGACCGTCACTCCGGCCGGGGTGACCGGCTGGTTCCGGCGACGCAGGGGATCGCCGGAATCAGACGTCTCAGGGACCGCCGGAACCAGATGGCTCAGGCCGCCTCGTACCGGTGCGCCCGGCCGCCCCGCCACTCGACCCACTCGGGGCTGTCCAGGATCCGCTCGGGGTCGTCGAGCCCCGCCCCCTCCAGGAACACGATCACATCGTGATCCGAGTGCGCGAGGCCGAGTATCTGGACCCGCCCGTCGCGCTGCACGGTGACGCGCCGCCCGCCGGTGGGGGACGGCCGGAAGATCACGATCGGCGCAGAAGTCATGCCTCCAGAGTGCGACGCGCCGAGGGCCGCCGCACAACGGAACCGGAAACCCGGCCCGGCAGCAGATCAGGAAGGCGTTTGCGGCTCACGCGGGCCGTCGCCGCACGGACGGGTCAGGCCGCGGACCGTGCGCTGCCGCCGGTGGCCGCCGCCCACTCGACCAGCAGTCGCTGGTACTCCTCCTCGTCCTCCGGGGACAGGCATCCGCCCGAGCGCTGCCACAGGTCGCGAATCTCTTCATTCACCTCTGCGGCGGAACGCACGGAACCGGACGGGCACGGAGTCGGGGACATACCCCCCAGGCTAAGGCCCCGATGTGACAATCCGACCCATGGCGCGTCAGGGACATCTCTCACATGTCTCTCAGGCAACCTCGGCGGCCAGTCCGAGCTCCCGCAGTCCGTCCGGCCGCTCGTCGACCGGCAGATGCTGGACGAATCGCACCTCGCACCCCAGTGCGGACGCCCCGGCGTCCGCGTGCCGGTCGTCGCCGACCATCACCACATCGGTCGGACGGTGTCCCAGAAGTGTGCAGGCGGTGTGGAAGAGGCGTGCGTCCGGCTTCTGGACGCCGTGCTCGAAGGACAGCACGTACGCGTCGACGTAGGCGTCCAGACCGTGCGCCCGGAAGACCGGCCTCAGGTCCCACCCGATGTTGCTGACCACGCCGATCGCGACGCCCCGGTCACGCAGCGAAGCGAGCACCTCAGCGGCGTCCGGATAGGGGCGCCAGGCGGCCGGGGTCCGGTGGCGGTCGTACAGGGCGTCGTAGAGCCCCGGATCCGGCAGCTCCACCTCACGGGCCAGGCCCGTGAACGCCTCGCGGTGCCGGTGGGCGCTCTCGTCACGGGAGGCCCAGGCCGACGCCAGCCTGCCGGGCACCTGCCGCGGTGGCGGGCCGCCCGGCAGCGCGCCGGAGACCTCCAGCTCCTGTACGTACCGCTCGAAGTCGGCCTCGTCCACGCGCAGCCCGTGCTCCGCGAGGGTGGCGGCGAGCCAGGAACGGACGGATTCGATCCGGAACAGCGTCCCGGAGAAGTCGAAGAGAGCACCCTTGATCGGCATGGCCCCGATCCTCGCCGAGGCGGTGCGGGCGGGGCAAGAATGCCTGTTCGGGGGCGCGGGCAGGGCGGGAACGCCTGTTCAGGCCCTGTCCGGGCGGGAGCGGGCGGCGTAGCGGTCGTACCCGGCCGTCGCGAAGGCGGTCAGGGCCGCGCCGAGCAGCCACCCGCCCAGTACGTCGGACGGCCAGTGGACGCCCAGGTAGAGCCGGGTGAAGCCGACGCCGAGCACCGAGACCGCCGCGGCGGCCAGGGCCACGCGCCGGATCCATGGCCGGCAGCCGGACCGGTGCAGCAGCCACAGCAGCAGACCGCAGCTCACCGTGGCCGTCATCGCGTGTCCGGAGGGGAACGACGCGTAGTGGGCCGAGTCCACCGGGTCGGGCCACCGGGGGCGCTCGCGGCCGACGGCGGCCTTCATGCCCTGCTGGAGAAGGCTGGAGACCAGGGTCGTCACCGCCACCCAGGCGGCCGGCACCCGGGCGCCGCGCTGCCACAGGACGACCACGGCGACGGCGATCAGCGCACGCATCGTCCACGGGTCCCACAACCAGTCCGTCAGGATCCGGTTCAGATGGACGAGGCCGGGCTCCGTCACCGCCCGCCGGTGCAGGGCTTCGGCGATGTCACGGTCCAGGCGCATCAGCGGGGACCACCGCACGGCGACCAGGATCAGCAGCACCAGTGCGAGAGCCCCGCAGACGGCTCCCGCCCACGGTGCCGACGAGGGGGTGCGGGTGCGGTGCGCGGGGGAGAGGAGCGGGGAGGGCATGAGGGGATCCTCGCCGACGGGTGGGGCCCAGGGCCATCCTGGCGGGGCCGGACCTTGCAGCGGGTGCGGGACGGTTTCGGTCGGAGCGTGAGGCGGGTGCGGGGAGCAGTGGGGCGTGGACGGGCTGCGGCAGGAGCCGGAGCCGCCTATCCCAGTGCGCTGAGCGCCGGGATGAACGCGACCAGAAGCGGGATCGCCGGCAGGAGCGTGGCCGCTGCGGTGAGCCGCAGCCGACGGCCCGCCGTGAGCCGGCCCGCGGGCGACAGCAGCCGGTTCACCCGCAGCGGCATCTGCGCGTCCGGCGTCGGGCAGGGGCCGAACACCCCACGGTCCTCGTTGAGTTCGACCAGTGCCAGGGCGATCGTCAGCCGGCCGAACCGGCGGGAGGCGGTGTCGTCCGCGGCCAGTTCGACGAGCCGGTGCATTTCGCCGCGGAAGGCCGCGAACACCGGAACCTGCGGGAAGCCGGACGCGAGCGCCGCCGAACAGTTGAGCAGCCAGTCGTGGCGGGCGTTCGCGTGCCCCTGTTCGTGGGCGAGCACCGCATCGAGCTGACGGCCTTTCAAGCGGCCCAGCGCGGCGGTGGTGACGACGAGCCGGGGCGCCGTGCCCGGCAGCCACCAGGCATCGGGGCGTTCTCCTTCCAGGACCACCAGCCGGCCACTGCCCGGCTCCTCGCCGGGCAGCAGCGGTGAACGCTCCAGAAGTTCGGCCCGCCGTCGCCTGCGCTCCAGACGGACGCGACGGATCTCCCGGGTCAGCATCGCGGCCGTCCACACCCCGCCGAGGGCCAGCAGCACGGCCATCACCGCCGACCACGGTCCGTAGGCCGCGAGCGCATAGGCCTCCACGACCGCGTGCGGGGCAGGTGCGAACACATGTCCGCGCACCGCCTGCCAGGCCGCGGCAGCACTGAACGTCATGGACAGCGCGAACGACAGCAGTACCCCGGCCACCACGCACTGCCACACCCACAGAGCCACCACGGGCTCACGCTCGGGCCATTCGGCCCGGGCCATCAGCCGCGGGGTCACGACGGCGGCCAGTGCACCGAGCAGCAGCAGCACGAGGGAGACCAACATGGCGTCAGCCTATGAGTGGTACGGCACACACGGGTATGGCTGTGCTCGGCAAGTGACGTACGCCACGGTTTGCGGGACTCCCTGTCTCAGAGCGTGAGCAGCATGGCGAACATGGCTATTCCCATGGTCAGCCGACAGGCCAGTGCCAGCTCCGGCCGCGCACCCCAGCCCTGCGCCGATGGTCCGGAGGCGACGGCCCCGCCCCCGGCCGTGGCCGCCGTCACCGGTATCAGCCGGGCTCCGGAGCGCAGGACGTACGCGGCGTAGTAGGCGAGGAGCAGTCCGGTCAGCAGCGGAACACCCCCTGCGGCGGCCATGGCGTGGGATGCGTGGGAGCCGTGGGCCCCCGCGCCGGACCCCGCCATCACGACGGACATGTAGACCATCGCCGACGAGCCGACCAGGTGATGGAGATGGTGACCGCTGCGGCGGGAGGACCAGAGTGCGCGCAACGCGGCGACGCCGAACAGTACGGCGTACAGCAGCCATCCCCACGCGGGTGGCGCGACGACGGCCGCCGGCACCGCCATCGCGGCCATGCCGAAGCCCATCAGCGCCTCCGCGCGTGCCGCCCTGCGCTCCTCGCCGGTCCCGGAGCGGGCCCGCAACAGGCAGTACGCGCCGGTCGCCGCGCACAACGCCATCAGCAGCCAGCCGGACATCGCGGGTCCGTGCACAGCGGAACCTCCCCCTGGGCGAACGACATCGCCGTCGTCCAGACGATGCCCGTGGCCCGACGCCCGTACGCGGCGCACTGGGGCAAAGGGGGAGCGCGCGGCGGGGGTGAATTGCGAGGGGCCGGTGCGGGCGCGCCGGGTCCCCGCCGCTGACCGTACGGGCCCCTGGCCCGGAACCTGGATCCGGAGCCGGGCGTTACGCTGCTGCCGCACAGCCACAGCACCGAAACGGAGAGCCTCCCCATGGACACCGCCCCGCACCGCAGCCCCGGTCAGCTGACCTTCCGCGACGCGACCGAGGCGGACGTGACAGCGCTCGTGGAGCTGATCCAGTCCGCGTACCGCGGCGACTCCAGCCGGGCGGGGTGGACCACGGAGGCGGACATCCTGGAGGGGCAGCGCACGGATCCGCAGGGAGTCCGCGACGTGGTGCGGGCCCCGGGCAGCCGGCTGCTGGTCGTGGAACGCGACGGTGAGGCCGTTGCCTGCTGCCAGCTCGAACACCGGGGTGAGGCCGCCTACTTCGGAATGTTCGCGGTCCGTCCCTCGCTCCAGGGCGCGGGGCTCGGCAAGCTGATCATCGCCGAGGCCGAGCGCGCCGTGCGGGAGAGCTGGGGTGCGCGCGAGATGCACATGACCGTGATCTCGGTGCGTGACGACCTGATCGCCTGGTACGAACGCCGCGGCTATCGCCGTACGGGACAGCTGAGCCCGTTCCCGTACGGCGATGAACGCTTCGGTATTCCGCAGCGCGACGACCTCGCCTTCGAGCTGCTGGTGAAGGACCTGCTCTAGGACCTCTCGTCGAACTGGCCGCCCCTTCGGGCGACGGCGGTTTGCCGACAGGCCCCGGGGGATGTCCGCGGGCTGACGGCGGCGTCCGCGAGTTACGCGGTGAAACGGCCCGCGCGGCGGATCTCCGGGAAGTCGGTGGTCGCGCCGTCGAGCCCGAGCCCGCGGGCCAGCCGCAGATGATCCTGGGTGTTGACCACCCAGCCGACCACCGTCAGACCTTCGGCGTGAGCCCGCTCGACCAGTTCCAGCGTGATGCGCCGGACGTTGAGCACCAGCCGGGTGGCGCCCACCGCCCTCGCGCGGTCCACCACGTCGTTGCCCCAGCGGCTGGCCACGAGCGCCGTCCGGACCCCCGGCACGAGCTGGGCGATCTCGGCGATCGCCTCGTCGTGGAACGAGATCACCTCGACCCGGTCGACGAGATCGCGCCGCCGCATCACCTCCGCCAGCGTGCGGGCGGCGGCGACGTCCTTGATCTCCGCCTGCAGCGGGGAGCGAACGGCGTCCAGGACCTCCTCGAAGACCGGCACCCGCTCCCCCTGCCCGGCATCGAGTTCGCGCAGCTCCGACAGGGTCTTGTCGGCGATCGGACCCTTGCCGTCGGTCGTCCGGTCCACCTCGGCGTCGTGCATGACGGCGAGGGCGCCGTCCTTGCTCAGATGAAGGTCCAGCTCGATGAGGTCCATCCCGGCCTGTTCGGCGTGGATGAACGACCGCAGCGTGTTCTCCGGCTCGACACCCATCACCCCGCGGTGGCCGATGGTGAGAAAAGACAAGGGACTCTCGCTTCCGTCGACGGCTTCTCCCCGTGTGCCTACCCACCCGGGGCTACGGCATGACCGCGAATCCGGCTGCCCGGTGTTCCGTCCCGGAGGGGGGAGCCGTGTGCGGCGGCGTGGTTCCGTGCCCCTGCACGTCGGCGGCACCGAGCAGGAATCCGGTGATGAGGGCGGCGACCAGGACGGCACGGATGCTCACGCGCGGGTTCTCCCGAATGCGGACGAGGGCGGATGCCGTCCGTCCTACCGGCAGCGGTCCGCCCACCGCGAGCAGCGTCACTCATGCGTGGGCGTGTCCTTCGCGGGCTTGCCGGGCAGGCGTACGAAGGAAGTCGGGTCGTGCGACCCGACCCCGCCCGCGGTCCTGCCCCGGAAGCCCGTTCTTCCACCGAAGAATGCGCCGGAGCGTTGGATCGCAGGAAAAATCGCGGTGACCATGGGGGGTCGGCAGGATAATTTTCATGCCCCCACTTGTCTCGGGGAACCGCACACGGATACGGTTGCTTGACGCGAGGTTCTCCCGTGGAGGAAGTGTTATGACGGAAATTCTTGTGCACGACGTCGCCGCCGGCGACATAGCTTCCGCCCAGCGGGTGGTCGAGCACCCGGCCTGGCCCGCGCTCAAGAATGCTGTGGAGGAGATCCGCCCCTGGCAGTCGAAGGACGGCTCCATCGACTTCGAGGCCGAGGACGCGCCCGCGCCGGCAGCCGCCGAGGCGGCCCTGGACCGGGTGGTCACCGCGGTCGAGCAGCTCTCGCCGCTGCTGCCGCACGATGCCGCGTACCACCGCGCCCTTGTCATGGACCTGCGTCGCTGGGCCGCCGACGGATTCGGCGTACCCGACTTCCTCGACTCGCTGCTGGCGTTCCAGCCCGCCAAGGACCGCATCGACGGGCTTCAGCACCTCGTCGTCTTCGCGATGTACACCCAGAACGGCAATCCGGACCGCAATCTCGAAGCGGTCGTACTCCGGATGGTCTGGCCCGAGTGGCTCGCCGACCTGGAGGCGACCCGCTACGACAACCCGTTGTTCTGCGGCATCACCTTCGAGGACTTCACCTCCGGGTACGACACCAACTCCGCCGTGCTCTTCCCGGAGACCATCGCCGTGCGCGAGGCCCCCGAGCGCTTCAGCTGGGGCGGCATCTTCTGCGACCGTGAGGCCGCCCGCTTCCGCCGCGTCACCGAGGCCTCCGTCGAGCTCCTGGGCGTCGAGCTGCCCGAGGACATCCGCGAGATGGTCGGCGACCAGCGGCGCTGCGAGCAGGCCTTCGTGCTCTGGGACATGGTCCACGACCGCACCCACAGCCACGGCGACCTGCCGTTCGACCCGTTCATGATCAAGCAGCGCCAGCCGTTCTGGATGTACGGGCTCGAAGAGCTGCGCTGCGACCTCACCGCCTTCAAGGAGGCCGTGAAGCTGGAGTCCGAGGGCAACGCCCACGGCCGCGACGTGCAGTACGCCGTGCTGTTCGACCGGATGTTCCGCTTCCCGGTCACCGGCGAGCGCGTGCGCAACTACGACGGTCTCGGCGGTCAGCTGCTCTTCGCGTACCTCCACAAGCACGATGTCGTGCGCTGGACCGACAACACTCTGAAGATCGACTGGGAGCGGGCCCCGCAGGTCACCAACCAGCTCTGCGCCGAGATCGAGAAGCTGTACCGGGACGGCATCGACCGTCCCAAGCTCGTCCACTGGTTCGCCGCGTACGACCTCGTCGCGACGTATCTCGCGCCGCACCCCGGATCCCGCTGGGCCAAGGGCCCCGACGCCCTCGACCTCTCCCAGCCGCCCCGCAAGCTCGTCGACGACGTGCTTCCGGACGAGTTTCCCCTGAGCATGTTCTATGAGGCGCTCTCCAAGAAGCTGAAGAACGTGATCGCCTCCACCAAGGGGATCACCGCCGCGGACGCCGGGCAGGCAGCCGCGTGAGCGCACGTCATGAGGAGGCGGTGGCCATGAACGGAAACGGCAAGGGCAGTGGGAGCGGCGCGCTCGAAGGCGCTGTCGTCGCTGTCGCGGGGGCGGCCGGCCCGGCCGGCCGGGCGACCCTGCTCCGGCTCGCCGAGGCGGGCGCGGTCGTCGTCGCGTCGGACGCGAACGCCACCCGGCTCGCCGAGGCCGTGGACGCGGCGCGCTACGCCCACGGCGGCGCCACCGTCACCGGCGACACCGTGGACCTGCTCGATCTCGGCGCGGCCCGTGAATGGGCCGACAAGACCGAGAAGGAATTCGGCAGGATCGACGGGCTGGTCCACCTCGTGGGCGGCTGGCGCGGCAGCAAGACGTTCGCCGACACCGACCTCGCCGACTGGACGCTGCTGGAGAAGCTGCTGATCCGTACCGTCCAGAGCACCTCCCTGGCCTTCCAGGACGGTCTCCAGCGCAGCGACCGCGGCCGTTACCTCCTGATCAGCGCGGCCGGCGCGAGCAACCCCACCGCGGGCAACGCCGCCTATGCGGCGTCGAAGGCGGCGGCGGAGGCCTGGACCCTCGCGCTCGCGGACGCCTTCCGCAAGGCGGGGGGCGAGGAGGGGCCGCAGAGCGCTGCTGCGATCCTGGTCGTGAAGGCACTGGTGCACGACGCGATGCGCGCCGAGCGCCCGAACGCGAAGTTCGCGGGCTTCACCGACGTCAAGGAGCTGGCCGATGCCATCGCCGGCGTCTGGGACCGGCCCGCCCCGGAAGTGAACGGAAAGCGCCTGTGGCTGACCCCGCAACCGTAAGGACCGACGCGCGTCGTCATCACGACCCGCAGGTACGCGGATTCGCCAGTGACAACTACGCGGGGACCCACCCGGAGATCCTCGCGGCCCTCGCCCTCGCCAACGGCGGCCATCAGATCGCCTATGGCGAGGACGACTACACCGGTCACCTCCAGCGCGTGATGCACAGCCACTTCGGTCCCACCGCCGAGGCCTTCCCGGTCTTCAACGGAACGGGTGCCAACGTGGTCTCGCTCCAGGCGATGACCGACCGCTGGGGTGCGGTCATCTGCGCCGAGTCCGCCCACATCAACGTGGACGAGGGCGGCGCGCCGGAACGGGTCGGTGGGCTGAAGCTGCTCACCGTCCCCACCGAGGACGGCAAGCTCACGCCGGACCTCATCGACCGCCAGGCGTACGGCTGGGACGACGAGCACCGTGCCATGCCGCAGGTCGTCTCGATCACCCAGAACACCGAGCTGGGCACGGTCTACACCCCCGACGAGATCCGGGCGATCTGCGAGCACGCCCACGGGCACGGCATGAAGGTCCACCTCGACGGCGCCCGCATAGCCAATGCCGCGGCCTCCCTGGACGTACCGATGCGTACGTTCACCAACACCGTCGGCGTGGACGTGCTCTCCTTCGGCGGGACGAAGAACGGGGCCATCTTCGGCGAGGCCGTCGTGGTGCTGAACCCGGACGCCGTCCGGGCGATGAAGCATCTGCGCAAGCTGTCGATGCAGCTCGCCTCCAAGATGCGCTTCGTGTCCGTGCAGCTGGAGGCGCTGCTCGCGGGCGATCTGTGGCTGCGCAATGCCCGGCACGCCAACAGCATGGCTCAGCGGCTCGCCGAGGGAGTCCGGGCGGTGGGCGGCGTGGAGATCCTCTACCCCGTCCAGGCCAATGCCGTCTTCGCGCGGCTGCCGCACGAGGTCAGCGAGCGGCTGCAGAAGCGCTTCCGTTTCTACTTCTGGGACGAGAAGGCGGGCGATGTGCGCTGGATGTGCGCCTTCGACACCACGGAGGACGATGTCGACGCGTTCGTCCTCGCCCTCAAGGAAGAGATGGCTGCACAGTAGGGACTGTATGGGTATGCGGTCGATCGGAAATCTATTGACTCCGGTCGGCCGCTTCCCTACGCTCGGCGGCCATGGAGCTCACACAGCAGGTTCCCGACATCTCCGCCTACCTTGCCGCCGATGACGCGATCGACCATGAACACCCGCTGGTCCGTGACACGGCGTCGCGGCTGCGTTCCGCGAACACGGACGCATACTCATACGCCGAGGCGGCCTACTGCTTCGTACGCGACACCGTCCCGCACTCCGTCGACTCGGGCGACATGCGCGTGAGCTGGCGCGCCTCGGACGTCCTCGCCACCCGCAACGGCATCTGCCACGCGAAAGCGCACGCCCTGGCCGCCCTGCTGCGCGCAGAGGGCATCCCGACCGCGCTCTGCTACCAGGGGCTCGCCGACGACGACGGGGAGCCCGGGGTGGTGCACGGGCTGATCGCGCTCCGGCTTCCCGGCCGGAACCGGTGGTACCGGCAGGATCCGCGGGGCAACAAGCCCGGCGTGGACGCGAGGTTCTCGCTGGACGAGGAGCAGCTGGCCTGGCCCGTCCGGCCGGAGCTCGGCGAGGTCGACTACCCGACGCTCTACGCGGCGCCGCATCCGGCCGTGCTGCGTGGTCTGCGCACGTCCGCCGACCGCGCCGAACTCTGGCGCGCGCTGCCGACGGCGCTCTGACCGTCGGCCCTACCGGAGCGGCCGGCCCCACCGGTTGCCCGGTGAGGCCCGATCCAGGAGCGCGGAGCGCCCTCCGCGCTCCGGAGTGACGTTTCCGCCGCCGGGCCCCGGCGGGCGGCGTCAGCTGCGCTCGCGGACCTCTGCGGCGGTCGGAGCCGTACCCCCGAGGTGCGAGGGCACCCACCAGGTGTCGCTCGCGTCCTTCGGGCGCACCGGGTAGGCACGCTGAGCGGCTTCGAGCAGTTCCTGCACGCGCTCTCGCAGCCGCCGGGTGATCGCACCCGCGTACTGGTCGGCCGGGGCCTCCAGCGGCTCACCGACCCGGATCGTCACCGGGATGTGGCTGCGCCTGAAGTTGCGCGGGCGCCCCTTGGTCCACAGGCGCTGGGTGCCCCACAGCGCCATCGGGATCAGCGGCACACCCGCCTCCTGTGCCAGGCGCGCGGCGCCCGACTTGAAGCTCTTCAGCGTGAAGGACTCCGAGATCGTCGCCTCGGGGAACACTCCGACGATCTCGCCGGAACGCAGCGAGGCCAACGCGTGCGCATACGCGTCCTCGCCCTGCTTGCGGTCGACGGGAATGTGCTTCATGCCGCGCATCAGGGGGCCCGAGATCCTGTGCCGGAACACCGATTCCTTGGCCATGAACCGCACCAGCCGCTTCTGCGGCAGCGTCGCGAGGCCGGTGAAGATGAAGTCCAGATAGCTGATGTGGTTGCTCACCAGAACCGCGCCACCGGTCTTCGGGATGTGCTCCGAACCCTGAGTGTCGATCTTCAGGTCGAGCGCCTTGAAAAACGTGCGAGCGGCGCCGATGACCGGCCGATAGACGAGTTCTGCCATCTGGAGAAGACCCTTCTTCAGCGCCTGGGGAGGATTCTCCCGGCGGAAGTTACGCAGCCGTAGGTTTTCGGCATTGGGCCGATCGTGCCCCATGCGCGTCGTGGTGGCCAGTCCCGTCGGGCGCGGGGCGCGAGATTCTCGTCACGTGGAACGCCGGGGAATGTCCCGGAGGCTGTGGGTGCTGACCCTTTGCGTAGAGCTCTGACAGGAGGCCGAAGGTGGATGTGCGGACGCGTGCGGAGCGGCTCGATGCCGCCCAACTCGGCGTGGAATTGGGGGAGAGGGCCACGCTCGTCCAGTTCTCCAGCGCGTTCTGCCAGCCCTGTCGGGCCACCCGCCGCACCCTCGCGGAGGTCGCGGGCATGGTCGAGGGCGTCGCCCATGTGGAGATCGACGCCGAGGCGCATCTCACTCTCGTACGCGCGCTCGGCATCAGCAGGACCCCGACCGTCCTGGTCCTCGACGCCTCCGGACTGGTGGTCCGCCGCGCCGTCGGACAGCCGCGGACCGTCGACGTCGTCGCCGCCCTGGGGCAGGCGATGTGACGGACCGTGATGCTTCTCCCACCTTGTGGGACGGTCTTGACGCCGCCCGCCGCGCATCGTCAGTCTGACGTTATGCCGCCGGAACTCCTTCTCTACGGCCGGGTCCATATCGACCTCGCCCGCAACGCGAGTGCGCGCTGTCCGGATGCCTGAGCATCCACGGCCCCGCACCCCCGACGCGCAGAAGGACATCTCCATGACGGCATCACCCGAGACCGACACCCCCCTGACGGCATCCCCGGACCTCCTGCGTTCCGTGTTCCGGCAGCATGCCGCCGGTGTCGCCGTGATCACCGCGGCCGGTGAACGGCCGGTCGGTTTCACCGCCACCTCGCTCAACTCCGTCGCCGCGGACCCGCCGCTCATCTCCTTCGGCGTCGGCACCTCGTCCTCCAGCTGGCCCGTCGTCTCGGAAGCCGGCCACATCGGCGTGCACATACTCGGCGACCATCAGCGGGAGCTGGCCACCACCTTCGCCCGCAGCGGCGCCGACCGGTTCGGACCGTCCACCGATTGGCGCAGCGGACCGGAAGGCGTCCCGCTGCTGGACGGCGTGCTCGCCTGGCTCGTCTGCCGGGTCGTGGCGCGGATTCCGGCGGGGGACCACCGGATCGTGATCGCGCAGGCGGTCGTCGGGGATCCGGCGGGGGGCGGCAGGCCGCTGGTCTATCACCAGGGCCGGTTCACGGCTCTGCGAGACTGAGATCATCCGGTGGCGCCGGACTGCCCGGCGTAGGCCAGATCACAGTGCCAAGCGCTTGCTTAATGGGCACCCAATGGGTGTACTGACGAGTAATATTACGGTCGGAGCGCCGGTCGCCCCGACCGGAAATCGCCCCATCAGGCGCCTATGCTGCGTGCAACAAGGCAGCCCGGAAATGACGATGCAGTAGGAGAGCCGGCGTGAGCTTGAGGATCGTTGTCTGTGTGAAGTACGTGCCCGACGCGACCGGTGACCGGCATTTCGCCGATGACCTGACGTTGGATCGTGAGGATGTCGACGGTCTGCTGTCGGAGCTGGATGAGTACGCGGTCGAGCAGGCGTTGCAGATCGCGGACGCGGCGGACGATGCGGAGGTCACCGTGTTGACGGTGGGTCCGGAGGACGCCAAGGACGCGTTGCGCAAGGCGTTGTCGATGGGTGCGGACAAGGCTGTTCACGTCGAGGACGACGATCTGCACGGTACGGACGCGATCGGTACGTCGTTGGTGCTGGCGAAGGCGGTCGAGAAGACGGGTTACGACCTGGTGATCTCGGGGATGGCGTCGACGGACGGCACGATGGGTGTGGTTCCGGCGCTGCTGGCCGAGCGGCTGGGTGTGCCGCAGGTGACGCTGCTGTCCGAGGTCTCCGTGGAGGGCGGTGTCGTGCGCGGCCGCCGGGACGGTGACACGGCGTCCGAGCAGCTGGAGGCGTCGCTGCCGGCGGTGGTGTCGGTGACCGACCAGTCCGGTGAGGCCCGCTACCCGTCGTTCAAGGGGATCATGGCGGCGAAGAAGAAGCCGGTCGAGTCGCTGGATCTGGATGATCTGGGCATCGACGCGGACGAGGTGGGTCTGGGCGGTTCCTGGACCGCGGTCGACTCCGCGGCCGCACGTCCGGCCCGTACCGCGGGCACGATCGTCAAGGACGAGGGCGAGGGCGGCAAGGCTCTGGCCGAGTTCCTGGCCGGCCAGAAGTTCATCTGAGCCCGGCTGTTCCCTCACCGCCCCCGCCTACCTCGCACACGCAGGAGATTGAAGTCCCATGGCTGAAGTTCTCGTCTATGTCGACCACGTGGACGGTGCCGTCCGCAAGCCCACCCTGGAACTGCTGACGCTCGCCCGCCGGATCGGTGAGCCGGTCGCGGTGGCGCTGGGCAACGGTGCCGCGGACACCGCCGCCGTGCTCGCCGAGCACGGTGCGGTCAAGGTCCTGACCGCCGACGCCTCCGAGTTCGCCGACTACCTGGTCGTTCCGAAGGTGGACGCGCTGCAGGCCGCCTGCGACGCGGTGTCGCCCGCCGCCGTGCTGCTGCCCTCCTCCGCGGAGGCCAAGGAGATCGCGGCCCGTCTCGCGATCCGTATCGGCTCCGGCATCATCACCGACGCCGTCGACCTGGAAGCCGGAGACCAGGGCCCGGTCGCGACGCAGTCCGCGTTCGCCGCCTCGTACACCACCAAGTCCCGTGTCTCCAAGGGCGCTCCGGTCATCACGGTCAAGCCGAACTCGGCCCCGGTCGAGGCGGCTCCGGCAGCCGGCGCCGTCGAGGCCCTCGCGGTCTCCTTCTCGGAGCAGGCCACCGGCACGAAGGTCGTCTCCCGCACCCCGCGCGAGTCGACGGGCCGCCCCGAGCTGACGGAGGCCGCGATCGTGGTCTCGGGCGGCCGTGGCGTCAACGGCGCGGAGAACTTCGCGATCATCGAGGCCCTCGCCGACTCCCTCGGTGCGGCCGTCGGCGCCTCCCGCGCCGCGGTCGACGCCGGCTGGTACCCGCACACCAACCAGGTCGGCCAGACCGGCAAGTCCGTCTCGCCGCAGCTCTACATCGCCTCGGGCATCTCCGGCGCGATCCAGCACCGGGCCGGCATGCAGACCTCGAAGACCATCGTCGCGGTCAACAAGGACGCCGAGGCCCCGATCTTCGACCTCGTCGACTACGGCGTCGTCGGCGACCTCTTCAACGTCGTCCCCCAGCTCACCGACGAGATCACCGCCCGCAAGGGCTGACCCTCGACCGGTACACACGGACAACGGCCCGGGGCCGCACGGTGAGACCCACCGCGCGGCCCCGGGCCGTTCCCGACCACCATTGACGCAGATACGGCAGCCTTATAACTTCACTATACGGATTGTTGATTCCGGGAAGCGGAAACAACGAGAGCGTGGAGGGTGCGGAAATGGGTCAGCAGGAGAAGGTGGCGACGAGCCTCGCCGGTGCGGTCAGCGACGGGATCAGCGCCTCCCTCACGGCGGTGGACGCCGAACTCGCCCGCCGCTACCCGGGCGATCCCGGAACGCGCCAGCCCGTCCACACGGTCTACGTACCCGGGGACACCTTCACCGCGGACACCATCCGCACCTGGGGCGACCGGGCGCTGGAGGCGCTCGACGAGCACGCCCCCGACGCCGCCTCGTTCGCCGCGGTGCTCGGCATCCCGGAAGAGCTCGCCGGGCCGGTCCACGACCGCGTACGCGCCAAGCTGGCCCGCGAGCCCGTCGAGGACCTGCGCATCGACTTCGAGGACGGCTACGGCCCCCGGCCGGACGCCGAGGAGGACGAGGCCGCGGCCCGCGCGGCCCGGCTGATCTCCGAGGCGTACGCGAAGGGCACGGCGGCGCCGTACATGGGCATCCGGATGAAGTGCATGGAAGCCGGTGTACGCGATCGGTCCATCCGCACCACGGACGTCTTCCTGACGGGCCTGATGGAGTCGGGAGGCCTCCCCGAAGGGCTCGTGCTCACGCTGCCGAAGGTGACGTACCCCGAACAGGTCACCGCCTTCGTCCAGCTTCTCGAAGCCTTCGAGAGGGCACACTCCCTGCCCTCCGGGCGGCTCGGCTTCGAGATCCAGATCGAGACCAGCCAGTCGATCCTCGCCGCCGACGGCACCGCCGCCGTCGCCCGCATGATCGACGCCGCGCAGGGCCGCGCGACGGGCCTGCACTACGGCACGTTCGACTACAGCGCCTGCGTCGGGGTCAGCGCGGCATACCAGGCGAGCGACCATCCCGCGGCCGACCATGCGAAGGCCGTGATGCAGGTGGCCGCCGCGGGCACCGGAGTGCGTGTCTCCGACGGCTCCACCAACGTCCTGCCCGTGGGGCCCACCCCTCAGGTCCACGAGGCCTGGCGGCTCCACTACGGGCTCACCCGGCGCGCACTGGCCCGCGCCTACTACCAGGGCTGGGACATGCACCCGGGCCACCTCCCGACCCGCTACGCGGCCGTCTACACCTTCTACCGCGAAGGCCTGGAGCAGGCCGCGTCCCGGCTCGCCGCCTACGTCGCGAAGGCGGGCGGCGACGTGATGGACGAACCCGCCACCGCCAAGGCGCTGAGCGGATACCTGCTGCGGGGCATCGACTGCGGCGCCCTGGACACTGCGGAGGTGGCCCGGCTGACCGGACTGACCCGCGCGGACCTGGACGCCTTCGCCTCACCGCGGCGCGGCGGACTGACGGTGACCACGCCGTAGTCGGTCCGTTTCCGGCGCCCGGCTCAGGCCGGGCGCAGCTCGCCCGAACCGCGCGGGATCAGCCTCGTCGGGAGCTCGACGCGTGCCGGGCTGTGGTCGGCGCCGTCGAGCCTTCGGAAGAGGTGCTCGGCCGCGGTGCGCCCGACGGCCGCCGCGTCCTGGGAGATGACGGTGATGCCGAGCAGGTCCGCGAGCTCGATGTCGTCGAACCCGACCAGGGCGACCGGTCGTTCCCGGCCGGCCAGTACGCGCACCGCTGTCACCGTCACGCGGTTGTTGCCCGCGAAGAGTGCGGTGACGGGTTCGGGACCGGAGAGCATGGTCTCGACGGCAGGCCGGACCCGTTCGGGCTCCGTGGAGCCGAGCGAGACCCAGGACTCCTCGACCGTTATCCCGGCGTCGGACATGGCGGTGTGGTAACCGCGCAGACGCTCGGTGGCCGTGTGGATCCTCGGCTGGTCACCGATGAACCCGATGCGGCGGTGGCCGTGCGCGATCAGATGGGCGACACCCTCGCGGGCGCCCCCGAAACTGTCCGAGAGCACCATGTCGGCCTCGATCCGGCCCGCCGGACGGTCCACGAAGACCGTCGCTATGCCCGCCTTGATCTCCGGCTCCAGATAGCGGTGGTCGTCGCCGGCCGGAATCACGATGAGGCCGTCGACCCGTCGCGCGCACAGCGCGAGCACGAGCTCCTCCTCCCGCTCCGGGTCCTCGGCGCTGGAGCCGTTGATGAGGAGGGCGCCGTGCGCCCTGGCCACCTCTTCCACGGCGCGGCTCAGCGGGCCGTAGAACGGGTCGGCCAGGTCCTCCAGCACCAGACCGATCGACGCGGTGCGGCCCTTGCGCAGCACCCGCGCACTGTCGTTGCGGCGGAAGCCCAGCGCGTCGATGGCCTCCTGGACCCGGCGCTCGGTGTCGGGTGTCACACCCGGCTCGCTGTTGACCACGCGCGAGACCGTCTTGAGGCCCACTCCGGCACGGGCCGCCACGTCCTTCATGGTCGGCCGGTTGCCGTAGCGGGGCTCGGAGTGACGGGTGGTCTCGGCCACGATGCGCTGTCCTGTCGTCGGGTACGGGCGGTCCGGAAGCGCCGCGGCGGGTGCCGTGGCGGAGGCCGGAGGCTGTGGCGTCGAGCATAGGCCCTGGACAACGTTGTCAGAGGAATGGAGACTGTGCAGACTATTGACTGAAGTCGCAGGTCCCACCACCTCACCCACGGAGCGCACACCGATGCATACCGACCTCGTCGCCGCGCTGGACATCGGCGGCACCAAGATCGCCGGGGCGTTGGTGGACGGTGACGGCACGCTCCGCGTCCGGGTGCAGCGTCCGACGCCCGCCCGCGAGGACAGCGAAACGGTGATGGCGACGGTGGCCGAGGTGCTTGCCGAGCTGTCCGCGTCGCCCCTGTGGAGCCGGGTCTCCGCCCTGGGCATCGGCAGCGCCGGTCCGGTGGACGCCGCCGCCGGCACGGTCAGCCCCGTGAACGTACCCGGGTGGCGGGACTTCCCACTGGTGGAGCGGGTGAGGGCGGCGACCGGCGGTCTCCCGGTCGAGCTGGTCTGCGACGGCGTCGCGATCGCCGCGGCCGAGCACTGGCTGGGCGCGGCCCGCGGCCACGACAACGCGCTGTGCATGGTCGTGTCGACCGGCGTCGGCGGCGGGCTCGTCCTCGGCGGCAAGCTCCACCCCGGCCCGAGCGGCAACGCGGGCCACATCGGGCACATCAGCGTCGACCTCGACGGCGACCCGTGCCCGTGCGGGGCGCGCGGCTGTGTCGAGCGCATCGCGAGCGGCCCCAATATCGCCCGTCGCGCACGGGAGGGCGGCTGGCGCCCCGGTCCCGACGGTGACGCGACCGCGGCGGCGGTCGCGGCTGCGGCCAGGGCGGGGGACCCCATCGCGGTGGCCTCGTTCGAGCGGGCCGCACAGGCCCTTGCCGCGGGCATCGCGGCGACGGCCACCCTGGTCGAGATCGACATCGCGGTGATCGGCGGCGGCGTGGCCGGTGCCGGCGAGGTGCTGCTCGCCCCGCTCCGCAGCGCCCTGCGGCGGTACGCGACGCTGTCGTTCGTCCAGAAGCTGACCGTGGCCCCGGCTGTCATGGGCAACGACGCGGGGCTGGTGGGTGCGGCGGCAGCGGCTTTCGCCGCGCGCGTGGCCGCGGACGGAGCGGTCTCCGTCTAGGGCCTGTCGCCACACTGCCGTCGTCGTCCGAAGGGCAGCAGCGCGGCGTCAGGTGGGTGCTCTCGGCGTGCCGGCCCCAGGCCCCTGTGCCGGACGTACCGGGGCCTGGGGCCGGTACGGCGAGCGTGCGTGCATGGCGTCGCACGACGGACGGCAGTGTGACGCGGCAGGCCCTGGCGCGGTCTCCGGGTGGCGGCGCAGGACGCCGCCACCCGGTCCCTCGGAATCCCTCTGCTCTCCCGGAGGCGTCAGCAGGTGATGCGGAGGTCCGCCCAGTCCCCGTGGTCGGAGTCGACGCCGTCGCCCCCGTCGGTGACCACCAGGCGGACGACCTGGGCACCACTGACGTCCGCCGAGACGGGCTGCGCCGCCATGGCGTTGGTCAGGACCCCGGTCGACGCCGCCTTCGTGCCGTCCGCCCAGATCTCGAAGGCCACGCTTCCCTTGGCGCCCTTCTCGTCGTCGACCCCGACGTGTGCCGTCACCGTGGCGCACGCGCCGCCCGTGTAGTACTCGACGGCACTGGCCGCATGCACCCCCAGCCCCTTGGCGTACACCTCGCCGCCGATGGTCAGCGGATGTCCGTCGCCCGCCGCGCTCTCGCCGTTGCTGGTGTCCTTCTCCACCGGTCCGTAGCCGTTGGATGCGGTGAGCTGCGGCAGATCGCTCAGGTAGCCGCCGCCGGCCGGGGGCGCCACCACCACATGGGCCTGGAACGGCACGGCGGACCGTACCGGCTGCCCGGTGGGCGAGCGGTACTGCGCGGTGAGCGTCAGATCGTAGGTACCGGTGGCCGTGCCCGGCGGCGCCGTCACCCGCCAGTGGGTGGTCAGCGCCCCTCCTGTCGGCAGGACCGGTGCCTTGGTCGCGGAGTCGGCCGCGATCCGCCAGCCGGACGGCCCGGTGAGCGCGGCCGACACCTTGGCGGCGGGCGTCCGGCCCAGGTCGGTGACCGTCGTCGTCAGTCGTGCCGTGCGGCCCGCCTCCACCAGCGGGCTGCCGTCCAGGGCCAGTTCCACCGCCGGCGGATAAGCGGCCCAGTGACTGTCGGCGGCGACGCGCAGCATCACCGTCCCGTGGGCCGGGACGGTGGCGGAAAGGCCGCCCGCAGTGTTGCGCGTGGTGTGCTCCCACAGGTCACGTACGGCGTATGCGTCGGCCTGCGGAAGCCCCGCCGCCGCAGCCGTCGTCCCGATCCGCTGCGCGCTCCCGGTCTCGTTGAACAGCGCCACCACCCGGCTGCCGTCCTGCATCTCCTTGGCCACGACCCAGCGTCCGCCGTCGGAGGAGAGCACGACCCCCTGCTTGCCGAGCGGGTCCTGGTCAACGGCTATGACCTCGTGGTTGGAGAGGATCCGGTACGTCTCGGGCGTCGCCGTGCGCAGATCGGAGCCGATGAGCAGCGGTGCGGCCATCACCGACCACATGGAGAAGTGGGTGCGGTACTCCGTGTCCGTCATCCCGCCGTTCCCGACCTCCAGCATGTCGGGGTCGTTCCAGTGGCCGGGGCCCGCCGCCGAGGCGAGCGGCAGGTTCTGCTTCATGATCGACAGCATGCTGCTCCAGCTGTCGTTGATGTCGCCTGTGGTGCGCCAGAGGTTGCCGAGTTCCGCGGCCCACTCCCAGGGCTTGTTCTGGCCCCATTCGCAAATGCTGTAGACGATCGGGCGACCGGTGGCGGCCAGTGCGTCCCGCATCGTCGTATAGCGCTCTTTCGCGTCCACGCCCTGGTTGTTGCAGTTGTCGTACTTGAGGTAGTCGACGCCCCAGTCCGCGAACTGCTGTGCGTCGCTGTATTCGTGACCCAGCGCGCCGGGAAGACCGACGCTGTCGCAGGTCTTGGTGCCCGCGCTGGTGTAGATGCCGAGCTTGAGACCCTTCGCGTGGACGTAGTCCGCAACGGCCGCGATGCCGTTCGGGAATCGCACCGGATCCGCTTCCAGCTTGCCGTCCGCATTACGCTGCGGCTTCGCCCAGCAGTCGTCAAGGTTGACGAACTCGTAGCCCGCCTCCCTGAGCCCCTTCTCGACGAAGATGTCGGCGATCCCCTTGACCATCTCCTCGTCGAACTCGGCCCGGCAATGGGTCGAGTTCCAATTGTTGAACCCCATGGGCGGAGTGAGCGCGAGGCCGTTGCCGGCCCGAGCCTCGGCCGTCGGCGCCGTGGCGGGTTCGGGGGACTGTGCGGCGGCGGGAACGGTGACTCCCGCCGCGCACAGGAGGCCCGCGGTCAGCGCTCCGATGACTCTGTGGCGGCTTGTGCGGGTTGTACGGCTTGGAAGATGACGCATCGTTACGTTCCTCCGTACTCGTGCCGAATCGAGTGGCGGCATGTGCACGCCAAGACGAGCGATTACGTTAGAGCGTGTTGGAGTCTGTTGGAAGAGGGGTGGTGTCGGATGTTCGGTATCTCGTCAAAACCCTTGACGCCACTGCTCGTTGGGGGTGAGATCCAAGCGCACGTTCGGTTGTGTTGGGTTGCCTTCCGGAGGAGGGGGTCATGGCGCACTCGTACGACAGGTCAGATCTGCCCGGCAGTGTCACGGGACATCGGATGTCCCGGCGAACTCTGCTGCGTGGCGCGGCAGTCGGTGCCGGCGCGGTCACGCTTCCCGCACTGCTCACCGCGTGCGGAGGCGGGCCCGGTGGTGACGGCAAGACCATCAGCCTGGGCTCGAATGCCTCCGACCCCATTCCGAAGAAGGCCTTCGCCGACGCCTTCAAGGCCTATGCCGGCCAGTCGGACAGCCGGAAGGTGAAGGTCAACACCGTTGACCACAACACCTTTCAGGAGAACATCAACCGCTATCTGCAGGGAAAGCCCGACGACGTCTTCATGTGGTTCGCCGGATACCGCATGCAGTTCTTCGCCAAGAAGGGGCTGCTGTACGACATCAGCGACAACTGGGAGGGCTACGAGGGGTTCTCGGACGCTCTGAAGGCCCAGTCCACCGGCGAGGACGGCAAGCAGTACCTCACGCCGTACTACTACTATCCGTGGGCCGTCTTCCACCGGAAGAGCCTCTTCACCGAACGGGGCTACCAGGCGCCCAGGACGCTGGACGAGTACGTGGCCCTGGCCAAGCAGATGAAGAAGGACAAGCTCGACCCCATCGCTTTCTGCGACAAGGACGGCTGGCCCGCGATGGGCACGTTCGACTACATCAACATGCGGACCAACGGATACGAATTCCACAAGAGTCTGATGGCCGGCGAGGAAGCCTGGACGGACAAGCGCGTCAGGGAGGTCTTCGACACCTGGCGGCGTCTGCTTCCGTACTGCCAGCAGGGCGCCAACGGCCGTACCTGGCAGGAGGCGGCCACCAGCCTCCAGAAGCGTGACGCGGGCATGGCCGTCTTCGGACTGCCGCACCCCGGCGCCCAGTTCCCCAAGGCGGAACAGGACGACCTCGACTTCTTCCCCTTCCCCGTCATCAACCCGGAGCACGGCCAGGACGCCGTCGAGGCGCCGATCGACGGGTTCCTGCTGGCGAAGAAGTCGAAGAGCCTCAAGAACGCGAAGAGCCTGGAGAGCGCCAAGGACCTGCTGAAGTGGCTCGCCACCGGCAAGGCCGAGGACATCTACCTCAAGAGCGACCCGAACAACATCGCGGTCAACGACCGGGCGGACACCTCCCAGTACTCCGCCATCCAGAAGAAGGCCGTCGACATGGTCTCGGGGGCGAAGCAGATCTCCCAGTTCCTGGACCGTGACACCCGTCCGGACTTCGCGTCCACGGTCATGATCCAGGCGATCCAGAAGTTCATCAGCAGTCCGAACGACGTGGACGGCCTGGTCAACGACATCGAACGGCAGAAGAAGACCATCTTCGCCTCGGACTGAACCGGGAGTACCGACCGTGTCGTTCATCTCGGGGCGGCGCACCGGACGACGGGGCTCGCGACGGTTCACCCGCCGCGACCTCGTCGTGCTCGGCGCCCTGCTCGGCATACCCGTCCTGCTCGACATCGCCATCGTGTGGGGGCCGACCCTCGCCTCCGTCGTACTCTCCTTCACCAGCTGGGACGGCATCGGCGACATCGAGTGGGTCGGCACGCGCAACTACACGAACCTCTTCACGAACTACCCGCAGTTCTGGCCCGCCGCCCGCCACAATCTGCTCTGGCTCGCCTTCCTCGGCCTGGTCGCCACACCGTTCGGGCTGCTCCTGGCCGTACTCATCGACAAGGGCGTGCGCTTCAGCCGCTTCTACCAGTCGACCCTGTACATGCCCGTCGTGCTCTCCCTCGCCGTCGTCGGGTTCATCGCACAACTGGTCTTCTCCCGCGACCAGGGAGCCCTCAACGCCATCGTCGGCGACACCGCGTCACCGACCGACTGGCTGGGCGATCCCGACCTCAACATCTGGATGGTCCTGCTCGCGGCCGCCTGGCGCCACACCGGCTACGTGATGATCCTCTACCTCGCCGGACTCAAGGCCGTGGACACCTCCCTCAAGGAAGCCGCCGCGATCGACGGGGCGAGCGAGACCCAGACCTTCTTCCGCATCGTCTTCCCGACACTGCGCCCGGTCAACGTCATCGTCGGCGTCATTACCGTCATCGAGTCACTGCGCGCCTTCGACATCGTCTACGCGGTCAACCACGGCCGCAACGGCCTGGAACTGCTCTCGGTGCTCGTCACCGACAACATCATCGGCGAGGCCAGCCGGATCGGTTTCGGCTCCGCCATCGCGGTCGTCCTGCTGGTCGTCTCCCTGGGATTCGTCGTGACGTACCTGGTCCAGGAGATCCGAGGGGAGAAGGACCGATGACCACGCAAGCAACCGCCGCCCGCCCGGCGCAGCCCGTCCCCGCCACGTCCCGGCGCCGGGTCCGCCCCGGCCGGCTCGGCGTGCACGCCTTCCTGATGACGGTGTCGCTCGCCTTCCTCGCCCCACTGCTGCTCGCCGTGTACGCCTCGCTCAGGCCCTACGACGAGACCTCGGAGCACGGGTACTTCTCGCTGCCCCGCCATCTCTCGCTGGACTACTATCGGCAGGCGTTCACCGACTCCGGGATGACGAAGTACTTCGTCAACACCATGATCATCGCGGTGCCCGGAGTCCTCGTCACCCTGTTCCTCGCCTCGTTCGTGGCGTTCGCGCTGGCCCGGCTGAGGATGCGCGGCGGGCTCGTCCTGCTGATGCTCTTCACCGCGGGGAACCTGCTCCCGCAACAGGTGATCGTCACACCGCTGTACGTCGTCTTCAACCGCATCCCGCTGCCCTACTGGATGTCCGACTCGATGACGATGTTCGACTCCTACTGGGCCGTCATCCTGGTGCAGGTCGGATTCCAGCTCGGCTTCTGCGTCTTCGTCCTCGCCAACTTCATGCGGACCCTCCCGCAGGAGATCCTGGAGGCTGCCGTCGTGGACGGGGCCGGCGTCTGGACCCAGTACTGGCGCATCACCCTGCCCCTGTGCCGTCCCGCACTCGCGGCCCTCGGCACACTCCAGTTCACCTGGATGTACAACGACTTCCTCTGGGCGCTGGTCTTCATCTCCGACGGCGACAAACTCCCGGTCACCTCGGCGCTGAACAACCTGCGCGGCCAGTTCTTCACCGACTACAACCTGCTCGCCGCCGGTTCGGTGATCGTCGCGCTCCCGACCCTCGTGGTCTTCCTGCTGCTCCAGCGGCACTTCATCGCGGGGCTCACGCTGGGGTCAAGCAAGGGGTGACGGGGGTGCGGAGTCTGTCGCCCGTGTGAAGACCAGACAGTGAAGCGGCTCGCCGAACTCCGGCCCTGTTCGCGGCTCAACACCACCGGTGCCCACATCCGCGGGGCGGCGAAAGGCGGCGGAGCGACGCGCGCTGCCCTCGGGTGGAGCGGGGGCCGCCCATCGGGTAGTGCCAAGGGATGTTCGTCCAACAGGCGCCCCTGCCTGAGGAATCTCAGTGGCGTTGTCCTCCCGCCTTCGGGTGGGAGGGCAACACGGCTTCAGAGGTCGCTTCTCACAGTCGGCCGGCCTGCCGTCACCCGAGCAAACGGCCCTGCCGCCGCTTCAAGCATCGACGTTGGACGCCCTTGTCTCATGTCCGCAGGCGATCCCCTGGACTCGTTCAGGGATCCGGGGCGTGCCCACTGCGGTGACTATGCGGCACGGTCAATTCGCAGTGCCTGGATGAGCCAGGGGTACACCGGGATCAGGTTCGGTACTACCTGCCAGCCGTTGACGATCCACACCAGCCGCCAGTATCGGTCTACCCGGGGATCGTGCGCCTCTTCGAACTGCTGGGCCATCCAGTCCCGGAATTCCGTGGCAGGGGTGCGCGCGAGCACCTCGGCAAAGCGGCGCACGAGTTCGTCGATGACGGGTGCGCCCCTGTCGCTGAGCGGGTCGATGCCCGACTCCATGGCCTCGGCCACCTTCTGACGGGTGAATTCCATCAGTTCCTCGCCGGCATCGCATTCGATGTCGAGCGGGCGCCCGGCGGCCTGACGTACGGCCGTCCGGCGCATCCGGGCCCGGAAGTCCTCGTCGCCGACCAGCTCGGTGAGCTCCACCCACGCGGCGACCTGCTCGCTGGTCGGATCATCGGGGAGGTCGGGAGTGGCAGCGCGAACCGTGGCCACCGCGGTCGGGTCGGCATCCACTGTGCCGAAGGTGCCATCCACGAAATCGTCGATCAAACGTCGGCGTTCCTCGCCGGACAACTGTGTGAGCCTGTGCATGAGTGTGGTCTCCTCAGGACTGGACCCGCGTCTGGCCACGACTCGCAGAACGCTCCGACGCAGTTGCAGCACCCGGATCTGGACGTCCATGGCGTCGGCGTGCGCCGTGGCGACTTCCGCCACTGAGAGCTCGCGGTCCAGTACGCGTTGAATAGTGGCCAGGTCCATGCCCAGCTCGCGCAGTGTACGGAGGAGTTCCAGACGAAGCAGTGCGTCGAGGTCGTAGAGCCGGTAACCGGCGGGGCTACGGGTGGTCGGCGCTACCACCCCCGAATCGGAGTAGAACCGGATGGTCCTCACAGACAAGCCGGTCCGCCGGGAAAGCTCCCCGATCGAGTAGAGGGTCGTAACGTCCATGTCTCCCACTCTGCTGTCTCCAGTCACTGGAGACTCAAGGCCTTCCCAAGCAGGGCCCGACCATGAGACGTCCTCCGAGTTGCTGGAGCATGCGTTGCGCGCTCTCCGCTGACCGCCAGGATGAAACGGGCACGACTTGCACGTGCTGGGCGAGTGACGGCAGCGACATGCGACACCGCTCGCTGGCGGCCTACGGCTACGAGCCCTTGGACTCAATCATCTAGTGAGCATCACGTGCTTTGGTTAGCCTGCGGCAGCAGACCAAGTCGCCGCGACCCCGGCGGAGGCGAGCAAGTGCTCGGCCTTGCGTTCGTATCGGCGGTGGAGCCGATGGCAGCCGGCGAGCCAGGACATGGTCCGTTCAACCACCCATCGGCGGTGGCCGAGCCGTTGTCAGGACTCGATGCCCTTGGGTGCGATGCGATGGCGGATGTCGCGTTTGCAGAGCCAACGATGCGGGTGGTCGCACTCATAGCCCGTGTCTCCGCGGAGCTTGTGGGGCGCCGTCGACGGGTCCGCGTCGGGACCGGATCGGCGGGATGCCTCATACGAGTGGTTCAAGACCGAGGCTGTCGTGCATGTTCGCACCCGAGATGCCCAGTGAGAGCGTCAGTCCGTTCCGGTCGGTGATCAGATGGATTTTCGATCCGAGCTTGCCACGGTCGGTTCGGATTCGGCTCCGACAGAGGCCTCCCTTTTGCAGCCCGGATGCTGACGGAGTCGATCGCGCAGCGCGACCGGTCCAGTAGCCTGCGGGCGCCCAAAGCATGCACCGAAGGTGCCGGCAGGAACCGTTTCCTCGACGCCTGGTGTCAATTCGGTGCGGTGCACCCAGGCTCCGTGGCTGCCGGCAGTCACCCACCCGAGAAGAGGCGGTTTTCCCATGCGCGAAGCAGCGGGTGGGCGCGCTCCACAGGGAACAGCCGCTGGGCTTTTGCGGCGTGCCCGGTCTGTATCAGGGATGCAGCCTTGCGGACCTGCGGGGTGAGGTCGGTGAGACTCTCGATCCAGTGGTCGGTGAACGTGCGAATCAGATGGCGCCCCATTTGCGCCACGCCGCTCTGATCCGAGGGAAGGTGGCAGCGCCACGAGAGGCCAGGCATCCGCTACCTTCCCGAAGGCCCCGCCTGACGCGCGAGGTGGCGCTCCGCCTGAGCGCGGTCCAGAACCAGTTGTCCAGACCCGTCCCCCGTCGAGAGGGATCGTTCAGGTGGCTCCATACGCCTTGCTCGGCTCGACCAACGTCGCAACGTCCGCGTTTGAGATCGGGCGTCCGTAGTGGAGGATGGCGCTGTGCATGCTCTGTTCGATCAGCCTGAAGTCCGTCGGGTCTGGCGAGGCGAATACCCCTTGTGGGACGAGGCGCTCGTGGTCCTCAACCATGACTTGGCCGTGACCCTTCCGGGGCAGGGGTCTCTGCAACTGCTGGCCCAGCCTTCCTACGAGGCGGGCGAGCCGGAGTGCGTCTACGTTGCCCTGGCCAACGGCGAGTGGCACGGCGGTCATATGTACCCGAAGACGGCAGAAGACTCTGCTCATGCCTTGGCGATCGTCGCCGACGCCGCGCAGGAAACCGTCGCTGAGCGTCTGTGGCAGGCGTGGCCCCTGTGTGCCGAACACAACCTGGGCATGCATACGCGCGATGCTGAAGGGCTGCTCTCCTGGTGGTGCGCCGGGAGGCGGTCGGAGGGCAGACCGGGCCACATCTGTGCGGCCGTGGGCGCGCTCGACACCATCTGAGCGCCGCGGCGTGAAGGGCGCTGTCGGGGTTGGACGTTGATGTCCGGACCGGGCTTGCACCTCGAACCGAGTCATGCGGCCGTGACCGTTCACCGGTCAAAGCCCACCCAGCGCACAGCTGGCGGTCTACGATCCATCCACCTGCCGTGAGGAGCAGCATGCCGATCGACTTCAACAAGGTCCCCGCCGGCCTTGTCAGCCTTGCGAAGACCGCAGCCGTCAGCCTGGAGAAGAAGGGGCTGAACGGAGAGCGGGCAGCCGTCTACCTCGTACTCGACCGGTCCGGCAGCATGCGCTCCTACTACCGCGACGGCAGTGTTCAGCACCTTGCCGAGCAGGCCCTCGGCCTCTCGGTGAACCTGGACGACGACGGCACAGTGCCCGTTGTCTTCTTCGACTCCGACGCCCATCCCGTCGTCGATGTCAGCCTCGACACCTACGAGGGGAGCATCAACCGGATACACGACAGTCTCGGCCACATGGGCACGACCAACTACGCCGCGGCCATGCTCGAAGTCATCGAGCACTACGTTCAGTCCGGGGCAACCGACCCGGCGTTCGTCATCTTCCAAACAGACGGATCGCCCGACTCGAAGAGGGAGACGGAGAAGATCCTCTGCGACGCTGCGCGGCTCCCGATCTTCTGGCAGTTCATCGGGTACGGCAGCGACCCGTTCAAGTTCCTGCGGAAGCTCGACGACCTGAAGGTTCCGCAGAAGCGCGTCGTCGACAATGCGGGCTTCTTCCCGGCCGGGCGGAACCCGAAGGCCCTGTCTGATGCAACCCTTTACGACGAGCTGATGGGCGAGTACCCGGACTGGCTGAAGGCCGCCGAGGCGGCCGGCATTCTCCGCCGGCCGGACCCGCTTGACTGAGCCTGGGGCTGCCCTGCTCGCTGACTGTCGCGCTCTCGACCCTGGTCGTCCTGATGCTGCGCCAGTGGCATTTCATCGCGGGAATCACGCCGGGTCCGGCCAGGGACGATCCGTGAACTTCGCGAACCTGCCCGTCAGTTGACCCTGGCAGCGCCGGCTGACGGCTGCGCAGTTCCCCTATTCGCAGGCGACACCATCGCCGTCGCGGTCGAGATGAGACCCGTAGCCGGGGTCCCCCGCGTGAATCGGGGCGGCGCCGGCTGCCCGCACGGCAGAACAGTTGGCGTAGTACGTCGACCCGCCACTGTCGTCGTCCGACTCGGAGACCCCCGAGGTGCCGGATTCGGCTGCGGTGGTGACCCTGACCGTCACCGTCCTCGTGACGGTGGGTACCGGCTTCGGCTTGGCGGTGACGGTTTCCGTGACCGCGGGCCCGGGTTCGGACGATGCGGTCGTGGTCGCTGTGACGGTCATCGTGGGGGCCGCTGTGGCCGTGGCGGTGACGGCCTTCTCGGTCTTGTCGTCGTCACCGCCGGCCCCGCCCATGCCGACGCCGATGAAGAACAGGACGATCGCCGCAGGAATGACTATCCGCTTTCTGGTCCAGCCCGGTCGGGGCGCGGGCGGCATCGGGCCCATGTGGGGGCCGGGGCCGACGGGCTGCGGCGGCTGACCCCAGGGTGGCTGACTGGACGGCGGATTGTGCGACATGTGTCCCCCTGAAAGTGCGTGGAGAGGTGACGGTAGTCGTGCCGTGTGCGACGGAGGAGGGCAATGTTCCGGTGGTGATGAAGTTGTGACCGAAGTGCGGAGACTGTGTGGTCGTCCTGTGGGTGCAGCACCTCTCCGGCCGACGGCCGGGTGGGATGCGTTCTCGATGCGGATCTCTTGCCGCACCGGCGCGGGCCTGCGATTCTGGGCCGGTGCCGGGACAAGCGAAGAGGAGACGGCGGCAGGAGGCCGAGAGACAGCGGCTTGCCGCTCGCACGGCGCCGGACCTGGGGGAGTGGGAAGTGATCTTCGAGACCCCGGACCAGGCCGAGCTTCGGGCGCGGCTGCGCAGCCTGCGAGAAGCACGGGTCGACGAGGCGACAATCCGGATCGACACGCTCTGCGGCCGCCTGATGCAGCCGACCACGTACCGGCTGAGCCGATACGTGGCGTACGGCTGAGGGGCCGCTCGTTTCAATGGCGAGTGCCTGCGAAACGCAACCTCGCGCCGACAGTCCCCGCTAGCAAGGCCTCTGTACGCAGAACTCGTTGCCGTCGGGGTCGAGCATGAGGATCGTGTCGCCTTCGTCCTGGCTGCTGCCGGCCCGCGTCGCGCCGAGCGAGAGCAGACGGTCGATCTCCGCCCCCCTGTCGGCATCGGCGGGAAGTGCCAGCTCGAAGTACAGCCTGTTCGTGCCCGTCTTCGGCGCCACGGGCGGGCCACCCCACGTGATCTTCGTGCCGCCGTGCGGTGACTGGATCGCTGTCTCCTCGTCCTGGTCCCAGACCAGCGGCCACCGCAGCGCCTTGCTCCAGAAGTAGCCGACCTCCTGGGTACCGTCGCAGGCCAGGGCTCCGATGACGCCGGTGTCGGCGAGGAACTTGTTGCCGGCCTCGATCACGCAGAACTCGTTGCCGTCCGGATCGGCGAGCACCACGTGCCCGTCTTCCGGGAGCTGACCGATGTCGATGTGTTTCCCGCCGAACTCCAGGGCCCGGGCAACCGTCTGCTGCTGATCCTCCGCGGTGGTGCTCGTCAGGTCGAAGTGCGCCCGGTTCTGACCGGTCTTCGGCTCCTGCCCCGGCAGGAATCGGATACGGAATCCGTCAGGATCGGGAGGCAGGATCGTGACGTCGTCTCCCGGACCGGCGGCCGACTCCCAGCCCAGGACCCCGGACCAGAATCGTGCGAGATCGGTCGGCCGAGTCGCGTTGAAGCAGATTGCGAATAGTTGGCTCGTCATGTCCCGGGTGTCTCCGCTTCACTGATGGACGCCATGGCGTCTCGACTCTCCTGCGTGCGCATCCTAGGAGTGACTGCATGGCGGCCGCATCCGGGATATTCCCGGGGAGGTCCGGTTCCGGTCCCGGCTCCGCGATGACGATCGTCGGACGCCTCTTTCAGGCACCGTCCCGGTGCGTGAGGGAGCCGCGGTCAGGGCGACCAGGCGGTGCATGACAGTCGTCGGGGTCGCCGGGTCCGGGCGGAGCCCTGCTTGCCGTGCTCGTCGAGAGCAGGGAGACCAGGACGGCCGACGGCAGAGCCCGCAGGCAGGGCGGCGGTCGCGGTACAGCAAGTACACGGAGCGGCTCTCACCTGCGTCGCACAGGCTGACGAGCGCCTTCGCCGGGGCGGCCCGGTCGTGGTCCGGGCCACGCAACCGCGCCTCGGCCGCAGGCCCGGACAGCTCGGAGCCCGCGGAAAGCGCCGCCCGCGGGTGCCGATCGGCATCGTTCGGACTTCGGCCGACGGATCCCGGTCGGCATCGGTTTCGGACATCCGCTGATCGGACCGGAACGGCGTCGAAGGATCAAGGTCCGGACGCTCGCACGTGCCTCCGATCGAGTCACACAGGCCCCCAGGCCGAGCACGTTGTCAGTGGTCGGTGCGATCCTGCGGGTATGGACGAGATCATGCGGCGACGGGTGTACGGCGCCGATCACGACGACCCGGATCCGGGACCCCGGCCGGGGCGGGTCTACCGGGAGCTGGTGGGAGGACCGCTCGACGGCCTGCTGCTGGACGTGACCGGCTGGACGAAGGTGGCACTGGCGGACGGCTCCGCCCTGATCACCGAGATCGGTGCCTACGGGGCGGGCGGCCGGGCCGAGTACGGGCCGCGGGCGGAGGATCCGAGCAAGTGGGACTGGCGGGGTGACACGCCCTGACGAGCTCGTCAGCCCTCCGTGACGGCCCGCGGCGAGAAGCGGTCCCGCCGGGCCGAGGGCGACGCGGCACCGGCGCGGGGTGTCACCGGCCGGTCGGACCGGCCTGAGCCGGCGCGGTTCCCGCGTGGCCGCCGGAGGTCAGTGGCCCCGGTCCGAGGACTGCTGCGGCACGACCACCAGGAACGCGTCCTGTTCCAGGTCCATGACGACCTCCGCTGCCACGCCCTCGCCGCGGCGGGCCGCGGCGAACTCCTCCGCGGGCCAGCTGCCCCGCGGCCCTCCGGCGGGAAACTGCTCAAGTACGGTGCGACGCACGGTCCGCCCCCTGTCGTTCGTTCTGCTGACCGCTCCAACGACGGTCCCGTCGTCGCCGTTACGGCCGGACGGCGCCCGGCCGTACGGCGACGACGGCCGGCCCGCACTGTTGCGTTCGAGCATCGTCATCGCCACAGTCGTGTTTTCACGGCAGGGTGTTGCGGGCAAGCCACTGGGGGCTACGGAAGAGGGGGAACCGTGATCGTCTGGATCAACGGTGCGTTCGGCGCGGGCAAGACCAGCGCCGCGCGTGAACTGATCGATCTGATCCCGAACAGCACCTTCTACGATCCCGAACTGACCGGCACGGGGCTGGGATCCCTGCTGCCGCAGAAGAAGTTCGCCGAAGTCAGCGACTTCCAGGACCTGCCGATCTGGCGGCGTCTGGTGGTGGACACGGCGGCAGCGTTGCTCGCCGAGGTCGGTGGGGTGCTGGTGGTGCCGATGACTCTGCTGAGGCAGGAGTATCGCGACGAGATATTCGGAGGGCTCGCCTCCAGACGCATCGCAGTGCGTCATGTACTGCTCTCACCTGAGGAAACGATCCTGCGTCAACGGATAGCCCACCGGGCGGAGTTCCCCGATGACCCGGTGAAGACCGCCGGGTCCGGACAATGGGCGTACGACCGCATCGAGACCTACCGTTCGGCGCTCGACTGGATCACGCGGGACGCCCATGCCATCGACAACAGCGCACTGACACCCCGTGAGACGGCCGAGCGCATCGCCGAGGCCGTGCGCACCGGGGCGGCCCCCGCCTGCGAGATCGTCCAGACACCCGACCCCACGGCGGAGACCGTCGCGGCCGGCGTGCTGCTCTTCGACGAACACGACCGGGTGCTGCTCGTCGACCCCACCTACAAGCCCGGCTGGGAGTTCCCCGGGGGCGTGGTGGAGGCGGGCGAGGCACCGGCGCAGGCCGGGATCAGAGAGGTGGCCGAGGAGATCGGGATTCACCTCGCACAGGCGCCCAGGCTCCTCGTCGTCGACTGGGAGGCGCCCCAGCCGCCCGGCTACGGAGGGCTGAGGCTGCTCTTCGACGGCGGCACGCTCCCGGGCGCGGACGCCCAGCGGCTGCTGCTGCCCGGATCCGAACTGCGTGGCTGGCGGTTCGTCACCGAGGAGGAGGCGGCCACCTTGCTGCCTCCCACCCGGTTCGAACGGCTGCGCTGGGCACTGCGCGCCCGCGAGCGCTCAGCCGTGCTCAACCTGGAGGCCGGAGTCCCGGTCGGCTGAGGTGCGCATGACCGTCACCGCGTCCTCGGTGAGGGGCTCGCCGTGACCGAAGCAGACCGTGGTCGCCTCCAGCGCGGCCAGCCGCCGGAACGAGGCCAGGGCCTGCTCACGGTCGATGTTGAACACCCCCAGCATCACGCGCCCCGCCTCGGCGACGCAGTCACCCGTGAACAGGACCCCGTGCCGGGGCAGATGGATGCCGATGGCCCCGGGGGTGTGGCCGGGGGAGTGGACCACTCGCGCCCCACCGCCGAAAGGCAGCACCGCTCCGTCGGACAACTCGGTGTCGACCCGGGTCGGCGGAGCGACCGGCACGGTCAGCCCGTGTTCGTACAGCGGCCGCTCCCAGTCGAGCAGCACCGGATCGCCGACCTCCTCCTCACCGCGGATCACCGGGGCGTCGAGCCGGTGGGCCAGGATCTCGGCGCCGTAGCGGTCGGCGAGCTCCTGGGCCGCGCCGAAGTGGTCGCGATGGCCGTGGGTGATCACGATCCGGGCGATGCGGGCGGGGTCGTGACCGAGCCCGCGCACCGCGTCCTCGATGGCGGACGCCGCGTTCACGTCACCCGCGTCGATCAGGGTCAGCTCCGTCCCGTCGCGCCAGAGGTACGCCTGGCCGATCGGGAACCGGAACATATGCAACTGGGGAAGCACCTCGACGATGTCCATGTCCCCGAACGTACGCAGGAGCGGGCACCTGCGGCACGGATCTACGCTCTGGGCGAGCTTCGCTCAGCGCGTAGCGGAGCGGCCGGAACGGGTCCCGCCCGCTCCGGCCGGCCGCCACCGGCCGGTTCAGACCTTCTTGGAGGCGGCGTAGTTCTGCAGGAACAGCGCCTCGGCAACCGAGAGCCGCTCCAGCTCCTCGGGGGACACGCTCTCGTTCACCGCGTGGATCTGGGCCTCGGGCTCGCTCAGCCCGATGAGCAGGATCTCCGCCTTCGGGTACAGCTCCGACAGCGCGTTGCAGAGCGGGATCGAGCCGCCCATGCCCGAGGACTGCATCTCCTGGCCGGGGTACGCGATCCGCATGGCGTCGGCCATCGCGGTGTACGCCGGGCTCGTGATGTCCGCGCGGAACGGCTGTCCCTGGCCGACCTGCTCGACCGACACCCGCGCCCCCCACGGGGCGTGTGCCCGCAGGTGTGCGGTCAGCAGCTTCGTCGCCTCACCGGCGTCCATGCCCGGCGGAACCCGCAGACTGATCTGCGCCCGCGCGCTCGCCTGCACCGAGGGCGTCGCGCCGACCACCGCAGGGCAGTCGATTCCGATGACCGTGACCGCGGGCCGGGCCCAGATCCGGTCGGCGACCGTACCCGTGCTGATCAGCCCGACCCCGTCGAGGACCTTGGCGTCCTTGCGGAACTCCTCTTCCGGGTACTGCAGGCCGTCCCACTGCGCGTCCGTCGTGAGGCCGTCGACGGTCGTCGTACCGTCCTCGGCGCGCAGCGACGCGAGCAACTGGATCATCGCCGCCAGGGCGTCGGGTGCGGCCCCGCCGAACTGGCCCGAGTGCAGGTTCCCCTCAAGCGTGTCGAGCTGTACCCGCAGCATCGTCATTCCGCGCAGCGTCGAGGTGACGGTCGGCAGCCCGACGCGGAAGTTGCCGGTGTCGCCGATGACCACGGTGTCCGCGGCGAGCAACTCCGGGTGAGCCTGGGCGTACTGCTCCAGGCCCCCGGTGCCCTGCTCCTCCGAGCCCTCGGCGATCACCTTGACCGAGACGGGGACTCCGCCGTTGGCCTTCAGGGCGCGCAACGCGAGCAGGTGCATGATGAAGCCGCCCTTGCAGTCGGCCGCGCCCCGGCCGAACCAGCGCCCGTCACGTTCCGTCAGCTCGAAGGGCGGGGAGATCCAGGCGGCCTCGTCCAGCGGCGGCTGCACGTCGTAGTGCGCGTAGAGCAGCACGGTGGGCGCTCCGGCCGGGCCGGGCAGGAAGCCGTAGACGGACTGGGTGCCGTCCGGGGTGTCGAGCAGGGCGACGTCCTGGAATCCCTCGGCGTGCAGCGCGTCGGCGACCCATGCGGCGGCCGCCTCGCACTCGCTCTTCGGGAACACCGCGGGATCCGCCACCGACTGGAAGGCCACCAGCTCGGTCAGCTCCGCCTTGGCGCGGGGCATCAGTGAGGCGACGGTCTCGGAAATCGGATGGGCGGTCATGGGCACGCTCCTCGTAGGTGCGACGTTATGTGTACGTGTCCGGGTACCTGCGACGCCAGGAGTGCGGCGTTGCGGGTACGACGGAGGCTCGGCCGATCCTCCCACAGCAGGGTCCGGCCGCAGCGCGCCGTAGGATGCCGGAAGCAGTTGGGGCCACTGGTCGGATCGGGAGCAGAAGCACATCGTGAGCAGCGAGAACGCAGACGCCGGACATGAGCACGAAGAGTCGTCCGTGTGGGACGTCGTCGTAGTCGGCGCCGGACCGGCGGGAGCCTCCGCGGCATACGCGGCGGCGGTCGCCGGCCGTCGGGTACTGCTCCTGGAGAAGGCGGAACTGCCCCGCTACAAGACATGCGGCGGCGGCATCATCGGGTATTCGCGCGATTCGCTGCCGCCCGGTTTCGAACTGCCGTTGCGGGACCGGATCCACGCGGTCACGTTCTCGCTGAACGGCAGGCTGGCACGCACCCGCCGCTCCAGGCGCATGCTCTTCGGCCTCATCAACCGCCCCGAGTTCGACGCGGGACTGGTCGAGGAGGCACAGAAGGCCGGTGCCGAACTCCGCACCGGGGCGACGGTGACCCGGGTCGAGCAGCACGGTGCCGCGGTGCCCGACCGGCGCACGGTCGCGGTCGTACTGTCCGGCGGCGAGACCGTCCTGGCCCGTGCGGTCGTGGGCGCCGACGGCAGCGCCGGGCGGATAGGAGCACATGTCGGGGTGAAGCTCGACCAGGTGGATCTCGGTCTCGAGGCCGAGATCCCCGTGCCACAGACGGTCGCGGAGGACTGGGCGGGCCGGGTCCTGATCGACTGGGGCCCGATGCCGGGGAGTTATGGGTGGGTGTTCCCCAAGGGGGACACCCTGACGGTAGGTGTGATCTCGGCGCGCGGTGACGGCGGCGGCACCAAGCGGTATCTGGAGGACTTCATCGCGCGGCTCGGCCTCGCCGGGTTCGAGCCGAAGATCTCCTCCGGCCATCTGACGCGCTGCCGCAGCGACGACTCGCCGCTCTCGCGCGGCCGGGTGCTCGTGTGCGGGGACGCCGCAGGCCTGCTGGAGCCGTGGACCCGCGAGGGCATCTCGTTCGCGCTGCGTTCGGGACGCCTGGCCGGCGAATGGGCGGTGCGGGTGGCGGAGTCGCACGACGCGGTGGACGCGCGCCGCCAGGCGCTCAACTACGCGTTCGCCATCAAGGCCGGGCTCGGCGTCGAGATGAGCGTGGGACGGCGCATGCTGAAGCTCTTCGAGCGTCGCCCGGGCCTGCTGCACGCGGTACTCACGGGCTTCCGCCCGGCGTGGAACGCGTTCGCGGGCATCACCCGGGGGACGACCTCGCTGGCCGAACTGGTCCGTTCGCACCCGCTGGCGCAGCGCGCGCTGTCGGCGATGGACCGTTAGGGAGCGATGCCGCACCGGGCCCGGCCGATCGGGCGGATGCGGCCGGCTCGGGCGGATGCGGCGATCCGGCCGTGGTATGTGCGCGCCCGTGAGCCCCGTGAGCCCGGTGATCCTTCAGGGCCCGGTGCTTGTCGCCGCACAGCCCCGGGTCAGCTCTCGACGGTGATCCGGAAGACGGGATGGTCGGGGCAGGCGGCCAGCAGTTCGCTGTCCGAGGACTTGGCCGTGATGCCCTGGAAGTACTGGTTGACCTCCCAGCCCCAGCGCTCCAGGTAGGCGCGGACGACGAGCATCTTCTGCTCGTCGTCCGCGATCTCCGTCGCGGTGAACGTGCGGGTCCTGCGGCCCACCCGCAGCTCGCCGCCGCCCGCGGCCCGCATATTGCGCACCCACTGCGAGTGCCCCCGTGCGGAGACGAGGTACTGCACACCCTCGTGGGTGTGCAGGTTCACGGGGATGCGCTGCAACTGCCCGCTCTTTCGGCCCCGCACCGACAGTTCCTGCGAACCGAGCAGGCTCACCCCGTGCCGCGCCAGCCAGCCGACGAGGCTGTTCATCCGGACGGTGAACGGGCTGCCCTGAAGGTAGTACGGCTGCGGCATGAGGACCCCCACGGTTTGAGAGAGCGGTGCTCTCGCTTGAGATCAGTGTGCACGGAACCTGTGCTCAAAAGCAAGAGCATTGCTCTCGTTATTGGGCGGTGCTCCGTTTCGTGGCAGACTGGTCGTCATGAGCGCTATCCGGGGAGCCAGGGAACGGGCCCGCATCGAGGTCACCGCCGCCATCAAGGACGAGGCGAGAAAACAGCTCGCGGCCGAGGGGGCGGCGAAGCTCTCCCTGCGCGCCGTGGCACGCGAACTCGGCATGGTGTCCTCGGCGCTCTACCGCTACTTCCCCAGCCGTGACGAACTGCTCACCGCCCTGATCGTCGATGCGTACGACTCCGTGGGCGAGGCCGCCGAGCGCGCTCACCGGACCGCCGCGGCGGAGACCGAGGCGCAGACCCGGCCCGGCGCCCATCTGGCCCGCTGGGTTGCGGTCGCGTGCGCCGTACGGGACTGGGCTCTCGCGCACCCTCACGAGTACGCGCTGATCTACGGCTCGCCCGTGCCCGGCTACACCGCACCGCAGGCCACCATCGGCCCCGCGTCCAGGGTCGGCCTCGTCCTCATCGCCATTGCCGAGGACGCGCACCGCGAGGAGGGGGTCGGGCTGCCACCGCTTGCCGAGGAACTGCGTCCCGAGGCCGAACGGATCGCCGCCGACCTCGCCCCCGGGCTTCCCCCGGGGGTGACCGCGCCGCTCGTCGCCGCGTGGTCACAGCTCTTCGGGCTGCTGTCCTTCGAGATCTTCGGTCAGTTCAACCGCGTGGTGGAAGCCCGCGAGGCCTTCTTCCGGCAGGCCGTGACAGAGCTGGCCCGCACCGTCGGGCTCCTCGACCGGCGCGGCTAGGACCCCTGGTTTCGGATCATGACGGCGGCCCGGTGGCCCCGGCAGACCCGTTCGTCGTACTACCGGGGGAGTACGGGCGATCACCACGCCCGGCGGACGCCGGGGCGCAGGTGCGCCGTCTAGCGTGGCCGGCATGGAAGAGCAGCGCGCACAGACAGGCGGTGGGCCTCCCGGGCATCAGGGCGGGCCGCCGCGTCGGCCTCCCTGGGCGCGCGGCGGGCCGGGCGGACGGGCGACCCGCTCCCCGGGCACGTGGAACTTCTGGAACGACGGAGAGCCGCCGCGCTGGCTGACGGGCCCCCGGGGGCGGTCCGCCGGCCGGCTGCCCTGGGCGTCCACGATCCTGCTCGGTGTCTTCGTCATGGCCGGATCGGCGTTCGCGGCCCGCGGCCAGCTGGACGACAGGGCCCCGCTCGACCTCTTCGCCCGGCTGCTCCTGTTCGCCGCGGTGGCGGTCCTGCTGCTGCGCCACCGCCACCCCGTCGTGGCCGTCTTCGGGGCGTCGGCCGCGGCGACGGTCTATCTCGGCGCCGGCTACCCGTACGGCCCGGTCTTCCTGGCCGTCGCGGTGGGCTGCTTCAGCGCCGTCGTCGCGGGCCACCGGCGGGCCGCGTGGTCGGCGGTCGCCATGGTGTGGGTGGGGCACCTGGTCGTGGCGCACTGGCTCTACCGCTGGCTGCCTCCGGACGACGACTCCGCGCAGCCCTGGGGGCAGGAACTGGGCGTGGCCGCATGGGTGGTGGCCATCGTCGCTGCCGCCGAGTTCGTCCGCGTACGCCGTGAGCAGTGGGCGGCGCAGCGGGCCGATCGGGAACGGGCGGAGAAGCGGCGGGCCGACGAGGAGCGGCTGCGGATGGCCCGCGAGCTGCATGACGTCCTCGCGCACAGCATCTCGGTCATCAACGTCCAGGCAGGTGTCGGGCTCGCCCTGCTCGACACCGACCCCGAGCAGGCCCGCACCGCGCTCACCACCATCAAGGACGCCAGCAAGGAGGCGCTCGGCGAGGTGCGACAGGTGCTGGACAGCCTCCGCACGCCCGGCGACGCGCCCAGGGCACCTGCCCCCGGACTCGACCGGCTTCCCGAACTGGTGGAACAGGCCGCGAGCGCCGGGCTGACCGTCACGGTCGGGACGGACGGTGAGCGCGGGGCCGTACCGCCCGGCGCGGACCTCGCCGCGTTCCGGATCGTTCAGGAGGCGCTGACCAATGTGGTGCGGCACTCCGGTTCGCGTACCGCGGAGGTCCGGGTCGGCTACGGACCGGGCCGCATCACTCTCCGCATCGACGACGAGGGTCCCGCCACCGGTACGGACGCCGGCGGCAGCGGCAACGGACTGGCCGGAATGCGGGAGCGGGCGGCCGCCCTGGGTGGCACGATCGAGGCGGGAACCCGGCCCGACGGCGGCTTCCGGGTACGGGCCGAGCTTCCGCTGCCGGCCGGCGGGCCGGCGCACCAGAAGGAGACACCGTGATTCGCGTACTGCTCGCCGATGACCAGCTGCTGGTCCGGGCGGGATTCCGGGCCCTGCTGGACGCCCAGCCGGACATCGAGGTCGCGGGCGAGGCGGCCGACGGCGAGGAGGCCGTCCGCCTGGTGCGTGAACTGCGGCCGGACGCCGTGCTGATGGACATCCGGATGCCACACCTCGACGGTCTCGCGGCGACCCGTGCCATCACCGGGGACCCGGAGTTCGACGCTGTGAAGGTGGTCATGCTCACCACCTTCGAACTCGACGAGTACGTCTTCGAGGCGATCCGCTCCGGAGCCTCCGGTTTCCTGGTCAAGGACACCGAACCGGAAGAGCTGCTGCGGGCGGTCCGGGCGGTGGTCGGTGGGGACGCGCTCCTGTCGCCGGGTGTCACGCGCCGGCTGATCGCCGAGTTCGCGGCCCGTTCCAAGGAGCCCACCGCGGCGACCGCCCTGAACGAACTGACCGACCGGGAGCGGGAGGTGATGGCGTTGGTCGGCATCGGCCTGTCCAACGACGAGATCGCCCGCCGTCTCGTCGTCAGCCCGCTCACCGCCAAGACTCATGTCAGCCGGACCATGGTGAAGCTCGGCGCCCGTGACCGGGCCCAACTCGTTGTACTCGCTTACGAGTCGGGGCTGGTGCGGCCGGGCTGGCTCGGCTGATCCGGCAGCACCGGGACCCGCCCGTCGACCTCGCGCTCCGTGGCGCGGCGGCCGAACCGCCACAGCACGTCGACGACGCGGCCGGCGAAGACCAGCCCGGCCACGACGGCCGCGGTCACGAGCAGCCAGGGGCTCACGCCGCCACCCGGGGCCATCAGGAGGGCGGGGGCGCAGACCACGAGGAACGCGGCCCCCGCCATCAGGGCTCCGGTCAGCACGGCGAAGCCGATCTCGACGGTCACCGCGTCGCGTTCCGCCTGGCTTCGATGTTCCATGCCCGAAGTCTCACAGGCGGGGACGCGGGGGGACAAGCCCGCCACTCCGCGTCCGCGCCCGCCCGGGATCAGACGACCGAGGAGTTGTCGCGCCACAGCCGGGCGAGCTCCGGGTCGCCCGCCACCGTAAGAGCGGCGAGCGGCAGCCGGTTCCAGAGCGCGAGGTAGAGCTCATGGGCGTTGGCACTCAACTCGCAGTCCGCCGGCGGAAGTACGGACGACCCGCCCTCCTCGCGCACGGTGGCCGGTGGCTCGGTGGAGAGCCGGACGGTCCACGCGGAGCCGGTGTCCGTCGCCCGCACCCGCAGCGTGCGCGGAACGTCGGTGCGCACCCTGCTCTTCGGGCGGGCGTGGAAACCGCGCAACAACTCGTCGACGCCGTCCACCGCGAGGTCCGACGCCACCGGAGAGAGGGGCCCGCCGCGTGCGAACTCGGCGTCCACCCGGTGGATCGTCGTCTCGTGCGCCTGCCGCCTCGCCCAGAAGGCCAGGGGCGACGGCGCGGCGAAGAAGGCCCAGCACTCCAGGTCCTGCGGCGCGCGCTCCAGCGCCTCCACCAGGAGTCGGTGCCCCGCACGGAACCGGTCGAGCAGTTCCGGGCCGTCCAGGTCCGGATGCCCGGCGTCGGGGACGTACGAGGTGTGGCCCTCGGTCACGAAGGCGGCCGCCCAGGTGTGCACCATCGCGGTGTGTCCGAGCAGGTCGTTCACCTGCCAGCCCGGACAGGTCGGTACCGGTGCGCCGGTCCCCGCCTCCTGGGCCGCGTCCGCCAGCAACCGGCCCTCGTGGTCCAGGGATCGTATGTGCTCCGCGATCTTCATGGCAGGGATTGTGCCAGGGGCTCAGGCGTTCCGGGGACGGCTCTGGCGGGCCCGGCCGCGGCCGCCGCCCAGCAGTCGTGCGAACCAGCCCAGCGCCAGCGACTGCACCAGCACGGACACCACCAGGGCCAGGTAGAACAACCAGTCCGGCCCGGCCGCCTCCGAGCCCAGCATCGCACCGCCGGCGAAGAAGACGAAGACGGTCGGCGCCGCCAGGAAGATGAGCCACACCCCGGCGAACGACGCGTCCTCGTGGGCGACGAACAGCGTGTCCACCGTGACGAACACCGCGGTCGCCGCCACCACGCCCAGGTAGACCAGCGACGCGGCGTTGCCGAACGTGAGGCGCGCGAGCGTGTGGACGTGCTGCTTGGTCAGGACCGGCTTGTTCATGGCGTGCTCCCCGTCGATGGCTTCCGGCCTCACCCGCGACAGTCGGCGGGCGGGGTCGTTACTTCTCCATCCTGCGACGGGAGAACCGTTCCTGCCTGAGTACGCCTACTCACTCGTGCGTGGCCGCGTTGCGTGCGCCGTACCCCAGCGCCGCCGCTGCCAGAGCCAGCAGTGCCACTGTGGTCAGGGCGACGGGCAGCGAGAACCAGTCGGCCAGGAAGCCGATCGAGGGGGGCCCGAGCAGCATGCCGCCGTAGCCGAGCGTCGAAGCCGCGGCCACTCCGCCGGGGCCGGCCAGCTCGCCGGCCCTGCCGATCGCCACCGGGAAGATGTTCGCCAGGCCGAGTCCGGTGATGGCGAAGCCGAGCAGGGCGAGCCAGGCGGTCGGGGCGAGCGAGCCGACCAGCATCCCGGCCGCCGCCGTGCAGCCGCCCGCGACCAGCGTGCGGGTCTGGCCGAGTCGTTCGAGCAGTGCCGTGCCGGAGAGCCTGCCCGCGGTCATGGCGAGCGCGAAGAGCGAGTAGCCGGCTGCCGCCACCCCGGGGTGGGCGTGCAGGTCCTGCTCCAGGTGGAGGGCGCCCCAGTCGGCCAGGGCACCCTCGCCGTACGCGGTGCAGAGTGCGATCACGCCGAACAGGAGCACGATGCGGCGAGCCCGTCCGGTCGGACGATGGCGGGCCTCGTCGCCGCCGGCCGCCGTCGGGGCGGGCTTCAGCGAGGGGTACCGGAGCAGGACCGGTCCCCAGTACGCGGTGACGAGCAGGCCGATTCCGGTCAGGCAGAGCAGGTGCGCGGAGGGCGAGAGGCCGCCTGCGACCAGGCCGCCGAGGCCGGCACCGATCATGCCGCCGAGGCTGAACGCGGCGTGGAAGCTGGGCATCACGGGGCGCCGCAGTGCGGTGACCAGATCCACCGCCGCGCTGTTCATCGCCACGTTCGCGCCGCCGTACGCGGCGCCGAACAGCAGCAGTACGAGTCCGAGCGAGAGTGCCGAATGGGTCTGCGCGGGCAGGGCGATGCTGAGCGGCAGCAGAACACCGCAGACCACGGTCACCGGATGGCTGCCGAAACGGCGGCAGAGCCGGCCGGTGAGCATCATGGTGATCACGGCACCGGCGGAAACGCCGAGAAGCGCGAGGCCGAGGGTGGAGGCCGAGGCGCCGGTCTGCTGCTTGATGGCCGGGATGCGGACCACCCAGCCGGCGAAGAGGAACCCGTCGAGGGCGAAGAACACGGTCAGAGCGGTTCGGAGGCGTGTCGACGGAGGTGAGGCGGTGTTTCCGCCCGGTCCCCCCGGCAAGGCCGTCCGCAGTTTGTTTAGTTGCGGCACAAACTCAGCATAGGGGCCCGCGGACGATGGGCGCAATATGGCTGCCCACCGGGTCGGGGCGGCGTGCCGGACGCGGCGGCTGCACGCCGTGGAGGGGGGAGGCGCAGGGGAGAAGACGGGCGCCGCGGCGTCCGCACCACCTCCGGATCATGGGAGACTCGCCCCCATGAACGGCAAGGTGACCACCACCCGGACGAAGTTGGAGAGGGGCCGCAGCGCGCTCGGACCCGCGCTGGAACTGGTCCACACCGGACGCGCGCCCACCCGAGCCGTCCTCACCTCCGAGCTGGGCGTCACCCGTGCCACCGCAGGCGCGGTCGCCGCGGAGCTGGAGGCGCTCGGCCTGATCCGGGTCGACTCCAGCCCCGGCTCGGCCGCGGGCTCGCAGGGCCGGCCCTCGCACCGGCTGGCCGTGCGCGAGACGGGGCCGGTGGCCCTCGCCGCCCAGGTGCACTCGGACGGATTCAGGGCCGCTCTGGTCGGGCTCGGCGGCCGGCTCGTCGCGACCGCCCCCGGCTGCGTCACCATCACCGCGGATCCCGCCCAGGTCATCGGCGAAGTCGTGGACGACTGCGCACGGTTGCTGCGCGACAGTGGCCTGCGGTGCGTCGGGGCGGGCCTGGCGGTGCCGTCCGCCGTCGCCGAGCCGGAGGGCACCGCCCTCAACCCGCTCCACATCGCCTGGCCGGCCGGCGCCCCGGTCCGCGAGATCTTCGCCACATGTGTCCGCGAAGCGGGCATCACCGGACCGGCGTTCACCGGGAACGACGTCAACCTCGCCGCGCTCGCCGAGCACCGCCACGGAGCCGGACGCGGGGCCCAGCACCTGCTGTGCGTCGCCACCGGCCACCGTGGGGTCGGCGGCGCGCTCGTCCTGGACGGCCGCCTGCACACCGGAAGTTCGGGGCTCGCCCTGGAGGTCGGCCATCTCACCGTCAACCCCGAGGGCCGGCCCTGTCACTGCGGTGGCCGCGGCTGCCTCGACGTGGAGACCGACCCGCTCGCCTTCCTCACCGCGGCGGGACGCGCACCCGGCCCCGAGGAGTCGCTGCTCAAGCAGTCCGGGGACCTGCTGCGCAACGAGTACGGCGACGCGGCGGTACGCAACGCCGCGGAGGAGCTGATCGACCGCCTCGGCCTCGGGCTCGCCGGGCTCGTCAACATCCTCAACCCGGACCGCATCATCCTCGGCGGTCTGCACCGCGCCCTGCTGGACGCCGACCCGGAGCGGCTGCGTGCGGTGGTCGCCGACCGCAGCCTGTGGGGACGCAGCGGCAGTGTGCCGATCCTGCCCTGCACCCTCGACCACAACAGCCTGGTCGGAGCGGCGGAGCTGGCCTGGCAACCGGTGCTGGACGACCCGCTGGGCGCGCTCGCCTGAGGAAGGGACGGCCGGGCGCCGCCGCGTGCCCGCTTCCTCAGGGCGCTTGCGCTGCCGCCGCGAGCCCGCGTCCTCAGGCGGCCTGCGCTGCCGCCGGATGCCCGCGTCCTCAGGCGGCCTGCGTCGGCGCCTCGAACGCGAACGCCCGTGCCGGGTTGGCGACCAGCATGTCCGCCACGGTCCCCGCTCCCAGTACCTCGGTCAGCCGGGGGCGCAGCCGCTGCAGCAGATGCGGCATGCCCGGGGTCTCCGGCACGGTGGTGTCGCCGCCCAGCAGCAACTGCCCGCCGAATCCGGCCCCGGCGAGCACCGCGAGCTCCTCGGGCAGCCGCCAGTCCGTCGCGTGATGGGCCCGCGAAGGACCGTCGAACGCGAGGAACGCCCCGGCCCGTGCGACCTCCCGCTGCGCGGCGCCGTCGGGCGACCGGCCGAGGTGCCCGAGGATCACGCGGTGCGGCGGGACGCCCAACGCACCGCACAGCAGGTCGAGTACGTCCGGCGCGGCTGTTCCCAGCTCCAGATGGACGGCGATCGGAGCGCCCGTGCGGTGATGCGCCTCGGCGGCCGCCGTCATGGTGAGCCGGGCGTGGGCGTCGACCGTGTGGAAGGCCCCGGCGACCTTGATCAGGCCCGCCCGCACCGATGTCGCGCCGATTCCTTCGGTCAGCTCCGCGACGAACAGAGAGGCGAGACGGTCCCGGATCCGGCCGAGCAGCGCGGCCGGGTAGTGCACGGCCTGGTGCAGCCCCGTCGCCGCCACCACATGGGTCCCCGTCGAACGGGACAGCTCCGCCAGCACATCGGCCCGGCGCCCCATGCCGTACGGCGTCCACTGCACCACGGACCGTCCGCCGAACCCGCTGAAGGCCCGCAGCCGTCCGGCCGCCGCCGCGGGGTCGTCGAGTTCCTGGCCCGGGAGTACGGGGCTGCGCAGGAAGAGGTGGTCGTGCGCGTCGCACACACCGAGCTCGTCGGCGGGGATGTCACCGAGGACGGTGCGGACCGCGGCTACCACTGGCGCCCCGTCCCGAGCCGTTCGCGCTCCGGCCGGCTGAGATGGAGCACCTCGTAGCGGTCGCCCGCTTCGTGCGGGGAGGGGTGCTCCCAGAGGGTGAAGTGGAGCAGCTCCCAGTGCCGGGGGTCGGCGGCCAGCGCCGTGGCGACCGCGCCCGGTGCCTTCGCGAGCCGCCGGCTCTCCTCCAGTGCGGCGCCGACCACGTCCGCCGGGGCGGCCGACGGTGGCATCGGTGAGCGGAGCCGGGTGGCCGAACGGGGGAGTGCGGCCGATGCCGGGCCCTCCTCGTACGACAGGCCGGTCCAGTGCTGCACCTCGGGGCGCCCGAAGTCCTGCACGATGCCCTGGAATCCGGACCCCCAGAGGAAGGAGTTCATACCTTCGGGTGTGGTCCAGAGGTAGAGCGGTGCGTATTGGCTGACGGGGGAGTCCTTGCCGCGCTCCCGCATCAGGTACGCCTTGATGCCGAGCCCCGGGAAGGCGTCCAGGAGGTGGCCCCGCGTCGCCACCCGGTCGCGGATGATGCCCATGTCGTAGTCGGCGGGAAGAGTGATCTCGTACTGCATCGCATGCATCGCGCGCTCCTCAGGCTGCCGGGTGCTCGGGGACGCCGGGGTCGGTGTGCCAGTGGATGGTGGAGCCGCCCTCGGCCGCCTCGACGAGGGCGAGACGGGCACTCGGGGGCTCTGGTTCGGGAGCGGCGATCCCGTCGATCCAGAAGGATCCGTTGAACTGCCCGGCCGGCCCGGACCGTGTGCCGGGCCGGTTCCTGGTGATGCGCATGGGCGAGGTGCTCCTCGGGTGGGTGGCGTATGGCGGAGCGTCAGGTGGTGTCCGTACGAGGGGCGAGCAGCGCCAGCAGTCCACGGGCGGCGGCGTCGAAGGCCTCTGCCGATCCCGAGGCGCGGGCCAGCACATAGCCTCCCTGTACCGTCGCGACGATCGACGCCGCGATCTCCTCGGGCACCAGGCGGTGGTCGAACTCGCCGTGGTCCAGGCCCTCCTGGACGATCTCGGCCAGCCGGCCGCGGAGCCAGGCGATCGTCTCGTCCACGGGCGCCCGCAACTCCTCGCTCGCGATGACCTCCGGGTCCATCGTCAGTCGCCCCACCGGGCAGCCGCGCAGTACATCGCGCTCACGCAGCAGATAGCCCGAGATCCGCTCGTACGCCGACCCGGGTGCGTCGAGCACCCGGCCCGCCGTCCCGCGCAGCTCCTGCGCCGTGCGGCGGATGGCCGCCAGCGCCAGATCCGGCTTGCCGGCGAAGTGGTGGTACATGCTGCCCTGGCCCGCGCCCGCGTGCTGCTGGATGGCCCTGGGGCTGGTGCCCACATAGCCGCGCTCCCACAGGAGCTCCCGGGTGGCTTCGACCAGACGGTCCGAAGTGCTCATGAACCAACTGTACAAACTAGTAGGTACAGAATCCAGGGTCCGGAGCGGTTCCCGGCCCCCCCCCGGGAGCAGCCGCAGGACCGCCGTCTACTCCCGGCGGGGTACGCGCACTGTCGCTGGCCGTACGACGACGCGGACCCCCCTGCGGAGACAGGCTCGGTGGTGACGGAAAAGCGTGCATCCGAACCGTGAACCGAGGAGCTGACCGAGATGAACACCCTGGCCTTCGACGGCGGACCCGGACCGTGGGTCCTCCTGTTCCCGCTCATCTGGGCAGCCGTCGTCATCACCGTCGTCACCGTCCTGCGACGCACCGTCTGGCGCGGCCGGCGCGGTCCGTGGCAGGTCCGTGCGGAGCGCAACGGCCCCGCCGAGACCTCACCGATCACGCTGCTCGGCCGGCGCTTCGCCGCCGGGGAGATCGACGAGGACGAGTACTGGCGCCGGCTCTCCGTCCTCGACGAGCAGTTCGGCACCCTCGGCAAGGGCGGTGCGGCATGACCACCGCCGCTCCCGCCACCACGACCGCCGCCCGTGTCGTCGACGCAGTGAAGGTCTACGGCACGGGCGACACCGAGGTCAGGGCCCTGGACGGGGTGAGCGTCGGCTTCCCGGCCGGCCGTTTCACCGCGATCATGGGGCCCTCCGGGTCCGGCAAGTCCACGCTGATGCACTGCGCCGCCGGACTCGACACCCTCACCTCCGGTACCGCCTTCATCGGCGACACCGAACTCGGCGCCCTCGGCGACCGCAGGCTCACCCTGCTGCGCCGTCGGCGCATCGGCTTCGTCTTCCAGTCCTTCAACCTCCTGCCGACACTCACCGTCGCCGAGAACATCACGCTCCCCATGGACCTGGCGGGGGAACGCCCCGACCGGACCCGGCTGGACGCGATCATCGACACCGTCGGACTGCGTGACCGGCTGCACCACCGGCCCAGCGAACTCTCCGGCGGCCAGCAGCAGCGCGTCGCCGTCGCCCGGGCTTTCGCAGGGGACCCCGACGTGGTCTTCGCCGACGAACCCACCGGCAACCTCGACTCGCGCGCCGGCCAGGAAGTGCTCCGGCTGCTCGGCCGCACCGTCCGGCAGACCGGCCGCACCGTCGTCATGGTCACCCACGACCCGGTCGCCGCCGCACACGCGGACGAAGTCGTCTTCCTCGCCGACGGGCGGCTCGTCGACCGGATGCCGGACCCCACCGCCGAACGCGTACTCGACCGCCTCAAGGCCTTCGACCCCGCACCGAGCACCCAGGGGACGCCATGACCAGTACCCGCGCCTCCGTGCGCATCGGCCTCTCCTCGCTCCGCACCCACCGGCGCCGCTTCGTCGGCACCCTGACCGCCGTCCTGCTCGGCGTCGCCTTCCTCGCGGGGACCCTCGTCATGGGGGACACCCTGCGCGCGAGCTTCGACACGATGTTCGGCAACGCGGCGAGCGGCACCGACGCCGTCGTCCGCAGCACCAACGTCGTCACCGTCTCCGGCGAGTCCGAAGGCACCCGGCAGCCCGTGAGCACCGGCCTCGCGCAGCGCATCGGGCAACTGCCCCAGGTCGCCGCGGCTGCCCCCGACATCCAGGGCGCCGGCCAGCTGATCGGAGCCGACGGCGAACCGATCGGCGGCCAGGGACCGCCCACCCTCGCCGGAAACTGGATCGACGACCCGAAGCTCAACCCCTACCGGCTGGCCGATGGCCACGCCCCCTCCGCACCCGGCGAAGTCGTCGTCAACCGAGGCACTGCCGACAAGGGCGGGCTGAAGATCGGCGACACGACCGTCCTGCGCACCCCCGACCCGGTCCGCGTCACCGTCGTCGGCCTGGCCACCTTCGGCGGTGAGGACGGCATGGCGCAGGTGACGTACACCGGTATGACGCTCGCCGACGCCGAGAAGCACCTCACCCCGAAGCCCGGCCAGGCGTCGAGCATCCAGGTCCGGGCCGGCCCCGGGACCAGCCAGCAGGAACTCGTCGACGCACTGCGGCCCGTACTGCCCCCGGACACCGAGGCGATCACCGGACAAGCCTCGGCCGCCGAGAACCAGGACATGATCTCCGGCGCCTTCCTCAGCCTCTTCACCACTCTGCTGCTCGTGTTCTCCGGCATCGTGCTGCTGGTCGCGACCTTCACCATCCACAACACCTTCGCCATCGTCGTGGCCCAGCGCACCCGCGAGAACGCCTTGCTGCGCGCGCTCGGCGCCTCCCGACGGCAGATCCTCGGCTCGACCCTGGCCGAGGCGGGCATCGTCGGCGTGATCGCCTCCGCGGCCGGACTGGCCGCAGGCATCGCAATCGCCGCCGGACTCCAGGCGCTCTTCCCCGCGATCGGCTTCCCGTTCCCCGACGGCACGCTCGTCATCAGCGGCGTGTCCATGCTGCTGCCGCTGGCCGTCGGCGTCGTCGTCTGCATCGGATCCGCCCTGGTGCCCGCCGTCCACGCCGGACGCACCGCGCCCCTCGCCGCACTGCGGGAAACCGCCGTCGACGACTCGGGCGCCTCCCGGACCCGCGCCGTCACCGGGCTCCTGCTGCTGCTCGCCTCGCTCGGGGTGATCCTGACCGGTGCCCTGGCCGCCCCGTCCGTCTGGCTTTCCGCCGCCGGCGCCGTGCTGGCCCTCGCCGCCTTCGTCGTACTCGGCCCGGTCGCTTCCACCTACGCCGTACGCATGCTGGGCGCACCCCTCGGCCGGCTGCGCGGCGCCACCGGGCACCTCGCCCGGCGCAACGCGCTGCGCAGCCCGAAGCGGACCGCTTCGACGGCGACCGCCCTGATGATCGGCGTGGCGGTGGTCTCGCTCTTCACGGTGTTCGGCGCCTCGTTGAAGGCCACGATGAACCAGAGCGTCGACCGTTCCTTCGCCGGGGACCTGGCCATCAGCGCACCCGCCTTCGGCGCAGGCGGCAGCGGACTCAGCCCCCGCCTCGCCCCGGCCGTCGACCGGCTGCCCGACGTGGCCACCGCCGTCGGCCTCGGCAAGGGCGTCGCGGAGGTCAACGGCTCCGGACGCGCCCTCACCGTCACCGACCCCGCCGCCCTCGCCGCGGTCCTCGACCTCGGCAAGGTCGACGGATCGATGAAGGCACTGGGGACCAACGGCATTGCCGTGTCCGACACCGAGGCGGACAAGCGGGGCCTGCACACCGGCTCCACCGCACGGCTCACCTTCACCGACGGCAAGGAGCGGACCTTCACCGTCCGGGCCGTGTACGGACAGCCGGAACTGGCGGGCGACTACGTCATCACCCGGCAGGCCTGGGCTCCGCACCGCGGCCAGGACTCCGACTCGCTGGTCGCCGTGTCCTTCAAGCACGGGGTGTCCACGGCGGACGGCAGAGCAGCGGTCGAGCAGGCCGCCGCCGCGTACGGGAACCCGGAGGTGCAGTCCCGCAGCGAGTACGCGCAGTCCTCGGCCGGCGGCATCGACATGATGCTGACGCTGGTCTACGCACTGCTGGCACTGGCGGTCCTGATCGCCCTGCTCGGCATCGCGAACACCCTCACCCTGGCCATCCACGAACGCACCAGGGAACTGGGCCTGTTGCGGGCGGTCGGACAGACCAGGACGCAGCTGCGGGCCATGGTCCGCTGGGAATCCGTCCTGGTCGCGACGTTCGGCACGGCCGGCGGTCTCCTGCTGGGCGGCTTCCTCGGCTGGGTCCTGGTCAAGGCGTCCGAAGGCTCGGGCGACACCGCGTTCGCCTTCGCCCTCCCGCCGGCGCGACTGCTCGTCGTCGCCCTGGTGGGCGTCACGGCGGGCGCGCTGGCCGGCTGGCGGCCGACCCGTCGGGCGGCGCGGCTGGATGTGCTCCGCGCCATCGCCACCGACTAGGGTCTTTCGTTCGGTTCGGGCCGGACTGTCCGCGAGCCCGGTCCGAACCGAGCGAGAGGCCCTGGGTACAGCTGAACCGCAGGAGCGGAGCGCCCCGAGAGGCGCCCCGCTCCTGCGGTTCAGCCGACGACCACCGTTCGTGCCGCCGAGGGCGTTACGCCCTCCGGCGCGGTGACACCGTTCAGGTCGAACGGCCCGTCGGTCGTCGCCCCGTACAGCGCGTGCGGTGGCTGCGTGGCGAACAGGGAGGGGGTGGGAAGGGTGAACCAGACCACCTTTCCCGCTCCGCCCCGGGGACGGACGCCCCAGCTCTCGCTGACCGCGGCAATCAGTGCGAGTCCGCGCCCCGAGGTACTGGAGTCGCTGGCCTCGCGCACGGTCGGCAGCCGTGGGTCGTGGTCGTGGACGGACACCGTCAGCCGTTCGAGCAGCAACTCGACCTCGACGGTGCATGATTTGTCCGGCTGTGCATGCCGGTGGACATTGGTCAGCAGTTCAGTGACGCCGAGTGCTGCCTGGTCGACCAGAGGGTCGAGATGCCAGTAGCGCAGCTGCGCCGAGATGATTCTGCGGACCTGACCGATCCGCGACGGCAGGGCCTGGAGCTCCACCGTGCAGTGCCTGCTTGGCTCGCTGATCACGGCTGCGACTCCCCGAAGTAGGTCCGGAAGAAGACGAAGGAACGGATCCAGCAGATGGCTGGCTGCTGGTTCTGGCCCGGCGGCCTGGATCACATTGTCACCGCCGGTGAACCATGAGTGATGCGTCTCCAATGTCACCCAGCGGCCACCGCTCCGCAACTCGCGGTGTCCTCGCGGCCCCGTTCCGTCAGTCCCGCCGTCCGCCCGCCCGGTGCACGGCCTCCAGGAAACGGCGGGCGGGCGCGGCGTCGTCGGGCTTGTCGGGGCGCCGCGGCATGGTCAGCCGGTACCGCGTCCCGTTCACCCGCGCCACCGTGGCGTCCGCGCCGGCGAACCACGGTCTGCCCGCACTCACCGTGCCCGCCGGGGCGCTGTCGATCTCCCGGCCGTAGCTGGTGAGCAGCGCCACCCGGCCGTCCTTGACGGTGACCTGCCCGGCCCGGGTGAGCGAGCGCGCCCACCGGTCGATACGCACGCCCGTCTCGCTGAACTCCGTTTCGTGCACGGTCCCTTCGCCCCCTTCGTCGCACCCCTGCAAGGAGTGTGCACATCCAGGGGTGTGTGCACCAGGGCGGAACGGGACGCAAAGGCCCATTCCCGACGCCATGCCAGGCAGGAGACCGTCCGCGGCACCAAGGCATTGCTATGGAGTATCAAAGTCAACGTTTGCCCAGGTGGGGGGCATATCGTGGGGATCGCCGGGACCGGTCGTACGAGGAGAAGCGCACTGATGGGCACGAGTGAGCACAGACACGACGCAGACGCTGTGGCGACCGTCGACATCGACCGCACCGACCTGGCGTACCGCGCCTGGCTGAAGGAGGCCGTCCGCAAGGTCCAGGCAGACGCCAACCGTTCCGCCGACACCCATCTGCTGCGCTTCCCGCTTCCCGAGAGCTGGGGCATCGACCTCTACCTCAAGGACGAGTCGACCCACCCCACCGGCAGCCTCAAGCACCGGCTGGCGCGGTCGCTGTTCCTCTACGGGCTCTGCAATGGCTGGATCCGCCCGGGCAAGCCCGTGATCGAGGCGTCGAGCGGTTCGACCGCCGTCTCGGAGGCGTACTTCGCCAAGCTGATCGGCGTACCGTTCATCGCCGTGATGCCCCGCACCACCAGCCCCGAGAAGTGCCGGCTCATCGAATTCCACGGCGGCCGCTGCCACTTCGTGGACGACTCGCGCAAGCTCTACGAGGAGTCCGCCAGGCTCGCCGAGGAGACCGGCGGTCACTACATGGACCAGTTCACCTACGCCGAGCGGGCCACGGACTGGCGGGGCAACAACAACATCGCGGAGTCCATCTACCAGCAGTTGAGGATGGAGCGGTACCCCGAGCCCGCCTGGATCGTCGCCACGGCGGGCACGGGCGGCACCTCGGCGACCATCGCGCGGTACGTGCACTACATGCAGCACGACACCCGCATCTGCGTCCCCGATCCGGAGAACTCCTGCTTCTTCGACGGCTGGACGCACCACGACCCGCACGCCACCAGCGACTGCGGTTCCCGCATCGAGGGCATCGGCAGACCGCGGATGGAGCCGAGCTTCGTCCCGGGCGCCATCGACCGCATGATGAAGGTCCCGGACGCGGCCACCGTCGCGGCCGTGCGCGCCCTGGAGCGGTCCATCGGCCGCAAGGCGGGGGGCTCCACCGGCACCGGTCTGTGGAGCGCCTTCAAACTGGTCGCGGAGATGGTCGCGCAGGGCAGGACCGGCAGTGTCGTCACCCTGATCTGCGACCCCGGCGACCGCTACCTGGACAAGTACTACTCCGACACCTGGCTGGCCGCCCAGGGCCTGGACATCGCCCCGTACACGCGGACGATCGACCACTTCCTGGCCACCGGCAACTGGCCGGGCGAGGAGGAGAGTCAGGCCCAGACCCGGTGAACAGCCCGGCGTCGCCGGCAGGCGGGACCCTCGGGGCAGCCTTCAGGCGGCAGCCGCCGACAGCCGCCGGTCCAGATTGCGCACGGCGTCCCGGAACGACCTGCCGACCGCACCCCGCGCCCGCCGCAACGTGAACCGGAACAGCGCCGAACCGTCGGCGGCGAAGGTCCACTGCACGCGGGTGCCGGTTCCGGCCGGGGTCAGCCGCCACTCCTCCAACAGGGCTTGCAGGCCGGGGGCGTTGGACTGGTCGATCCGGTAGGCGTACCGCTCGCCCGGGTCGGTCGCCACGATTGTCTCCCTGAACGTGATCCCGCCCCGCAACCGCACCTCGCGGCCGGCGCCGCCGTCGAGCGGCAGGGCCGCCATCACCGATGTGAACCAGGACGGCCAGCCCTCGACATCGTCGGCCAGGGCGCGGTACACGACATCGGGCGGCGCCGAGACCTCGGCGGCGAAGACCAGCCGCAGCGGGGCGGACTCGACGAAGTCGAGGCCTACGGAGCGGAGTCGGCGTGCCATGAACGCACCTCCCGTGCGGTCGGCGGCGGACGGGTTCGCGCACACCATAGCTGGAGCGCCGCCAGATGTCGCCGAATCCGCCGCCCCGGTCACGATGCGTTACGCGGCGCGTGCCGCGTCCCTCAAGGCCCCGGCACTCAGCGGTACGGCTGAGCCGGCCTGTCCAGCATGGAGTCCAGGACCCGGCCGAAGATCCGCCGTCCCGCGCCGGCGATCAGGGGGTCGCCCCACCGGGGCAGCAGCCGGAGGGAGAGTTCCTCCACCCACACCACATGGGAGCCGGCGTGGGTGGGATACACATCGATCGAGGCCCGGCCCCGCACCACCCGGCCGCGCTTCTCCAGCCGGCACATCCCCGCCCGGCTGCCGGCCGGCGGCGACCACCGCACCACTTCCATCGGATCGTCGAAGGCCAGCGGACCGATCCCCGTCCGGGCCACGAAGACCGTCCCGATACGGGTCGGCAGCCCGGTGGGCACCGTGATCGTCGTCAGCGGGACCTGCGCGGCGTGCCGCTCCCAGTCCGTCACCCGGCGCCAGGACTCGGCTGCGGGCAGAGGGGTGAAACGCTCGATCCGGAAGACGGCCACACGCCGATCCTAGGACGTCATGGCCCCGGCGCGAGCTGAGCGGAATCCGGTGCTCAGTCCTGAGCCGGTTCGCTGCTCGCCGCCCGGCCCGCCACCACGAGGCCGGGCAGATGCTCCTCGATCTCCTCACGGGCGCCACCGGACAGACCGGCGTCCGTGACGAACGTGTGTACCTGCTCCAGTGTGGCGAACGAACTCAGCCCCACCGTGCCCCACTTGGTGTGGTCCGCGACCACCACCACCCGTCGCGCCGACTGGACGAACCGGCGGTTGGTCTCGGCCTCCGCCAGATTCGGCGTGGACAGCCCGCCCTCCACCGAGATCCCGTGCACACCGAGGAAGAGCACATCGAAGTGGAGCGAGGCGATCGCCCGGTCGGCGACGGGGCCGACCAGCGAGTCGGACGGGGTCCGCACCCCGCCGGTGAGCACCACCGTCGCGGCACCGGGCCGCGAGCCGGGCGAGCCAGGACGCTGCGCCGCATGGAACACGTCGGCGACCCGCACCGAGTTGGTCACCACGGTCAAGTCCGGTACGTCCAGCAGATGCTGGGCGAGGGCGTAGGTGGTGGTACCGCCGGAGAGCGCGATGGCGCTGCCGGGCACGGCCATCGCGGCGGCGGCCCGTGCGATGTCCTCCTTGGCGGACAGTTCCAGCGCCGACTTCGCCTCGAAGCCGGGCTCGTGCGTACTCGCCTCGACCACGGGCACCGCGCCGCCGTGCACCTTCTCGATGACCCCCTGGCGGGCCAGCGCGTCCAGGTCCCGGCGGACGGTCATGTCGGAGACGTTCAGCTTCCGGGTCAGTTCATTGACCCTGACCCCGCCGCGTCTGCGCACCTCGTCGAGGATCAGCGCACGCCGCTGCTCCGCGAGCAGATTCTGATTCTCGCTCAACGCTGTGCCCGGTCCTTCCCTCTGGCCGTGCGGCAGTCCATGTCGACGGCTCATCCTGCCACGCGGTGTCGCGGGCCGCCGCACTGGGGAGATTCGGTAAGAGCGGTGCGGACACCCGGAGCCATCCAGCACTCTGGTGACCGGCCATCAGCCGCGTCCCCCTCCGAGAGCGAGTCACCCCCGTGCCACCTGCCACCCCGGCCCCGCAGAGTGAAGGACCCGCACTGGAGCTGCTGGTCCACGGCGTGGGCGGAGCCACTCCCCAGGAGATGCTCGTCGATCCGCGCACGGTCCGCGTCACCGGTGACGCCACCGCCGCCATCTACCGGCGCCCCGGCGACGTCGACGCGGAGGCGCACCCCGAGCGCTACCGGGACCGGCCCATCCCCGAGGCGTACTGCTGGTCCAACCTGACGTCCGGCAACGGCTCCCGCGCGCTGTGGCTCCTGCTCCTCCCGTTCATGGTGATCAACCTCGCCCACTGGATGCGCCCGGCCGCCATGCGCCGCCCCCGGGCGATCCGGCTGTACGGCGTGCTCGTCCGGCTGGTCGCGCTGAGCCTCACCGTCCTGCTGACCGCCGCCGTCTGCGAGGTCGCACTCGATCTGACCGCCTGGCAGTGCGCGGGCGTAGCGGAATGCTCCGACCAGCGGTCGTGGCTCGGGTTCCTCTCCGCAGCACAGGGCGGCTGGTGGTCCCAGCCCGGCCGCCGCCTCGCCCTCGCCGCCCTGGTGCCGACCGCGCTGGTGGTGCTGCTCTGGTACCTGTCCAACCGGACCTGGAGCGCGTACGAGTCCCAGCGCCCGCTCACCGGTTCCGACCCGGACGACGCACCGCCGCCGGCCCCCGGAGCGGACGCGGCCCCCGTGGTGCGGCCCGCGCTCGGACGGCCCGGGTTCTGGTACGGACGCCGGCTCGTCGCACGCCTGCGTGCCGCCCATACCGCCGCGGGCTTCCTCACCGTCACCGCGTTCGTCACGGGCGCGGCGGCCCGCCGGGACCGCTCGGCAGCCGGGCCGGTGCCCGAGGTGTTCGGCCTGCTGATCGAGGCGGCCCTCGTGGCGGGCGCGCTCGTGGTGCTCGCGGTGGTCTGCCGGCGCGGACGGAGCGAACGGCGCCTCGACAACAGGATCGACCGCGCCGTCGTCACGTATCTGCCCGCGACCGCCCTCGTACTGCTCGTCCTGGCGGCGGTGCACGCCGCCTGGTCGCGCCCCGGCTGGGTCTCCGCCGGAGCGCTTCCCGGCGACGTCATGTTCCGCGTCGTCACCCTCGCCCAGGGCGCGCTCGTCGTGCTCCTCGCCGTCGTGGCGCTGGATCTGTACCGGCGCAGCCCCGAGCCGCGCACCGTGATGCGCGGGCTCGGCGGCCCCGCCGTCGCGATGCTGGCCTGTGCGCTCGGTGGTGTGATGACCGGTGGTGTGGCCCAACGGGTCGCGGACTGGCTCGACGGCCCCGGCAGCCCCGGGATGGGCCGCAGCGCCCTCATAGAAGGGCCGCCTGTGCTCCTGAGCTGGCAGGCCTCCGTCATCCCGGTGCTCCTGGCGCTTCTGGTGATCCCGGGCCTTGTGCTCGGCCTGCGGACGTACCGTGCGGCCCGCCGGCTGGAGCCGCTGATCGACGCGGAGTACGGGCAGGAGCGGCCCGACCCCGCGCGCACCAGGCAGATCGCCCGGATCCGGGCCACGGCCGCGCTCACCGACTCGGCGGCCGGGATGCTGGGCCTGCTCTCCGGGGCCACGCTGCTGCTCGGTGCGGGGGCGGTCGGCGGCGCCTGGGCGAGCGGTCAGGTACCCGGCCTCGCGATGGACGGCAGCACTCCCTTCGTCGAATCGGTGGCCGAGGCGGCGCAGTCCACCGGCTCCTGGCTCATCGGCTTCGGCTTCCTGGTGTTCGTCGCCTGCGGGCGCCGCGCCTACCGGGACGCCTCGGCCCGCCGCACCATCGGCATCCTCTGGGACGTGGGGACCTTCTGGCCGCGCGCCGCACACCCCTTCGCCCCGCCGTGCTACGCCGAACGGGCCGTCCCCGACCTGGCCTCACGCATGTCCGGCTGGACCGCGCGCACCCGCGGCCGGCTCGTCATCTCCGGCCACTCCCAGGGCAGCGTCCTTGCCGCATCGGCCGTCTGGCAGCTGCCGGCCGAGACCCGCGGCCGGGTCGCGCTGCTCACCTACGGCTCACCGATCGAACGCCTCTACGGGCGCTGGTTCCCGGCCTACTTCGGGCCCGTCCAATTGCACGGGCTGCGCCGGTCCGTGCACTGCTGGCGCAACCTGTGGCGGGCCACCGACCCCATCGGCGGCGAGGTCCGGCTCGGCGAGGAGTCCGGGCCGGAGGTGGACCGGGGCCCGCTGAAGGACCCGCTGGTCTACGGGCGCACCCCCGAACACCCGCTTCCCGAGCCGGTGCTGGGGCACTCCGACTACCAGGCGGACCCCGTGTTCGCCGAGGAGCGGGCCGCACTCCTGGAACGGCTCGTCCCCGTCCTGCCCCACCAGGCGGGCGAGTCCGGCAGCGCGGTCAGGGGAGTTCGGGAAGGTCTTCCGGAAACAGCAGAGTGAGGTCGTCCGTGCTCGTCTCGGCGAGCTGCGCGACCCGGCCCGCATGCCGTTCGACCATCGACTCGAACGTCTGGCGGGCCGTGCGGCCGTTACCGAAGGCGGGCCCCTTGGGAAGCTCGGTGAAGTACTTCAGCAGGGCCTCCCCGGTCCCGGACGCCAGGCTGTACTCCTGCTCCTCGGTCTGCTGCTCGACGATACGCAGGAGCTCACCGGGCTCGTAGTCGCTGAAGGTGATCGTGCGTGAGAACCGGGACGCCACCCCGGGGTTGACGGTGAGGAACCGCTCCATCTCGTGGGTGTACCCGGCGACGATGACGACCACCGCGTCCCGGTGGTCCTCCATCAGCTTCACCAGGGTGTCGATCGCCTCCCGGCCGAAGTCCCGGCCGGAGTCCTCGGGCGACAGGGCGTACGCCTCGTCGACGAAGAGCACTCCGCCGCGGGCCCGTTCGAAGGCCTCCTGGGTGCGGATGGCGGTCGAGCCGATGTGCTCGCCGACGAGGTCGACGCGGGACACCTCGACGAGGTGGCCCCGCTCCAGCACCCCGAGGGAGGCCAGGATCTCGCCGTACAGCCGGGCCACGGTCGTCTTGCCGGTGCCGGGGGAGCCGGTGAAGACGAGATGGCGGCGGACCGAGGCCGCCTTGAGCCCGGCCTGCTGACGCCGGCGGCCCACCTCGATCATGTCGGTGAGCGCGCGCACTTCGCGCTTGACGCTGTCGAGCCCGACCAGCGCGTCCAGTTCACCGAGCACATCGGCGGACGTACGCGTGGGCTCGGCGGGCACCTCGACCGCCGCGGGCTCCACCGCGCGCGGCGCGGGGACCGCCCCCAGCAGCCCCGGCGTCGACTGGGTGGCCGTCAGGACGGCGGGCGCCGGGGGAGTGGCGGACCGCAGACCGCTCTCGTCGCTGGTGCAGTCCTCCACGACCGGACCGGTGGCCGAGGCGTCACCGTGTGCCCCGCCCTCCGCGAACTCGTATCCGCCGCGGGCGCACCGCTCGGTGCGGCAGCGCGTCAGCGTCGTACGGCAGCCGTCCATGACGTGGAAGCCGTATCCCTCGCTGCCGGTGACGCGGCAGCTGTGGAAGGTGCCGCGTCCCTCGGCCGACACGTAGAAGCCGGCTTCGGCGGGGGAGGTGACGGTGCAGCGCTCGATCGTCGGGTCGGCGCCCTTGGTGACGATCACGCCGGTCTGCACCGCGTCGATGGTGCAGTTGTTCAGGGTGCCGCCGCTGCCGTGGTCGCGGAACCAGGCGCCCGTGGACGCCTCCCGGATCCGGCAGTCGTCCAGCTGCGCGGTCGCCCCGTCGCTGACCGACACCGCCGTGTTGCGGACCTGGGACAGATCGCTGTCCACGACATCGGCGCGCGAGCCCCGGTCGAGGACGAAGAGGGCGTCCGGCACGTCATGGACGCGGCACGAATCCAGTATCACGGTGGCCCCGTCGCTGACCCAGACCGCGGGGTAGTCGCCGGTGCTGTCGTGGATCTCGCACTGGTTGGCGTCGACCCGGGTGCCCGGGTCCCAGACGGAGAGCCCGTTGCGGCCGAAGCGGCGCACCGTGGAGCGGGTCAGCGTGAGGACGGAGCGCGACCGCAGATCCACCGCGTTCTCGGGGATGTCGTGGATGTCGCAGTCGGCCAGCGTGAGCACCGCGTCGGTGTCCAGCGTGACCCCGTCGGCGGAGGTGCGGTGCACCGTGCAGTCGGTGAGATGGGCGGCGGCGCGGGCCGACACCTGTATCCCGCTGCCCTTGATCTCGTAGATCTCGCAGCCGACGGCCTCCAGACCGCTGCCCTCGCCGGTGACGGACAGGCCCGCCCCCGAGGCGTGGTGGATCCGGCAGCGTTCCAGTCTCGGATGCGCGCCGTCGCGCACCGAGACACCGGACTGCCCGGCGGAGACGATCTCGCACCCCTCGAACACCCCGCCCGCCCCGTCGAGCACGGCGATGCCGACACCGGCCGGATTGTCGACGGTGCAGCGGCGCACGGTGGGCCGCGCCGCCCCGCGGACCTCGATGCCGGCGGCCGAGCGTGTCACGATCCGCAGGTCCGAGAGATCCGGGGCGCCCTCCTCGACCAGCAGGGCAGGGGCTGCGGAGTCCTGGCCCTCCACGTGCAGGTCATGGACGACGGCGGAGGCACGCAGGGTCAGCGGGACACCGTCGACGGGGGCGATCCGCACGGAACCGACGGAGCCCTCGGGCCCCCGCAGGGTCACCGCGCGGGCGATGACCAGATTCTCCCGGTAGGTGCCCGGCGCGACGGTGAGCACATCACCGTCCGCCGCCGCTTCCAGAGCCGCGGTGAGGGAGGCGTACTCGCCTGTGCGGCGCCGCCACCGCGATGTGCCGGTGTGCGTCACCTGGACCGTGCCCTGTGCCATGGCGCTGTTGTGCCCCCACCTCGTGCGTGTGTGAAGCCCGTGTCACCGGCCTCGCGGCAGCGATCACCCGGGGCCTGCCCCGCAGGAGTGACGGGCGGGCCGGTCCACCGTAGCGCGCGCGGAGGGCGGGAGTTGACCCGATGAGCAGCTCCTCAGCTGCCGGTGCCCGTCCTGCCCCAGTCGGGACCGGCCTCGGCCCATGCCCGGTCCAGCCGCTCGTACCGCCGTTGCACCATGCGCCATACGATCAGACGCCGCCCGCCCTCGATCAGCAGCACGGCCGTCATCGTCGCGCCGAAACCCGCCAGCGCGGCATGGGTGCGGGCCGTCGGCGCGTCCATGGGGCGCGGCGCGGGGTTGCCCGCCAGGTCCGTCCAGATCCTCACCTGTGCGCCGGCCGCGGTGTCGCGCGAGGCGGTCGTCACCGTGGCGCTGCGCGCCGTTCCGTCCGGGGCGTGCCAGCGGGCGAGCACCGGGGTTCGCGCCCCGCGGTCCGTGGAGACCTCGGGATCGGTCGTGAAGTGCCGGGCGGCCGGGCGCACCACGACGGCGGTGGTGAGCCGGCGGTCGGCCTGCTGCGCCCGCACCGATTCCTGAAGGGCGTCGTCGGCGAGCGAGCCGCAGAACCAGCCGAGCGCCGGCGCCGCCACGACGAGCAGAAGCAACGCGACCAGAGCAACCCACGCCTCGCACCTGTCCGTGGCGCGGCGCAGTGGGTTGTGCCGCCAACGCCAGACTCCCGTGAGCGCTCGCACAGTCCCGCACCCCCTTCCGTATCCGTCATAACCCGATACGGCGCGTTCCGCGCGCTGGCGCGTCGAAGAGAGAGCAACCTCACCCGGCCAACGTGCCGCGCGGCACGTTGAGTTCCCGGTGTGCGGGGGCCTTCAGCCCAGAATGCGCACCGGGTCCCCGACCCGGATGACGCCCGTCGTGTCCGGGATCAGATTCTGGCCGAACAGCAGCTCCTTGCCGGACCGGCGGTGCCGGGCGAGGGTGCGCAGAGGTTCGGCGCCCCGGCGGGCCGTGTGCTGATCGGTCGTGGTGATCACACAGCGGGCACTCGGCTTGACCACGCGGAACGTCACGTCGCCGATCGAGAGCCGCGTCCACGCGTCCTCCGCCCACGCGGCCGTGCCGGCCACGACGGCATTGGGCCGGAAGCGGTCCATCGGCACCGGCCCCTCACCGGGGTGGTCGCCGCCCGCGACGAGCGAGTTGAGCGCGTCGAGCGAGGCGAGGGTGGTGAGCAGCAGGGGGTAGCCGTCGGCCAGGCTGACGGTCTCACCCGGCCGGGCGTACGCGGGGTCGATGAGCCTGCGCCGGTCCGGCGCGTCGAGATGAACCAGCCTGACCTCGGCCCCGAGGCAGGCACCCAGCCAGGCGTGGGCCCGCGGCGCCGCCTCGACGACATCGAGCCGGCTGCGATGCAGCAGTACGTCCGTCATCTCCCGGGGCTCGGGAACCTCCACGGCCAACGACGCGCTCCCCGGCGCGCTCAGCACGATTCCGCCGCCCGGCACCGGTGTGGCGGAGATCAGCGCCATGCGGGGCTGCTGACGTTGTGTGACCACCTTGCCCGCGGTGTCGACGAGCATCCAGCGCCGGTCGCCGTCGAGTCCCCATGGCTCGACGGCGGCCTCGTCCACCGTGCACGCGGCCAGCGATTTGATCGGGTGAATGTAGACGGCACTCAGTTCGGGAGAGGGCATGCCTCCATCCTGCCAGCCGCTCCCCGCAGACCTGCCGCTGAGCTGCCTAGTAGCCCCGGCCCTGGTACGGGCGGTTGTACGGGTCCTCGTACGGGGACTGCGCGGGCGCGGGCCGTGGCGACGCCGGGCGCATCGACTCGTAGCCGGTAGTCGGCGCGGGCCGCTGCGGCTGCTGGTACTGCTGGGGCGACTGCTGGTAGCCGCCACGCCCCGCGGACGGCTGCTGCGGGATGTACGGCGCGGGCGCGTGCTGCAGTTGTGCCGGCTGCATCGGCGCGTAGCCCTGCTGCGCCATCGGCTGTTGGTAGCCGTACGACGGATTCGGCTGGGAGGGTGCCGCGGGCAGGGCCGGCAGGGCCGACGGGAGCGCCGGGAGGTAGCTGTTGCCGGTGTCGTACGCGGCGGGCACTCGGATCGGTGCGATCTGAGGCGTGCCCCGCTCCGCGACCAGGGAGTCGTAGATCGGGGTGTCGGGGAACGACGGTGCGGCGTAGTAGCCGCCGCCGTAGGTGGAGCGGGGGGAGGTCATGGCACCTAAGTTAAGCCCACGATGTGCTGATTGGGGAGTCCCAATCTTGGGGTTATCCGTTTTACGCTGCTTTTGTCAGCCTGACATGCCAAGACACCGTTAAAGCCACCGTTAACAGCGAGGGCTTTTCCGTTGGAGAGCCACTGAGGTCAACAAGAAGTGGCGGTTGCACTACAAAGGGCGACATCGGCTCGGTGTGTGCCCGAGCGCAGGGCTTCGGCCCCCGGGCGCCCGGAACCTCGCGACGGTGAGGGGCGCCGACGGCAGCCGGCCAGAGGCCACTGCGCCTCCTCCCGGCAGTACCTCCCACCTGCGCCTCAGCCCGGTTCGCGCGTGCTCGGCCCGGCCGCCCGGGGAAGCCCCGTCGCGCGGGTGCTCTCATCGGAGTGGCATGAACCCATGATCTCTTTCGGCTGTCACGTCTCCCAGTCCCATGAACCGAAGTAGGCCGCCGTGCCGGTGCGACGGGCTTGCGCCACCGCGTCCAGTCGGACGAAATCCCGCAGCGGCATGAGCGCCCGCCATTCAGACAGGGGAAGCACGCGGGCCTGATCGTGTTCGGCCGGGTCCAGGACAAGGGAGTGGATCTGTTCGTCGGTGAGCCGGCCGCCGTCGAAGACGAAGCCGATGGTGGCGTAGGGCCATTCCGCCCCTGGCTGACCGAACACCGACGCGAGGAGTTCCGCAGGCCCGTCGTAGACGATCCCGGTCTCCTCCCGGCACTCCCTCAGGGCCGTCTCCCACGGCCGCTCGCCCGGATCCATCGTTCCACCGACGAGCTGCCACGGATGGGTCCGTGAGTAAACCGCCCTCAGCTGAAGCGGGTTGTCGCGCTCGTCGGTGAAGTACATGCACGCGAAGGCGGTCGCCTTCATCACCGTCTCGGCGTACTGCTCCGGCGGCAGCCATCCCGGGCTCACCGCCTGACCGTTGCCGCCTGCGTGCAGCTCTTGGCTCATGGACCGGGCGTGCGGCAAGGAGTTCCTGCCTTTCTGGCGGGTCTCGGCTCGTGCGGCGGGGTGGGCGAGGGCAGTCCCGTCGAACCAACGCGCACATGATTCCTTCGGTTACGGGCAGCACTTCGACGTCGCTGCCCCGCTGCCCGGCAGGGGCCCGGACGGGGCCGGCGGACCCCGACCGTCCCGGTCCACGTGTGTCTGCGGGCGCACCTGCGGCAGCCCGGATCTCACCACAGCTCCTTGACCGCATGATGTCCCGCCGCCCCCCGGCGGCGGGCGGTTGTACCGGACCGGCGATCTCGTGGGCACGAACGCGGACATCCCGCGCCGGCCCGGCTCTTCGTCTCCTCCCGGATCGCTCCGCACGGCCGACCCCGTGGCCGCTTCCTGGAGATGAGGGACGCCGAACTGGCCGACGAGGTGCGCACCCTGATCGTGGAGCCGGGCGGGTAGCCGCGTCCGGACCTGGTCGAGCCGGGTCTTGAGAACCTCCGTGCCGACGTGGAGACGAACAAGCGCTGCCACCGGCCGCACCCGTCGGACTTCCCTGCTCCGTCACCGCGCTCGGCCGGGACCAGGGCGCCGAGGCCCGACCGCCGCCCGATGGGTTCCCGGACCGACTGGCGCGAAGTCATGTTCCGGGTCCTGGAGGGGTCCGCGCGATCGCTTCACGGAGGTGCCGACCGACCTCATGGACACCCTGCTCGCCGACCTCGCTCCTGAAGCGGGGCGATACCCGGCAACGTTCGTGAACGAGAAGGCCGAGGAACGGCCCGCCCGTGGCGCCGCAGCGGCCTGATCGGCCGTTTCCGTTCGGGCCGCTGCGGCGCGCTCCGAAGTCAATTCGCCCAGACCCGGTGGCCGGTGACGGTTTCCGGCCCGGTGCCGCCCGGCACAGAACCGATGGCCGCCGTCACGTGGCCGTTTGTGGACTGAAATGCGCGCGTCCAGGCGCACATGGGTATGCGAGCATCCTCCAATGACACGTACTGATATGCCGTCCTCGTGGGACGAACGAACCATGCTGGCGACCTTTCTCGACTACGCGCGAGCCACGGCGATTGCCAAGTGCACAGGCGTGGAGGACGCCGGGAAGGCGCCTCTTCCGTCATCGCCGCTCATGACCCTGGGCGGTCTCCTCAGCCACCTGAGGTGGGTCGAGTACTGGTGGGTCCAAGTCATCTTCCTCGGAGAGGAGGACCACGGACCTTGGACGGAGGAAGACCCCGACCGGGAAATGCGTATCGGCGCGGACATTCCCCTCGCCACTCTGCTGGAGGAATACGAGGCGCAGAGCGCGCGCTACCGCGAATTGATCGCGGCGACCGATCTGGCGGCCACGGCCAAACGCCCGGTGAGGGACGACGTCCACGTCACTCTGGGGTGGATCGTGATGCATCTGATCGAGGAGACGTCCCGGCACAACGGGCATATCGACATTCTGCGTGAACTGGTTGACGGAACCGTCGGCGATTGACGCCACGGTTGATTCCGGTCCGGGCGTCGGTTCACGACGTCAGGCGGGTTCACGAGGGCCACCCGCAGGTCCATGCGTCCGTTCGCGCACCCCTGTGGGCCTCGTGGCGGGACGGGCATTAGGTTGACCGGGAGAAGTCTCGGCAGCCGGACTCGTGATGGGGGCGAGCATGACCATGCTAAAGGGAACCAATGTTCCAGTGGCGGCTCAGGCCGTGCGCGTCGAACTGGGGTGGCGCGCCGCCCCCGGGACTCCGGACGTGGACGCCTCGGCGCTCCTTCTCCTCGGGTCCGGAAAGGTGCGCAGCGACGCGGACTTCGTCTTCTACAACCAGCCGGCCCACGCATCCGGGGCGGTGCGTCACGAGGGCAAGCGGACCGCTGCCGGAGCGGCCACCGACACGCTCGCCGTCGACCTGGCCAGGGTCGAGCCCGCCGTCGACCGCGTGGTGGTGGCAGCCTCTGCGGACGGGGGTTCCTTCGGCCGGGTGAGCGGCCTCTACGTACGGATCACGGACGCGGCGAACGGTGCGGAACTGGCACGTTTCGACAGCACGGACGCCACGGTCGAGACCGCATTCATCCTCGGCGAGCTCTACCGGCGCCAGGGCGCCTGGAAGTTCCGGGCCGTGGGCCAGGGGTACGGGACCGGGCTCGAAGGACTCGCCACGGACTTCGGGATCTCCGTCGACGAACCACAGCAGCCCGCGCGGGCGCCTCAGCCCCAGACGCCCTGGCAGCCTCAACCACCCCATCCGGCAACGCGGGTTGCCGCCACGCCGCCTCCGCCGCAGTACCCCCAGCCGACGCTCGCCGCCCCCATGGCGCCGCCGGTCCCTCCCGCACCCCCGGCGCCGCCCGTCACCCAGCCGGTCCGCCTCACCAAGGTGACGCTCACGAAGGAGGCGCCCTCCGTCTCGCTCGCGAAGCAGGGCGGGACCTCGGGCGCCATGCGCGTCAACCTCAACTGGGAAGTGCGCAAGCAGTTCAAGGGGTGGGGCAGCAAGCTCGGCAGGGCCGTCGCCCACCACGCGGATCTCGACCTCGATCTCTGCGCCCTGTACGAACTGACCGACGGCCGCAAGGGAGTGGTGCAGGCACTCGGCAACGCCTTCGGCGCTCTCCACCAGCCGCCGTACGTCCAGCTCGACGGCGACGACCGGACGGGCGCCGTGGCCTCCGGGGAGAACCTGACGATCAACCTCGACCAGAAGGACAGGATCCGCCGGCTCCTGATCTTCGTCACCATCTACGAAGGCGCCCGGAGTTTCGCGGATCTGCACGCGACCGTGACCCTCCAGCCGCAGCACGGCGCGCCGATCGACTTCTCGCTGGACGAATGCACCGTCCCCTCGACGGTCTGCGCGCTCGCGCTCCTCACCAACACCGGCACCGACCTCACCGTGCAGCGGGAGGCCCGCTATCTCGTGCCGCAGCGCGGAGTGAGCCCGCAGCGCACCATCGACCAGGCGTACGGCTGGGGCATGAACTGGACACCCGGCCGCAAATGAGGCCGGGGGACGCCGGTCACTGATCCGGTGCGGCCTCGGGACGGGCGTACGTACGCCCCTTCCAGGCCGCACCGCGGCCGCGGTAGTGCTGCACCGCCGAATCGACCGTCATCAGGAGATACAGCAGCGCGGTGAACGGCAGCAGCGGGGCGAGCCACAGCGACTGCCGGTAGTACCCCAGCACCGGCATGTACGTCCCGGCCATCACGGCCCAGGCCGCGCCCCCGGCCCACGCGGCCGACGGATCGCCGGCCGGCAGCCCCGCCACCAGCGTCACGGGCGGTGCCAGGTAGATGACCGAGAGGCCGATCACGGTACCGAGCAGCACCAGCGGATTGTGCCGCAGCTGGGCGTACGCGCTCCGCGAGACCATGCGCCACAGGTCGGTCAGGTGCGGATACGGCCGCACGCTGTCCACCCGCTCCGCCAGCCCCAGCCAGATCCGGCCCCCGCTGTCCTGCACCGCCCGGGCCAGGGACACGTCGTCGATCACCGCCTGCCGGATCGACTCCGGCACCCGCGCCCGCACCGCGGCCTCGGTCCGCAGCAGGACACAGCCGCCCGCCGCTGCCGCCGTCCGCGCCCCCGCCCGGTTCACCCACCGGAACGGATAGAGCTGGGAGAAGAAGTAGACGAAGGCCGGCACGACCAGCCGCTCCCAGACGCTCTCCACCCGCAGCCGCGCCATCTGCGACACCAGATCGAAGCCGCCCGACCCGGCGGCCGCCACCAGCTCCCGCAGACTGTCCGGCTCGTGCGCGATATCGGCGTCCGTGAGCAGCAGGTACTCGGGCTCCCGGGACCGGGCCAGCGCGATCCCGTGCCGGAGGGCCCAGAGCTTGCCCGTCCAGCCGGGTTCGGGCTCCCCGGGAGACACGACGGTGACCGGCAGCCCCCCGCACCGCACGGAGAGCTCGCGGGCCAGGGCGCCGGTGCCGTCCTTGCTGCAGTCGTCCACCAGGAAGATCTCCGCATGTCCCGGGTAGTCCTGGGCCATCAGCGACGGCAGGCTCACCGGGAGCATGTCGGCCTCGTCACGCGCGGGCACCACGATGGCGACCGAGGGCCACTGTGCCGGGGCCGCGCGGCTCGGCAGCCGCTGGTCGGTCCGCCAGAAGAACCCCTGCCCCAGCAGCAGCCACACCCACGCGACAAGCGAACCCACGGCGATCCAGGCAACGGCGCTCATTGGCCGAAGTCTGCCCCACTGAGCCGGGTCCGCAAGGGCGGTCGACTATGGTGACCGGGTGAAGATCGCGCTCATGGACTCCGGAATCGGCCTGCTCGCCGCCGCCGCCGCAGTACGCCGGCTGAGGCCTGACGCCGATCTGGTGCTCTCCTCGGACCCCGGCAGCATGCCCTGGGGTCCCCGGACGCCCGAAGACGTCACGGCCCGCGCCCTCGCCGTCGCCCGCGCCGCCGCCGACCACCGGCCCGACGCGCTGATCGTCGCCTGCAACACGGCCTCCGTCCACGCGCTGGCCACGCTCCGGGCCGAGCTGGAGCCAGCGCTGCCGGTCATCGGGACCGTCCCCGCGATCAAGCCGGCCGCCGCGTCCGGCGGCCCGGTCGCGATCTGGGCCACCCCCCTCACCACGGGGAGCCCGTACCAGCGCGGACTGATCCGCGACTTCGCCGGGTCCGCGGCCGTCACCGAGGTGCCCTGCCCCGGACTGGCCGACGCCGTGGAGTACGCGGACGAGGCCGGGATCGAGAAGGCCCTCGCCGCGGCCGCCGCGCTCACCCCGCCCGATGTGCGGACCGTCGTGCTGGGCTGCACCCATTACGAGCTGGTCGCCGAACGCATCCGCGGCGCCGTTCAGCAGCCCGGCCGGCCGCCCGTCGTCCTGCACGGTTCCGCGGGCGCCGTCGCCGCCCAGGCCCTGCGCCGGATCGGGGCCGAGCCCGCTCCGTCGGCCGAACCCTCCTCCGGACTCGTCGTCCTCCTCGGCGGGCACCCGTCCGCGCTCCCGGAAGCCGCCCTGGCCTACGCGGAAGGGCGCGGGCTCGTCGCCGTCAGCTCCGCCCGCTGACCGTCCGGCGACCCGGCGGGAGCCGCGCGACCCATCCCCTCGCGCGGATTCTTCAGTACGCTGCTCAGCATGGAGGACCACCCCCGGAAACCGGTGCGAACCGGTGCCGACACCCACACCGCCGTCTGGACCGGCCGGGCCACCAACCGGACCCAGTGGGTGCTCGCTGCCGCCGGCGCCGCCTGCCTGGCGCTCGGCATCCAGCTGGCCGTCAGCTCCACCTGGACCTCCGGCATCGCCCCGCTGCTGATGTCGGTGATCGGCTGCGTGGCGGCCGGACTGCTCATGCTGTTCGGCACCCTCGCCTTCGTGAACGTGGCGGTCCGCGTCGACGGCGACGCCCTCGAAGTACGCTGCGGCCACATGGGCCTGCCGCGCCGCCGGATCCTGCTCACCCATGTGGTGGGCGCGGAGTTCGCCCCTCAGGTCACCCCTCGCCAGTGGGGAGGCTGGGGCTACCGCTGGCGCCCCGAGCAGGGCACGGCCGTGGTCGTGCGCCGGGGTGAGGGGCTGGTGCTCAGGCTCGGTGACGGCAGGACCTTCACGGTCACGGTCGACGACGCCGAGGCGGGCGTCCGGTTCATCCGCGACCGCCTCCACCTGCCGTCCACCGGAGCTCCGGCCGGCGCCTGACCGGCCCGCTGACCCTCACAGCCCGGCCGGGTCGGCCTGTGGTTCCTGTGCGGGCACACCGTCGCCGCCGTGCGGCGGCCGTTCGCCACCGTGGCCGTCCGCCTCGATCGGCCGCCTGGCCGACGCCAGTCCCGCGAGCAGCCCCGCCCCCGCCGTCACCGGGGTGAAGCTCAGCGCGTTGCCGGCACTCGCCAGCACCGCCAGAGCGGTGAGCGCGGCCCCGGCGGTCAGAGCGACCGCGGTGCTGCGCGGCGAGCGCCACAGTACGTACAGCAGCCAGCCGAACGCGGCTCCCAGCAGCACCACGCCCACCAGCCCCTGCTCGGCCGCCTGCTGCAGCACGGCCGAGTGCGGCTTGCCGTCCGAGCCGAGGGTCTGCCGCGCGGTGGGGCTCAGCTCGGCGAACCGGTCCGGGCCGATGCCGAGAACCGGGTGCTCGCCCGCCAACCGCGCGGCGTCCTCCCACAGCTGTACCCGGTTGGTGGTCAGCGGGCCCTCCAGCGAGACAGTGAGGCCGTCGGGCAGCACGTCCTCGGCCACCGCCCACGTCACCCCGACCGCCAGACCGGCAGCCAGCGCAAGACCTGCGAGACCGAGCAGCCGGCCGCGCATCCTGGCCGCAGCCAGGGAGCAGAGCAGAACGCCGACCGCCGCCGTGAACCCGGCGACGGAGCCGAGTCCCAGCGAGGCACAGGCCGCACCCAGAGCCAGCAGGCGAAGCGTGAACCGCAGCGAGTCCCGCCTGGCGGCGGCCGCCGCGCAGCAGGCCGCGCCGGCCGCCAGGACCAGCAGGGCGGCGGACGCACCGGTGTGCCCGGGAGCGGTCTCCACGGCGGCCGTCGCGCCGGGCATGCCATGGCGCCAGACGACCGTCATCACGAGAGCGGCCAGGGCGGCGACGCTCGCTGCGGCCACCGGCAGCAGCGTGCCGCAGATGCGCCCGCAGGCGAACCCCGCCGCGACGGCCAGCAGCGCGAGCAACATCCCTTCGGGCCGGGTCTCTCTTCCGGCCGCGCTGATCAGCGACCAGATCGCACAGGCTGCGAGGATCAGCGCCCCGGCGGCGTCCGACGCATTGCCGCCCTCGTGCCCCCGCTCTGCAGGTGCAGCCATCACGTCCGTCCCCCGGCCTGTGACTGTCCCGTCCGCGAGGGCCGGATCCGGCCCGGTCGGCGGGGGACTGGCGCACAGATTAACGGCCACGGCGGTCATATGTGCAGGAGATGCGGAGAAACGATCCGGCAGCGCGGGTTCCGCCACCGGGACGGGGCTCCCCGTGCCCTGGTCCGCCACCGTAGACTCCGCCGGGTGAGCACCACCATCGCCCAGGTCGGCGACCCGCAGATGCCCGACTCCGCCCCCCGGGCCCGCCGCCTGCTGCCGCGCCTCGCACGGCCCGCCGCCGCCGTGTTCTCCGGGGTGCTGCTCTACGCGAGCTTCCCGCCCCGGCCACTGTGGTGGCTGGTCCTGCCCGGTTTCGCGCTGCTCGGCTGGGTGCTGTTCGATCGCAGGTTCCGTGCCGCGTTCGGCCTCGGCCTGCTCGCCGGACTCGGCTTCATGCTGCCGCTGCTGCACTGGACGGGTGAAGAGGTCGGGCCGGTGCCGTGGCTGGCCCTCGCCGCGGCCGAGGCGCTGTTCATCGCCGTGGGCTGCATCGGTATCTCCGCCGTGTCCCGGCTTCCCGGCTGGCCGATCTGGGCGGCAGCGGTCTGGACGCTCGATGAGGCGCTCCGCGCCCGGGTGCCGTTCGGCGGCTTCCCCTGGGGCAAGATCGCCTTCGGGCAGGCCGACAGCGTGTTCCTGCCGCTCGCGGCGCTGGGCGGCACCCCGCTCCTGTCCTTCGCCGTGGTCCTGTGCGGCTTCGGCCTCTTCGAGGCGGTCCGCCGCTTCCGCATCCACCGCACGACGGGCGAACTGCCCCGGATCGCCGCCGCCGCGACCGCCGCCGCCGTCCTCGTTCCCGTCGCCGCGGCCCTCGCCTCGCTGCCACTGGTGGACGACTCGGCGGAGGACGGCACCGCGACCGTCGCCGCGATCCAGGGCAACGTGCCGAGGCTCGGCCTCGACTTCAACTCCCAGCGCCGCGCCGTCCTGGACAACCACGCCAACCGCACCGAGCAGCTTGCCCGGGACGTGAAGGCGGGCAAGGTCCCGCAGCCCGACTTCGTCCTGTGGCCGGAGAACTCCTCCGACCTCGACCCCTACCGCAACGCGGACGCGAGGATCGTCATCGACGACGCGGTGAAGGCGATCGGTGTGCCGACCGTGGTCGGTGCGGTCGTCGAACCCGACACCGGCAACCTCCGCAACACCCTCATCCAGTGGGACCCGGACAAGGGGCCCGTGGCCACGTACGACAAGCGCCACATCCAGCCGTTCGGCGAGTACATGCCGATGCGGTCCTTCGTACGCGTCTTCAGCTCGGACGTCGACCGGGTGCAGCGCGACTTCGGCCCCGGCAGGAAGGTCGGCGTCTTCGACCTGGCGGGCACCTCCGTCGGGCTGGTCACCTGCTACGAGGCCGCGTTCGACGACGCCGTGCGCGACACGGTCGAGCACGGCGCCCAGATGATCGCCGTGCCCAGCAACAACGCCACCTTCGGCCGCAGCGAGATGACCTACCAGCAACTCGCCATGTCCCGGGTACGCGCGGTCGAGCACAGCCGCTCCGTGGTCGTTCCGGTCACCAGCGGTGTCAGCGCGGTGATCAGTCCGGACGGCACCGTCGTCCGGAAGACGAAGATGTTCACGCCGGACGCCCTGGTGGACGAGGTGCCGCTGCGTTCCTCACTGACCCCGGCGACCCGGATGGGCCCGCTCCCCGAGGGCCTGCTGGTCCTGCTCGCGGTGATCGGCCTCGGCTGGGTGGCGACGCGGGCGGTGCGCGCCCGGCGTGCTCGCTGAGCAGACAGGCACGCCACGTAGGGTCGGGGCATGGCCATTCCTGACTTCATCCGCGAGATCCGTGCCACGGCGGGTCAACAGTTGCTCCTGCTGCCCGGTGTGACCGCCGTCGTCTTCGACGACGAGGGCAGAGTGCTGCTCGGACGACGCGCCGACACCGGCAAGTGGTCGGTGATCGGAGGCATCTCCGAGCCCGGGGAGCAGCCCGCGACGACGGCGGAGCGCGAGGTGTACGAGGAGACGGCCGTGCGCTGTGTGGCGGAGCGGGTGGTGCTCACCCAGGCACTGCCTCCCGTGCAGTACGAGAACGGCGACCGCTGCCAGTACCTGGACGTCACCTTCCGCTGCCGGGCCACCGGCGGCACGGCCCGGGTCAACGATGACGAGTCGCTGGAGGTGGGCTGGTTCCATGTGGACGCGCTGCCCCCGCTGCAGGAGTTCGCGCTCTTCCGGATCAAGCAGTCGATGACCGACGGCCCCACCTGGTTCGAGCCCTCCACCCCGCAGACGTGAGGGAGGGCCGGGCGGCGCTGCGCGCCACCCGGCCCCCGGACCGTCGCGGGTCAGACGCTACGCACCACTGCGTGCCGCGTCCGCCGGCCGCTCCGCGGACACGTCCTGCGTGGGACCGGGGTCCATGTCGGCCAGGTCCCGGTGCCGGGTCTCCTTGGTACAGACGACGGCCACCACGGTGATGAGCGCGGCAGCGATCACGTACAGCGCGATCGGTGTCGAACTGCCGTAGTCGGCGAGCAGCGCGGTGGCGATGAGCGGTGCCGGGGCACCGGCCGCGACGGACGAGAACTGGGCGCCGATCGATGCACCCGAGTACCGCATCCGCGTCGCGAACAGCTCGGAGAAGAAGGCCGCCTGCGGTGCGTACATCGCCCCGTGGAAGAACAGCCCGACCGTGACGGCGAGGAGCAGGCTCCCGAAGCTCCGGCTGTCAATCAGCGCGAAGAACGGGAACATCCAGAGCCCCACGCCGACCGCGCCGACCAGGTAGACGGGCCTGCGTCCCACCCGGTCCGACAGGGCACCCCACAGCGGAATGACGGCGAAGTGGATCGCCGACGCGATGAGAACGGCGTTGAGCGCCGTCTGCTTGCTCAGATCGGCCGATGTCGTCGCGTAGACGAGGATGAACGCCGTGATGACGTAGTAGCTGATGTTCTCCGCCATCCTGGCGCCCATGGCGGTCAGCACGTCGCGCCAGTGGTGCCGGAGCACGGCCACGACCGGCATCTTCTCCGTCGCCCCGGACGAGGCCCTGCGCTCCTCGGCCTGTGCCAGCGCGGCCTTGAACAACGGCGATTCATCGACAGACAGACGAATCCACAAACCGATGATCACCAGCACCCCGGAGAGCAGGAACGGGATGCGCCAGCCCCAGGCCTCGAAGGCCGAGTCCGACATGAGCGCGGTGAGCGCGGACAGCACCCCGGTGGCGAGCAGCTGCCCGGCCGGCGCACCGGTCTGCGGCCACGAGGCCCAGAACCCGCGGCGCTTCGCATCACCGTGCTCCGACACCAGCAGCACGGCCCCGCCCCACTCACCGCCGAGGGCGAAGCCCTGGACCAGCCGCAGGACGGTGAGCAGCACCGGAGCGGCGACCCCGACGGTTGCGTGCGTCGGCAGGAGCCCGATCGCGAAGGTGGCCCCGCCCATCATCAACAGGCTGAGCACCAGCAACTTCTTGCGCCCGAGCCGGTCGCCGTAGTGCCCGAAGACCAGTGCGCCGATGGGGCGGGCGGCGAAGCCGACCGCGTACGTGAGGAAGGACAGCAGGGTTCCGACGAGCGGCTCGGAATCCGGGAAGAACAGCTTGTTGAAGACCAGGGCGGCCGCTGATCCGTACAGAAAGAAGTCGTACCACTCGATGGTCGTGCCGATGAGGCTGGCGGCGACGATGCGGCGGAGGTTGGAGGCGGGTGGGGGAGCGGTTGCCGGTTCGGCCATGGGTACCACTTCCGGGCGGTGGGCGGGGACGGGGACGTGTTGCCACACCGTAGGAAGGGGCAGGTCAGGGACGTATGTGGTGGGACACCATAGTTGGAGTGGCGGGGGTGCGGGCCGGCGCTACGGGGTCGTGATCGGGAGCCGAATTCGTCGCGTCGGGCGGGCCTGGACGGGGCTGCCCGAGTTGCACGTTTCGCCATAGTTCAGTGGGGCGGTGCTGACTCCCGTGCTGACTTGGTGCTGACTAAAAGCACACGTCATCACCCGTGCTCACCCCTCCCGTGCTGACTTGGTGCTGACTACGCTGCGTTGCAATCGGGCAATTGGGTGTAGAGCAGACGGCTGCAGCTTTCGTTTGAAGGCGACCTCGAAGGCTGATTCACGGCAGCAGAGGAAGGGCTGGCAGGGGCCATCGGCAGCACGCGGGCGTGCGTCGTGCGCTGGAGCTGCCACGCGCGGAGGGAGTCGAAGCAGTCGATGCAGCTTTCGATCGCCGGCCGAGAACGTTTGCTGGGGAGCGGTGTCGCGTCGGGATCGGCCACCGCCGAGCGGGCCATCCGGGGCGTAGTCGATGCGATCAAGGTTGCCGTAGCTTTGCGCTGAGATTGTTCGGGGGCCAGGCTGACGACCTGTTGTCGCGTATCGCGCCCACCCGCGGTTCGCCCGCTATGAATTGGTGGTGGAACTTCGTGGGCAGGACCCAGGACGATATCACGCAGGCCCGCGAGGACTGGATGAACGGTGATCGGTTCGGCACCGTACATGGCTATGACGGCCCGCCGATCCCGGCTCCCGTGCTGCCGGACGTGGCGCTGAAACCTCGTGGACGCGTGCGCTGATCTGCGGTTCTTCGCTTGCGCGGAGTGCGGCCTGCTTTTCGGAGGTGGGCCCTGTGGGGGTAGGCGTGCAAGCGGGGCGAGACCGCCCCGGAGGGCGCCTGCTGCTAGGTGGGGCTATCTCATCTGTGTCAGCGTGTTTCCGTGTGTGCCAGGGCGGATGCTGACTTAATGCTGACTTTCCTGATGGGGTGTCAGTTGAGTTCGATCGTCGGCCGGGGTGCTAAGACCTGTCCCGTAACTGGTCAGGGAGAGTAGCTGCCCCACGGCAATCGGGCTGGCTCAGGCTTCGAGGCGGCCCGGTCGCCTTGCCGATCGCCGCAGGGTTTCCCGCCACTCGTCCCTCACATCGCGGGACTCATCCAGGGCAGGATCGCGGCTTCCGCCTGGTGCATAGGCCGGGGAACGGTCAGCGCGGAGCGGCACATGGGCGCAGTACCAGGCCCGCTCGGCGCCTGCCTGCTCGGCGGCCGTACCGGTCCGAAGGTAGTCGAGCAGCGCGGTCATGACCCGCCGGCGGCCGAAGACATAGACCGCTGGTTCGACGAACCAGCGGCAGAAGCTGGGGTCCGGATCGTAGACGGCTGCGGCCGTCAACGGGGCGAAGAACTCTTCGGGCAGGTGTGCGCGTTCGAGCAGTGGCTTGCGCAACGCGTGGGCCAGGTGCCGTGCGCGGAGTGCTTCCGGCACGTCGGCCGCGTCCCCGAGATCCATCAGTCGCGCCACCTCGGTGGCGCACGATAGGAATGTGCGTACCGCTGCCTCGTTGTGCTCTTGGTCTGCCACGGCGACATTCTGGACCGACTCAGGCCGAGAGGGTACGGGACGGTGGTCGCTTCTCATCGGGTGAAACGATCACGTAGTGGCTGGTGTGATCACGGCGTCGGAGCCGTCCTGGATAGTCCCGTTCACCGGGCTGAGCCCGCGCCAGTTCGGGAAGTTGGTGACGGTTCTGCGGCGCGAGGGTGCGGACGCAGTCCGCAGGGGCCGACCGTGGAGTCTGCCGTTGGAGGACCGGGCCCTATTGGTCGCGGCCTACTGGCGCACGAACCTGACCATGCGGCAGCTTGCCCCGCTGTTCGGGGTGTCCAAGTCGGCCGCGGACCGGATCATCGGCCACCTCGGGCCGATGCTCGCGCTCCAGCCCTGCAAGCGGTTCGCCAAGGACGCCGTGCTCATCGTGGACGGCACCCTGGTCCCCACCCGGGACCACGCGATTGCCGCGCAGTCCAAGAACTACAGGTACTCCACCAACCACCAGGTCGTCATCAACGCCGACACCCGACTGATCGTCGTGGTCGGCCGGCCGCTTGCCGGGAACCGCAACGACTGCAAGGCATGGGAGGATTCCGGCGCCAAAGCCGCCGTCGGCAGAACCATGACGATCGCCGACGGCGGCTACCCGGGCACCGGACTTGTCATGCCCCACCGCCGCCGCAAAGGCGAAGAACTGCCCGAGTGGAAGCAGGCGCACAACAAGTCTCACAAGCAGGTCCGCGCCCGCGTCGAGCACGTCTTCGCCCGCATGAAGACCTGGAAGATCCTTCGCGACTGCCGTCTCAAAGGCGACGGCGTCCATCACGCCATGCTCGGCATCGCCCGCATGCACAACCTCGCACTTGCGGGATAAGGCAGCAGGCACAGCGGCCAACCATGCCTGAGGCGACCAGAAGATCATTTACGGGACAACCCTTAGCCCCGGGCGCTCCCCGATGAGCGTGGCTGCGGCCCAGCTACGTCAGGCGCTTGCTCCTGCTACGTAGAGCCGTTGTGGCCTGCCCAGGAGACGTTCTCCTTGTGTCCTCGAGCATTGAAGACGCCCAAGGACTTTAGCGCCTTGGCCGTCCCACTCGGGCAAGGGGGCCGGCCGCTGACCGAGTAGCTCTGGCAGTCCGGTTCCTCGATCTCCGGAATCGGTCGCCCAGTACTACAGCGGCGGTTACCGTCCTGACATGGACGATTCGCTCTCATTCGAGAGTTTCTACAGGGGCGCGGTGAAGGCCGCCCACCGAGCCATGGAAGACCATGGGCGCCGAGAGTACGACGAGTTCGCCCTCCATGGTGGAGTCGCTGCCGAGCGGCTCGCCAAGGCCGTCTTGGTCTCAAAACACCCCACCTACCTTCTTGAGACTCGCAACGCCAGCTCGGACATGCTGCTGTACCTCGGTGGCCACTTGGAACTCGAAAGCAAGAAGGTCCGGACGGTGGGCGCCCTCGACGCCGTCAAGCGGGTTCGGCGCCTTGGCGTACTTGGGGTGGACCAAGACCTCGACCAATTGATCGAGCTGCGAAACGGTACTGCCCACTCGACTGTGGGGGACGAGGCCAAAGTACTGTTGCCGTCCCTTGCTCAGAACATCGAGACGATGTTGCAGCACCTCGGAAAGCCGGTGGACGCCTTCTGGGGCCGCTGGGCCAGTGCCGTGAATGCAGCCGTCGACAGACAACGGAGCACCGTCGAGCGAGACGTCCAGCTACGCATCCGACAGGCTCGGCATCTCTTCGAGGACCGGTTCAAGGGGTGGCCGGGAGCCACGCAGTCCAAGGCGAAGATCCTCGGAAGCGGATCCAGTTTCTCCTTCTACCTCGATACGACCGCTCCTGACGCGGACCCGGAGATCGTGACCGTGATTGGAACTGCGGGCTGCCCAGGGTGCCGAGGTACAGCAACGGTGATGGTCGCGCCGGATCCGACTGCCACTGCCACGGATGCCGCTCTGGCCCTCAGCTCTCTTCACTGCTCCTGGTGCCAACTTGAGCTGAATGGGCCAGAGGAGATAAGCGCGTCGGGCCTCGACGTCACGGAACTTCTAGAGGTTGCGACCTTCGCTCTTGACGCTCCCCTGAGCCCACTCTTCGAAGTGGACGACGACAAACAAGTGGGGTGACCCCGTCTCTACCGAAGTCCTGGCGGACCCAGTCGGGGCTTCGGTACCTCTTGGCCCGCGCACGCACCGTCCCGCGCACCCGCGCAAGGAGCCCTCGTGATGCCCGAGCTGATCATGGTGCTGCCGGAGAGCGTGCGACTGACGGACACGAGGAGGCCGTCCAGCGGCTGGCGGAATCCCTGGAGGAGCACGGCGACGTCGAGGGTGCGACCGCCGCAGGCAGCAGACGAACGCTCATGGCCTTCGTCGTGGTCATGTGCACCTTGGTCGGAGCACATGACCAGACGAAGGCCGCCCCCACGTCCGGCGAATACCCAGGCGAGCGAACCCGTTCGATGCACCGTTCGAGGTCGTGGCACCATGTACGGCATGACGACCAACCGAAAGGTCCATGCCGCGTAGACGGCCAGGACGCATCCGGGCCGAAGTCCCGGACCGGCAGCAACCACAGCATTCAAGCCTGGCCATCGACCGCCTCTCCCCGCGAGCACTGTCTGAGATCGTCCGCCTTGAACGCACGCGGAACTACCTCCAGCCGGGAGATACCAGCGCGGCATTGCGCCTGTGGAGGGACTACGTCCACCGCCCCGAACGCGAGCTCTGGCACGACGACGAGTTCGGCAACGTGCACTGGTACTGCTGCGGCAACCCAGTCGAAAGCCGTGCCCTAATCGACGGCGTGATCCGAGCAATGTCGCCTCGCGGAGCCCGCGAACTCCGCAAGATCATCGAAGAGCTTGACGCCTTCATGGGCCCGCCCGACCCAGCCACGGACCGCCGAGGATAGAGAACGAGCTAACCGCATCACCCCGATCGTCCGGGCTGCTCTCGTCCTTCAGCACGCGTCAGCGTGAGGCTGGAATGGGCCCCGTAGCCTGGGGTCTGTCGTCGCGCCTACTTTCACACCAGATCCGCTGCTGCGTCCGTCGACCCCGAGACGCCGGCTCCGGTGTCGCCTGTCTGCCCTTCACGCGGAGCTGGAATAAGAGCATCTGGAAGGTACGGAAGGTGGGAGTGACGCAGGTAGTCGATTGCCTGCTCCACCGACGGGTCATGGTCGAAGTGCTCCTTGAAGTACTGCAGGCGGCCCTTGCTTTCGTCGATCACCTCTGACCACGTCTTGACCCAGACGCGGACGGTGTATTCGTTCTCCTTCAGATCCCAGATGCACCCGCGGGGCCTTCCCGCCTGCCTGGCTTCCGCTCTCAGGACCTTGCTCATCTCTGAAGTGACGAGCCAGAAGTCCCACTCGGCCCGGACGTCCGCGAATTGGGCGTCCTCGACCACGGCGAGCGCGTAACTTTTGATCTGCTGGAGCTCTTTGTCACCCACTTTGACCTTGGGCGCCTTCAACTCCACTACCAGATGCTGCTGTCGGTCGTGCTCGCGCCTGGATCTCGACAGCATGAGGTCGACGATCCCCACCGACCCGTCATCCCGGTACACGGGCTGAGGGCTCCGGTTGTCCCGCCCGATGAGGCCGAGGTGGCGATCGAGCACACGGTTGAGGGAGCGATCGCTCACGAGCAGCTGGTAGTGCTCGCCGAACACCCACGTCTCGTTCTCAAGGATCTTGTGGAGCTGCGACCGCTCCTTGACGAGCTTCTTGACCTCCGGATCGAAGACCATGTGGGAGAGGGCCGCGAGGAAATCCAACCGGTCCGCGACGCTCGTGGACGCTCTGATGATGCTCGACAGGCTTGTACGATTCAGGAGGCGATCGAGCTCCGACTTGTCGTCGCTCGTGAGTCGGAAGACCTCGTCGAGGATTCGGTTCACGTTGCTTGGCTGGTGCTTGACCGATTCGCGCAGCAGGGCGAGCGTGGCCTTTTGATGCTTCGCTGGCCGAGGCATGTGGCGATGAATGGTAGACGCCACGATGTCGAACGTCTCCCGCTCGACCTTCTCGGCCTCGCTGGTTGGCTCGGCACGGTACGGGTAGAGGCCGGCGTCCTTCCACTGGTCGACCACCTCCTTGCGGCGCTCCACGGCCCGCTTCCGAAAGTGCGACCTCAGATGTTCCCGCGTGGCGGCCAGAAGGGATGCCACCGGGCCGTCGGACGCTTCGCCCAGCAGGAAGTCGCCCCGGTGTTCCGTCATCCGGTCCCAGAGGACGTAGGTGGTGAAATCGAAGCCGGGCGCCTGGATCCTGGTTTCCGTGATATCGATGGGGACGCCGAGGGCATCGCACAGGTGGAGCTCGCGATCCACCCGCATGTCCCACTCGATGATCCGGACGACAGCGGTCTCCATAGCACCGTCGTGCTCGAATTCGACGCGCTCCTCGGACTGCGCTTGGATGACCGCAGTGGGGTCGATCTTCTCCCCATCGAAGACGATCTCGACCTTGGGATACCTGGCCAGGTAGGGAGCGAACTCCGTCGTCAGCAGACTCCGTGCGCGATCGGCGGTAAGGCGGTCCAGAACCACCGACTGCCGACCCCAAGCCTCGACCAGCGTTCCCGTGGGCTCTCCTGCGGGCGTGGAGTCGCCGATCTGGAAGTCGTTGCGCGAGGCGTTGTGCGCCGTCACCGTTGTCTTGCGCAGGCCGTCAATTCCCTTGGCGACGGTGGTCCACCTGATGAAGGCGCCGAGTGCGAACGCACGCAGACGGCCTTGACCCGCACGGCCGTGCAGGGGGCGTCCGCCGACCGTCGTGTGGCTGTGCTTCTTCCACGAACCACCGATTCTCTCGAAAGCGGTCGTGCACCCCTCAGGAGTGATGCCCTCCCCGTCGTCCGTAATCATGACCTTGTCCACCGCACCGGTGGCCGACCGCTCAATGGCCACCGTGACCTTGATGGCGTCCGCGTCCAGCGCGTTCCAAATGAGCTCCTTCACGGCTCCCACGGGATCGTGCTCTCTCGCCAGGCGCTCGACATGATCTTCGGCCGCTTCCAGGTGCACACGTCTCATCGCGCCAGTTTTGCAGGACTCGATCACTCTGGGTAGAGGGTTGTCAGCCCTTCGTGAGGCGCTCTACTGGCTCGGTCGTACGCCACCGCCGGTCATGGATTCCTTCACGGTCTGTTGGGAAGCGGTGTCGGAGCTGTCGCGACAGTCTTGAGATCACTTCGGGGCGCGTCGAGTGGGCCACCGGCTATCGGTTCGGTGAGCCGGGCTGACCATCCTCATCTTTGGGTCGCAGCAGACACGTGAGAGATGTCCCGTCGCGGCGGCTCAGTTCGAGGTGTGACGCCGATCGGCGTGCTTGGGAGCAGCTGGCAATTTCCGGCGAGTCGGACTGCCCGGAGGTGCTCCGATGCTGACTTTTGCTGACTTTGATGGACTCGAATGCCTCTGACCTGCGGAAATAGATGCGGATGAAGTGGTGGTGGAACTTCATCGGGCGTTCCCAGGAGGAAATCGAGGAGGCCCGCCAGGCTTGGGCGGAGGGCTCCCGCGGCCGTCCGGGGAAGTTGCGGCCAGCCATCCAGAAGGCGAGGTCGCGGGAGATGTCGTTGATGCTGGTCGCCGTTGTGACCTCGTGCTCGTTGCGGATGGTGTCGCGGCGGACGATCTCGTAGTCGCCTTCGTCCAGGACGGCCACTGAGGCGAACCAGGCGGGGGCTCCTCGTCGGGCTGGACGACCACGAAGGTGTTGTCGGAGTCGTTGAGGTCGCTGATCATCATGAACAGCGCGTCCTCGGAGGGGTCGTCGATGCGGTCGCCGTTCTCGCTGTCGGCGCCGTAGTACTGAGCCCCCATCGTCGTTTCTCCCTCGCTTTGTTCGCCCTGGTCGCGGTCAGCATGGCATGGGGAACCGACAGCCCTGGCCGGTCACAACCATTCGCAGATCGCGGCGATCAGGACGGTGGCCTCGAAGCGGACGGCGAGTTTGTCGAACCTGGTGGCGACCGCGCGGTTGCGCTTGAGCCGGTTGATTCCGCACTCGACCGCGTGGTGGGCCTTGTAGTCCTCGCGGTCGAAGGCCGGAGGTCGCCCGCCGGTCTTTCCTCGCCGCTTGCGGTTGGCGACCTGGTCGGCCGCTTCGGGGATCGTGCACGGGATTCCGTGCTTTCGCAGGTAGGCCCGGTTGGCACGGGAGGAGTACGCTTTGTCGCCTCGCACTCGCAACGGGCGGACACGGGGAGGCCGGGTCCGGTGCGGGGAACCCGGATGCCTTCCAGCACGGCGGCGAACTGAGGGCTGTCCCCGCGTTGGCCTGCGGTGACCAGCACAGACAGTGGCCGCTGGCCCTGTTCGCAGGCCAGATGAATCTTGGTGGTGAAACCGCCCCGCGACCGGCCCAGCCCGTGGTCGTCGGGCTCAGTGCGGGTGGCGCCCGGCGGTTGGTTCTGGGCCTGCCCGTCGCGGCGAGCGCCTGCCGCATGCTGATGGGCCACGCGTAGACCCGGTCCCAGGGCGGGAGGTCCGCCGGCATCGCCCGCCACTTGATCCCGTTGTCGACCAGATACCGCACCGCGTCGACCATCTGCCGGTGGCAGTAGCCCTCCGGCCTGCCTCCCCGGCCGTCCATCCAAGCCGGGGCCGGCAGCATCGTCCTCACCGCGGCCCACTCCGCGCCCGTCATATCCGACGTGTAGCGAGGCCGGCGGCCCGGTTTGTCGGCCGCGTTCCCTAACCTGTGAGCAAGACAGTCACACCCCCGGGGTGAAAAGGCTGGACACCACCGGAACGACCGCGGACAACTGCAACAACAGGGCCTGTCGGCGTACAGGTTGAGGTGCACAAGCGTGTACGGGGACACGTGCACAGCTCCAAGGTCTCGCGCCGTGGGGACCGTCGGATTGCGACTGTGGTGGACAGCGCGCGGTCAGCGGCAGATCAGGCTTGCGTCCAACAGGAGGCCGTGGACGTCAAGGTGTGCTGACCGGACTACCTCCGCGACTGCTGGCGGTACCGACCGGGGGCCAAGCCGTACTCTCGTTTGAACGCTTTGGCGAAGGCGAATTCGGAGGTGTATCCGGTGCGCTGCGCGACGGTCTGTACCGGCTTGTCGCTGTCGCGCAGCAGTCGCGCCGCCAGCGTCATCCGCCACCAGGTCAGGTAGCCCAGCGGCGGTTTGCCGACCAGCGAGGTGAACCGGCGGGAGAAGGCCGCCCGCGACAGTCCGGCTTTCGCGCCCAGCGCTTCGACCGTCCACTGTCCGGCGGGTTCCTGGTGGATATGGCGCAGCGCTTCGGTGATCGCCGGATCGCGGAGCGTCGCGGCCCACCCGGTGGCCGGGCCGTCGTCGGTTTGCTCGTCGAGCCAGGCCCGCAGGATGTACAGCAGCATGATGTCCAGCAGGGCCGATACGACCGCTTCGGTTCCGTGGTCGGGGTTGGCGATCTCGTCGCCGAGCAGGTTGACGGCAGCATGTAGCGGCGTGCGGTGGCCGAGACGTGCCGGAAGGTGGATAACCTCGGGCAGTTCCTCGAACAGCGGATGCGGCCGGGTCTGATCGAGCGTGTACGCGCCGCACAGCAGGACCGTCGTGGCCCCTTTGCCGTCGTCGGCACCGGGTGCTATCTCCCGCAGGGACGCCGAGTGTGCGCCGGTGAGGGACGTCGACGGACTGTCGGCCAGAGCGTGCCCGCAGCCGTGCGGAAGGCACACCACATCGCCCACGCTCAGGGCGATCGCGGCGCCCATCGGCGGGATCAGCCAGCATGTCCCTTCCAGCACCACGTGGAAGCCGGCCCCGGAGAACGGCTCGGCCCGCACTCCCCACGGAGCGTGCTTGCGGATTTCAGTGGAATGCGGGCGCCCCATACGCATGACGCCGATCGCATCGCTGAGTACGTCCATCGTCAGATCGTATCGCGAGGCCGCTACACGCAAGACGACCAGATATGAAACGGAGACGGTGAGCCATGGAGAGCGGCACCTGACCTCCATACGCTGAGTGCGCCAGACAGATTGACCGATCGGTCTACCAGAAGGGCAGCACATGAGCCTGTACACCGCCGTCGCGACCGCGACCGGCCGCGACGGCCGCGCCGTCAGTTCGGACGGCAAGTTGGACGTCGAGATGGCCCTCCAGAAAGAGTTGGGCGGGACCGGAGACGGCACCAACCCCGAACAGCTCTTCGCGGCGGGCTACGCGGCCTGTTTCGCCACCTCCATGCAGCTGGTGGCGCAGAAGAAGGAGATCAGCGTCTCGGGCATGTCGGTCACCGCCGAAGTCGGCCTCGTCCCCAACGGGCAGGGCGGCTTCCAGCTCGAAGTCAGCCTGCGGACGAAGCTACCGGACAGCCTGTCCCGAGAAGTCGGTCGCGCGCTCATCGAGGCCACCCACCAGGTTTGCCCGTACTCCAACGCCACGCGCGGCAACATCCCGGTCGAGCTGCTCGCCGAGTAACCGCCGCTCGCTGAACGCCATCTGGACCGCAACCGCCAGAGTGCGCGATCCAGGTGGCGTCGTCCTACCCGCCTGCCCCACGGCGCGGGGCAACGCCTATTGGTCTTGAGACCAGCTCATTTCGCACCGAGACCCCTGTGTACGTTCGGGCGTACCTGACTGTGCACGTTTGCCTGTACGCCGACGTGGCTGGCCCTGTTCCGAGCGGGAGCCGGGACAGAGAGTGGCCCCCGGCTCCCGCTCGGAACAGGGCGAACGCCCTCGCCCCGTACGTGTTGGTCAGGCCGGCGGAGGAGTCACCAGCTTCGTCGTGCCCGGATCGACGTCGGCCGGGTGCGCAAGGATGGGCAGCTCATCGTCGGGGAGACCGTTGAGCGCGATGGCCGCCTTGCTGAGCAGGTGCGCACCCTGAACGGACTGGCCATCGGCCACCGACGCGTAGAAGCGTGCGGCGTAGGTGATGGCGTCGGTGTCCTGGATGGAGTCGGACATGCCGATCGCGAACGGCACCGTGTCGACCAGCTTCTGCGCCTGGGTCGCGGAATGGCAGGAGTTGAGCAGCACCAGGAGCGGCTTCTCGTCCACCGCCGCGATGGCGCTGGCGAAGGCGTCGGCGCTGACGATGGCCTCTTCGTGGAAGTCGTCCTCTCCCCTCTCAAAGGAGATCAGGTCGTGGCCGCTGTGCCCGGAGAAGTGCACCACGTGCGGCTTGAACCGGGTCAAAGCGTTCAGGAACACGTCGGCGGTCGCGGCCGGATGGGCATCCAACTCCACGAGGTCGCGGTGAGTGGCGCGTTCCACGGCTGCGCGGATCCGCTGCTGCTCCTGACCGACGCGCAGGTCTCCGGCGGACGACGCGCCCAGCAGCAGGATCCGCAGCTTCTCCGGCTTCGGGGCGCGGAGTTCCTTCATCACGATATCTACCTGGCCTTCTGCCGCCGACAGGCGACTCTCGATTCCCTGCTGCTGCGCGGCGGCGATCCGGCGTGCTTCGTCCTCGTCGCGGCGACGCGCCGCTTCGTGGGCTTCTCGTTCCGCCTGCTGCGCCTTGGCCAGCTTCGTGGTCAGGACGGCGATCTCCTTCTCGAGCTTGGCTGCCTTCGCCGTCCAGGTGCTGGCCTGGGTCGCGGCGGTGTTGGCCTCCTTCTCGTAGCGCTGGGCGGTCCGCAGCCGGCTCTTCCCCACGTTGGGGCTGCCGGCCTTCCCGGCCGCCGCCGCCTTCTTCGCGGCCTTGCCCTGCTTGTCCGCCTGCTTCGATCCCAGATCGCTCGCCCGCTTCAGGGCTGTGGCGCGCTCGTTCCTCTTCCGGTCCAACTGGTTCTGGTAGTAGCTGGAGTTCATGCTCGACCCCTTCGTGACATCTACCGACAAGGTAGACGGCAGCACTGACAGTCCTGGTCTGTGCTCGGGGGCGGGCGGCTGATGGCGCAGAGCGGGCCCGGACCGATCGGTCCGGGCCCGCTCTGCGCCATCGGTCAGCCGGGAGTGAGCGCTGATGGTTGCTCTTCCAGCGCCGTGATGGATTTCAGGTACTCGGCCCTGGCGCGGGTGCTGACCTGTTCGATCCGGTACTTGGCCGGCAGCTTGTCGGCGTTCAGGCCCCACGCAAGCGCGCGTGCCCGCATGCCGTTGTCTCCGGTCAGCACGGTGACCTGAACCGGGCCGACGGCCTGCTGGAGCTCGCAGGCACGGGCCACGATCTCGTCGTCGTTGTTCGGCAGCCTCACGTGCTGGGGTTCGTCGAGAAGCACCTCGACCCGCACGCCGCCGGCCATCGCGTGGCCGTCACGCTGATCGGTGAGGGTCTGCTCCAGCAGCCCGAACACGCCTCGGGCGCGCTTACGGATGGAGTCGCTGGTCGCGTAGGACTTCTTGTCGATCTCGTCGACGACGACGTGGGGGATCACGACGACGGCGTTCTTCCCGTACACGCCGGCCCAGGGGATCTTGTCGTACCGGGAGTAGTGCAGCAGGTCGTTGGTGTCCAGGACCAAGGTCCGGCCGCCCTGGTGGTGGGCGTACTTCTCCTTCAGCCGGTACAGCTCGTTGCCCAGCTCCATGAAGTACGTTCGCAGCTCGTTGAGTTCACGATTCAGCAGCTGCGAGAGGCGGTCGGCCGTGTGGCCGCCGAACACGATGCTGGAGTAGCGCTCGCCGCGCATCCGAGCCGGGATGGACCTGTCGGCGAACACCTCCAACAGCTTCTTCGTCGCCGCCAGCGTCCACTGGTCGTACGGATTCACCGCCGCATGCATCGCCTTGATCTGCTCCGTGCGGTGAAGAGCGTCTCCGCTCCCTCCGGGCGGTAGATGCGGGATGGAGTTCTGTACGTCGTTCACCCCCTGCTCCGTCACGTTCTTCAGGAGTTCGAGCGCCTCATCGCACGTGGAGGCACGTCGACCAGCCCGGCGCCGGAGCCGGGAGATGCTCAGCCCCGGGACGCTTTGCGCGCCCGGAAGGCCGCTGCCTTGACTCGGCTTCGGCAGGCGGTGGAGCAGAAGTGGCGGACCGCGTTACGGGATGCGTCCACGTACACGCGGTCGCAGAGCGGGGCCGTGCAGACGCCGAGGCGTCCGGCGAGGTTGCTGCCGATCGCCAGTGCCAGGGCGGTGGCACATCCGGCACTCCATCCCACGGCGAGGCTGTCTTCGGAGCCGTGGAAGTGGACTTGCCAGGGCTCGCCATCGACGCGATCGAGCTGAGGGCGGGCGCCGGCGGTGCCCAGCAGGACGTTTACCAGCTGGGCCGCCTGATCGATGTGGCCGCTGTCGACGGCCTCGAACACCGCCCGCATCTGCTGGGCGGTGTGCGCGAGATAGGCGGCGTGACCCGGTTCGACCGTGGGACGTTGCGACGAAAGCGGTAGCGCTTCGTGCACCGCCTGCGGGAGTTGTTCCCCGTGCGGGGCGGTGTAGGGGCGGCCCTGTCGGGTGCCGTCGGTCAGCGTATTCACGAGGGAGACGGCCGCATCGAGCAGCGTCACAACGTGACCATCGAACATCACTTGACCGGTTACTCCTTGGACCTCTAGCGTGCATGCGCAACCGACGATACCTGCTTCGTCGGTCACGCACGAGAGGGCTTCATGGGGCCTGCACAGGGCGGAAAGTATTTGCCACGCACGGTGCGACTGCTGATTGTGGCGCGGGCGGTGAACCGGCTAGGGGCGTTCTCCCTGTCGTTCCTCACTGTGCTGATCACGACGAGCTTCGGTGCCAGTACCGTCGTCGCCGGGTACATCAGCGCCGCTTTCGGGCTGGCCACGATTCCTTCGCGCCTGGCCGGTGGTCGCCTGGCCGACCGTATCGGTCGACGCCGCACGATCGTGGTCGGGCTGACCGGGTGCGCGGTGGCGCAATTGGGCATCGCCTTGTCCGAGGGCCTGGTGTCGGCAGCCTGCTTCGCAGTGTTGATGGGGTTGGCCTTCGAGATCTACGAGCCGCCCAGCCAGGCGATGATCGCCGATGTTGTGGCGCCCGGTGAACAGGTCCGTGCCTATGGCCTGTTGAACGCGGCCCTGGCCGTAGCCGGCATGGGTGCGGGTCTTTTGGCAGCCGGGTTGGGGCGCTGGGACCTGCGGTGGCTTTTCGTGGTCGATGCCCTTACCTGCCTGCTCTGCGCGCTGACCGTGCATTTTGTCCTGCCCGCGGATCACCACACCACGACAGCGGCAACCCAGCAGGCGACCACCGTCGCCCCCTGGCGAGATCGCTCATTGCTCGTGATGCTCGCGGCAGGGACGCTGTTCGGGGTGGTCTATCTCCAGATCATGATCGCGCTGCCACTGGCCCTGGAACTGCGCGGGCTGCAACCGACTGACGCCGGACTGTTGTTCACCACGTCCGCCCTCACCATCACTGCCGGGCAGCCATTGCTGCGGCTCAATCGACTCGCCACACTCCCGGAACCTGCCGCCTTCGCCGGCGGCTATCTCCTGCTGGCCCTTGGCCTTGCCGGATACGCGCTTGCTCACGACCTGGTTATCTACATCGCGGCAACCATCGTATGGAGCGTGGGCGACCTGCTCCTCGTGGGCCGCGCGTACGCATTCGTCGCACGCCTGGCCCCCGCCGGCGGAAAGGGCCGATACCTGGCGGTCTATGGCACAAGCTGGGGCATCGGCGGGATCGCCGCCCCACTCGCCGGGACACAGCTGCTCGAGCACGCCGGAGCGGCAGGTCTCTGGGGCACGATGGCCTCCGCCTGCCTAGTCCTCGCGGTCCTGCATCCTGCCTGGATCCGCACCGCCGACGACGGCCGCGAACGGAACGCGACGCTCGCGCGGGATCAGGCTGCCTGTCTGTAGCCGTCGGCACCCGACCGGTCGTCGCTGCGCAACGGGCTGAAGTCGACGTCGAGGTGTGGGTGGTACGCCTCGGGCTGGATGCCGAGTTCGTGGGTGGAGCACTCGCCGAACCGTTTGATGTGCTCGGTCAGGTACGGCGAGATGTGGGCCAGGTCTTCCTGGTCGATCTCCCATCCCTCCTGAAGGAGCTGGCGGACGATCTCTGCGATATCCAGGCGTTGTGGAAGATCACCGCGTTTGTGAGCAGGGCGTTGAACTTCATCGTCTTCTCCTGCTCGATAGGGTCGTTGTCGGCGAGGACGCCCTGGTTGCCGAAGCCGACCCACTGGGAGAACCGGTTGAACGACTCCACCTTGTTCGTCGCCGCGGTCACCCGCCGCCGAAGCGGCGCATCCGAGAGGTAGCGCAGCAGCTGCACCGTGCGGATCACGCGGCCGACCTCGCGGAACGCGGTGTAGGTGGAGTTCTTGTGCGAGCCCGACCGCAGCCGCTTCAGCAATGTCGAGGACGCCGCTGAATGCTCTCTGATTCTGCGTGCTCGGGATCCCCGCACGCCCGCACCGCTCCGTGCCGCTCGGTCCGTTCGTTGCTGTTCGGGTATCTGCCATGATGCCGAAGTTCGTCGATCCGTCGCCCATCTTGTCTGTGAACAGTTGGGCGCACTTGCTGCCTGACGTCACCAGGTTCACGCTCTTCGGGTAGCCGCCGGACTCGTGAGTGGATGCCATCGCGAACTCGTCGCAGCCGTGTTACGCAGGACCACGTCCGGGTTAATGACCCGTCAGGTGGGTCCGACGTGGCGAACTTCGGGCCGGCCGAGGGCGACTTTCCTGACACCGGCCGCGAGCCCCCGGCAGCGATGGCGGACAGCTCCTGCCGCCCGGCTGCCGCTACCGCAGCAGGAGAAGCTCCCACGCCAGGTGTGGGCGGTCCCGCGTGCGGCAACCGCAGTCACGCAGGTGTGGCAGGCGGCGGACGCCGAACCTCAGGCGGAGGGCGTCGAGGCGGGGGCGTAGGTGAACCAGTCGAACGAGACCGTGCCCTCGGTGGCGTACATACCGATGACGCGGCCGGTGAAGCCGCAGGCGACCTCGGTGGACAGGTAGCGCCCGTCCAGTTCGGCAAGCGGCCGGGCGTCCGCGGCGTCGGGATCGCCGAGCCAGAAGGCGATGGTGTCGGGGCCGGTGGTCCCGCCGTCGGTGAGTTCGGGTGAGGCGGGTACGAGGCCGGACGTCCGGATGGTGATGGTGAGGTGCAGCGGCCCGGACGGGACCGGCCGGGCGGCCACGGTCTGGCGCAGTGGACCGATCCGGGCAACGACGCCGATCTGTCCGTCCCCGACCTCCAGTTCGTAGTGATGGGCCTCGTCCAGGCGCACACTGAGGCCACCGCGTCCCGTCCCCGGGTCGGCCGCGGCGGAGATGCGGCAGTCGTGGTGTTGCTGGCGACGGCCGACGAAGGTGTACCCGGGGCGGTCGAGGGTGGCCCCGGTGGCCTTCAGGGTCAGCCAGCCGGGGCGCTCGCTGAGCGACCAGGAGTCCGCCGGGCGGCTGAACGGCGAGACCCAGTACGGAGCGAGACCCGGCTCGTCGAAGTCGTCGCGGGCGGGCAGGGACGGAACGGGGTGCCAGGCACCGCCGGGAGCCGGGTGGTGTTCGGGAACGGGTGCGACGACCGGCCAGCCGTCCTCGTCCCATTCCACCGGAGTCAGGAACGTCTCGCGGCCGAGCACGTGCACGTCGGGAGTGAAGCCGCGGGGCCGGACGCCGAGCAGCACCATCCACCAACTGCCGTCGCGAGCCTCGACCAGGTCGGCGTGGCCGGTGTTCTGGATGGAGCGGGCCGTTCCGCTGTGGGACAGAAGCGGGTTGGCGGGTGCGCCTTCCCAGGGGCCGCGCGGAGAGCGGCCCCTGGCGATCGACACGCTGTGGCCGCGCTCGGTGCCGCCTTCTGCGATCAGCAGGTACCACCACTCGCCGATGCGGTAGAGGTGCGGTGCCTCCGGAAAGGTGAGGCCGGTGCCCGACCATGTGGCAAAAGGTCCCTCCAGCACCTCCCCCTCGACCGGGTCGATCCGGGCCATGTTGATGCCCCCTTGCGGCCCGGAGAAGGCGCACCAGCACGTGCCGTCCGTCTCCCACGCCAGATCGGGGTCGATGCCGGGCAAGTCGATCCACACCGGGTCGGTCCACGGACCCTCGGGCCGCTCGGCCGAGACGATGAAGTTGCCGCCGCCGTCCGTGTTGGTGTTGATGACCCAGTAACGGCCGTCGTGGTGGCGGATCGTGGGGGCGTAGAGGCCGCCGGACGCCTTGGCACCGGGGAGAGGCAGCGGTAGTTGCCCGGGCCGGTCGAGCACGTTGCCGATGTGCTCCCAGTGCACGAGGTCCTTGCTGTGGAAGATGGGCAGCCCGGGGAAGTACTCGAAACTGGAGCACACCAGGTAGTAGTCGTCACCGACCCGGCACACGCTCGGATCGGGATGGAACCCGCTGATGACGGGGTTGTCGTACGTATGCACAGAGTGTGTTCCCTTCGAGGTGGCGGGCGCCGTCGAGCGGGCCCGCGGCTGTCCCGTGACCGCTGGGCCGCGTTCCGGAGTCCCGCCCGTTTCGCGACTCCTTGCGAGCACGCGCGCCGGGCGCCACGGGGCGCACCGTCCGGACGGACGGCGCTACTTCCGGAGCACACCTCCGGTGGACGGGATGACCGCCGTGGTCATGAGGCCCACAGCGGCAGGTCGATCCGGGAGGGACGGGCGGTGTCGTGCGAGATCTCCTGCTCGGCACGGACGGTGACCGTGGCGGTGAGGGCTGGTTCGCCGGTGCCGGGGTTGCGGGCGTAACGCGGATGCGCGCCCGAGCTGACCTGGATGCCGATGCGGTGACCGGCCGCAAATCGGTGGAAGGCCGGCCACAGTGGTACGTCGACCTCGGCGAAGCCGTCTTCGTCGGGCTGTGGGTCGGTTGCGGCCGTGCCGGTGCTTCCGATGCGGCGGATGCCGTCGCAGACGGTCATGGAACGGTTGTCGGGGTGCACGTCGCAGATCCGGACGAACACGTCGGCGCTGGGAGCGGAGGAGCGGAACCGGATCCGGGCGACCGGCTCGCCGGCGACGATGACAGCGTCCTCCAGCGGGGCGCTCCGGAAGACGGTGACGTCGGCGCGGCATTCGTGGGCGGCGTTGTCGACCGGCCCCGAATCCGGGTTCAGGCCGGGGCCGCCGACAGCGGGTGTGGGATGGTCGGGGTCGTAGGTGTAGCGGGTGACGCCTCCGGTCGGGGCAGCTGGGTCGAGCAGGCCGGAATCGTGCAGCTGCCAGGACCGCACGGCAGTGCCGGGCGGGGGCCAGGCGGGCAGGTCGTGCCACTGCTCGGCGCCGGTGAGGAAGGTGCGGACGGGCGCGACGCGCCGGCCGGGTACGCCGGCGAACTGCTCCTTGAGGTGCTCGACGGACTCGACGAAAGACGGTCCGGTTCCGCCGGTGGTGTGGTTCCACGGACCGACCGTCAGGCGCGGCGGCCGGCCGGCGGCTGCGAGCTGGGCGTAGTTGCGCAGCTGCCAGGGCAGGAATATGTCGTACCAGCCGGTGCTCATGTAGACGGACGCGGTGACGTCGGGAACCGACGCGGTATGCGACTGCTGAGTCCAGTACGCGTCGGTGGGATTCTCGTGGGTGAGCCAGTCCTGGTACCAGCTGATCGGCTGCCCGGTGGCGGCGCTGTCACCGGCCCCCAGCGGCAGCACGTCGAAGGCCTTCTCCAGCTTTCGGTCGGGCAGAGGGATGAGGCGCAGCAGGGGCATGAGGCCGCGGCGGCCCGGCAGGCACATCGACCGCGACCAGCCGAGCGCGTTGCGCAGCGAAAAGGCACCGTTGTCCCAGGTGATCGCGCCGAAGTCGGGCATCGTGTTGATCAGACAGAGCGCGTCCGGTGCACGGTCAGGATCCTCGCGCTGCATCTGCCCGGCCACCGCCCACTGCGTGTAACCCAAGTAGCTCGGCCCGTACGTCGCGACCGAGCCGGTGAACCAGGGTTGCTGTCGTACCCACCGGTGGGTGGTCATGCCGTCACGCTGCTCGTCCAGTTGGGGCGCGAATGTCCCGCTCGATCCCGCGGTGCCGCGGCAGCTCTGGACCACGACGGTGAACCCCTCGCGGGCGAGCGCCGGTGCCTGGGTCAGGCTGCTTCGACGGCCGTAGGGGGAGCGGATGACGATGGTGGGCAGCGGCGGGTTCACCTCGCCGACGGGCGTGTACAGGTCGGCGGTGAGTTCGACACCGTCCTCCATGGGCACGCACAGACCGCGCTGCACCGTGTAGTGGTACGGGCCTGGTGTGACGTCGCGGAGCTGTCTGGTCTGCAGCCAACGGGACAGTCGTCGGCGGATCCCGGTCATTGCGTGTCCTTCGATGTCGGCGCGGGGCGGGGCGGCGGACCGTTGGGCGGGGACGGCATCACGCGGGCGTTCCCGGGCCGGCAGTGCGTCCGCCTGGCGTGGCGGTCTGCGGCGGGGCAGGGGCATGGCGGTGCCTCGCGGCTGGGCTCGGATGATCTCGATCTGTGCGTCGGAGAGCTCCGGTCAGGCGCTCGGCCCTGCGCGCTGCGCACGGCAGTGCACGTCGCAGGGGCGGGACGGCAGTGGCCGGCCGTGCGGGGGCGAGGTGTCCCGCCTCGTGCGGGCCCGGAGTTGAGGCCCGCACGCCGGTGCCGGCATCGACGATCACGATCGACATCCGATCCGAACCCCCCTGCGCTGGGCCAGTAGTTTTGATACAAAATTGCCTGCCGTCAAGGGTTCGCGGTCCTTCGGGATTCCGTGCAACTGCAAGAACTCCACTTCTCGTTGAGACCGCCCATGCGCAGCGGGAGAACGTGGCGGCGGCCTTTGGGCCTCAGGCTTCGAGGGATCGCGCCCGTCCGCCCCGACCTGACGGCTGATCACGGGACGTCGTCGAATGTTTCGAAAGGCGACTCCGGACAGCCACTCGCAAGTTTCGAAAAACTTTCGGAAACAAGTCATTGACTGCCGCTCCGCGCCGAGCGCATACTCCGAGCGATCGAGCCCTCTCCGTAACGGAGATGACTCCGTACGGTCACCTCCGTCCCCTGGCACGTCCACACGCGCATGCCTGGAGTCGGGAAGGTGAGGGTCTGTAGTGATCGTCGCGAATCCGCGTACGTGACGGACGCCCACGGCTGCTACGGACCCAGTGCCACTTGAACACTGGATCAGCGCGCGTACGAGATTCTTGGTGCCCCAACAGGCCATTAATTTGCGCGAACTATCGCATTCATTGTGTCTATGACGACAGATCAGGGAGTCTCCACGATGACGAGGGACATACGCAGAGCCAAGGTTGTCGCGATCGGCTTGGGCATCGCACTGGCTGCCACCGGCTGCGCCGGCGGCAGCGACGACAGCGGCGGCGGTTCGTCCGGTGGCAAGGTCACGCTGACTCTCTGGGAGAACGCGCAGCCCGGGCCCGGTGAGGAGTACTGGCAGGCAGCCGCGAAGGCTTACCACAAGCTGCACCCGGACGTCACGATCAAGATCCAGGCGATCCAGAACGAGGACCTCGACGGCAAGCTGCAGACCGCCCTCAACTCGGGCTCCGCGCCGGACATCTTCCTTCAGCGCGGTGGCGGCAAATTGCAGGCCATGGTCGACGCCGGCCAGGTCCAGGCGCTCGAACTCAGCGCCGCTGACAAGGCGAACGCGGGTGCGGCAGCTGTCGAAGGCTATTCGGTCGGCGGCAAGGTCTACGCGATGCCGGTCGACACGCAGCCCGAGGGCATCTACTACAGCAAGGACCTGTTCAAGAAGGCCGGCATCGCCTCGACGCCGACGACGATGGACGAGCTCCAGGACGCCGTCGCGAAGCTGAAGGCGATCGATGTCGCGCCGATCGCGGTCGGTGCCAAGGACGCCTGGCCGGCCGCGCACTGGTACTACAACTTCGCCCTGCGCGAGTGCAGCCAGGACACCATGCTGAAGGCCGCCAAGTCCCTCGAGTTCACCGACCCGTGCTGGACCAAGGCCGGCGAGGACCTGGCCTCGTTCCTGGAGGTCAAGCCCTTCCAGAAGGGATTCCTGACGAACTCGTCGCAGCAGGGCGCCGGGTCGTCCGCGGGCATGCTCGCGAACCACAAGGCCGCCATGGAGCTCATGGGCAACTGGAACCCCGGGGTGATCGCCACCCTGACCCCGGACAAGAAGCAGCTTCCTGACCTGGGCTGGTTCCCCTTCCCCGCCGTGGACGGCGGCCAGGGCGACCCGACCGCCCTCATGGGCGGTCTCGACGGTTTCTCGCTCTCCAAGGACGCGCCCAAGGAGGCCTACGGCTTCCTCCAGTTCCTCGTGACCAAGGACCAGCAGAAGGCCTTCGCCAAGGCGTTCCTCACGATCCCGGTGAACAAGGATGCCCAGGAGGTCGTCACCGACTCCTACAACATCTCGGCACTGCAGGCCTTCAACAAGGCCGCCTACTCGATGATGTTCCTCGACACCATGTACGGCCAGAACGTCGGCAACGCCATGAACACCGCCGTAGTGAACCTGATGGCGGGCAAGGGCACCGCCGCCGACATCGCCAAGGACACCAACGCCGCTGCCGCGAAGGGCTGAGTGCGCAGACGATGAGCAATACCCTGGGTACTGACACGGCCACCGGCCGCCAGTCGCAGGGCACGCCCGGAATCGGGGATGCGGCCGGGCCCGCATCCCCGATTCCGCCGCGAGCGGCCGCGCGCCGCCGTGGCCGTGCCAAGATGCGACTCGAGATCGCGATCCTGTCCGGACCGGCGATCATCATGTTCCTGACGTTCGTGATCTTCCCGGTGGCGCTGGCCGCGTTCTACGGCTTCTACCGGTGGAAGGGCTACGGAGCCCCCACCGACTGGGTCGGCCTGGACAACTACAAGCTGATCCTCACCGATCCCGCCTTCCAGCAAGTCCTGTGGCACACCTTCCTGATCCTGGTGCTCTCCCTGCTCATCCAGGGCCCGCTGGCGATCGTCCTCGCGCTCCTGCTCAACCAGAAGATCCGTGGCCGCTCGGTCATCCGCGTCCTGATCTTCGTGCCCTACGTCGTCTCCGAGGTCATCGTCGGCACCGGCTGGAGTCTGCTGCTCCAGACGAACGGCGCGGTGAACGATCTCCTGCAACACGTCGGCCTGGGCTCCCTGCAGGCCGAATGGCTCTCCGACCCGGACCTGGCGCTCTGGACGCTGATGGGCATCATCTCGTGGAAGTACATCGGCTTCGCGGTGATCCTGATGCTTGCCGGCCTGCAGTCGATCCCCGAAGAGCTCTTCGAGGCCGCTCAGATCGACGGCGCCTCCTACTGGAAGATCCAGCGCCGCATCACGCTGCCGCTGCTGGGGCCGACCATCCGCATCTGGGCGTTCCTGTCGATCATCGGCTCGCTCCAGCTGTTCGACCTCGTCTACATCATCTGGGGTCCATACATCGCGGGCACCGCGGGCACCTCGACCATGGCGATCTACATGATCGCCCAGGGCCGCAACGCGGGCAACTACGGCTACGGCAGTGCCATCGCGGTCGTGATGTTCCTGATCTCGCTCATCGTCGCGCTGGTCTACCAGCGCTTCGTCCTGCGCCGCGACCTCCAGGGCGCCGTCACCGAAGGAGGCGCCTGATGGGCGCGACGACCGCCAACGACTGGCTCTCCTCCGACACGGAGCCGAAGACGCCCAGCGGCCGTCGCGACCCCCGTGACAAACCGCAGAAGTGGGGGAACCCGTTCACCTACTTCATCGCGCTGCTCTTTATCGGGGTCTGCGTCGCACCGGTGCTCTTCATCGTGCTCGGAGGATTCCGCACCAACTCGCAGTTCACCACGAGTCCGTCCGCGCTGCCGGACCCCTGGGTCCTCGGCAACTACGCCGACGTACTGACCTCGACGACGTTCTGGGGTGAATTCGCCAACTCCACCATCGTCGCGCTCGTGAGTACCGTCGGCATTGTCGTCCTCGGGCTGATGGTGAGCTTCGTGATCGCGCGCTACGACTTCAAGCTCAAGGGCGCGATGTATTCCCTGTTCGCCGCCGGGCTGATGTTCCCGATGGTCATCGCGATCACCCCTCTGTACATCGTCATCAAGAAAATCGGCCTCGTCGACAGCCTGTTCGGCGTCATCATCCCGCAGATCGCGTTCGGCCTGCCGACGACCGTCATCATCCTGGTGCCGTTCCTCAGGGCCATTCCCAACGAGATCGAGGAGGCAGCCGCGATCGATGGTGCGAGCCGACTCGGATTCTTCTTCCGCATGGTCATCCCGCTGTCGCTCCCCGGTGTGGTGACCGTAGGAGTCCTGGCGTTCATCGGCAGCTGGAACAACTACGTGCTGCCTCTGTACGTCCTCAACTCGGACGCCTACTTCACTCTGCCGCTCGGTGTCCAGGCGTTCTCCTCGCAGTACTCCTCGGACACTGCGAAGGTCCTCGCGTTCACCTCACTGGCCATGCTGCCCGCGCTGGTCTTCTTCTCGATCTTCGAGAAGAAGATCGTCGGTGGTCTCACCGGTGCCGTGAAGGGCTGAATCCGGTACCGGGATGCGCACCTGCCCGTCTCACACCTGCCCCCGCCGTGCCTCCGGCGGGGGCAGGCCGCTGACCGGCGGGATTGTTCGGCCCCCGGAACGCCCCGTCGCCGCTCGAGGAGCAGACGGCCGAAGAACGCGGCCTGCGGCGAGGATGCCGCGGAGGCGGGTGGGGAGCGGATGCCCGTTCGTCGGGCCCTCCTCAGACCACGGAGAGCAGGTCCACCACGAAGACGAGCGTGGAACCCGCTGGGATCAACGGCGAGGGGGACTGGTTGCCGTAGCCGAGGCGCGGGGGAACGATGATCTCGCGCCGGCCGCCGACCTTCATCCCCCTGATTCCACGGTCCCAGCCCTTGATGACCCTGCCCCCACCCACGGCGAACTTGAACGGCCGGCCCTCGTCCCAGGAGGTGTCGAACTCCTTTCCGGACGCGAAGGTGACCCCGACGTAGTGAACGCGGACCACCCTGCCCGGCTTCGCCTCGGGGCCGTCCCCGACGACGAGGTCCCGGACGGTCAGCTCCTGGGGCGCCTCACCCTCCGGACGTTCGATCTCGGGCTTCCCCGGTTCACTCATCGCAGTCTCACTACTCTCCGCCGGAATCGGACCGGTGTACATCAAACCCCACGGAGTACAGCGCGGCGTGACCGGTCGCGCCGCGTCTTCGGTACGGCCATGGCGAAACCCGGACCGGTTCCGCGGATTCCCCTGACGCCCGGTGCGCCCTGGCTAGCGGAGCAGAGAGGGGAGGCGGGGCCGGGCGCGTTCGTCCCGGCCTCCGACTCGGTCCAGCGGGGCAATCGCGCCGGCCGGTCACCAGTGAGGTGTGGGCACGGCCGGTGTGTCGTCATCGTCTCTGCGCACCGGCCGTGGCGGCTGGTTGAGCACGTCGCGGGCCGTGCCCCCGTCACCACCGGCGCGGTGCCGCCGGGAGCGGAACCGGCCCCCGAGAAGGAGAGTGAGGAGTCCCAGGAACAGGGTGATTGCCCCTTTGATTCGTTCCACGGTGATTCCTTCCAGGGGGTCTGGGAATATCTACCGCGCATCTGAACAATAGACATCTGTACGGGCGGGGGCGGAGCCATCTGGCTGATGAGGGGTGGGCGCCATGGGTGAGGACGGCCAGTTACCGGGTCGTGGCGGGGCGGCCGGCAGGACGGTGTCCGGCGCGCAGTTGTCCGAGGATGCCGTCCGGGTGTTCCGGTGGGTCAGTGACCAGGGATCGTGCGACGCGAAGACGCTGGGCCCGACGCTGGGGCTGACGGAGGACAGCGCGGCCTCGGCGGTGGCGACCCTGACCGGACTGCTGCTGCTGCGTTACCTGCCCGAGGATTCCGACCGGCTGGTGCCGGTGGCCCCGGACGCGGCCATCGCCGCGCTGGTCGCGCCGAAGGAAGCGGGGCTGCGCCGGCAGCTCGCCGAGATCGACCAGCTCCGGGGCGAGCTGGCCCTCCTGACACCGTTCTACGCGGAGAGCCGGCGCCGCTGGCAGGGGCGGCCGCCGCTGACGGAGGTCACGGACCTCAAGACGGTCGTGGGCATGATCACCGAGGCGACCATGAGGTGCCGGCAGGAGGTCCGCACCTGCCACCCCGGAGGGGGCCGCTCCCCGACGCTGCTGGAGCAGGCCTTCATCCAGGACCGGGACATGCTGCGCCGCGGCGTGCGGATGCGCACGTTGTACCAGCACACGGCCCGCTACCACCTGCCCACGCAGGAGTACGCCCGGCGGATGACCGACGAGGGCGCCGAGATCAGGACGATGAGCGAACTGTTCGGCCGTATGGTCGCCTTCGACGGGGAGACGGTCTTCATTCCGCACCAGGACGATCTCGACGCGGCCATCGTCATCCACGAGCCGTCCACGGTGGCGTACCTGTGCGCCACCTTCGACCACACCTGGTCGCTGGCCGAGCCCTACCATCCCGCCTGGACGGAGAGTTCCGCGCGGGACGAGGTGAAGCAGGCGATCGTGCGGCTGCTGGCGGAGGGCATGAAGGACGAGATGGTGGCCCGGCGCCTGGGGATGTCGTTGCGCACCTGCCGCAAGCACATCGCCGAGATCATGGAGCAACTGGGTGCGGCCAGCCGCTTCCAGGCGGGCTATCTGGCCCGGGTGCAGTCCTCCGCCCCGGCCCCGGGCAGCGCCTGAGCATCGCATCGCGGCCGTCCGCGCCCGACCGGACGCGGACGGCACGGCTGCCGCTCTCCCCGATCGGGCCGGAGGCGGCCGGCAGGCTTCCCCGGAGGAGGCATTCGCGGTTCGGGGAGGATGGCCGGATCCGGCGTCGGCGTGCCTCGGCCGACGCGGTCCTCGGGCGTGTTTCGGACGTAGCGCCGTCCGCCCGGAGGGCGGGCTCGGCGGCGTCCGGTGCGTGCGGTCGCAAGGCGGAGGGTCGCCCCGATACTGGTTGTACCGGGGTGATCCCGACAATGCGGCGGGCAAGGGGGCCTCCTCTGCTCGAGCGAAGCCGATAGCTCGGGGAGGTGCCAGGCGTCGCCGAGCAGGCGGGACTTCCGAATCACGCCCTAGCACGGCGTTCCCGGACGGGCCGCCTGCTCCCGTGCGAACAGCAGGGTCAGCCAGGGGAGTTCGTAGCGCACGGGCTCCGGGTCCGCCCCTCGGTGCGCGGTCACCTCCGGACAGGACGGCGGAGCCAGGACGCCGACGTCGATCAGGCCCTCCAGGGCGCGCTGCGTCTCCCGTCCGTCCAGGCCCAGGGCGCGGGCGGCGGCGGGGAGGGAGAAGGCGGGGGCCGGCAGCGCGGCCAGGGCGCGGAGGGTGACCCGGGCGGGGCCGGGCAGCCGCGCCCAGGTGCCGGCGAGACGGGCGCGGACCCCGAGGCCGCCGGACGAGAGTTCGTCCAACGCCTCGGAGGGGTGCTCGAGGCGGTCCGCGTACTGTCCGAGCGGCATGTGGCGCAGCACGGAGAGGCGGTTCCCGCCGGCCCGCAGGGCGAGGGGGAGGAACCCGGTGGCGGCGACGATGCGTTCGGCGGCGCTGTACTCCGCCGCCAGCCGGGCCTGGCCGATGATGCGGCCGAGGAGGTGCAGGGCCTCGTCGGCGGACAGTGGCGGGAGTTCGGTGCGGGACGCGGACTCCAGACAGGGCAGCCGGCTCCGGGAGGTGACCAGCGCGGCGGTGGGACCCGACGGTGGCAGCAGCGGGCCGAGTGCGGCGGCGTCGGGTGCGTCGTCCAGGAGCAGCAGGACCCGGCGCCCCGACAGCCAGGACCGCCAGGCGGTGGCGGCCTCCTCCCGGTCGGTGGGCAGCCGTTCGGCGCAGCCCAGGGAACGGGCCAGCTCCGTGAGCACCGATGACCACGGCCGGGTGGACCCGTCCTCCGCGCACAGCCGGGTGGCGACCACGCCGTCGGGGTAGCGGGCGGCGAGGTGGTGCGCGACCTGCACGGCGAGTGCGGTCTTGCCGATGCCGGCCGGTCCGGTGAGGAGAACCGGAGGCCCGCCCTCGCAGCCCAACTGGGCGCTGAGGGCCTCCCGTTCCCGCGCCCGCCCGGTGAAGTCGGAGAGGTCCGGCGGCAGCAGCCGGGCCCCGGTGGGGCCGCCGCGCGGCCGGGACGGGGCGGCGCTGTCCAGCACGCAGCGGTAGGCCGACTGAAGCGCCGCACCGGGCTCCAGGCCAAGCTCCCGGGAGAGCTGTTGGCGGCAGTCGTCGTACGCGGCCAACGCCTCCGTTCTGCGGCCGACCCGGTGCAGTGCGGTGACCTGGGCGGCGCGCAGCCGTTCCCGCAAAGGGTGCCGGCTCACCATCTCGTCCACGGTGTCGGCGACCGGGGCGGGCTCGCCGGTCTCCAACTGCGCCTCCGCCCATGCCTCGTACACGGCCAGCCGGCGGGTGTGCTGACGGTCCACGGCGGCGCGCAGCACATCGGCACGGGCCGCGAGATCGCTGAAGGGCGCATGACGCCACAGGTCCAGGGCCCGGCGATACAGGAGGGCGGCACGGCTCGGCGCACCCGCGCGCAGCTCGGCATCGCCGTGCCGGGCCAGTTCGTCGAACCGCAGGCTGTCGCACTCGTCCGCGGTGAGGTGCAGGACGTATCCGCCGGGGCCGTGGCGGAGCCGGCCGAGGTCGCCGGGGTCGAGTACCCGGCGGAGGTTCGAGACGTACACCTGGAGGTTCTTGCGGGCCGTGCGCGGTGGATCGTCCGGCCAGAGGGCGTCGGTCAGTTCCTCCAGCGACACCGGTGTGTTCGGACGGGTGAGGAGAACCGCAAGGACGAGACGTTGCTTGAGCGGGCCGAGCGGCAGAGGCAGGCCGCCGCGGGAGGCCCGCAGGGGGCCGAGGAGGTCGATGCGGAGCAGAGCGGTGCCGCGACCGGCCGCGTCGGCGCGTTCTCGCGGAATACCGGGGTCAGCCTCTCCGGTGCGGATTTCGGTGAACGTGTCGGTCATTTTCCTCAACCCCTTCCCCAGCCGGTGTCGTCGGAATTCGGGGAAGAGAGAGCAATTGCGTGCACGAAAGCCTCCGGGGTGCGGTCGGGGGGGTGAGCGAATCCGCGAGGAGCCGTGAATGCTTCGGGAATTCGAGAGAATTCCTTCCGTTCTTCACAGCATGGTCACAAGTCGGAGGCGGGGCCATGGGGCCGAGGATGGCTCAAGGTGCATGCAGCAACGCACCCGTAGGGATAAAGCGGCAATACCTGCATGGAACAGGGTGAAACGCCAGGCTGGGTTCGGGACCCCGCACACCCGGCCGGCCCTGCGCCGCGTACCGGACCCCAACCCGTCACCAACCACGACCGAACCGCTCCCGCGCACCCTGGCGCCGCCTGTCCCGCTGACCGACGGAGGTGACGCGATGCGACTGGCGGAGATCATCGAACTGCGTCCGGTTCCGGCTGCCGGGCTGCTCGCCACCCTCACCAGGCGGTGCCCGCTGAGCTGTGCCCACTGCTCCACATCATCGGGGCCACGGGGCGAGGACACCCCGGCTGCGGCGCTGCGCCGCTTCGTCGGCGGGTTCACCGCCCGGAACCGTCCCGAGATCCTCATGCTCACGGGCGGTGAGCCGCTGCTGCGGCCCGCGCTCGTCGGTGAACTCGCGATGCTGGCCGCCTCGGCCGGGACGCGCACCTCCGTGCTCAGCGGCATGTTCTTCGCGGCCGACGGGCGCGTTCCCGACCGCATCATGCGCGCCCTCGGTCATGTCGAACACTTCTCGGCGAGCATTGACGTATTCCACGAACGAGAAGTTCCGCGTGCGGCGGTTTTCCGAGCGGTGCACCGCATCATGGAGAGCGGAATCGACGTGAGTTTTCACGTGGTCGGTCATTCGGTGGACGACCCGTATCTCGCGGACATCACCGCGGCCATACGGGCCGAGTTCCGCGACCGGGCGGCCGTACTGGTCAATCACGTCCGACCGGTGGGCCGGGCAGCGGGCTGGGCGGCCGCGCGCACGGTGCAGGCCTACGGCACCGGGGCGAAGCCCGCACCCTGCGCGATGGCGGCCTGGCCGGTGGTCGCCTTCGACGGCACCGTGACGGCCTGCTGCAATCAGGGCGTGGTGGACGCCCGTCCGGTGCCCGGGCATCTGCGTCTGGGACACATCGCCACGGACGACTGGCCACGGATACGAAGCCGCTGCCAGGACTCACCCGTGCTGCGCACCATCCGCACCGCGGGCGTCGCCTCCTGCGCAGACTGCCGTGGCCTGGCGGGGCGGCCCGCGGCTCTGGCCGACGCCGTACGGGCGGGATCCCGTCCGGCGGCCGGCGCGATGGACGCACTCGGTGCCCGGCTCCAGCGCGATGCGGGGGCCGAGGTGCTGATGCGGCGGTACGGAAGCGAGCCGTACGCGCCGCTCGTGCTGCTCGGCGGCCCCGGGAACGAGGAGGCTCCCGCGTGAACGTGTCGGCCGCCGCGAGCCTGCGAACCGAACTGTCCCTGGTGCAGCCCGTACTGAGGGCCGCCGCCGCCCGCATGTGGCGCTCCGACGCCGGGCTCCCCGGCCGGTACCGGCACTACCTGCGCGCCATGCACCAGGTCATCCGCGCCTCCGTGCCACTGATGGAGCGCGCCGCCGCCCGGTGCGAGGCGCTGCCGCAGGACCCGCTGACCCCGCCGCTCGCGCGCTATCTGCGGGAACACGCCGCGCAGGAACGCGGCCACGACGACTGGCTGCTCACCGACGCCGAGGCCTCCGGGACGGCGCCGGCCGAGCTGACCGGTTCCGTTCCGCCGGCCCATGTCGCCGCCCTGGTGGGAGCGCAGTACTACTGGATCGAGCACAGCCATCCCGTGGCCCTGCTCGGCTACATCGCCGTACTGGAGGGCAACGCGCCGGCGCCCGGACTGGCCGGCCGGCTGGCACGCGAGACGGGACTGCCGCAGGCCGCGTTCGAGACCGTACGCCTCCACGCCGACCTCGACGACGGGCACAGCGCCGACCTGGACCGGCTCATCGGCCGGCTGCCGCTGGACCACGCCCGGCGCTCCCTGGTCGGCGTCAGCGCGCTGCACACGGTCACCGCACTCGCCGAGCTGTTCGACCGCATCGCCACGGCACCCCACGTATCGGAGAGCGCTCATGACTGACCACGCGCACGATCGCGACCGCCTCCGCACCCTGGAGGACGCCGGGTTCCCGCTGCACAGCCTGTCACCGGAGCAGCGCGAGGTGCTCCAGGACCTCAGCGCGGAGGAACTGACCCTGCTGCTCGGCCTGAAGGAGCGGCTGGACGCGGCCGAGCCGGAGGTGCAGGCGCACAGCGAGATCGCCGGCGGAGCGCTGTTCTGATGACCGGGTCCCTGCGGATGAAGTGCCCCCGGTGCCCCGAACCGCCGCCGGACGGCGCGGCCTTCTGCCCCGGCTGCGGAACCGCCTGCGTGGCCGCGGCAGGCTCCGCGACGGCCGAGGAGCGCCGGGTGGTGACCGTGGTCTTCTGCGACCTCGTCGGATCCACGGCCCTGTCGGGGCGGCTCGACCCGGAGACCCTGCGCACGGTCACACTCCGGTACTTCGCGCTGATGCGGGCCCGGATCGAGGAACACGGCGGAACGGTGGAGAAGTTCATCGGGGACGCCGTGATGGCCGTCTTCGGGGTCCCCGTGCGCCACGAGGACGATGCCCACCGGGCCCTGTCCGCCGCCCGCGGGATGATCACCGGACTCGACGGACTCAACGCCGAACTGGAGCGGGAGCACGGGGTGCGGCTCGCCGTCCGCATCGGCGTGAACACGGGCGAGGTCGTGGTGAGCGTCGATCCCGCCGCCCGGCAGGCCCTGGTCTCCGGAGAGGTCGTCAACATCGGCGCCCGGCTGGAGCAGCACGCCGGCCCGGGCGAGATCCTGATCGGGCCCGCCACCCTGCGCGCCGCCGGGCCCTCGGCGGTCACCGAATCCGCCGGAGCGCTGTCCCTCAAGGGCGTGGACGCCCCCGTCCCGGCCCGCCGCCTGGTCGGTCTGCACGAGGACGACCCCGAGCGCGTCCGCCGCTTCGACACCCCGTTCATCGGCCGCGAGCAGGAACTGGCCGAACTCCGCCTGCTGCTCCGCAAACTGGCGGTGGATCCCCGTTCGCACCTGGTGACCGTCTACGGCGAGGCGGGTCTCGGCAAGACGCGCCTGCTGCGCGAGTGGCTGCGGGACTGCCCGGCGTACGGCGAGGGCCGATGCCGCCCGTACGGCGAGACCGGCACGCTCGCCCCGCTCGCCGAAGCGGTACGCCAGGTACTCGCGGCCGTCGGGGAGGACGCCGGGCTCGCAGGACTCCCGGTGCACGAGCGGATCGAGGCCGAACAGGCACTGCGCCTGCTCCGGAGCGGTCTGCTCGCGGACGGTACCCCGAGCCCGTCGGCCGACGACACCCTCATGGCGCTGGCCTGTCTGCTGGACGGGCTGTCCCGTGAGCGGCCCGTGGTGCTCGTACTGGACGACTGCCACTGGGCGTCCGCACCGCTGCTCGACATGGCGGAGCGGCTGCTGGACGAGCTCGACCGCTCGGCCGTCGCCGTGGTGTGCGCCGCGCGCCCCGAGCTGCTGGAGGCCCACCCCGGATGGGGCAGCGGCCGGATGCGCTCCGCCTCGCTCATGCTCACGCCGCTCACCCGCGAGGAGGCCGCCCTGCTCGCCGGTGAACTGATCGAGGTGGCGGCCCACCGGCAGGGAGTGCTGGAGGGCGCCCTCGACCGCGCCGAGGGAAACCCGCTGTACCTGGAACACCTGACAGCCGTCGCGGCCCAGTGCGACGAACTGCCGCTCACCGTGCACGCGCTGCTCGGCGCCCGTATCGACGCGCTGCCGCCCGAGGAGCGGACCCTGCTTCAACTGGCCGCCGTCCTGGGACGCGAGTTCCGCCCCGCGGACCTGACGGAACTCGCCGACGCCGAACACTCCTGCCCCGCCGGGTCCGCCGCCGGGCTGCTGCGCGGACTCGTACGACGGCGCCTCGTCGAGCCCGGGGGCCGCACCCTGGCCATGAGCTCCGTACTCCGGTTCGGCAGCGCCCTGGTGCAGGAGACCGCCTACCGGGGGATGGCCAAGAAGGTACGCGCCCGGCGCCACGAGCACGCCGCCGGCGTCCTCGTCCGGCACGAGGCGGGTGACGCCGCCGTCGGCACCCACCTGGCCCGGGCCCACCGTCTGCTCGCCGAACTGGGGATGCGGGATGCCGACACCGACGTGCTGCGTACGCGTGCCGCCGGCCTGCTCATCCGGGCCGGCGCGGCCGCGCTGGCGCGCTCCGACCTGCCGTGGGCCGACGATCTCCTGACCCAGGGTCTGGACCTGGCCGCTCCCGGCGAACCCGCCGCAGCCGAGGCCGCCCGCCGGCTCGGCGAGACGAAGGTCGCCCGCGGTGAGCCGGTGCGGGGCCGGGAACTGCTGGCCGGGGCGCTCGACTCGGCGGACCGGGCCGGTGACCGGCTGGGCGCGGCCCATGCCCGGCTCGCCCTGACGGCCCTCGACCCCCGGCACGGGGCCGCGACCGAGGTGGCCGAGGCGGCCCTCGCGCTCTTCACGGTGGCGGGCGACGACCAGGGCATCGCACGCGCCTGCGTCCGCATCGCCCAGGACCGGCAGCGGCGGGGACGGCACGCCGAAGCCGAGGCACTCCTGCGGCAGGCCCTGGACCACGCCGGCCGCGCCGACGCGGAACCCGAACGGGCCCTGGCGCTCGGCGCGGTCGGCATCTCGCTGTGGCGGGGCCCGACCCCGGTCGGGCGGGCCGTCGCACGCTGCGAGGAACTGCTGACGGCCCATGGCGCCGGCCGGCCGACCGTCCGCGCCACCCTGGCCTGCCCGCTGGCCGTACTCCTGGCTCTGCAGGGCCGCCACGACGAGGCACGGGAGAGGCTGGCCGAGGCGGCGCGGCTCGCAGGCGGCCTCGGCTACGCCGAGAGCGCGCTGTTCGTTCCCCTCTTCGCCGCCGAGGTCGAGGCGCTGACGGGGACGCCGGACCGCAGGCTCGAACTGCTGGACGACGCCGCCCGCGCGGGCCGTGACCTCGGTGTCACGGGTGCGCTGCCCGGCATCGCCCGCGAGCGGGCCCGGATCCTGCTGGACCGGGGGGATCCGGCGCCGGCACTGGCTCTGCCGGACCCTCAGGAGGCCGGTCTGCCTCCGGCGGAGTCCGCCGACGCGGAGGGCCTGCGGGCCCGTGCCCTGGCCCTCACCGGGCACCCGGCCGCGGCGCGGGCGGGCGCGGGCCGGGCGACCGCCGCGGCAGCCGACACGGACTCCCCGGTCGTCCGCGGCACCGCGGCCCTCGACCGGGCCCACACGCTGCGCACGCTGGACCGGCACGGCGACGCGGCGCGGGCGGCCCGCACGGCGCAGCAGCACTTCGCCGCCAAGGGACACCGGCTCGGCGCGGACCGCGCGGCCGCGTTCGCCGACGACAGCGAGGCCGCGGACCGGAGCACCGGCCGCCGGGCCGGGCCGGAAGGAAGGACCCCATGATCACCGGGACGGCAGGAGGGCTCACCTGGAGCCTGCGCGACCGTACGCCCGAGGACCTCGCCCTGCTGGCGGACACCCCGCCCCCCGACCCCTCGGCGTGGTCGGACGGCGCGGGCGTACGCGTGTGCGTGGTCGACACCGGCGTGGAGTGCGGCCACCCCTCGGTCGGTCCGGTGCAGGGCTCCTACGAGGTGGTACCCGCCGCCGACGGGAGCCTGCACGTCGTCGACAGCGGTCCGCTGCCGGACGGCACCGGCGACGGATGCGGGCACGGAACGGCGTGCGCCGGAATCGTCCGCCGGGTGGCGCCGGGCTGCGACCTGTACAGCGTGCGGGTGCTGGGGGAGGGCTTCACCGGCAGCGGCGACGCCCTGCTCACCGGACTGCGCTGGGCCGTCGACCAGGGATTCGACGTGGTCAACCTCAGCCTGTCCACGACCCGCCCGAAGTTCCTCGAAACGCTGCGGTCCCTGGCCGACCAGGCGTTCTTCACCGGAACCACGCTGGTGGCCTCGGCCCACAACACACCGGTGGAGAGCTTCCCCTGGCGGTTCTCGTCAGTCATCTCCGTCGGTACGCACCGCGAGGACGACTCCGGTCTCTTCCTCTACAACCCGGCACCGCCCGTGGAGTTCTTCGCACCCGGGCAGAACGTGCAGGTGGCCTGGACGGGCGGCAGGACCATCCGCACCACCGGGAACAGCTTCGCCACCCCCTTCATCAGCGGGATGTGCGCGCGACTGCTCGGCAGTCGACCAAAGTTGACGCCTTTTCAGATCAAGCACGCGCTGTACCTCTCCGCCGCGAACGTGCGGATCGGCGCACCAGGAACCCGAGGTGAATCATGAGCCAGTCCCACGGCCTAGGCCCTGTCTGGAGTTCCAGCGCGGGAGAAGGAGCGGTGTCCGGTGCCGTCGAGTCGAAGGCGGAGCAGGGAGTGAGGGCGGAGCCCTCGCGACCGACGACAACGCCGGAGGCGGCGGTGCCGGACACCGCGACGCCGCGGGGGAGCTCCAGACAGGACCTGGTCCCCGCCACCGGCGTGGGCCCCGCGACACGGGTGGGCAGCGCCGAGCACGATCTGCTGCAGTCCGTCGTCGAGACCGCACGGGCCATCTTCGGAGCGGCGGCCAGCTCCGTCCTGCTGCACGACGAGGACGCCGACGAGCTGGTCTTCCAGGCGGTGGCCGGGGAGGGCGAGGAGTCACTCGTGGGCTCCCGGTTCCCCGCCGGCCGGGGGCTGGCGGGCTGGGTGCTCGTCTCGGGCGAGCCGATGGTCGCGGACGACCTGCGCAACCAGGGCATGTTCGCCCGGGACGTCGCGCAGCAGACCGGGTACGTCCCGGACGCGCTGATGGCGGCGCCCCTCGCCCACCGCGACCGGGTGCTCGGCGTGCTCGAGGTGCTCGACCCCGTCGAGCAGTCCCGGTCCAGCCTCTCCGAACTCGACCTGCTCGCCCTCTTCGCACGCCAGGCCGCGGCGGCGCTCGCCGTCGTCGCCGAGCGGCGCGGTGACGCGACACCGCCGGCGGTCCGGGCGCGGAGCCTGGAGCTCGTGACCGCGCTGCGGGACGTGCTCCTCGACGGGATGCCGCCGCAGGGGCCGCACGGGGGTTGAGGCGCCGGCGTCAGCGCGCCGCCGATTCCACGGCGTCGGCGGCACGCGCCTCGCTCTTGCCGTCGGCGAGCAGGCCGGCCACCTCCTCCGCGCGCGCACGCAACCCGTGATCGCGGGCGGTGTCGTGGACCGCGGCACGAAGGGCCTCGGCACGGGCACCGGGCTCCGGGAGCGTGCGAGCGACACCCGCGCGCAGGCAGCCGGCGGCGAGGACCTGCTGTTCCGAGCCGTTGGGTGCGACGAGCAGCGGCTTGCCGTGCAGGAGCGCGGCGAGTACGGGGGCCGATGTCGCGTTGGTCAGGACGAGGTCGCTCCGCTCCACGAGCGGGCCCATCCAGCGACGGCGTCCCACGATCAGGTCGGCGTCCGGCGCGGCCTCCGGGGCACCTGACCGCCCCAGCTCCACGACGGCCCGGTGCGTGCCCGAGACGAAGGCCGCGTTGAGCCGCGGCCAGAGGCTGGTGCCGCCGAAGGTACGGCCCAGATGGACGTACGCCAGCGGCTTGGAATCCGGCAACGGCTCCACCACCGGCGGTTCCGGCTCCCACCAGCACGGACCGACGTGCCCTACGGCGTCGGGCAGTTCGGCATCGGGTACCTCCAGGGCGGGGTGCCCGCGCAGCAGGAAGGCTGTGCCGAGCAGCGGCGTGTCGGGGAACCGGTCGTGCCGCGGGCCGAGTCCGGCCGTCTCCCGGACCGACGCGTAGTGCTTCAGGGTCTCCGCCAGCCGCCACGCCCGGCCGCACTCGTCCGCCGGTCCGGTGCGGTAGGGCCACAGGTACGCCGCCAGCCCGAGGACCACCACCGGCAGTCCGGCGCTCTCGGCGGCCACCAGCGCGCCGTGGCAGAGCACGGAGGTGACGAGGACGTCGGGCCGCGTCCGCCGGACCGCCCGCGCCACCGCGGCGTACTGCTCGCCGCCCCGGACCGTCCAGTGAGCCACCGACAGCGCGGTGGGATCCGCCACGGCCGACATCGCCAGCCCCGCCGCGGTCACCGCTGACTCGGCCGGCTGTCCGGCGAGCACATGGACGGTGTGGCCGCGACGGCGCAGTTCCCGGCCGGCCGCGAGGGCCGGGTACAGGTAGCCGGGGTCGCTCAGCGGGCACAGGAGCACGTTCATACCGGGCGGTCCCCCGTCAGGTCGAGGCCCAGGTAGCGGGCGAAGAAGGCCATCACGTCCGCGTACAGGCCGGCACTGCGTGAGGCACCGCGCGTACCGTGACCGACGCCGCGCTCGGTGCGCAGCACCACCGGCCCGTCACCCGTGCCGGCCCACTGCAGGGCGGCACACATCTTCCGGGCGTGCGCGGGATCGACACGGGTGTCGCCGTCGAAGACGGCCAGCAGCACGGCCGGGTAGCGCGCGCCCTCGCGCACCCGGTGGTACGGGGAGTACGCGAGCAGCCGCGCGAAGGCGTCGGGGTCCTCCGCGCTCCCGTACTCGTCGCGCCAGCTCGCCCCCATCCCCGACAGCTCGTAGCGCACCATGTCCAGCAGCGGCGCCGCGCACACGACGGCCGCATAGGCCTCCGGACGGCGGGTCAGCGCGGTCGCCGCCAGCAGACCGCCGTTGGAGCTGCCGAGGACGCCGAGCCGGCCGGGCGCGGCCCATCCGGCGTGGACCAGATGGTCGGCTGCGGCGTCGAAGTCGTCGAAGGTGTTGTGCTTGTGCTCGCGCCGGCCGGCCCGGTGCCACTCGTCGCCCCCCTCGCCGCCACCGCGCACGCAGGCCACCGCGTACACACCGCCCGCGCGCACCCACGGCAGGGCCTGCGGAGTGAAGCCGGGAGTCATCGAGGCGCCGAAGCCGCCGTACCCGGTGAGGACGGTGGGGCGGGGCCGGTCGGGACGGCCCGTGGGCGACATCACGAACATGCGCACGGCGGTGCCGTCACGGGAACGCACGATTTCCTGGGTGACGGTCACGCCGTCGGCCGGCAACCTGGCCGGCGAATCCCCCGGCCAGCGGCGCAGCCGCCCGGTGACCGCGTCGTAATGCAGGACGACCGTCGGGGTGAGGTGGTCGGTGTACGCGAACCACGCCTCGTGTCCCGGCTCATGACGTGTGGTCAGGCGGGACACCGTCCCTTGTCCCGGCAGGGTCACGGCCCCGGCGGGGGCGCCGGTCCGGGCGTCGTGCAGGGTGACCTCGCCGACCGCGTGCCGGCTCCGCACGACCAGCAGCAGGGGCCGGTCCAGTGCCGGTCCGTCCAGGACCGCGAAGTCCTGGAGCACGGTGCCGGGCTGCTCGCCGACCAGGGTGCGCCACCGGCCGGGGTCCGTGGCGTCGCGAGGGGCCGCGGCGATCCGGCCGCGCGGGGCGCCGGCGGTCGTCCGGAGCAGCAGGGGCCCGCCGCCCGGCCGGAGGCGGACGGCGGTGTGCGCGTCGGTGCCGTGCTGGAAGCGGCGCAGCACGGGCCGGCCGGCGCCGGTCACGGTGAGGTCGGCGGTCCACAGGTCGGTGCGCGGCGCGGTGCCCGCACTGGCGCCGATGACCAGGAGCCGGCCGTCGGGGGAGGCGGCCACGGTGTAGTACTGCGTCTCCGGCCGTCCGGCGCCGAAGATCTCCGTGTCGATTCCGGCCGGGGTGCCGACCTCGTGGAGATACACGCGGCGGTGGCGGCCCGCACCGCCGGGCGTCTGCTGCTGCGGCGGCAGCCGCCGTACGTAGTAGAAGGCCCGGCCGCCCGGCAGCCACGCCACGGGGGAGCGGCGGACCCGGTCCACCGGCCCGTCCACCACCTCGCCGGTCCTCGCGTCGAGCACCCGCAGCACCGAGTTCTCCGTACCGCCGCAGGACAGCTGTACGGCCACCAGGTCGCCCTCCCACGAGGGCTCCCAGGCGTCGAGCACGGTGGTGCCCGACGGGTCGGCCTCCAGCGGGTCGAGCAGCACCCGGGTCCGGCCGCTCTCCCGGACGGCGAGCACGGCCAGTTCATGCCCCGGCTCCCTGCGCAGGTGGAACGCGCGCCCGCCGCGCACCACGGGCGGGCCGCTGCCACCGCCGGCGAGCAGCTCCGTCATCTGCTCGCGGAGCGCGTCCCGGGCCGGCCAGCGTGCCGACTCCTGTGCGTGGAGCAGGTCCTGGGCGGCGCTCCATGCGGCGGTGGCGGGGTCCTCGGGATCCTCCAGCCAGCGGTAGGGGTCGGCCACGGGCTGTCCGTGCACGACCTCCACGGGTCCGCTGCGGGGGGCGGCCGGGTAGGCGGGCCGGGCCGGCGTCGGCCCGGCGTCGCGGGCAGGGGACACGGTCATCGCGGCACTCCTGGGAGGACGGTCACGGTGCGGAGCGGGGTCAGTTGCCGCCGGTGTCCCGGGACGGTGCGGGAGGCGCCGGGATCAGGTCCACGGGCTTCGGGCCGTCAGGGGAGGCCTGTTCGGGCTGCGGCTCGTCGGCCGGCCGCTCGGAACGCAGAACGCCGTCCGAGTCGCCGCCGCCCTTCGCGCTGTCGCCGTCGCTGCCGGCGTTGCCGTCGTCGGTGGCGTCCAGGCTGGTCTCGCGCAGCAGCGGCACCGACGAGAGCACGGTGACCACCGCGGCGGCGGCGGCCAGGACAAGCCAGGTGCGGCTTCCGCCCATGGAGTCCACGAACGAGCCCGCCATCACCGGTCCGGCGGAGGCGAGGCCGGCCATCAGCAGCCCGGTCGCCGTGCTGACCCTGCCCAGAAGATCGCGGGGTGCGAGCACGAGGATCGCGCGGCCGACCACGATGCCGGCCGGCGGGCTGAAGAAGACGACCACGACGAGGACCGGGCCGATCACCCAGGGTTGTGTGGTCGCGGAGAAGGCGGCGAGTCCGAGTGCCCACACGGTGCCGATGAGCAGGAACATCCGGCCGGCCGGGTTCCTCTTGATCAGCCATGGCGCCGCGGCCGCGCCCAGCAGCCCCCCGATGCCGGCGCAGGCCATCACCGCTCCGATCGCCGTCCCGCCGGCGCCGCTCTGGCGCAGGGAGACGACCATGGTCGTCTGGGCCGCCGCCGAGACGATGTTGATGCCCGCGGCGAAGAGCAGCGCCGCCAGCAGCGCCCTCTGGTGGGTGAGCCACCGCAGCCCGGCGGTGAGCCGGTTGTCGCGCTCGGTGTCCGGGACCTTCTGGGAGGGCAGCGTGCCCATCCGGAGGAGCAGCACCGCGGACACCCCGTACGAGGCGGCGTCGACCGCGAACGGGAGGATCGGGTCCAGGGTGAAGAGCCAGCCGCCGAGGAACGGCCCGATCAGCGAACTCGACGCCATGGCGGTCTGGCTGCGGCTCAGCGCGTCGGTGAGATCCTTCTCCGGCACCACGTCGCGTACGGCGATCGTGGCCGCGGGGGAGAAGAGCGCGGTGGCCGCGCCCTCCACTATGGCCACGCAGAGCAGGTGTGTCTGGCCGAGCTCTCCGAGCCCCGATGCCAGCGGAATGCTTGCCAGCGCCACGAGCCGCACCAGGTCCGTCCCGACCATGATCATGCGACGGTCGAGCCGGTCGGCGAGCTGGCCGGCGGGCAGCCGCAACAGGGTCCGGGTCACCATCGAGCAGGTCGCCACCGTGCCGGCCTGCGCGGCGCTGCCGCCGATGGACAGGACGAGCAGGGGGAAGGCCAGCAGGGACAGCTGGGATCCGAGCGTGGACAGGGTCGAACTGAGCCAGTAGCGGCGGAAGTCGGGGTTGGTGCGCAGGATGCCGGCGCTCTTCATCCCAGCCGTCCGACGGCGTTGAGGCAGTCCAGGACGCCGGCGTCGACCCGGTCCTGGAAGGTGGCGCGGACGGCCGCCTCCTCGTCGTACTGGTAGTGGTCGTGGCAGCTGACCCAGCGGCCCTCCGTCTGCTCGGCGGTCATGTAGCCCTCGGCGAGGGTGCCGACCTCCATTCCGGGCTTGCCGGCGGTCTCCCAGCAACTGGCGAGGACACCGTCGGCGTTGATGACCGCGCCGTAGCGGCCGTCACTGAAGGAGCAGGCCTGGCAGGGGACATGGGCGCGCGGGCGGGCCACCGTGAAGCCGAGTTCCAGTGCGCGGGCGTGCCAGCGGACGAAGTCCCCGACGAGGCCGTCCTCGTGCAGCAGGTTGTTCGCGTAACCGACGCCGACGTCACCGACCCGGGCGAAGTGGATGCCGCAGCGCGCCGGATCGAGGCGGGTGCCGAGCCGCTCGACCAGTTCGTCCACGCCGTTCCGGTTCAGGTGGGAGACGTTGACCCGCAGCATCCAGCGCAGCGAGGTCTTCTCGATGGCGCGCGCGATGTTGGAGACGATGACGTCGAAGGTGCCGCCCCCCGAACGCTTGACCCGGATCGCGTCGTGGTCGGCCCGGTCGCCGTCGAAGGTCACCTGGACGGAGCCGAGGCCCGCCGCGTTGAGCTCCTTGGCGATGAGCGGGGTGAGCAGGGTGCCGTTGGACGTCATCGACGCGGTGAGCGGGCCCAGTTCCCGCGCCCGGGTGAGCAGGTCGCGGCAGCCCCGCGGGTTGAGCAGCGGCTCACCGCCGAACAGCAGGAGCGCCAGCCGGTCCATGCCCGCCGCGGCCATGCGCTCGCGGGTGAAGTCCAGTACCTGTCCGATGGCTTCGGGCGTCAGTCGGGCGTGCTGGATCCGCGGCGGCCGGCTGCCGCCCTTGGGGTCCTGCGCGGTGTTCTGGAAGCAGTATCCGCAACCGAGGTTGCAGTCCGTGCTGGTCAGCACGGTGAGCGAGTACGAGGTGTAGGGCCGTACGTCGTACAGACCCGCCTCGCGCAGATAGCGTTCCGCCGAGGGCCGCAGGGTGCCGTCCGGCTCCACCTGGCCGGGCCGCATCAGCGCGTATCCGCCGGCGCCGAGGAACCACCACCCCCGGTCGGCCTGGATCAGACGGGCCCCGGCGGCGGGGACGGCGACAGACTGCGTACCGGGCACGGCAACCTCCGGGTCGGGGTGGTGGCAGGAGAGGATCGGCCGGAGCGGACCCCGGCCGCGGCGACGTGGTGCCGCCGCGGCCGAGGAGGACCGGCTGGTTGACCGGATCAGGCGTTCTGCTCCTGGTGGACGCCGCACCACGGGGTGTCCTCGCCCTCCTCGGAGTGCGCGATCACCTCGGGCTCCTCGGTCTCGGACGCCTCCTGGTGCACACCGCACCAGCCGACGGGCGCCTCGGAGTGCGCGATGACCTCGGGCTCCTCGGCCACCTCCTGGTGGATGCCGCACCAGCCGACAGGCGACTCGACGTGTGCGACGACCTCGGGGGCGTCCTCGGCGGGGGTCTCGTTGGGCTCGACGTTCTCGGCCATGTTGGTCCTCCATACGACGGGCGATCGGGACGACGGACGGCGGCGCTGCGCCGACCGCCAGGAAGCTAGGAGCAGGAGGTTCAAGACCGGTTCGCAGCCGGTTGTCCCGCGGTGAATCGTCCTGGTCGGCGCCTGGCTGAGCCGCTGCGGCAGGTGCGCGGGCATACCGCAATCCCACCGGGCGCGAACCGGCGGGCAACCGGCCGTTCCTAGCGTGGCCCCAGCACACTCCGCGACCGCGAGAGGACGCCTTCGGATGGACACCGAACCCGCCGCCACCGCCACCGCCGGCGCGCCCGCGCCGGCAGGCCGGCAGCCGCTGCCGCAGCCGCTCGGGGCCGGCTTCCTGAACCGGCCGGCCGAGGCGCTGGCCGGCATCCGGGAGACCTGTCCGGTGGCCCGGGTCAGGACGCCGGCCGGGCGGCCGGTGTGGCTGGTGACCCGTGCCGAGGACGTGCGGGCCGGATTCCGGGACCCCCGGCTCTCATTGAGCGGCGGCAGCGTTCCCGACCCCGGCGTGCGCCGTCGCGCACTCGACCTGACGCTGGTCAACTACGACCCGCCCGACCACACGCGGATCCGCCGCCTGGCGACACCGGCGCTGACCCCGGCGCGTATGGCTGCCCACCGCGAGCGGATCGAGCGAGCCGCGGGCGAACTCCTCGACGCGGCCGACGTGGCCCGGGGCGACGGCCCGGTCGAGCTGATGGACGCCTTCGCGCGGCCTCTCGCCTTCCGTTCGCTGTGCGAGGTCTTCGACGTGCCGGAGGAGGAGCGGGCCGCCCTGTACGAGCCGGTTGCCTGCCTCGCGGACAAGGCGGGCTGCACCGCCGCCACGATCGAGGAGAGCGTTGCCCGGATCGACGCCTTCGTGCGCTCCACGATGGACCGTCGCACCACCGCACCGGGTGACGACGTCGTCTCCCGCGTCCTTGCCGCATGGCATGAGCAGGGCGGTGCGAGCGAGGACGAGGTGGCCTCCCTCCTGGCGATGCTGCTGCTGGCCGGTTTCGACAGCACGGTGCAGGCGATCGGCATGAGCGTGGTGGCGTTGCTGGACCACCCCGAAGTACAGCGGTCCCTGCGGGACGAACCGGGGCGGATCCCGCGCGCGGTGGACGAGTTGCTGCGCTGGGACACTCCGGGCCCCTTCAGTACCAAGCGCGTGACGCTGGAGGACGTCCGGTTCGGGTCCACGGTCATTCCGGCGGGCAGTGGCGTCCTGCTGTCCGTGGCGGCGGCCAATCACGACCCGCGCTGCCATGCCGACCCCGGAACGCTGGATCCGGACCGGAGCACCGCGAGCCGCCACCTGACCTTCGGTCTGGGCCCGCACTACTGCCCCGGATCGGCGCTTGCCCGCCTGGAGCTCACGGTGGCCCTGACCACCCTCCTCGGCCGCTGGCACCGGCTGGCCCCGGCGGTTCCGCTGGACGAACTGACCTGGGGCGGCGGCTATCTGCACCGCCGCCTGGCCGCCCTGCCCGTGCTGCCCTGCGGTCCCGCGTAGGACCTCTCGTCCGGTGGCACCGGGACTCCGGGGCGGGGTTCCTCCGGGCCCCGGACCCGGCCCTGCGTCGGCATCGGCTCGCGCACCTCGAACAGACCGGGCTGTAGCGCAGGGTCGAAGGTGAATCGATTCATCCCGCGTCGTGAAATTAACGGCCCACGCCTGAGGAGTCAAGTCATTTTGCCGCGCGACGGGTGCGGTTGCCGGATCGTGTCGTCGCTGGCTCGAACCGGTCCTCGTCGGTGCGCCCTGGCAGTCCACTGCGGGCTGACAACGTTTTCTCCGGCCTCCTGACGTTTCGTGATGTTCAACGCGGAACACCCCTTGACGTGTTGATCGGGGCGGGGCTAGCTTCCCGGCTACCTCACTGAAACATTTCATGACGAGCCCTCTGGTCGCCACAAGCACGGGAGAACAGCCATGAAGGACCCCGAACCGGAGACGACTCCGGTGCTCGCGCTGGAGGGGGTGAGCAAGTCCTTCGGTGCCGTACGGGCGTTGCGCGACGTGTCCCTGCGGCTGTACGCCGGAGAGGCCCATGCCCTGGCCGGCGAGAACGGCGCCGGCAAGTCGACGCTGATCAAGGTGCTCGCCGGTGTGCACCGCCCCGACACGGGAACCGTCCTGCTGGACGGCAAGCCCGTCGGGTTCCACGGCCCGGCCGATGCCCGCGACGCCGGCGTGGCCGTGATCTACCAGGAGCCGACGCTCTTCCCGGACCTGTCCGTCGCGGAGAACATCTTCGTGGGCCGTCAGCCCCGTCGCTCCTTCGGCCGGGTGGACCACCGTGCGGTCCGGCGGGCCGCGGCGGACCTGTTCGAACGCCTCGGCGTCGACCTCGACCCGGACCGGCCGGCGCGCGGGCTGTCGATCGCCGACCAGCAGCTGGTCGAGATCGCCAAGGCCCTCTCCTTCGACGCCCGCGTCCTGATCATGGACGAGCCGACCGCCGCACTCACCGGCAGCGAGGTCGCGCGCCTGTTCGGCGTCGTCAGGACACTTCGGACCCAGGGTGCGGCGGTGCTGTTCATCTCGCACCGTCTGGAGGAGATCTTCGCGCTCTGCCGGCGCGTCACCACCTTGCGCGACGGCGCCCTGATCTCCAGTGAACCGATCGAGGGTCTGAGCGAGGACGACCTCGTACGCCGGATGGTCGGCCGGGACCTGGACGAGCTGTACCCGAAGCAGCGCACGGAGATCGGTGAAGTGGCCCTCGGGGTACGCCGGCTGACCCGCGAGGGTGTCTTCACGGACGTCTCCTTCGAGGTCCGGCGGGGCGAGATCGTGGGCCTGGCGGGGCTGGTCGGGGCCGGCCGCAGTGAAGTGGCCCGCGCCGTGTTCGGCGTGGACCGGTTCGACGGCGGCGAGGTGGAGGTCCTGGGCCGGAAGTTGCGCACGGGGGCCCCGAGTTCCGCGATGGCCGCGGGCCTCGCCCTCGTACCCGAGGACCGACGGGCCCAGGGACTGGTGATGGACATGTCCATCGAGCGGAACATCGGCCTCACGGGCTTCGCCACGACCACGCGCGCCGGTCTGATGCACCGCGCCGCCGAACGCGACCGCGCGGTGGACTGGGCGGTCAGACTCCAGGTCAAGTACGCGCGGCTCGCCCACGTCGTCAGCACGCTCTCCGGAGGCAACCAGCAGAAGGTCGTCCTCGCCAAGTGGCTGGCCACCTCCCCGCAGGTGCTGATCGTGGACGAGCCGACCCGGGGCATCGACGTCGGCACCAAGGCCGAAGTGCACCGGCTGCTCTCCGCGTTGGCCGCACAGGGAGTCGCGGTGCTGATGATCTCCTCCGACCTGCCGGAGATCCTCGGCATGGCCGACCGGGTGCTGGTGATGCACGAGGGCAGGCTGACTGCCGAGATCCCCGGATCCGAGGCGACCGAGGAGACGGTGATGGCGGCGGCGACCGGCCGTGCCGACCGAGGAAGGACCGCGGCATGACCGTGACCGCAGACCCGGTGCGGCAGCAGCCCGCACCCCCGCCCGACGCCTCACGGCGACTCGTGGACAGGGTGTTCAGGGCCCGCGAACTGGCCGTGGCCCTCGTCCTCGTCCTGCTGCTCGGCGCGACCCAGCTCTCCAACACCGAGTTCCTGTCCGAGCAGGGCGTCAAGGACCTGCTGCTGAACGCGACGATCCTGGTCCTGGTCGCCACAGGCCAGGCAGTCGTGGTGATCACCCGCAACGTGGACCTCTCGGTCGGCTCCGTCCTCGGCATCTGCGCCTTCGCCGCAGGCATCCACCTCCGCGACGGCGGCAGTCCACTGGCCGCCGTCCTGCTCGCCGTCGGTCTCGGCGCGCTCTTCGGCGTCCTCAATGGTGCCCTGGTGAGCCTGGGCAAGGTCCCCGCGCTCGTCGTCACCCTGGGCACCCTCTACATCGTCCGCGGCATCGACTCCATCTGGGTCGGCTCGCGCCAGATCACCGCCGACGCACTGCCCGCCGGCTTCGTCGATTTCGGCCACGACGGGATCGGGGTACTGCCTTACCTCGCCCTGCTCGCCACAGCCGTCCTGGCCGCCGTCGCGTACTACCTGCGCAGTTACCACGGCGGACGGGACCTCTACGCCCTCGGCTCCAGCCCCGAGGCCGCCCGGCTCGCCGGCATCCCCGTCCGGGCGCGGATCATGACGGCGTACGTCCTCTGCGGCGCGCTCGCCGGTCTCGCCGGAGCCCTCTACCTGGCCCGCTTCGGCAACGTCGACTCCGCCACCGGGAACGGATACGAACTCACCGTGGTCAGCGCCGTCGTCGTCGGCGGCGTCGCCTTCACCGGCGGCTCCGGAACCGTGTACGGCGCCGCCCTCGGCGCCCTCCTGCTCACCTCCATCAACAGCGTGCTCCCGGCCATCGGCGTCAGCTCGGTCTGGGTCACCGCGATCAACGGCTTCCTGCTGCTGCTCGCCATCGCCGCCGACCGGATCCTGGCCCTGAGGGTGGCCTCGGCACTGCGCAAGAAGGCCGTACGGACGAGGAGCGCCCGCCATGCCTGACACCACCACGGCCACGACCCCCGCCGGCCGGCAACCGGCCCCGGGCCGCCTCGGGGGCGCAGTCCGCTGGGACACCGCCGTCGGCGCCCTGCTGCTCACACTCCTGATCTGTTCGTTCTCCTTCGTCGACAACTTCGGGAACGCGCTGAACCTCTCGTTCCTGATCGGGAACACCCTGCCGATCGCCCTGATCGCCCTGCCCATGACCATGCTGGTGGTCTCCGGAGAGGTCGACCTCTCCGTCGGCTCCACAGCAGGCCTGTCGGGGGCGGTGATGGGCGCGCTGTGGAACGCCGGCATGACGATCGAAACGATCATCCCGCTGTGCCTGCTGCTCGGTGTCGTCTGCGGTCTGATCAACGGACTGCTGGTCACCAGGCTCGGACTGCCCTCCCTCGCCGTGACCATCGGCACCATGGCCGCCTACCGCGGCATCGCCCAGATCGTCCTCGGCTCCGACTCCGTCACCGACTTCCCCACCCAGTACCTCGACTTCGGCGCCGGCCGGATCGGCGGCACCTTCATCCCGTACGCCGCCGTCCCCTTCACCGTGCTGCTCGCCGCGGCCGTCGTGGTCCTGCACGCCACACCGACCGGCCGTTCGCTGTTCGCGACCGGCGCCAGTGAGGAGGCGGCGAGGTTCTCGGGCATCCGGGTCAAGCGGCTCAAGCTGTCCATGTTCGTGACCACCGGACTGATATCCGCGCTGACCGGAGTCTTCTGGGCGCTGCACTACGCGAGCGCCCGTTACGACAACGCCACCGGCCTCGAACTGTCCGTCATCGCGGCGGTGCTGCTCGGCGGGATCGACTTCGACGGCGGCAAGGGGACCCTGGGCGGAGCCGTCGCCGGTGTGCTGCTGCTCGGCACCCTCCAGAACGTCATGAGCCTGATCAACGTCTCCGCCCAGTCCCAGATCGTGGTCACCGGCGTCCTGCTGGTGATCTCCGTTCTCGCCCCCCGGGTCGGCCGCCAGGCCGTCGAGTCCCGGGCCCGCAGGAGAACCGGGGCCGCGGCCGTCCCGGCTCCGCCCCGTACCTCCTGAATGCCGGGCGCCGCCCGGTCCGCAGGCTCCACCTGCCGCACCACCGTGGATCAGCCGCCGACCTGCACGTACTCCGTCACCGTCCGGACATCCGCACACCAGCCCCTGCCGCCCGCGGCAGCGAAAGGAACCCGTCATGTACGGCCCCACCGCCCAAAGCGCCCGGCTGACCGCAGCTCTCGCCGTCACCGCCGTGCTCGCCCTCGGCGCCACCGCCTGCTCCGGCACCACCAAGGACTCCGCGAACAAGGAGGCGGGCCCGGCCGCCGCCACTGGCAAGGCGGACCCGAACAAGGCCATCAAGAAGGGTCTTACGGTCGCCTTCCTGCCCAAGCAGGTCAACAATCCCTACTTCACCACGTCGGACGGCGGCGGCAAGAAGGCCGTGGAGCAGCTCGGCTCCACGTACAAGGAGGTCGGTACCAGCAGCGGCACCGACACGTCCGGACAGGTCTCCTACGTCAACACCCTCACCCAGCAGCAGGTCGACGCCATCGCCGTCTCCGCCCAGGACCCGGGCGCCCTGTGCACGGCGCTGAAGCAGGCGATGAAGAACGGCGTCAGCGTCGTGACGTACGACTCCGACACGCAGACCGGCTGCCGTCAGGCGTTCGTCTCCCAGGCCAGTGCCGAGGACCTGGGCCGTACCCAGATCCAGCTGCTGGCGAAGCAGATCGGCGGCAAGGGCGAGATCGCGATCCTCTCGGCGGCCCAGACGGCCACCAACCAGAACACCTGGATCGACTTCATGAAGGACGAGCTGGAGAAGCCCGAGTACAAGGACATCAAGCTCGTCAAGACCGCCTACGGCGACGACGACGCCCAGAAGTCCTTCCAGCAGACCCAGGGGCTGCTCCAGGAACACCCCAACCTGAAGGGGATCGTTTCCCCCACCACCGTCGGCATCAAGGCGGCCGCGCAGTACCTGTCCGGCTCCAAGTACCGGGGCAAGGTCAAGCTGACCGGCCTGGGTACCCCGAACGACATGCGCGCCTACGTCAAGAACGGCACCGTCGAGGCCTTCGAGCTCTGGGACCCGGCGAAGCTCGGCGCCCTCGCCGCCCACACGGCCGTCGCCCTGGAGTCCGGCCGGATCACGGGCGCCGAGGGGGAGACCTTCACCGCAGGTGCCCTGGGCTCGTTCACGATCGGGAAGGACGGCGTGGTCCTGCTCGGCAAGCCGACCGTCTTCGACCGGGGCAACATCGATCAGTTCAGGTTCTGAGTCCCGGCGGGCGCGGCTCCGGTGATCGCGGGGCAAGCCGGACGGGAAAGCGGTGGGCGCGATCCGGTCGAGCCCACTCGGCGGGTCTGCAAGGGACGACCGGGACCCCGCCTGGGACGAGGACGACCGGATGGTGCCCGGAAGCCGCGGCCGTACGGCGAAGCGGGCGCTCCTTCGCCATCGGCCAGGTGCCCGGTTGCCGCCGCCGCACGCACGGGGACGCCCGGCAGCCGCCCGGGGGTGCGTGCGGCAACCGGGCTCCGCCGAGGGCCGCCCCGGAGCGACGGGGTCAGCCGACGCGCTCCTCCAGCAGCTGTTCGGGGACGAATCCCGCCTTCGCGAGCCGCTGCCAGAGCTCGTCCGGAATCGGGAAGCGGGCAGCTGCCACGTTCGCCGTGACCTCTGCCGCCGAACGGCAGCCGAGGACGACCGAGTCCACGGCACTGTGCAGCAGCGGGAACTGGATCGCAGCCGCGGGGAGCGGCACCTCGTACGCGTCACACAGGGCCCGGCACTGCCGCGCCCGCTCCAGCGTCGCAGCGGGAGCCGGTCGGTAGTTGAACATGGCACCGGGTGTGGGGTCGGCCAGCAGGCCCGTGTTGAAGACACCGCCGACGACCACCGAGGTACCCGCCCTGGCGCACAGCGGCAGCAACTCGCTGAGCGCCTCGTGGTCGAGAAGCGAGAGACGGCCCGCGACGAGTACGACGTCGACCTCGAACTCCGCCACGTACGAGGCGAGCGGAGCGCTGTGGTTCATGCCGAACCCGATGGCCTTGACCAGGCCTTCCTCGCGCAGTCTGCGCACCGCCGGATAGGCCGTGCGGCGGATCTCGTCCGGGTAGTCGTCCGGGTCGTGCAGATACAGGATGTCGACGCAGGAGCGGCCCAGGCGGGCCAGGCTCGACTCCAGGGACTCCCTGATGCCGCGCTCGGTCCAGTCGGTGATCACCTCGCCGGGTGAGCCGTCCGGACGGGGGCGCAGCAGCCAGCCCGTCTTGGTGGAGATCACCGGGGCGGCGCCCCCTGAGGAGGGCAGCAGCCGGCCCAGGCGCCGCTCGGCGAGGCCGTGTCCGTAGCGGGGAGCGGTGTCGACGTACGACATTCCTCCCTCGGCCGCCGCGTTGAGGGTCGCGGCGGCGTCCTCCTCGCTGACGTCCTCGAAGAGACCGCCCAGGGGAGCGGTGCCCAGGCCGAGGCGGGGCAGGGTGAAGGGCAGCCGCTTCGCTGCCGGCCGGTCGCTCATGCCGTCTCCCACGGTGAGGCGCAGGCAGCACGTCCCGCGCGCAGGGTCATGGTCAGGGTCAGCCGGATCCGCGTGTTCGCGGGGAGGCCGACGCGGACGTACGGTCCGCCGACCGGCCGGCCGGGGCCGTCGTCCACGCGGACGGCTCCGACATGGTGCTCGGCGAACGAACCCGCCTGTACCAGCAGGGAGCGCGCCGCAGTGCCGAGGTTCACCAGCTCCACCACCGTGTGATCCGGGCGGATGTCGGAGACGAGCGCGGCGACGTCCGGCGGAAGGCCGGGGCGGCGGGCGTCCGCGTCGTGGTAGCGCACGTGCAGGTGGGCCAGGCCGCCGTTGTAGAGCACCTGCGGGGAGCCGGTGGTCAGCTGCAGCAGGGCTTCGGTCACGACGGGGTTGAGGTGCTGCCAGTGGTGGATGTCCAGCGCGTCCGGACCGGTCGCAGGGTCGACGGTGTCGTTCTCGATGGCCTCCACGCGCTCGGCGCAGCTCGCCAGGGCGCTGCGCAGCATCCGCTCGGGATACCGCGGGTTCCGCCCCTGCAGGAACTCGTACCAGGGCTCCTCGTGGCCCGCCTCGTCCTTGATGCGCTGGGTGTGCACGGCCGTCCAGTCCCAGCGGGATGCCGACCGCAGCCGCTCGATCCGCTCCCTGTCGGCTTCATCGCGGCTGAAGTGCCAGAGTGCGAGAGGGAGTTGTCCCGGCATGATGGTGTAGTCGAACCAGCCGGAGTCGTTGTGCCGCTGAGGAACCATGAGGGTGCGCTCATCCGTCATGGCGCGCAGCTGCGGCTCCCAGCGCTCGCCCAGCGTGCCCATCCCGCCCGCGCCTCGCAGCTCGGCGTGGGACATCACGACATCGAGGGGATTGCGGGCGAGGTCCAGGAAGACCCGGTCCCCGGTGAGAAGGGTCGCGTTGGCCGCGCCGATCACGGTGGCGCTGCCGACGGGGGAGAGACCGTGTGGCCAGGACCATCCGTAATGGCCGCCGTACCAGCGGCCGTCCAGGTACTCGCCCACCACACCGCTCAGGCCCGCGTTGTCGGGCACGACCGCACGGCCGTCGAGCCGTTCCTGCCACGCGCCGACGTACTCGGCCACCCAGTCCGCGTAGCGCTGCTCGCCGCTGAGCAGAAACGCCTGGGTCGCGAGGCCCGTGGCCGCGAGGTTCACGATCGTGTCACCGCGGCCCATCCGCTCCCACATCGCCCGGCCGTACGCCCGGGCACGCTCGGGTGACGCCTCCAGGTCGTCGAAGGAAGCGAGGTCGTCGACCCCGTCCAGCGGCATACCGTACGGGCGCAGGGCCGGGCTCCACGGGAAGTAGGGCTCCTCGTCGCTGAAGCCGGATCGCGGACCCGCCGAGCCGTTGTGCGGGGCGCGCACCACGCGGTGTTCCGGGTCGTAGTTGGGCCCGCCCGGAAGGTAGAAGTCGGCGAAACGCAGGGCGAGTCGGCGCAGCTCCTCGTCGTCAGGATCCGCGAGGCACAGACCGTAGAAGAGGAGCATTCCCTCGCCCTGGTGGAACCAGTCGTAGCCCCGTTCCAGGCCGTCGACGAGCATGCCCATCTCGGTGAGCTGCGCGGTGACACCGCTCCAGTGCCGCCGTGCGGCCGCCAGCAGATCCGCATCTCCGCCGAGCACGTACAGCGTCGGCCAGTTGAAGAACGGCTCGTAGAAGTCGTCCACCCCGTCCCGGCCGTCCAGCCCCCGGCCGAGCGTGTCGCGGAAGACGAGGCGGCCGTCCCCTTCGGTGTAGCGGTCGGCGAAGCGCCGCCAGGCCTTGTCCTGGTAGGCGAACAACTGCCGTTCCAGCTCCGCCCATCGGGGGATGTCGGTAACGGCCCGGGTCGCGTTCAGCAGAGGCCCGTGCACCTCTTCCCCTGTATGTGTGCCGCCGGTCCGCTCAGGCCTGAGCATCGAGAACACCTGCTCCCTCGTCACGTAAGCATTGAATAATCGCCCATCGATAGCCGATGGTTAGACTCACCGGCGGGGAGCCGACGTGTCAATACTCAGGAGCCGCCCCGCATGCCCGAGGAGGAGGCGCACCGTGATCGACTGCCACGTCCACCTGTGGGATCCGGCCGGGGGATTCCCCTGGATCAAGCCCGGAAGTGAGCACCATCACCCCTTCGGGGAGAGCGACTTGGAGCGTTCGGGTGCGGGCCTCGGGCTGGCCGGCGCGATCCTCGTCGAGGCGTCGCGCGGAGACGCGGGAGAGACGGCCACGCTGCGCGAACTGCACCTGCGGCGCCCGGACCTGGTCGCCGGGTACGTGGCCAACCTGCACGTCCACGGCGTTGACGGGCCCGGTCCGTTCCGTGCCCTGCTGCACGAGTGGGGTGCCTCGCGCCCGAACGGGATGCGGCTGGGCGGCGCCTCCTGGGCGGACACTCCCGAGGCGGCCCGCGCGCTCGTCCCCGTACTGGCCGAAGAGGGCGCGGTCCTTCAGCTCAACCTGCATCAGGGGGCGTTGAGGACGGCGGCCGACGTCACCGCCCGGCATCCGGAGCTGACGGTCGTCGTCGACCACCTGGGAAATCCCCCGGACCCGCGCACGCCCGAGGCGGGGGAGTGGTACCGCGACATCGAGCGCGCAGCCGGGGGAACCGGCGTGGTGGTGAAGATCTCCGGACTGCTCACCCAGCAGCACGGCGCACCGCAGCAGCGCATCGCGCACATGGTGCGGCACGTCGTGGACACCCTGGGCCCGGACCGCTGCCTCATCGGCTCGGACTGGCCGATCTGTCTGCCCCGGGGCTCCCGGGCCGACTCGCTCGCGACGTCCGGGCTCGGTCTGGCGCACCTGACGGACGACCAGCGCGATCGCGTACGGCACACGACCGCGGTCCGCGTGTACGGACTCGACAGCTGACCGTCCACCCGGTTGACAGCGTTCGAACGCCCCTGATTCGATTCCCTCGATGATCGATAGGCGATGATCAGCAGCCGGCTCGGCATCGCCGAGAGCGGGCCCCGACCTCAGCGGAGATGCTCATGGCACAATTCGACCTTCCCCTGGACGAGCTGGAGAGTTACCGGCCGGCTCTCGTCGAGCCCGACGACTTCGACGCCTTCTGGCAGGAGACCCTCGCCCGGCACGAGGACATCGGCCTCGCGGTCTCGTTCGAGCCGGTGACCAACGGGCTCGTCACGATCGACACCTTCGACGTGACCTTCGCGGGCTACGGCGGCCACCCCGTACGCGGCTGGCTCCACCTGCCGGTGACGCGCACCGGCCCACTGCCGGTCGTCGTGGAGTACCTGGGCTACGGCACCGGACGGGGAGCGCCCCACGAGACGCGCCTGTGGGCCGACGCGGGCTACGCGCACTTCGTCATGGACACCCGAGGGCAGGGCGCCGAGACCCCCGACGCCGACCCGGCCACCGGCGACATCGCGGCGCCCGGCTTCCTCACCCGCGGCGTCCTCGACCCGCGCCGCTACTACTACCGGCGCCTCTACACCGACGCGGTGCGCGCCGTGGCCGCGGCACGCACGCACCCGGACGTGGACCCGGCCCGTGTCGTGGTCACCGGAACCAGCCAGGGCGGCGGCATCACGCTCGCCGCCGCGGGTCTCGTCCCCGACCTCGTGGCCGTCATGCCGGACGTGCCGTTCCTGTGCCACTTCCCGCGTGCCACGACGATCACCGACATGCCTCCGTACGACGAGGTCACCCGGTTCGTGAAGCGGCACCGGGAGCACGCGGCCACGGTGACCCGCACCATGTCCTACTTCGACGGGGCAGCCCTGGCCCGGCGGGCGAACGCGCCGACGCTGTTCTCGGTCGGGCTGATGGACCGCATCTGCCCGCCCTCCACGGTGTACGCGGCGTTCAACCACTACGGCGCGCACGGGAACGTGGATCAGTCCGACAAGCAGATACGGGTCTATCCGTTCAACGACCACGAAGGCGGCGGCGCCTCCCACGAGGTAGTCAAATTGGAGTGGCTGGCCGATCAGCTGGAAACCTCGGTGTGACTCCAACGAGGGAAGACGGGCGCGTATTATGTCGCAACTGACGTGCCCCAATGCAGGATTGGGAATTCATGGCATCACATGCGTCCGGTGGGTTCGTCTCCACGCTGGCCACCAACAAGGACAGGTTCCGCAAGACCCTGATCTCGGACCAGGTGTACGACCTGCTTCGTCAGGCCGTCGTCGAGGGCGATCTCGCGCCGAACGACCGCGTGGTCGAATCCGAGATCGCCCGGCGGCTCGGTGTGAGTCAGGCCCCGGTGCGCGAGGCGGTCAAGAGGCTCGCCCGTGAAGGCCTGTTCATGCATGTCCCGCGCCGCGGCCACTTCGTCGTCGAGATCTCCTCGCGGGACGCGGAGTACGCACGTCAGGTACGCGAACCACTGGAGAGCCTGGCCGCGCAGCTCGCCGCCGAGCACATCACCGAGGACCAGCTGGCCGAGCTCGACGCGCAGGTCGAGAGGATGCACGAGGCGGTCGCCACGAACGACGTCAGCAGCTTCCGCGACGCCGACATCGAGTTCCACACCCTGGTCAGCCGGTTCGCGGGCAATCCGTTCCTGGCCCGCATGTGGGAGGTCATCGAGCCGAGTCTGCGCACCCTGCGGGCCATCTCCGACCCGCTCTTCGACGGGGACCGCCGCGCCATGGCCGATGAACACGGGCGTCTCGTCGGCCTGTTGAGGTCCGGGGAGCCCGCAAAGGCGGCCCAGGCGTTCGCCGACCACGCCGCCGGCCGGGGACCCGTTCCCGACGCGCGGGAGACGAAGCGGCCCCGCAAGAAGGCCGCCGCGACGAAGCGGACGACGTCCAGGAAGGCAGAGCCGAAGCCGAACTGACCGCACGTGCGGGGGCCCGGTCCGGAACAACCGGACCGGGCCCCCGCACGTGCAGGGCGCGGGCTGGGCGCTCTCGTTCGGATCATGCCGGGCTCGCGGGGTCCGGCATCCGGCCTGATCCAAACGAAAGGCCCTACCGGCGGGCACCCGCCGTCCACTCGGGCGCCCCGTACTGGTAGGCGCCCAGGCTCGGCACCGCGTCCGTGGAGCCGTCATTGATCCCCGGAAGCACGAGTGCCTGGCCGCGGGCCGGTGACCCGGCGGTGAGCCGGTAGTCGTGGTTCGCCGCGTCGACGAAGAGCGGGTCGGTTTCCGCGGGGAGGTTGTGGGAGAGGACGAGCCCGCCGTCGGTCGCGCCGGTCAGGCCCCGGATCGTCCCGAGGTTGTTGTAGATCTCGGTACCGGTCGACTGCCCCGGCTCCTTCACGTAGAACAGCGTCATGCCGCCGGTGTTGTTGTAGACGCCGTTGTCGTGCGATCCGGTCCCCAGACCGTTGAGCATCACCGTGCCCTCCCGGTTGCCCCAGCCCACGTTGTTCGCGATCACGAGGTCGCTCTGGCCGTTGTCCGCGTAGACCCCCGAGATTCCGAACGTGGTGGAGGTGGTGGCCGGAGCCGGGTCGTGGAGCACGTTGTGGTCGATGGAGGTGCCCATCATCCAGGCGCTGCAGCAGGTGTAGATCGCGGCGACGTCCAGGCTCATACGGGCGTAGCCGGAGATGTCGTTGTACGCGATCAGGTCCTTGCCCGGGGCGAGACCGGCGACCTCGTTCCACTGGAGGTTGATGCCGCTGCGGCCGACCCGGGAGATCGTGTTGTGCGTGACCGTCTGGCTGTTGCCCTGCACGGCGATGCCCGCCGCGTAGGTGCCCATGTAGTCGACGTCGTGGATCACGTTGTCGGTGGCGGTGTTGTTCTGTCCCCGGAGCGCGATGCCGTTTCCGGCGCTCAGCGACAGATCACTGTTCACTATCCTGTTCCGGGTGCCGTCGAGGACGATGCCGGTGTCGCCGACGCCCCGCGTCACCGTACTGCCGCAGTCCGTCGCGCCCCGGGTGATGTCCGTGTAGTGCGAGAGGTACCGGCCGTCGATGCCGTCCAGCGTGACGCCCGTGCTGGAGGGCCCCGTGGCGATGGTGGTGGCGAACAGGCCGATGCCGTCGACCGTCGTGTGAGAGGTGCCCGTCAGGTCGAAGCCGAGAGTGCGCCGCTTGGCCTCGACGGTGTGGGTGTCCGGGTCGTCGGTGCTGTAGACGTACAGGCGTTTCGCCGCCGGGTCGTAGAACCACTCGCCCGGACGGGCGAGTTCGCCGATCTTCCCGGAGAGTGCGTACCGGGTCTCCTCGGGAACGACCTTGTGGACGCACGGCGGCGCCGCGTCCAGCGTCACGGAGCCGACGGCGGAGCTCTTGACCATGGTCGTTGCCGACACGTACCAGTAGCCGGTGAGGGCACGCGCGCCGTCCCAGTACCCCGCCGGGCGGGTCAGATCCGCGTCGGCGACGGTGGCGTCCGCGCTGCCCGCACCGGCGTACTGGAGCGAGGGAGCGAGCAGGTCGAGGCCGGGATAGGGCCACTGGGCCTCGACGCCCATCCTCTTGTCGGTGAAGACCTGCACCGTGGTCACGTCCGGGCCGAGGTCGGCGCTGGTGCTGTATATGTGACCGTCCGCCACGGCGTCGCTGAACTGCGAGCCGGCGGCGAACGGGTCGGTCGCGGCGATCTCGGTGACGTCGGCGGCGGTGACCGGTTCGAAGCCGCCGATCCGGGAGGCACCGCTCACCGTCACCTTCGCGCCCGGGGCGGCGCGGTAGCTGACGGGCAGTTCGGCGGTGCCGGAACGGGCCGGCACGACCGTCTCCTCGTACGTCCCGGACAGGACCAGACACGTGTCGCCCGGCACCATCACATCGGCGCACTTCTGGATGTGCCGGAACGGGGATGTGCCGCTGCTCCCGTCCGCCGTGTCCCGGCCGGACGGTGCGACGTAATACGTGTGCCCCGCCTTGGACTTGACCGGATGGGCCGCGGCGGGATGCCCCACCGCGACCATGGCCAGCGACGCGAACAGGACGGCCGCGGTCCACGGTCCTCCACGGGACCGTCGTTTCGGGTTTCTCAGCACGCGTGGTCCTTTCTCGGCTGTTTCTCGGACGGGAAGTGCAACGCGGCCCCGGTCAGCCCTTCACGGCGCCCACGGTGAGACCGCTGATGATGTGGCGCTGCATGTAGACGAAGAAGATGACGACGGGTGCGATGGCGAGCAGAAGGTTGGGGAACACCTTCGTCAGATCGGTCGAGTACTGGCTGATGCCGGCGTAGACGGCCGTCGTCACCGTGTAGTGCCCGGACGATGGGCTGAGCAGGATCTGCGGGGAGATGAAGTCGTTCCAGATCCCTATCGAGTTGAGGATGAGCACGGTGACCACCGCAGGGCGCATCAGCGGGAAGATGATGGCCCAGAACGTCCGGAATCGGCCCGCGCCGTCGATCGTCGCCGCATGGTCGATGTCCACCGGAATGGTGCGGATGAAGCCGACGAACAGGAAGATGCTCACCGGCAGCGTGGATGCCACGTCGTGTGCGACCAGGCCGGTCACGGTGTTGGCCAGCCCGATCTCGCGCAGCACGTGGATCACCGGGATGATCACGGCGGCCCCCGGAATGAAGGTGCCCGCCAGGAAGTACAGCAGAACCAGCTGAGTCCGCCGCTTGAGGCTGCGCGCGATCGCGTACGCGGCGGGGCCGGCGAGCAGGATGCACAGCACGTCGACGAGCACGACGAGGAACAGCGTGAAGCCGTATCCGTCGATGACGTTGAACTGCGGGCTGCTGATCGCGGCTGACATGTGCTCGAAGGTCAGCCCGTCCAGCGGGATCGAGAAGGGGTTGTCGAGGATGTCCTGCTGCGACTTGAAGGCGTTCACCACAAGCAGGTAGACCGGCACGATCATGATGACGAGGAGCACGCCGAGCAGCGCCCATCGTGCGGGCGAACGAGTCTCCTTGTGCTCCGGGTCACGTGCTTCCGCGCCCTTGGCCGGCGCGGCCTTCGGCCTGTCGCGGACCTCTGCTTCCAGTACGACCACCAACGGCTCCTAACTTCCTGTCGCGGCCTGGTCCTGGCGGTTGCGCAGTGCCGTCACCACGAGGGCGAGCACCGCGGAGACCACCATCAGGAACACCGCCTGGGCGGTCGCGTATCCGACTTTGGTGCCCTCGAACGACCGGGCGAGAATGAGATAGGTGAAGGTCTGCGTCGACCCGGCCGGCCCGCCGCCGGTGAGGCTGACCACGATGTCGTAGGCCCGGATGAGCCCCACCAGGTTCAGCACCGTCGCCACGGTCACCACGGGCGCGATCATCGGGATCACGATCCGCTGATTGATCTGCCGCTTGGAGGCGCCGTCGATCGCCGCCGCCTCGAGCAGTTCGGCCGGCACCGTCTGCAGCGCGGCCACGAACAGAACGACGTTGAAGCCGAACCCCGCCCACACGATCACGCCGATCAGCGAGATCAGCGCGAACCGTTCGTCGAAGAGGAACCCGAGCGGTTCGATGCCGAACCTGGCCAGCGTGTTGTTGATGGCGCCGTTGGTGCCGAGGATCGCCGCCCACAGATAGCCGAGGATCAGCGCGCTGATGACGTGCGGGAAGTAGGCGACGGCCCGGAAGAAGGAGTTCGCGCGCGAGCGGCCCTTGAGCGCCAGCGCGTACACGAGTCCCAGACCCACCATGAGGACGGTGCCGGCCGTGGCGATCAGCGCTGTCACGTACCAGGCGTCCGACGAACTCGGGTCGTCGAACAGGTGCGTGTAGTTGTCCAGTCCGATGAACGCGGCGGTGGAGAAGCCGTCCCAGTCGGTCAGGCTGAGATAGACGGCGACCCCCACCGGCACGACGGTCATCACCGTGTACAGGAGGACCGCCGGCCCCATCATCGCGAAGGACACGGCCGACTCACGCAGCCTCGCCCGACGCCGCGCCTGCCGGTCGACCCCGGCGGTCAGCTCTGCGAGTTCCACCACTTGTCCAATCCGCCGGCCGCGTCCTCGGGGGAAGCGCCTGTGTACAGGGACTGGATCTGCTTGTTGAGCTCGTCGCTGAAGCCGGTGACCGGCTGGCTCTCACCGGACTTCACGATCACCGACGGTGCCTTGTCGAGGATCTGCTGCACGGAGGTGCCGAGGCTGGACATCGGGTACGTGAAGCCCTCGCGCAGGTTGCCGTCGGAGGCGAGCTGGCTCTTGATGGCCTCCCGGTCGGTGGTCGCCCACTTCACGAACTCGATCGCCTCCGCCTTGTGACGCGACTTGTTCACGACGACGTACGGGTTCGAGAGGTTGCCGAACTGGCCGGACGGATACGCTCCGTCGGTCGGCATCGTGAACACCCCGATGTCGTCGCTCTTCTTCGCGGCGTCCGCGGCCGGCACGAAGAACGAGCCCATGACGTACATCGCGGACTTGCCGTTCAGGAATGCCGTCTGACCGTCCGCGTAGGTGAGGCCGAGCGCGCTCTTCTCCAGGTAGCCCTCGTCGATCCAGCTCTTGTAGTGCTCCAGATAGGGCAGGTAGCCGCTCTCGGCGAAGGACGCCTTGCCCTGGTTGCGCTTGACCGTCCACCGGGGATCGGCGGTGAGCACACCCGCGTCGGCCATCATCGAGAACTGGGACCCCGTGACCCACTGCCCGGCAGTCTGCAGCGGCTTGTAACCGGCGTCCTTCAACTGGCCCATGGCAGACGTGAACTGATCCATCGTCCTGATCCGCGTCGCGTCGAGCCCCGCCTTCGCGAAGGCGGCCTTGTTGTAGAAGACGAGGGACTGTATCTGCTCACCCACACCCACCACGTAGTGCTTGCCGTCGATGGCGTACTGGTCGGTCAACGGTGTCTTCGCGGTCCAGGGCTGGTCGGTCAGGTCCGCGAAGAGCGAAGCGTTGTCGGCGGTCGGCGTGATCTGCTGTGCGACGTCCGGCGGGTCGCCCGCCGCCAGGTCCTGCCTCAGCTTCGCGTCCGCCGAGATCGTGCCGGTCAGTTCGAGCTTGACGCTCACGCCGGGGTGAGCCTTCTCGTACCCGGCGAAGAGGTCGTTCCAGTAATTCTCCGTCAGGTTCGGCGTGATGTTCACGATGACGCGGAGGGTCGTGCCCTCCGATGCCTGGTCGGACCCGTCCCCGCAGGCGACGGCCGACACCATCACCAGGGGAGCCACGGCGAGTCCGCAAGCGCGGCGCCACATTGTTTTCATCGGGACACGCTCCGTTGCGTAGTCGTGAATAATCGATAGCTGCTTTCCAGCCGTGGAGTCCTGGGCGGAAGGGCGGCGGGAGGGGACGGGCGCCCGAGGGTTCGGATCGCCCGGCGGGGTGGTGCGATGCCGTGGAGGCGGGGCCGGGCCCACGCCTCCAACAGGCCTATCGTCTATCGATTGTTGATGCTAGAGGCGGCTCCTTGCTTCTTCAAGGGTGCTGCCGCAACCTGTCGTTTCCGGTACTCGCGTCCAGCTCCAGCTCGATCACCGGGAGCAGTACGTCGGGCCTGGCGATGGGCAGAGTCAGGGTCAGCGTCCCCGGCGGCTGGCTGGGCGGCGCGAGGTTGTTGTGTTCGTGTCGCGCGCCGTCCGTCTCGTGGAAGAGGATCTCCGAGCCGTCGTGCAGGAGTTGGGCGTAGCGCACGCGCCCGGCCAGCCCGGGAAGGTGAAGGTGCTTGAGCGGCCAGGCCGGAAGGTGCAGATACAGCCGGTTGCCGGACTGTGTGTACAAGGCGTGCGAGGGCGGTTCGAAGGAACTCGGCCCCGCGCCGTGCACGGACCGGGCGTGCAGGTGTGTCCACGCGCCGATGGCCCGGAGCGTGGCGCTGGCCTGCGGGTCCAGGGCGCCCCGGCCGTTGGGCCCGACGTTCAGGATGAGGTTGCCGCCGCAGGCGACGGACTGCACGAGCATGCGGACCAGCAGCGCGGGGTCCTTGTAGTCGTGGTTGTCGCGGTCGTAGCCCCATGAACCGTTGAGTGTGTGGCAGGCCTCCCACGTCACGCGCTCGCCGTTACGCTCCAGCGGCCGGTCGGGCTGGTACTGCTCGGGCGTGACGTAGTCGCCCGGAATGCCGAGCCTGTCGTTGACGAGGATGCCCGGCTGCAACTCCCGCACGGTGGCGAGGAGATGCTCCGCCCCCCACTCCTCCGGGCCCTTCTCCGGGTACGTGAAGTCGAAGAACAGGGTGTCGACCGGGCCGTAACCGGTGAGGAGTTCACGTACCTGGCCCTCCATGTAGGCGCGGTAGCGCTCCATGTCGCGGGGCTCCTGCCGGGCCGGGGTGTCCCGCAGCGGGTGGTGCTCGTCGACCGGGAAGTCGGGGTGGTGCCAGTCGAGCAGCGAGTAGTACAGGCCGACGCGCAGCCCTTCGGCGCGCATCGCGTCGACGAACTCGCGGACCAGGTCGCGGCCCGTCACGCGTACCGACGTGTAGTCGGTCAGCGCCGAGTCGAAGAGACAGAACCCATCGTGGTGCTTGGCGGTCAGTACCGCATAGCGCATCCCTGACTCCCGGGCGGTGCGCGCGAGTTGGCGGGCATCGAAGAGGTCGGGATCGAACCGGTCCAGGTAACGGTCGTAATCCTGCTGCGGCATGGACTCCCGGCTGCGCACCCATTCGTGCCGTGCTGCCAGGCTGTACAGGCCGAAGTGGACGAAGAGGCCGAAGCGGGCCGCCTCGAACCACCCGGTGGGAGTGGGGCAGTCGGCGGAATCCGTGTGCGCACCGTTCATGGAGGGCTCCTGACGCATTGACAGCACTAATCGATTGGCTGTTATCTACCATCGATAGGCGATGATGTCACTGGCGTTGCGTGCGGCGAGCGCGCGGAGAGGCACGTGCATGCACTCGATCGGGAATCAGGAAGCGTCGTCGGCGGGGGAGACCCTCATCAGCGGGACGGAGGGGGCCGGTGTCTATGAGTCGATGCGCGCACCGGTCCACACCTCCGCCCATGTGCGGCCCACCCCGCAGATGGTGGACGCGCTCAAGGACGTGAGCGCGGCGACGGCCTGCGCGAAGCTCCATCAGATGGGGATCACCCGGACGTTCATCGACGGCCCCGTGCCCTTGCACCGGGAACCGGACGTCAAGGTCACCGGCGGTGCCGTGACGCTGCAGTTCCTTCCACAGCGGGAAGACGTCTTCAACGGTGCGGAGCAGGAGGACATCGAGCGCAAGACCCCGCTGTGGGGCGTGCTCGAATCCATCCAGCCGGGCGATGTGCTGGTCATCTCGGCCCAGGGCAGCCACTTCACCGGCTGCCTCGGCGACATGCTCGTGCGCTACTTCAAGCTGCGTGGAGGCGCCGGCATCGTGGTGGACGGGCGGGTGCGGGACGCGGCCAGGGTGCGGGCGCTCGGCGTGCCCATCTGGTGCACCGGTGTCACTCCCCATTACGCCTCGCAGACCGAGCTGTTCCCGTCCGCGTTCAACGTGCCCGTCGGGGTCGGCGGCTCACTGGTGACCCCCGGCGACCTGATCGTCGCCGACGAGGACGGGGCCGTCGTCGTGCCGCAGCAGAACGCGATCCCGCTCGCCGAGGACTCCCTGCTCCACCAGGACCGCGAGGCGTTCGCCCGTCGCCGCCTCGACGAGGGCGCCAGGCTCTCCGACTACTATCCGCTCACCGGCGAGAGCATGACCGAGTACCTCGCGAGCCGGTCCGCCACCTGAAGGGAACACGATTCCGAGGCTTCTCCTGGAGGCCGAGGTCCTCGTGGCGGCCGCCTCGCAGCTGACCGCCGAGTCGCTGGACGAGGTCCGCCGGGCGGTCGCTGCGGCGGCGGGCGCGGACGACGCCCTCCGGCTCCCCGTCCTGTCCGCGGCCCGGTCCAGCGCCCTCGGCCGGCACGTGCGCGACGCCTGCCGCGACCGGGCCACGGAACTGCGGTCCGGCCGGCCGGAGTTCTGCGTTCCGCGATCGTGCGGACCACCGTCGCGGCCCAGGCCGCCTTCACGCGCGAGCAGCTCGGCCCGCAGAATTCCGCGCCCTGACCGGCCCGTTCGAGGCGGTCGGTGTCGCGGCCCCGGACGGGTTGTCCGGCAGGTGGTCACCGGGTACCTGGTGCGCCGGGCCCGCCGCCTGCGGAGGGACGGTTTCCGTCCGGGCGGCGACCGCCCGCCGCCTGTGGGCCGGTGGCCCGCACCCGGCGGTCGCACAGGTCAGCTGTGCGCGTCCTGCGGCAGGCGCGCACGGAGGGTGCCGGCGAAGTCCTCGGCCCGGGAGAGCTGGACGCGGAGTCTGGTGACCTGTTCCGCGGCAGCCCGTTCGTACTCGCGTACGCGGTCCAGCAGCGCCTCGCGCTCACCGGCGTCCAGCGCGTCGCCCGCGTCGAGGCGGTCTGTCGCATCGAGCAGGTCACGCATCTGGTCGAGCGTGAAACCGAGCGGCTTCATGCGGCGGATGACCATGAGCCGTTGGACGTCACTCTCGGTGTAGAGCCGGAACCCGCCCTGCGAGCGGGCGGAAGGAACGACGAGGCCCGTCTCCTCGTAATGGCGGATGGTGCGCAGGGACAGCTCGGTCCGTGCGGCGACCTCGCCGATCTGCATGTGCCTGTCGTCCACGCCCGTGGTCCCGGCCCTTCTCCTCGTGGTGGGCCGCACCCTGCGCGAACGCGACCGACCTCTACCCTAACGTTAGGGTAGAGTTGCTGACGGCGAGGACCGGGCGACTGCTCCGTTCCCACCCATCGTTTCCGGGGCCGACGACGACCCGGGGCAGATCCGATTCTTGCAGGAGTGAGCGTGCGCGAGCCCATGGTGCTGAGCGTCCCCACCTGCCCGCCGTGACTTTCGCTCTCCGGATGTGAGTGACCCGGCCGTGCGCCCGGGCTCCGTCCCTCCCCTTGAGCTCCGGCCCGCCAGGGCCGTCCGCGAGGGTGCCGCCCGGCCCCTTTGCTTTTTCCGCACGCCCCGGCCTGCCGGCGGGGTCTGCCCGAGCACGACAGGTCCTCACCTCCTTGTCCTCTTCCGTCATGACGCCCGCCGCTGTGCTGCGCGGCCTGAAGCCCGACTGGCTGTCCGACCCGAAGGTCTGGCGTACCGAGATCCTGGCCGGGCTGGTGGTCGGGCTCGCACTGATCCCCGAGGCCATCTCGTTCTCGATCATCGCGGGCGTCGACCCGGCGATCGGACTGTTCGCCTCGTTCACCATGGCGGTGGTCATCTCGGTCGTCGGCGGCCGCCGTGCGATGATCTCGGCCGCCACCGGCGCCGTCGCCCTCGTGATCGCCCCGCTGAACCGTGAGCACGGCCTGGGCTACCTGATCGCCGCCGTGATCCTGGCGGGGGTCTTCCAGGTCGTGCTCGGCGCCCTGGGAGTGGCGAAGCTGATGCGGTTCGTGCCGCGCTCGGTGATGGTCGGATTCGTCAATGCTCTCGCGATCCTGATCTTCATGGCGCAGGTGCCCGAGATGCACGACGTGCCCTGGGCCGTGTACCCGCTGATCATCGGTGGCCTGGCGCTGATGGTCTTCTTCCCGAAGGTCACCCGGGTGATTCCGGCCCCGCTGGTCTCCATCGTGATCCTCACCGTCATCACGGTCGCGGCGGGGATCGCCGTGCCGACCGTGGGGGACAAGGGGGACCTGCCGTCCTCGCTGCCGGTGCCGGGCCTGCCGGACGTCCCCTTCACCCTCGACACCCTGACGACGATCGCCCCCTACGCCTTCGCGATGGCGCTGGTCGGGCTGATGGAGTCGCTGATGACCGCGAAGCTGGTCGACGACATCACCGACACCCACTCCTCCAAGACCCGCGAGTCCATCGGGCAGGGCATCGCCAACATCGTCACCGGCTTCTTCGGCGGCATGGGCGGCTGCGCGATGATCGGCCAGACGATGATCAACGTGAAGGTTTCGGGCGCCCGCACCCGGCTGTCCACCTTCCTCGCCGGTTCCTTCCTGATGGTGCTGTGCATCGTCTTCGGCCCGGTGGTGTCCGACATTCCCATGGCCGCCCTGGTCGCCGTCATGGTCATGGTGTCGTTCGCGACCTTCGACTGGCACTCCATCGCCCCCAAGACCCTCAGGCGCATGCCCGCGGGCGAGATCGCCGTCATGGTCATCACCGTGATCGTGGTCGTCGCCACCCACAACCTCGCCATCGGCGTCGTCGTCGGCACCGTCACCGCGATGGTCATCTTCGCCCGGCGCGTCGCCCGCCTCGCCGACGTCACCGCGGTCACCGACCCCGACGGCAGCGCCGTCGTCTACTCCGTGAACGGCGAGCTGTTCTTCGCCTCCTCCAACGATCTCGTCGGCCGGTTCGACTACGCGGGCGACCCCCAGCGCGTCGTCATCGACCTCTCCGCCGCCCACATCTGGGACGCCTCCTCCGTGGCCGCCCTCGACGCCATCGAGACGAAGTACGCCCAGCGCGGCAAGACCGTCGAGATCATCGGCCTCAACGATTCCAGCGCACACCTCCACGGGAAGCTCTCCGGAGAGCTCACCAGCCACTGATCCGGCGGGCGGCTCACGCGCCCCTCGCCGCTCAGCGGGTCTCCGCCGTCAGGGCCCGCCGGCCCCGGAGACGGTGAACAGGGCGCCGCCGGGATCGCGGATGATGTAGGCGTCCTTGGAGCAGCCGAGTGGGGGAGGGGCCGGCGAGGACTGCCCGCCGGCCGCATCGGCCGCCGCCGCGGTCGCCCGGCTGTCCGCCACGTGAAAGTCCACCACCCACCTCGGCCGCATCTTCGGATCCGGTGCGGATTCCACGCCGCCGCCCCGCAACGTGGCGACGGTGTGTCCGGCCACCTGAACCACGACGTGGTCCTGCGCGTAGTCCACCGTGCAGCCGCCGCTCGGCTTCGCCCAGTCGAAGACCCCGGCGTAGAAGATGGCCGCCTCGAAGGCATGACGCGTCATGAGGTCCAGACGGGCGGGAGCGCTGCCCCGCCCCACCGTCCAGGCCAGGGCAGGCCCCTCCCAGAAGCCGAAGGCGGCCCCGTCCCGGTCCGCCGCGAGGGCGGCACGCCCTCCGCCCAGCCGTGCGGGCCCGACGGCGAGTGTGGCCCCCCTCTCCCTGACCCGGTCCGCGGTCTCGTCGGCGTCCGTCACGGCGAAGTACGGCGTCCAGCGGGCAGCGAGGCCACGGCCGTGGCAGTACCCCAGGCCTGCGACAGGCTCGCCGTCCGCCACGGCGAGCGAGAAGTCGCGTCCGAGGGAACTCTCGCGGAACTCCCATCCCATCACCCGTGCGTAGAACGACCGGGCCGCGGGTGGGGCGGGCGTCGCCAGGCTCACCCAGCAGGGTGCGCCGGTGACCGGCATCGTCGTTCCGAGGGCCGGCATCGAAGACTCCTTGCTTGATGAGGGAAGCCGCCAACGGGTCCCGACTGCGACCCGTCGTCCGCTCAGTGGGGTCCCCGGAGCCGAGGGGAAACGCGGACCGCCGTTCCGGCAGGCCGCCGTGTTCCTCTCCGGCCGGTGCGGCCCGACCGCCGGGTCTCCCCAGCAACTGTGTGCACGCCCGCACCCCCGCCGCACCCGGACCGCGCCCCGTGTACCGCGCATTCCTCGTACCGGGCACGGAGCCGAGCCGTCGACCGGGCGGCATGGGCCGGGGACGGTCACCCGAGCGGCTTGGTCCACGGGCGCACTCCTGTTCCGGGTGTCATGTTTCGGAAATGAGCGCAGGGGGGCGGGCGATGACCGGCGCGTCCCCGTCCCGGTCGTCGCGGACCCCCCAGCCGCGGAACTCCTCCGTCGCCCCGTCGAGAAACGGCCCTGATGATGTCTGCCCGCATTCCGCGCAACCCCGAGCCCGGCGGAGGGAACACCTCGCCCGACGTGGCGGCTCCCGCAGCACAGCCCCCCATCGACGAGCCCAGGGCCGCGTGGGCGGTCGGCACGGTCATGGCGGCGATTCCGTGCTCGGCCCGGGATGCCGGGCGGGTGCTCGGCGCGGCGGCGAAGGCGGCGGGCGTCACCTCGGCGGAGGTGGCCGCCGCCATGGCCGCCGACTCACGTGGCGTCGCGATGCCTGTGCGTGTCGAGCGGGCGCTGCACCGTGCCGTGGCGGCGGCGCGCGCCGTACAGCCCAGGACCACGCACATCGGACTGATGCCGAGCCACGCCCGGACCGCCGAGGTCCTGGCGGAGTTCCGGGGCTGCCAGGCCCGGCTGACCGACGCCCCGTCCGACATGCGCGCGCGGCAGGCACTGGACGATGCCGCATACACGCTGTGCGTGCTGCTGGGCAGAACCGGCGTGCACGATGCGGTGCTGGCGGCGGAACAGCACCTCGCGGCGCGGGCCTAGGGACTTCGTGCGAGGCGCCGACGGGCTCGGCTTCCGGAGACTCCCTGCTGGTACCGGCTGCCGGGCGACCGCTTCACCGAGTCGGTAGCGTGGACAGAACAACGACACCCGGGCGCGCCGGGACCGTGGCGAGGCCCAGTACGCCGGGACCGTTTCTGCACCTCCACCTCGGGAAGGGCGCCGCTCATGTGCAGATGGCTGGCCTACTCCGGCACGAGTGTCGTGCTCAGCGACCTCCTCTACAAACCGGAACATTCGCTCATCGACCAGAGTCTGCACTCGCACCTCGGCGTCGAGACGACCAACGGCGACGGATTCGGCGTCGGATGGTACGGATCCGAATGGGACACACCCGCCGTCATCCGGGACACCGGGCCCGCGTGGAACGACCGTAATCTGCGGGAGCTCGCGGACCACATACGGTCGCCGCTGTTCTTCGCGCATGTCAGGGCGTCCACGGGAACGGCGATTCAGCAGACCAACTGCCATCCGTTCCGGCGCGGCCGCTGGATGTGGATGCACAACGGAGCCGTCGCCGATTTCCACCGTCTGCGGCGCGCCCTCTCCCTGGCCGTGGATCCGGCGTTGTTCTCCGCCCTGGAAGGATCCACCGACTCGGAGGTGATGTTCTACCTGGCCATCACCTTCGGTCTCGACCAGGACGTGCCGTGCGCCGTGGCACGCATGGCCGGGCTGATCGAACGACTGGGCCACGAGCAGGGGGTGGAGCATCCGCTCCAGATGACCGTGGCGGTGTCCGACGGAGAACGGCTGTGGGTGTTCCGCTACTCGAGCATGCGGGCGTCCAGGTCGCTGTTCTGCAGCACGGGTGCGGACACCGTGCATGCCCTTCAGCCGGACCTGGATGTCCTGAGGGAGGTGTCCGACGGAACCCGCATGGTGGTCTCGGAGCCGTTGGGCGGGCTGCCCGGCGAGTGGAACGAGGTGCCCGAGAGCAGTTACGGGGTCATCCAGCCGGGCGTCGACGAGTTCCTCCCCTTCGTTCCCGAACCCGTGTAGCCGCCCGCGTCAGTGCCGATGGCGGGAGCCGCCGAGAGCGGTGCGGGGCGTCCCCCGGGTCAGGTACCGGACAGCCCCGGGACGGCGAGCGCCGCGTCGATCTCCCGGACGAACGGCTCCAGATCGCCGGGGTTCCGTGAGGTGATGAGCGTCCAGCCGCCCGAATCGTCGGTGACGACCGGCTGATCGGTCCAGTCGCCACCCGCATTGCGGATGTCGGTCCGCAGCGAGGGGTAGGAGGTGAGCCGCTTGCCGGCGACGGCTCCGGTCTCCACCAGCAACCAGGGCCCGTGGCAGATCGCCGCGACGGGGCGGCCGGATCCGGTGAAGGCGCGCACGATGCGGCCCGCGGAGCCCTGCGTGCGCAGTGTGTCGGCATTCAACGTCCCGCCCGGTACCAGAAGCAGGTCGTACGCGGCCGGATCGACGTCGTCCAGGGTGAGGTCCGGGTGCAGTGTCCTGCCGCGTTCCTTGTCCCCGACGAGGGTCTCGACGGGGTCCTTCGTCATCGCCGCGACATCGACCTGGGCGCCCCACCCACGCAAGTGGTCGACCGGAACGACGAGCTCGTCCTGCTCCACGCCGTAGTTGGTGACGATGGCCAGTACCTTCCGCTTGCTCACCTCGTGGTCGCTCATCAGTTCGTCCGTCCTGTCTGTGCGGAGTACGTCGATCCCGCCGTTCCGGGACCGCAGCCTCTGGGTTCCCCCGGTGGCGGTGATCATTCCCGCGGCCTGCCCGGTCTCAGGCAGCCTGCGGCCGTGCCGGGGCTCCCGCAACCGTGCACCGCGCGAACGGCGCAGCGCCGTAGCGCGGGCGAGTGCGACACAGGTCCGGGAGGTGTCTCACGGCATTGTGCGGGAAGCTTGGACTGAACGCGGGCGACGCGAGACGGTCTCGGCCGCGACGGCGCCCGCCCGCGCGTTACGGGCACAGGGCGCAGGCGCATGGCACGGCGTTTCGGCTGGAGGACGCGATGGTGCGGACGGTGGGGGTGGAGGAGGAACTGCTGCTCGTCGACGCGCGGAGCGGTGAGCCCCGGGCGCTGTCGACGGCGGTGCTGGCCATGGCTGAGAACCGGGCGGCGGGCGACTCGGCCTTCGACCCCGAACTCCACCTCCAGCAAGTGGAGTTCGCCACTCAGCCGCGTAGCGACATGCGTGAACTCGCGAAGGAGATCCTGCGCTGGAGAGCGGAGGCGGCCGAGAGCGCCGCACAGGTCGGTGCCGACGTGGCCGCCCTCGCGACCGCGCCGCTTCCGGTCAGCCCGTCGATCGGGGAAGGGGAGCGGTACCGCTGGCTGGCCGAGAAGTTCGGCCTGACCACTCAGGAACAGTTGACCTGTGGATGCCACGTACACGTCTCCGTGGACTCGGACGAGGAGGGCGTCGGCGTGCTGGACCGGGTGCGCACGTGGCTTCCGGTCGTGCTCGCTCTGAGCGCCAACTCGCCCTTCTGGCAGGGGCGGGACACCGCGTACAGCAGCTATCGGAGCCGGGTCTGGGGGCGCTGGCCCTCGGCCGGTCCGGTCGAGACCTTCGGGTCTGCGCGCCGCTACCACGAGCAGGTTCAGGCACTCGTCGACACGGGAGTCCTGCGCGACAAGGGAATGATCTACTTCGACGCGAGGCTTTCGCACCGCTATCCGACCGTCGAGGTCAGGGTCGCGGACGTGTGCCTGGATCCGGCCGACGCCGTGCTGCTGGCCTCACTGGTGCGTGGTCTCGTCGAGACGGCGGCACGCGGTTGGCATGCGGGGGAACCGCCCGACGCCGTCGGCGTGGGTCTCCTGCGCATGGCCGCCTGGCAGGCCGGCCGTTCCGGACTGGAGGGGCACCTGCTCCACCCCGCGACCATGCGGCCCGAGCCCGCGTCCGATGTGGTGGCCGCGCTGCTTGCACATGTTCACGACGCGATGGAGGACAGCGGTGACCTCGACGCTGCCGAGGACGCGGTCGAGCGCGTGATGGAGCGCGGGACAGGGGCGCGGACTCAGCGCGATGTGCTCGCCCGCACGGGCAGCCTGCGGGCCGTGGTGGCGGAGTGCGTGTCCAGAACCCGTGGCTGACACGGCGGCGGGGTGGTCGGATCCGCGGGAAAAGCAGGTGCGGCTATTCAGGTTAAATCGTCATATGAGGGGAAACCTTCGCGCAGGGCGAATGACCGGATGCGCCCGCGCACGTACGACCCGGGAGGTACAGAGGGCATATGGGAAGGCAAGGCGAACTCATCCGCGCCCTGGCCATGAGGGCCACGGCGGCCAAGCTCAAGTCGGACGGCGCCGCGCTCGGCGACGAGGGCCTCAAGGAGGAAGGCCGGCGGAAGGAAGCCGCGGCACGGAGTCTTGCGGCGGAAGCGAGGGCGGCCCGGCGCGCGGCAGGCCGCTGACATCGCGAGACCACGGGAGCGGTCCGGACCGCCGGGACGGTGGCTGCCGCCGTGGCAGTCATGGCGTGTACGGCGCTGGTCAGGCGCCTCTCCTGTATCTGTTCCGGCGTCCACGGGTGCCACCGGAGGAACGTGCCTCGGCCACCTCGTTCCGCTGTGGATGGTTGACCTGCGGGACTACGGGAAACCAACCTATATGGTGCAATTCGGATACACGATGATGACCGAGCAGGCAGGGCCTCGGGCCCTCGTCGACGACGTGGTGGCTGCCGAGGAAGCCGGCTTCGACTTCTCCGTGACGTCCGACCACTATTTTCCGTGGCTGGAGTCGCAAGGACACGCCCCCTACGCGTGGAGCGTGCTGGGCGCGGCCGCGCAGGCCACCTCCCGCATCCGGCTGATGACCTATGTGACCTGCCCGACGACTCGCTACCACCCGGCGGTGGTGGCGCAGAAGGCTGCGACGATGCAGCTGTTGTCCGACGGGCGGTTCCGGCTCGGGCTGGGCTCCGGCGAGAACCTCAACGAGCATGTGGTCGGCGGGGGGTGGCCTGCGGCCCATCTGCGGCTGGAGATGCTCGAAGAAGCGGTGGAGATCATCCGCGCGCTGTTCGACGGCGGATACGTCAACCACCACGGCACCCACTTCGACGTGGACAACGCCAAGCTGTGGGACCTACCGGAGCTGCGCGTGCCCATCGGTGTCGCGGTCTCGGGAGACCGGTCGTGCGCGATCGCGGGCCGACTGGCGGACCTCGTCATCGCGACGGAGCCCCGGCAGGAGCTTCTCACCGGCTTCGACCGCCATGGCGGCAGCGGGAAGCCGCGGGTCGGGCAGCTGCCGGTCTGCTTCGACCGGGACCGGGACGCGGCCGTCGCCCGTGCACACGACCAGTTCCGCTGGTCCGTCGGCGGCTGGAAGGTGAATTCGGAGCTGCCGGGCCCCGCATCGTTCGATCAGGCCACGCAGCACGTCCGTCCCGACGACGTGGCGCGGTCGGTTCCCTGCGGGGACGACGTCGAGGAGTTCGTCGAAGCAGTACGCACCTTCACCGATGCAGGCTTCACCGAGGTCGCGATCGTGCAGATCGGCGGTGCGCATCAGCGGCCATTCATTCGATGGGCGCGGGAAGAGCTCCTGCCGGCACTGCGCGCCGGTGGCTGAACCGGTGGCCGAAACGGGCCGCAGGGCCGTCATGGCCCCGCGGCCGACGGCCGCCGCCCGCTGGTTCAGCGGCTGACCGCTTTGCGGAGCTGTTCCTTGTTCATCGTCGAGCGGCCCTCGACGTTCTTCTTCTTGGCCTCTTCGTACAACTGGTCCTTCGTACGCCCCTGGGCGCCCTTGTGCGAGCGCTCCCCGCCGCGCTGGGAAGCCGACTTCGGGTCCTGCGTCGACGTCCTGCTCGACGTCTTCGCCTCACCCGAGCGGGCGCGTTCCTTGTTGACGGTGCGGGCGGCGATCTCCTTCGCGCGCTTCTCCGACTCGCCGCGGTCCTTGGCGCTCTCCTTCACGTGCTCGTACTGACGCTCGCGCTTGCGGCTGGATCCTGCCGGCATGGCGTTCTCCTTCTGGGTAGTTGTCGGGTTCCCTGCCCATCGGCCCACGGCCCGCACCGGCAGGGCGGTACGGCGCCGCCGTACACCGGGTTACCCCCGGCCCACGACCGAAACATGGCACCGCCGCCCTGCGAACGCCCATCGGGCCGTGCGCTCGGGTGACGCCGGGCGCGCACAAGGGCCTGGTCTCACCCGGACGAGTAGAATGAAGGCCGGTCGGCGGCCCGGTACACGAGCCTGCACGGTGATGAACGGCGACGGACGACGCCGGCCGAGCCGCACCACCGTGTGTGATCCGCGGGGAGGTGCCTCCATGTCCGGGCCGGCGAGAGCCGAGCGTCTGCTGGAGGAGCACGGGCGTACGTACGCCGAGGAAGCCGGAATCCGGCTCCGGAACACCCCCTCACCGCTGTACCGGCTGCTGACACTCTGCGTGTTGCTGTCGGTCCGCATCAAGGCGGACATCGCGGTGTCGGCGGCCCGGGAGCTGTCCGCCGCGGGCATGCGCACACCGCGCGCGATGGCGGAGGCCTCCTGGCAGGACCGGGTCGACGCCCTGGGCCGCGCGCACTACCGCCGTTACGACGAGAGCACGGCCACCGCGCTCGGGGATGGGGCGGAACTCCTCCTGGACCGGTACCGCGGAGATCTGCGGCGGCTGCGTGAGGAGGCGGACGGGGACCCGGAGCGGATCCGCGGCCTGCTGCGGGAGTTCCCCCGGATCGGGCCCGTGGGCGCGGACATCTTCAGCCGGGAGGCACAGGGCGTGTGGCCCGAGCTGCGCCCGGCGTTCGACGCCAGGGCCCGTCACGCCGCCGCAGCGCTGCATCTGCCCAAGACGCCCGCAGGGCTGGCCCGTCTCGTCCCCGGCGACGACCTGCCGAGACTGGCGGCGGCCCTGGTCCGCGTCGAACTGGCCAAATGAGCCAGGAAACGGAGAAGAACCGTCCAGGAGGGCGGCCTCATGGCGCGTGTGTTGATCGAGGGCACGGACATCGTCGTACGGCTGTCGTGGTGGGAGCAGGCGGCGGCCCGCCGCCGCGAGGTGCGGGTGCCCGCGTCCGGGCTGCGCCACGTGTACGTCGAGCCCGACTGGTGGCGCGCGCTGCGCGGCGAACGCGAGAGCGGCACGTGCGTTCCCGGCAGACTGTGTGCGGGCATCCGCACGCACCGGGAAGGCCAGGACTTCACACTGGTGCGGTCGAGCGGGCCGGTGCTCTGTGTGGAACTGCACCGCAGCTCACCGCTCAGCAGACTCGCGGTCTCGGTGCCGGACGCCGAGGAGACACGGCGCATGCTCTCGCCGACGGGCGGGAGGGGCGGCTGGTGAGGCGGCTCATGAGGAGCGGTCCCGCCACTCGGCGCCCCTCCGGGAGCGGGCCGGGCGGGAGGTTCCGGCTGCCGTTGGCCGGCAAGCCCGACTAGGGCGTGTTTCGGAAGTCCCGCCTGCTCGGCGACGCCTGGCACGCACGCTCGCCGCGTTGTCGGGATCACCCCGATACAACCAGTATCGGGGCGACCCTCCGCCTTGCGATCGCACGCACCAGACGCCGCCGAGCCCGCCCTCCGGGCGGACGGCGCTACTTCCGAAACACGCTCTGGGGCCCGCCGGCCCGGGCCGCACTGCGACGCCTCGTCGCGACAGCTCACTGAGCGGCGAGCCGCCGGCCGAGCCCGCCGGCCCGGACCACCTGCGCCGTGCGAGGAGCGTGGCGGGCTCCCGGAGGATCCCCGCCACGGCTCCGCTCGCGGCCGGCGCGGTCTGTGCCGGGGTCCGCGTGCCCCGTGGGTCAGGGGCGGCTGGTCAGGTATCCGCCCATCGAGGTGAAGTACTCCGTCGCGGGCATCTCCCGGCCGTCCTCGGTGCGTACGCGTGTCACGGCCAGGCCGTGGTTGCGGCCGGTGCGGGCGTCCGCGCCGGCGACGATCACCACGCCCTCTCCCTCGCGGTAGAAGATGCGGCCGGGCGTTCCCCCGTAGCGGCCCTGGGACACCACGGCGGCGAGGATCTCCAGGCGCTTGCCCCGGTGGAAGGCGTAGGCGCTCGGGTACGGCTCGGACTGGGCGCGCACCAGGCGTTCGAGGTCCTGTGCCGGCCAGGTCCAGTCCACGCGGATGTCCTCGGCGGAGCGCTTGTGGAAGAAGCTGGCCCGGGAACGGTCCTGCTTGGTGAACTCGGTCTGTCCGCCGGCGATGAGGTCGAGCGCGCCGGTGGTGACCGGGGCGATGAGGTCGACGGTCTTGTGGAAGAGGTCGGTGGCGGTGTCCGCCGGTCCGACCGGAACCGCCTCCTGCCGGACGATGTCGCCGGCGTCGAGCTCGTCGTTCATCATGTGCGCGGTGACGCCCACTTCGCGCTCGCCGTTGATCAGGGCCCAGATCAGCGGCGAGAAGCCGGCGTACTTCGGCAGCAGCGAGTCGTGGATGTTCAGCGTGCCGCAGCGGGGGAGGGCGAAGATGCGCGGAGGGATCCAGGTCCGCCAGTTGTTGGCCACGATGATGTCCGGCTCGGCCTCCTTGAGGCGCTCGAACAGTTCCTCGTCGTCGGGGCGGTTGCGGATCAGCACCGGGACGCCGTGTTCTTCGGCGAGGTCGGCGACGGAGTCGCTCCAGATCTTCTCGTACGCATGGTCGCTCTTGGGGTGGGTCACGACCAGCACCACGTCGTGCTCGGAGTCCAGGAGGGCTTGCAGGGTGCGGTGCCCCCAGGTCTGGTAACCGAACATGACGACCCGCATAGGGGTTCCTCCTCAGCGTAGGGATGGAGCGACAGTCAGTAAAGCAAGCCTTACCTAATCTCGCAATGGGCCGGTACGGTGCATGAGTTGACCGGCCCGTCGGCCCCGGATGGCCGGATTCGCTCTATCGACAGCTTCGCATGATTAGCTTAGGCTCACCTAAGTTTCACCGGGTCGCTCCCTCGGCGTGCCCGTCTACCGCACGTTCCCCACACCTGACAGGCGGCTTCCCCGCACGATGGGAGTGACATGTCACAGGTTCGTCCTGGCGACGCACCACCGGTCCACGACCTCATTGGCATCGGCTTCGGGCCGTCCAACGTGGCCATGGCGATCGCGATCAGTGAGCACAACGCAAGGGGCGGAACCCAGGAGGCCTTCAGCGCTCACTTCTTCGAGCAGCAGCCGCAGTTCGGCTGGCACCGCGGCATGCTCATCGATGACGCGACCATGCAGGTCTCCTTCCTCAAGGACCTGGTGACGCTCCGGAACCCGTCCAGCGAGTTCAGCTTTCTCTGCTACCTGCAGAGCAAGGGGCGGCTGATCGACTTCATCAACCACAAGAACCTCTTCCCGCTGAGGGTGGAGTTCCACGACTACTTCGAGTGGGCCGCCGCGCAGGTCGACAGCATGGTCTCCTACGACCACGAGGTCGTCGGCGTCACGCCCGTCCTCGTCGACGGTGCCGTGGAGTACATGGACGTGACGGTCCGGTCGGGCGAGGGGCTCACCGTCCACCGGGCCCGCAACCTCGTCATCGGCACCGGGCTGCGTCCCCTCGTGCCGGAGGGGGTGGAGCGCGGCGACCGTGTCTGGCACAACTCCGAACTGCTGGCGAAGGTCGACACGCTGGAGGGCACCTCGCCCTCACGGTTCGTGGTCGTCGGCGCCGGGCAGAGTGCCGCCGAGAACGTCGCGTACCTGCACCGGCGCTTCCCTGGGGCCGAGGTCTGCGCGGTCTTCTCCCGCTACGGCTACAGCCCCGCCGACGACAGCAGCTTCGCCAACAAGATCTTCGACCCCGGCGCGGTCGACGAGTACTTCGCCGCGCCCGAGGGCGTCAAGCGCAGACTCATGGACTACCACGGCAACACCAACTACTCCGTGGTGGACATCGACCTGATCGATGACCTCTACCGGCAGATGTACCAGGAGAAGGTGCTCGGCGCCGAGCGGCTGCGCTTCCTCAACGTGTCGCGCCTCGAAGAGGTCAAGGAGACGCCGGACCACGTCCGCGCCACCGTGCGGTCCCTCGTCACGGGGGAGGAGACGCTCCTGGACGCCGACGTGGTCGTGCTCGCCACCGGTTACAGCCCCGCCGACCCGGCCGGACTGCTGGGCGACGTGGCGGACCGCTGCCTGCGGGACGACCAGGGCCGGCTCCGCGTCGAGCGCGACTACCGCATCGCGACGGACTCCGGCCTGCGCTGCGGTATCTACCTCCAGGGCGGCACCGAGCACACCCACGGCATCACGTCGGCGCTGCTGTCCAACACCGCGATACGGGTCGGAGAGATCCTGGACTCGCTGCTGGTCCGCTGCGCCGAACCGGTTGCCGGCGCCACGGGCGGATCGCCCCGCTAGCACGGTCGTCAGGGCCCGGTCCGCCGCGCCTCCGAGTGGATCAAAGGGATAACGTACGCCGACATGAGCACGACTGCAGTGGAACGTTCCGCGTCCAGCGGCACAACGACCGCCCGCCGGAGGCGGGTTGTCGGGCTGGGCACGCTCCTGGTGATCCTCGTGGCCGCCGGAGCCGTGTCCCTGGCCGTGGGCGCGCGGGCGTTGAGTCCCGCAGAGGTGTGGCACGGGCTGTTCGCGGCGCCGGAATCCGACCAGCGGCTCACCGAGATCCGGCTCATCGTGCAGACCGTCCGGGTGCCCCGGACGGTGCTCGCCGTGGTGGCGGGCATCGCCCTGGGCGTCGGCGGCTCGCTCATCCAGGGCTACACGCGCAACCCGATCGCGGACACGGGTCTGCTGGGGGTGAACGCGGGCGCCTCGTTCGCGGTGGTGTCGGTGATCGCCCTGTTCGGACTGACCGATCCGTTCCAGTACGTCTGGTTCGCCTTCCTCGGGGCGGCGGTCGCCGGCGTCGTCGTGTTCGGGCTGGCCAGTATCGGCAGGGGAGCGGGTAATCCGCTGACGCTGGCACTGGCCGGTCAGGGCATCACCGTGTTCCTCGCGGCCATGACGACAGCGGTCGCGCTGTCGGACCAGAAGTCACTGAACGCCCTGCGGTTCTGGAACGCCGGCTCCGTGGCCGGTGTCGGCTTCGACGTGATCTGGCCGGTGACCGGGTTCGTCGCGGCCGGGCTGGTCCTGGCGCTCACCATGCTGCCCTCACTCAACCTGTTGAACCTGGGTGACGACGTGGCCCGGGGACTGGGCGTGAACATCACGCTGAGCCGGACGGTCGGCATTCTCGCCATCACCCTGCTCGCGGGCGCGGCGACGGCGGCCTGCGGCCCTGTCGCCTTCCTCGGGCTCATGGTCGCTCATGTGGCCCGCTATCTGACCGGACCGGACTACCGCTGGCTGGTGCCGTACGCGGGTGTCCTCGGCGCGGTGGTCCTTCTGGTCTGCGACATCGTGGGCCGACTGGTGGTGCGGCCGGGCGAGTTGGACACGGGTGTCGTCGTCGCCCTTCTCGGCGCCCCGTTCTTCGCGGGTCTGGTCTGGCGCGGAAAGTTCAGGAGCGCGTGAACGTGACAGAGACGAAGACCTCGCCGGCGCCGGTGCCGGGCGTGCGGGTCGGCCGTATGTCGTTCGTATGGCGGCCCTGGCTCGTGCTGGTCACCCTGCTGCTGGCGGCCGCAACCTTTCTCGTGTTCTGCCTCTCCATCAGTGTCGGGGACTTCCCCATCGGCCTCTCCCGGGTGATCGCCACGCTCTTCGGCCGGGGCGAGCAGGTCGACGAGTTCGTGGTCATGGACCTGCGGATGCCGCGGGCGCTGGCCGGACTCGTCGTGGGAGTGGCGCTCGGGGTGTCCGGGGCGATCACCCAGTCCGTCGCGCGCAATCCGCTGGCCAGCCCGGACGTCCTCGGGATCACCGGGGGCGCCGGCATGGTCGCGGTGTTCCTGGTGACGGTGTCGGGCGGGACCGCCGCGGCGGTCGTCAGCTCCGTGGGCCTCTCCGCGGCGGCGCTGACCGGCGGACTGGGCGCGGGACTGCTGGTGTACTTCCTCGCGTGGCGGCGGGGCATCGACGGCTTCCGGCTCATTCTCATCGGCATTTCGGTGAGCGCCATGACGGAAGCGGTCTCCACCTGGCTGCTGGTCTCGGCGGACATCAGGGATGTGGCGCGGGCCCAGGCGTGGCTGGTCGGTTCGCTGGACAACCGTTCGTGGGACGAGGTCCGGGTGGCGCTGTGGTGCTCGCTGGCACTGATGGCCGTCGTCGCCTGTGTCGCGTTCCAGTTCAAGCCGATGCACCTCGGTGACGAGGTCGCCGCGGGCCTCGGCGTCCGGTACACGAGGGTGCGGGCCGTTCTGCTGCTGTGTGCCGTTCTGCTGGCCGCGGTCGCGGTGAGCGCGGCCGGCCCGGTCCCCTTCGTCGCGCTGGTGGCGCCGCAGGTGGCGATGCGTCTGGCGAGGTGCCCGACACCGCCGATGGTGGCCTCCGGACTGACCGGTGCGCTGCTGCTGACGGGATCGGACCTGGTGGCGCGCTCGGTGCTGCCGATCGGCCTCCCGGTCGGAGTGGTCACCGCCGCGATCGGCGGACCCTTCCTGGTGTATCTGCTGGTACGGGCGAACCTCAGCAGATGAAAGACGAGTCGGACTATCCGGAGAATGGGGGGCCTGTGGCCGTTCACCACACCAGCACCGAGGTCGAGTCGGCGGGCACGGATGCCGCGCGGCTGGCGGCCAGAGGAGTCACGGTCGGGTACGGCGGACGGACCGTCATCGACGAGCTGGACGTCGCCATCCCGTCCGGCGTGATCACCACGATCATCGGCCCCAACGGATGTGGAAAGTCCACGCTGTTGCGCACGCTGACGCGGCTGCTCAAGCCCGTCAGGGGGGCGGTCGTCCTGGACGGCGAGGACATCGCCGGGCTCAGGACCAGGGACGTGGCGAAGAAGCTCGGACTGCTGCCGCAGGCCCCGGTCGCCCCCGAAGGGCTGACGGTGGCCGACCTGGTCGCCCGGGGGCGGCATCCGCACCAGAGCTGGCTGCGGCAGTGGTCGTCGGACGACGCCGATGTGGTGGCGGCCGCGCTGGCCATGACCGGGGTGTCCGAACTGGCGGACCGTCCCGTCGACTCGCTGTCGGGCGGACAGCGCCAGCGCGTCTGGATATCGATGACGCTGGCTCAGGGCACCGATCTGCTGCTGCTGGACGAGCCGACCACCTATCTGGACCTGGCGCACGCGATCGATGTGCTCGATCTGGTCGACGACCTGCACGAGTCGGGATGCACCGTGGTCATGGTGCTGCACGACCTCAACCTGGCCACCCGCTACAGCGACAACCTCATCGTGATGCGTGAGGGCTCGATCCTGGCGCAGGGGCACCCCCGCGACGTGATCACCGCCGGGCTGCTGGAGGAGGCGTTCGGTCTGCGGGCCATGGTGATCGACGATCCGGTCGGCGACCGGCCGCTCATCGTGCCGATCGGCCGGACCCATGTATCGCTCAACCAGGGTTTGAGCAAAGGGAGTACGAAGGTTAGGCTAGGCTAACCTCACCCCGTCGGGGTAAGGTTTGGCTGCCCTTATACGGGGCCCATGGGACAGTGCGAAAGCAAGGGAATCCGGATGCTCCTCCACAGAACGATGCTCACCAGGCCCTGGCAGCGGCTGGCGGCGACGGTCTCCGCCGCCACCCTCGGCATCGGCCTCCTGGCGGGATGCGGTTCCGACTCGAAGAACGAGACGGACAAGGCGAGCGACAAGGCCCCGGCCGCCGCAGGCGCGTTCCCGGTCACCGTGGAGCACGCGTTCGGATCCACCGAGATCACCAAGGCGCCCGAGCGGGTCGTCTCGGTCGGCTACACGGACGACCAGACCATCCTGGCGTTCGGCATCAAGCCGGTCGGCATGGTCGACCAGTACCCGAACCCGGCCGGCAAGTCCCCCGACATCAACACCCAGTGGCCCTGGGTGAAGGACAAGTGGGGCGACGCCCGCCCCGAGGTCATCATGAAGAATGGTGACACGGGCCCCAACTACGAGAAGATCGCCGCCCTTCGGCCGGACCTGATCATCGCGGTCTACTCGGAGGTCGACCAGGCCGCGTACGACAAGCTCTCCAAGATCGCCCCCACGGTGGGCCGCACCAAGGCGGAGAAGGAGCCCTTCAGCGCGCCGTGGCAGGACAACGCGCTGCACATCGCCAAGGCGCTCGGCAAGGAGGCCGAGGGCACCGCGATGGTGAAGGGCATTCAGGCGAAGCTCGACGCCGCCGCCAAGGCCCACCCGGAGTTCGCGGACCAGACCGCTGTCGCGCTGTCCTGGTACGAGAAGTCCGTGGCGCCGTTCACCACCACCGACGTACGCGGACGCCTCCTGACGGGCATCGGCTACAAGGGTGCGACGGAGATCGACAAGATCGCGGGCGGCAAGTTCTACACGGTGCTCTCGCCCGAGCGCATGGACCTCGTCGACGTCGACCGCATCTTCGTCATCAACGACAAGGCCGACCAGGAAGCCCTGAAGAAGGACAAGCTCTTCGCCAACCTGAAGGCGGTCAAGGACGGCCGGGTGTCGTACCTGCTCGACAGTGAGGGGCCGGCGGTCGGTGCGGCCATCTCCCAGGGCACGCTGTTGTCGATGCCGTACGCGATCGACGAGCTCGTGAAGTCGGCCGAGCAGTGACGTCGTCCGGCAACCACGGCCGGCCCGCCCCGGCCCGCGTGTGAGCGCCACCGGCACCCGCGCCGCCCCGGCAACGCTGCGCACCGCCACCGGAGGTGAGGCGACCCGGTGGATCACCGCGCACTGCCGCGAGGTTCCGTGGCTGACCTCGGCCACCGTGCTCACCACGGTGGCCGGGGCCGCGCTCCAGGTGCTCCCGGTGCTCCTGCTCGGCCAGGTGGTCGACGGGGTGGTCGACGGCGAACCCCGTTCCCTGCTCGTCCGGATCGGCGTGCTGATGGTCGCTGCCGCGCTTCTCGGAGCGGCGGCCACCGCGGCGTCGACGTACCTGATCGGGCGGCTCGGCGCGGATCTGCTGGCCCGGCTGCGTGAACGCGCCGTCCGGGCGGTGCTGGGGATGCCCAGCGCCAGGATCGAGCAGGTCGGCCGGGGGGATGTGCTCTCCCGGGTGGGCGACGACGTGGCCGTGCTGTCCCGCGGCATCCGGTCCGCCGTGCCCACGGTGTTCTCGGCGGGCGTGCTCGTCGCCATCGCGACGGCCGGTATGTTCGGTCTCGACTGGCGGCTCGGCCTGGCGGGCGCCGGTGCGCTCCCCGCGTACGCCCTCGCCCTGCGCTGGTACCTTCCCCGGTCCGCGCCGCTCTACCGCAAGCAGCGGGCGGCTCAGGCCGACCGGGCCCAGGCCCTGATCAGCGGTCTGAACGGCATCGACACCGTCCGGGCGTACCGCCTTGAGGGCGCGTTCCGCGAGAAGGTCACGGCCGAGTCGTGGCGGGTGCGCGAGTACGGCATCGAGGTGTTCCGGTTCTTCGGCCGCTTCGTCGGCCGGGAGAACCGTGCCGAGTTCATCGGGCTCGTCCTGATCCTCCTGGTCGGGTACGCCCTGCTGGAAGGCGGCGCCGCCACCCTCGGTGAGGTCTCGGCCGCCCCGTTGATGTTCCACCGGCTGTTCACGCCGCTCGGCGCCATCATGTTCACGTTCGACGAGGCGCAGAAGTCGGGCGCCAGCCTGACCCGGCTGGTCGGGGTGCTGGGGGAGGACGCGGAGGACCGCCTGGTGGGCGACTCCACCGTGGCGCCCGCGGACGCCGCTCCGTACCGGGTGACGGTGGAGGGGCTGACGTTCAGCTATCCCGACGCCGAGGACCCGGTCCTCAGGGACGTCAGCCTGACGATTCCGGCCGGTGGTTCACTCGCCCTGGTCGGGGCGACCGGCGCGGGCAAGTCGACCCTTGCCGCGCTGATCGCGGGCATCGGGAGTCCGCAGTCCGGTTCGGTGCGGATCGGACCGAACGATCTCGCCGATCTCGACGAGGCCGGAGCCAGGGCTCTGGTGAGCATCCTGACGCAGGAGACGCACGTGTTCTCCGGTCCGCTCGCCGACGACCTGCGGCTTGCCGCGCCGGAGGCCACCGATGCCGAGTTGACGGACGCGCTGCGTACGGTCGGTGCGGGTGTGTGGGCCGAGGCGCTGCCGGAGGGGCTGCGGACCGTGGTCGGCGAGGGCGGCGAGCGCCTCGACGTCACCAAGGTCGCTCAGATCGCCCTGGCCCGTCTGGTGTTGGCCGCCTCTCCGGTGGTGGTGCTGGACGAGTCCACGGCGGAGGCCGGGAGCGAGGGCGCCGCGGAGCTGGAGCGCGGGGTGCTCGCCGCGTGTGCGGGCCGGACCACGCTGTTCGTGGCGCACCGGCTGACCCAGGCGATGGCCGCGGACCGGATCGCCGTGCTGGACGCGGGGCGGGTGGTGGAGCAGGGGACGCACGAGGAACTGGTGGCCCTGGGGGGCCGGTACGCGCGACTGTGGCGGGCCTGGCGCGAAGGTAGTTAGGTAAACCTTAGTTAGGCTAGGCTAAGTTGGACACCTCGTCGGATGGGAAGCGGAGTCTTCGATGATGGAACCGGGCGCTCGTCTCGTACTGCTTTCCGAAGAGGGCCTGGCCGGCCTGCGCCGGAGGACCGGTGATCACGGTGACGGGACCCTCGTCACCGCGTGCGCCATCGGTCTGGCCTACTGGGCGTCGGGGCAGAGCCCCGACGGCATGGACCTCACCCCCGGCACACTGTTCGCCGATGTCCTGGGATGGGCCGCCAACGGCGGTTCCGGAGTCGCGGGGTGGGAGGCCGACGCGGCGGAGCGCACCATCGCCGTCCCGGAAGGCGTCTTTGCGGCCGATGCCCAGCTCGCCCTCGACGACCTCGCCGACTTCCCCGACCGCCCCCTCGGGACCATCGGCCCCTCCGGTCTCGAGGCGCGGGTCGAGGACCTGGCCCGGTGGAACGACACCGAGGCCGGCCGGGACCGGCCGACCATCGTGGAGATGTTCCACGAGCAGGTACGCAAGCGACCCGACGCGGTCGCGATCGTCGACGAGAACCGTTCACTGACCTACGGTCAGGTCAGCCGCCATGCAAGTCAGTTGGCCCACCACCTGATCGAACGCGGACTCACGGCCGAGCAGGTCGTGGGCATCTCCCTGGGCCGCGGTGCCGACATGGTCGTCGGGCTGCTCGGCGTGCTCCAGGCGGGATGCGCGTTCGTCCCGCTCGATCCGATGTGGCCCGCCGCGCGCCGGGCGGTCGTCATCGAGGACGCCCGGGCCGTCCTCCAGCTCAACGGTTCGGGCGAGCACGAGCCGGACGAGCCGGAGGCCGTGGCCGTCGACCTCGACGACTGGAGGTTCACCTCCCACCCCGTCGAGGCGCCCGACGTCACCGTGCCCGGCCCCGCCCTGGCCTACGTGATCTTCACGTCCGGCTCGACCGGCCGCCCCAAGGGTGCGATGATCCGTCACGAGGCGATCAGCGAACGCCTGTTGTGGCAGGTCGAGGAGATCCTGCACTTCGGCCACGACGACGCGTCCCTGTTCAAGGCACCGCTGTCCTTCGACATCTCGATCAACGAGATCTTCCTGCCGCTGGTGTGCGGCGGCCGGCTGGTGGTCCTGCGGCCCGGCGGCGAACGCGACCCGCACCACCTGCTGAGCGTGATCGCCGAGCAGCGCGTCACCTTCACCTATCTGGTGTCGTCCATGCTGGACGTCCTGCTGGAGATGGCGGGGGACTCCGGACGGCTGGACAGCCTGCGCCATGTGTGGTGCGGCGGCGAGGTGCTGACCCCCGAGCTCTACGAGCGGTTCCGCACCCGCCTCGACATCCCCATGTACCACGGCTACGGCCCCGCCGAGACGACCATCGGCGTCTCGCACGTCATCTACCGGGGCGCCGCTGAACGCCTGTCGACATCGATCGGCAGGGCCAACCCCAACACCCAGCTGTACGTGCTGGACGACGAACTGCGCCCGGTCCCGGTCGGGGCCGGCGGCGAACTGTACGTCGGCGGCTTCCTCCTGGGCCGCGGATACGTCAACGCGCCCGGCCTGACCGCATCCCGCTTCGTGGCGAACCCTTTCGCCGCCGACGGCTCCCGGCTCTACCGGACCGGCGACCTCGCCCGGTTCGCCCCGGACGGCTCACTGGACTTCCTGGGCAGGGCGGACAACCAGATCAAGATCCGGGGAATGCGCCTGGAGATCGAGGACGTCGAGGCCGGTCTCGCCGAGCACCCCGGCGTACGGCACAGCTGCGTCGTCGCCAGGAAGAACACGGCGGGCGGCACCTACCTCGTCGGATACGTGATCCCGGCCGCCGACCACGAGGACCTGCGTGCCGACGAGGTCAGGGCATGGGCCGAGGCGCACATGGTCGAGTACATGGTGCCGACCCACACGGTCGTGATGAAGGAGTTCCCGCTCACCGCCAACGGCAAGCTCGACCGGGCCGCGCTGCCGGAGCCCGTGACCTCGGCCGGCCCGGTCGTCCAGCCCACCACGGAGAACGAACGCGTGGTCTGCGCGGCCGTCGCCGCGGTCCTGCGGCTGGACGAGGTCGGCGTCGACCAGGACTTCTTCCGGCTCGGCGGGGACAGCATCCTGGCGATCTCCCTGCTGAGCGCATTGCGGGACGCCGGGCTCCACGTCACCGCACGGCAGATCTTCGCCCACGGAGTCGTCGGCGCCCTCGCCGCGGTCGCGAGCCGCGAGGACGCCGCCGCGGTGCGGGACGACGACGTGGGGACCGGGCCCGTCGTGGGATCGCCCATCGTCCAGTGGCTCGGCGAGGTCACGGACGCGGTCGACGGCTTTGTGCAGTCGGTGGTGCTGAACACCCCGCCGGACCTGAGCGCCGAAGCCCTGGACGAAATCCTCACCGCCGTGGTCCGGCGGCACGACATGCTGCGGGCCAGGCTGGTGCGCGGTGAGCGCTGGAGCTTCGAGATCCCGGAGGCGCAAGAGGCCGTCGCCGGGTGGGAGGAGAGCGGCCTGCCGCTCGACGCCTGTATCGAGTCGGCCACCGAAGGGCTCGACCCGGACCACGGAGTCATGCTGCGTGCCGTCTGGCGCCGCGAGACGCGGCAACTGGTCGTGGTCGTTCACCACGTGGTGGTCGACGGGGTCTCCTGGCGGGTCCTGATGGAGGACCTGGCCACGGCATGGCGGCAGTACACCGCGGGCGCACCGGTCGAACTGCCCCCGGTGGGCACCTCGTTCCGGCGCTGGACCGAGCTGCTCGCAAGCACGGCGTTCGACGCGGACCGCGCCCACTTCGCACGTCCCCTGCCGGGCGTGGACGGACCCCTGGGCAGGCGCGCCCTGTCCGGCGCCGACACCGTGGCGAACGAACGGGAGCGGACGGTATCGGTCGGACCCGGGATCACGGCGGCGCTCCTGGGCGAGGTACCCGCGAAGTTCCACGCGGGCGTCAACGACGTCCTGCTCACCGCGCTCGCCGTCGCCCTCGCCCGGTGGCGCCGCGACCTCGGCCAGGACCAGACGTTCGCCCACATCGAGCTGGAGGGCCACGGCCGCGAGGGACGCGTCGTCGCAGACGCCGCCGGCTTCGAACCCGAACTGTCGCGGACCGTGGGCTGGTTCACCACCCTCTTCCCGGTGACCGTCGACCCCGGCGCCACGGCCGACCCCACCTCGCCCGCGTATCTGGCCGCCGCACTGAAGGCCGTCAAGGAGGACCTGGCCCGCGTCCCGGGCAACGGTCTCTCCTACGGCGCCCTGCGGTACCTGGCCGGCGCCCGGTTCGACGCTCCCGCACCCCAGGTGCTCTTCAACTACCTGGGCCGCTTCGACTCGGACTCCTCCGGGGACTGGCAGCTCGCCGGTACCACCGGGCAACTGGGCGAGAAGCGCGACCCGAGGATGCGCCTGCAGCGCGCCCTGGAGTTCAACCTGATCGCCGAACCGGCCGCCACCGGCGGGTACGAACTCGTCACCACGATCTCCTGGCCCGACGGCGTGTTCACCGACGAGGACATCACCGTCGTCGGCGCGTACCTGCGGGAGGCCCTGGCCGGGCTGGCCGCGCTCGAAGGCGGCGGCCACTCGCCCAGCGACTTCGCCCCGCTGCCGCTCAGCCAGGCCGATGTCGACGCCCTGGACGGCCCCGGGCTGTGCGACATCCTGCCGCTGACCCCGTTGCAGGAGGGCCTGTACTTCCACTCGGTCTTCGACGACGAATCGGCGGGCAGCTATGTGGAGCAGCAACTGCTCACGCTGGACGGCGAGGTGGACGCCGGCCGGCTCGCGGCGGCGGCCACCCGCCTGCTGACGCTGTACCCCAACCTGGCCGCCCGGTTCACGGCCCTCGCCGACGGCCGGGTCGTCTCGGTACTCGAAAGCGGCGCCGAAGCACCCTTCACCACACTGGACCGACCCGGCATCACCGACGCCGAGATCCGCGAACTCGCCGAGCGGGACCGCCGCGCAGGTTTCGACCTGGCCACCGGCCCGCTGATGCGCTACACCCTCATCCGCGACGGCGCCGGCCGCAACGTGCTGGTGCAGACCGTGCACCACATCATCGCCGACGGCTGGTCGGTGCCGCCGATGCTCCGCACCCTGCTGGCCGAGTACCACCGGCCGGGAACCGCGTACCGGACCGGCGGCTTCCCCGACTACGTGCACTGGCTCGCCGGACGGGACGAGGACGAGAGCGACCGGGTCTGGGGCGAGCAGCTCGCCGGTCTGCCCGGCCCCTCACTCGTCGCCGACGGGCACATCCCGTCCGACCGGTTCGCCGACACGGCCGTGGAGCCGTCGGACGACGTCGACGCGGCCGCCCGGGCGGCCGGCGTGCCCCTGAGCGTGGCCGTGCACAGCGCGTGGGCGGTGACGCTCGGCAGCATCCTGCCCGGCAACGACGTCGTGTTCGGATCCACCGTGTCCGGACGCGACGCGGAGGTGCCCGGCATCGCCGACATGGTGGGCCTGTTCATCAACACGATTCCCGTACGGGCCCGCTGGGGCGCGACCACGACGGCCGCCGGCCTGCTCGCCTCGGTGCGGGAGCACCAGAGCGCCGTGCTGCCGCACCAGCACGTCTCGCTGGCGCGGATCGGCAGGCTGACCGGCGCCGGTGCTCGCTTCGACACCCTGGTCGTGTTCGACGTCGCGACCGACGTGGCCGCGCTGCGTCGGCCCGGCGACGAACTGGTCATCGCCGGCATCGTGAACGAGGGAGCCCCGCACTACCCGTTGACGCTGGTGGTGGAACGCACCCACGACGGCAGGCCCCGCTTCAACCTGATCTACGACGGCGCGCTGCTCCGGGAATCCGGCGCCGCCGGCATCCTGCGCACCTTCGCCCGCACGCTGACCGGTCTGCTCACCCGCCCGGACGCACGGGTCGAGGAGCTGGCGACCGAGGACGACCGCCGCCCCGCCCCCGTCACGCCGACGACCCTGGGCGCGTTGTTCGACGCTGTCGCGCTCCGCGATCCGGCCGCCGTCGCCGTCACCCAGTGCGCCCTCGACGGCGGCAGCAGGTCGCTCACCTACGGCGAACTGGCTTCGGCGAAGGACGAGCTGGCCATGGCGCTGGGCGCGGCCGGCGTCGGACCGGGCGGACGCGTCGCCGTCGCCGTGCCGCGTTCCGTGGAGCAGGTCGTCGCCCTGGTCGCCATCGTCACCGCGGGCGGCGCCTACGTACCGCTGGACCTGGCGTACCCGGACGAACGGCTGGCGTACATCTTGGCCGACGCCGCACCGCAGGCCGTTCTCGTGGACCGTGAGCAGCGCGACCGGTTCACCGGCCTGCTGGCCCGCGCCGGAGTACAGGCCCGGGTGCTCGTGCTCGGGGACGAGCTGCCGCAGGCGGACGGGACGGCGCCCAGGACCGCGGTTCCCGGCCCGCAGGACCCCGCGTACGTGATCTACACGTCCGGGTCCACCGGCCGGCCCAAGGGCGTCGTCGTCCCGCACGCCTCCGTCGTGGCACTGCTCGCGAACACCCGTCCCGACATGGGCTTCGGCCCGCAGGACGTGTGGGTCCAGTTCCACTCGTACTCCTTCGACTTCGCCGTCTGGGAGCTGTGGGGCGCGCTGGCGCACGGCGCGGAGCTGCTCGTGCCGGACTACGCGCTGACCCGTTCCCCGGTGGACTTCCACCGGCTGGTGCGCGAGCGCGGAGTCACCGTGCTCAACCAGACCCCGTCGGCGTTCTACCGGTTCATCGAGGCGGACCGGCACGCCGGAGAACCGGCCACCGCCCTGCGACGGATCATCTTCGGCGGCGAAGCCCTGGATCCCGCGCGGCTGCGCGGCTGGGTCGAGCGGTACGGCACCCGCACGCCCGAGCTCGTCAACATGTACGGCATCACGGAGACCACCGTCCACGTCACCCACCGGGTGCTCACCGACGAGGACTTCGGTGCCGACGTCAGCCCGATCGGCGGTCCGGTCCCCGGTCTGGAGACCCATCTCCTCGACGACCGGCTCCGGCCGGTGCCGCCCGGCCAGGTGGGTGCCATCTATGTCGCGGGCGACCAGGTCTCCCTCGGCTACCTCGGCAGGCCCGGGCTGACCTCGGGCCGGTTCGTGGCGAACCCGTTCGCGGGCGACGGCTCCCGCATGTACCACACGGGCGACCTCGCCCGCCGGACGCTCGACGGCGAGCTGGAGTTCGCCGGCCGGGCCGACGGCCAGGTCCAGCTCAAGGGGTTCCGGATCGAGCCCGGCGAGGTGGAGGCGGCGATCAGGGAGCTCGACACCGTGGTCGACGTGGCCGTCACCGTGGCGGACAGCGGCGACCACCTGGTCGCACACGTCGTGGGCCGGGCGCCCGGCGACCTCACCGCACTCCTGGCGGAGAAGCTGCCCGCACACATGGTGCCGGGCCAGGTGCGCCTCCTCGACGCGCTGCCGCTGACGGTCAACGGCAAACTGGACCGCGAGGCCCTGGCCGCGAGTGCCGCGCAGGACCTCGCCCCGGCCGCCGCCGGCGCCGGGCGGGACCTCGTCCCACCGGCCACGGCCGGTACTGCGCTCGCCGCGCTGACCCGCATCTTCGGCGAGACGCTGCCGGGCTCCGAGGCGGACGCCGACACCGACTTCTTCATGGCGGGCGGCGACAGCATCCTCGCGATCACCGTCATCAACCAGGCCAGAGCCCTCGGACTTCACATCGCACCGCGGGACGTCTTCCTGTTCAAGACCCCGCGCGCACTCGCCGAACAGCTGGCCTCGCGCACACCGCAGACCCCGTCCGCCGGCCCCGTCCGCCCGGAGGACGGCCCGCTGCTCCCGACGCCGATCATCCTGCGCAGGCGGGAACGGGGCGGCTCGCTCGCCCGGTTCGCCCAGGCCCGGTCGCTGGTGGTCCCCGAGGGCGTCGCGCTCGGAGACGTCGAACGCGCCGCGAACGCCGTCGTGGCCGCGCACCCCGTCCTCCGGCTGCAGCTGGACGTGGAGCACGGCGTGTGGGCCCTGCGCACCCAACCCCACCGCGAGGTCACCGTCGTCCGCACGGAGACGGGCGACCCCACGGCCGCCGCGAACGAAGCCGCCGGGAGCCTGAGCCCCGAGTCCGGGGAGGTCGCCGCCTTCTCCTGGATACCGGAGAGCCGGACCCTCGTGGTCACCGTGCACCATCTCGCCGTCGACGCGGTGTCCTGGCTGATCCTCCTCGACGACCTGGCCACCGCCCTGAGCGGGGCCGCCCTGGCGCCGCCCACCACGTCCTACCGCGAGTACGCCGAAGCGACGGGTGCCCGCAGCGCCGAGGTGACCGGCCTCGGCGACTGGATCACGACGCTCGGGGCGCCCGCGCTGCTGCCCTCCGTCGAGGGCCTGCGCGAGGCCACCGTCGTGCTGGCGCCCGACATGAGCGACCGGGTGACGCGCACTGCACCCGCCGCACTCGGCATCGGCCTCACCGAGCTCCTGTGCGGCGCACTGCGTACCGCACTGACCCACGTCCAGACGGCCCCCACCGACCTCGCCGTCGATCTGGAGCGCCACGGCCGCGTCCCCGTCCGGGAACACCACGACTACACACGCACGGTCGGCTGGTTCACCGCCATCGCGCCGGTACGGCTCACGGCGCACACCGACCCCGTCGAGGCAGCGCGCGAGGTCGCCGCACGCCAGCCCGACGAGGAGGGGCACGTCGCGTACGGCAGGCTCAGATACCTGAACCCGCAGACGGCCCCGCTGCTGACCGCCCGCCCGCAGGTCCTGTTCAACTACCTGGGCCGCAGCGGCGACTCCCGGGTGCCGCACATCACCGGCGCGGACGAGGGCAGCCCGTACGCCGTCGAGGTCAACGCGTGGACCGACGACACCACGGGCAGCCTGCACGCTGCGTTCACCCTCGCGGACGGCATCCCCGACGAGATCACCGCGCACTGGCGGACCGCTCTGGAGCGCATCGCGGAGGTCTCCGCGACAGCCGAGCGCACCGCACCGGTCACCCCTCTCCAACGCGGTCTGTACTTCCAGGCCCAGATGGCGGGCACGGCCGGACACTACGTCGCGCAGAGCTACTTCACTTTCGACCGCCGCCTGGACACCGACGCGCTCGCCGAGGCCATGGCGTACGTGATCGCCCGGCACCCGGTCGTCGGCGCCGGCTTCACCACCGACGACCGCGGCAATCCGGTCCAGGTCCTCGGCGCCGGCCGTCGCGTCGACGTCCGTACGGTCACCGTCGCGACGGAGGCCGAGGCCGACGCCCTGCGCGCCGGGGACCGCGACACGGGATTCGACCCGGGTGAGCCGCCGCTGGTCCGGCTGACCGTGGTGCGTCTGCCCGGTGACCGCGACGGCCTGTTGCTGAGCTACCACCTGCTGCTGTGGGACGGCTGGTCCCGCGAGATCCTGCTGCGGGACCTGTTCGACGCCTACCGGGCCGTCCTCGCGGGCGATCCGCCGGCCGCGGTCCCGCCCTCGCCCGGCTTCGAGGACTACGCCCGTGCGCTCGCCGCAAAGGACCCCGCCGTGGCGGAGCGCTTCTGGGCGGACCACCTCGACGGCCTCAGCGGCCCCACGCTGCTCGCCGGGGAGCAGCCGGCCGTCACGGACGAACTGCCGCACGCGCTCGTCCACACGATGTCCGCCGAACTGTCCGGTCTGCTGCGGCAGGCGGCCAGGACACACGGCGTCACCCTGAACTCGGTGCTGACCGGGGCGTTCGGCCTCCTGCTGGGCGCGCACACCGGGCGCGGCGACGCGGTGTTCGGCGTGACCGTCTCCGGCCGCGAGGGCGAGGGCCTGTCCGGCATCGTCGGCGTCCTGCTCAACACGGTGCCCATGTGGACGCGGGCCCGTCCGGACGACACGGTCGGGGAGTACCTGACGGCCGTCCAGGCTGCCCGCGTCGAGGCGATGGAGCACGAGCACCTGGGCCTCGGCGAGATCCAGCGGGCCAGCGGACACGACACGCTGTTCGACAACCTGTTCGTGCTCCAGAACTTCCTGGACCTGGACGCGTTCGCCGAGATGAACGCCCGGCACGGCATCACCTCGGTGCAGGCCGACGACTCGACCCACTATCCGTTCACCTGGGTCGTCACGCCCGGCGACCGGCTCACCGTCAAGCTGGAGCACCGCGACGACGACCCCGAGGGCGCCCGCGGACTCCTCGACGGCTACCTCCGCGTTCTGGAGGACCTGGCCGGGTCGGACGGGCCGGTCGGCGCGCTCCCCGGCGCGGGCGCACTGCCCGCAGCGGCCCCCCGTACGGACGTCGGCACGGACACGGTCGTCGACCGGTTCGACCGGGCGGCCGACCGCGACCCGCAGCGCATCGCCCTCGTCGCCCACGGTTCGGCCATGACCTTCGCCGAACTCCGGGACCGCAGCCGCGCGTTGGCCGGAGTGCTGGCAGGCCGCGGTATCGGACCGGAGCGGACCGTGGCCCTCGCGATCCCGCGCTCCCTCGACTCGATCGTGGCGCTGTTCGCCGTGCTGCGCGTCGGAGCCGCCTATGTGCCGCTGGAGCTCGACCACCCGGACGAGCGCATCGCCGCGATCGTCGAAGCCGCCCGCCCGGACGTGACCCTCACCGTGGGCGCGGTGTCACCCCGGCTGACCGGTGAGCTGATCGAGCTCGACCGTCCACTGCCCGAGGCCCAGCCGTTCCGCACGTTCACGCCGGAGGATCCGGACCGCCTGCGGCACCCCGCGTACACGATCTTCACCTCCGGATCGACCGGGAAGCCCAAGGGCGTGGTGACCGAGTACGCCGGACTCACCAACATGCTGATCAACCATCAGCGACGCATCTTCGAACCGGTGCTGGCGGAGCACGAGCACCGGGTCTTCAGGATCGCGCACACCGTGTCGTTCGCCTTCGACATGTCGTGGGAGGAGCTGCTCTGGCTCGCCGACGGCCACGAGGTGCACATCTGCGACGAGGAGCTGCGCCGCGACGCGCCCCGGCTGGTCGAGTACTGCCTGGAGCACGGGATCGACGTGATCAACGTGACCCCGACCTACGCGCAGCAACTGGTGGCCGAGGGACTGCTCGACACCCCCGGACGGCGGCCCGCGCTCGTTCTGCTGGGCGGGGAGGCCGTCACCCCGGCACTGTGGCAGCGGCTCGCGGAGACCGAGGGCACGGCCGGCTACAACCTGTACGGACCCACCGAGTACACCATCAACACCCTCGGCGTCGGCACCTTCGAGTGCGAGGACCCGGTGGTCGGCGTGGCCATCGACAACACCGAGGTGTACGTACTGGATCCGTGGCTTCGGCCCCTGCCGGACGGTGTGCCGGGCGAGCTGTACGTGTCGGGCGTCGGCATCGCCCGCGGTTACCTCGGACAGCCCGCGCAGACGGCGCACCGGTTCGTGGCCTGCCCGTTCGGGGAACCGGGCGAGCGCATGTACCGCACCGGTGACCTGGTTGTCCGTCGCCCCGACGGCAACCTGATGTACCTGGGCCGGACCGACCAGCAGGTCAAGATCCGCGGCCACCGCGTCGAACCGGGAGAGGTCGAGGCCGCGTTCGCCGCGCACCCGGCGGTACGGTTCGCCGCCGCGGTCGCCCAGCCCGACCCACAGGTCGACGGAGCGTACCGGCTGGCCGCGTACCTGGTGCTCGACGGATCCGATCTGGCATCCGTCGCCGCCGAAGTGGGCGCCGCCCTCCCCGACTTCCTGCGCCCCACGCACTACGCGCAGGTCGACCGCATCCCGCTGACCGTGAACGGCAAGGCCGACACCAAGGCGCTCCCGGAGGCCAGGCCGCTGGGCGTGCTGACGACGGTGGCCGAACGCGCACCGGAGACGGACACCGAGATCACGGTGTGCGAGTTCTTCGCCGAGGCGCTGGACCTGGACGACGACGAGGTCAGCGCGGTCAGCGACTTCGTCGCCCTCGGCGGACACTCCATGCTGGCGGTGCGTCTGATCGGGCTGCTCCGCCGGGAGTACGGCCCAGTCATCACGATCCGCGACCTGCTCACCCTGCGAACCCCCGAAGCGATTGCCGGTCACCTCGATGCGAACTCCTGACCCCCACCGGCCCCTCGACGGAGCCGGCATCCTGCGGACGGCGCTGCGCCGCAACCTCGGTGCCATGACGTGGGGCACCGTCCTCATGGGCCTGTACCAGGCCGGCGAGACCGCCTTCCCCATCGCGCTCGGCCTGATCGTCGAGTACACCCTCCAGGACCGGAGCCCCGGTTCCCTCGGGATGGCGATCGGCGCGCTGGCCGTGATCATCACGACCGTGTCGCTGTCGTGGCGGTTCGGGATGCGCGTACTGCAGAAGGCCAACACGACGGAGGCACACCGCTGGCGGGTGCAGGTCGCGGAGTGCGGACTCCAGCCGGTGGACAGGAACATCGACCTGAAGTCCGGCGAGGTGCTGACCATCGCCACCGAGGACGCCGACTCCACCGCCGACATCATCGAGGTGGTGCCGCTGCTGATCAGCTCACTGGTCGCGGTCGTCGTCGCGGCGGTCGCACTGGGTCTGGCGGACCTCCGGCTCGGACTGCTGGTGATCATGGGCACCGTCGTGATCCTGACGATCCTCAGCGTGATGTCCAAGCGGATCGGCGCCAGTACCCAGGAGCAGCAGGCCCGGGTGGCGCGGGCCGGTGCGAAGGTCGCGGACCTGATCACCGGCCTGCGCCCGCTGCACGGATTCGGTGGCAACCACGCGGCGTTCGTGTCCTACCGGAAGGTGAGCACGGAGGCGAAGCACCAGGCGATCACCGTGGCCAGGGTGAACGGCGCGTACGCGGGCGCCGCACAGGCCCTCAACGCGGTCCTGGCCGCCGCCGTGACCCTGACGGCGGGCTGGCTGGCGTTCGACGGTCAGATCACCATCGGGGAGCTCGTCATGGCGGTGGGCCTCGCGCAGTTCATCATGGAACCGCTGAAGCTGTTCTCGGAGATGCCGAAGTACGTGATGATGGCGCGGGCCTCGGCCGAGCGGATGGCGCTGGTCCTGGCGGCGCCGCCGGTGTCGGCCGCGGGCCCCGACCGCCCGGCGGCGGGGGGCGGCCTGGAGATCGACGGTGTCCGGTACGGGACGCTGCGCAAGCTGAACCTGCGCATCGACGCCGGGGAGTTCGTGGCGATCACCGCCTATCAGCCGCGCGCGGCAGCCGACTTCGCCTCGATCCTGGCCGTGAACGTCCCGCCGCAGGAGTACGAGGGGACGGTCCGGATCAGCGGGCGGGAGATCGCGGACCTGTCGGTCGAGGCCGTCCGTGAGCACATGCTGGTGAACCCGTACGACGGGGAGATCTTCGCGGGCACCCTCCGTACGAACATCGACCCGGCGGGAACCAGCCGTACGGTTCCCGAGGCGGTGGAGGCGTCCATGCTGACCGACGTCGTCGCGCTCCACCGCGACGGGCTCGACTACGCCATCCGCGACCGCGGCGCGAACCTGTCAGGGGGACAGCGTCAGCGGCTCTCCCTGGCCCGCGCCCTGGCCGCCGACACCGACGTCCTCGTCCTGCACGATCCGACGACGGCCGTCGACGCGGTCACCGAGCAGCTGATCGCGCGCAATCTGGTGAAGCTGCGCCGGGGCCGAACCACCCTGGTGATCTCCAGCAGTCCGGCCGTCCTGGACGCGGCCGACCGGGTGCTCGTCCTGGACGACGGGGTCATCACGGCCGAGGACACCCATCGCAACCTCCTGGCCACCGACGAGGCCTACTGTCTGGCGGTGACGAGGTGAGCGGCCGCGGCCGCTGCCGGCCCGGGGAGCGGGAACCCGCTCGCCGCGGCTCAGGCATCCTGGGCGCGGGGGCGGGTGTTCTGGTTCATTCGGCGGATGCTAGGTGTGTTGATCACGAGCGCTGTTGACACGGGGGTCTTGATCAAAGGCGAAGACCTCCGGTGTGGTGGAGCTGTCTAGGACTGCACCACACGGAGGTCTTCGTGTCCCACCGTAATGCCCGGCTGACTGTTCATGGCCGCCGGGGCCACCGGGCTTCTCCGCCCCGGGGCCCGGGGAGCACCGGAGCGTCAGGACACCGCGGGAGCGTCCGCGTCCGTGCTCCCCGGGGCGTGCGGTGGCCGGCCGAGGGCCCAGGCGACATCCCGGAGCAGTGCGTGCCGCCAGCCTGCCCGGTCGTGGCCGGACGGCGACCGTGACACCCGTACCGTCGCGCCCGCCTCTTCGGTCAGGGTCTCGACCAGCCGGCAGTGGGGGAGCATCCGCGTCTCGTGCTCCCCGACGTCGAACGCGATCCGCAGACCGGTCAGGTCGGGGCGCTGCCGCAGCCGCGCGGCCACGGAGCCGCCGGCCGGACCGCCGAGGGGGTCCGCCAGGTCCGGTGCTCCCGGTGCCCACCAGAACGACCCCGACTGGCAGGCGACGCGGGAGACGAGCCCGGGGAAGTCCAGCGCCGCGTTCACGGCGCTGAGCCCGCCGAGGCTCTGCCCGGCCACCACCAGCCGGTCCGGGTCCGCGCTCACTCCGGACTCCGTGACGAGCGGCAGCAGTTCGTCCCGGACGGCCTCCCACAGCCCGGACCCCGGCGCGAACTCGGTGGCCCGGTCCTTGGCCGGCAGGAAGACCAGCGTGACGGGCGGCATCTCGCCTTCCGCGACGGCCGAGTCGAACGCGGCCATGGCCGGATGCAGGTACAGCCAGTCGTCCCCGTCCAGCAGCAGCACGACGGGTCCGCCGCCGCCCGCCGGGTGGATCCGCACCGTGCGCCGTCCGCCGAGCCGTTCGCTGTTCCAGCGGAGCCGGGTGTGCGGTACGGGGAGCACGTCGTCGGCGCCGACCGCGGGCCAGTGCGGCTGGGCGGGGGCGTCCGGGGTCGCCGCGACGGAACGGTCCATGCCGGCACCGGCCGGATTGAACGGGTCCGAGTGCGGAGATTCGTCCACGAGGATCCGGTACGTCACGCGGAGCCGTCCGGGCATGGGTACTTCGGCGTACCAGCAGTCGGTGTCGCGCCACCGGCGCAGGGGGACCGGCTCCGACCAGCTCTCGAAGTCGACTGTCGCCGGGGAACCGCGCCAGAGGAACAGCGATACCCAGCCGCCGTCGCCGGCGGGGACCGGGGCGGGCGTGCGCGCCGCCGCCCAGAAATCCTCGGAGCCGGGAGTGCCGGTCAGTCCGAAGCCGGCGAAGTCGCCTTCGGTGCGGATCCGTTCGGTCACCGGGGGCATGAACGTCTCCTTGTGAGAGGGGAAGAGGAAAGGCTAAGCTCTGGACAATTAGGGGAGCCTAACCTAAGTTAGGCTTCTCCTTTCATGTTCCTGGCTCATCATTCGAACCCGCTCCCCGGGCCCGCTCCCGGGAGGCTCCGCCGGCCCCCGGCGGGCAGAAGCACATGCTCGGCGAGGCCTCCGCAGGCCCGTCGGACCCGAGGAGGTACTGACACATGAGCACCAACCCGTTCGACGACCCCGACGGCCGTTTCCTGGTCCTGGTGAACGATGAGGGCCAGCACTCTCTCTGGCCGTCCTTCGTGGACGTGCCCGGGGGGTGGACGACCGCCTTCGACGAGAACACCCGGGAGGCGTGCCTGGACTTCGTCGAGACCCACTGGACCGATCTGCGCCCCCGGTCCCTCGCGGCGTCCACGGACCTCTGACCTGCTGCGGACCGTCCCTGCCGCCCGCGATCCGGGTGCCCGGGGGAGCGGCCCGCGGTGCTGTCCGTTCGCGGAACCGAGGAAGGAAACCGTTGACCACGGCTACGCCGACTTCCGCCCCTGCGGTGCGTGTGCGCCGCGCGCCGGCATCGTCCGTACGCTTCGGCCGCGCGGAGGACGCTGCCGAACTCGCCGAACTCTCCCGGCCCTTCGTCCGTTCGGGCGCCCTGCGGGAGCGCCCGGCCGCGCTCTATGCCGCCCGAGCGGCCGACTTCCTGGTGGCCGTGGGCCCCGGAGGGCGGCTCGAAGGCTGTGTGGGTCTGCGCGTGTACCCGGCCGGCCAGGCGGAGGCCGGCGGGCCCGCGGGCGTTCTGTACAACTTCTGTGTGGCCGGGCACCGGCAGGGGTGCGGAGTGGGAGCGGTGCTGCTGCGCTCCGCGCTGACGAGGGCGCGTGCGGGGTCGCTCGGGGCGCTGTTCACCGCGACGACCGGCGGTGGACGGCTGTTCCAGCGGAACGGATTCACCTCGACGGACGCGTGCCTGGCGCCCCGCGCCTGGGCGGAGTCGCTGGATCCGCGGCGCAACGCACGGATCCTCGCGAGGGCCGTGTAGGGCGTCGCCCCTGACGTCGCGTGGCGGTCCGCATCGCGCCTTCGCGGGCGGTCACACGGTGCTCAGGTCGCGGTCCGGGCCGGCGCCCGGTGCGACGACGGCGTCCGGCACCACTGTGGTGCCGGGACCGCTCTCGCCGATTACGCCTTGCAGCACCGCGTGCGGCACCCGGCCGTCGAGCACCTGCGCCCGGCGCACGCCGCCGCGGACCGCCCGCAGACAGCCCTCCATCTTCGGCAGCATCCCGCTCGCGAGTTCCGGCAACAACGCGGCCAGCGCGTCGGCCGTCAGGTGCCTGATCACCTCAGTGCTGCGCGGCCAGTCCGCGTACAGCCCCTCCACGTCGGTGAGCATGACCAGCCGTTCCGCCCCGAGGGCCACGGCCAGGGCGGACGCGGCAAGGTCGGCGTTGACGTTGTAGATCTGGCCGTCGTCGCCGCGGGCCACGGGGGAGACCACCGGGATGTGGCCCTGTGCGAGGAGTGCGCGCACCATGTCCGGGTTCACGTCCACGACGTCTCCGACGAGACCGATGTCCACCGGGCGGCCGTCCACCAGGGCAGGCCGTCGCACCGCCGTCATCGTGTGCGCGTCCTCCCCGGTCATGCCTACGGCGAAGGGCCCGTGGGCGTTGATCAGGCCGACCAGGTCACGCTGGACGCGGCCGGACAGCACCATGCGCACCACATCCATGGTTTCCGCCGTGGTCACGCGGAGGCCCGCCTCGAAGCGGCTCTCCAGGCCGAGACGGTCGAGCATCGCACTGATCTGGGGTCCGCCGCCGTGCACGACGACCGGGCGGAGGCCCGCGTGCCACAACTCCACGACGTCCTGGGCGAAGAGGCGTTGCAGGCTCGCGTCCACCATGGCGTTGCCGCCGAATTTGGTTCTGGCTCAGTTTGTGTGGTCCGGGCACTGTGAGTGACGACTGAACTCCTTGTGCTACCTCGGGAAGTTGCCTCAAAACGAGCAGTGGCGCGAGTGACTGGGCTGACAGTCCGGTGCTGTGAATGAGATCTCGCTCCGGCTGGATGAGTTGTTGTTCCCGTCGATCGCGGACGTCGCGGTGCTGTCGGTAGACGTGAACATCGCGATAGTGCGTGTTGATGTGCGGTGTACGGCCGCGGGTGCCTCGTGTCCGGGTTGTGGAGCGTGGTCTTCCCGGGTTCACGGTTCCTACCTGCGGTTTCCTGCTGATGTTCCGAGTGCGGGACGAAGTGTCGTACTCCAGCTGCGGGTTCGCCGGTTCACCTGCCGGAACGCCGAATGCGGACGCCGCACGTTCGTCGAGCAGATACCTGGCCTCACCCGAAGGAACGGCCAGCGGACCGAACGGTTGCGCTCGACCCTGGCCGCTATCGGTCTCGCCCTCGCGGGCCGGGCCGGCTCCCGCCTGGCCGCCATCGTCGGTGCGCCTGTCAGTCGCAGTACCGTCCTGCGGCTGGTCGATGCGCTTCCCGAGCCGGAAGTGCCCGCTCCGCGGGTGGTCGGCGTCGACGAATACGCCACCCGCAAGGGCCGCCACTACGGCACCGTCCTCGTCGACGTCGAGACCCGCCGACCCGTCGATCTGCTGCCCGACCGTGAGTCGTCGAGCCTGGCAGCGTGGTTGGCCCAGCGGCCGGGAATCGAAGTGGTCTGCCGGGACCGTGCACCGTTCTTCGCCGAGGGAGCCAGCGCCGGTGCTCCGCAGGCCGTGCAGGTCGCGGACCGGTGGCACCTCTGGCACAACCTCAGCGAGGCTGCCGAGCGGAGCATCGCCCAGCACCGGCAATGTCTGCGAGTCCTGGTGCCCGAGACGCCTGAACCAGCCGAGGCGGAAACCGACCCGACTGAGGAATCGTCCGGCTCACCGTGGCCGACCGGCCACCGGTTCGCCGACCGCACCCGAACCGTCCACGCCACCATCCATGCCCTGGTCGAGGCAGGTCATAGCCGTCGCGCGATCCAGCGGCGGCTCGGCATGACGAGCCGAACCGTCAAACGGTACGCGGACGCCGCCCGGCCGGAAGACCTCTTCACCGGTCAGTGGCAGACCCGGGCCTCCGTCCTCGACGAGTACAAGCCCTACCTCGACGACTGCTGGAACGAGGGTCGCACCAACGCCTGGAAACTGTGGGAAGAGATCGTCCCGCTCGGCTATCAGGGCAGCTACCAGCGCGTTCGCGCCTACCTCCGCCAGAAGCGCACCTCGCCACGGCCCGTGACAGCCCGTCCGCCCTCGCCCCGGGCCGTCGCCGGGTGGGTCCTCCGCCGCCCGGAAACCCTCTCCGAGACCGAACACCTCCACCTGAAGAACGTCCTGGCCAACTGCCCCGAAATCGACGCCCTCACCAGGCACGTCCGGACCTTCGCGACCATGCTCACCGAGCGCCAGGGCGAGCGCCTGCCGGATTGGCTCGACGCCGTCAGGCAGGACGATCTACCCAGCCTCCACACCCTCGCCGCGGGCATCGACCGCGACCGGGACGCCGTCACTGCCGGCCTCACTCTCCCCTGGAGCTCGGGCGTCGTGGAAGGGCATGTCAACCGCATCAAGATGCTCAAGCGCCAGATGTTCGGCCGCGCAGGCTTCGCGCTTCTACGGAAACGTGTCCTGCTTGCCTGATGACAGCCAATGTCAGTGGCCGATGCGATGATCACCGCACTTTGACGCGAGGAGATCACAATGGGCACTTGGGATATCGGCCCGTTCGAGAATGACATGGCCGCGGACTTCGCCTACACCCTGGACGAGACACCCAAGGACAAGCGCGAGAGTCTCGTGCGGGCAACCCTGACCCGCACCATCCAGACCCGGGACTACCTCGAAAGCCCGGAAGGGGCAGAGGCCGTCGCTGCCGTCGCTCTGATCGCGGCACAGTGTCCGGGCGGTGAGCCGATCAGCACAAGCTACGGGCCCGACGAAGTCCTGCCGATATTTGCCGACGATCTTCAGCCGCTTGCTGTCGAGGCGCTGGACCGGGTGGTTGCCGAGGCGTCCGAGCTCGCCGAGCTCTGGGACGAGACGCCGGATGGCCCGAGGTGGCGGCAGATCATTGGCGGCCTTCGCGCCGTCCTTGCACCCGAGCCCAAACTGCAGGAAGACTCGCTGTTCGATCTCTGACCCATTTACCCAGCGTCACCGATCACACAACCTGAGCCAGAACCCCGAATTTGACGACGACCACGCGGTGCCGTGGTTCCGCGGGCCTGGCCGTCGACCCGGTCGACGCATCCGAGTCCGGGTTCACGCGATCTGTGACGACCGGTGTCATGTCTGCCCCACCCCGTTCGAAAAGTTAGCTTAGCCTAACCTGAATACTGCCTGGGTCGGGGTGGGCACCCTGCTTCCGTGTGCAGGGCCTGACGCCGGAAGTGAGCCAAGCGGCAAAGGAGTTGCTGATCGCCCACGCCTGTCAGCCGGAGATCGGTGCTCGTCCGCTGCGCCGCACGATCCGGACGGAGACTCGGCGACCGCACCGCCTCGCCGCTGCTCAGTGGCGAAAGCGACCAGGAGGAAGCGATCGTCGCCGATGTGCGGGACGACTCGCCCTCCTGTGCGGTGTGCGAGAACGGGTCCGGAGGCGTCGCGCAGCAGCGGGACACCGCGGGAATCGGCGCCGCCCCGTGGCCCTTCGTCGTGTTCCGCGCCGTGATTCCGGCGGCTCCGAAGCCGGTCGCGGTGTCCCGTCGGCAGGCATCGGCATGGCTGCCGGTGCCCCGTGGCCGCGTGTTACGTTCGCGTCATCGGACGACCGGGGGCACGTGGTGACGGAAGCAGGCAAGCCGCAGCCGGCATCTCGGGGGCGGCTGCGGAGGCAGCCTCAGCAGGCACGCAGCCGCGCCCGGGTCGAGGCCATCCTCGCCGCGGCGGACCGGATCCTGTCCCGGGAGGGGTACGAGGCGCTGACGATGCGGCGGATCGCAGAGGAGGCGGCTACGCCCGTCGGCAGCATCTACCAGTTCTACGCGGACAAGAGCGCCGTCGTGGACGCGCTGGGGCAGCGGTACCTCGATGCCTTCAAGGCCGCCATCGACGAACTCGTCGAGCGTACGGTCGCGGGTGAACTGTCCGACCCCGTCGGCATGATGGTCGGCGTCTACGTCGAGCTCATCAGGTCCCAGACGGGCGGCATGGCTCTGTGGGCCGGGCGCCACCTCAGCCCCGAGCTGGCCCGGGCCGACGAGGCGAGCAACATGCACATCGCCGAGGGCCTGCGGCGCATCGTCGAGCACCTGACCGGCGGGGCCCGTGGTCCACGGGTGCAACGGGCTGCACGGATGGTGGTGTGGGCCGCCAACGCCGTGCTGCACGAAGTGTTCAAGAGCGACGGCGAGCCGGACCTGGAAACCGTGGACGAACTCAAGCGGATGCTGAACGCCTACTGGGCGGACCTGCACGGCCGGCTGACGGCCGTGGAGGGCTGAACCGGGGCGCTCGGCGGCTCGCCGGGGACCGGGCCCGCCTGCCCGGGCCGCCCGGCGGGCCGGTGCCGCCACTGACCGGCCCTCGATCCGGGCGTCACGAAACGGGAGCCGATCCCCGGCCGCGCCCCGCCGGCCAGCTTCCGGCCCATAGAACATGAACGGGAGTTCATGTTAGCGTGCGGCCCACCTCGGACGGCGTGCACCGCTCGGAACAGCCGCCCCGTGGGCTGCCGTTGGGGTGTGACGAGCGACCGTCGGCAGAACCCCGAGCCGCGCGCGGGCGGCCGACCCGGACGACACGCGCATCACCGATGGAGGCAGGCGCCAGTGACGACGAGTTCCACCGATGCCACCGGACTTCCCCGGTTCCCGGCCGACTTCGTCTGGGGGGCGTCGACCGCCGCGTACCAGATCGAGGGCGCCGCCGACGAGGACGGCAAGGGGCCGTCCATCTGGGACACCTTCGTACGGCGCCCCGGGGCAGTGCGCGACGGCCACACCGGCGACATCGCCTGCGACCACCACCACAGATTCGACGAGGACGTCGAGCTGATGCGCCGGCTCGGGCTCGACGCGTACCGCTTCTCGGTCTCCTGGCCGCGCGTCCTGCCCACCGGCGCGGGCAAGGTCGAGCCGCGCGGACTGGACTTCTACGACCGACTGGTCGACGCGCTGCTCGACGCGGGGATCGAGCCCACACCGACCCTGTTCCACTGGGACCTGCCGCAGGCCCTGGAGGACGAGGGCGGATGGCTGAACCGGGCGACCGCGCATCGTTTCGCCGAGTACGCGGCCGTGGTCGCGGAGCGGCTGGGCGACCGGGTCAAGCGGTGGATCACCCTGAACGAGCCCTTCGTGCACATGTCCTTCGGCTACGCCTTCGGCATCCACGCCCCGGGCCGGGCACTGATGCTGGACGCACTGCCCGTCGCGCATCACCAGCTGCTCGGCCATGGCCTGGCGACCGCGGCGCTGCGAGCCGCCGTTCCGGGCGGACGGATCATGACCGCCAACAACTGCACGCCCGTCCGCCTGCGCCACGACGCCCGGCTGGACGAGGACGTGGCGGCGGCCTCCGCCTATGACGCGCTGCACAACCGGCTCTTCAATGATCCGCTGCTGCTCGGGAGTTATCCCGACCTGTCGGCCTACGGCATGGCCGACCCGAGCTGGGGAGGCGTGGTGCGCGAGGGCGATCTCGCCACGATCGCCGCACCGCTGGACGGGTTGGGTGTCAACTACTACAACCCCACCTGGGTCACCGCTCCGGCCGATCCCGCCGCCGTGCTGCCCTTCGACCTGGCCGATCCGGAGGAGCCCTACGAGCGAACCGCGTTCGGCTGGCCGGTGGTTCCCGAGGGGCTCACCGAGCTGCTCACCGGCCTCAAGGACCGCTACGGTGACGCGCTTCCACCGGTGTGGATCACCGAGAACGGCTGCTCGCAGCCGGTCGGGCTGCACGACCGGGCGCGCATCGAGTACCTCGCCGGGCACATCGAAGCGATCGCCCGTGCCGCGTCCCGCGGGGTGGACGTGCGCGGCTACTTCACCTGGTCGTTGCTCGACAACTTCGAGTGGGCCGAGGGCTATCACCAGCGTTTCGGCCTGGTCGAGGTCGACTTCACCACCCGGCAGCGCACGCCCAGGGCGAGCTTCGAGTGGTACCGCGAACTGATCGCCTCCCAGCGGTCCTGAGGAGCGGAGCCGTCATGTCCCGTGCCTCCGCGGCGGGCGACGCCGCCGTCTTCGCCGAGCCCACCGTCCCGGTCGGGTCCGGCTGGACGGCGAATCTCTCGCTGGCGACGCTTGCCGTCTTCATGGCGTTCATGACGCCGATCCAGATTCTGCTGCCGCTCCAGCTGGAGCACATCGACCCGCACGGCAAGAACGATGCGCTCTCGCTCGTCACCGGCCTGGGCGCGCTCGTCGCGGTGCTTGCCAACCCTCTCGCCGGCGCCTGGTCGGACCGCACCACCAGCCGGTTCGGCCGCCGCCGGCCCTGGATCCTCGGGGGCGCCCTCGTCGGGGCAGCGGGGCTGTCGATCACCGCCACCCAGCACACCGTGGCCGGGGTCGCCGTCGGCTGGTGCCTGGCGCAGGCGGGTCTGAACGCGATGCTGGCCGGCGTCACCACTCCGGTCGCCGACCGTGTGCCGCTCACCCAGCGCGCTCAGGTCTCCGGCTGGACCGGCCTCATGCAGTCCTTCGGCCTCGTACTCGGCGCGCTGATCACCACCCTGCTCGTCACCGGTGTCCGCTCCGGCTACGTCACCCTCGCCGTGCTCACCGTCGTACTCGCCCTCCCCTTCGTGCTGGGCCACTCCGAGCCGCCCCTGACCCGGGCACTGCGCCCCGCCTTCGACGCCCGGGTCTTCGCCCGCTCGCTCTGGGTGAGCCCCCGGCAGCACCCCGACTTCGGCTGGGCCTGGCTCACCCGATTCCTGATCAACCTCGGCAACGCCCTCGGCACTCTGTACCTGTTCTACTTCCTCGCCGACGCCGTCCACTTCGACGACCCCGGCACCGGCGTCCTGATCCTCACGGTGATCTACACGCTCTGCGCCGCGCTCACAGCCATCCCGGCCGGTGTCCTGTCCGACCGCCTCGGGCGCCGCAAGGTCTTCGTCGTCCTGAGTTCGCTGGTCATGGCCGCGGCGGCAGTGCTGCTCGCGCTGCTCCACACCTGGCCGTCCGCCATCGCCGCCGCGGCCGTCCTCGGTGCGGGGTACGGCATCTACCTCGCCGTCGACCAGGCCCTGGTCACCCAGGTCCTGCCCGAGGCGACCGACCGTGCCAAGGATCTCGGCGTCATCAACATCGCCAACTCCGGCCCGCAGGTCCTCGCCCCCGCCCTCGCCTCGCCGGTCATCACCCAACTCGGCGGCTACACCGGCCTCTACGCCACCGCGGCCCTGGCCATCCTCGTCGGCGGTCTCCTCGTCGGCCGCATCCGCAGCGTGGCCTGACGAACCCGCCGGACGGGCCCTGTCCGGCGGTTCGGGCCACTCGGCCCCCGGTGCTCGGTCAGCCCTCGACGGACCGCAGCCGGGCCGGGGTTCACCAAAGATGAGAATCTCTCATGTTTCTCCGTCCGGACCGTTGACTCCACCGTCAGGGATCGCGATTCTGATAACCCGTCAGTAACTTCAATGGGCATGTCAATCGAAGTGAGTGATGACCATGGCTCGACCTCCGCGTCGCAGATTCAGATCCCTCACGGTGGTGTCACTGCTCCTCGCCGTGCTGTCCCTGGTGCTCGGCCCGATGCCCAGCTCCGCGGCGGAGCCGGAACCCGGCTGGTGGAACCCGACCGCGCGGCCCGCGCCCGATGCGCAGATCAACGTCACGGGCGAGCCCTTCAAGGGCACCGACGCCCAGGGCCGCGTAAGAGGCTTCGTCGACGCCCACGACCACATCATGTCCAACGAGGGCTTCGGCGGCCGGCTGATCTGCGGCAAGCCGTTCTCGGAGCAGGGCGTCGCCGATGCGCTCAAGGACTGTCCCGAGCACTACCCCGACGGCTCGCTCGCCGTCTTCGACTTCGTCACCAAGGGCGGTGACGGCCGGCATGACCCGGACGGGTGGCCCACCTTCAAGGACTGGCCCGCTCATGACTCGCTGACCCACCAGCAGAACTACTACGCCAATATCGAGCGGGCCTGGCGCGGCGGCCAGCGGGTGCTGGTCAACGACCTGGTCACCAACGGCGTGATCTGCTCCGTCTACTTCTTCAAGGACCGCAGCTGCGACGAGATGACCGCCATCCGCCTTGAGGCGAAGAAGTCGTACGACATGCAGGCGTTCATCGACAAGATGTACGGCGGCCCGGGCAAGGGCTGGTTCCGGATCGTCACCAGCAGCGCCCAGGCCCGCGAGGTCATCGAGCAGGGCAAGCTCGCCGTGGTCCTGGGGGTCGAGACGTCCGAGCCCTTCGGCTGCAAGCAGATCCTGGACATCGCCCAGTGCAGCAAGGAGGACATCGACCGGGGCCTGGACGAGCTGCGTGAAATCGGCGTGAGCAGCATGTTCCTGTGCCACAAGTTCGACAACGCCCTGTGCGGGGTGCGGTACGACTCCGGCGCACTCGGTACGGCCATCAACGTGGGCCAGTTCCTGTCGACCGGCACCTTCTGGAAGACGGAGACCTGCCGCGGCCCGCAGCACGACAACCCCATCGGCAACGCGGTGGCGGCGCAGGCGCAGAAGCTGCTGCCGAGCGGGGTGGCCGTCCCCACCTACGCATCGGACGCGCAGTGCAACACCCGAGGACTGACCGGCCTGGGTGCGTACGCGCTGCGCGGAATGATGAAGCGCCACATGATGCTGGAGCTGGACCACATGAGCGTGAAGGCCGCGGACCAGGCCTTCGACGTCCTGGAGTCCGCGTCGTATCCGGGGGTCATCTCCTCGCACAGCTGGATGGACCTGGGGTGGACCGAGCGGCTCTACAGGCTCGGCGGATTCGCCGCCCAGTACATGAACGGCTCCGCGGCGTTCAGCGCGGAGGCCGAACGTACGGAGGCACTGCGGGAGAAGTACCAGGTCGGCTACGGCTACGGCACCGACATGAACGGCGTCGGCGGCTGGCCCGCTCCGCGGGGCGGGGACGTCCCCGACCCGGTGACGTACCCCTTCCGCAGCACGGACGGCGGCTCGGTGATCGAGAAGCAGACCACCGGCGAGCGCACATGGGACTTCAACACGGACGGCGCGGCGCACTACGGCATGGTCCCGGACTGGATCGAGGACATCCGCGTCGTCGGCGGCCAGGAGGTCGTGGACGACCTCTTCACGGGCGCCGAGTCCTACCTGCGTACCTGGGGGAACACCGAGAAGCACAGGTCCGGGGTGAATCTGGCCTCGGGCGCGGCCGCCACGGCGTCCACGTCGCAGTGGTGGAACCCGGCCGTCAGCTTCGCACCCGGCCGGGCCGTGGACGGGGACGAGGGCACTCGCTGGGCCAGTGAGTGGACCAACGACCAGTGGCTGCAGATCGACCTCGGATCCGCGAAGCCGGTGGAACGCGTCACCCTCGACTGGGAGGCGGCATACGCGAAGTCGTACCGCATCGAGCTGTCGCAGGACGGCAAGAACTGGCAGACGGCATGGTCCACGGCCACGGGTGACGGCGGTCTGGACACCGCACGGTTCACCGCGGCTCCGGCGCGCTACGTACGCATGAAGGGCCTGGAGCGCGGCACGAAGTGGGGCTACTCGCTCCAGGAGGTCGGTGTCTACAGCGGCTGACGGCACCGGAGCGCGGGCCTGCCGGTGCTGGTGCCGGCAGGCCCGCGCGGCAACTCCTGCCGGGCGCGGGCCTTCCACCGGATTCCCGCTCAGGCGGCCGGACCGATGGTGACCTTGACGTGCTTCATGATCGGCTGGTCGCTCTGGGTGCTGTAGTCGCTGAGCGCGCACAGCACGTTCATCTCCGGCATGTAGCCGGCCGCACAGCCGCGGGGGATGTCGTAGGGGATCGCGAGGTAGCCGTTGAGGGACCGTCGGCTGCTGTCCTTCGCCGTGCTCGTGATGTCGACGGGGCCGAGGTCGTCGATGCCGCGTTCGCGCATGTCGGCCCGGTTCATGAAGACGAGCGTGCGCAGGTTCTTGATGCCGCGGTAGCGGTCGTTGTCGGAGTAGATGGTGGTGTTCCACTGATCGTGGGACCGCATGGTCCCCAGGGCCAGGGTGCCGACGGCGGGGACGACGTCCGGCAGGGCGGCGGCGGAGAACTCGGCCCGCCCGGACGGGGTGCGGAAGACCAGTTCCCGGGCGGGCTGCTTGATCCGGAAGCCGAGGGGCAGGCGCACCCGGCGGTTGAAGTCCTCGAAGCCGTCGAGCGCCCGGGCCATCGTGTCCCGGATGCGGTCGTAGTCCTCCACGTACCAGTGCCACGGCGTGGCGCTGCCGGGGAGAGCGGCGCGTGCCAGGCCGGCGACGATGGCCGGTTCGGACAGCAGGTGCGGTGAGGCGGGCCGCTTCATGCCGATCGACAGGTGAACCATGCTCATCGAGTCCTCGACGGACGTGCTCTGGATCCCCTTGCGCTGATGGTCCTTCTCGGTGCGGCCCAGGCACGGGAGGATCAGTGCCCGCCTGCCGTGGACGATGTGGCTGCGGTTCAGCTTGGTGCTCACCTGGACGGTGAGGTCACAGGCGCGCAGCGCCTCATAGGTGTACGGGGTGTCGGGGGCGGCCAGGGCGAAGTTGCCGCCCATGCCGACGAACACCTTCACGTCGCCGCTGTGCATCGCCCGGATGGTGCGGACGGTGTCCAGACCGTGCTCGCGGGGCGGCTCGATGCCGCAGACCTCGCCGAGACGGTCCAGGAACGCGTCGGTGGGGCGGTGATCGATACCGCAGGTGCGGTTGCCCTGGACGTTGCTGTGTCCTCGTACGGGGGAGGGGCCCGCCCCTTCCCTGCCCAGATTGCCGCGGAGCAACAGCAGGTTGACGACCTCCCGGACGGTGTCCACCCCGTGCTCGTGCTGAGTGAGTCCGAGGCACCAGCTGACGATGGAACGGTCGGCCTCGCGGTACACGCGTGCCGCCTTCAGGATGTCCGCGCGTCCCAGCCCGGACTGGGTCTCGATCTCCTCCCACGGCGTGGCCGCGCACACCGTGCGGTACTCCTCGAACCCGGCGGTGTGCCGGTCGATGAACTCCTGGTCCAGCGCCTTGGGATCGGTCGTCGACTGCTCCAGGATCGCCTTGGCCATGCCGCGCAGCAGCGCCATGTCGCCGCCGATGCGCGGCTGCAGGTTCAGGGTGCTGGTCCGGGTCGGCCTGAACAGGGCCATGTCCGTGAAGTCGTGCGGGACGATGGTGCGGGTGGCCGCTGCCTCGACCAGTGGGTTGACATGCACGATCTGGGCGCCGCGGCGGTGGGCCTCGGCCAGGGCGGTGAGCATCCTCGGGGCGTTGGAGGCGGCGTTGACCCCCAGGATGAACAGCGCGTCGGCGGACTCCCAGTCCTTGAGGTCGACGGTTCCCTTGCCCGTGCCGAGGGAGGCCTGAAGGGCGCGGCCGCTCGCCTCGTGACACATGTTCGAGCAGTCCGGCAGGTTGTTCGTGCCCAGCTCGCGGGCCATCAGCTGGTACAGGAACGTGGCCTCGTTGCCGAGCCGTCCCGAGGTGTAGAAGGACGCCTGGTTCGGGCTGTCGAGTTCGCGCAGAGCGCGCCCGGCCAGCTCGAACGCGTCCTTCCAGCTGATCGGGACGTAGTGGTCCGACTCGGGGTCGTAGACCATCGGTTCGGTCAGCCGGCCCTGGTTCTCCAGGTCGTAGTCGCTCCACCCGGACAGCTCGGTCACCGAGTGGGCGGCGAAGAACTCGCGACCGACCCGCTTGCGGGTCATCTCCCAGGTGACGTGCTTGATGCCGTTCTCACAGATGTCGAGATGCAGGCCCTTGGTGTCGTCGGGCCACGCACATCCGGGGCAGTCGAAGCCCTTGTTCTCATGGTTCATCCGCATGATCGCCCGCGGTCCGTCCACCGGCGCGCCCTCGCGTACGAGGAAGCGGCTCACGCTCTTGGCCGCACCCCAGCCCGCCGCGGGGTGGTGGTAGGGGCGGAACTTGGGCTTCTCGTCCGGGGCCGGCCCGATCTCGGGCTCCCGGGGTTTCTGGGTGTCACCGTTGGCGCTCAAGTTCCTCGACCCTTCAACCATGTGGGGTGGCTGGCAGAACGACGTGTTCCGGCAGGCTACGCCCGGGGGTGCGCCCCTGCCATCGGGCCGCAGGAGCCCTCGCCACGCCGCACGCCCGGTACGCGGCGGCGGTGCGTCGTGTCCTGTGGCGACGCCTTCGGAATCGGGTTGTACTGCCACGGGACGACGGTCTTCGCGGCCTCCGGGCGGTCCGTGACCGCACGGGACGTCCGAGACCTCATCGAGCCGGCTAGGCGGTCGATCTTGAAGTCCCCCAGGCGTTTGCTGCCCCTGTCAGCCGTTCCCCGACTCGCCGGTTCGGCCGTCGCCGGAGCGGTGATCGGCGTGGCCGTCGGCATGCTGACCAACAACCCGATGGGTCTGCTCGCGGGAATCACCGCGGTGGAGACGCTCTTCGTCGTGGCGGGCTGGCTCGTTCTGTGGCCCATGGACCCGGCCACCACCCATCGCAACGCCCGGCGAGAGGAGTTCCGCCCCGTCGCGGAGGAGCTCGTCGTCGTTGCCGCGGCTCTGTGCGGGCTGGTCGGCATCGTGCTGCTGCTCCTGGTCGGCCGGTCGGACCTCAACCACGCCGCGGCCGCGACCGCGCTGTGCGGGGTGTTCATGGCCTGGGCCGCACTCCATCTGATGTACGCCACCCGCTACGCGTACCTCTACTACCGGTTGCCGAACGGCGGGATCGACTTCAACTCCGAAGACCCGCCGCGCTACGTCGACTTTCTCTACTTCAGTTACAACCTCGGAATGACCTACCAGGTCTCCGACACCAACGTGTCGAGCTCCGCACTCCGTGCGATCGTCCTCAGGCACTGTCTGCTGTCGTACGTCTTCGGCGCCAGCATCCTCGCCACCACCATCAACCTGGTCGCCGGAATCGTCACGGGCTGATCCGGCACGGCGGGGGCGGGCCGAGGCCGTACCGGCCGGACGGCGTCCCCGCGTGCGCAGGGTGCTCCCGGCTTCCCGCGTCGGGGACGCCTTGCCACTCCCGGGTCCCGGGGTGATGCTTGGGGACATGGCTGACCAAGCCGGCCCTGAGCCAGTCGCGGCTGTCAGACGTGCTCTCCGCCTGTTGGAGGCCGTCGAGGCGCACGGGAGCGGGGCCACCGCGCAACAGCTGGCCCGGGAAGCGGGGCTTCCCCCGGTCACGGTGGCCGAGCTGCTGCCCGGACTGGCCCGGGACGGGTTCGTGACCGACCTGGGCGACGGCGCGTACGTCCTCGCCGACACGGGGGTCGCGTCGGGTGCCGTGCACGACGGCCGCGCGTTGCACGAGCGTGTCCGGCCCGTGCTCACCGCACTGCGGAACGATCTCTCGGCCGCCGTCTACCTGACGCTGTACGAGGAGGGCGAGATCCGTGTCATGGAGATCGTCGACAGCGCCAGGACCCCGCGGGTGGACCTCTGGGTGGGCTTCGAGGATGCCGGACATGCGACCGCCCTGGGCAAGAGCGTGCTGCGGGAGCTGGACGAGGAGGCGCGCGCCGAGTATCTGTCGCGGCACTCCCTGACCGGGCTCACACCCAGGACCATCACGCGCCGGGAGGAGCTGCTCCGGCAGCTGGACGCCTCGTCGGCGGCGCCGCTGGTGATGGACCGCGAGGAGTACGCCCGGGGGACGACCTGTATCGCGGTGCCCGTGTACAGCGGCGATCAGGTCGGGTCCCTCGGCATCTCCTTCAGGTCGGACCGGATGTACCGGTCCGACCAGGTCCGCGAGGGGCTGCTGTCCTCCGCGATCCGCGTGTCCAGGCGGCTCTCGCTCCCCGGGTGAGCCAGGGCCCTCCCGCGTGCGTCGCCGCGCCTGCGCCGTTCGGCGACTCGGCTACTCGATGACGAGCTCGACCGGGATGTTGCCGCGGGTCGCGTTCGAGTACGGGCAGACCTGGTGGGCCTGCTCGACGAGCTTGCGACCGGTGGCCTCGTCGACGGACGCGGGCAGTTCCACACGCAGCGTGACCGCGAGGCCGAAGCCCTCGCCCTGCTTGCCGATGCCGACCTCGCCCGTCACGGCGGCGTCGGTGACATCCACCTTGGCCTGACGGCCCACGAGGCCGAGGGCGCTGGCGAAGCACGCGGCGTAGCCGGCGGCGAACAGCTGTTCCGGGTTCGTACCCGCACCGTTTCCGCCCATTTCCACGGGGACGGCGAGCTGCAGATCCAGCTTGCCGTCGGAGCTGACGGCGCGGCCGTCACGGCCGTGGGTGGCGGTGGCGACGGCGGTGTAGATCGATTCCATGGAAACCGGTTCCTCTCGAAGGTCATGTTCCGCGGCGGGTCCGGCCGCTGTTCCTGAAGTGAAGCACACAACTTAGTTGTGCACAACTAAATGGAGTGTCCGGCGTTATGCTGAATCCATGACCGCCACGCCCAGCACCGCCCGCCAGGACCCGCCCGAGGCCGGCTACCTCCGACTCGACCAGCAGATCTGCTTCTCCCTGAACGCCGCCTCGCGCGCCTTCGGCAGTGTCTACCGGGTGCTTCTCAAGGACCTGGGGCTCACCTACCCCCAGTACCTCGTGATGCTGGTGCTCTGGGAGCACGGCGAACTCCCGGTGAAGGCGCTGGGACGGCACCTGCGGCTGGACTCCGGCACACTGTCGCCGCTGCTCAAGCGGCTGGAGGCCGCGGGCCTGGTGCGTCGTGAGCGAAGCGCCCGGGACGAACGCTCGGTGCAGGTGCACCTCACGGACGAGGGCGCGGCGCTGCGTGAGCGGGCGTTGCTCGTACCCCGCCGGATCGCCGCCGCGACGGGCTTCGGCCTCGACGAGATCAGCGAACTGCGCGACCGCCTCGACCGGCTCACCTCCGCACTCGACGCAGCGGCGACGGAGGAGGGGCAGGACGGCGCCGACGCGCGGTAGCGCCCACGTGGCGCGTTGTGCCGGGCAGGGTCAGGCGGCGTACGCGCTGACTGCCAGCGTCGCGGACAGCACCTTCCACAGCGCCCAGGCGCCCGCACGGCTCGCCATCGCGCACGGGGTGCTCCGCGTGCAACGGGTCGGCCGGTCCTGCCAGGCGCTCACGACCAGATAGTGGAAGCCGAACGTGCGGCTGAAGGCGAAGCGGATGTGCAGGCCGTCGCCCAGGTCGTGGCCGGGAAGAGTCGCGATCTGCAACCGGGTGGCGCCGACGGCCTCCACCCGGACCGGGTTTCCGCCCAGCAGATCGCACTCGTCCGCAGGCCGGATCCGGGCCGGACACGCGCCGCTCACCGGGAACAGCCAGAAGTGGTCGGTGAGCTGCCGGCGTACCTCGTGGGGGCTGGTGAACGGATGCACCCCCAGCGAGTAGCTGTACCGGTACAGCCACTTCACGCCGCCGTGGCAGGCCGCGGGACCCTCGTCGCACCCCTCGGCGGCCGTCTCGCGGCTGCCGGACGAAGGGGCGGGGGAAGCGCCCGCGTGCGACGACGGGGCCGGGGCGGCGAGCGCGAGTGAGCCCGCGAGCAGTACGGCCGACGCGAAACGTACGGCCGTGCGGGTGAAGGCCGGTGTGCGCCGGGAACCGGCTGCGCCGCCCCCGCCCGCCTCGCCTTGCGGGGACCTGCGGGAGGCGCTGGGCCGAGAGTGATCCGTCTTCCGCATCAGCGCCTCCCGACGTGCGGTACGAGCCACCTGGACGCTATGTCCTCGTGCGGGGTTCGGCATCTCCGCCGCAGGCGGCGCCGTCAGGCGCGGCACGGCTCCTTGCCCGGGCGCGGCCCGGGCAAGGAGCCACCGGGCTCAGGCCGCCAGGCCGAGGACCATGGCCCCGACGACCGGCGCGGCGTACACCAGGGGGAAGGGGATGTGCGTGTACCAGCGGGCCCGGATCACCGTGACGACGGCACCGGCGAAGTACAGCACCAGTCCGGAACCGGCCAGGACGCCGACGACCGGGACGAACAGCCCGGCGACCAGACCGACGGCCCCGGCGGCCTTCGCCGCGCCGAGCCACGTCCACCAGGAGCGCGGGACGCTGTAGTCGTTCAGGGCCTGGACGACCCACTGGGCGCGGAACAGCAGGGCACCGGCCGAGTAGCCGGCCATGGTGGCAGCGACGAGAGTGACGACGACGTGGGCGACGGACATGATGGGAGCTCCTCAGCGGGCGGGTGCCGGGGTGTTCTCGCCGGCCTCGGTGGCCGGTCCGGCACTGCACTGAAACGCCCCGACGGGAAAACGTGACACGTCCGCGAAGATTCTTCTGCGGGTACGACCCGGATACGCGCGGGGCAACGCGCCCCGCGGCGCCACTTGGTCAGGTCCGCCGCGCCAGGAGGAACAGTTGGGGCTCGGGCACGGCCGTCGCATGGTCCGGAGTGAACAGGATGCTCTTCCGTGCCAGGACCGTGAATCCGGCCGCCGTCACCACCGCGGTGAACGCCTCCTCGCCGAAACTGGTCACCCGCACCGGCTGGTCCATGAACGTGCCGCTCACGCCCTCCATGTCCAGCGGCACCGTCGCCACGGCGAGATGGCCGCCGGGCCGCAGCACCCGGGCGGCCAGCCGCAGCACGTCGGTCTGCTCCGCACGGGACAGCTGGAGGAGCGAGAAGTACAGGCAGACCGCGTCGAAACTCCCGTCCTCCAGAGGCAGATCACGCACATCGGCGCACCGGAACTCCGCCCCGGGCACCTGCCGGGCCGCGATGTCCACCATGACGGGTGAGACATCGACGCCGAGCACCTCGTGCCCGGCGTCGGCGAGGGTCTGCGCGGTCGGCCGTCCCGTACCGGAGCCGATGTCCAGCACCCGGCTGCCAGGAGCGAGCCGCTCCAGCAGGGACCCCAACGAGGCGTGGTGCGCGGCCGATCCGCCGAACGCCTGCTCGTAGTCGGCACCGAGAGCGTCGAACACCGACGCGGCGGTGGGGTGCCGGTCCGAATCCATGGCGGAGTCCCTTCTTCTACGGTGTTCCTACGGTACGCGGGCGACGGCCACGTACAGTCCGCTGTGCTCGGGCTCCGGCGCGGGCGTGTCGCGGAACCACTCGGGTGCTGTGACGAGGCCCGGCTCGGTGACGGCCAGCCCGTCCAGGAACAGGGCGAACTCGGCCCGGGTGCGCAGCGCCAGCCGGATGCCGCCCTTGTCGTACTCGTCGGCCCCCTGCTGCCCCCGCTCCGGGTTGACGTCGGACGCGCCCTGGGACAGCACCACGTAACTGCCCGGGGCAAGCGCGTCCGTCAGGGTACGGACGATGCCGATCGGGTCCACGTCATCGGGCAGGAAGTGCAGCAGGCCGAGCATCGACAGTGCCACCGGGCGCCGGAAGTCCAGGACCTTGTGGGCCGCCTCGATGATGGTGCCGGGCTCACGGACGTCCGCCGGGACGTAGTCGGTGGCGCCCTCGGGCCGGCTGATCAGCAGGGCCTCGGCGTGACGCAGGACGATGGGGTCGTTGTCGCAGTAGACCACCCGCGAGGCCGGGTTGATCTCCTGGGCGATCTGGTGCAGGTTCGGCGCGGTCGGAATGCCGGTACCGATGTCGAGGAACTGGTCGATACCCTCCCCGGCCAGCCACGCCGTGGCGCGGTTCATGAAAGCGCGGTTCTGATGGGCGCCGATCTTCGCCTCGATGGGCAGTTGCTCCGCCACCGCCTGGTCGACGGGATAGTTGTCCTTGCCCCCGAGGAGCGCGTCGTAGACGCGCGCCGACTGCGGCCTGCTGGTGTCTATCGGGGGCTGGGACGTCCCTGCCGTCATGGCGAGCTCCGTTGCAGATGAGGTGAAACCGCTCCTGGGGTGAAGTCTGCCACAACAACTTGCCGATGATCATGCGGTGTTGGGGCGGCGCCGGGAAGCCCACCGGGCCGGTGGCCTGGGCCGGAGCGGAATCCGGAACGGAGCGGCGTCTACTGCAGTGCGCGCACCGCGGCGCCGAACAACGCCGGAGCCCGGTGCGCGGCCGGGACGATGAACCGGGCGGTGGCAGGGCGCCGGGCCACCGACAACAGTCCGGCTGTGAGCAGTCGATGACGCCGGGTCAGCCGGGCCCAGCCGGCCGGGTAGTCCTGCGGACGGCCCGCGGCGAGCGAGTCCACCGCCGCACCGGCCGTCGCCACGGCCAGCGCGACCCCCTCACCGGTCAGCGCGTCCACGTAGCCCGCGGCGTCGCCGACCAGCAGAACCCGTCCCGCACGCCGGCCGCGCGCCCGTCGGCGCAGGGGTCCGGCGCCGCGCACGGCACCGGCCTCGCGGCCCAGCAGCGTGGCCGCCAGGCGGGGGAAGTCCGTCAGCTGGCTCTCGTACGCACGACGCTCCCCGCTGAGCACCGCCACACCCACCAGGCCGTCCCCGAGCGGTGTCACGTACGCCTCGCCGTGCCGGGACCAGTGCACCTCCACGAACTCCGTCCACGGGGCGACGCTGTAGTGCCGCCGCAGCCCGTAGCGGCGCACGGCGCTCTCGGGCCCGTCCAGGCCGAGCCCACGACGGACCGGTGAGTGCAGCCCGTCGGCGGCGATCAGCCAACGGGCGGTGAGCCCGCAGACGTCGACCCGGTCATCGCTCTGGCGAACCTCCGCCGCCTTTCCCGGCACGATCCGGACCCCGAGCTCCACCGCACGCGCGTGCAACGCGGTGTGCAGAGCCGTCCGGCGCACCCCGAGCCCGGCCCGGCCACGGAACGCCGCCGCCGCGCTCCGCGCCCCGTCCACGTAACGGATCCCGCGCAGGGGGTGCCCCGGCAGCTCGATGCCGAGGGCGCGCAGCGCCGCCACCCCGCTGGGCATGATGCCCTCGCCGCACGCCTTGTCGACGGGGGAGGCGCGGGGCTCGACGACGACGGTCTCCATACCGAGCGAGGCCGCCCGGATCGCCGCCGCCAGGCCGGCCGGGCCGCCGCCCGCGATGAGGAGATCGATCACGCCGGCACGCCCCCGGCGGAGGCGAGGGCCGCCTCCTCGCACCTGACCCGTACGGCCATGAGCGCCCCGTTGAGCACCGTGAAGACGACCGCGGTCACCCAGGCACCGTGGACCAGTGGCAGCGCGAGCCCCTCCGCGGCGACGGCGACGTAGTTGGGGTGGCGCAGCAGGCGGTACGGGCCGCCCGTCACCAGCGGCAGCCCCGGCACCACGATGACGCGGGTGTTCCACCGGTGGCCGAGCGTACGGATGCACCACCAGCGCAGTGCCTGCGCGGCCGCCACCACGGCCACCATCGTCCAGCCGAGCAGCGGCACGAACGGCCGGTCCGCCAGTCCGGCCTCGGCCAGGCACCCCGCCAGCAGCGCCGTGTGCAGGGCGACCATCGCGGGATAGTGACCGCGGCCCGACTCGGTTCCGCCCCGGGCCAGCGCCCAGCGCGTGTTGCGCAGGGCGACGGCGAGTTCGGCGAGGCGCTCGCCCGCCACGGCCAGCACCAGTGCCGTGTACCAGATCATGTGTCCTCCGACCTACCAGCGCAGCAGCACCAGTTCGCAGCAGAAACCGGGTCCCATGGCCATCAGCAGCCCGGGAGAACCGCGTTCGGGCCGCCGCTGCTCCAGTGTGTCCCGCAGGACGTGGAGCACCGAGGACGACGACAGGTTCCCCACGTCGGCCAGCGAACGCCAGGTGACGTCGAGCGCGCCGTCGGGGAGCGAGAGCACGTCGGTGACGGCCTCCAGCACCTTGGGACCGCCCGGGTGGCACACCCAGTGGGCGATGTCCTTCGGCTTCAGCCCGTGCTCGGACAGGAAGTCGCCCACGTCGTCCGCCAGGTGGCGGCGCACGACGTCGGGAACTCCCGGGTCGAGCACCACCTTGAAGCCCGAGTCGCCGATGTCCCAGCCCATGACGTGCCCGGTGTCGGGGTACATCCGGCTGCGTGTGGCCACCACCTCGGGACCCGCCCGGTCCGCCCTGCCCTCACCGAGCGCCACCACGGCGGCGGCCCCGTCACCGAACAGCGCGGTCGCCACCAGATTGGCGGGCGAGGTGTCGCCGCGCTGGAAGGTGAGGGAGCACAGCTCGACCGAGAGCAGGACCGCCACGTCGTCGGGCCGGCCCAGCAGGTAGTCGTGGAGGCGGGCGATTCCCGCGGCCCCTGCGACACAGCCGAGGCCGAAGACCGGCAGCCGTTTCACGTCCGGGCGCAGACCGAGGCGCCCCACGAGCCGGGCGTCGACGGAGGGAGCGGCCACGCCGGTCACCGAGGTGAACATCAGCAGGTCCACGTCGGCGGGCCGCAGCCCCGCCGTCCGCAGCGCACCGCGCAGCGCATCGGCGCCCAGGTTCACGGCCTCCTCGATGAAGACGTCGTTGGCGTCCCCGAAACCGTCCAGGTCCGCGTAGCGCTCCAGCGGCAGCACCATGGTGCGGCTGCGCACCCGGGCGTTCTCGTGCAGCCGGTCCAGGACCCGCCGGTCGGCCCCCGGTGGCAGACAGGTGCGGGCCACCATGTCGGTGACCTCGCGCTGGGTGTGGCGGTACGGGGCCAGGGTGCCGTGCACGGCTGCGATCCGCGTCATCCCGGGCCCTGCTTCTCAGGCGTCATGGCCCATCCCTGCCCCGAACCGGGGGCGAAACACCGCAGACAACCCGTGCGGCTGTCAGGTCTGCGGTGACCGGAGTACCTACGATCGCGTGATGGGCACTCAGGACCCCTCTCGCGCCTACGCTCCGACCACGTGGCCGCTCCGCCGCACAGTGGGGCTGGCCCGCTCCTGCCATCCGGGGCCGGTCGTCGCCGTGACCGCGATCGCGGGCGCCCTCGGTGCGGGCGTCGGCCTCGACGCTGTCCGCTGCGCCGTCCTCGTCGCCGCCGTGCTGTGCGGCCAGCTCTCCGTGGGCTGGTGCAACGACGCGTTCGACGCCCGGCGGGACGCCGCCGCCGGACGCACCGGCAAACCCGTGGCCGAGGGCTCGGTGAGCCGCAGGACGGTCTGGGCGGCGGCGTTCACCGCCGCGCTGGTGTGCGTTCCGCTCTCCCTGGCCTGCGGCCCGCTCGCCGGCTCGGTGCATCTGACGGCCGTGGCAGCCGCCTGGGCGTACAACCTGAAGCTGAAGGCCACAGCGCTGTCCTGGCTTCCGTACGTCATCGGGTTCGGCACCCTGCCCGCCGTGGCCGCGCTGACCCTGCCCGGCCGCCCCGGGCCGACGTGGTGGGCGGTGACCGCCGGCGCCCTGCTGGGGCTGGCGGCCCATCTGGGCGATGTGCTGCCCGACATCGAGGACGACCTGCGCGGTGGCGTGCGCGGCCTCCCGCACCGGCTGGGCCCCACCGCCACCGGACTGCTGCTCCCGGTGCCCCTGGTGGCGGCCTCCGTGGTCCTGGCCCTCGGTCCCGCCGGGCCGGCCGGGCCCTGGGGAGCGGTCACGCTCGCCGTCGCGGCGCCCGCGGCCCTCGCCGGGCTCGTGCTCGCCCGGACCTGGCGCAAGGCGCCGCTCGCCGCGGCTGCCGTGGTCGCGGCGGCGGACGTGACGCTCCTGCTGGTCCGCGGCACCGCCCCGGTGTGACCCGGCACCCGGCTCTCACACCGTGCGCAGCCACGCGTCGAGCAGCCGCAGGTCGGCTTCGGTCAGGCCGAGCCCGGGATCGACGCGGTGGAGCAGGGCCGGTCCGCCGTGGTGGGCCGCCACCCAGCGCCGGTCCCGCTCGGTGATCTCGTCGTCCACCCACGCGAAGGCGCGGCCCGCGGCCAGGCCGACGAGCGTGCGCGTCTTCCAGTGCAGTCCCGCCCGTGTGTCCCGCTCGTCCTCGTCCGAAGGAGCGGGCCAGGACACCACGCGCAGGTGCGGCAGCCCGAGGCGCGGTGCGACGACCGCGTTCGCCTCGTCCGCCCAGGTCGTCGCCCAGACGAGTTCGCACGCGAGCGCGGCCAGCCGGGGCCCGAGCGCCGGGTCGATCCTGTCGAGCAGCGGATTCGCCCCGGCCCCCGGTGGACCCGGCGCCCCCGGGAAGACGGGGTGCCCGCCGGAGCGCGGGCCGAACGGGATGAGGGGGCCGTCGACATCGAGGAAGAGCAGCGGAAGGCCGCCGGGACCGGTCACCGCCGCACCGTACAACCGGGCGTCAGCGACCGCCCGCCACCCTCAGGATCGCCCCGGTGGCGTACGAGGCGTCCTCCGAGAGCAGCCACGCGACGGCGCCGGCGATCTCGTCGGGCTCGCCCGGCCGGCCCAGGGGGATACCGGCGGCAGCCTTCTCGGGGCGTTCCGGGTCCGCGTGGAAACCGGTTCGGATGATGCCGGGGGCGACCGCGTTGACGCGGATGCCCGCCTCCGCGACCTCCTTGGACAGCCCGATGGTCATCGTGTCCACGGCCGCCTTCGCCGCGGCGTAGTGGATGTACTCGCCCGGACTGCCGAGCGTGGCCGCCGCCGACGACATGTTCACGATGGCTCCGCCACCCGACCGGCTCATGTCGCGCACGGCGCGCCGCGCGCAGAGCAGATAGCCGACGACGTTGACGTCGAGGGCGCGCCGCAGCCCGGCCGCGTCGGCATCGGCGAGCGGGCCCGTCGGGCCGCCGACCCCGGCGTTGTTGACCAGACCCGTGACCGGGCCGAGCTCGGCCGCTGCGGTGTCGAAGAGCAGGTCGACGCCGGCCTCGTCGGTCGTGTCCATTCGCACCGCCACACAGCGCCGGCCCGCCTCCCGTGCGGCCACGGCGACGGCCTCGGCCGCCGCGGTGTCGGAGCGGTAGCCCAGGGCGACGTGATGACCGTCGGCCGCCAGGCGCAGGCAGACGGCGGCCCCGATCCCGCGACTGCCACCGGTGACCACGGTGACCGGCTGACGGCTCATGCAAGGCCCCTCGCTCCTGTGCGACGACGATGTGCCGTCCTCGGTGAGAACCCATCGTAGGGAGCGCTGACCAACCGTCTCCGGGCGGGCCTCCGGCGTTCAGTGGCAGGCGCACGCGCGGCTCAGGCACGCCGATGGGCTGCCACCCCCTCATGGAAGGGTGGCAGCCCATCGCCCGCGTGTGCGGTGGCTACACGGGGCGGTCGCTGCCGCTCCGGACGCCCTGCTGCTCGCTCTGCTCCTGCAGCTTCCGGGCCTTCTCCTGGAGCCGGCGCCGCTGCTCCGGATCGCTCGTGCGCTCCGCGGCCTCGGTCATGTGCCTGGCCTTCTCGCGCATCTGCTGGGCTCGGCCGGTTTCTCCTGCAACGCTCATCGTCGCTCCTTGAACGGTAGGGAAGAGCGGGCCCTCCCAGAGAAGCAGCGCCGCGTGAGCAGTGCACCCCGAAGCGTCACGCACGGTGAGCGTGGCAGGTGGGGCGGGTGTGACGCCGGGTCGGCGCGATGCGGACACCGGGAGCGGAACCGGCGTGATCCGGGCCTCCGGACGCTGGCATGATCAGGGGTATGAACGAGCGCATGATCGCCGCGTGTGACGGGGCGTCGAAGGGTAATCCGGGGCCGGCCGCCTGGGCCTACGTGGTGGCCGACGCGGCGGGCAGGCCGCTGCGGTGGGAGGCAGGCCCGCTGGGCACCGCCACCAACAACGTCGCCGAGCTCACCGCCCTGCAGGAACTGCTGGAGTCACTCGATCCGGCCGTCGCGCTCGAAGTCCGGATGGACTCGCAGTACGCGATGAACGCCGTGACCAAGTGGCTGCCGGGCTGGAAGCGCAACGGCTGGAAGACCTCGGCCGGCAAACCCGTCGCCAACCGCGACCTGGTGGCCCGCATCGACTCCTTGCTGACGGGCCGGGCCGTGGAGTTCGTCCATGTGCCGGCCCACCAGGTGGACGGCGACCCGCTGAACGCCCTGGCCGACCAGGCCGCCAGTGAGGTGGCTGTCGCGCAGCGCGCGGCCGGCACCTCGCAGGGCTCCGCGGACCTGCCGGTTCCCGCACCCTCCCGTGCCACCGAAGGACGGCGGACCGGCGCCGCGGCCAAGAAGGCGGGGAGCACGCCACGGGCCGGAGCGACCATCCGCGCCAAGTTCTCCGGACGGTGCCACTGCGGAAAGCCGTACGCGGCCAAGGACATGATCGCCAAGAACGACCATGGCTGGGGCCACCCGGAGTGCCGTACCGCCACCGCCTGACGGGCACCCGGCGGGACGCCCTCCCGGCCGGTTCCCGGAGATCCCGCCCGCGCGGGGGGCGCGCGTGCCATGATGCGGCTCCGGCGGACGACTCCACGACGCCGCCGGAGCTGTGGGGAACGGCGACACGCTGGGGGGCGTATGGAAAGCACGGGCACGGTGCTGCGTGAACTGCGCGGGGCTCAGAAGTCGGCCAAGGGGGTGTCGCTCTACTCCCGGTACGTGAACCGGCCGGCCGGCCGGGTCTTCGCGGCGGTTGCGTACCGGCTCGGCATGACGCCCAATCAGGTCACCCTGGTGAGTGCGGCGTTCACCTTCGCCGCCATCGCGGCGGTGGCTCTGGCGCGTCCCGGCTGGGGGCCGGCGGCCCTGGTCTACCTGGGGCTCGCCGTGGGGTTCGCCCTCGACTCCGCCGACGGCCAGCTCGCCCGGCTGACCGGCCGCGGCGGCCCCGACGGCGAATGGCTGGACCATGTCGTCGACTGCGCGAAGATGATCCTCGTCCACACCGCCGTGCTGATCTCGTTCCACCGCTACTTCGGTCTCGGCTCCGACGCCTGGCTGCTGTTGCCGCTCGGCTTCCTGTTCGTCGCGGTGCTCACGTTCTGCGCCGGACTGTTGCGCGAGCAGCTGGGCAAGGCCGCTGCCCGGTCCGCGCCTGCCGGAGGAGCGTCGGCCGGGCCCGTCTCCCGGCTGCGGGCGGTAGTGCTGCTGCCGGCCGACTACGGCGTGTTCTGCCTGGTGTTCCTGCTGCTCGGCGACGAGACGGCGTTCCGGACCGGATACGCCGTACTCGCCGCCGTGCACGCGCTCTTCCTTGTGGCGTTCCTCGGCAAGTGGTTCAGGGAGCTGAGAGCGCTCCGGGCGGACTGACCAGCGTGTCCAGCGCCCGGCGCAGCTGGGTGCTGGACGTGTGCACGGTGTACGGGAAGTAGACGACCTCCACACCGACCTCGGCGAAGTCGCGTTCCAGCCGTTTTCCCTTCTCCGTGTCGCGCCAGTCGTCCCCCTTGAAGATGACGTCGAACCTGACCTGTTGCCAGGTCTCCACCTTGTCCGGGACGGTCTCGACGAAAGCGGCGTCCACGTATCGCACGCTCCGGACGATCTCCAGCCGCTCCGGCAGTGGTATGACCGGCTTGTGCCCCTTGGCGAGCGCAGCCATCTCGTCCGAGACAACCCCCGCTACCAGGTAGTCGCACTGACTGCGGGCATGCCGCAGGATGTTGAGGTGACCTATGTGGAACAGGTCGTAGACCCCCGGCGCGTAGCCGACCCTGTGCACCATCCGTTCTCTCCCCCCACGGTGTGAACGTGATGTCCGTGTCCCATCGGCTGGTGTCCGGACATGGCATCCGGTCCGGTGGGATATCGGTATCGGTGTTGATGGTGCAACGACCTTACTGTGAAGACCACTTGCGCATCACGTGAACGGATAAGCTCACTTTTGGGGCTGTTCCTTGGGGGGAACACAGGTGGCTCCGGGGGGAAGGCGATCGTCCGATGCCAGAAGAAGAGCACCACAAGCCGCTCGACGGCCGCCGTCTGCTGGTGGTCTCCACGAACTACGCGCCCGAGCTCACCGGTATCGGCCCGTATGCCGCTCAGCTCGCCGAGCACTGGGCCCGTTCCGGGGCCGACACGCATGTGCTGACCGGCATGCCGCACTACCCGTCCTGGCGGACGGAGGCGGCCTACCGGGGGGTGTGGCGCACCGAGGAGCAGCGGGCGGGCGTCACCGTCCACCGGCGAAGACACTATGTGCCGCCCCGCCAGAGCGCCCTGCGCAGGGCCGCTTTCGAGGCGAGCGTGCTCGCACACGGTCTCGCCGCCCCGCCCGCGCTGCGGCCCGACGCGGTGATCGCCCAGCTTCCGAGCCTGGCCGGCGGGGTCATCGGCGCCCGGCTGGCCCGCCGCCACGGCATCCCCTACATACCCGTCGTGCAGGACCTGATGGGCGCCGCCGCCGCGCAGAGCGGTATCCGGGGCGGGGGCAGGGCAGCCGCCCTGGCGTCGCGGGCCGAGCGGTACGCGCTGGGGGCCGCCACGCTGGTCGGCGTCATCCACGAGAGCTTCGTCCCCCGGGTCACCGCCTACGGAGTGGACCCGGAACGCATCCGGCTGGTTCCCAACTGGACCCACGTACAAGCCCCTTCGGCGGACCGCGCCACGACCCGGGCCCGCCTCGGCTGGCGCGAGGGCACACCCGTGGTGCTGCACTCCGGCAACATGGGGCTGAAACAGGGACTGGAGGTCCTCGTCGACGCGGCGCGGCTCGCCCCGGAGATACGCGTCGTCCTGATGGGGGACGGCAATCAGCGCGACGCCCTGCTGGCCCGTGCGGCCGGCCTGCCCAACCTCGATTTCCTGCCGCCCGCCGGCGCGGACGAGTTCACCGACGTCCTGGCCGCCGCCGACGTCCTCGCCGTGACCCAGCGCGCGTCCGTGCTCGACATGAGCGTGCCCTCCAAGCTGACCTCGTACTTCGTCTCGGGCCGCCCGGTCATCGCCTCCGTGGCCGACGGAGGCGGCACCGCCCAGGAGGTGCAGCGCTCGGGGGCCGGACTCCTCGTCGCACCGGAGGACCCGGCCGCGGTGCTCGCGGCGGTCCGCAAACTCGTCGAGGAACCCTCCGCCGCCGACGGAATCGGCTCCAACGGGCCGCGGTACGTGGCCCGCCATCTCGGCCGGGAAGCCGGTCTCGCCCGCTTCGACGCACTGATCACCGAGGTCCTTCAGGACGCCGAAGGGAGAGACCGCCGATGACCCACCCGATCCGCGCCCTGGAGGACCAGGACGAACCCGCGCTGCTGAGGGACCAGTTCCGTCAGCTCCTGCGCTACCGCACCCTGCTCGCGTGCGGGGTCGTCGTCGGACTGCTCGGCGCCGGCTGGCTGGCGCTGGGCGGCGAGGACACCTACACCTCCACCGGTGAGGTGTCCGTACGCTCCGCCACGTCCGACCCCTTCGCCGCAGGTGCCTCGGCCGACAAGGGCATCAACATCGGATCCGAGCGCCAGACCGCGGTCAGCGACGCGGTCGGCACCGTCGCCGTCGGCTCCCTCGCCAAGTCCGGCGACGCCGTGGACGTGGGGACGCTGCTCTCCGGGCTCCAGGTCACCAATCCGCCCAACACGCTGGTCCTCAGGTTCTCCTACACCGGCCGCACCCCCGAAGAGGCGAAGGCCCGCGCCCAGGCACTCGCCGAGGCCTACCTGGAGATACGCCGGGAACGCACCGAGAACAGCATCGACAACATGGTCGACGGCTATCGTGCCCAGCTGAAGCCGCTCACCGAACAGCGCGACAGGCTGGCCGAGCAGGAGACCGGCACAGTGGGCAACGACGTCACCAGCGCACGGGCCAACCTCATCGTCTCCATCTCCGAACTGAGCCAGAAGATCTCGGAGTTGCGGGCCCTGGACACCACACCCGGCTATCTCAACAAGAAGCCCGTCGCACCCGAGAAGCCCAGCGGCGCCGGACTGCCGCTGCTTCTCGGACTCGGTGGCGTCGTCGGACTCGCGCTCGGCCTGCTGCTGTCCTGGGTACGGCTCGTCTTCGACCCCGCCGTGCGCTCCACCCGGGAACTCGTCCGCTCGCTCGGTGCCCCGCTGCTCGGCACCCTGCCCAGGGAGCGTGCCGCGGCCGGACCCCTGCTCGCCATCGGACGGGGCGGCAGCAGACTGGCCGAGGAGTACCGGGCCGTGGCCTTCCGGCTCGCCTACGACCCCTCGTTCACCGAACGCCGCCGGATCCTCGTCACGGCGCCCCGCGGCGACAACGACATGGCGACGGCCGCGGCGGCCAACCTCGCAGCGGCCTTCGCCGAGATGGGGCGCGACGTCCTGCTCGTCGAGGCCGATCTGAGGGCACCGTCCCTGGCCGGGACGCTGGGCGCGGTGGGACGCGCGGGCAGGCCCAGCTGGGCCACCGAACGCGACGGGCGCGGCTGGCCGTCGGACAGCCGCACCAACGTGGACGTGCCCGGATCGGGGGCCTTCACCCTCATCGCGGGCCGCCGTACCGACAACGTGCCGCGCGCCCTGACCTCCGCCCCCGTCAGCCGCATCCTCGCCGAGGGCGGCAGGCCGGGAGCGGTCGTCATCGTGCTCGCCCCGCCCGTCCTCTCGTACGCCGACGCAGTGGCACTCATCGACCGCGTCGAGGGCGTCGTGGTGGTCTGCGACCCGCGTGAGGTGCACCGCAGCGACCTGGAGCGCATCCGCGAGATCATCGGCGCCGCGGGCGGAACCGTCCTCGGTACCCTGCTCCACCCCGGATACGGACGTCTGGAGCGCCGGGCCCGCCGGAAGGCGGCCAAACGCCGGGGCCGCGGCCGGCCGGCGCCCCCGGACGGCCGTGACGCCCACGACGACGCGGAGGCGGACGGCCTCGACCGGGCGGACGACGTCGCCCGCACCGGCGACCCCACCCAGACGCTCGGCCTGCGCACGCTGGACGGCGGCGGACACGGCGGCAACGACCACAGCAGCACCGCGGGACACAGATGAGGGCACGCACCGCCGTCCTCTGCTCGGTCGCGGACCAGGGGGTGGCGGCACTCACCAACATCCTGGTCCTGGTGGTGGCCGCCCGGCTCTCCACCGTGGCCGACTTCGCCCGCTTCTCCGCCGTCTACCTCGTCTTCTCCGTACTGCTCGGGGTGTCCGGCGCCTACACCGGACAGCCCCTGGTGCTGCGCCGGAACGCGGCGAGCGACGAGACGCGCGGAGCCTGCCGGTCCGCCCTCGGCTTCACCCTGCTCGTCTCGGCCGTTATCGGGGGCCTGCTCGCCGCGGTCTGCGCACTGCTGCCCGGGGAGACGGCACGCGCCGCGGCGATGCTCGGACTCGTGCTGCCGGTCGTCCTCGCGCAGGACACGGCCCGCTACGCCTTCGCCACACTGCACGCCCAGCACCTGGCGCTGGCCTCCGACACGCTTCGCCTGGTGTGCGTCCTCGGCGCGCTGGCCGTGCAGCCGCACGGCACCCCGGCAGCCCGGCTGGTCATCGTCTGGGGCCTCTCCGCCCTGCCCGCGCTCCTGCTGTCCGCGGCGGTACTGCACCGCAGGACGGCCGGCACCCCGGTGCGGCTGTGTCCCCTGCTGGGGAAGGGGCACCTGGGCCGCCGGTTCGTCGTCGAGTTCGGCGTGGGCAACGCGACCAGCCAGCTCTCCGTGCTCGGGCTCGGCGCCGTCGGCAACCCCCTCGTCGTCGGCGCCCTGCGCGGCGCCACCACGCTCTTCGGCCCGCTGAACGTGCTGTACACCTCGGCCACCGGCTTCGGCCCCCCGCTCCTCGGGCGGCTCGCCACCGACCGGCTCAGGGTGCGGGCCACCGCTGCCCTGGCCGCCGTCCTGGCGCTCACCGCCGCGTGCTGGGCCACCGTCCTCGCCCTGCTCCCCGGATCGGCGGGCCGTCATCTGCTCGGCGACACCTGGCCGACGGCGGCGGCGCTGCTCCCGGCGACCGGAAGCCAGTACGCGGCGATGGCCGTCGGGACCTGCGGACTGCTGGCGCTCAGGCTCCTCGACCCGCGCACCACGCTCTCCATCCAGGTGGTGTTCTCCCTCGCCGCCGTCGTCTTCCTCGCCGGCGGCTATCTGACCGGCGGAGTGACGGGCGCCGCCTGGGGGCTGTGCCTGGGATCCGTCTGCAAGGCGGTCGCCACCTGGACCCGGGTGGCCCGGCTCACCCGACGGGGCCGGCGCGGGCGCGCCCCGGTCAGTGCGACCGCCGTCGGCTCCGGCCCGTGAAACTCGTGATCAGTGCCAGGCACAGCGCCGCGATGGCGAGCTTCCCGACGGCTTGGAGCAGGGGACCGCGCAGCAGGATGAAGGTGTATCCCGCGATCAGTGGCGCCGTGATCGCCAGTACGCTGCCGGGCCCCGGGCCGTCCCGCGACACCGCCCGCGCATAGCGGCGGTCGGTGCGCGCCGTCGCGTAGCCGATCAGGGCGAACCCGCCGATCAGGCCCGGTGCCCCGAAGTCCACCCACAGCTCGGTCCACATCGGCGCGGAGAGATTCGTCATGTTCATCCCCATCCACTGCCCGACGCGCACCCCGGTGTCCTCCGGCTTCCCGCTCCACACCGCCCGGGGCACGAAGAAGAAGGCGGAGCCGGCGAGTTGGCGGCCGTACGTGTGACCGCGGGTGTCGACCCACGAGATGGTGTTGGCGAACATCACCGTCTGGTCGTAGTCCTTGGTGGCCAGCGGCTCGAACACCGATGACGACTGGACCGGGCGGTACCCGGAGTCGTCGTAGCGGAACCTGTCCGCGTACGGGAACAGCACCAGGGCGCCGACCACTCCCATGGCAAGCACCGAGCGGTACATGGCCGCACTGCTCGGGAACGCCGTGAACAACAGCGAGACCAGCACCGTCAGGAACCAGTAACGGGCATTGGATATGGGGTTGTTCACGACCAGGTTCACCACGGCCAGTGCGGTCCACACGAGGACGGTGGACGGCGAGCGCCGGGCCCGGCGCGAGGTCACCAGCCGGCGGGTGTAGAAGAGCAGCGCCAGCAGGGCCGGAACCGTGCCGAACCCCTTCAGGAACGCCGAGCCCACATTGGACTCACCGGACGCGACGCCGCTCTCCGCCACCGAGGCGCTGATCTCCTGTCGGCTGGAGAAGAACACGGCGGGCCCGCCGAGCTTCAGCACGTAGTAGCCGCTCGCCGCGAAGGCGAGCAGCACCAGCAGCCGCAGCCTGACCGGATGTGCCGTGGCCGGGCCGCCGCCGCCCCCGCGGGCCGTGGTGCGCCGTCGCAGCGGGCGCCGGGACGCCAGCAGCGCCCCCAGGTCGAAGGCGGCGCACCCGACCAGGATCAGGGCGATCGCCATGACCAGATCGGAGCGAGGCCCGACCACCGGCGTCGGCGTCTGGCCGATGACCGCCTGGGCGAACGGCGCCACCCCCATCGCGATGTACACGAACATCCAGAAGACGCCCTGCAGCAGCCGCCGCCGGGTGGAGAGGATCATGGTCGAGAGCCGGGCCCCGGCGTAACACGTCAGCACGAGCTGCAGCCAGTACGCCGTGTCCCGGGAACCGGTCCCGGGCTGGGCGGCGATCAGGGCCGGCAGGAAGCAGACCAGCCCCAGGATGAGCGGCACGGCCATCGCCCGCGACAGCATCGCCCAGGACATCGGCCTGGCGGGCGGCTCGACCGGATGGCGCGGACCGTCCCCCCGGAAGGGCGCGGACGGCGGTGCCTGGTGCACGGACGTCATCGTCTCCCCGTTCCGTGAGCCTGCGCGCCTGTGAACACCTTAGCGAATCAACCCACTTGAGGTGATGTGATGACTAGTCTGTGAACAGCCGGCCGAGGTCGAGGGGAACCCTGGTGAAGATCCTGCACATCGTCACACTGCACACCCCGGACCACGCCTTCGGCGGTCCGACCCGAGTGGCCCTGAACCTGTCGAAGGTCCAGCGCGCAGGGGGCGACGACGCCCGGATCATGGCCCTGGGCGACGGCTTCGACGGCCCGCTGCCCGGTGAGGTGGAGGGTGTGCCCGTCCACCTCTTCCAGGCCCGCCACGTGCTGCCGATGTTCGAGGTCAGCGGCATCACCTCGGGAGCCCTCCTGCGGACCGCGGTCCGCATGATGCGCGGCGCCGATCTCGTACACGTCCATCTGATGCGCGACCTGGTCACGCTGCCCGCCGCGCTCCTCGCACTGGCCACCCGGACCCCGCTCGTCGTGCAGACGCACGGCATGGTGGACCCCACCGAGAAGCGCGTGGCGCAGTTGACGGACCTGCTGGGCGTACGGAAGGTCCTGCGCGGCGCGGACGCGGTGCTCCATCTGACCGAGGCCGAACGGGCAGATGTGAACGCCGTCGCGGCCCCCGTCGCGCTCACCAGGACCGTGCGCCTGGTCAACGGCGTGCGCCCGCAGGAGTTCAAGCCCGCCCGCGACCCGGCCCGCCCGCCGACCGTGCTCTTCCTCGCCCGGATCCAGGAGCGCAAGCGCCCGGAGGACTTCGTGGCCGCGATGCCCGCGATCCTCGCGAAACACCCGGAGGCGCGTTTCGTCCTGGCCGGGCCCGACACCGGCGCACTCCCCGGCACCCTGCGACTGGCCGGCAGCCTGGGCGTGCTGGACTCGCTCGACCACGTCGGGCCGCTGGGCCACGAGGAGGTACTGGCTGCCGGACGGCAGGCCGATGTGTACGTCCTGCCCTCGATCGAGGAGCCCCTGGGCGTCTCGGTCCTCGAGGCGATGTCCGTCGGCACCCCCGTGGTCGTCACCCGCACCTGCGGCCTCGGCCCCGACGTGGCCCGGGCCGGAGCCGGCCGGGTGATCGACAGCCGGGTGGGTGAGGACGGGGCCAACGCGCAGAAGGTCGCGCAGGCGGTCCTGGAGCTGCTGGAGCCCGAGGCCAACGCGGAAGCGGGGAAGGCGGCCTGGGAGCTGGTGAACGAGCACTTCACCATCGACGTCGTGACCCGGACGCTCCGGCGGACCTACCAGGACGTGGTGGCCCGCCGGAAGCGCCGATGAGTCAAGGAGACGGCCTCTCCCGTGACTTGAGCGCGATCTGCCACCGGTAGAAGCTCATCGCCAGCGCGAAGTCGAGCCCCGCCCGCCCGTCCAGGAAGCCCCGCCGGTACACGTACATGTACGCGAAGGACACCAGCGGTTTGAACGGCGCCTTGTGGAACAGCTGCCCCTGCCGCGACTTGACCCGGCGCACCTGTTCCTTGACGTCGGGGTGGTGCTCAAGCCACGCCTCCCAGTCCGAGTACCTGTTGTGCCGCTCGAACCAGGCGGTCACCGGATCGAGGTCCTGGTGCTCGATCGGGTTGCGGAGGGACTGCGCGCTGTCCGCGACCGGCTGGTAGTGCCCCTCCACCTCGCCGATGCCCGGCGCGGCGAGATCGCCCACCTCCGGGTAGTGGCTGCGGGTGCGATCGGTCAGCGAGCGCTTGCGGATGGTGTATCCGTGTCGCAGCCGCTTCCCCGAGAACCAGTACCCCAGCGGGATGTCGTACGCGGCCGGCCGGGGCGCGTCCGGATCGGCGAAGATCTGCCGCAGTTCGGCCAGCAGACCCGGGCTCAGCCGCTCGTCGCCGTCGAGCAGCAGGATCCAGTCCAGGTCCGTGCGGACGTGGTCCAGGCACCACTGCTTCTTCCTGGGGTGCCCGCCGTCCCAGGTGTACATCACGACCTCGGCCCCGCACTCCGCGGCGATCTTGGCCGTGTCGTCGGTGCTGTGCGAGTCGACGACGACGACCGCCTCGAAGTGTCCGAGCACCGACTTCACCGCCTCGGCGATGTTGAGCCCCTCGTTCTTCGTGGGGATCGCCACGGCTATCGGCAGTTTGCTCATCCGTTGTCTCCTTCGGGCAGCCAGGCGTAGCAGCCTGTGGAGGTGAAGGCGCGGGCCGCCTCCGGGATCGTGATCACGGTCCGTCTGCCGTCGTCCGAGGACCCCGACACGAGGTTCCTGCCGTTCGCCCCGGTGACCTGCCAACTGCAGGTCCTGGTGGGGGAGACGTCGCGGTAGCGCCCCGCACGGAGCGCCTTGCCCTCGTGCGTGCCGTCGGCGTACCCCCCGGACGCCCGCTCCACCAGCTCCTTGTGCTGCGCGCACAGGTGCTCGACGGCGGGCTTCGCGTCGGCGATCTCACCGGTGACGATCGCGCCGACTGCCGTGTCCCGGTCCACCTTGACGAGATACGTCAGCCGGTCACAGGTCTCCTGGCCGGTCTGGAGCACGGCCGCGGGGTCCATCCCCCTGGGCACACGGTCGACGAGGTACTCCTTCTGCTTCTTCGTGAACGTGCCGGTGGCCGGGGTGAGTTCGCCGGCGGGAATCTTCGGTGGCTCGCTGGTCGCAGAGGCCCGCGGATCCGCGGCGGAAGGACTCCCGGATCCTGCCGCCGGCCCCGGCGAGGCCGCCCCCGACGAGGCCGCGGAAGCGGCTCCGGCCGTCTTCTCCCCGCCTTCGTCGTCGGAGGACGAACCGCAGGCGGCCAGCGCCGCCGTCATCACGACGACGGCGGCGCCGGCCAGGAACGGATACCTCATCCACCCGTCCTCAGCGCGTAATGGGCAGTGACCTTCGAGCTGCTCAGCACGGTCGGATAGACCGCCGTCTCGTCGATCTGTCCGGCGAAGAAGTTGCTCGTCGGACGGCTCGGCCAGCCGGACAGGTTGTCCCCGCCGACCCGCCAGTAGCCCTGGTAGTTCCTGTTGCCGGTGTACAGCGGATTGGTGGCGCGGAGCTGTCCGTCGACGTACAGCGCCACGCCCCCGGAGCCCTGAGTGGCCACCACATGGTGCCAGGCACCGTCGTTGTACGCGGCGGACGTGGCCACCGCCCGGTAGCCGCCGCTGTAGACGCCGAACGCCAGACGACCGTCATTGCGCATGTAGACGCTCTTGTCGTGCTGGCCGCTGTTCTCCATGGTCAGATTGCCGAACCCGAGAATGTTCCCTCCTCGGGTGGTCGTCGTCCTGATCCACGTCTCCACCGAGAACGTGCCCGGCGAGGCGCTCGGCCGGTTGCCGTAGGCGTACTCGTTCGTACCGTCGAAGCCGATCGCGGTGGACGGACCCGAGATCGCCGCCGGAGTCTGGCGGTAGGACGGCGCGTTGCGCAGGAAGCCGTTGTTCAGATTGCCGGAGGCGTCGGCGGCGAACGTCGAAGTCCCCTCGTCGTAGCGCCAGTACAGCGAGGACCCGTCCGCGATCACCCGGGCGGGATACGCCTCCGCCGCGGATGCCACGTCCGCTGTCACCGCTGGCGACTTGGCGCTGGTGTTGGTGCCGTCGCTCGCGCTGATCCGGTAGGTGTGCGTCTCGCCCGGTGCCACGTCCCGGTCCGTCCATGTGAGCTGCGGCCGGTTCCAGAACACCGAGTAGCCCGTGACGGTGTGCACGGGGGTGCTCGCGCCGTCCTTGTAGATCCGGTAGGTCAGCTCGCCGTCGTCGGTGTCGAAGCTGGTCTGCCAGTTCACGTCCACCTCGCCCGGGCGGACCGTGGAGACACTGGCGTTGGGCACCCACGGCGCCCCCGTGTCCGGGCCGTCCGCGAACCGGGTCAGACCCTGCTGCGCCGAGCCGTTGACCGTGGTGAACTCGCCGCCCACCCACAGATAGTGACGGCCGCCCTTGTCCGTCTGCGCCATCACCCGCGGACCGACGGGCTCCCCGATCCCGTCATTGGTGTCCGGGAACCACGGCAGCAGCTTCGGGTCGTCGACCGCCTGCGCCAGCAGGTGCTTGCGCGGCTGGTCGGGGAACTCTCCCATGGACGCGCAGTCATGGGCGTGACTGCCGCTGTACAGCACCCCGTTGTGCACCAGCAGGGCCTGGGTGGCACCCAGGCACGTGTCGCGCCAGACCTGGGAGAACGTGCTCAGGTCGAGGGCGATGCGGCCGTCGAAGACACCACCGCCGGTGCCTTCGTTGGCGGTGTAGAACTGGGTGGCGTCCGACGTCAGGTCCTGCACCGTCGAGGTGTTCGGAATGAATCCCGGATAGCTCTTGTCCAGGGCGCCCGTCGTGGCGTCCACCACGGCCAGCGCGTGCGAGTTCGTTCCGTTGACGGTGAAGAAGTCCCCGCCGATCACCACGTGCGAGCCGTCGGGGGTGACCTCCACGGCCCGGCCCACCTCGTCCGTGTTCGCGGTGAACGGCTTGAGCTGGGCGCCGGTGGTCACGGCCGCGAACTTGTTGCGGGTCTGCCCCGCGACACTGTTGAAGTCACCGCCGAGGTAGACGGTGTCATCCGTGACGGCGAGCGCCCGCACCGTCGCGGACACGGCGACCTTGAAGTCCTCGCGCGGGGTGCACGTGGCCGTGTCGACGGCCGCGATATTGCTGACCCCGACCCCGTTGACGGCGCCGAACTGACCGCCCGCGTACAGGGTGTCACCGTCCGGCGACAGGACGAGGGAGCGCACGGTCGCCGTTCCGGAGGAGAGGGTGAACGACAGACTGCACCCCGTCGGCGCCCCGCTCGCGGCGTCGAACGCGGCGAAGTTCACCGCCGGCTGCTCGGAGGTGCCGGCCGGTGCGTCCGGCGGCCGTACGGTGGAGAAGGTGCCGCCCGCGTAGACCACCCCGTCGGCGGAGGCGGCCATCGACCAGACGATGCCGTTGGTCTGCCACGTGGTCAGGTCGTCCGCGGTGATGGAGACCGGTGGGGTGAGGGCCGCTGCCGGGGAGCCCCCGGCGGCGGCGCTCAGGGCTCCGGCGAGGAGGCAGAGCGCGGCGGCCGCGGCACGCGCGCGGCCGTGGGCGCCGCGTCTGCGCCCCGTACTTTCGTTCATCATTCAGCTCCGAAGGTGAGAACGAGCTGCGGCCGGTAGGCCGCGGTTGCGACTTCGCCGGACCAGATGCGGAGACTGTCCGTCCCGCCGCTGGTCAGAGCGAGTGAGTAGGCGGAGCCCAGGGCCCCGCCCAGTACCGGCGCGTTCAGCTCCACCGAGTAGTCGGTGGAGACGGCGGTTGCGCCGGAGATCGTCCCCAGCACCGTCGTGGCGAGTGACGGGCGGGTGTTGTAGGTGACCGCCGACTCGGTCCACGCGCCGGTGACCGGCACGAGTGTGTGGGGTTCGGCCGAGCCCGCCGTGGCGTCCGACGAGGTACGGAAGGTGAGCCGGGCGCTCGTGAGCTGCTGCCCGGCGGGGGCGGCGGGCAGGGCGAAGCGGAGGTAGCCGACGTACGGCGTGGTCCCCCGGGAGGCGAGCTGGGTGTCGTTGTACGTGGTGTTCGCGGCGACCCCGTTGACGTACGCGTCCTCCGTCGGCGTCAGGGTGACCGTGGTGTCCCCGGGACCGGGCGGGGTGTCCGCCAGATCGTGGTGCGCGGCCACCTGGGCGGCGGTCAGCGCGGAGGGGTAGATGGCCGTCTCGTCGACCTGCCCCGCGAAGTAGGTGCTGGTCGGACGGTTGGGCCAGGCCGTGGCCATGGCGTCCCCGCCGACGCGCCAGTAGCCGTTGTACGAGCGGTTGCCGGTGGTGGTGTTGGTGCCGGCCTGCGCCCCGTCCACGTAGAGCCGCATGCCGGACGGGCCCTGGGTGGCGACCACGTGGTGCCAGGCGTTGTCGTTGTAGGACGCGGCGGAGGTGATCGTCGGTCGGCTGCTGGAGCTGCCGACCTGGACCCCGAAGGCGAGGCGCCCGTTGTCGGTGAGGTACAGGATCTTGTCGGAGATCCCGCTGGTGTGCCCCTGCGCGGTGCCGATGTTGCTGCCGTACCCGACGATGCGCCCGCCGCGGGTCGTGCTCGTACGGAACCACGTCTCGATGGAGTACGGGGTGGGTGAGGTGTAGTGATGCAGCCGGTCGCTGTAGACGTACTCGTCGGTGCCGTTGAGGGCGAGCGCCGTGGAGCCGGTCACGGCGGACGGTGTCGAACGGTACGACGGGGCGTTCGTGTACACCCCGCCGTCGTCGTTGTCCGAGGCGTCCGAGGCGAAGGCGCCGCCCGCCTCGTCGTAACGCCAGTACAGGTCCGCCCCGTCGGCGAGCACGCGCTCCGCGTACGGACTCGCCGAACCGGCCGCGGTGACCGAGGCGCCCGCGGAGAGCGCGCTGGTGTTGGTGCCGTCGCTCGCGGTGATCCGGTAGGAGTAACTGCGGCCCGCCACCACGTTCGTGTCGGTGAACGTCAGCTGCGGCCGGCTGAAGAAGAGCGAGGAACCCGTCGTCGTGTGGACCGGCGTCGAGCCGCCGTCGCGGTACATCCGGTAGGTGAGCCGGCTGTCGTCCAGGTCCAGGCTGGAGCGCCAGCTCACCCGTACCTCACCGGCCCGCGGCGCGGAGAGGCTGACCACCGGTGCGGACGGCGCCCCGGTGTCCGGCGAGTCGGCGAACCGGGTCAGGGCCTGCTGGGCGACCCCGTTGACCGTGGTGAACTCGCCGCCGACCCAGAGGTAGTCGTGTCCGTCGCGGGACGAGACGGTCAGTGCGCGCGGCCCCACCGGCTCACCGATGCCGTCGTTGGTGTCCGGCAGCCAGCCGAGCATCGCCGGATCGTCGACGGCCTGGGCGGTCAGGTGCTTGCGGACCTGGTTGGGGAAACCGCCCATGGTGGAGCAGTCGTGGACGTGGCTGCCCGCGTACAGCACCCCGCGGTAGACCCGCAGCGCCTGTGTGGCGCCCTGGCAGGTGTCCCGCCAGCGCTGGTCGAACGTGGTCAGATCCATGGCGAGCCGGCCGTCGAACGAGGCCCCTCCGGCCCCTTCGCCGGCCACGTACCAGCCGCCGGACGCGGAGTCCGTGACGATGTCCTTGATCACGGCGGACGACGGGATGAAGTTGTTGGTGTACGCGCGGGTCAGCGCTCCCGTGCCGGCGGCGGTCACCGCGAGCGCGTGCGAGTTGGCTCCGCCCACCGTGACGAAGTCCCCGCCGATCAGCACGCTCTGCCCGTCCGGGGTGACCTTCAGCGCCCGGCCGGGATCATCGGCGTCCGGGTTCCAGGCCGTCAGCGCACCGGCTGCCGTGACCGCGCCGAAGAAGCGGCGGGTCTGCCCGTTGACGCTCTGGAAGTCGCCGCCCGCGTAGACCGTGCCGTTCGCCGCCACGTCGAGCGCCCGCACGGTCGCCCCGAAGTTCGGAGCGAACCCCGAACGCAGGGTACAGGTGGCGGTGTTGACGGCGACCAGGCCGTTGGCCGGCGTCCCGTTGACCGCGTTGAAGTAACCGCCCGCGTACAGCGTGGACTTGTCGGGGGAGACCGCGAGCGCCCGTACCGTCGCGGTGCCGCTGGAGCGGGTGAAGGAGAGCGAGCAGCCGGTCGGCGCCCCGGTGGCCGCGTTGAACGCGGCGAAGTTGACGGCGGACGTGGTGTTGCTGCCCGCGGGGGAGCCCGCCGGGCGGACGTTGGTGAAGGTGCCGCCCGCGTAGACGACCCCGTTCGCCTCGGCGAGCGACCACACGATGCCGTTCGTCTGGTACGTGGCGAGGTGGTCGGCGGTGAAGCCGACCGGATCGGTGAGCGCGGCGGCCGGGGGAGCGGTCACCGCGGAAGCGGTCAGGACCCCGCCCGTGAGGGCGATGACGACGGCGAACACACCGCTGCGGCTGCGTCTGAGACGTCCGGGATAGCTCATCGGTCCACCCGCACGGCCGCTCCGGTGAGCTGATCGGCCAGCTGCCTGACATCGGCGTCGACCATGATCCGGGCCAGCTCCTGCGACTTCACGGCGGGCTTCCAGCCCAGCAGCTCCGCGGCCTTGGACGCGTCCCCGATCAGGGCGTCGACCTCGCTGGGGCGCTCGTACTTCGCGTCGTAGCGGACATGCTCGCGCCAGTCGAGACCGGCGTGCTCGAAGGCGTACTCCAGGAACTGCCGGACGCTGACACCCTCGCCGGTCGCCACCACGTAGTCGTCCGGGGTGTCGCACTGCAGCATGCGCCACATCGCGTCGACGTACTCGGGGGCGTACCCCCAGTCACGCACCGCGTCCAGGTTGCCCAGATGCAGATGCGTCTGCAGTCCCGCCTTGATCCGGGCCACACCACGCGTGATCTTCCGGGTCACGAAGGTCTCCCCGCGACGCGGTGACTCGTGGTTGAACAGGATGCCGTTGACCGCGAACATCCCGTACGCCTCACGGTAGTTGACGGTCGCCCAGTACGAATACACCTTGGCGACGCTGTACGGGCTGCGCGGATGGAAGGGGGTCTGCTCGTTCTGCGGCGGCGGATTCGCGCCGAACATCTCCGAGGAGGACGCCTGGTAGACCCGGGTGTCGATGCCGCTGGCCCGCACGGCCTCCAGCAGCCGGATCGTCCCGAGACCGGTGATGTCGCCGGTGTACAGCGGGGCGTCGAAGGAGACCCGGACATGCGACTGGGCGCCGAGGTTGTAGACCTCGTCGGGGCGGATGTCGCGGAGCAGGTTCACCAGGGCGACCCCGTCGGCGAGATCGGCGTGGTGCAGCACGAACGAGCGGTTCTCCTCCTCAGGCCCCTGGTAGATGTGGTCGATCCGCTCGGTGTTGAAGGTCGACGAGCGGCGGATGAGCCCGTGGACCGTGTATCCCTTCTGGAGCAGCAGCTCGGACAGGTACGAACCGTCCTGTCCGGTCACACCGGTGATGAGCGCGGTCTTCGCCATGTCTCCCCCTTCTGCGGCCGCCTGAGAGGCGGCCGGGCAACGCCGAAATTTCAGAGTTTGAGCGATCTGCGGCAAAACGTCACCGCGTCATACAGCTGCTGGCACAATCCGAGCCATGACGACTGATCTCCCCGGCCCTCCCCAGGAATCCGTCCCGTCCCTGCTACGTCCCGGCGCCCGCGTGTTCGTCGCCGGCCACCGCGGTCTCGTGGGCTCGGCGCTGGTGCGGCGCCTGACCGCCGACGGTCATGAAGTGATCACCCGCGGGCGCGAGTTCCTCGACCTGCGCGACGCCGAGCGCACCGGGGCCTTCCTGCGCGACACCCGCCCCGACGCCGTGGTGCTGGCCGCCGCCAAGGTCGGCGGAATCATGGCCAACAGCACGTATCCCGTGCAGTTCATCGAGGACAACCTGCGCATCCAGCTGAGCGTGATCGCGGGCGCGCACGCCGCCGGCACCGAGCGGCTGCTCTTCCTCGGCTCGTCCTGCATCTACCCCAAGCTGGCCCCGCAGCCCATACCCGAGTCCGCACTGCTCACCGGCCCGCTGGAGCCGACCAACGAGGCCTACGCCCTCGCGAAGATCGCCGGAATCGTGCAGATCCAGTCCTACCGCCGTCAGTACGGTGCCGCGTACATCAGCGCCATGCCCACCAATCTCTACGGTCCGGGCGACAACTTCGACCTGGAGACCTCGCACGTCCTGCCCGCGCTGATCCGCCGCTTCCACGAAGCACGGCAGGGCGACGCGCCGACCGTCACGCTCTGGGGCTCGGGCAGCCCCCGCCGGGAGTTCCTGCACGTCGACGACCTGGCCGCCGCCTGCGTACTGCTGCTGGAGCGGTACGACGGTGACGCACCCGTGAACGTGGGCTGCGGCGACGACCTGACGATCCGTGAACTCGCCTCCACGATCTCCGATGTGACCTCGTATCAGGGACGGATCGAGTGGGACACGGCCAAACCGGACGGAACGCCGCGCAAGCTCCTGGACGTGTCCCGGCTGTCCTCCCTCGGCTTCAAGCCGCAGGTCCCACTGCGTGACGGAATCGCCCGGACCTATGCCTGGTGGCTGGATCAGCAGGGCGCAGGGGCCTGACCGGCCTCCGGCGCCCGGGGCCCGGGCCGGGTGGGCGGCCGCGGCAGTGCGACCCTCCACCCGGCCCGCTCGCTTTCCGCTCATGTGTGCCGCCCGCTCTCAGTACGCCCCGCGGCCGTCGGTGACGGCGCGCAGCGTACGGGCCATGAGTCCCATGTCCGTGGCCACCGACCAGTTGTCGACGTACCACAGATCGAGTGACACGGTCTCCTGCCAGGACAGGTCGGACCGCCCGCTGACCTGCCAGAGCCCGGTCAGCCCCGGCCTGACGGCGAGCCGCCTCAGCTCATGTTCGTCGTAGTGCGACACCTCGTCGGGCAACGGCGGTCGTGGGCCCACCAGGGACATGTCACCCCGCAGCACGTTGAAGAGCTGGGGCAGCTCGTCGAGCGACGAGCGGCGCAGCAGCCGGCCGATGCGGGTCACCCGGGGGTCCCGGCGCATCTTGAACATCGGGCCGTCGTTCTCGTTCGCCGTCACCAACCGCGCCTTGTGCTGTTCGGCGTCCACCACCATCGTGCGGAACTTCCACATGGTGAACGGCTGGTTGTGCCGCCCCTGACGGATCTGCCGGTGGAAGACCGGCCCGGCCGAGGTGAACCGGACCGCGGCCGCGACCGTCACCAGCAGCGGGGCCAGTGCGATCAGGCCGAGCGCGGCGCCGGTGCGGTCCACCGCGGCCTTGAGAGCCTGCTGCGGGCCGCGCCGCAGTGGCGGCACTATGTGGAGCAGGGTCAGCCCGGCGGCCGACGAGGGCCGGACCCGGTTCTCGGCGATCTCCGAGAGAGGCGAGAGCACGGACAGGTCGAGCCCGCCGTCGTGCAGCCCCCACGACAGCTGCCGTATCCGCTCCTCGGCGAGCTGCGGCCCCGGCACCACCAGAGCCAGGTCCGCTTCGTGGGCGAAGGCCGCACCCAGCACCGTCGAGGCGTCGTCGTCGGCCGGCTGCGGCGCGAGCCGCCCCGGCACCGGAGCCTCACAGGTCAGGGTCGTCGTCCCGACGGGCACGGCAGCCACCACGAGGTAGCCGTGGTCCGCCCGGGCGGCGAGCAGTCGCACCGCCCGGTCCACCCCCGCGGCCTCGCCCACCACCAGGACACGCCGGACCGTCCCGCGCCGCCCGGACCACGGCAGCTGCCGCACCCCGGAGACCGTCGCCGTTGCCAGCAGGCCCGGTACCAGGGCCACCACGGCCGTCGCCGGGTCGATGGTGCCGTCGACAGCGGTCCAGAGCACCGCCATCAGCCCGATGAGCAGCAGCCAGTCACCCGCGGCGGTCAGCGCGCCCGGCGGCCGGCCCGTACCGCGGGCCGTGTACCGGCCGCGCACGGCCCGTACCCCGGACCACACCATCGCGGCGGCCGCCGCGCCGGCCAGGGCCCTGGGCTGTCCGTCGGTGCGCAGGACGAGCCAGGCGGGAACCCCCAGACCGAAGAGGTCGAAGCCGATGACGAGCGGCAGATACCGGCCGGGTCTGCTGTTCGGCCCGGGCCGGTCAGAACGGTCGCGCTGTACGGTCGGGCCCTGCCGCAGGCGGTCGAAGTCCTGTCGGCGAGGCCGGTGCGAAGCAGTCCGTGGACGAGGCGCCCCCGCCAGTCCCACGGGTCCTGATATTTCGGATTCGGGTAGCTCGACATGCCCCATGAACCCCCCAGTCACAGTTGCATTGCCACAAACGGGGCGCATCCGCCGATCCTGTGGACTGACGGATGCGCCCTCGCTCGGTGCACGATATCCACACACGTGCCATTTCGCTGGAGTTCCGGTGAAGTTCAGACAGGCCGTGCGCACCGGAACTCGTCCCGTTCCGTACGGGATCTCAGGTTCTGTGAGCGGCTGTTGGTATTTGGGACACCCCGGAATGGGAAGGTGTGCGGATATGTACGACCGTCCGCCAACTGCCCTCCGCGGTGGCAGGGTTGGGCGGAACGCCCTGCTCGCCGCCGTGGCACCCGCTGCCGTCTGGGAGAATGAGGTGCCGGGGGACAGCGCCCGGCACGAGCGAAAGAGGAACGCACGGTGACTCCCGCGGAGACGAACTGGGCCGGCAACATCACGTTCGGGGCGAGGCGGGTGTGCATCCCCGGTTCCGAGGCCGAACTGCGGGACACGGTCGCCGCCTCCAGCACGGTGCGCGCCCTGGGCACCCGGCACTCGTTCAACACGGTCGCCGACACCACCGGGGACCTCGTGTCCGTGGCCGGACTGCCGCGGGTGGTCGACATCGACCGGGAGGCGGGGGCGGTCACCGTCAGCGCGGGGCTCCGGTTCGGGGAGTTCGCCGCCGAGCTGCACGAGAGCGGCTTCGCGCTGCACAATCTGGGCTCCCTGCCGCACATCTCGGTGGCGGGTGCCTGTGCGACCGGAACCCACGGTTCGGGTGTGGCGAACCGTTCCCTCGCCGGCGCCGTCCGGGCCCTCGACATGGTGACGGCGGACGGCGGGACGGTCACCCTGCGGCGCGGTGACGCGGACTTTCCGGGTGCGGTGGTGTCCATGGGCGCCCTGGGCGTGGTGACCCGGCTGACCCTGGACCTGGTGGACGCGTTCGACGTACGGCAGTGGGTCTACGAGGACCTGCCCGAGTCCGTGCTGACCGGCCGGTTCGACGAGGTGATGTCGGCCGCGTACAGCGTCAGCGTCTTCACCGACTGGCGGCCCGGCCCCGTCGGACAGGTGTGGCTCAAGCAGCGGGTCGGGGACGAGGGGACGCGGCAGGCGCCGGCCGAATGGCTTGGTGCACGGCTCGCCGACGGCCCGCGCCACCCGATCCCCGGAGTGCCGGCCGGGAACTGCACCCGGCAGGAGGGTGTCCCCGGGCCGTGGCACCGACGGCTGCCGCACTTCCGGCTGGAGTTCACGCCCAGCAACGGCGACGAGCTGCAGTCCGAGTACTTCGTGGCCCGGGAGGACGCCGCCGCGGCGTACGAGGCGGTGGCCCGGCTCCGCGAGCGGATCACCCCGCTGCTCCAGATCTCCGAGATCCGTACCGTGGCGGGCGACGACCTGTGGCTGAGTCCCGCCTCCGGCCGGGACTCGGTGGCCTTCCACTTCACCTGGGTCCCCGACGGCGCGGCCGTCGCGCCGGTGCTCGCGGAGATCGAGGAGGCGCTGGCTCCGTTCGGTGCCCGCCCGCACTGGGGCAAGGTCTTCGGCACCGACCCCGGCGTGCTGCGCACGCTGTACGGGCGGTACGCGGACTTCGAGCGGCTGATGAACCGCTACGACCCGGCGGGCACGTTCCGCAACGACTTCCTGGACCGGCACTTCCGGCGGTGAACCCCGTCCGCCCCGGGTGGATCAGCGGCTCTCGCGTTCGTCCCTCGACCGGGACGGCCAGGCGGCCGCCGATCTCCCCGGGGCGAGCTGGTCCACCAGGTCGGCCAGTTCCTCGCAGGCATGCTCGATCCGGTGCCGGACGGTCTGCTGTTCTGCGACGAGGGCGGCCAGCAGGAGCGCGGTCAGTGCGACGGCCCCGTTCAGAACCGTGAGGTTGACCATGACCTCCAGCATGGTGTGGTCCATGAACGGGCCCACCCTGTCCGTCCCCGCGACCACCGCCAGGACCGAGATCAGCAGGGCGCACGGAGCGCTGCCCGCGAGCTGGAAGCGCAGCGCCGCCCAGACCAGGATCGGGAACACCAGGTAGAGCATCGACAGCGAGCTGCGGGTGGCGAGCAGCGTGCCCGGCACCGCGACGATCAGCAGGGCGGTCCCCTCCATCCACCGGTCGGTGAGCCGCGGCATCCGCAGGCGCCGCAGGACGAGCAGCAGCGGGGTGACCACGAGGACGCCCATGACGTCACCGGCCCACCACGCCGCCCAGACCGGCCAGAACCCGCTCGCGGGCAGTTTTCCGTCAGCCAGCAGTACGAGGGTTCCCGTGCTCGCGCTGATGGCCATGCCGGTCATCGCGCCCAGGAACACCAGGACGACACCGTCGCGCAGCCGTGCAAGTTCCGGACGGAATCCCACGCTGCGCAGCAGCAGGAAGGCGCAGACGGGCGCGAGCGTGTTGCCCGCCACGACGAGGGCGGTGGACGCCGACACCGAACCGCTGAGCGTGGCGATGACGAGCAGGGAGCCGAGTGCGATCCCGGGCCACACGCGCAACCCCATGACCAGCAGGGCACCCAGCGCGATTCCGGTCGGTGGCCACAGCGGAGTGACGACCGCCCCGCGGACAGTCACCTGCCGGAGCAGGCCCAGGTCCGCGGCCGCGTAGTAGGCACCGGCGACGGCCAGGACGCGCAGCAAAGTCATGGCCCTGCGTCGGTTCTGCTCGCTGTGGATCACGGTTCTCATGAGACACCGGCCGTGACAGGAGGCCGCTGCGTGACACGCGTCGCTCTCCCCGGCCTCATCCGGGGGCGGCGGGAAGCGCCCCGTGGCGCAGCACGAGTACGGCGGCGTCGTCCTCGTGCCCGGTATGTTCCGCGGTCCCCAGGATCGCGTCGGCCAGCTCGTCCGCATCGTCGCCGACGCGTGAGCGCACCAGCTGTACGACGGCGTCCAGTCCCTCGTCGATCGGGTAGGACGGCCCTTCGATCACGCCGTCGGTGAGCAGCACGAAGGCCCCGTCCGCCGTGAGCCGCCGGGTGGTCACCGGGTACTCCTCACCGCTCTGGACCCCGAGCGGCAGACCGCCCTCGTCCTCGGTGACGCCCGACCGCCCGTCCGCCGTGGCCCACACCGCGCCCACATGACCGGCGCGGGCACTCTGGAGTTCCCGGGTCCGCGGATCGAGCCGGACGAAGGTGCAGGTCGCCAGGAGACCGGAGCTGACGGCCAGCAGGAGGTCATTGGTCCGGGCCACCACTTCACCCGGATCGGCCGCCGTGGTCGCGAGCGCGCGCATCGCGATCCGGATCTGGCCCATGAAGGCCGCCGCCTCGACGTCGTGGCCCTGTACGTCCCCGATGGCGAAGGCCAGCGAACCGTCCGGCAGCAGGAATCCGTCGTACCAGTCGCCGCCGATGTCCAGGCCGCTGTGTGCGGGGGTGTACCGCGCGGCGGTCTGCAGGCCGGGCAGCGACGGAAGGGTGGCGGGGAGCATTCCGCGCTGCAGTGCCTCGGCCAGCTCCACCCTCGCCTGATGCAGCTCCACCTCCCGACGGGCCCGCGTGGTGAGGTCCTGGAGGGTGGTCAGCAGTTCGTCGGAACTGGCCGGGCGGGGAGGACGACGCCGGTTCATGGGCCGCTCCGCAGGGCAGGTGGTGGCCGTCCGCACCACAGGGGGGTGGTGCGTCGGGCCGAGAGATCGACGCCGGTGACCCGGAGGGCAGGAGCCCGGCCCGGCTGCTGCGGGCGTGGTCCCTGCATCCTATTTCGGTCCGGGCGACCTCGCAGGCCGAGCCGTGACGGGCGTGCGGGGCCGGTTGGGTGGATGCTGGAAGCGGAGCCGTACGGCGGCGGGCGTCCGCCTGCCGGTGCGGGCCGGGAGGTGCACGATGAACCGCACGATGGAGTGGACGGTCCGTGTCGATCTGTCGGAGGACGACGGGACGACGAAGGCGGAGGCGGTGCTGGATACCGGAACGGCGAAACTCACCGGCCACGGGGTCGCCCGATGCAGCCCGCAGGACCCGGACGTGCCCACCATCGGTGACGAACTGGCGGCGAGCCGCGCGATGCGCGATGTCGCGGGTCAGCTGATGAGTGTGGCCGACCGTGAGCTGGGCCGGGCCGGCGCGGGGTCCGGGGACGGGCCCGTGCCACCGCCGTACGCCTGGTCGGACGCGACGGCCTGAGGACCGGCCCGGCTCCCGCGACGGCAGGTCACGGCCGAGGGCCCGCCCGCCCCCGTGCCGGGGACGGGCGGGCCCGGCACGTCACCGGTGATCAGTCGACATAGGTGATGTCGGAGGTGGCGTACAGGCAGTTCGTGCTGTCCGGGCCGGTGCCCGTCTTGGTGGGCTCGCCGCTCGTCACACCCTTGTACTTGGTGCAGATGTCGATGTCACGGCCTCCGTCGTCGTAGATCGTCACGCCGGAGAGGCGGGCCGTGTCACCGTAGTTGGGGTTGATCCCCACGAGACCGTCGCCGGGCGCGGTGATCCAGACGTTCTGAACCTGGACGTGGCGGCCGTACTGGGTCGAGCAGTTGCCACAGGAGCGGTAGAGCTTGCCGAAGTCGCTGACCTGGAAGTTCTTGATGACCAGGGTGCCTCCGCCGTTGTGCTGGAACACCTTGTCGTCCGCCCGCTTCGCGCCGCCGCCGTCGATCGTGCGCACCAGCGAGGAGGAACCGCCGAGGAAGGTGGCGGCGTCCTCGCCCACGTCCTCCCACCACACGTTCTTCAACGTGCAGGCGCCCAGGCAGTGCACACCGTCCGCGGCGGGGGAGCCGAGGATGACGTTTTGCAGCGTGGCGCCGTCCGCCAGCTCGATCAGGGCCGGCTGGTTCTCGTCCTGTCCGTCACTGCCCAGGTCGCCGCTGCCGTAGAAGCGCTTGAGGCCGCCGTCGTAGGTGCCGGACACCTTCATCGTCGAGCTCACCGCCTGGCTGCTGGTGGCCGTCGGCCAGGCGGGCGGGGAGCCGGGGTTCGTCGGCGGGTCGGTCGGCGGGTCCGTGGGCGGGTCGGTGGGGGTCGATCCGGCCGCGGTGAACGTCCAGCGCTTGCTGGTCACCGAGTCGCAGGAGTTCTGCTGGACGAGGGCGCCGGCCGCGACCGAACTGTCCTTGACGTTCAGGCACTTGCCGCCGTTGGCGTTGACGACCTGGTACGTGCTCCCGCTGACCTGTGCCAGCGTCCACACCTGGCCGGCCCCGCCGGTGCAGCTCTGCTGCTCCACGGCCTTGCCCGCACTCGTCGAGGCGTCGCGGACACCGGCGCACTTGGCGCTGTGCGCGGCGGTCAGCGTGTAGCCGCTGCCGGAGCTCTTGAGCTGCCACGTCTGGTTCGTGGCGCCACTGCAGGACCGCTGGGCGAGCTGGACGCCGTCCGAGGTTCCCGCGCCGGGAACCTCCAGACACAGTCCGCTCGCGGCGTTCGACAGGCTGTACGAGCCGGCTGCGGGGGCTGCCGTCGCGGAGCCGGTGGCGAACAGCGCCGTGAGCCCTGCGAGCACGAGCGACGCTATCGCGACGAACGAGGCGGCTGCCCGTCCGCCCCTGCGTCTGGCATGCTGATTTCTGGTACGCACTGGGTATTCCTTTCACCGCCTGCGGTGTCCTCCGCAGGCACCAATGAGTGGTTTGGTGCGGTGGTAGGCAATCCCTCGACCATCGGAACCATGACTCATGGCGTTCCGTATGGTGAACCGAGTTCTTGTATGAGAACAGCGGTGACGGTACGTCAACGGCATGGACCGGTCAAGAAGCGGGAGTGTCATGATGCGGCACCCGCCGGGTCGGGCCGTAGCGTGACGGGGGAGCGGCCGCGGCCCGGACCGGTCGCCACGGACGAGAAACCCCTGGGTGACGCCATGTGCTGGAGTGCGACCGCCGACCTCGTCGCGGGCACGGCGATCTCGGCGATCGGTGCGGCGTGCGTGCTCCGCACCCGCCGGGCCCGGGACCTTCCGCTCGCGGCGCTGCCGCTGCTCCTGGGAGCCCACCAGGTCATCGAGTCCGTGGTCTGGCGCGCGGACGGCGGAACGGGGCCGGCCACCGTCGCGTGGGCGGTCATCGCCCTGCCGGTCCTGGCGCTGTGGGTGCCGCTGGGCGTGCTGTGCGCGGCTCCGCCGCGGGCCCGGCGCAGGCTCGCGGTGCCGGTGGCGGCGGGGGCGGCGACCTCGGCGGTCCTCGCGTACGGCCTGGCGGCCCGGCCGGTGACGGCGCAGATCCGTGGCCACACGCTCGGGTACGTCCTCGACCTGCCGCGGCCCGGACTGCTCGTGGCGGGCTACCTCCTGGCCACCGTCGGATCGCTGCTCCTGTCCGGCGACCGGGTGCTGGTGTGGCTCGGCGTGCTCGTCGCGGGCGGGGCCGCGGTCTGCGCCGCGCTGTGGCGGCTGGAGTTCATCTCCACCTGGTGCGCCTTCGCCGCGGTCTGCTCGGTGGTCCTGCTCGGCTGGTCCGGGAGGCGCCGGGCCGGGACCGCGGGCCGCCCTGCCCGCGCGGCCGGGGAATGACGGACGAGCCGGACGTGACCGGATCTCCGGACGATGTTCGAGGGAACCTTCGTGCTGCTTTCCCGGGGTAACGGAACGGGCGTTCAGATCCGGCCGTGACGTCGCTGTTACGGATGCCGGGCCCGGACCGGCCGGGCGCGGGTCCCGGTGCGGCGGGGGGCCCTTCCGGCGCCGGCTTCCGTCAACCCGGTGCCGTGCGGGTGGGTGCAGCGGCCAGTGATTGACAGGTACCCGGAGGTTTCGGTGCATGTCGCGTACAACCGCGTGTGACGGAAATGTCCGCATCTCGTAACACGGCTCCGGTTGGTCACCCGACACCGGGCAACCCGGTCAAAGTATGCCTTCCCGGTACCACGCCGGGGCCGAACAACGCCCGGACCGCATGGCCCGGGCCTGTACTTGAGGGGTCTTCATGTCCCGTTCCGCACGACGGATCACCGCTGCTGTTCTCGCTTCCGGCGCGCTGGTGGCCGCCGCCGCCCTCCCGGCGGTCGCAGACGACCACGACCACGGCTACGGCCACGGACGCGGTCACTCCCATCGCTCGGCCGTCGTTCTGGGCGAGATCCAGTACAACAGCCCCGGCCGCGACAACGGTTCGAACCGGAGCCTGAACGGCGAATGGGTCACCGTCACCAACACGAGCCGCCACTCGGTCAACCTGCGCGGCTGGACCCTCCGTGACGAGAGCCGCCGCACCTACCGGTTCGACCTGCGTCTGCCGGGCCGCTCCTCGGTTCGTGTGCACACCGGTATCGGCCGCGACTCCCGCACCGACGTCTACCAGGACCTCCGCCGCTACGTCTGGGACCGCAGCGACACGGCGACCCTGCGCGACGCGCACGGCCACAAGGTCGACTCCAAGTCCTGGGGTCACCGCCACGGCGGCCGCCACTGACCCGTCGGCTGCCGCCCACTGAACCCGGGGCGGCCGCCGGCGTCCTGACCGCGGCGCACCACGGCCCGACCTCCGTGGTGCGCCGCACCCCTGTCCGTCACGAGGCGCCGGCAGCCTCCGCCCGCTCCTCGTTGAGCGCCGCCACCGCCCCGCGGACATCGCCGATCGTCGTGTAGTCGACGGCGACGAAGTTCACCGGACTGCCTCGCTCCCGCTCGCACCGGTGGGCCCGGTCCAGCACCCAGTCACGGGCGTTGACCTTCCCCGCGTCCAGCCGGCTGCCGCCCGCGGCGGTGATGAAGTGGTTCAGCAGGAACAGCCGCTTGCCTGTGTCGCCGCGGTGCGGGACGCAGGTCATGTCGGCGGGGGAGCGGAACGCGAACGGCGTCTCCATCCCGTACCGGTAGAAGTTGCGGTACCAGGGCGCCGGCCCGTCGGCCTGCTCGGCGAAGACCACGAGCCGCCGGCCGCTGTCGACCATCTCGCCCAGCGTCGGCCACGCCTCGTCCGGGTCGGGGTCCGGCGTGTGGAGGAGGTCGTCCAGCCCCGCCTGCCGGAAGGCCCGTTCGGTCTCCTCGCCGCTGATCGCGTCCTGCACGATCAGCGTGACGACCTCGCTCGGATGCTGCCGCATCCAGGTGCCCAGCGCCGTGAGGGTCGGCACCAGCTCGATCGCCCCCGCCCGGCACACGGCGTGACACAGCCACAGGCCCTCGCGCGGAGGGTTGAGCCGGTCGATCGCCGAGGCGATGAGCCTTCGCTGCTCCGGGGAGAAGTCGGGGGTGTCCAGCCGCTCGGTGATCTCCCCGGAGGTCTCCCAGTGGTACGTGTCGATCTGCAGGGCCCGCGCACCGGCGTCGAGCTGCGCCGTGATGCCGGGGTCCTGCAGCGGCCCGATGAAGCGGTCGTACGTCGTCGCATTGGCGTTGTGTGAGGTCACGTACGCCACCTCGTCGTACCGCAGCTCGCACAGCCGGGCACTGCCCTGACAGGCGCGCGGAACGGACGGGTTCACGCCCAGCGGTACGAGCAGCACCCCCGCCATCGCCGCGCAGCCGGCCCCCGCGGCCAGGCCGCGGGCCCGGAGCGTCGTGAACGAGGCCCGGGGCCGCGCCCGGACGACCCGGCCCGCCGCCACCAGAAGCGCTCCGACGACGAGGAGAACCAGTGCGTCGGTCAGCGCGGTGACGGCGATCCGGTCGAAGGCGGCGTGCTGGAGGTCGTCCACCAGCACGGTGACGCCGGCCGGCCAGGAGCCCGGCGGGGTCACCACCCGTCCGCCCGTGAGCAGGCGTGCGAGCAGCACCACGAGCACCGTGAGGACGGCACCGGACGCGAGGGCCCAGCCCATCACCGCCAGCCGCCTGCCGGAACCGGCCGCGGAGGCGAACCACAGGACGACGAGGGACCCCACGCCCAGCACGGTGGCGATCGCCTCCACCAGACCGAGGCCCTCGTGCGTCACGGCCCGCACCCGGTGGACGGCGTCGAGACCGTTCCCGGACGCGGCGAGCGCCTGGGTCACGTCCCAGGTGCCGTCGCCGACCGTGGCCCGCAGCCCGGCCGCCGAGGCCCTGGTCCGTTCCGACACCGCTCCGGGTGCCACGGCCGCCAGCGCCGTGGCCACGTCTCCCTCGGCCAGTGCGACCGAGACCTCCGGGCGCAGCGCCGCCCTGCTCTCCGCCGGCACGGACCGCAGCAGCGCGTCCGTCGCCTGCTCGGCCTGTGCGGCCGAGAGCGGCAGCGCCGGCAGACCGTCCGGGATCCGCCCGGCCGCCAGACCCTCCAGCGCCCGTACGAGATCGGCCGAGAAGGCGGCGAAGTCGGGCTCGGCCCGGTTCTGCAGCGAGGCGACGAGATCGCCGAAGTAGATCTGGGTGAGGTCGTCGAGGTTGTCGGCGACCGGCCGCAGGTCCACGGTCAGGCTGAGCGTGTCGACGTCGCCGCGCAGGTAGCCGACCACGCTGTCGATCTGCTGGTGGGTCAGGTCCCGGACCTTCTCCGGCGGCAGCACCACCTTGATGTTCGAGGTGATGATCGCCTCGGGGACCGGCAGCCGCGCGAGGAGATCCCTGGTCACACCCGACGCCCCGGGATCGACGAGGACCTCGTCGTACAACCGGTCGTAGGCCTTCTGGTCGTCGAGCACCGACTGGTAGAAGGACGGCGAGACCAAGGTGGAGCGCGCGGTCGCGGTCAGGGCCATCACCAGCGTGCACAGGGCGGCCAGCACGAAGGCGACGGCGCGCAGGGGGTGCGGCTCCCCGCGGAAGGTCTCCATGCCCGTGCCCATGCCCTCATGCTCCGTCTCCCCGGGCGATGCTGCGAGCCGGAGCCTTCCACGGCCCCGTTCACGGCGCGTGCCGCCCCGTCAGGAAACGGCGTCGGGCGAGATCTCCTGCTCGGTCCACAGGGCCTTCCCGTCGACGCCGTACCGGGTGCCCCAGTGGGTGGCGAGCTGGGAGACGATGAACAGGCCGCGGCCGCCCTCGTCGACGGTGCGGGCGTGACGCAGATGCGGGGCCACCGGGCTCGTGTCGTGGACCTCGCAGGTGAGGGTGCGGTCCAGCAGGAGCCGCAGATGCAGGGGCGGGGTTCCGTAGCGGACCGCGTTGGTGATCAGCTCGCTCACGATCAGCTCGGTCGCCTCGATCGTCTCCTCACCGAGGTTCCAGCCTTCGAGCCGGTCGCGGACCAGGGTCCGGGCCATGGCGGGCGTGGTCCGGTCGTGCGCCAGCTCCCAGGTGGCGACCCGGTCGGGCGGGACGACGCCCGTCCGGGCGAGCAGCAGGGCGGCACCATCCGGGTGTACCTCGGCGGGGATGTTGTAGACGACGGCGTCGCACAGCTCCTGCAGAGGGCGGTCCGGATAGGCGAGCGCGTCCTGGACCCTGGTCACGGACCGGTCGTCGGAGAGCAGGGCACCGGTGAAGAACGCCAGCACACTGCCCTCGGCGAGTTCGACCGTCGCGGTGGCGAACGGGGCACTGTCGTCCGAGAACAGAGATGGCCCCTCGGGCACGTCGAGGGCGATCGGGCGGCCGTCCGGATCGACGGCGACCGGCGCCGGATGCCCCGCCCGCGCGACCGTGCAGGTCCGGGAGAAGGGGTCGTAGACGGCGTACATGCACGTCGCCGTCAGCGGCTGGCGGTGCAGCGAGTCACCCGGCGGGAGCGACCGGCGCTCCCGGGCGAGGCGGTCGGCCGTGTCGTTGAGGCGGGCCAGAACCTCGTCGGGATCCAGGTCGAGACCGGCCAGGGCGTGCAGCGCGGTCCGCAGTTGCCCCATGGTGATGGCGGTCTGGAGTCCGTGCCCGGCCACGTTCCCGATGATCAGCGCGGTCCGGGCGCCGGACAGCCCGATGGTGTCGAACCAGCAGCCGCTGTTGCGCCCCGGGAGCAGCACATGCGCGGTCTCGACGGCGATCCGGGCGCCGTTGTACTGCGGCAGCAGTCTGCGCTGGACCGTCGAGGCGATCACATGGTCGCGCGCATAGCGCCGCGAGGTCTCGATGCTCAGCGCCGTATGGGCGGCTGCCGTCAGGACGAAGGTGAGGTCCCTCTCTTCGAACGGCTCCGAGCCGGGGCAGCGGTACATGCTCACGAGGCCGAGGAAGGCCCCGTGCAGTTTCAGCGGAGCCACGATCAGGGAGTGGGCGCCGATCGCCCTGACCTGGTGCCCGGCGACCGGGTCCGAGTCCAGCCACGGGGTGTCCGGGCCGAGCTGGACGAGCCGGGGCCGCAGATCGTTGGCGGCGAGTGCGTACGGCGTGCCCGCGGGCAACTGCCGGGTCATGCCCACCGGGGTGTCCCCGCCGGTCCCCAGCTGCGCCGCGCGGCGCAGAGGGACATCGGAACGCAACGGGCTGAGCGGTGCGCTCGAACCGCGCAGTACGTCGTCCACCACCTCGACCACGGCGAAGTCCGCGAACCGGGGCACGAGTGCTCTCACGAACCCTTCGCAGATCGCTTCCATGTCGAGGGAGTGCCCTACATTCCTGCGGACGGCGGCCAGGGCGTCCACCCGCTCGCGCGACTTCTCCCGTTCGGTGACGTCGACGACGGCCGCCAGCAGTCCGAGCGGCCGGCCGGAGGGGTCGTCGAGGCGGTGGACCGTGACCGTCAGGCTGCGGTCGGGCCCGGGCGCGCCCATGAGCTGCCCGCGGATCCCATGGTTCAGGACCGGCACGCCGCTCTCCAGTACACCGCGCAGCAGTTCCTCCGACTCCTCGGGGGCATCGAGCCGGTACGCCTCGGTGAAGTGCAGTCCCACGATCCGCTCGGGCGAGACCGCGTCGGACAGGGAGTTGACCCGTTCCACGCGCAAGTCCGTGTCCAGCACGTGCAGTCCCACCGCGGACTGGCTGAACAGAGTGTCCAGGAGGGCGTCCGTCATCCCAACGGCCGAGGGCGTCCCCGGGACCGGTGCACCGGTGTCCGGCACGTCGCACCCCCATCTGGCTCCGCCGCCCCTGCGAATCGGCAGCTCTGCCGACAGCCTGCGGATACCCCGCCGGGCCCGCCACCGCACTGCGGCAGACGGGTGAAGCCGGACCGCCGCGCACATCCGGTGCGCCCCGACGGCAACCTTTCCGGGCCCTGCGGTGACTGAGGGGTACCCGACACCCCCACTCCGGAAGGCACGTACCGTGGCTCCTGAGCATCCCCGATCCCCCCGCGGCCGCCGCACCCGTACCCTGATCGGCGCCTTCACCGCAGGCGTGCTGGCCGCCGCCGGACTGATCGTCACCGGTCAGACCTCGCACGCCGCGACCGCGCGCCAGGCGGAGGCGCTGGACCGCGGCGTCGTCAGCGTCCACACCGACGCCGGCAACCTGATCAGCTGGCGCTGGCTGGCCACCGACGCCGACGACGTGTCCTTCAACGTCTACCGCGCCGGTACGAAGGTCAACGCCTCACCGGTCACCGGCTCGACGAACTACTTCCACGCCGGGGCCCCCAACTCGGCCGACTACACGGTGCGGGCGGTCGTCGGCGGCGTCGAGCAGAGCGACTCCGTGCACGCGATCCAGTTCCGCAGCGGCTACAAGGACGTGCCCATCAGCCCGCCCGCCGGCGGCACGACCCCCGACGGCGTCGCCTACACCTACGAGGCCAACGACGCCTCGGTCGGTGATCTCGACGGCGACGGCGCACTCGACTTCGTACTGAAGTGGCAGCCCACCAACGCCAAGGACAACTCCCAGTCCGGCTACACGGGCAACACGATCGTCGACGGCATCAAGCTCGACGGCACCCGGCTGTGGCGCGTCGACCTGGGCCGCAACATCCGCTCCGGCGCTCACTACACCCAGTTCCAGGTGTACGACTACGACGGTGACGGCAGGGCCGAGGTCGCGATGAAGACCGCCGACGGCAGCGTCGACGGCAGGGGAACAGTGATCGGCAGCGCGTCGGCCGACCACCGCAACTCCTCCGGCTACATCCTGTCCGGACCCGAGTACCTGACCATGTTCAACGGGCAGACGGGCGCCGCCATGGGCACCGTCGACTACGTCCCCGCGCGTGGCACCGTCTCCTCGTGGGGCGACAGCTACGGCAACCGCGTCGACCGCTTCCTGGCCGGCACCGCCTACCTCGACGGAGCCCGGCCCTCGCTGATCATGGCCCGCGGCTACTACACCCGCACGGTGATCGCCGCCTGGGACTGGCGGGGCGGGGCGTTCACCCGGCGCTGGACCTTCGACACCAACAGCTCCACCAACTCGGGCAAGGGATACGACGGCCAGGGCAACCACCAGCTGTCCGTCGCCGACGTGGACGCGGACGGCAAGGACGAGATCGTCTACGGAGCCATGGCCGTCGACGACAACGGCAACGCCCTGTGGACGACGAAGAACGGCCACGGCGACGCCATGCACGTCGGGGACCTGGACCCGTCCCGATCCGGACTCGAGGAGTTCAAGGTCGACGAGGACAGCTCGAAACCCTCGTCATGGATGGCTGACGCCAGGACCGGCCAGATCATCTGGTCGACGCCCGCCGCCGGCGACAACGGACGAGGCGTCAGCGACGACATCTGGTCCGGCAGCGCCGGCGCCGAGTCCTGGTCGTCGGCGGTCGACGGGGTACGCAACCCCAAGGGCGCCGTCGTCGCGAGCCGCAAGCCCTCCAGCGCCAACTTCCTGTCCTGGTGGGACGGCGACACCACCCGGGAACTCCTCGACGGTACCCACATCGACAAGTACGGCACCTCAGGCGACACCAGGCAGCTGACCGGGGCGTCGGTCCACTCCAACAACGGCACCAAGGCCACCCCCGCGATCTCGGGCGACCTGTTCGGCGACTGGCGCGAGGAAGTGGTCTGGGCGACGACGAACAACACCGCACTGCGCATCTACTCCACGCCGTACGAGACCGGCACGAAGATCACCACGCTGCTCCACGACACCACCTACCGCACGGCCCTGGCCTGGCAGAACACGGCGTACAACCAGCCCCCGCACCCGGGCTTCTTCATCGGCAGCGGGATGGCGACGGCGCCGCGGCCCACCGTGTCGACGCCCTGAGGAACGTCCTGGGCGCATGAGACGGCGGCTGCCGCGTACGGGTGCTCGGTGCCCTGCCGTTCCTGGCCGGCGGGGCTCGATGCGCGCCCGAGGGCGGGCCGTCTCCTGACCGGGAGGACCCGTGCCCTACGCCGCCCCGTCCGCCGTCCCGTCACCGGACGCCGGCGGGGCGGGCGGTGGGGCGTCGGACTCCCCGGTCTGCGGAGCCGCGGGCTCCGGGGCCGACTCCGAGGTCGGCGGGGGCTCCTCGGAAGTCGGCGGCGGTGACGGGGGCGGCTCCTCGGACGAAGGGGGCGGCGGGGGCGGCTCCGTCGACTCACCGGGCTCCGTCGGGGGTGACGACGGCTTCCCGGACGACGGGGCACGTGAGGAGGGATCCGACGGGCAGGGCTCGGCCGAACCGCCGCCGGACCGTGGCGGACACCGCGAGGAGTCCGATTCGGCGGGCGGACCGGTCTTCTTGTCGCCGGCACCCGTGTCGCCCGCGTCCCGCTCGAACCAGCCCTCGGTTTCGGGGTCGAACATGACGAACACGTTCACCGGCTGTGCGGCGGGTTCCACCACCACGACCTCTCCGGCCCGGTAGCCCGGCCACGCCTCGCCCTTCTGCTGCGGGTTTCCCCTCAGCGCGACCGGTGGCAACAGCGGGTTGCCGCAGGCGCACCGGACCCTGGGCACTCCGCGGTCGTCGATCAGTACCGCGGTGCCGGCCTGGAGGACCGCCTGGTAGCTCGTGGCGGAGCCGTTCTCGTAGCCGTGGTTGGTCACGCGGGTGTCGAGCCGCAACCGGACCGGAGTGAGGGCGCGCAGATAGGCCGGGACGCCCGACGGGGCGATGCCCTCGACCGAGGCGAAGGCCTTGTTCTTGGCCGGCTGGTCCGCAAGGGCGGTGATCTGCTTCTCCACGTCGCAGGAGGAGACCTTGCGGGTCCCGCCGTACAGGCCGGGGGCCGCACCGTCCACGCCCTGGGTGACGTTGGACCGGGCACGGGAGGCGCTCGCCACCGGACTCGGTACGGCGGTGGGCGTCGCGTCCCCGGCGCTGCTGCGTGCGGTCGAACCGGTGAACGGATCGGGGCCGGTCGATCCCGCCGCCTGGAGGAACACCTCCCCGCCCGCCTGGTCCGATCCGTCCGGCCGGGTGAGGACCACGGTCAGCACCACCGCCGCCACCAGGGCGACGGCGATCGTCGCCACCTTCGGCACCGACCGCCACCAAGGGGTACGCGGGGCGTTGCCCGGGCCCTGCGGGGTCTCGCCCGGGCCACCCGGACCGCCGGGACCGGGGGGTCCGTCATGGCCGCCGCCGGAGGGCGGACCCGCAGGCGGGCCGGACGGACGCTCGGGAGGCGGCGGGACGGGCCCCTCCTGCGAAGGACCCGAAAGCGGTCCCGACGGCGGCCCCGTGGGGCGGCCGGACGACGGCGGCTGGTCACTCACGGTTCTTCTTTCCCACGCCAGGATCGTTACCGAATTCTTCAGGTATCAGCCATTGTGTGCCCGCTCACCGCGCGACCCGCAAGCCGACGCGGTCGGCCCACCCGAGGGGCGGAGCGCCTGGCGCCTGCCTAGCGTGGGCCCGTGAGCACACAGGGATCGGACGGCCGGGACCGTACGGGAACGCGGTCTGCGCACGGCTGGGGCGACGCCTTCCTGACCGTCCTCGCCGGGCTGCTGGTCATGGGCGTCACCGCCGCCCTCGGCCTGTGGGCTGCGGGCGCCGCGGAACTGCCCGGCGGTTCCTTCCCCCGTGTGGTCGCTGCCGTGGTCGTCATGGCGGCGGGCGGATCGGTCGCCCTGTCGGGGAACGCGGGGGAACTCGCCAGGACGCACGCGGACATCTCGGTGCTGCCACTCTCGGTCACCCTCGTCGGCGCGCTCGTCCTCGCCGCCGGATTCCTTCGCCCGCTGCGTCACCGGGCCGTCGCCACCACCCGCGAACTCGCCGGATGGGCCGGCCGGATCGCCGCGCTGTGGCTCCTGGTGCTCATCGCGCTGTCCCTCCTGGCCCGGCAGACCTTCGAGGTTCCGGCGGCCGATCCGACGGGCGGCGTCATCGGCGACGTGCTCGACGCCTCGCCGCGGGTCGGGTTCCGCGCCGAGATCCCGCTCACCCTGGTCCTCGGCCTGCTCTGGCTGGCCGGCGTCCTCGTCCTGGCCCTGCTCGTCGCGAGCGGCGCGCCGCTCCCCGCACGGCTGGTGCGTTTCCAGGAAACGGTGCGCCCGGCCGCGTACGCGACGGTGGCACTGTTGCTCGCGTACGTGCTGGTGGGCCTGGTCATCGCGCTCGTCGTCGTGGTGACCCGCGGGCATCCCGCCGAGACGTTCGCGGTGATCCTGCTCGGACTGCCCAACCTCGTCTGGCTGGTGTTCACCCTGGGCCTCGGGGCGTCCTGGGAAGGCAAGGTGGACGGGCCGTTCGGACTGCCGATGCCGCAGGTACTGGACTCCGTCCTGCGGACACCGGACCTCTCCACGCTGAACGTCTCCACGCTCGCCGAGCAGGACGGCCGCGTCTGGTGGTGCGTCGTCGCCGCCGCGCTGTTCACCCTGGCGGCCGCGTTCCTGATGGCCACGCGTTCACCGGCCCGGACGCGTCCATGGCAGCACGCCGTGCACATGGCGGTGGCCCTCGGCCTCACCGTGCTCGCCGTGTGCCTGCTCGTCCGGATCTCGGCTCACTACGGTCTGTCCCTCCTCGGCCTCGGCGACCTCGGCGGCGGGCTGGGCGGCGAGGTGCTGTTGCGACCGCGGCTGTGGGGCGCGCTCGGGATCGCCGTGCTGTGGGGGCTCGTCACCGGCTTCCTCGGCGGGCTGCTCGCCGTCCGCGTCCACCGGCGCGGTGAGGTGGATCCGGAGAGCGCTTAGGGCCTCTCGCCGCCGAACACCGGCAACGCCCACCGCGGCGGGGCGGGCGGCGGCTCGGGCCCCGACTGCCAGGTGCCGACCCTCCGGTCCACCTGCGTCGGCGGATGGCCGTCCCTCACCCCGCCCCCCACCTCGCCCCGCGCCGCGGCACGCAGCGCGGCCACGAACTGGAGGCACGAGTCGTAGCGGTCGTCCGGGCTCTTGGACAGGGCCTTCGCCAGCACCCCGTCGATGGCCGCCGGCAGATCGGGGCGCAGCCCCGTCAGCGCCGGCGGCGGATCGAACTGATGGGCCCACAACAGCGCCATGTCGTCGTCGCGCTGGAACGGCGGGGCGCCGGCCATCGTCTCGTGCACGACACACGCGAGGCTGTAGACGTCGCAGCGCCCGTCCACCGGACGGCCCGAGATCTGTTCGGGCGCCACGTAGTCGAGCGTTCCGACGAACTGGCCCACGGAGGTGAACCCCGTCAGCGACAGCGACTTCTTCGTGAGGCCGAAGTCCGTCAGGTACACGTGCTCCGGATGGTCGCTGTCCGTGCCGGCCGCGACCAGGATGTTGCCCGGCTTGACGTCCCGGTGCACTAGATCGTGATCGTGAGCGGCATCGAGGGCGGACGCCACCTGGGCGGCGATCCGGACCGCGGTGCCCAGCGGGAGCGGCCCCTGCCGGTCGATGAGGGCGCGCAGATCCTGGCCGGCGACGTAGCGCATGGCGATGTAGAGGATGCCCTCGGTCTCACCCGCCTCGAAGACCGGGACGATGTGCGGGTGGTCGATCGCGGCGGCCACCCGCGACTCATGGGTGAAGCGCTTGCGGAAGGTGTCGTTGCGGGCGAGTTCCGGGGCGAGCAGTTTGAGGGCGACCGTGCGGTCCAGGCGCAGATCCTTGGCCCGGTAGACGACGGCCATCCCACCGCGCCCGATCTCGCCCTCCACCAGGTAGTCGGCGATCTGCCGGCCGATCAGGTCGGAGGGCCGCCCGGTGGGCAGCGCGGGATCGCCGGAAGGGCCGGTGGCGGGGGCCATCACCCGTCACCCGGCCGGGTCCGCGGATGCGTGCCGGGGTCGACGAGCCGGGTCGCTTCCGCACCGGAGCCGTCCGCCGGGGCGCTGCTCGGCCGGCCGGGGCCGGACCGCGCCGCGTAGGTGGTCAGCCGGGTCCCGTCCGTGTACACCCAGCGTTCGTGCTCCGCGTCGAACAGCCACACGGCCTCGCCGTCGACGACCACTCCGGCCCGCAGCCCCTGGGTGCGTCGGCGGAAGGTCTCGCCGTCGATACGGCCCTCGACGAGTTCCTCGGATGCCCGGCGGAAGCGGTCCAGCGACTCCTGGACGCGGGCGAGCAGCGGCCGGGGGTCCGCCGTGCGGGCCATCGGCTGTCCGGCCTGCGGCGGGTCGTGCGGTACGGAGACGAGCAGCCGGCCGTCGACCCAGGCGGACCAGCCGTTGGCGCACAGGACCTGGCCCCAGTCGCCGCGCCGGTCGAGCAGCTGCACGGGAAGCAGCGGGTCCAGGGGCTCGGCCGGCCGGGACACGTCGGGCGCCTCCCAGGCGGGCAGCCCGTCCTGGGGGACGACATGGGTGGGGCGGAAGTCCTCGGTCTCCATGGGCCGCTCCTACTTCCGCATGATGGCGGGCTCGTGCCGGCGCAGGAGCCGGGCCACCGCGAATCCGAAGACGACGGAGAGCACCACCAGCATCCCCATGTCGAGGAGCCAGATGCCGGCGGAGTGCTCGAACAGGGGGTCCGCGGTCAGCTTCCCGGGCACGATCCTCGACAGGCCGACCGTCCCCGCCATGGCGCCCAGCGCCCAGCGGGAGGGGATCAGCCAGGACAACTGCTCGATACCGGGCACACCGTGCAGCTTCAGCAGCGCGCCGCAGAAGACGACCTGGACGATCGCGAGGAGCACCAGGAGGGGCATGGTGACCTCCTCCTTGCGTACCAGCGCGGACACCAGCAGGCCGAGCATCATCGCGGTGAAGGACAACAGCGCCACCGTCAGGGTGATTTCGGCCAGAGGTGGCAGCAGCACCCCCTTCCCGCCCGGGGCGTTGAGATCGACGCCCACGAGACCGACCAGGGTCAGCACGACGGCCTGGAGCACCGTGATGGTGCCCAGCACCACGACCTTGGACATCAGATACGCGGATCTGGACAGGCCGACGGCTCTCTCGCGCTGGTAGATCACCCGTTCCTTGACCAGTTCCCGGACCGCGTTGGCGGCGCCGGTCAGGACGCCGCCGACACACAGGATGAGCAGGGCGTTCATCGCCGTCTCCTGGGTCAGCCTGCTTCCGGCCAGGGCCCGTGTCATGGCGCCCATCACGAACGGCAGCGCGATCATGATGACGAGGAACGTCCGGTCGGCGCCGAGCGCGGCCGCGTACCGCCGTACGAGGGTCCGCAGTTGCGCACCCCAGCTGCGGGTCTTCGGAGGCGGGGCGACCTCCGCGGCCGCGGCGTGCGGCAGGCGGGGCTGGGAGCTGGCGTTGGCGATGTACTGGCGGTGGAAGGGGGAGGCGGCGAACTCCTCGGCCCAGGGACGGTCGCGGTCGTTCTCGAACGCCTCGAACGCCTCCGGCCACTCGGCGAATCCGAAGAAGGCCAGCGCGTCCCCGGGCGGACCGTAGTAGGCGATCTTCCCGCCGGGCGCGAGGACCAGCAGCCGGTCGCACACGTCCAGGCTCAGGACGCTGTGCGTGACGACGATGACCGTGCGGCCGTCGTCGGCGAGCCCGCGCAACATGTGCATGACCGAACGGTCCATGCCGGGGTCGAGGCCCGACGTCGGCTCGTCGAGGAAGAGCAGCGACGGCTTCGTCAGCAGCTCCAGGGCCACGCTCACCCGTTTGCGCTGGCCCCCGGAGAGACTGTGGATCGGCTGGCCCGCGCGCTGTTCGAGCCCGAGCTCGCGCACCACCTCGGTGACGCGTTCCTGGCGCTCGGACTTGGCGGTGTCCTGCGGGAAACGGAGCTCGGCCGCGTAACCGAGCGCTCTGCGTACGGTCAACTGGGCGTGCAGGATGTCGTCCTGCGGCACCAGGCCGATGCGCTGGCGCAGTTCGGCGTAGTCGTGGTAAAGATCGCGGCCGTCGTAGAGGACGGTCCCCTCGTCGGCCGGGCGCAGTCCGGTCAGGGCGTTCAGGAGCGTGGACTTGCCCGCGCCGCTGGGCCCCACCACCCCCAGGAGACACTTCTGGCCGACCGGGAAGGCCACGTGGTCGAGCAGCGTCTTGCGTCCCCTGTCGACGGTGACCGCCAGGTCCTGGACGTCGAGCGACACCTCACCGGTGTCGACGAACTCCTGCAGCGTGTCCCCGACCAGGCAGAAGGCGGAGTGGCCGATGCCGACGATGTCTCCGGGGGAGACGGGAGCGCGGTCGGCCGGCTGACCGTTGAGGAAGGTTCCGTTGTGCGATCCGAGGTCGACGATCTCGTACGTGCCGTCCGTATGGGCCAGCAACTCGGCGTGGCGGCGGGAGACGCTCAGGTCGTCGACGACCAGGTCGTTCCCGGATCCGCGGCCGATCCGGACGGTGCGGGACGGCAGCGGCCGTACGGTGGTCGGCTGCCGGAACGTGCCGGTCGCGGCGGGCACGGAGACGGCGGACGGGCGGTCCGGCGCGGGCATGGGCGCCGGTGCGGGCCGGACCTTCAGTACGGCCCGCGGCCCGTCCTCCGGATGGCCGAAGCGGATGAGGGTGCCGGGGCCGACATCCGATGCGTGGATCCGCCGGCCACCGGTGTAGGTGCCGTTCGTGCTGCCCTCGTCCTCGATCGACCAGTGGCCGTCCGGCGCCCTGAGCACCGCGTGGTGCCACGAGACCCGGACGTCGTCGATCACGATGTCGCTCAAGGGGTCGCGTCCGACGTGGTACTCCCGGCCCGGACTCATCACCGTGGGTCCTGCATCGGTTTCGAGTACGAGTTCGGGTGCAGTCGGTGCGGCCGGCGGCTCTCCCATGCCCGAATTCTATCGACCGGTACGGTTATGTGCCCGACCAGTCGGCGGTGTGCGGGGCGTGCGGGCAAGGAGCCGCACCGTCTCCCTCCGCACCGGCCCGTGCGGAGGGAGACGGTTTCCGTCAGGCGTCCAGGGCTGCGGAGACGACGGCCTTCGCCTCCTCCTGGACACGGGCGAGGTGCTCCGTGCCGTGGAAGGACTCCGCGTAGATCTTGTAGACGTCCTCCGTGCCCGAGGGGCGCGCCGCGAACCAGGCGTTCTCCGTCGTCACCTTGATGCCGCCGATCGCGGCCCCGTTGCCCGGCGCCGAGGTGAGGACGGCGGTGACCGGGTCGCCCGCCAGGGTGTCGGCGCTGACCTGCTCGGGGGAGAGGCGTGCCAGTACGGCCTTCTGATCGCGGTCCGCGGGGGCGTCGATCCGGGCGTAGGCAGGCTCACCGAAGCGGGTGGTCAGCGCCCGGTAGTGCTGGGACGGCGAATCGCCCGTCACCGCGAGGATCTCGGAGGCGAGCAGGGCCAGCAGGATGCCGTCCTTGTCCGTCGTCCACACCGATCCGTCGCGGCGCAGGAACGAGGCCCCGGCCGACTCCTCGCCACCGAAGCCGAGCGACCCGTCGGCCAGACCGTCCACGAACCACTTGAAGCCGACCGGCACCTCGACCAGCCGCCGGCCGAGATCGGCGGCGACCCGGTCGATCATGCCGGACGAGACGAGGGTCTTGCCGATGCCCGCGCCCGCCGGCCACTGGTCCCGGTGCGTGTAGAGGTAGTTGATGGCCACGGCGAGGTAGTGGTTCGGGTTCATCAGCCCCGCGTCCGGGGTGACGATGCCGTGCCGGTCGGCGTCGGCGTCGTTGCCGGTGGAGATCTGGAAACGGTCGCGCTGCCCGATCAGCGAGGCCATCGCGTACGGCGAGGAGCAGTCCATCCGGATCTTGCCGTCCCAGTCCAGCGTCATGAAGCGCCAGGTGGGATCGGTGAGCGGATTGACGACGGTCAGGTCGAGCCGGTGCTGCTCGGCGATGCGGCCCCAGTACGCGACCGACGCGCCGCCCAGCGGGTCGGCTCCGATCCGTACGCCGGCCGCGCGCACCGCGTCCAGGTCGAGCACGGACGGCAGGTCCGCCGCATAGCTGCCCAGGAAGTCGTAGGTACCGGTCGAAGGCGCCGCCAGCGCCCGGACGTACGGCATGCGGCGGACGTCCTTGAGGCCGCCGGCGATGATCTCGTTGGCCCGCTCCTGGATCCAGCCGGTCGCCTCCGACCCGGCCGGGCCGCCGTTCGGCGGGTTGTACTTGAACCCGCCGTCGCCCGGCGGGTTGTGCGAGGGCGTCACCACCACCCCGTCGGCGAGGTGGGAGGTGCGGCCCCGGTTGTACGTGAGGATGGCGTGCGAGACCGCGGGGGTCGGTGTGTAGCCGTCGGCGGCGTCGATGAGCACGGTCACGTCGTTCGCGGCGAACACCTCGATGGCGGTCACCCGCGCGGGTTCCGACAGCGCGTGGGTGTCGGCCCCGAGGAAGAGCGGCCCGTCCGTGCCCCGCTGTGCCCGGTACTCACTGATCGCCTGGCTCGTCGCCGCGATGTGGTCCTCGTTGAACGCGGTGGCCGTCGACGACCCGCGATGCCCCGAGGTGCCGAAGGCGACCCGCTGCCCCGGTTCGGCGGGATCGGGGTGCAGCGTGTAGTACGCCGTCACCAGCCGCGCCACATCGGTCAGGTCTTCCGGGCGTGCCTGCTGCCCGGCTCGTGTCTGCGGCATCTGCCACTCCTCCGTATCGGTCGTTCCGTGCGATCTGCCCGCCCCGTCATTTTCGCCGCTCGCCCTCACGGGCGGGCGGCTGCCCCGCCGCGCGGACCGCCACCGCCGCCGCGTAGCCGGCAGGGACCCCGACGTCGGTGACCGTCCACCCCGCGGGGCCCGGCCGGGGGCGGGGACCGGTGCCCACGTGTTCGGCCGCGAGGCCGTCGGCCAGGCCGATGCCCTCACCCTTCAGATAGGCCTCCTTGCGGGTCCACACCCGGGCGAAGGCGGCGGGGCGCTGCTCCTCGGGAAGCTCCGCCAGTTCGCGGGACTCCGCCGGATGCAGTTGACCCGCTATCTCGGACACGGTTTCGGGCTTCGGGACGAGCTCGACATCCGCTCCCACGGGCGTGTCCGCGAACGCCAGCAAGGCCACCCCGCGGGTGTGCGAAAGGGAGAAGTGCACACCGCCGTCGGTCGCGGGACGGCCGTGCGGGCCACCGCAGGACGGACACGGCTCCCGGGTGAGGCGTACGGCGTCGGGAGTGACGCCCAGCCGCGCCCCGAGCAGCAGGCGCAGGGCCACGTGCGCGGCGACGTAGCACCTGCGGTCGGCCGGGACGACCAGGCGTGCGGCCCTGTCGAGTTCGCCGGCGTCCAGGATCCCCGGCGCGAGCAGCTGCGCCTGCCCGCTCTGCCGTTCCGCGTCCACCAGCCACAGCGCGGGCGAGCCGGGCGGGAAGTGGGGGGCGGGGATCCGGTGGCCGTCCTCGGGGAACGCGAACAGGTTGGGCTGGTACACCGTTGGGTCGATTCCTTCGCCGGGGCGGGCGCCGTGAGGACGTGTCACGGCGGAGCGGTCACCGATATCCTATGGAGATCCGGACAGGGGTGGACGTACGTTCGATCACAGGGTGGCCGGTTCACCCCGTCCGCGAGCCGCGGCGGACTCCCGGGTCGCCCGGCCCCTCAGGACAGGAGACCACGGATGTCGTCGGACAGCCCCCCGCACCCGGACGCGGCACTGCTGCGGGAGGCGCGGGTCGAGGACGCCGACCGCCTCACCCGCCTCTTCCTGGATTCGCGTGCCGCGGCCATGCCCTACCTGCCCAGGGTGCACAGTGACGAGGCGACACTTGGCTGGATGACCCATGTCGTCCTGCACGGCACGGACGTCTGGGTGGCCGAGGTCCGGGAGGGCGGGGGAGCGGCAGAGCCGGTCGGCTTCGTCTCGGTCGACGGTGATGAGCTGGAACACCTCTATCTGCGACCCGACATGCTGCGCCGGGGGATCGGCACCCTGCTGCTGGCGAAGGCGAGGGAGTGCAGCCCGCAGGGGCTCGCCCTGTACACCTTCCAGCGCAACTCCGGTGCGCGGGCCTTCTACGAGCGCCATGGATTCACCTCCGTCGGGTTCGACGACGGCAGCCGCAACGAGGAGAACGAGCCGGACGTCAGATACCGCTGGAGCCCGGCGGGCTGACGGGTGTGCACGACCGATGGCGAGGAGCGGGGTCCGGGGGTACGGGCCCCGCTCGTCGTGGAGGAGTGCCCGAACAGACCGGTCGGCCGGGCGGGTTGCGGCCCGGCCGAAGCCTCGGCGACGGCGAGGCCGCCGGTCCCGGGTCGGTGACGGCGTAGGAGCCGGTTCGTTCCGGGTACCGGGCAGATGATGCCGGTCAGGGCGATGCCCGGGCGGCCGGTGATGGCGGTGAGGAAGACGGCTGCGGCACCGGAGGTGCTGGGCAGCGTGCGGCAGGTCGCCGAGCCCTACCTCCCCAGTGAGCTGGCACCTTTCAGCGCCTTTCATGAATGCGCAAATGGCTTGCGTTGCGGAGATGCGGTCATCTCCTGATTGAGGTGCGCTCAAATGCCCGACCCATCAGGTGAGTTAGGGCGGAATGTGAGCGTCAGCCCGGTCTCCTTCCTGTGTCACAGCAGTGGACGAGGCGTCACTTCTCTGCAATTCTCTGACCGCAAAACGCAAAAGTCCATTCCCGTTGGTGCAGAAAGTCATGGCCAAGGGGTACGCAGACAGAGCCGCGCCTTGGTCGCGCCCTGCGCCGAGGCCGAAGAGATCGGGGACAAATGAGAACGCGACACCGCCGGTGGCGGATCCTTTCCGCCACCCTCACCACCAGCCTGCTGATGGTCGGCTGGCCGGCGCTCAACGCGTCGGCCGCCGGCGGCCCGAACATCGCCGCCGGTCACCGGACGGCCGCCAGCAGTGCGGGCAGCGGCAGGGACGCCGGGAACATCGCCGACGGAGAACAGTCGACGTACTGGGAAGGCTCGGGCAGTTCCCTTCCCCAGTGGGTGCAGAGCGATCTGGGCAAGGTCACCCGCATCGACCAGGTCACCCTGAAGCTTCCCGCGGACTGGAAGAGCCGCAGCCAGACCCTCTCGCTCCAGGGCAGTGCCGACGGCACGAGCTTCACCACGCTGAAGACCTCGGCCGCCTACACCTTCGCACCGGGCAGCTCCAACAAGGTGACGATCTCCGTCCCGGCCACCCGGGCCCGGTTCGTACGGGCGAACATCACCGCGAACTCCGCGTCGGAGAACGGCCAGCTCGCCGAGCTGGAGGTGCGCGCGGCGGCGGAGTCGTCGGTGAACCTCGCGACCGGCCGCACGCTCACGGCCAGCAGCTACACCGAGACGTACATCGCGGCCCACGCCAACGACGGCAACGCGGGCAGCTACTGGGAGAGCCGCAACGGTGCCCTGCCCCAGTGGATCCAGGCCGACCTCGGATCCTCGCTACGGGTCGACCGGGTGGTCCTTCGGCTGCCGGACGGCTGGGAGACCCGCAGTCAGACGCTGAAGATCCAGAGCAGCGCCAACGGCACCGACTTCAGCGACGTGACGCAGCCCAAGGCGTACACCTTCAGTCCCACGGCCGGTGAGACGGCGACGATCTCCTTCGACGCCACCACCACCCGCTACGTCCGCGTGCTCGTCAGCGCCAACACCGTCCAGCCGGGCGCCCAGGTCTCCGAACTGGAGATCTACGGACCCGAGTCGGGCGACACCCAGGCGCCCACCGCACCCTCGCAACTGGCGTACACCGAACCGGCCACCGGCCAGATCAGGCTGACCTGGAACGCGTCGACGGACAACACGGCCGTCACCGGTTACGACATCTATGCCGGCAACGCGCTGCTGACGAGCGTGGCCGGCGATGTCACCACGTTCACCGACACCCGCCCGGCCGGTTCCACCGTGTCGTACTACGTCCGCGCCAAGGACGCGGCGGGCAACGTGTCCGCGAACAGCAACACCGTGACCCGGACCGGGGACACCGGCGACACCCAGGCGCCGACCGCACCGGCCGGCCTGAGCTTCACCGAGGCGACCGCCGGTCAGATCAAGCTGGTCTGGCAGGCCTCCACCGACAACACGGCCGTCACCGGGTACGACATCTACGCCAACAACGTGCTGCGCAAGAGCGTCGCGGGCGATGTCACCACCTACACGGACACCCAGTCCGCAGGCACCACGGTCTCCTACACCGTCCGGGCCAAGGACGCGGCGGGCAACGTGTCGGGCGACAGCAACACCGTCACCCGCAACGGCAGCACGGGCACGGCGTCCAACCTCGCGATCGGCAAGCCCATCACCGCCTCGTCCGTGGTCCACACGTTCGTCGCGGAGAACGCCAACGACAACAGCGTGACCACCTACTGGGAAGGCGCCGGGGGCAGCTACCCCAACACCCTGACCGTGAAGCTGGGTGCCAACGCCGACACCGAGAGCGTCGTCGTCAAGCTCAACCCGGACAGCAGCTGGGGAGCCAGGACCCAGAACATCCAGGTCCTCGGCCGGGAGCCGAGCGCCTCGGCGTTCACCGGCCTGGTCGCGGCCAAGGACTACGCGTTCAGCCCGGGCAGCGGCAACACGGTGACCATCCCGGTCGGCGGCCGGGTCGCCGACGTCCAGCTGAAGTTCAACTCCAACACCGGCTCGGGCGCCGGCCAGGTCGCGGAGTTCCAGGTGCTGGGCGCCCCGGCGCCCAATCCGAACCTCCAGGTCAGCTCGGTGACGTCGGCTCCGGCCGCGCCCGTCGAGTCGGACCCGGTCACGCTCACCGCGACGGTGCGCAACAGCGGTTCGGTCGCGGCACCGGCGAGCAAGGTCGAGTTCCGGCTCGGCGGCTCCAAGGTCGCCACCGCGTCCGTGGGCGCGCTGGCGGGCGGGGCCTCCGCCCAGGTCAGCGCCGACATCGGAGCGCGTGACGCGGGCACGTACGCACTGAGCGCGGTCGCCGACCCGGGAGGCGAGGTCATCGAGCAGAACGAGACCGACAACACCTACACGAGCACGACCGGTCTGGTCGTGAAGCCGGTCGCCAGCTCGGACCTGGTCTCCACCGGGGTCAGCACCTCCCCGTCGGCCCCGTCCGCCGGTCAGAACGTCACCTTCTCCGTGGCCCTCAAGAACCAGGGCTCGGTGGCGTCCGCCTCGGGCGGCCACGCCATCACACTGACCCTGCTGGACTCCAAGGGCGCCACGGTGAAGACCCTCACGGGCACCTACACCGGGGCGATAGCCGCGGGTGCGACGAGCGCCCCGGTGAATCTGGGGAGCTGGACGGCGGCCAACGGCTCGTACTCCGTGAAGACGGTCATCGCCGACGACGCCAACGAGCTCCCGGTGAAGCGCGAGAACAACACCACCACCAGCTCGCTCTTCGTCGGACGCGGCGCGAACATGCCGTACGACATGTACGAGGCGGAGGACGGGGTCACCGGCGGCGGCGCGCAGGTCGTCGGACCGAACAGGACCGTCGGCGACGTCGCGGGCGAGGCGTCAGGACGCAAGGCCGTCACCCTCAACAGCACCGGCAACTACGTGGAGTTCACCACCAGGGCGAGCACCAACTCCCTGGTGACCCGCTTCTCCGTCCCGGACTCCGCGGGCGGCGGGGGCATCGACTCCAAGCTGAACGTCTACGTGGACGGCACCTTCCTCAAGGCGATCGACCTCACCTCGAAGTACGCGTGGCTGTACGGCGCCGAGACCGGTCCGGGCAACTCCCCGGGCTCCGGTTCGCCGCGGCACATCTACGACGAGGCGAACATGCTGCTGGGCAGGACCGTCCCGGCCGGCAGCAAGATCCGGCTGCAGAAGGACGCGGCGAACACCAGCACGTACGCGATCGACTTCGTCAGCCTGGAACAGGCGACCCAGATCCCGAACCCGGACGCGGCCGCCTACACCGTTCCCGCGGGGTTCACCCACCAGGACGTCCAGAACGCCCTGGACAAGGTGCGGATGGACACCACGGGCAAGCTGGTGGGCGTCTACCTGCCGGCCGGCGACTACCAGACCGCGAGCAAGTTCCAGGTCTACGGGAAGGCCGTCAAGGTCATCGGCGCGGGGCCCTGGTACACCAGGTTCTTCGCACCCTCGTCCCAGGAGAACACCGACAACGGCTTCCGTGCCGAGGCCAGTGCCAAGGGTTCGACGTTCGCGAACTTCGCGTACTTCGGGAACTACACCTCGCGCATCGACGGACCCGGCAAGGTGTTCGACCTTTCCAACGTCTCGGACATCGTCATCGACAACGTCTGGAACGAGCACCAGGTGTGCCTCTACTGGGGCGCGAACACCGACGGCATCACCATCAGGAACTCCCGCATCCGGAACACGTTCGCCGACGGCATCAACATGACCAACGGCTCGACGGACAACCACGTCGTGAACAACGAGTCCCGGGCGACCGGAGACGACAGCTTCGCGCTGTTCTCCGCCATCGACTCCGGCGGCGCGGACATGAAGAACAACGTCTATGAGAACCTCACGTCGCTGCTGACCTGGCGTGCCGCGGGCGTCGCCGTCTACGGCGGCTACGACAACACCTTCCGCAACATCCTCATCGCGGACACCCTGGTCTACTCCGGTATCACGGTCAGCTCGCTGGACTTCGGCTATCCGATGAACGGCTTCGGGACCGGTCCGACCACGGTCGAGAACGTCTCCGTGCTCCGTTCCGGAGGCCATTTCTGGGGGTCGCAGACCTTCCCCGGCATCTGGCTGTTCTCCGCCTCCAAGGTCTTCCAGGGCATCCGGATCAACCATGTGGACATCGTCGACCCGACGTACAGCGGCATCATGTTCCAGACCAACTACGTGGGAGGCCAGCCCCAGTTCCCGATCAAGGACACGATCCTGACCGACATCTCGATCTCCGGCGCACGCAAGAGCGGTGACGCCTACGACGCCAGGTCCGGCTTCGGACTGTGGGCCAACGAGATGCCTGAGGCCGGCCAGGGGCCCGCTGTCGGCGAGGTGACCTTCAACGGTCTGAGGCTCAGCGGCAACGCCCTGGACGTGAAGAACACGACGTCCACCATGAAGATCAACATCAACCCGTAACCGGCACCGAAACCAGGGGCGCCGTCCGGTCCGCCGGACGGCGCCTCGTGCTGCGTGCGCACCGGACCCCGCACGTGGCGTGCGAAGTGCTGTCAAACTTTTACGAAAACTGCGCGAGATATTGCGCTCACATGTCGGCGCTGGTTGAGTGTGCCTCGCCCCGGCAGAGAGTCGGCCGAGGGCCATCCACGCTCATGCCCAAAGGGGACCATCGATGAGAAGTGCTGGGTTGCGCCGCACACGCCGTATCAGCCGTGCCTCCGCGGCTGCCCTTGTCACCGCACTTGCCCTGACCTCGCTCGCCTCCTGCGGAACGAGCAGCAGCAAGGACGAGGACACGAACAGCGCGTCCAAGGGATCGTCCGACCCTTCCGCCCCGCTCGATCCGAAGACGAAGGTGACGATCTCGATCGACTGCATGCCGCCGGCGGCCAAGGCCGCGGAGCTGCGCGAGTGGAACGAGGACATCAAGACGTTCAACAAGACCTACCCGAACGTCACGATCAACGGAAAGTCCACCCCCGGCCAGTGCAACGAGCCGCCCCGCTTCACCGCCATGCTGAAGGGCAAGTCGCAGCCCGACGTCTTCTACGCCTACTTCAGCGACCTCCAGCAGGTGCTGGACAACGATGGTGCCGAGGACATCTCCGCGTACGTCACGGACAAGACCGTGCCCGCGCTGGGGGACATACAGACCCAGGTCGTCGACGTGGCGCGCAAGGACGGCAAGCTCTACGGTCTGCCGACCAGCAACTACACCATGGGTCTGATGATCAACCGGAAGCTGTTCACCGAGGCCGGTCTCGACCCGAACAAGCCGCCGGCCACCTGGGACGAGGTCCGCACCGCGGCCAAGAAGATCGCGGGCCTGGGCAAGGGCATCTCCGGCTACGGCGAGTACAGCGCGGGCAACAACGGCGGCTGGCACTTCGCCGCCACCCAGTTCGGCCTCGGCGGTGACGTCGTCGACGCGTCCGGCAAGAAGGCGGCCTTCAACGACGCCTCCGGCAAGCAGGTCCTCCAGCAGCTGCACGACATGCGCTGGGAGGACGACAGCATGGGCAAGACCCAGCTGCTGAAGTGGGGCGACCTCCAGAAGCAGATCGCCAGCGACAAGCTCGGCATGTTCCTCGCCGCCCCCGACGACATCGCCTACATGGTGCAGCAGCTCGGCGCCAAGTACGAGACCTTCGGCCTGGGCCCGATCCCCGGCGCCAAGGGCACTCTCTTCGGCGGCAACAACTACCTGATCAAGAAGGGCAGTTCGCCCGACCAGATCAAGGCCGGCATCGCCTGGCTCAACTTCAAGAACCTCACGGTCGGCAAGGGCCAGTTCGACTGGGCGCGTACCAAGGCCGACCAGCTCCCGGTCGGGCTGCCGCAGCCGAACTTCTTCCTCGGCGAGAGCAAGACCAAGGACGACGCCGCGCGCGCCGCGAATGCGACGATGCCGGTCGAGAACTTCAAGGCCTTCATGGACAACCCGGTTCCGGGCAAGGCCGAACCGCCGAAGGCGCAGGAGATCTACAAGATCCTCGACAACGCCATGTCGGGTGTGCTGACCAACAAGGACGCGGACATCGACAAGCTGCTCTCCACCGCCGAGCAGCAGGTCAACCAGGTTCTGGCGAACCAGTAACGGACGCGAGGGGCCGGGTCACGCGGACCCGGCCCCGCCTCCGGCCCCCCTGAGTTCACCGGCACCGAGGAGACACACCATGTCGGCCCCTACCCTGTCCTCCCGCAAGGCGACCGCGCCCGGCCCAGGACATTCACGCCCCGCCCGCCGGGACTCCGCCCGCGAGGACTTCCTGCGAGCCGTGCGCCGCAACATCTCCGCACACGGCTTCCTGATCGGAGCGGTGCTCTGCTTCTCGCTGTTCTCCTGGTATCCGATGGTCCGGGAATTCATCCTGGCGTTCCAGAAGACAGAGGACGGCAAGACCACCTGGGCCGGCTGGTCCAACCTGACCTACGTCTTCAACGACCCGGCGTTCTGGCAGGCCTGGCGCAACACCCTGCTGTTCACCGTGCTGGCCCTGCTGCTCGGTTTCGTCGTCCCGTTCGTCGTCGCCGTCGTCCTCAACGAGTTCCGGCACGGGCAGGGCTACCTGCGCCTGCTGGTCTACCTCCCCGTGATGCTGCCGCCGGTCGCCTCCGTGCTGCTCTTCAAGTACTTCTACGACCCCGGATACGGACTCTTCAACCGCATCCTGGACGTCTTCCACCTGCCCGCCCAGCAGTGGCTCCAGGACACCGACACGGCCATGCTCTCGGTCGTCATCGCGGCGACCTGGATGAACATGGGCGGCGCCACCCTGATCTACCTGGCCGCCCTCCAGGGCATCCCGGGCGAGCTCTACGAGGCGGCCGAACTCGACGGCGCCGGACTGCTGCGCAAGGTCTGGCACGTCACCATCCCGCAGACCCGGCTCATCCTCTCCCTGCTGCTCCTCATGCAGGTCATCGCGACGATGCAGGTCTTCACCGAGCCGTTCCTGCTCACCAACGGCGCCGGCCCGGAGGGCTCCACCACCACCGTCGTCTACCTCATCTACCAGTACGCCTTCAACTTCAACAACTACGGCAGCGCGGCGGCACTCGGCCTCGTCCTGCTCGTCGTCCTCGCGGGCTTCTCCGCGGTGTACGTACGACTGAGCCGCAGCAGCGAAGACTAGGACGGGAGCACGACCATGGCATCGAACACGCTTGTCTCCCGGCGCGGGAGCGACGTACGCAAGTCCGCACGGCGCAGGGCCGAACGAGGCGCCGACGCCGGGCGCCAGCGGACCCTGATCTCGCCGGCCCAGCTCGGCAGGCCCCGTGGCAAGGCCTTCTACTGGATCGTCTTCACCCTGGTCATCATCCTCTTCACGGTCGCCTTCCTCGGGCCGCTGTACTGGATGGTCACCGGCGGACTCAAGACCACCCAGGAAGTCGTGCAGAGCCCGCCCACCGCCTTCCCCAGCTCGCTCCACACCGAGAACTACAGCCAGGCCTGGACCGTGATGGACCTGTCCAAGCTGCTCTTCAACACCCTGTACTACGCCTTCGGCGCGCTCGCGTTCCAGCTGATCTTCGACGTCGCGGCCGCCTACTCGCTCTCGAAGCTGCGGCCGGTCTTCGGCAAGGTCATTCTCGGCATGATGCTGGCCACACTGATGATCCCGGCCACCGTGCTGGTCGTCCCGCAGTACCTCACGGTGCTGGACGTGCCGATCTTCCAGCGCAACCTGGTCAACTCGCCCTGGGTGATCTGGCTGCCGTCGGTCACCAACGCCTTCAACATCTTCCTGCTGAAGCGGTTCTTCGACTCCATCCCGCGCGAACTCCTCGACGCCGCCTCCATCGACGGCGCGTCGCCCCTGCGCACCCTGCGCTCGATCGTCCTGCCGATCTCCCGGCCGATCCTCGGCGTCGTCTCCATCTTCGCCGTCGTCGGGGTGTGGAAGGACTTCCTCTGGCCGATGCTCACCCTGCCCGACCCCAGCAAGCAGACGCTCAACGTGGGCATCTACTCACTGGCCAGCGGCGTACCCGAGAACGTGCTCATCGCCGCGCTCACCATCGCGTCGATCCCGACGCTGCTCATCTTCCTGCTCTTCCAGCGCAACATCATGAGCGGTCTGACCGCGGGCGGCCTCAAGGGATAGCACCCCTCCCAGGACCGCGCCCCGCCCGTCCGGCGCGCCGTCCGGCCGTCCTCCCCTCAGCACTCCGCCGCCGGCCCTCCCATCCTGCCCCGCTCGCCGGGCCGGCGGCGGAGTACCTCCTGCCCGAAAGGAACGTCACGTGGCAGCCAACCGTCCGTCCGAGGCCACCGCGAACTGGTGGCGGGACGCCGCCATCTACCAGATCTACGTACGCAGCTTCGCCGATGGCGACGGTGACGGCACCGGCGACCTCGCGGGGGTCCGGGCCAAACTGCCCTACCTCGTCGAACTGGGCGTGGACGCGCTCTGGTTCACCCCCTGGTACCTGTCACCGCTCGCCGACGGCGGCTACGACGTGGCCGACTACCGCGCCATCGACCCCGCGTTCGGCACCCTCGCCGAGGCCGAGAAACTGATCGCCGAGGCCCGGGGGCTGGGCATCCGCACCATCATCGACATCGTGCCCAACCATGTCTCCGACCAGCACGCGTGGTTCCGGGCCGCCCTCGAAGCGGGCTCCGGCAGCCCCGAGCGCGACCTCTTCCACTTCCGCGCCGGCCGCGGCGTGGACGGTGAGATCCCGCCCAACGACTGGGTCTCCGAATTCGGCGGCACACCCTGGACCCGGCTGGACGACGGGGAGTGGTACCTCCACCTCTTCGCCACCCAGCAGCCCGACCTCAACTGGGCCCACCCGGCGGTCCGCCAGGAGCACGAGGACGTGCTGCGCTTCTGGTTCGAGCGCGGGGTCTCGGGCGTACGCATCGACTCGGCCGCCCTGCTCGCCAAGGACCCCGCACTGCCCGACTTCACCGTGGGCCAGGACCCGCACCCCTTCGTCGACCGCGACGAACTGCACGACATCTACCGCTCCTGGCGCGCCATAGCCGATGAGTACGACGGTGTCTTCGTCGGTGAGGTGTGGCTCCCCGACACCGAGCGGTTCGCCCGGTACCTGCGGCCCGACGAACTGCACACCGCCTTCAACTTCAACTTCCTGGCCTGCCCGTGGGACTCCGCACTGCTGCGGACCGCGATCGACGACACCCTCGCCGAACACGCCTCGGTCGGCGCCCCTGCCACCTGGGTCCTGTGCAACCACGACGTGACCCGCACCGTGACCCGCTACGGCCGTGCGGAGACCGGCTTCGACTTCGCGGCGAAGACCTTCGGCACCCCCACCGACCTCGCGCTCGGCACCCGCCGGGCCCGTGCCGCCGCCCTCCTCTCGCTGGCCCTTCCCGGCGCCGCCTACCTCTACCAGGGCGAGGAGCTCGGACTGCCGGAGGCCGACATCCCCCTGGACCGCATCCAGGACCCGATGCACTTCCGCAAGGGCGGCACCGACCCGGGACGCGACGGCTGCCGGGTGCCGCTGCCCTGGGCGGCGGGCGAACCGTACGCCGGATTCGGCGCCACCACCGCACCCTGGCTGCCGCAGCCGGCCGACTGGTCCGCGTACGCGGCCGACCTCCAGAGCGACGACCCGGACTCCATGCTCAGCCTGTACCGCGAGGCCCTGCGCCTGCGCCGGAGCGAACCGGGTTTCGAGACCGCGGGACAGCCCGGGATCAGCAGACTGACCTGGCTGGACACGGCCCCCGAGGTGCTCGCCTTCACACGGACCGAAGGCCTCGTCTGCGTCGTCAACCTGGCCGCCGAGCCCGCCGAGCTGCCCCTGCACACCGCAGTGCTGCTGGCCAGCGGCCCCCTCGACCCTACGGGGAGGCTGCCGCAGGACACCGCGGTCTGGCTGCGCGTGTGACGGTCCCGCCGAAGGCGTACCTGTTGAGGGACCCGGCCGTACGTGGTGCACGGCCGGGTCCGGCAGGATCGCGGGGGAGCGAGGGCTGCGGCACAGTGGGGCGTATGGACGCACCGAACGATCTGAACGCCCTTGCCGACGAGCACCTGGCCGCGGCCCGCACCTCCCCGCACGGGCGCAGCGCCCACCTGCTGCTCCACGAGGACCCGCTGCGCCAGACCGTCATCGCGCTGGCCTCGGGCCGCTCCCTCGACGAGCACAACGCCCCGCCCGCAGCCTCTCTCCAGGTGCTGCGCGGCTCCGTCCGGCTCACCGCCGCGTCGGGCGACGTGGAACTGGCCGCCGGGCAGCTGCACCCGATCCCCCAGGAACGGCACGGACTGCTCGCCCTGGAGGACGCCGCGGTGCTGCTGACGGCCGTCAACGACTGACGGACGAGGGGGCGCGGCTATCGCGGGAATGCCCGCGCCCCTCTTGTGGGAGCGCTCCCAAGGTCGGCAGGATGAGGAGGTGACCCTGCTTCCCGGCCTGCGGGCCTACCGATCCGGCGACCGTGACGCCCTCGCCGACATCTGCGTCCGGACCGCCGACAACGGCGGCGACTCCCGGCACCTGTACCCGGACCCGGAGCTGATGCCGTCGATCTTCGCCGCGCCGTACGCCCACCTCGAACCCGATCTGGCCTTCGTCATCGACGACGGAACCGGCCGGGCGGTCGGCTACATCCTGGGAACGGCCGACACCCCACGCTTTGTGACGGAGTTCCGCAGGCGCTGGCTGCCCCTGGTCGAGGACCGCTATCCGCGGCCGGAGGCGGCACCGAGCGGCCCCAGCGACGAGATGATCGCCCTCCTGCACAACCCCGAGCGCATGGTCCTTCCCGAACTCGCCGCCCACCCCGCCCACTTGCACATCGACCTGCTGCCCGACTGGCAGCGCAAGGGGTACGGGAGGGAGCTGATGCGTGCCTTCCTCGCGGCCCTGGAAGCCAAGGGGGTCAAGGGCGTGCATCTGTGCATGCTCACGGCCAACACCCGGGCCAGGGCCTTCTACGACCGGCTCGGATTCACCGAGACCGAGGTGCCCGACCCGGGGCCCGTCACCTATCTCGTGCGCTCCACGGCGCCGGACCTGTAGTCCGTCGCCGGAGCCGCGGGTGCCGCGCGGGTTCGCTGGGCAGGTACTCCTGGAAGACCGCTACGGGGGGCGGGCAACCAGTGGCGAGAGGTGTGACGTGAGGGAGCGGACCGTGTGGGAATTCTGCGACGACCGAGGGCAGGTGTCGACCGCGGGGAGGCGCCCGGCACGGGTGCTCGCCTATGTCCAGGCCGGTGCGACGTTATGGGACCACGGCATCCGCCCGAGCGGGATATTCGGCTCGGGGCACGACGACCCCGCGGTGCCGGACGCGGCGAAGACCGGATCGCTGCCCCTGGACGGCGTCGCGTACGCCGGGGCGGGTGCCACGCTGGACGTGGACACGCTGCTCGGCGGCGAGCCGGACCTCGTGGTGGCCGTCAGCTACGGCGGCGGCCAGGTCTACGGCCTCGACCCGGAGACGGCCAAGCACCTGGAGGGGCACGTTCCGGTCGTGGTCATCGACGTGGGCCAGGCGCGCACCCTGACGGAGATCGGTGACCGGTTCGCCGGGCTGGCGCGTTCACTCGGCGCCGAGGAGCCCGCGGCGGCCACCCAGGAGCTGGACGCGGCCCGGGACCGGCTGCGCGCGCTCACCTCGGGCCCGGACCGGGCGAGGGTCCTCGCCCTGTCACCGGCGGGCCAGGAGCAGGTGCATCTGGCCCGCCCCCGCATGTGGCCCGAACTGCGGGTGCTGGCCGAGCTCGGCGTCGGCCTGGTGGAACCCGCCGAGGGCCCCGGCGCCAACTGGTCCACGGTCGGCTGGGACCGGGCCGCCGCACTGAGACCGGCCGTCGTGCTCGCGGACATCCGGGCCCACGCCACCGCGCTCGACGAGCTCCGGACCGACGGGCCGTGGGCGCCGGTCGCCGGATCCGTGCGGGTGGTGCCCTGGAACCCCGAGCCGGTGTGCAGCGCGCGGGCTCATGCGCGGTTCCTCGCACTCGTGGCCGACGCGCTGGAGGCGTAGCGGGCGCGGGACGGTTCCGGGGCGCGTCGCCCCACGCCGACGGCTCGGCGCCACCGGAGCGGGCCGCACAGGGCAGGATCGGGGTCGACGCGTTCGCAGGCAGTGCCGTGACGTCTGCCGGGACGCCCATGCCACCGCACAACAGGAGACATCACCCTCATGCCCGACAGACTCGACCTGCTGGTCATCGGCGAGTGCGTCGCCGACATCGTCCGGGAGCCCGGCAGGGCCGACCGGGTCCATCCGGGCGGCAGCCCGGCCAACGTCGCGTACGGGCTGGCCCGGCTCGGACACGGCGCGACCCTGCTCACCCAGCTCGGAGCGGACGGGAACGGGCGGCTGATCCGCGACCACCTCACCGCGGCCGGGGTCGACGTCCGTACCGACGGCTCCACCGCCCCCACCCCGTCCGCCGTCGTGACCCTGGACGGCGCGGGGCGGGCGGCGTACGCCTTCGAGATCACCTGGTCGCTCGGCGCGGTCTCCCTGGAGCGGACGCCCGCCCATGTGCACACCGGCTCGATCGCGGCGGTCACGGAACCCGGAGCGTCCGCGGTCCTCGCCGCCGTTCAGTCGCTGCGGGCCGCCGCGACGGTCAGCTACGACCCCAATGTGCGACCGGAGCTGATGGGGGACCACGAGGCCGCCGTGCGCAGGGCCGAGCTCTGCGTGGCGCTCAGTGACGTCGTCAAGGCCAGCGACGAGGACCTGGAGTGGCTGTATCCGGGCGAGGACCCGGTGAAGGCGGCAGAGCGGTGGCTCGCCACCGGCCCGGCCGTCGTCCTGGTCACCCGGGGCGCCGACGGGGCGTGCGCGGTCCTGCCCGGCGGGCCGTTGACCGTCGAGGCGCTGCCGGCCGAGGTCGTCGACACGGTGGGGGCGGGGGACGCCTTCATGTCCGGCACCCTGCACGCACTGGCCGCGCACGGACTGCTCGGGCCGGCCGGGCGGGAGCGGCTGCGCGAACCGGACCGGGACACCGTGACGGACGTCCTGCGCCGGGCGGCGGCTTCGGCGGCCGTCACCGTCGCCCGGGCCGGCGCCAACCCGCCCGACGAGGCGGAACTGGACGCGGCACTCGCCCGGACGTGAACGCGGCGGTGCCACCGGCACCCTCTACGGGGACGGCGGCACCGCCATCACGCCGACGAGGAACTGCCGGGCCCGGTGGCCCGGAGACGCTGCCCGTGCCTCTGCGCCCGGCTCTCACCGGCGCGGCACCGTTGGACCCACCGCCCGTTGTCCGGGCATGACACGGTGACCCTGCGGCAGCCGGGCTACGCCGGCGCCGCCAGATGCGGTCTGCTGTCGTCGTCGAGGAACTCGACGACCGCGAGGACGAACAGGGCACACAGCGCGATCCAGACCGTGACCAGGCCCGTCGGCCTGTCCCACGCCAGCAGCACCGCGACGGCCACCACGACCACCGTCCAGTTCAGCGGGCGCCTCGCCCGGTGCACCCAACGGCCGACCGGGCCACCGGTGAAACCCGCCGCGTCCCGTACGGCCCCGATGCCACCGGTCCACATCGCCATGACCCGGCTTGCCGCGCGGCCGCTGCCCGTGAGCCAGGCGGCGAGTGCCACCACCGCTCCGACGGTCACCACCAGCCGGACCCCGGCGCGCAGATAGCCCGCCAGCGTGTCGAACACCGCCCCCGCCGCCGGCTGGGAGACGTCCGGGGGAAGGCTGTCGAGATAGAACGCTCGCCCCGCCCACAGTCCGAGCCCGAGCAGCGCGGCACCCACGGCCATGGCCAGCGCCGCGGTGACCAGCGCCCGCCGGCGGCGCACCGCCAGCAGCACCCCGCCCGCCGCCACCACCACCGTGAACACGGGCAGCCAGAATCCGAGCAGTTCGAGGGCCCGGAAGCCCTTCTCGGCCTTGCCGACCGAGTCCGAGGTGAGGAGGGTGAAGTCGGTGTGGATCTCGGGAATCTTCTCGGCCACCGTCAGACCGCGGTCGACGAGGCGCTGTTTCACCCGGTCGATGACCGGGGCGAGGTCCAGGGTCACGGTGTCGCCGGCCAGCTTGACCGCGCCACCGCCCTCACCGGTCAGGGCCTTCACGACGGAGGCGTGCGCCTGCCGGTTGAGGTTGCTCCACACCCGCTCGAAGCCGTCGCTGGTGACGAACCGCTCCACGGTGCCGTGCACGAAGTTCGAGACGCCCGTGGTGAGCGGGCCACCGAGCTTCTGGAGGGCCTTGTCCACCACGGGCCGGTCGGCGGGCGCGACGTCCGCCAGCAGCGCGTCGACGTTCAGGTGGGTCATGACGGCGTCGGTGACCCGTGCGGTCACCGCCGCCTGCACATCCGGGTCGGAGGCCAGCGGCTCCATCATGTCCACGTAGCGGTCCGTGTCCCCGGCGACGCCGCTCGCCCAGCTCGACAGGACGCTCAGCGGGGTGAGCACGGCCGCCACCAGGATCAGCAGGACCGCGAAGAACGAACGCAGGCGCGGGCGTGAGCGTGCCGGGGCGCGGGCCTCCAACTGCGCCACCCGGGCCCGCAGGGCTTCCAGTTCGGCGTGTTCGTCCTGAGCCGCAGGCTGTTCGGGGTGCCGTTCCATGAACCAAGGGGATGGCCTGTCCGCCCGTACAGCGCGGCGGATTGCTGCATACAGGTGACGGACGGCCGACGGGCCGCTGCCGCGCATCGGCCCGGACAGCGACTTGTGGAGTGTCCTGGACGTTTGCTGATCGTTCCCGGTTTTATGAACACCATTTTCGACAGCGCCCACACTCCGGAAGCCGGAACCGGTCCGGTCGCCGGCCCGCTCAGCACCGTCCTCCTCGGCGCGGACGCCCGCCGCGAGCACGGATTCTGGCGCCGCCTCGTCGCCACCGAGCCGTTCCGCCGGCCGCTCTGGCCGCCTCCCGGCCCCACGCCGGACGAGCGCCTCGCCCTGGCGCACGCACGGCTGCGCGCGCTCAACAACGCACTGGACAGCGCCGCCCGGCCCGCCGCGGACCCCCGCGCCCTGGCCGCACTGCACGAGTGGCTCGCCCCCGTGGACCCGGCGTTCGCCACGGTCGCGGGCATCCACTACAACCTCTTCCTCGGCAGCCTTCTGGACCACGACGCCGACAGCCCCCGCGATCTGTCGGACTTCCTCGGGCTGCGGCGGATCGGCACCTTCCTCTGTACGGAGGTGGCGCACGGCAACGACGCCGCGGCCATCGAGACGACCGCCACCTACGACCCCGAACGGGACGGGTTCGTGCTGCACACCCCGCACGCCGGCGCACAGAAGTTCATGCCCAACACCAGCCCGGCCGGCGGCCCCAAGTCGGGTCTCGTCGCCGCCCGGCTGATCGTCGACGGCCATGACCAGGGGGTCTTCCTGCTGCTGGTGCCGCTCACGGACGCGTCCCGGGCCCTGCCCGGGATCCGGGTGCGCCGGCTTCCCGCACGGATGGGCAGTCCGGTCGACCACTGCCTGACCTCCTTCGACCGGGTCTTCGTGGACCGCGGGGCGCTGCTCGGCGGCGCGCAGGGGCGGGTCGGCGACGACGGGGTGTTCCGCGGCGGCACCGACGGACGCAGGCGCCGCTTCCTCGCCTCGATCGGACGGGTCACCACCGGCCGGGTCTGCATGAGCGCCAGCGCGGTGGGCTCCGCCCGCACCACGCTGGCCGTCGCCGTCCGCTACGGCGGCCACCGCTTCGTCTCGGGCGGCCGCTCGGCGTCTCCCGTGCCGGTGATGGCCCACCGCAGCCACCACGGCCCGCTCGCCGAGGCCATGGCCACCGTCTTCGCGATGAGCCTGCTGCACCGGCGGGTGCTCGACCGGTGGGAGAAGGCGGCGGCCCGGCCGCCCGCGGAGCGGGAGACGGACGAGCGGCTGGTCGACATCGCCAAGGGATGGATCACCTGGCAGGCCAGGTCCGTGATCGTCGAATGCCGGGAGCGGTGCGGAGCCCAGGGGCTGCTGGAGAACAACGGAATGACCGAACTCGTCACCGGGATCGAGGGCGCCATCACCGCCGAGGGCGACAACCTGGCCATTCACTCCCGGGCGGCCGCCGGACTGCTCCTCGACGCGGCACGGGCCCCGAGGGAGGAGACGGCTGCCCGCCCCGCGGGCGGCAACCTCGCCGACCTCCGGTTCCTCGGCCGTCTCCTGGACGAGGTGGAGCGCATCTGGTTCGCCCGGGCCGCCGCACGGATGGCGGAGGCGGCGGAGGGCGACCCGCTGGCGCGCTGGAACGCGGCATCCGGGCCCGCGCTGCGGGGGGTCGAGGCCCATGCGTACCGGCAGGCGGCCCAGGCGTACGAGAACGCGCTCGCGGCGCTGCCCGGCGGCGAGGCCCGCGAGCGCCTGGACGAACTGGCCCGGCTGTTCGCGCTGCGCTGGGTCGCACGCAACAGCGGGGACCTGCTCGCGGCAGGCCACCTGACCGCCGGTCAGGTCGACGGACTGAGCGATGCCACCGAACAGCTCGTCACCGCGGTCGGCGGACATCTGCCGGAACTGGCCGCATCCTTCGCGCTGCCCGGTGAACTGCTCGCCGACTGGCCCATCACCGGAGCCCGCTACACCGACGCGTACGACGATCCGGGCGCCTCCTGGCACACCGCCGCGGCCCCGGAAGCGCCCGGCCCGCGCACCCCTGGTGGCGAATCGGTTCACCCCAACGTGTGACCGGAGCCGGGCCGCCCCGGACGGCCCGTGTCCGGGGCGGTGCGCGGCACACCGCCCCGGCCCCGCACCGCCGCTGAGCTGCGCAGAGGCTCGTGGTAGCGTGCCCGGAGCCAGTCGAACTCCACGTAGGGGTCAGGGAATCCGGTGCGAATCCGGAACTGACGCGCAGCGGTGAGGGGGACGGGCGGGGCCACGGCCACTGGGAGACCCACGGTTTCCCGGGAAGGCGTCCCGTCCGCATGAACCCGAGTCCGAAGACCTGCTGGCACCCGCGGTCCGGTACCGGGCCGCGGAACTCCGCACGGGCCCCGCGCATGGGCCCAGAGACGCCGAGGTACTCCGTGCCGCGCACAGCCGGCCCCGCCCGCTCCGCCGCCCTGCTCACCGCCGCCCTGATCCTGCTGACGGCCTGCGGCGGCGGCCTGGACAGCACAACCGCCAAGTCCGGCCACGCCGAGGGCTATCCGGTCACGCTGAAGAACTGCGGACGGACCGTCACCGTGGACGCGGCGCCGGAGCGCGCCGTACCGGTCGACCAGGGATCGACCGAGATCCTGCTCTCGCTCGGTCTCGCCGACCGGCTGGCCGCCACGGCCACCTGGACCGATCCGGTGCTCAAGGGCCTGGAGAAGGCCAACGCGGGCGTCCCGAGGATCTCCGACAACCGCCCCTCGTCGGAGAAGGTCCTGGACCAGGAGCCCGACTTCGTCAGCGCCTCCTTCGAGTCGACGCTCGCCAAGGGCGGTGTCGCCCCCCGCGAGCAGTTCGAGAAGCTCGGCGTCCCCACCTACGTCTCGCCCGCCGACTGCACCGCCAAGGACAACAGCAAGGACGGCGACGGCGTCCGCACCGGCGCCCTGACCATGGACAGCGTCTACGCCGAAGTGCGCGACCTGGCCGAGGTGTTCGGCGTTCCCGAGCGCGGCGAGAAGCTCGTCGCCGGGCTGCGCGCGCGGGTACGGAAGGCGACGAGCGGCATCGACGCCTCCGGCGCCTCGCTGCTGTACTGGTTCGCCAACTCCGAGGCCCCGTACCTGGCCGGCTGCTGTGGTGCGCCCGGCATCATCACCCGGGAACTCGGCGCGGAGAACGCCTTCGACGACACCCACGAGGAATGGCCGCAGATCAACTGGGAGACGGTCGCCGACCGCGACCCCGACGTGCTGGTCATCGGCGATCTGACCCGCAAGTCGCAGACCGCAGAGAGCGCCGCGAAGAAGATCGCCTTCCTGGAGTCCGACCCCGTCACGAAGAACATGGACGCCGTCCGGCACAAGCGCTATGTGCTGCTCAGCGGCCAGGCGATGAACCCGACCATCCGGACCGTCGAGGGCGTGGAGCGCGTGGCCGCCGGCCTGCGCACCTTCGGGCTCGCGGGGTGACGGACACCGAACGGGCCGCGGCGCCGCGCGAGGCCGCGGCCGTGCGCACCGGGCCCGGCCTCCGGCGCATCAGCGGTATCCGCGAAGGGCTCCTGTGGACCGGCGGGCTCCTGCTGCTCGCCCTGTCGGTGGCCGTCGCCGTCACCATCGGCCCGGCCCGGATCTCCGTCGCCGACGTCTGGTCCGCGGTCGCCTCCCACCTCGGCGCGGGCGAGTCGCGGCTCAGCCCGATCCGCGACGGCATCATCTGGAACCTGCGCATGCCGCGCACCCTGCTCGCCGCCGTCTGCGGCGCGGGGCTCGCGGTCTGCGGCACCGTCATGCAGTCGCTGCTGCGCAACCCGCTTGCCGACCCGTTCGTCCTCGGGGTCTCCTCCGGAGCCTCGACCGGCGCCGTCGTCGTGGTCGTCCTCGGGGTCGGCGGGGGAGCGGTCTCCCTGTCGGCCGGCGCGTTCATCGGGGCGCTGTGCTCCTTCGCCCTGGTCATGCTGCTCAGCCATACCCTCGGCGGCAGCACCGACCGGGTCGTCCTGTCCGGGGTCGCGGCCATGCAGCTCTTCTCCGCGCTCACCTCCTTCGTCGTGATGACCGCCGCCGACGCCGAGCAGACCCGCGGCGTCCTGTTTTGGCTGCTGGGCTCGCTCGGGGGCGTCGGCTGGAGCGATGTGTGGATCTGCTCCGCCGTGCTCGGCGTGACGCTGCTGATCTGCCTCGGCCACGCCCGTACGCTCGACGCCTTCGCCTTCGGCCAGGACGCGGCGGCCACGCTCGGCGTCCACGTCGGCCGTACCCGGATCGTCCTGCTGTGCACCACCGCACTGCTGACCGCCGCTCTGGTGAGCTCGGCCGGTGCTATCGGGTTCGTCGGGCTGGTGCTGCCGCACGCGGCCCGGGCGCTCACCGGCTCCGGGCACCGCAGACTGCTGCCTGTCACCGCACTCGCCGGGGCCGTGTTCCTGGTCTGGGTCGACACCCTCGCCCGGACCGTCCTCGATCCGCAGGAGGTACCGGTGGGAGTCGTCACCGCACTCATCGGGGTCCCCGCCTTCGTGCTGGTCCTCCACCGCACCCGGCGGACCCCGTGACCCGGGCCCTCGGCGGCCTGCGGGCCGACCGGGTCAGCCGGGAGGCGGGCGGCCGCCTCATCCTGGACGGCGTCTCGCTCGCTCCGCCGCCCGGCGCCACCATCGGGCTGATCGGCCCGAACGGCTCCGGGAAGTCCACCCTGCTGCGGATCCTGGCCGGAGTCCTCGCTCCGGACGCGGGACTGGTCACTCTCGACGACGACCCGCTGAACGAGGTCGGCCGCCGCACCGTGGCCCGGCGCGTCGCAGTGGTCGACCAGCACGCCGTGACCCAGGTCGAGCTCAGCGTCGTGGACGTCGTACGCCTGGGCCGCATCCCGCACCGCCGCGCCTGGTCGGCGCCGTCGGAGGCCGACGAGAGGGCGGTGCGGGAGGCCCTGGAGCGGACCGGTCTCGCGGAACGCCGCGACCAGTCCTGGCACACACTCTCCGGCGGTGAACGCCAGCGCGTCCAGATCGCCCGGGCGCTCGCCCAGCGGCCGCGCGAACTGCTCCTGGACGAACCGACCAACCACCTGGACATCCAGCACCAGCTCGAACTGCTGACCCTGGTCACGTCGTTGCCGCTGACCGCCGTCGTCGCCCTGCACGATCTCAATCTGGCCGCGATGTTCTGCGACCGGATCGTGGTGCTGGACGGGGGAAAGGCCGTCGCGGGCGGCACTCCGGCGGAAGTGATCACGGAGGGGCTCATCGCCGAGGTCTACCGGGTGCGGGCCGTCGTGACACCGGACGGCCCGCAGGGGAGGCCCTCGGTGCGCTTTCGTCCGGGGCGGGCCTGAGCTTCCTGCCGCGTCCGGTGCGGTCCGATGCGTCGCGGCCGCCGGGTCGCCCCGCGCCGTGGAGCGCGCAAGGGGCGGGCCCCGGTGCGGGGCCCGCCCCTCTCTCGGTGCGGTGCGGTGGAGTACGTCCGTCCGGCGCGGCGTGGCGGGGGTCAGCGGCGCCGTCCCTGACCGAACTCGCCGCCCATGTCCTTGCCACCCGTGTCCTTGCCGCTCTTGCTGGTGCCGTCCGCGTAGTCGATCTGCTCCTTGCGCAGCTCGGCGGAGACTTCCTTCTGCTCGGTCACCTTCTTCGTTTCCATCCGCACCCGCTCGACCGGCACGGTCTCCTTGCGCATCGTGGCGCGTTCGGCGTGCAGGGTGACCTCCACGTCCTGCTCGGTGATGTCGGACCGGCCGGCGGCCTTGTCGCCCGGACGGAGCGGTTCACGGATCACGCGCACCTCTTCGTGCGTGACGGGCACGGTCCTGGTGACGTTCTCGGTGACGACGTACTTGTGGAGACGGGCCTTGCCGCTCTCGTACTCCTCGGTGCCGATGTGCAGCTGTTCCTCGGAGCGGATCAGTTCCTCCTTGCCGCTGAGGTCGGCGCTGGAGCGTTCGGCTCCCGCACCGGCTCCGACCAGCGGACGGGACGTGCCCGAGGTTTCGGTGTCGCGGTGCCTGCCGGTCCCGGTGCCCGCACCGGCCATGCCGGCCGACGTGGTCTTGTCGGTCGTGCGGCCCGTGCCCGCGGCACCCATGGCCCCGGCCCCGGCCCCTGCTGCGGCACCGGCCCCGGCCGCGCCCATGGTGCCCGTGCCGGTCGTGGTCGGTGCGTCGGCGCTCGTGGTGCCGGCGGCCCCGGCGCGGTCGCCGAGGTTGGCCTTGGTATTCCGGCTCAGGCCGTAGTGCCGGTAGAGCTCTTCCTCCTCGGAGACGGACAGATGGGCGTCCGCGTCCACCCGGGGGGCTTCCTTCACCCGGTCCTTCGGATGCGAGATGTGCAGGTCGGAGCCCACGCGACGGGCTCCGGCGAGAGGCACGAAACTCTCCTTCATACCGAACAGGCCGGTCTTCACCGTGATCCAGTCCGGTCGGCCGGTGTTGTCGTCGACATACACCCGCCCCACGTTGCCGATCTTCTCGCCCTCGGTGTCGTACACCGTCAGGCCGTCGAGCTCTCCGGAATCCGTGAAACCGTCAGCGGCTCCCATGACCGATTCCTCCTCGCCCGGGCGCGTCCTGTGGGTGGGTCCAGCAGGGGAGGCGCGTCCGGATTCCATCGCGCCTCACCCGGATGGGCGCTGCAACCGCCCGGCCGCCGGAGGCCGGCCGCCGTACCCGCCCCACGTCGGTGCAGGCCCCGTGCGATGCGGCTGTGGGGCTTCCGTCCCGATTAGGCCAATCGAGTGAACGAGGGCGGGGAGGCCCCGTGAGCCCGCCCACCGCAGAGCGGGGCGGAACGGCCGCGTCGTGAGGAACGCGGAGCGGACGGCGTTCTCCGCCTTCACCCGGGCACCGGAGCGGACGGCGTTCTCCGCCTTCACCCGGGCACCGGACCCGACGGCGTTCTCCGCCTTCGCGCGGCACCGGACCGACCGCGTTCTCCGCCTCCATCCGGGCAGCGGACCCGTCCTTGTCGCAGGGCCCGCCCTCCACCGCCCCCTGAGCAGGCCGTTCCCGCCGCTGAGCGAATTTCCGGGAAACCCTTGACACCCGCTGAGGCCGCCCGCATCCTTTCGCCAGAAATCGCAACGGCGTTGCGATTTCCGCACCGGAAGATCGACGACGTGGACCAAGGAGGCCCGGCCCATGGCTGAGCGCGGCACGGACACCACCACTCCGGCACCGGCCGGACAGCAGGCCCCCGCCGTGCTGCAGACCGTGGACCGGGCCCTGCTCGTGCTGCTCACGTTCACCGAGCAGCGTCCGGAATGGGGCGTCAGCGAACTGGCCCGCCACCACGGCTGGGACAAGGCCGTCGTGCAGCGCCTGCTCACCACCCTGAGCGCGCGCGGCTTCCTGCTCTGCGACGACAACAGCCGCCGCTACCGCCCGGGTCCGGCCCTCTCCCGGCTGGCCAGGGTCAGCGAGCACAGCGGCGTGCTGTCCTCGATCTCCCGCCCGATACTCGCCCGGCTGCTCCGCGAGACCGGCGAGAGCATCGTCCTCAACGTCCCGCACGGCGGCAGCTACCGCTGCGAGGCCGCCGTCGACGGCACCGGGCCCGTCCGCTACACCGCGATCATCGGCGCGGTCATGCCCGGCCACGCCGGGGCGTCCGGGCACACGATCTTCGCGTACCACCCCGAACGCGAGATCCGGCAGATGTTCGGCGCCACCGGACTGACGCGCTTCAACGACCGCACGATCACGGACCTGGACGCGCTCCTCGCCTGCTACGCGCAGGTCCGCGCCGATGGCTACTGCATCAGTCACGGCGAGTACGACGAAGCGGTGACCGCGGTCTCCGCCCCCGTCTTCCAGGGGGACGGCGTCCCCGCCTCCCTGACCGTCATCGGCCCGTCCCACCGCGTGGACCGGGCCGCCGAAACCCTCGTGACGCTGGTACGCGCCGGAGCGGCGGAGATCACCGCCGCCCTCGGCGGCTGAGCCCCGCGCCCCGAACGAACCCGCCCCACCGCGGCCCTCCCGCGCCGCCGGCCTGCCCCGGTCCCGCCCCGGCCGCCCACCCCACCGGGGGACTCACCGAGCTCCCCGCCCTGCTCACCGAAGGGGGTGCCCCATGGCGCACCACGTCTCTGCGCCGCACCCTGCCCCGCAGCCGCCGGGTCCCGAAGAACCCCAGTCGCATCCGAGGGTGACGGAACCCGTCCTGCTGGTCATCCTCGTCGTGCTCTCCGCCGTCGGCGCCGTCATCGGCATCGACCTCGTCTCCAAACTGGGGATCTCCGCCAACACCTCGGTCGTCGGCGCACTCGTCGCCATGCTGATCGGACGCATCCCCCTCGGCTTCCTGAGCCGGATGCGTTCCGTGCACCGCCAGAACCTGGCCCAGAGCGCCATCTCGGCCGCGACCTTCGCCTCGGCGAACGCGCTGCTCACCTCCGTGGCCGTCCCGTACGTCTTCGGCCGCGAGGACCTGGTCTGGCCGATGCTCGCCGGCGCGTGCATCGGCCTCCTCGTGGACGCCTGGGTCCTCTACCGGGCCTTCGGCTCCCGGCTGCTGCCCGCCGACGCCGCCTGGCCGCCCGGCACGGCCGCCGCCGAGACCATCAAGGCCGGCGACCGGGGAGGACGCCGCGCCCTGATCCTGGCCGGCGGCACCGCGGTCGGACTCGCCGGGACGCTCTTCAGCCTGCCGCTCTCCGCCGCCGGTGTGGCCTTCCTCGGCAACGTCTGGGCGCTGATGATGTTCGGCATCGGCCTGATGCTGCGCCAGTACAGCCCCGATGTCTTCCACACCGATCTCGGCGCCGGGTACATCCCGCACGGCGTCATGGTCGGAGCCGGGATCGTCGCACTCGGCCAGGCGGTCCACCTGCTCATAGGCCGACGTGAACGCAAGCGGAGGGAAGCCGCCGCGGAGGCTTCGAGCGTCGCGACCGTCCAGGACACGGACCCGACCACCGCCTTCACCGTCGACGAACGGGCCCTGCGGGCCTCCCTGATCCGCGGCTTCGCGCTCTTCACCGGGGGCGCGGCCGTCCTCGCCGTCCTCGGCGGCCTGATCGGCGACATGAGCCCCCTCGGCATCGTCGGCTGGGTCCTGTTCGCCGCCTTCGCGGCCCTGGTCCACGAACTGATCGTCGGCCTCGCCGCCATGCAGTCCGGCTGGTTCCCGTCCTTCGCCGTCACCCTGATCTTCCTCATCCTGGGCCTCGCCATCGGCATCCCGTCCGTACCGCTCGCCCTGCTGGTCGGGTACGTCTCCGCCACCGGACCCGCATTCGCCGACATGGGCTACGACCTCAAGGCCGGCTGGCTGCTGCGACGCGAGCACCGCCCCTGGGACCCGTTCGAGCGCGAGGGCCGCCGCCAGCAGTTCATGGCCGCCCTCATCGGATTCGCCGTCGCCCTCGTCGTGGTCGCCCTCGCCTGGCGCTCCTACTTCGGACAGGGACTCATCCCGCCCGTCGCCAAGGTCTACGCCGACACGATCAAGAGCGGGCTCAGCGACCCGGACGCGGTACGCACCATGCTGCTCTGGGCCGTTCCCGGCGCGGCCATCCAGCTGCTCGGCGGCACCCGCCGGCAGATGGGCGTCATGCTCGCCACCGGCCTGCTCATCCTCACCCCGCAGGCCTGCTGGCTCGTCCTCGGCGCCCTCGTCGTCCGGGTCGGCTACCGGAAGCTGCGCGGTCCCGCCGCCGACGAGGAACTCAACCTGGTCGGCGCCGGACTGATCGCGGGCAGCTCGCTGGGCGACTCGGCCCAGATCCTCAAGACCTGACGGCCCCACCACCCCCTGAACCACAACCCGCACCACCGCACCACTCAGCACCACCCGCATGGCAAGGAGAACCACCCCGTGGACATGTACAGCAGGCTCGAACCGCGCCCCGAGTACCTCAGCTTCGAACTCGCCCTGGCCGCCCGCAAGCTCGTCGAGGAGGTCATGCTGGTCAAGCGCGGCGAGCACGTCGTCCTCACCGGCGACACCAGCAGCGACCGCCGCGTCATCGAGGCCACCGCCCAGGCCGTCGCCGCCGCCGGAGCGCACCCCGTCGTCGTCTGGTACGAGACGCTGCCCGGCGCCTCCATGGAGCCGCCCCGGCCCGTCGCCGGTGCCATCGCCGACGCCGACGTGTGGATCGAGTTCGCGGTCTCGTACCTGATGCACTCCGACGCCTTCCGCACCGCGATGGCGAACGGCTGCCGCTACACCAATCTGACCGCGATGGACGTCCAGATGCTGGTCGCCACCGTCGGCCGTCCCGACTTCCAGGGCGTCATCCGCCTCGGCAAGGCGCTCGTCGCCCTCCTGGAGGCCGCCGACGAGGTCCGGATCACCTCCGCCAACGGCACCGACCTCGTCGGCCGCAACGGCGACCGGCCGATCAACCTGCGCGGCAAGCCCGCCGAGAAGCCCGGCGAGACCGTGATGCTCTCCGGCCAGATCTCCTGGAACCCCCTGGAGGAGACCCAGGACGGCGTCCTGGTCTTCGACGGTGCCCTGTGGCCGCCGGACGAGCTCGGCCTGCTGCGCTCCCCGGTCCGCTGCACCGTCGAGAAGGGCGTCGTCACCAAGATCGAGGGCGATGCCGACGCGGACACCTTCCGCCGCTGGATGGAGTCCTTCGACGACCCGAACATGTTCCGCATCGCGCACTGGTCGCTCGGCTTCAACCCCGGCGTCCTCGCCCCGACCGGCCGCATCGTCGAGGACGAACGCGTCTTCGGCTGCGTCGAGCTCGGCATCGGCACCAAGGGCGCCTGGATCGGCGGCGAACCGTGGGTCGCCGCCGCCCACACCGACGGCAGTGTCCTCGGCCCGTCCATCTACCTGGACGGCGTCGCCATCGAGGAGAACGGGCGCTACGTGCACCCCGAGCTCGTCGGGATCTGCCGCGACCTGGGCGTCGCCGGCTACTGAGCCGACCGCCGGGCGGGCCCGCACCACCCTGGTGCGGGCCCGCCCGGCACCCGTGAAACCGCACCGAGTCGCGCAAGGAGCGCCCATGACCACCCCCGCCCCCGTCTCCTACCGCCACGACGGCCTGGTCTGCACCGACCACACCCTCACCGTGCCGCTCGACCACCACACCCCGGAGGGCCCCGCGATCCGTCTGTTCGCCCGCGAGGTCGTCGCCGAGGGACGTGAGCACGAGGACCTGCCCCGCCTGCTCTGGCTCCAGGGCGGCCCCGGCGGCCGCGCCGAACGCCCCAACGCCGCGGGTGCGTGGCTGCGCCGAGCCCTCGCCGACTACCGCGTCATCCTCCTGGACCAGCGCGGCACCGGCCGTTCCACCCCCGCCGACCGGGTCACCCTGGCACGCTTCGGTGCGGACTCCGGGGCCGCCGCCGACTACCTCGCGCACTTCCGCGCCGACTCGATCGTCCGCGACGCCGAACACCTGCGCCGCCACCTCCAGGGCGAGGTGCCGTGGAGCGTCCTCGGCCAGAGCTTCGGCGGATTCTCCACCCTCACCTATCTCTCCTTCGCACCGGAAGGCCTCACCCAGGCGTACATCACCGGCGGGCTGCCGACGCTCACCGGCCATGCCGACGACGTCTACCGCGCCGCGTACGCCCGCACCCTCGCCCACAACGAGCGCTACTTCGCGCGCTACCCCGGCGACCAGGCCCTCGCCGACACCGTCGCCGCCCACCTGGACACGCACGACGTCCGGATGCCGGCCGGGGAACGCCTCACCGTGCGCCGTTTCCAGAGCCTCGGCATCACCTTCGGTACCGCGGCCAAGTTCGACTCGCTGCACTACCTCCTGGAGACCGCCTTCGCCGAAGGCCCCGACGGACCGGAACTCACCGACACCTTCCTGCGCGGCGTCGACGCCGCCGTGTCCTTCGCCGAACGCCCCCTGTACGCCGCGCTCCACGAGCCGATCTACGCCCAGGGCGGCCGCCCCACCGACTGGTCCGCACACCGGATCCGCCAGGAGTTCCCCGCCTTCGACGCCACTGCCGGCGGCCCGCTCCGGTTCACCGGCGAGATGGTCTACCCCTGGCAGTTCGACGAGGATCCGGCGCTCGTCCCGCTGCGCGGCGCCGCCGAGGCGCTCGCCGCCCGTACCGACTGGCCGGCCCTGTACGACCCGGACCGGCTCGCCGCCAACGAGGTTCCCGTCGTGGCCGCCGTCTACCACGACGACATGTACGTCGACCGGGAGCACGCCCTGGCCACCGCCGGTGCCGTGCGAGGACTGCGGACCTGGGTCACCGACGCCTACGCCCACGACGGCGTCCGGGCCGACGCCGCCGTACTGGACCGGCTGATCGCCATGGCCCGCGGCGAGGCCTGACCCCCGGCACCGGGGCGCCCCCGGGTGAGCCCCGCCGCGGCACCTATGATCGACGGGTCCCACGCCGACCACCGTCCTGCCGCACCACCGGGGGTATCCCATCCGTTCCGTACGCATCCGGCTGCCCGAACAGCGCGGTGAACTGCTGGCCCGGCGCGAGGACGGCCTCGAACTGCACCATCTCGTGTGGCGGCTGGGACCCGGCTGGCGGGTGTGCAGCAGCGCGGTACTCGGCGGCGGCATCGGCCCGCGCGACTGGATCCTCAACGCGCAGGTGCCCGGCGGCTATCCGCGCATGGACCCCGACCGCCACCTGGCCGAGATCGCCGCCGCCGAACGGCTCACCGGCCCCGGTGCCGGACTGATGACGGCCGCCGACGTCACCGCGTATGCGGTCGCCGCCGACGAGGGCGTCACCGCGACCGCCACCTGCGGTCTCGGCGTACGGGGCTGGGCGGCGGCAGCGGCCGAGGGAAGCGGGGGACCGCAGCGGCCGGGGACGGTCAACATCGTCGTCACGCTCCCCGCGCCCCTGACCGACGCCGCGCTCGTCAACGCCGTCGCCACCGCCACCGAGGCCAAGGTGCAGGCACTCCTGGACGCCGGGCTCGACTGCTCGGGCACCCCCACCGACGCCGTCTGCATCGCCGCACCCGAACCGCGTGACGGCGTGCGCGAACTATTTGCCGGACCCCGCTCACGGTGGGGCGCACGGCTCGCCAGAGCGGTGCACGCCGCGGTCCTCGAAGGCGCGCAGCGTCAATCCTGAGTATCCGAAGCGCCGAGACAGTATCCGAAGCGCCGCGACCGGACCTTCCGGCCGGCCGACGAAGGGACCTTGCCTCATGACCTCAGCCGCCGCCACCGTTGTGGCCCGTCCCGTCGTCGCCGTGCTCGGCACCGGGATCATGGGCGCCGCCATGGCCCGCAGCCTGCTCCGGGCCGGACTCGACGTCCGGGTCTGGAACCGCACCCATGCCAAGGCGGCCCCGCTCGCCGCCGACGGCGCCACCGTCGCGGCCACCGCGGCCGAAGCCGTACGCGGCGCCGATGTTCTTCTCGCCGCGCTCAACGACAGCACCGCCGTCGCCGCCGCGCTCACCGCCGCGTCCGACGGACTGCGCCGCGGCCAGATCCTCCTGCAGAGCTCCACCGTCGGCCCGGAGGGAACCGCCGATCTGGCGCAGCGCGCCGCCGACCTCGGCCTGGTCTACCTCGACGCCCCGGTCGCCGGTACCCGCCGGCCCGCCGAGGAGGGCAAACTCACCGTCCTCGTCTCGGGACCGTCAGCCGCCCGCAGGGATGTCGAGCCGGTGCTGGACGCGATCGGGCAGCGCACGGTCTGGGTGGCCGAGGAGCCTGGCGCCGCCTCCCGGCTGAAGCTCGTGGTCAACACCTGGGTGATCACCATGGTGAGCGGGGTCGCGGAGTGCCTGAACCTCGCCGAGGGACTCGGCGTGGACCCTCAGGCGTTCCTCGACGTCGTCAAGGGTGGGCCCCTCGACTCTGGCTATCTGCAGGGCAAGTCCGCCGCGGTGCTCTCCGGTGACCTCACCCCGAGTTTCGCTCTGTCCACGGCCCTCAAGGACACCCGTCTGATCCTCGACGCCGCGGAGAGTTCCGGTGTGCGGCTGGACCTGACCGCCGCGTCCGCCGCCCGTTTCGAGCGGGCCGAGGCGGCCGGACACGGTGACGAGGACATGATCGCCACCTACTACGCCGGACGGCCCACGCAGAAGGACGGCGGCTGACCCGGTCGCGCCCGGCACCGGCGCCCGTCAGACGACCCGCACCTCGTGCCGCACCACCGCGTCGAACAGATAGCCCTGGGCGTTGTGCACGGCGACGTCCGGCTGGACGCGGCCCGACCGGTCCGTCGCCCGTGCCAGCAGGACGGCCGGGCCGCGCGCGCCGGGCACCCAGTCGGCCGACCAGCGCACCCAGCTACCCCTCCGCGGTTCGTCATGCAGCCGCGCCCGGCGCCACCGCGTGCCCCCGTCCGTGCTGATCTCGACCGTGCGCACAGGTGCCCCGCCCGACCACGACCGTCCGGTCAGCACCTGGCGCCGACGGGCGGGGAACTCCGCGTCAGAGGCCAGCTCGAAGGCACTCTTCAGCGTCTGCCGGGTCAGCGGCGCACTGCCCTCGGCCGGGTAGCCGGGGCCGAACAGCCGGTAGAGGCCGGTGTTCCACGGGGAGACCAGGGGCCGGGCGCTCACCTCGATGTCGCCGACCCACTTGATGTTCGCGATCCCGACCCAGGACGGCACGATCAGCCGCACCGGATGGCCGTGATCGGGCGGCAGCGGTTCGCCGTTCATCTCGTACGCGAGGAGCACGTCGTCCAGTGCCTTCGCCACCGGCAGCGGCCGGCGCACATGCCCGAGGTTGATCCCGTCGCTGACCACCTCGTCGTCGAGGCCCCGCGGCAGCACGTCGACGGCGTGCCGGGTGATGCCCGCGCGGTGCAGTACGTCGCCGAGCCGCACTCCGCGCCAGCGCGCCGTGCCGATCGCCCCCAGGGTCCAGGCCGTGCCACTGACCTGCTGCCCCTGCTGAGTCGTGTAGTAGCTGCGGGCGTTGCCCGCGCACTCGACGAACGCGGTACGCGTCACCGACGGCAGCGCGCGCAGTTCGTCGTACGTGAACTCCACCGCAGGGCCGCCGAGTCCGTCGCCCCACACCCTGAGCCGCCAGTCGGCTGCCTCGATCCGCGGGGTCACCGTGTGGTTGCGTACGAAGAACCGTTCGGCCGGAGTGAGCAGCCCGGTCGTCCGCAGTGCGGCGAAGTTCGTCTCCGCGTTGGTGCCGCGCACCGTGAACACGTCGGGCGGCAGCGGCTTCACGATGCCCGGGGCGGCGGACGCCGCGTGCGCGGGAGGGGCGAGCCCGGCGAGCGGGGCCGCCACCGACGCGGCAGCGACCAGCCGCAGCAGATCACGGCGCTCGATCCCCGCGGAGCGCGCGGCACCGCGCGCCCACTGGCGCAGCCGCATCCGGTCGTAGGAGGCCTCGGACGGCGGAACGGATCTCATGGACGGCTCCAGGGGCGGGAGGAGAGCGGGACGGCAGAGCGGATCGGAGACGCGGATGTGTGTCATCGGCCCGCAGAGCGGATCAGCCGTTCGACGGCGTGGGTGCACAACAACGCCCGCCGGGGCGACACGCGGTGGAGACGGGGCGTCCCGGATCCACGTGCCGCCGCGAGGAGGGAGCCGGGTTCGCGGGCATGCGGGTGAGCGTGTCAGCGGCCCACCGGGGCGTCAACGCACTCCGGCAGGGACCCGGGGCCCGTCGGGAACGTACGAGGACCGGACCCGTCGACGCGCGCGGCGCGGCCCCGCGCCCTCGGCACGGCTCCGACCTGCGCGGACGCGGCACCGGGGAGATCCGGCACGCCGGGCCGGGGCAGGGAGCCGGTGGTGTTCCCGGGGGGTGTGGATTTCATCGGGCCGCAATCTTCGGACGGCCGCGACGGCCGGAACCGGCGAGAACCGCGTCCGGACACACGTGTGGGCTCCGGGTCGCCGCGGCGACCCGGAGCCCACACGTCACGCTCACTCCTCGATGGTCATCCCGTCACGGAGCCTGTGCAGAATCCGGCTGATCAGCCGGGAGACGTGCATCTGCGAGATGCCGAGCTCGGCGCCGATCTGCGACTGCGTCATCTCCTGGCCGAACCGCATGTCGATGATGCGACGCTCACGCTCGTCCAGATCGTCCAGCAGCGGTGCCAGGGCGTGCAGGTTCTCGACCGTCTCCATGGCCGGATCCGGGCTGCCCAGCACATCGGCGAAGGTCCGCCCCGTCGTGCTGTGCTGCCCCGAGTCGGCCGCGGCGGCCGGCATGTCCAGCGAACCCGCGGTGTACCCGTTGGCCGCCACGATGCCCTCGGTGATCTCCTCCTCGCTCAGCCCCAGGTGCTCGGCGAGCTCGGGAACGGTGGGGTCGCGGTCGAGCTCGCCGGCCAGGGCCTCCTTGGTCTTGGCGATGTCGACCCGCAACTCCTGGAGCCGGCGGGGGACATGGACCGCCCAGCTGGTGTCACGGAAGAATCGTTTGATCTCCCCGGTGATGTACGGAACCGCGAAGGAGGTGAACTCGACCTCGCGGGACAGGTCGAACCGGTCGATGGCCTTGATCAGCCCGATGGTGCCGACCTGGACGATGTCCTCCATGTCGCCGCTGCCCCGGTTCCTGAACCGGCCGGCGGCGAACCGGACGAGGGAGAGGTTCATCTCGATGAGCGTGTTCCGCGCGTACTGATGGGCGGCCGTCCCCTCCTCCAGGACCTGGAGGCGGTCGAAGAACAGCCGGGACAGTTCCCGTGCGTCGGTGGGCGCCACCTTGCCCGCGTCCTCGATCCACGGCAGGTCGCCGAGGTCCATGGGGGCCGGTCCGGTGCCCGTGAGTTCGTCCTGCCCGGCGACAGCCGTCACGGCTGCTCCCTGGCCGGCCGGTGCCGACCGTGCACTCTCCGCTCGCTCCGCACCGGCAGTCCGCGCAGTGTGCGTCGTCATCTCGTCACGCTCCCCTGGTGGTAGGCCATCAGGTGTAGACGCCTGCCCCGTCAGGAGATTCCCATGCGCACAAACGGAATTTGATCAGTGACTTGGCGTCAATGGCCGGAAGTCGAGGGGCCTCCCGCCTCCGGGGCAGGGCGCGGCATCCCGGCACAGGGAACCGCCCCACCGGTACGGGGGAGCCCGGTGGGGCGGTCCTCACCAGAGTGCCACAGCCGCGGCCGCCAGGGGACGGGCCGACGCGTATCCGGCGGTAGTTGAGTCGAAATCGACGGTGCCCCGAGGCGGGCACGGCCCCGGGCGGAGAGTCAGTCGCGCGGATATCCGACGACCGTGTGGGTGACCGCGGGGGAGTCCTCGGTGGTGTAGTAGTGGCTGCACTGTGCCGAGAAACGGGCGGTGTCCCCCGCCTCCAGGAGGTACGGAACGTCGTTCACCACCAGCGTCACCTGACCGGACATCACGAGCACGTACTCCACCGAGTCCGCGCCGTGCGAACTGACCTGGCTCTGCGCGTGCGGGTGGAGCCTGGTCCGGTAGATCTCCAGACGGCCCTGCTCGTGACCGGAATACAGCAGGCTGACCGAGGTCTCGTCCTCGGGCTCGTCCAGCGTGGAGACCCGGATGATCTCCGGCTCCAGCAGCGGCTGGCGCAGCAGATCCGTGCAGTTGGTGCCCAGCACGTCGGCGACCCTGACCAGCACGTCGACCGTCGGATTGGCCTCCGCGCGCTCTATCTGGGACAGCAGTCCCTTGCTGACTCCGGTCGCGGCCGACAGCTCACGCAGGCTCCAACCCCTGGCGAGCCGACGGCGGTTGAGATTTCCGGCCAGGGAAGCCCGCACACCGGAGGCGGACTTCCCGGCCTCCGGCGGACGTGCGGCCGCGGGCGGTCCGGCGTCGGTGGTCGTCTCGGACACCGTTCCTCCTCGCTCTCGGTGGTACGCGCAGGTCAGCGGCACACTCTACCCGCGCCGGCGCGGACCGGTCAGGGACGGCGGCCGATGCCGGCGCTCGCGGGAACCGCGTCGATCATGCGACGGGTCCAGGGGTGTCGCGGGGCGTCCAGGACCTGGGCGGCGACCCCCTGCTCGACGATCCGTCCCCGGTGCATCACGGCCACCAGGTCCGCGATCTGCCGCACCACGCCCAGGTCGTGGGTGATGAACAGCACCGCGAAGCCCTCCTCGCGCTGAAGCGTGACGAGCAGGTTGAGCAGCTGGGCCTGGACCGACACATCGAGCGCCGCCACCGCCTCGTCGCAGATCAGCAGCCGGGGCCGGGCGGCCAGGGCGCGTGCCAGGGCGACCCGTTGACGCTCGCCGCCGGAGAGCGCGGCCGGACGACGCCTGGCGTACGCACCGGGCAGCCCGACCTGTGCGAGGAGGTCGTCCACCCCGGGCGCGTCGCCCCGCCCGCGCCCGCCCCCGGCGGCGGCCAGGGCCTCGCGCAGCGTCGCGCCCACGGTGCGCAGCGGGTTGAGCGAGGAGTACGGGTCCTGGAACACGATCTGTACCTGTTCCGCCAGACGCCGCCGGTCCGCCGTGGTGGGACGACGCCCCGCGGGCAGGGCGATCCCGCCCACGGACACCGCGCCCCCGTCGAAGGTCTCCAGGCCGACCGCGATCCTGGCGAGCGTCGTCTTGCCCGAGCCGGACTCGCCGACCAGGGCGACGACCGTGTTCCGCGGAACGGTGAGGCTGACATCGAGCAGTGCGGTGTGGTCCCCGGCCGACGAGCGGAAGGTGCGGTCGACGGAGGTGGCCACGAGCGCCGCATCCGGGGCGGGTTCCTCGCCGGGCCCCCGGCCGGGCACCGTCGCCGGCTCCGCGACCACGCGCGCCGACGGTCCGACGAGCGCGCCACCGAGCTCGGGCAGGCGCACACAGGCCGACGACCGGCCCGTTCCGCCCGCCGCCCCGGCCCCCGCCGGGGGCAACAGCTCGACCGGTTCGCTGCGGCACACCGGGGCCGCGTGGGCGCAGCGGTCGGCGAACGGGCAGCCCGGTCCCCGGGAACCCGGGGTGGGCACGGAGCCGGGAATGGCCGGGAGTTCCGCGAACCGCTCGTGCACCGACGGCTCGGAGGCCAGCAGGCCCGCGGTGTACGGATGCAGCGGTCCGGACTCCAGCTCCTGCGAGCTGCCGTGCTCCAGCACCTGGCCGGCGTACAGCACGTACACCCGGTCGCAGGCGGAGAACGCGACCCGCAGATCGTGCGTGATGAGGACCAGCCCCATGTGCCGGCTCCGCTGCAGGCCACGCAGCAGATCCAGTACGGCACCCTGACTGGCGGCGTCCAGGGCCGTGGTCGGTTCGTCCGCGATCAGCAGTTCGGGATCGCCCGCGAGCGCAGCCGCCGCGGCGACGCGCTGACGCATCCCGCCCGACAGCTCGTGCGGATAGCGGTCGGCGACATCGGGGCCGAGGCCGACCTCTGCCAGCCGCCGCTCCACTTCGGCGCGCCGGGCCGCCTTCGCCCGACGCAGGTTGCGTCCGCCGTCGAGGTCGCGGAGACCGTCCGCGATCTGACGTCCGCAGGTCAGCTGCGGATGGAGCATGGTGAACGGGTCCTGCATCAGCAGCGTGACGCGCCGTCCACGCAACGCGTGGTGTTCGCGCGGCGAAAGACCGAGGACCTCCCGGCCGTCGATGCGTACGGAGCCGCCCGTCACCCCGGTACCGGACGGCAGCAGCCCCGCAACGGCCCGCATGGCCAGGGACTTGCCACTGCCGGACTCACCCACGATGCCGATGCACTCGCCCCGGCCCACCTCCAGCGAGATGCCCTCCAGGATCGGGACCGGACCGCCCGGCGCGGCCGTCGCCGCCACTCGGAGGCCGTCGACGGCCAGCAGCCGGCCGGTGGCCGGTGAAGCGGCGGGGGTAGGGCCGGCCATGGCCGCGCGCGCTGTCATCAGGACCTCCCACGGTCGGAGAACGCCTCGAACAGCCGGTCGCCGAGGAGGTTGAGTGCGACGGCCGCCGCGACGATGAGTACGGCAGGAGCGAGGGCCGCGGAAGGGTTGTCGTACAGCAGGGTGCGGTTCTCGGAGAGCATCCGGCCCCAGTCCGGGGCACCCGGCGGGACACCGAGGCCGAGGAACGACAGGGAGCTCAGCGCCACGATCGCCCCGGCGAAGTTCAGCAGGGTGTTCGCCACGACGACGGGCAGCACATTGGGCCAGATGTGCCGGGTCATCACGGTGAAGGGGGAGAGGCCCAGGGTCTGTGCCTCCTCGACGTACGCGCGGTGCCGCTGCTCCAGCACGGCGGACCGCACCAGCCGGATGTCGGCGGGCGACGTCAGCACGACGAGCACGCCGACGGCCAGCGCGTAGCCGCCACCGCCGATCCCGGCCACGACGATCGTCACCAGGAGCGCGGGCAGCGCCAGCAGCAGATCGGCCCAGCGCCGCACGACGGTGTCGATCCACCCGCCGCGGTAGCCGGCCAGCAGGCCGAGGACGTTGCCGATGACCATCGACCCGACCGCGACGAGGGCCGCACCCGCCAGGGTGGACCGGGCACCGGCGACCACCATCCGCGCGATGTCACGGCCGAGTTCGTCGGTGCCGAGCAGATGCCCGCCACCGGGCATGGCCGCGCCGGTCGCGAGGTCCTGGGCGTCCCAGTCCGGCAGGACCAGCCGGCCGACGGTCGCGGCCAGTGCGAACAGCACCAGCAGGACGGTGCAGCAGACGGTGAGCGGGGAGAACCCGCGGTCGGTACGGGATGTCATGCGTTCTCCTCCGCACGGGCGCCGGACGACAGGGCGGGGGCGGACGTCTTCGGCGTGGACGGGGTCCTGGCCGCGGGTGCGCTCCGCAACTGCGGATCCAGCAGCGGCTGTACGAGATCGGTGACGAGGTTGGCCAGACAGACGAGGGCGGCGATGAGCAGCGCCTCGGCCTGGACGACCGGCACGTCCCGGAAGGTGACCGAGTCGACGAGCAGGGAACCGAGCCCCGGCAGTGCGAAGACCTGCTCCACCATGACCGTTCCCGCCAGGAGGTAGGCGAGGATCAGCCCGATGCCGGTGAGGACGGGCACGACGGTGCCGCGCAGCACGTACCGCAGCAGGATGTCCCGCTCCCGCACACCCCGGGCGCGGGCGAACGTGACGTGTTCGCGGCCGAGTTCCCGGATCACCGCCGCCCGGGTCAGTTTCAGCAGGACGGCGGTCACGGCGAGTCCGAGCGCCAGGGCGGGCAGCACCAGGTGGGTGAGCCGGTCCGTGCCCGTGCCCTCGCCCGGTCCGTACGCCGGGAACCAGCCGAGCATCAGCGAGAACACGTAGATGAGCACCAGTCCGCCCGCGAACGCCGGGGTGGACAGGGCCACCACACCGAGGCTCTGCACGGCCCGGTCGGTGACGCGCCGGTTGCGCAGGCCCGCCAGGACGCCCAGCGGTATCCCGAGCAGCAGCGCCACGGCGAAGCCCAGGCCGACCAGCTGCCCGGTGAGCACCAGGCGGTCGCCGAGTGCGGCGGCGACGCTCTCGCCGGTGCGGATCGACGTACCGAGATCGAGCCGGACGGCGTCACTCAGCCAGTACCAGTACTGGACGGCCATCGGGCTGTCGAGGTGGTGGCGGGCCCGGACGGCGTCCAGCGCCTCGGGGGTGGCACTGCGCGGGCCCAGCAGCGTCTGGGCGGGGTCGCCCGGGGCGGCCTGGAGCAGGGCGAACACGGCGACGGACAGGACGACCAGCAGTCCCAGGGTTCCGCCGAGGCGGCGTACCACGAGCCCGGCGGGGAGCGCGGCGCTCAGCCGCGACCGGGTGGTGGCCGTCATCGCTCGTCTCCGGCAGGTCCGGCGGAAGCCGGGCGGGGGATGGCGGGACCCGAGGATGTCAGGGGGGTGACGTCCTCCGGCCCCGCCGGGGGAGCCGTGCCGGGGATCGGCTCGGGGGAAGCGTCCCCCGGCACGGCGGTCGGGCGGGCGGCCGCGGGACGCGGCGCCAGGTGGGTGGCGAGCCACTGTTCGACCCGGGCCGCGGCATCGAGGAGATGGCCGCCGTCGGTGAACTCGTGGCCCTCGTCCGGATACACGTACAGCTCGACGGGGGCGCGGCCGGTGCGCAGCAGCGACCGGTACAGCTCCTGGGCCTGGCCGACCGGCGTGACCCGGTCCGCGGAGCCGTGCACGATGAGCGTCGGGGTGCCGCTGCCGCCGCGGGCGAAGACCGGCGAGCGCCGGATCAGCTCCTGCGGGGTGTCCGGGCCGCCGATCGCGTAGGTCCGGTCGTAGCCGCCGCCGATGTTGCTGGTGTGCGTGAAGCTCAGCCAGTCGGTCGGCGCCGAGACGACGACCGCGGCCCGGAACACATCGGTGCGTGCCGCGGCCTGGGCGGCGAGGAAGCCGCCGTAGCTGTGGCCCAGGACGGCGGTGCGGTCCGGGTCGGCGAGCCCGGCGTCGATCAGGTGGCGCACACCGGACAGCACGTCGTCCAGGTCGGCGCCGCCCACGTCGCCGACCACGGCACGGGCGTGTTCGAGTCCGCGGCCGTTGCTGCCGCGGGGGTTGGGCAGCAGCACCAAGTATCCGGCGGCGGCCAGGGCGGGCGCGAGTCCCAGCACGTCGCCCGGCGCGTATCCGGCGGACCAGAGCCAGGCGGGGCCGCCGTGCACGAGGACGGCGAGGGGGCGGGGGCCGGTGCTGTCGCCGGCGGAGAGGACGAGCCCCTGGACGGTGCGGCCGTCGGCCGCGGACCAGAGGATCTGTTCGGTACGGAGACCGGCGAGTTCGGGGTCCGGGGGATCGTTGAGCGCGGTGACCGGCGCCCAGTTCCAGGCGTCCTGACCCCCGGTGCGGGCGATGACCGCCTCGGGGGGACGGCCCGGCGCGTCGAGCACGGTCGCGGCCAGCAGCCCGTCGCCGCTGAGCGAGAGTCCGGGCTGGTAGCCGGACCCGCCGAGGGTGGCCGGGCCCGACCAGCGGGTGGGGGCGCCGGGGCCGGTGTGCCCGACACGGGATCCCGTACCGTCCCAGCCCGCGAACCACAGGGCGCCGGGTTCCCTCTCGTCGAACCGCAGCCAGGTCGCGTCCTCGACGCCGGGCACCACGACGGTGTCCCCGGTCGTCAGACCGACCACGACCGGGCGTCCGGCGACGATGGAGATGCCTTCGCAGACCGCCGCCGACCGGCCGTCGGCGGCGAGCGCGGGGGCGCCCAGCTGTCCCCGGGGCGTGTACACGGTCCTGGCGGTGCGGGCGTCGAGGTCCAGGGCGGCAAACCGGGCACCGTAGTACCCGGCGGGCAGCGTGTCCTCGCAGACCGTCGCGACAGCGGTCGCACCCCCGCGCCACGCGACGTTCCACACCGTGAGCCCCGCCGGCCCTGCCTCCCGTACCGCACCGTCGGCGAGATCGACGAGATGCAGCGAGCGGCGGCCGGTACCCGGGGCGAAGCGTTCCGGCGCCGGTAGGGATCCGAGTCGCACCGGCAGGCCGAGGTGCATGCCGTCCTGCTCCGCACCGTCCGCCGCGCAGAGCAGCAGCGCCTGGTGGCCGTCGTCGGAGACCAGGAGCTCCTCCACGGCGCCGGGTGCCCGGACGACGGTGCGTACCGTGCCGGTGCGTGTGTCCAGGGCCGCGAGCCACACCTCGGTTCCGGACGGGCCCCCGCTCTCGGCGATGTGCAGCAGGGTCCGGGAGTCGGGCAGCCAGCGCGGGCTGTGACGGTCCGTCGACGCGGCCGGTGCCGATGCCGCGCGCGGCACGGGGACCGGCGTGCCCGCGGCCCGGTCGGTCATTGCGGCGGGGACCGGAGCAAGGACCAGCCCGGCCCCCTCGGGGCCCGCCGCTGCCACGGCGACCGCGCGGCCGTCCGGGCTGATCCGGGCCTCTACCGGGTGGACCAGGCGCAGCATCGCCTCGCGGACGCGCCGCACGACGATCGCAGCGGGACTGGGCATGGGTTTCCGTTCCTCGAAGGTGTGGCGGTCAGGCGGACTTGCGGATCCGGGTCGCCCACGGGCCGATGAACGCGAACGGGCCCTGGTCCGGCAGCACGAACTCCTTGGAGAACGCGGAGGCGGTCCGGGCCCACCACAGCGGGAGGTACGGCAGGTCGGCGCCGGCGGTCTGTACGGCCTTCATCAGTTCCCGGGCACGCACGTTCTTGTCCGTGGCGGACTTCGCCGTGTCCAGTGCCGTGTTGACGGTGCTGTTGTCGTAGTGCGCGATGTCCGTCGCCGTGGCCGCCGCGTTGAGGTACGGGTCGGCCAGTTCGGCCGGGTCGCCGGTGACGGGGAAGTACCACAGGAACTGCAGTGGCTGCTTGCCGGAGCCGAGCTCCGCCACCCACTGCTCCAGGGTGATCTCCTTGACGTTCAGCGTGATACCGATCTTCTTGAGCGAAGCGGCGAGCGCGAGCGCCGCCTTGCCCAGCTGAGGACCGCTGTTGGGGTAGTGCAGTTCGGCCGTGAAGCCGTCCTTCGCCGACGACTTGTCCAGTTCGGCCCGTGCGGCGTCCAGGTCGAAGGACAGCGCGGGAATGGCGTCGTAGGCGGAGCGGACCTCGGCCGCCGGCATCAGGTCGCCCCACATCTCGCGGGACGGCAGCGCGTCGGCGACCTCGGCCCTGCCGTGCAGGATGCCCTTGACCATGCCCTCGCGGTCGGCCGCGTGGGCGATGGCACGGCGGACATGGATGTCGTCGAACGGCGCCTTCGCGGTGTCGAACGCCAGCGACACCACGGACCGGTCGCCGGTGTACGTGACGCGTGCGTGCGACTCCCAGCCGCGGGCCTCGTCCGACGCGAGGCCGAGAGCGCCGTCCACCGCGCCGGACTTCATCGCGACCAGCCGCGTGCCGGCATCGGGGACGAAGGAGAGCTTCAGCTTCCGCACGGCGGGCTTCTGGCCCCACCACGCGTCGTTGCGCTCCAGCAGGACGTGGTCGTCGGCGGCGAACTCGGTGATCCGGTACGGGCCGGTGCCGAGCAGCAGCGTCTTCGCCGTGCCGATCCGGCCCTTGTTACGGGTGAGGAAGGCACGGCTGCTGACGAGGAGCCCGCCGGCGGTCGTCGTCCAGGCGAACATGGCGTCCGGTGCCTTCAGCCGGATGGTGACCTCGTGGTCGCCGGTGGTCTTCACGGAGTCGACGCCCGCGTACGCGTATCCGAGGGCGGAGCCGTTCTTCGGGTCCCGGATCGCGTTGATGGACGCCACCACGTCGTCCGCGGTGAACGGGGTGCCGTCGGTGAACGTGACGCCGCGGCGCAGTGTGTACACATACGTCCTGGCGTCGGGCTGCTTCCAGGACGACGCGAGCCCTGGACCGAGCTTCCCGGACGGATCGACCGAGAGCAGGGACTCCTGGGCCAGCACGGCGACCAGGTAGTTGAGGACGCCGGACTCACGGCTCACGTCGAGGGTGGAGAGGGAGGAGGGCAGGGCGAGCGTGAGCGTGTCGATCGGCACGTCCGCCCCCTGCGCACCGGCGCCCGAGCCCGTTGTCCCGTCACCGGATTCCTTAGCGGGCGGGGGCGCACACGCGGCGAGCACACCGGACGCGGCGAGGACACCCAGGCCGGCGCCGGTGAGGCGCAGCAGTCGGCGTCGGCTGAGGTTGCCACCCGGTTCCGAGGTCATCGGGAACCACCCATCTCACTTTGTCCACTGTCAATGCCCAACTGGGCGTGGACAGTATCCGAAGCGCTTTGGGTGCGTCAAAGGGTGACTAATGACCGTCCAAGGGGCGGACGTTCGGGAGGTACTTATGCCGCACAAATGGACGAACGGTGCGCCCTGTTCTCGATGGGTGGATTCCCTGGTCGACCCTTGAGCCCCGCAGCGGGGAATACGTGCGCAGCGAACGGACTTCCTGCTGCTGGGGCAGCCGGCGTCCGGCCCGGGCGCCCCATGCCATGAACGGAGAGGGAGCCGATGTCCAAGGCGTACGTGTTCACCCGCAACGGCGGACCGGAGGTGGAGGCCCTCGTCGACCAGGACACGCCCGCGCCCGGTCCCGGGGAGCTGCTCGTCGCCGTCCGGGCGGCCGGGGTCAACCCGGTGGACTGGAAACTGCGCACGGGGTACACCCGGCCCGGCAGCGTGCCGCAGCCGTTTCCCACCGTCTTCGGCAGCGAGGCCGCAGGGGTCGTCGAGGCGACCGGCCCGGGCGTCGAGGGATTCGCGGTCGGCGACGAGGTCTTCGGCAACCCGGTGACGGGCGGGTACGCCGAGCACACCCTGCTGCCCGTCGCCGTGACCGCCCACAAGCCGGCTTCGCTCCCGTTCACCGACGCGGCGGTGCTCCCGGTCGCGGCGGCCACGGCCTATGACGGGGTACGCCAGCTCGGCCTCGCCCCGGGGGCCGTACTGCTGGTCACGGGGGCCGGCGGAGGGGTGGGCAGCGCCGCGGTGCAGCTCGCCCGCCACGGGGGCGCCCAGGTCATCGGCGTCGCCGGCGCGGCCAAGAAGGAGTTCGTCGAGTCGCTCGGCGCGGTGCACGTGGAATCCGGCGCGGGACTCGCCGAGCGGGTACGGGCGGCGGCACCCGGCGGCATCGACGCGGTCTTCGACCTGGCCGGCGGTGACACCCTGCGCGAAGCGGCCTCGCTGCTCGCGGACCCCGCCGCGCTGATCAGCGCCGGTGACAAACCGCTGGTGGCCGAGCTCGGCGGGGCGCCCGTCGAACGGGCCCGCACCGCCGCGGTGCTCGACGCGGTGGCGGCCCTCGTCGTCTCCGGCGCCCTGCGCACGCACGTCACCCGGACCCACCCGCTCACGGCGGCGGGCGAGGCGCTGCGTGCGGTGGAGGACGGCCATGCCCTCGGCAAGACCGTGATCGAGGTGGCCGCATGACCGGGTCACGGACCCCCGACAGCGCTCTGCACCCCCTCGACGACCCGGTGGGCTCGGCGCTGCGGGGACCGCACGCCCACTTCGCCGAACGCCGCGGCCGCATCCTGCGCTATCCGCCGTCCGTCACCCCCTGGCTCGCCCTTCCGGACCTGCCGGAGGCAGCGGACTGGGCCGATGCGGCCGCGCTCGCGGGACCCGGCGGCATCGTCACCGTCACCGCCTTCCGTGAGCGGCCGCCGGAGGACTGGGAGGTCGTCTTCGACGCCGAGGGCGTCCAGCTGGTCGACGTGGCGGTCGAGGCGGCTCCGTGGCCGGAGGCCGTCCGGCTCGGCCCCGCCGATGTGCCGGAGATGCTGGACCTGGTCGCACGGACCCGGCCCGGCCCCTTCGAGACCCGCACGATCGAGCTCGGCACCTATCTCGGTGTACGGCGCGACGGGGTACTCGTCGCCATGGCCGGTGAGCGGTTGCGCCCGCCCGGCTGGAGCGAGATCAGCGGCGTCTGCACGGACGAGTCGGTCCGCGGGCAGGGACTTGCCGGCGGACTCGTGCGGGCCGTCGCCCACGAGATCCGGGCGCGCGGCGAAACGCCCTTCCTGCACGCCGCCGCGTCCAACACCAACGCCGTCCGGCTCTACGAGTCGCTGGGCTTCGCCCTCCGCCGCCGCACGCCGTTCCTCTCGGCGATCGTCCCGGGGAACCCGCCGATACGTGTGGCCGGCAACGCCCCGGACGACGTGCGTGAGGCTGCCACGCGCTGATCCGGAGGCCCCCGGTCCTGCGGGCGCGGAAGGTTTGCGCCCCCGCCTTCGGCCTGCGAACTGTGGGCCGAAGGCCCCTGCCGGCACGGCTCTCGGGACTTTCGGCGCAGTGTGTGAGGCCGTAAGCCTCGTGTGCTGACCGCAGCGTCTCGGGTGCACTGGTAGGGAACGCCGGCGCCGGGCCGGCTGATCCCGGGAGGAAAGGGCCGTGACGATCGGGCTCCAGCAGTTGACGGCGACGCGTGGAGCAGAGCTTGCGGGTGCAGACGCCGGCGAGCCGGCGGGCGGGGTGCAGAGGGTCGGCAACCGGCCGCTGTTCGGCGGTCTGGCACTGCTGACCGCCGTGATCCTCCTTCTCGACATCGGGTCCGGCGACGACCTGCGCATCGTGCCGCTGCTGGTCGTCGTGCCCGCCCTCGTCTCCGTGTTCGGGACCATCCGGCAGACCGTGGGCGTGGCCTCCTGGATCATGGTGGTGGCCGTCACCTCGCGCCTCGTCATCGGCGGGACGTTCTGGGACATCACCAGCAGTGTCATCTTCACGGTGCTGGCCTGCGTTCTCGGCGTCGGCGCCTGCGCGCTGCGCATCCGCCATGCCACCGAGATAGCCAGACTGCGCTCCGCCGCCGTCGCGCTGCAGCGCCAGATCCTGCGCCCGCTGCCCATCGAGACCGACCAGGTCGTCGCCCACGGCACCTATGCGCCGATCGAGGAGGACCGTCTCGTCGGCGGTGACATCTACGAGGTCGTGTCGTCGCCCTACGGAACCCGGGTGATCATCGGGGACGTGCAGGGCAAGGGGCTCGCCGCGATCGGGGCGGGTTTCGCCGTGCTCGGCGCGTTCCGTGAGGCGGCCATCCGTGAGCCCAGTCTGACCGGGGTCGTCGACGCCCTGGAGGACGCGGTCGCCCGGCACAACGCCTTCTCCGCGCAGACCGGCGAGATCGAGCGCTTCGTCACCGCGCTGGTGCTCGGCTTCGACGGCGACGGACGCGTCCAGGCCGTCAACTGCGGACATCTGCCGCCCCGCCTGCTGCACGACGGAGTGGCCTGCCCCGTCCCGCTGCGCCGTACCTCGGTACCGCTGGGCCTGGCCGAGCTCAGCAGCGAGGCGCGTGTCACCGAATGGGTGGACTTCCCGGCCGGTGCGACGCTGCTGATGTTCACCGACGGGGTGACGGAGGCCCGTGACGCGGCGGGAGCCTTCTACCCGCTGGACACCCGGCTGGGTCGCTGGGCCCATCACGGCCCCCGGCAACTGCTCGACGCGCTCCACCACGACCTGGAGGAGTTCTCCGGCGGCGTGCGGCGCGACGACATCGCGGTGCTCGCCGTGCGGCGGGAGCCGTCCCGCGGTCACCTCCGGCCCGAGGAGTCGGACCGCGGCGCGAGGCGAGCCGCGGAGGTGTTCAGTGGCCGCTAGGACCTGTCGTCGGACTGCCGTCCGCCGTGCGACGCCGTGCACACACTCCCGCCGTACCGGCCCTGGACCCCGGTACGTCCAGTACGAGGGCCGGGGGCCGGCACGCCGAGAGGACGCACCTGAGCCGCGCGGCCGCCCTTCGGGCGACGACGGCAGCGTGACGACGGGCCCCAGCGGTGCCGCGTCACGCGAGGCCGACATGGTCCACCCAGCTTGTCGCGGTGGGACGTTTGTCGCGGCGGGACATTTTTGGGTGTATGGTACAGACATGAACCGGGAACGGAAGACCCCCGAGAGGCGGAGCCGCAAGGCGCGCCGGACCCGGGACACACTGGCCCAGGCCGCATTCGAGCTGGTGCTCGACCACGGTCTGAGGGACGTCACGGTCGAACAGATCGCGGAACGCGCCGACGTCGACCGCCGCACGTTCAGCCGGTACTTCACGAGCAAGGAGGCTGCCGTCCTGGACTCGGTCCGGGGCGACGGCGACCGGATCAACGACGCGCTGCGGGCCCGGCCCGCCGGCGAGCCCCCGCTCACCGCGTACCGCCGGGCCGTCCTGGACTGGCTGGCGGACCCCGAAGCGGAGGCATGGCACCGCCGCCCGAGGATCTTCGAACTGCTGGTCCTCGCCGAGCGGGAGCCGACCCTCTACGCGGCGTTCCACCACATCCGGGTGGACGCCCAGGAGGACTCGCTCGCCATCGTCGCCGACCGGCTCGGAGTCGACCCGCGGCAGGACATCCGCCCCGCCGTGACGGTCGCCGCCGGAGCCGGAGCACTGCTCGCCGCCCAGGTCGCCTGGGTGCGCGGGGGCTGCCCCGACGAGTTGCCCCGACTCGTCGAGCAGGCATTCGACGCCCTTTCGGGGGAGCTCATCCAGGAGCCCGCCGGACCGGCGTCACACAGCACCACGGAAGGAAACGGAACATCATGAGCACCACCCCCACCCCCGCCGACCAGGAGTTCGCCGGCCGTACCGCCCTCGTCACCGGAGGAGCGTCCGGCATCGGCCTGGCGCTGGCCCACCGGCTCGCCGCCTCCGGCGCGTCCGTCGTCGTGGCCGACTACGACGAGGCGAGCGCCCGCAAGGCGGTGGCCGAACTGGAAGGCGCCGGAGCCAAGGCGGCCGCCGTGGCCATGGACGTCACCGACCCGGCCTCCGTCGAAGCGGGTGTGCGGTTCGCCGTCGACACGTTCGGCGCGCTGCACCTCGCCGTCAACAACGCCGGCATCGGCGGACCGAGCAGCCCGACCGGCGACTACGCCGTCGAGGACTGGAACCGGGTCGTCGCCACCAACCTGAGCGGCGTCTTCTACTCGATGCGCTACGAGCTTCCGGCCATCGTCGCCGCGGGCGGCGGCGCCATCGTGAACATGTCGTCGATCCTCGGCACCAACGGCTTCGCCGGCTCGCCCGCGTACGTCGCTGCCAAGCACGGCGTCGTCGGTCTCACCAAGACGGCCGCACTCGAGTACGCCGCACAGAACGTGCGCGTCAACGCGGTCGGCCCCGGCTTCATCGACACCCCGCTGCTGCGCAACACCGAGGGCCCGGCCCGCGACCACCTGATCTCGCTGCACCCGGCGGGACGCCTCGGAACGGCGGAGGAAGTGGCGGAGCTCGCCGCCTTCCTGCTCTCCGACCGCGCCTCCTTCATCCACGGCAGCTACCACCTGGTGGACGGCGGCTACTCCGCCTCCTGAGTGGCGGACGGGGGACAGGGGGGCGAGAAATAGGGCAAAGGAGCAGGAGAGGTCAAGGAGGACCCCATGAAGGCTGTTCAGTACCGCGAAATCGGAGCCGCACCCGAGGTCGTCACCGTGCCCGACCCGGAGCCCGGGCCCGGGCAGGTGCTGCTGAAGGTCACCGCGGCAGGTGTCTGCCACTCGGACATCGCGGTGATGAGCTGGCCCGCGGACGAGTTCCCCTACCCGCTGCCGCTGACCCTCGGTCACGAGGGAGTCGGCACCGTCGCCGCACTCGGCGACGGCGTCAGCGGGCTCTCGGTCGGTGAGTCCGTCGCGGTCTACGGCCCCTGGGGCTGCGGCACGTGCGTGAAGTGCGCCGAAGGCAAGGAGAACTACTGCCTGCGCGCCAAGGAACTCGGCATCAACCCGCCCGGGCTGGGTTCGCCCGGCGCCATGGCCGAGTACATGATCGTCGACGACCCGCGCCACCTCGTCCCGCTCGGTGACCTCGACCCCGTGCAGGCAGTGCCGCTCACCGACGCCGGCCTCACCCCGTACCACGCGATCAAGCGCTCCCTGCCGAAGCTGGTGCCCGGCGCGACCGCCGTCGTCATCGGCACCGGCGGCCTCGGCCACGTCGCCATCCAGCTGCTCCGGGCCATGACGGCCGTCCGGGTCATCGCGCTCGACGTCACGGAGGACAAGCTCGCCCTGGCCCGCGAGGTCGGGGCGCACGAGACCGTCCTGTCCGACCAGCACGCCGCGGACCGGATCCGTGAACTGACCGGCGGGATCGGCGCCCAGGTCGTGCTCGACTTCGTCGGAGCGCCTCCCACCGTGGCCACGGCAGGCGCGGCGGCCGCGGTCGACTCCGACGTCACGATCGTCGGCATCGGCGGCGGAGCACTGCCGGTGGGCTTCGGCTCACTGCCGTTCAACACGACGGTGACGGCCCCCTACTGGGGATCCCGCTCCGAGCTGGCCGAAGTCCTCGACCTGGCGCACGCCGGCGCGGTGAAGGTCCACGTCGAGACGTACTCGCTGGACGAGGCACCGCTGGCGTACGAGCGGCTGCACGACGGCCGGATCAACGGCCGCGCGGTCATCCTTCCCAACGGCTGACCGGACCCGGCACCTCCCTCACGAGCCTGCGGGCCGACGCACCCAGCGCCGGCCCGCATCGTGATGCCCGCGGCCGATGCGCACCGCACCGCTCCGGATGGATACTGTCCGCATGGAATTCGCTGCTCTGATGACGCTGCCCGTCCTGGTCATCGGTCTGACCGTCGTGGCCCTCCTGGACCAGCTGATGCTCCGGGCAGGGCGGGCCGGTCTGCTCCCGTGGCGCAACAGCGCCCGGCAGGGCCAGATCTCGGCGACCGGCTTCGAGCAGCTGCACGCGACGTTCTCACCCGGCAAGCAGAGCGAGCTCAAGGAACGACAGAGCGCGCTGCTGCTGCGGGACGACGAGGAGGACGGCGCCCCGCCGCACCGCTCCACCGTCGACCTCGACGGTGGCCTCGCCGTCATCCGCCTGCGGCAGCAGTGACGCCCGGCCCGGCTCATGGGCCGGGCGTGTGACCGTGCGCATCGGGTGATCGTCACCTCCAAGGCCGGACCGGTGGGCGGGCCCATCAGGACCACGCCTCGGTGCCGGGTGTACCGGGCGGCCGTCACTCGTGCGGAACGACGATGCCGGCTGCGCGCGGGTTCGCGTCGATCAGCGTGTTCAACCGGGCGATGGAATGGAGGCCGAGTGCGGCGAGACTTCCCACGCAGCGGACACAGGCCCCCGCGCAGGGGCGGGGGACAGCGCGGCGCGGGCTCGGGGAAAGGGAGCTGACAGATGCCCCGGCCCCCCGGCTACACTCACCTCATGGGTTCGTACTACTTCTTCCGCTGACGTCGGCAAGGGCAGCCGCCGCACTCCGCCGGGCCGTCACCCCGTGACCCCGGGCAGGCCGCGCGCCGCCCCCTTCGGACCGTCCGGAAGCCCCGCCCGCCGCGTCCCGTCCCGGGCCGCCGAGGCATGTGACCCCAGGGAACCGCCACCATGCCCCTCCCGCACGACCGCGCCCAGCTGACCCTCAAGGACGTCTCCAAGGCCTACGGAGACCGCGCCGTCCTCGACCAGGTCTCGCTCACCGTCCGCCCCGGCGACCACGTCGGTGTCATCGGCGAGAACGGATCCGGGAAGTCCACCCTCCTGCGGCTGATCGCCGGTGCCGAGACGCCCGACAGCGGCGAGATCACCGTCCGCTTCCACGGCGGCACGGGCTACCTCTCCCAGACGCTCGACCTCGACCCCACCCGCACCGTCCAGGACGCCGTGGACACGGCCCTCGCCGAACTGCGCGCACTGGAGCGGCGGATCAGCGCCGCCGAGGCGGCACTCGCCGCCCCCGGCGGCGCCGACAACGCACAACTGGCCACGTACGGAGACCTGCTGACGGAGTACGAGGAGCGTGACGGATACCGGGCCGACGCCCGGACCGAGGCCGCACTCCACGGCCTCGGACTCGGGCTCCTCACCCGGGAGCGCACGCTCGGCAGCCTCTCCGGAGGCGAACAGTCCAGGCTGGCGCTCGCCTGCGTCCTGGCGTCCGGCCCGGAACTGCTGCTCCTCGACGAACCGACCAACCATCTCGACCTCCGGGCGGTCACCTGGCTGGAGGACCAGCTGCGCGCCCACCGCGGCACCCTCGTCGTGATCACCCACGACCGCGCGTTCCTGGAACGGACCACCACCGTCATCGTCGAGGTCGACCGGGATCTGCGCAGCGTCGTCCGGTACGGCGACGGCTGGGACGGTTACCGCACGGCGAGGGCCGCCGCGCGCCGCCGCTGGGCGCAGGACCACCAGGAGTGGCTGGACGAACTGGCCCGTACCGAAGAACTCGTGAACGCGGCGGGACAGCGGCTCGCCGCCACCGGCAAGGACCCGGGGGAGGGCTGGGGCAAGCACCGCCGCTCGCACGAGGCGAAGCTCTCCGGTCAGGTCAGAGCGGCCAGAACCCGGCTGGAGGGGCTGCGCAGGGAGCCCGTGCCGGCACCGCCCCAGCCGCTGCGGTTCTCGGCCGGACTGACCCTGGCCTCCGAAGGGGACAGGCACCCCGGTCCACTGGTGGAGCTCTCTTCCGTGGCGGTGGGCGACCGGCTGAACGTGCCCGCGCTGCGGGTCGACAGCGGGCAGCGCCTGCTGGTCACCGGGCCCAACGGGGCCGGAAAGTCGACTCTGCTCAGAGTCCTCGCAGGTGATCTCGTCCCCGACACGGGCACGGTGCGACGCCGGGTCCGGATCGGCTACCTTCCGCAGGAACTCCCCGCCCGGCCGACCCGCCGCACCCTGCTGGCGACGTTCGCGGCCGGGCGGCCCGGTCATGCGGACGAGTACACCGACATGCTCCTCGCGCTCGGTCTCTTCCGGGCGGAGGACCTGACCGTCCCGGTGGCCGCGCTCTCCGTCGGACAGCAGCGCAGGCTGGCGCTGGCCCGGCTGGTCACCCGTCCCGCCGACCTGCTGGTGCTGGACGAACCGACCAACCACATCGCCCTGGCCCTGGTCGAGGAACTGGAGGCGGCGCTGGCGGCGTACGGGGGAGCCGTCGTGGTCGTCTCGCACGACCGCAGCTTCCGGAGCCGCTTCAAGGGCGACCGGCTGGAACTCCGTGCCGGCCGGCCCGTCGCCCGCACCCGCACCTGACCACGACCACGCACGGCGAACGGGGCGGACGCGGGCTCTCAGGCCCCGCCGTCGTGCACGGCGGGGACCTGTCCGCCCGACAGACGCTCCCGCAGCCGGTCCAGGAAGATGCGCTGCCCCTTGACCAGCCGCTCGGCCGCGGTCTCCGGCGTACACCAGGCGAACCGGTCGATCTCCGGGAACTCCTGCCGCACACCGGAACCCCGGGGCCACTCCATCGTGAACGTCCCCGGGACCGCCTCCGCCGGATCGAGGTCGCCCTCCACGGCCCACACCGTCACGGTCTTGCCTCCGGCCTGCCGAGACTCACCCAGCGACAGCCACGCGCCGTCCGGCACCGGGTGCCCGAACTCCTCCTCGAACTCCCGCCGGGCCGCCGCCTCCGCTCCCTCCGCCGGGTCGTACTCGCCCTTGGGCACCGACCAGGCCGCACTCTCCCGACGTGCCCAGAACGGCCCGCCCATGTGACCGATGAGGACTTCGAAGCCGCTGCCGCGGTGGCGGAACAGGAGGAGACCGGCACTGCGCCTGGCGGGATCGCGGGGTGTCATGCCGTCAAGTGTGGGCATGGCGGCCGTTGAACCCCGGACGACAGGCCGTCCTAGACCTTGCGGTAGCCGTACGCCTCCGCGGCCGCGGCCGCCACCGCGTCCAGGTCGCCGCCGGCCGATGCCGTGACCACGGCGGCCACCGCCCCCTCCACGAACGGCGCGTCCACCAGGCGTGCCCCGTCCGGGAGCTCGTCGCCCTCGGCCAGCATCGCCTTCACCGTCAGCACGGCGCTTCCCAGGTCGACGAGGACCGCGACCCCCACACCGCCGTCCACGGTCCGGGCCGCCTCCGCGATGAGCTCCGCACTGGTCCCGAGCCCGCCCGCGGGCGTGCCGCCGGCCGCGGCCACCGGCGCCGTGGCACCGCCGGCCGCGAGCCCCTTCGCCAGGTCGGCGACCGCCGCGGCCACCGGGCCGCTGTGCGACACCAGCACGATCCCGACCTGCTTGTCCGCGCTCATGCGCCACCTCCCGCCACGGCGGCCGTCTCCGCGAGCGCGGCGATCAGCAGCGCGGCCGACGTGGCCCCCGGATCCTGATGCCCGATACTCCGCTCACCCAGATAGCTCGCCCGGCCCTTGCGCGCCTGCAGGGGGACGGTCGCCAGCGCGCCCGCCCGGGCCGCGTCCGCTCCCGCCTCGAACGACGTCGTGAGCGCCTCGACGGCCGGCAGCAGCGCGTCGAGCATCGTCTTGTCACCGGCCTGTGCCCCGCCCAGCTGGGCCACCGCCGCCACACCCTCTCCGAGCGCGCGCGCCACGTCCCCGGCTGCGACGGCGGGCGCGTCACCCAGCGCCTTTCCCGTACGCCGCAGCAACGTCCCGTACAAGGGCCCCGACGCGCCCCCGACGGACGAGATCAACTGCCGCCCGGCCAGCATCAGTACGGCGCCCGGGGTCTGTGGCGGCTCCTTGTCCAGTGCGGCCGAGACCGCGGCGAACCCGCGCTGCAGATTGCTGCCGTGGTCGGCGTCCCCGATCGCGGAGTCGAGCTCGGTCAGACGGGCCGCCTCACGGTCGACCGAGGCCGCGGTCGTGGACATCCAGCGGTGGAAGAATTCGGCGTCGAGCACATGCGCTCCTCGGTGCGTCGGATGAATCGGCGTCCCCGCGAGGGGTCGGGCGGGTCAGCGGCCCCAGCGCAGTGCGGGTGTCTGCACCGGCGCGTCCCAGAGCCGTACCAGCTCCTCGTCGACCTGGCAGAGCGTCACCGAACAGCCCGCCATGTCGAGCGAGGTCACATAGTTCCCCACGAGGGTACGGGCCACCACCACGCCGCGCTCGGAGAGCACCCTCTGCACCTCGGCGTTGAATCCGTACAGCTCCAGCAGCGGTGTCGCGCCCATCCCGTTGACGAGCGCGATGACAGGACCCCGTGGCCGCAGGTCCTCCAGCACCGCGTCGACCGCGAAGTCGGCGATCTCCCGTGAGGTCATCATCGGGCGCCGCTCCCTTCCCGGCTCGCCGTGGATCCCCACCCCGAGTTCGAGTTCGCCGGGCGGGAGATCGAAGGTGGGGGAGCCCTTGGCCGGCGTGGTGACCGAGGTCAGCGCCACACCGAAACTCCGCGACGCCTCGTTGACCTGCCGTGCGAGGGCCGCCACCCGGTCCAGCGGTGCGCCCTCCTCCGCGGCGGCCCCGGCGATCTTCTCGACGAACAGGGTCGCCCCCGTGCCCCGGCGCCCGGCCGTGAAGAGGCTGTCGGTCACCGCCACATCGTCATTGACGAGCACCTGGGCGACCTGCACGCCTTCCTCGTCGGCGAGTTCGGCGGCCATCTCGAAGTTGAGCACGTCGCCGGTGTAGTTCTTCACGACGAACAGCACGCCGGCGCCGCTGTCGACGGCGGCGGCGGCCCGCACCATCTGATCCGGCACGGGTGAGGTGAAGACCTCGCCGGGGCAGGCGGCCGAGAGCATGCCGGGGCCGACGAACCCGGCATGGAGCGGTTCGTGACCGGACCCGCCACCGGAGACCAGGGCGACCTTGCCGGCCACGGGCGCGTCGCGCCGTACGACGACACGGTTCTCGACGTCCACGGTCAGTTCGGGATGGGCGGCGGCCATGCCGCGCAGCCCGTCGGCGACCACGGTTTCAGGGACGTTGATCAGCATGCGCAACGGAATCTCCCAGGAAGGCTGTCGAGGCTGGACCACCACCGTAGGACGCCGGAGGCCCTGTGCGAAGAACCGCGCCTCTCCGCTCCTGCGCGAGATCCGCCGAAGAGTCCGCCGCAGGCGCACGGACCCGCCGCCCTGCTGTCGAACGGCTCCCGGGCTACGCTGTCCGGCGCGGCCGTGGTTCCTCTGCTCCGGCGGACATCTCCTTGCGGACAGGTGATCTGAATGCTGTACATCGCGTTCCTGCGCGGAATGAACGTGCCGGGCCGCTCGGTGAAGATGGAGTATCTGCGCGGTCTGTTCACGGAGATGGGGTTCGACTCCGTACGCAGCTACATCCAGAGCGGGAACGTCTTCTTCGAGTCCGACGAGACGGACCGGGCCGTGCTCGGTGCCCGTGTCCGTGAGCGGCTGACCCAGGAACTCGGCTACGAGGTCGCGGTCTGTCTGCGTACGGTGCCGGAACTGGAGGCGCTGATCGCGCTGGACCCGTTCAAGAAGGTCACGGTCACCGACGATCTGCGCTGCTGCGTGGTGTTCACGACCGAGCGGATCGATCCGGAGCTTTCCCTGCCGATGCTCTCTCCGAAGAAGGACATGGAGATCATCGGCACGAGCGGGTACGACGCCTTCGTCGTCTGGCACCTGATCAAGGGCAAGGCGCCCGCCGCGAAGGGGTTCCAGGAGCGCGTCCTCGGCCACGACGCGACGACGCGCTTCTTCCACACCGTTGTGAAGATCCTCGCCGCGGCCAAGAAGGGCAGTGCCTGACGGACGGCCCGTCAGGCACTGCCGTCCGGGGCGAGCTCGGCGATCAGATCCTCCACCAGCGCCCTGATCTCGTCGCGGACGATGCGCACGGCCTCGACTCCCCGGCCGGCCGGGTCGTCCAGTTCCCAGTCGAGGTAACGCTTGCCGGGGAAGACGGGACAGGTGTCGCCGCAGCCCATGGTGACGCACACGTCCGATCCCCGGACGGCGTCGGCCGTCAGGATCTTCGGCGTCTCGGCGGAGATGTCGATCCCGGCCTCCGCCATCACCTCGACGGCGGCGGGGTTGACGTGGGAGCCCGGGTCCGAACCGGCGGAGCGGACCTCGATCCGGTCCCCGGCCAGATGGGTCAGCCAGGCCGCCGCCATCTGGGAACGGCCTGCGTTGTGCACGCAGACGAAGAGGACGGACGGCTTCCCGCCGGGCTCGGCCATGGTGATCGTGCTCCCTCGTCGCATGACGGAACCAGCCGTCGATGAATCAGCCCCCACTGGTATCAGCGAGTGATGATGTGAGAGTATCAGTGCATGCTGACTTCAGTCGATCCTGATCTGATCCGGGTGCTGGGCGATCCGCTCCGCCTCCGGATCGTGACCCTGCTGGCGCGCGAGACGCTCTGTACGACGCACCTGGTCGAGGAGACGGGCGCGAAGCAGACGAACCTCTCCAATCACATGAAGGTCCTGCGCGAGGCGGGTGTGGTGGAGACCGAGCCCTGCGGCCGCTTCACCTACTACAGGCTCAAGCCCGAGGTCCTGGCCGGGCTCTCCGAGCAGTTCGCGGCGCTGGCCGACTCCGCTCGCACCGCCTCCACGAACAAGAGGGCCTGCCCGTGACCTCCGCCGAAGCCGCCACCTCCCCCGCTCCGGTCGGTGGTGGGGACGACTCGATCGTCAGGAAGCTCTCCACCCTCGACCGCTACCTCGCGGTATGGATCCTGCTCGCCATGGCCGTCGGTCTCGGCCTGGGCCGCCTGATCCCGGGGATGAACGACGCGCTCGCGAAGATCGAGATCGGCGGGATCTCCCTGCCGATCGCGCTCGGCCTGCTGGTCATGATGTATCCGGTGCTGGCCAAGGTCCGCTACGACAGGCTCGACACCGTCACCGGCGACCGCAGGCTGATGGTCTCCTCGCTGGTCATCAACTGGATCGTCGGCCCCGCCGTCATGTTCGCCCTGGCGTGGATCTTCCTGCCCGACCTGCCCGAATACCGCACCGGCCTGATCATCGTCGGCCTCGCCCGCTGCATCGCCATGGTCATCATCTGGAACGACCTCGCCTGCGGCGACCGCGAAGCCGCCGCCGTCCTCGTCGCCCTCAACTCCGTCTTCCAGGTCCTCGCGTTCGGCGTACTGGGCTGGTTCTACCTCGACCTGCTGCCGCGGTGGCTGGGCCTCGGCGACGGACAGGGCCTCGACGTGCCCGTCTGGCACATCGCCCTCAACGTCATCGTCTTCCTCGGTGTCCCGCTGCTCGCCGGCTTCCTCACCCGCCGCATCGGCGAGAGGAAGATGGGCCGCGAGTCGTACGAGGCGACGTTCCTGCCGAGGATCGGGCCGTGGGCGCTGTACGGGCTGCTGTTCACGATCATCGTCCTGTTCGCCCTTCAGGGGAGGACGATCACCTCGCAGCCGCTGGACGTCGTACGGATCGCACTGCCCCTGCTGGTGTACTTCGCGATCATGTTCTTCGGCTCCTTCCTGCTCGGCAAGGCACTCGGACTCGCCTACGACCGCACCGCGACCCTGGCCTTCACCGCGGCCGGCAACAACTTCGAGCTGGCCATCGCCGTCGCCATCGCCACCTTCGGCGTCACCTCCGGCCAGGCCCTGTCGGGTGTCGTCGGCCCGCTGATCGAGGTTCCGGTGCTGATCGGGCTGGTGTACGTCGCGCTGGCCTGGCGCGGCAGGTTCGCCCCGTCCGTCGCAGCGGGCCGGGAGGGCTGACGCTGGTGCCGATGCCCCGCTCGCCGCACGTGCGGCGAGCGGGGCATCGGCGCGCAGTCAGGGGCGCAGGTCGAGCATGGCGGACATGGCCGCCACGACGGACGGGGCGACCCGGTAGTAGACCCAGGTGCCGCGCCGCTCCGAGGTCAGCAGGCCGGCCTCGCGCAGCTTCTTCAGGTGGTGGGACACGGTCGGCTGGGAGACACCGACATCGGAGATGTCGCACACGCACGCCTCGCCGCCCGCGTGTGACGCGACCTTCGAGAACAGGCGCAGCCGCACCGGGTCGGACAGCGCCTTGAACATCACGGCCATCCGCTCGGCTTCGCTCGGTGACAGTTCTCCGGCGGTGATCGGCGGGCAGCACGGCACCACGGCATCCACGGCCGGCGTCGGCAGTTCCGCCATCCCTGAATTCGACATGCGTCTATATTGACATCCGTTGATACCAGGTGCAAGCTTCGTAGATAGACAGCGATCGAATCAGCGGCCGGGAGCGGCCGCCCGTCCAGGAGGACATCACCGCCATGACCACCACTGCACAGCTTCCGGTCGTCGTCATCGGCGCCGGCCCCACCGGGCTGGCGGCCGCCGCCCATCTCGTCGAGCGCGGCATCGAACCGCTGGTCCTGGAGGCCGGTCCCGGTGCCGCGACGGCGGTCCGCGGCTGGTCGCACGTGCGGCTGTTCTCCACCTGGGGCGAACTGACCGACCCGGCCGCCGAGAAGCTCCTGGCGCCCACCGGCTGGACCCGGCCCGACGCGGACACCTACCCCACCGGCGGCGACTGGGCCGAGCAGTACCTCCAGCCCCTCGCGGACGTCCTCGGCGACAAGGTCCGCTACGGCGCCACCGTCACCGGCGTCTCCCGCCTCGGCCGCGACCGGATCGTCGACGCGGACCGGGAGCAGCAGCCCTTCACCGTCCGCCTCGCGCTCGCCGAGGGCGCCGAGGAGCGGATCCTGGCCCGGGCCGTGATCGACGCGTCCGGCACCTGGTCCACCCCGAGCCCGATCGGCGCCGACGGGCTGCCCGCCCTGGGCGAGCACGCCGCGTCCGCCCGGATCTCCTACCGCATCCCCGACCTCAGGGACCCCGCGGTCCGCGCCCGGTACACGGGCAGGCGCACCGCTGTCATCGGCTCGGGGGCCTCCGCGTTCACCGCGCTGGCCGGCCTCGCCGACCTCGCGAAGGAGGCACCCGGAACGCACTCCGTGTGGATCCTGCGCCGCGGTATCAGCGGCTCCACCTTCGGCGGTGGCTCATCCGACCAGCTTCCCGCGCGGGGCGCCCTGGGTCTGGCGGCCAAGGCCGCCGTCGACCACGGACACGCCGAGGCGGTCACCGGATTCCGCACCGGGAGCGTCGAGCCCACCGACGACGACCGCCTGGTCCTGACCGGTGAGGACGGCCGGCGTCTCGACCCGGTGGACGAGGTCATCGTCCTGACGGGCCTGCGCCCCGACCTGTCCTTCCTGTCCGAACTCCGCCTCGCCCTGGACGAACGCCTCCAGGCGCCGGTGGAGCTCGCCCCGCTCATCGACCCGAACCAGCACTCCTGCGGCACCGTCTACCCGCACGGCCACCGCGAGCTGTCCCACCCCGAACAAGGCGTCTACCTGGTCGGCATGAAGTCCTACGGACGGGCCCCCACCTTCCTGGCCATGACCGGCTACGAGCAGGTCCGCTCGGTCGCCGCTGCCCTCGCCGGCGACACCGAGGCCGCCGACCGCGTCGAACTCACCCTCCCCGAGACGGGGGTCTGCGGCGGCGCCGGCCTCTTCGACGAACCCGCCGCAGAACAGAACGACGGCGGTGGCTGCTGCGCCGCTCCCGCTCCGGTCCTGGTGCAGATCGCCGGCCCCGCCGAAGCGGAGGGGCGGGGGTGACGGGTCAGGTGCGGTCGATGTGCACGCTGGTCGACTTCACGCGGGCGGTCGCCGTCATGCCGACCTCCAGCCCGAGTTCCTCGACGGCCTCCCGGGTCAGCAGCGACACGAGCCGGTGCGGACCCGCCTGGATCTCCACCTGAGCCGCCACGTCCCCGAGCTTGACCGCGGTGACGATGCCCGGGAAGGCGTTGCGTGCGGAGGTGTACGAGACCTCCTCCTCGCCCGTGCCGTTCTGCGCGACCTCCACGGAGAACGCGGCCAGGTCGCGGCCGTCGATGAGGCGACGGCCGCCCTCCTCGCGATGGGTGGCGACGCGGCCGGCATCCGCCCAGCGCCGCGCGGTGTCCGGGCTGACGCCCAGCAGGCGGGCGGCCTGCCCGATGGTATAGGTCTGCATATGCAGCACTCTAGGGCGAATAAACTTGCACATGCAAGGATCAAGCGCAAAAGTGCGGGTGGATGCCAAGGTCGAACCCCACCAGTGGGCCGGGTGGCTCTGCCGGGGTGAGGAATCGGCCCGTGCGCCCTAGGGTGCGAGCCATGGCAGAGAGCGCGGGGTACCGGGGTTCTGCGGGCCGGGATGCGGCCTCCGCCGCCGGACCGGACACCCCCGACCCCCGGCGGTGGAAGGCGCTCGCGGTCTGCCTGGTCGCGGGATTCATGACGCTGCTGGACGTGTCCATCGTCAATGTGGCCCTGCCCTCCATCCGGGAAGGGCTGCACACCCCCGAGTCCGACCTGCAGTGGGTGCTCTCCGGGTACGCGCTCGCCTTCGGGCTCTTCCTGATCCCCGCCGGGCGTCTGGGGGACGCCCGTGGACGACGCGAGGTCTTCATGGCGGGGCTGGTGCTCTTCACCCTGTCGTCCGCGGCCTGCGGTGCGGCCCAGTCCAGCACCTGGCTCGTGATCGCCCGACTGGTCCAGGGACTGGCGGGCGGTCTCCTCTCGCCGCAGATCTCCGCCCTCATCCAGCAGATGTTCTCCGGGCGGGAACGCGGCCGGGCCTTCGGCATGTTCGGCACCGTGGTCGGCATCTCCACCGCCGTCGGTCCGCTGCTGGGCGGACTTCTCATCCAGGCGGCCGGCGCGGAGGAGGGCTGGCGCTGGGTGTTCTACGTCAACCTGCCGCTCGGGTTCGTCTGCCTCCTGCTGGCGCGGCGGCTCCTGCCGGACACGCCTTCCGCGGGCCCGGTACGGCTGCGGGACCTGGACCCCCTGGGGATCCTGCTGCTGGGCGCGGGGGTGCTGGCTCTGCTGCTGCCGTTCGTCCAGGCCCATCAGTGGCCGGGCAACGGGAAGTGGCTGCTCCTGCTGGTCGCCGCCGCCCTCCTTGGCGCGTTCGTCGGCTGGGAGTCGCGGTGCGGGCGCCGCGGCACCCAGCCGGTCGTCGACCTCAGGCTCTTCCGGGTCCGCTCCTACTGGCTGGGCTGCCTGCTGATCCTGCTGTACTTCGCCGGTTTCACCTCGATCTTCTTCATCACCACGCTCTACCTGCAGAGCGGCCTGCACTACACCGCCCTGCAGGCGGGCCTGGCGATCACCCCGTTCGCCCTCGGGTCCGCCGTGGCCGCGAGCCCGGGCGGCAGACTCGTCGGGCGGTACGGACGGCCCCTCGTCGTCGTGGGCATGGCCACCGTGGCGGTCGGACTGGCCGCCACCGCCCTCGCCGTCCACCTGGTGCCCGGCAGAGGCGCGGGATGGGCGATGGCCGCCCCGCTGCTCCTGGCCGGACTGGGCAGCGGTCTGGTCATCGCTCCCAACCAGACCCTGACCCTGTCGCAGGTGCCGGTCGCCACGGCGGGAAGCGCCGGCGGCACCCTGCAGACCGGCCAGCGCGTCGGCTCCGCGATCGGGATCGCCGCCGTGGGCTCGGTGTTCTTCGCCCAGGTGGGCTCCGCGGCCTGGTCCACCGCCTACGACCACGGGCTCATCGTCTCCGTCGCCTTCGTGCTCGCCGGACTCGTCGTGGCGCTCGCCGATGTGGGCGGGGCCCGGCGGGGCAGAGACCGTACACGGCAGTCCGCACCCTCACCGGCGGACCACTGAGCGGATCACGGAGGAGACGCGATGAACGACCCCGACGGCACGGCACAGGACGGCAACCGTTCGTACGGACACAAGCCTTTCAAACGGTCCCGCAGCCATTTCGCCGACCGCATCACCGCCGACGGACAGGGCGGCTGGCCCGTCGAGGCGGACCGCTACCGCCTCGTCGTCAGCCGCGCCTGCCCCTGGGCGAGCCGCGCCCTGGTCTCCCGCAGGCTGCTGGGCCTGGAGAGCGCCCTCTCGCTCGCCGTCGCCGACCCGTTGCAGGACGACCGCAGCTGGCGCTTCACGCTGGACCCGGACGGCCGGGACCCGGTGCTCGGCATCCGCTACCTGAGCGAGGCGTACGACGCGCGGGAGCGTGGCTACCCCGGCGGCGTCAGCGTCCCCGCGATCATCGACGTCCCCAGCGGCAGGCTCGTCACCAACGACTACCAGCAGATCACCCTGGACCTCGCCACCGAGTGGACCGCGCTGCACCGCCCCGGAGCACCCGACCTGTACCCGGAGCCCTTGCGGGAAGAGATCGACGAGGTGATGGAGGGGATCTACCGCGACATCAACAACGGCGTGTACCGGGCCGGGTTCGCCGACGGCCAGAGCACGTACGAGAGCGCCTACGAGGCGCTCTTCCGCCGTCTGGACGAGGTGTCGCAGCGGCTGGCGGACCGGCGCTACCTCGTCGGCGACACGATCACCGAGGCCGACATCCGCCTCTTCACCACACTGGTGCGCTTCGACGCCGTCTACCACGGTCACTTCAAGTGCAACCGCTCCAAACTGGCCGAGGATCCGGTCCTGTGGGCCTACCTCCGGGACCTCTACCAGACCCCCGGATTCGGGGACACCGTCGACTTCCACCACATCAAGCAGCACTACTACCGGGTCCACACCGGCATCAACCCCACCGGCATCGTGCCCGCCGGGCCCGACCTGTCCGGATTCCTGACGCCGCACCACCGCGAGCAGCTCGGCGGCAGGCCGTTCGGTGACGGCACCCCGCCCGGCCCCGTCCCGGCCGGTGAACAGGTCCCACCGAGGCACCGGCCCTGAGCGGTCCTACTCCGTGTCGTCCAGGTGATCGGCGTAGTACTCGATCGCCGGACGGTACGACCGCACCTGCGGATCCTCGCTGGTGGCGGCCGACACCAGCAGGAGGGTGCGCACCGCTTCGCGGGACTCGCCCAGGTTGTACAGCGTCATGGCCAGGAACGTCCGCAGGGCGGGGTCCTGCGCGAACTCGTCCAGACCCCGGCCGAGCACCTCGCGCGCCTCCTCGTGGCGGCCCAGCACCCGCAGCGTGCTGCCGAGGCCGAGGAAGGCCCCGTGGCGGTCCTGCGCCGGGAGTCCCGTCCCGGCCAGCGCGCGCTCGTAGAACGGAACGGCCTGAGCTTCGAGGCCGAGCCGGTCGTGGGACCAGGCGGCCTGGTAGGCGATGGCGGCATCGTGCGGATGGCGCCCCGCCAGGCGCACCAGCTCCTCGTGCGCCTGTGGGGTCCTGCGCTCGCGCAGCCGGACCGCCTGTGCGAGGGCCGCGCCGGCCGTCTCGTGCCCTTTGTCGGTGCTCATGCAACGCACGCTGCCAGGGCGAAGGGCGCAGCGCAAAATCATGTGGGGCAGGGCCCTGTCGAGACAGCGGCGATCACGAGATATCTTGATGTCAAGCAATGTTGCAGACGTGGAGCGGAGCACAGGGTGACTGACTCGACCATCATCTATACACACACCGACGAGGCCCCGGCCCTGGCGACGTATTCGTTCCTGCCCGTGGTCGAGGCCTATGCCTCGAAGGCCGGGGTCACCGTGGAGAGCCGTGACATCTCCCTGGCGGGCCGGATCATCGCCAGTTTCCCCGACCGCCTCCAGGAGAACCAGCGCATCGACGACGCTCTTGCCGAGCTCGGCGCGCTGGCCACGACTCCCGGTGCGAACATCATCAAGCTGCCGAACGTCTCGGCCTCGATCCCGCAGCTGAAGGCCGCGATCGCCGAGCTGCAGGGGCAGGGCTACGCGCTTCCGGACTACCCGGACGACCCGAAGAACGACGAGGACGAGGACGTCCGCGCCCGCTACGACAAGATCAAGGGCAGCGCGGTCAACCCCGTCCTGCGTGAGGGCAACTCCGACCGCCGTGCCCCCGCGTCGGTCAAGAACTACGCCAAGACCCACCCGCACCGCATGGGCGCCTGGACGGCCGACTCGAAGACGAACGTCGCCACCATGGGCGTCGACGACTTCCGTTCCACCGAGAAGTCCGCCGTGATCGCCGAGCCCGGCACGCTGCGCATCGAGCTCGTGGGCGACGACGGCACCACCACGGTGCTGCGCGAGTCCGTACCGGTCCTCGCGGGCGAGGTCGTGGACGCGGCCGTCATGCGCGTCGCGGCGCTGCGCGAGTTCTTCACCGCGCAGATCGCCCGGGCCAAGTCCGAGGACGTGCTCTTCTCCGTCCACCTCAAGGCCACCATGATGAAGGTCTCCGACCCGATCATCTTCGGTCACGTGGTCCGCGCCTTCTTCCCGAACACCTTCGCCAAGTACGGCGACGTCCTGGCCGCCGCCGGCCTCACCCCGAACGACGGCCTCGGCGGGATCCTCAAGGGTCTCGACTCGGTGCCCCACATCGGCGCCGAGATCAAGGCGTCCTTCGAGGCCGAACTCGCCGAGGGCCCCGCCCTGGCCATGGTCGACTCCGACAAGGGCATCACCAACCTGCACGTCCCCAGCGACGTCATCGTCGACGCCTCCATGCCGGCCATGATCCGTACCTCCGGCCACATGTGGGGCCCCGACGGCCAGGAGGCCGACACGCTCGCCGTCCTGCCGGACAGCAGCTACGCCGGTGTCTACCAGGTCGTGATCGACGACTGCCGCGCGCACGGCGCCTTCGACCCGTCGACCATGGGCTCGGTGCCCAACGTCGGTCTGATGGCGCAGAAGGCCGAGGAGTACGGCAGCCACGACAAGACCTTCGAGATCCCCGCCACGGGCACCGTGCGGGTCGTCGACGCCGCCGGCAACGCCGTGCTGGAGCAGACCGTGGGCGCCGGGGACATCTTCCGGATGTGCCAGACCAAGGACCTGCCGATCCAGGACTGGGTCAAGCTCGCCGTCACCCGCGCCCGCGCGACCGGCAACCCGGCCGTGTTCTGGCTCGACGAGGACCGCGCCCACGACGCGCAGCTCATCGCCAAGGTCAAGACCTACCTGGCCGAGCACGACACCGACGGTCTCCAGATCGAGATCATGACCCCGGAGAAGGCGACCGCCTTCTCGCTGGAGCGCATCCGCCGCGGCGAGGACACCATCTCGGTGACGGGCAACGTGCTGCGTGACTACCTCACCGACCTGTTCCCGATCCTGGAACTCGGCACCAGCGCGAAGATGCTCTCCGTCGTGCCGCTGATGAACGGTGGCGGTCTGTTCGAGACGGGCGCCGGCGGCTCCGCGCCCAAGCACGTCCAGCAGCTCGTCAAGGAGGACTACCTGCGCTGGGACAGCCTGGGCGAGTTCCTCGCCCTCGCGGTCAGCTTCGAGCACCTCGCACAGACCACGGACAACGCGCGCGCCCAGGTCCTCGCCGACACGCTGGACCGTGCGACCGCCACGTTCCTGAACGAGGACAAGTCGCCCAGCCGCAAGCTCGGCGGCATCGACAACCGCGGCAGCCACTTCTACCTCGCCCTGTACTGGGCCCAGGAGCTGGCGAAGCAGACCGCCGACGCGGACCTCGCGACGGCGTTCGCCCCGCTCGCCAAGACGCTGGCCGAGCAGGAGCAGACCATCGTCGGCGAGCTCATCGCGGTCCAGGGCAAGCCGGCCGACATCGGCGGCTACTACCAGCCCGACCCGGCCAAGGCCGCGGCCGTCATGCGCCCGTCGGCCACGTTCAACCGGGCGATCGCGAGCCTCGCCTGATGTGACAAGGGCGAAAGGACCAGGGGGCCCGCGCCTCAGCCCCCGTCCGCTCGCCCGGTGACTGCTGCTCCGCCCCGGCCGGCCTTCCGTCGCGCCGGGGCGGAGCTGTGTGCGGCGACGCCCCCGCGCGCCCGGCCGGCGGTGGACCGGGGGACGCCCTGACGAGTGAAAGTGCCGCCGTGGCGGGCGCCGGGCGGCCCTCGGAAGGCCCGTGGCTGGTTTGCTGCAACCGGAAACACGCGCGACGCGCGGGGAGGGCCGTTCGGCCGACTCGCCGGAGCGGCGCCACACCGGGTGCGCGGTCCACCCGCGGATGACAACCGAAGGAGCGTCCCTGTGACGACGACGGGCACAGCAGAGCCGACGGAAGAAGAGGAGTCGTACGCCAACGAGCTTCCGGTGCACAGCAAGGAGCCGGGAAACGTCGTCATCAAGTGGCTGACCACCACCGACCACAAGACGATCGGTTCGCTGTACCTGGTCACCTCGTTCGCGTTCTTCATCGTCGGCGGCCTGCTCGCGCTCGTCATGCGCGCCGAGCTGGCCCGTCCGGGCACCCAGCTCGTGTCCAACGAGCAGTTCAACCAGGCGTTCACCATCCACGGCACGATCATGCTGCTGATGTTCGCGACGCCGCTGTTCGCCGGATTCACCAACTGGATCATGCCGCTGCAGATCGGCGCGCCGGACGTGGCGTTCCCGCGGCTGAACATGTTCGCGTACTGGCTCTACCTCTTCGGCTCCCTCATCGTGGTGGCCGGCTTCCTCACGCCGAACGGCGCGGCCGACTTCGGCTGGTTCGCCTACTCCCCGCTGACGGACGCCGTCCGGTCGCCCGGGATCGGCGGTGACATGTGGATCATGGGGCTGGCCTTCTCCGGCTTCGGCACGATCCTCGGCTCGGTCAACTTCATCACCACGATCATCTGCATGCGCGCGCCCGGCATGACGATGTTCCGCATGCCGATCTTCGTCTGGAACGTCCTGCTGACCGGTGTGCTGGTCCTGCTGGCCTTCCCGGTGCTCGCCGCCGCGCTCCTGGCGCTGGAGGCGGACCGGAAGTTCGGCGCCCACGTCTTCGACGCGACCAACGGCGGCGCGCTGCTCTGGCAGCACCTCTTCTGGTTCTTCGGCCACCCGGAGGTGTACATCATCGCGCTCCCGTTCTTCGGGATCGTCAGTGAGATCATCCCCGTCTTCAGCCGGAAACCGATCTTCGGCTACATCGGCCTGGTGGCCGCGACGATCTCCATCGCCGGCCTCTCCGTGACCGTGTGGGCGCACCACATGTACGTCACCGGAGGCGTGCTGCTGCCGTTCTTCTCCTTCATGACGTTCCTCATCGCGGTGCCCACCGGGGTGAAGTTCTTCAACTGGATCGGCACGATGTGGAAGGGCTCGCTGTCCTTCGAGACACCGATGCTCTGGTCCATCGGCTTCCTCGTCACCTTCCTCTTCGGCGGTCTGACGGGCGTCATCCTGGCCTCGCCGCCGATGGACTTCCACGTCTCGGACTCGTACTTCGTGGTCGCGCACTTCCACTACGTCGTCTTCGGCACCGTAGTGTTCGCGATGTTCGCCGGATTCCACTTCTGGTGGCCGAAGTTCACCGGCAAGATGCTGGACGAGCGGCTCGGCAAGATCACCTTCTGGACCCTGTTCGTCGGGTTCCACGGCACGTTCCTGGTCCAGCACTGGCTCGGCGCCGAGGGCATGCCCCGTCGTTACGCCGACTACCTCTCCAGTGACGGTTTCACGGCGCTGAACACGATCTCGACCATCTCCTCGTTCCTGCTCGGCCTGTCGATGCTGCCGTTCTTCTACAACGTGTGGAAGACCGCCAAGTACGGCAAGAAGATCGAGGTCGACGACCCGTGGGGCTACGGCCGTTCGCTGGAGTGGGCGACCTCCTGCCCGCCGCCGCGGCACAACTTCGTCACGCTGCCCCGGATCCGTTCCGAATCTCCGGCGTTCGACCTGCACCACCCGGCCGTGCGTGAGCTCGACGAGGCCGCCAACCGCCAGGACCGCTCCGTGACGGTGGCACCGGGGGACAAGCAGGCGTGAGCAGGACGGCCGGCGGAGAGGAGAAGCGCATGGGTTCCGACCGCGACAAGGACGCCGCCCGCGGACTGGCCCAGATGGAGGGCTATCTGCTGTGGAACGCCGAGGTCGAGGACGCCCGCCGGCGGGCCCGTCGCTTCACGGACGGACTTCCATGGCTGACGACGGCCCAGCGCGAGGACGTGGAACGGGTCTACACGGCGGACCGGACCGCCGCCTCGCGGGCGATGCTCGTGCGCGTCTCGGTCCGGGCCGCCGAGCTGCGCGGCGAGTACAGCGAGCGATATCGCAGGCTCAGGGCGCGCTGCGTCGCCGCCGCGGTGGTCGCGAGTACGGCGGGAGGCGCCTGTACCGCCTGGACGTTCCTGGCCAGATGACCCGGACCGGGGTCGTCCGTTCTGCCCGCTCAGCAGGCGGACTCGCGCCCGTCTCGTGAAGATGAGAGGTGACGGGCGCGTGTGACGGGGCAGGCGAACGGATGACCGTGCAGACCCCGAGAAGGGACGAACACTGTGGCACGACCCAGGATTCTCGTTGTCGGAGCCGGATTCGCCGGGGTCGAGTGCGTACGCCGTCTGGAGCGCGGGCTCCGCCCGGGCGAAGCGGACATCGTGCTCGTCGCGCCGTTCTCGTACCAGCTCTATCTGCCCCTGTTGCCGCAGGTCGCCTCCGGCGTCCTCACCCCGCAGTCGGTCGCGGTGTCACTGCGACGGAGCAGCCGGCACCGCACCCGCATCATTCCCGGCGGGGCCATCGGAGTGGACCCCAAGGCGAAGGTCTGCGTCATCCGCAAGATCACCGACGAGGTCGTCCACGAGCCGTACGACTACATCGTGCTCAGCCCGGGCAGCGTCACCCGCACCTTCGACATTCCCGGACTGCTCGACAACGCCCGCGGCATGAAGACGCTGGCCGAGGCGGCGTACGTACGTGACCACGTGATCGCCCAGCTCGACCTCGCCGACGCCAGCAGCGACGAGGAGGAGCGGGCCTCCCGGCTGCAGTTCGTGGTGGTCGGCGGCGGCTACGCGGGAACCGAGACGGCTGCCTGCCTCCAGCGCCTCACCAGCAACGCGGTGCGGCACTACCCCCGGCTCGACCCGAAGCTGATCAAGTGGCATCTCATCGACATCGCCCCGAAGCTGATGCCCGAACTGGGTGACAAGCTGGGCGAGAGCGCGCTGAAGGTGCTGCGTGAACGCGGCATCGAGGTGTCGCTGGGCGTCTCGATCGCGGAGGCGGGCGCCGACAAGGTGACGTTCACCGACGGCCGGGTACTGCCCTGCCGCACGCTGATCTGGACGGCCGGTGTCACCGCGAGCCCGCTCGTCACCACCTTCGACGCGGAGACGGTGCGCGGGAGGCTGGCGGTGACCCCCGAGATGAACCTGCCCGGCTACGACGGCATGTTCGCCCTCGGGGACGTGGCGGCCGTACCGGACCTCGTCAAGGGCGACGGAGCGGTCTGCCCGCCCACCGCCCAGCACGCGATGCGTCAGGGCCGCAGGCTCGCCGACAACCTGCTGGCGACGCTCCGGCACCAGCCGATGCGCCCGTACGTCCACAAGGACCTCGGACTCGTCGTGGACCTCGGTGGCAAGGACGCCGTGTCCAAGCCGCTCGGCATCGAGATGCACGGCATCACGGCCCAGGCGGTGGCCCGTGGCTACCACTGGTCGGCGTTGCGGACCAATGTGGCCAAGGCCCGCGTCATGGCCAACTGGCTGATCAACGCGGCGGCGGGCGACGACTTCGTCCGTACCGGATTCCAGTCCCGCAAGCCCGCGACCCTGCGGGACTTCGAGTACACGGACAGTTATCTCACCCCGGAGCAGGTCCGCGAGCACACGGCCTCGCTGAACGCCCGGATGAAGTGAGCCGGGCCCGGGGCCGGAGCCGGGGCCCGTCAGGCCGACGGGACAGTGGTGCGGATCAGGCGCAGGAACGCGGCGTTGTCCCCGGTGTTCCTGATCCGGTCCAGCAGCGTCTCCAGGGACGTCTGGGCGTCCCTGGAGTGCAGGGCTCGGCGCAGTCCTCGTACGGCGGTCAACGTATCGGCCGGAACGAGGAGTTCGTCGCGGCGGGTGCCGGAGGCGGCGATGTTCACCGCCGGGTGGATCCGCTTCTCGGCCAGTGAGCGGTCGAGCCGCAGCTCCATGTTGCCGGTGCCCTTCAGCTCCTCGAAGAAGTACTCGTCCGCCCGGGACCCGGTCTCGACGAGCGCCGTGGCCAGAATGGTCAGCGAGCCCGCCTCCTCGGTGAGGCGTGCGGCACCGAAGAGCCGCTTGGGGCCGGTCAGCGCGGCAGCGTCCACGCCGCCGCTGAGGGTGCGTCCGCCGTTGCCCGCGGCGTTGTTGTGGGCCCGGCAGAGCCGGGTGAGCGAGTCCAGCAGGATGACGACGTCGCGGCCCTGCTCGACGAGCCGCTTGGCCCGTTCGAGGGCGAGATCCGCGAGGGCGATGTGTTCCTTGGCGGGCCGGTCGAAGGTGGAGGCGTAGACCTCGCCGCGCACCGAGCGGCGCATGTCGGTGACCTCCTCGGGGCGTTCGTCGAGGAGTACCACCATCAGATGGGACTCGGGGTGGTTCTCGGCGACGGCGGCGGCGATCTGCTGGAGGAGAACCGTCTTGCCGGTCCTGGGCGGTGCGACGATCAGCCCGCGCTGTCCCTTGCCGATCGGGGCGACCAGATCGACGATGCGGGTCGAGGGGCCGCCGGACGGTGTTTCCAGGTGCAGCCGCTGCCGGGGGTGGAGCGGGGTGAGGTCGCGGAAGTGCGGGCGGCCGCGCAGCGACTGCGGGGGCAGCCCGTTGACGCGTGCGACGGCGCTCAGGGCGCGGGGACGCTCGCAGGCGCCCTCGACGACATCGCCCTTGCGCAGGCCGTACTTGCGGATGAGTGCCGCGGTGACCTGTACGTCCCCGGGGGCGGGGTGGCCGCCGGCGGTGCGCAGGGAGCCGTGCCCCTGCTGTGTGAGATCGAGGATGCCGGCGGCGGCAGCGGTGGTGACGGGATGATCGAGTGTGGTGGTGACGGGGTGTTCGAGTGTGGTGGTCATGCGGGGTGGTCCTTTCGCGGACATGCGAATGAAGGGGCCCGGCTGAGACGGGGGCGGAGATCTCACGCCCCGGACGACGGGCAGGAAAGGCCGGTGGGCGAGAGCCCGTGCCGGACCGAGGGAATCAATGCGATGAAGCCGGATCGCCGGTCGCGGAGGACGGGCGCATCGGCGTGCTGAAGGTGAATCGGTACCGGAGCCTGAATGAGAGGCATGCACATGTACCGATTGCAATGTAGCACGGCCGTCGGCCGGTGGTGGCCGATGTGCTGCGGACAACCCCGTTGCGGTGGGGGAGCGGGGGGTGGTTTCGTACTCCGGGCCGTTCCCCTCCCGACTCCGGAGTCACCTTGCCGATACACCTGACCGCCCTGACCGATCCCGATCGCGGAGCCAACGACTACCGTCTGGCGTGGCTGGCGTCCGACGAGGCGGGTGCGCCCGTCGGATCGGCGTTCCTCCGGGTCTTCACCCGGGAGGGCCAGGACCACCTCGCCGAGCTGGAACTCCACGTGCACCCGGTGGAACGCCGGAAGGGCACCGGCTCCCAGCTGCTCGACGCGGCGGTCCGGGGAGCCAGGGAGCACGGTCGGCGTTCCGTCGTCGCGCAGACCGAGGCCGGCACCCCGGGAGACCTGTTCCTGCAGGCCAGGGGGGTGCGCAGGGTCCTCGCCCTCGCCTACGCCCGGCTCGTGCTGGGAAAGGTGGACACCGCGGCCCTGACCGCCGTCACCCGGGAACAGCATCCGGGCTACCGGCTGGAATCCTGGGACGGCATCGTCCCGGAACCGCTGGCGCACACGTTCGCCGCGTCGCGTCGCGCCATGGACGACATGCCCATGGACGACACCGACTACGGCACCGTGGCCTGGGACGTCGACCGGGTCAGGGCCGTCGCGCGGGCCGTCACGGACCGCGGCGACCACCTTCACACGGTGGCCGCCGTCGACGAGACCGACGGGTCGATCGCGGGCTTCACCGAACTCGTCGTGCCCGGTGACGGACAGGGCGACGGGCAGCACTACGGGACGGGCGTCCTGCCCGAGCACCGGGGCCACGGCCTCGCCCGGTGGATGAAGGCCGCGGCCATCCTCGGGGCCCGCGAGCGCCACCCGGACCTGGGCGGCCTGCTCGCGGACACCGCCGACAGCAACACGTACATGCGGCGCATCAACGACGCGTTCGGATACGAGCCGACGCACCGTTCGTACGAGTACCAGTTCGACCTCTAGGGAATTGCGCGCCCGGTCGCCGGACCCGGCCCCCGGAACACCTCCAGGATCTGTTCGGCGGCCAGCGTGGCAGGCAACGAGCCCTCCCGTACGCGCAGTTCGAGCTCCGGCGCGAGCGCGCGCACCCCCGGATGACTGCGCAGGCCGTCCAACAGGTCGTCCCGCACCATGGTCCAGGTCCAGTCGACCTGCTGCTCGCTGCGCTTGGCCGCGAGCCGCCCCGTCGATTCGAGCAGGGTCCGGTGCTGCTCCAGCCGCTCCCACAAGGTGTCCAGACCGCTGGACTCCCGGGCGCTGCAGGTCAGCACCGGCGGGGTCCACGCCGCGTCCACCGGGTGCATCAGTCGGAGCGCACCCGCCAGTTCACGCGCCGCCGAGCGGGCATCGCGCTCGTGCGGCCCGTCGGCCTTGTTCACGGCGATGGCGTCCGCCAGCTCCAGCACACCCTTCTTGATGCCCTGGAGCTGGTCACCGGTGCGTGCCAGCGTCAGCAGCAGAAACGTGTCGACCATGTTGGCGACAGCGGTCTCCGACTGGCCGACGCCGACCGTCTCCACCAGCACCACGTCGTAGCCCGCCGCCTCCATCACCACGATCGACTCGCGGGTCGCCTTCGCGACCCCGCCCAGCGTGCCGGCGGTGGGGGAGGGGCGGACGAACGCAGCCGGGTCCACCGCGAGCCGCTCCATCCTGGTCTTGTCGCCCAGGATGGAGCCGCCGGTACGGCTGGAGGACGGGTCCACGGCAAGCACCGCGACCCGGTGCCCGAGCCCGGTGAGCATCGTGCCGAGTGCGTCGATGAACGTGGACTTGCCGACCCCGGGCACCCCGCTGATGCCGATGCGGCGGGCCTTGCCCGAGTGCGGCAGCAGTTCGCGCAGCAACCGCTGGGCCAGCGCCCGGTGATCGGGGCGGGTGGACTCCACGAGGGTGATGGCGCGCGCGATGTGTGCGCGCTTCCCGTCGAGTACGCCCTTCACGTAGCTGTCGAGATCGATCTTCGGAGCCATCGGTTCAGCGGCTCACAGCTCGTGACCGAGTGAGGCACCGAGCCGCGTCACCAGATCGTGGGCCGCGTCCGGGATCACCGTTCCCGGCGGGAACACCGCTGCCGCGCCCGCCTCGTGCAGCGCGTCGACGTCCTGCGGCGGGATCACCCCGCCCACCACGATCATGATGTCCTCACGGCCCTCGGCGGCGAGCTCCGCGCGAAGCGCGGGTACGAGCGTGAGGTGGCCGGCGGCCAGGGAGGAGACGCCCACGATGTGGACGTCCGCCTCGACCGCCTGCCGGGCGACCTCGCCCGGCGTCTGGAACAGCGGGCCGACGTCCACGTCAAAGCCCAGGTCGGCGAAGGCGGTCGCGATCACCTTCTGGCCGCGGTCGTGACCGTCCTGGCCCATCTTGGCGACCAGGATCCGCGGCCGGCGTCCCTCCGCCTCCTCGAACGCGTCGACCAGCGCGCGGGTACGGTCCACGGACGGCGACTCCCCTGCCTCGTTGCGGTACACACCGGAGATCGTACGGATCTGGCCCGCATGCCGGCCGTACACCTTCTCCAGGGCGTCCGAGATCTCGCCCACGGTCGCCATCGCCCGTGCCGCGTCGACAGCCAGGGCCAGCAGGTTGCCCTCAAGACCGGGACCCGGCTCCCGTCCGGCTGCCTCCGTCAGCGCGCGCAGCGCGTCCTGGCAGACCTGTTCGTCGCGCTCCTCGCGCAGCCGGCGCAGTTTCTCCAGCTGCTGGGTGCGCACGGAGGAGTTGTCGACCTTGAGCACGTCGATCTTCTCGTCGGTCTCGACGCGGTACTTGTTGACGCCGATGACGGGCTGGCGTCCGGAGTCGATGCGGGCCTGGGTGCGGGCCGCCGCCTCCTCGATACGGAGCTTGGGGATGCCGGCGTCGATGGCCTTGGCCATGCCGCCCGCCGCCTCGACCTCCTCGATGTGCTGCCAGGCCCGACGCGCCAGGTCGTAGGTGAGCTTCTCCACGTACGCGCTGCCGCCCCACGGGTCGATGACCCGTCCCGTGCCGGACTCCTGCTGGAGCAGCAGCTGGGTGTTGCGGGCGATGCGGGCCGAGAAGTCGGTGGGCAGGGCGAGCGCCTCGTCGAGGGCGTTGGTGTGCAGTGACTGCGTGTGTCCCTGGGTCGCGGCCATCGCCTCCACACAGGTGCGGGTGACGTTGTTGAACACGTCCTGCGCGGTCAGCGACCACCCAGACGTCTGTGAATGGGTGCGCAGCGACAGGGACTTGGCGTTCTTCGGCTCGAACTCCCTGACCAGCTTGGCCCACAGCAGCCTGGCCGCCCGGAGCTTGGCCACCTCCATGAAGAAGTTCATGCCGATCGCCCAGAAGAACGACAGCCGAGGTGCGAACGCGTCGACGTCGAGGCCGGCGTCGCGTCCGGCGCGCAGGTACTCCACCCCGTCGGCCAGGGTGTACGCGAGCTCCAGGTCGGCCGTGGCCCCGGCCTCCTGGATGTGGTAGCCGGAAATGGAGATCGAGTTGTAGCGCGGCATCTTCTGCGAGGTGTACGAGAAGATGTCGGAGATGATCCGCATCGAGGGCTTCGGCGGATAGATGTACGTGTTGCGGACCATGAACTCCTTCAGAATGTCGTTCTGAATGGTCCCGGCCAGCTTCTCGGGCGGTACGCCCTGTTCCTCGGCGGCCACGATGTACAACGCGAGGACGGGCAGCACGGCGCCGTTCATCGTCATCGACACGGACATCTTGTCCAGCGGGATGCCGTCGAACAACTGGCGCATGTCGTAGATCGAGTCGATCGCGACACCGGCCATGCCGACGTCACCGGTCACCCGCGGGTGGTCGCTGTCGTAGCCGCGGTGGGTCGGCAGGTCGAAGGCGACCGACAGACCCTTCTGCCCGGCCGCGAGGTTACGGCGGTAGAAGGCGTTGGACTCCTCGGCGGTGGAGAAGCCCGCGTACTGCCGGATCGTCCAGGGCTGGTTGACGTACATCGTCGGGTACGGACCCCGCAGATACGGCGCCACCCCCGGGTACGTCCCGAGGAAGTCGATGCCCTCCAGGTCCTGGCCGGTGTAGAGCGGCTTGACCGCGATGCCTTCGGGGGTCTCCCACAGCAGGTCGTTGTCGGAGGTCCCGGAGGACTCCTTGACCGCGGCACGCCACTGGTCCTCGGTCACCTCGGCGCCGCCGCCCGGCCCGAGCTCGATGTCGGAGAAGTCGGGGATCCGCATTACGCCACACCCATACGGTCGAGAACGGAGGAGAGGACGGCCACCACGTCGCACCCGGCGAAGACGTACTCGTCGACACCCGGGTACGCAGCGGGCCGCCCCGCCAGGTACACCCGCTGCGCACCGGCCGAGACGAGCGCTTCGGCGATGTCGCCGGCCTGTTCGGCGTAGAGCGCGTCACTGGAGCACAGACAGACCACGTCCGTGCCCGAGGCGGCGAGAGCGGCGGCGGCCGACGAGGCGTCGACCCGGACCGGCTCGTGGACGGGTTCGATGCCACCCGCCTGGAACAGGTTGGCGGCGAACGCGGCGCGCGCGGTGTGTGCCGAGGCGGGGCCGAGCGCGGCGATGAAGACCCGCGGCCGGGCACCGGTCGCCGCCAGATGGGCGTCCGAACGGGCGCGCAGCGCCTCGAAGGCCTCGTCGCGGCGGACCACCGGGAGACCACCCCTGGTGGCGCCCGACGGCACCGGCTCGCGCTCCACCGCGCGTTCCGCGAGCTGCGGGAACTCGCTCACACCGGTGATCGGCTCCTTGCGCCGCGCCAGATCCTTGCTGCGGGCGGCCCAGGTGGCGGCGATCCGGTCCGCGACCATGCCCGAGCCGAGCGCCGCGGCCTGACCGCCGGCCCGCTCGATCTCCTGGAAGAAGGCCCAGGCGGCGTCGGCGAGTTCGTCCGTCAGGCGTTCCACGTACCAGGAACCGCCCGCCGGGTCGATGACCCGGGCCAGATGGGACTCCTCCAGGAGGATCGTCGACGTGTTGCGGGCGATGCGCCGCGCGAAGGCGTCGGGGAGGCCCAGCGCGTGATCGAAGGGCAGCACGGTCACGGCACCGGCGCCACCGACGCCGGCGCCCAGGCAGGCCAGCGTGGTCCGCAGCATGTTCACCCACGGATCGCGCCGCGTCATCATCACCGGCGACGTCACCGCGTGCTGGCGTTGTGCCCCGGCCTCCGGCGCCCCGCAGACCTCGGCGACCCGCGCCCACAGCCGGCGCGCGGCCCGCAGCTTGGCGATCGTCAGGAACTGGTCGGCGGTGGCCGCGTACCGGAATTCCAGCTGGGCGCAGGCCTCGTCCACGCCGAGTCCCGCGTCGGTCAGTGCGCGCAGATAGGCGACGCCCGTGGCCAGCGAACTGCCCAGCTCCTGCGCGGCAGAGCCGCCGGCCTCGTGGTACGGCAGCCCGTCGACGGTCAGCGCCCGCAGCCCGGGGTACCCGGCCGCGCAGTGCTTCGCCCAGCGCACGGCGGACGTCAGGTCCGCCTCGGCGCCGCTGCGGGCGGCCTGCCCGAGCGGGTCGGCCCCGAGGTTGCCGCGCACCGCGTCCGCATGGATGCCGCGCTCCTGATGAAGCCGGAACAACTCCGTGGCTGCGGCGTCGAGTTCGTCCCCGGCGTCGAGTACGAGCGGTGCCAGATCGAGGTGGACGCCCTCCAGTGCCCGCGCCAGGCCGGAGACGGGCACGCCGTCAGCGCCCCCGACGGTCAGCCACAACGAGGTGGTGCCGTTCTCCAGGTCCCCGAGCAGGGCCTCGTTGAGCCGTACGGGATCCGTCGACGCGTGCCGCTGTCGTACGCCCCAGCCGCCCGCCGTACTTCCCTGCGGTGTGCTGCCGCGGGTGAAGGGGGCGAAGCCCGGGAGACCGGCATCGGGCGCGTCGTCGCGCGAGGTGTAGAGGGGGCGAGTGATGAGCCCGTCCTCCACCGTGGTGGACAGTGCTTCCTCGGCGGCCGAACCCGAAACGTCCTTGCCCGACTTGCGCAGCACACCTTCGACAAGGCTCTGCCACTGCTCGTGGGCGGGATCAGGGAATTCGGCGGCCAACGAAAGCCCGTCAGCAGGCTGGACCGTCATGCCCAGATGCTAGGACAGGTCCCGGACGGGCAGCAGAGGCTCGGCCTGTGACCTTGCCCTCTCTCCGAACGCACTTGATCCCTTACGTACGGTCGCGCAGGGCGGCGGCTGCCTTCGTCGGCCCGGCTGCCCCCTCGCAGCCCGCAGGATCGGCGGCCGTAGCCGGTGTGTATTCTCCGGGCGGGGATGATTTGCCACAGTGCGGCAATAAATGTCCGAAGTTATGCTGCTGGCAATTCATCCTTCCGGAGAGGACACGCCCGTGGCTGTGGGACCTGTGGAGTACCTCGTCGTCGCCTTCCCCGGCAGCCGGTTCACCGGTGCCATCGCGCCGGCGCTCGCGGAAGCGGTGGCGTCGAAGGCGGTGCGCATCATCGACCTGACCTTCGTGTACCGGGCGGAGGACGGTTCGATCGAGATCGTCGAACTGGATGACCTCGATCCGGACGACCTGGTCTCGTTCGAGCCGGTCGAGGGTGAGGTCGGCGGCATGCTGAACAGCGACGACATCCGGACCCTGGGCGAGAGCGTGCCGCCGGGCAGTTCCGCGGCGCTGATCGTGTGGGAGGACCTCTGGGCGCTGCCCCTCACCGAGGCGGTCCGCGCGTCGGGCGGGCAACTCGTCGCCCATGAGCGGATTCCCGCAGACGTAGCGGAGGCCGCAGTGGCGGCCGCCGCGTCCGCAAGCTGACAACGCACCGCACCGGAAAGGCGTACGGCATGCCGATCTTTCGAGGACCTGGAATGAACCGCCGCGGGCCCGGTCTGCTCGGCGCGGTGGCGCGAACGGCCGTCGTCGCGGGAACCGCCTCGGCGGTCAGTGGCCGCGTCCAGCGGCGCCAGCAGGCGAGGTTCGCCGAGGACGACTCCGAGCAGATGGCCGAGGAGCAGATGCGTCAGCAGACGCAGATGCAGGCGGCCCGGCAACAGGCTCCTCAGCAGCAGGCCGCCCAGGCGCCCGCCGACGATCTCATCGGTCAATTGGAGCGACTGGCGGAGCTGAAGAAGCAAGGCATCCTGACCGATGCCGAGTTCGAGGCCCAGAAGGCAAGACTTCTGGCGGAGTGAGGCCCGCCGGGCCGCCGCCGGGCCCGGTGGGTGAGAACGCGATTCCTGCGGTCGCGTTCTCTCCGCCGCGCCCTTTCCGTGGCCTCCCCGTGTCCTCTCCATAGCCCCTGCGGGGCCTTGCCGCGGACTTCCCGGCGCTGGACGAGCCGTGGCGCGCCGCATGAACGACTGGTCGCGCGGTGACGGAATCCGGACGGCACGTCAGCACGGCGCCCCAGGTCGGATGCCCTGTGCACCTCTCCTGACGCACCCGTCGGCCTGCCCCGCGCGCTCGATCGATGATCATCGGCGTTTTACTTTGTCGATTTCCCGACATCATGCGACTTTTGATCCGGCCAGGCCGAAATCAATTCGGATACGCGTCGGGAAAAGAGGAATCTCATCGTGCAAACCGCCAGGGCCGTCCCGGCAGCCTCTGTTCTCAACCTGCGGGATCTGGGCGGCATCGCCCTCGGGCCCGGCCGGCAGGTGCGACCCGGCGTGGTGCTGCGCTCGGGGCAGCTCAGCGGGCACGATCCGGTACACGACGCGACGGTGGCCGTACTCGGCATCCGTACGGTCGTCGACCTGCGGACCGCGGACGAGCGGGCCTCGGCCCCCGACCGTCTGCCGCCCGGCGCCCGGCTGTTCGTCGCCGACGTGCTGGGTGACGATCCGGGCGTGGCACCGGCCAGGCTCCGCGCCCTGCTCGCCGATCCGGTCGAGACCGAGCGGCTGCTCGGGGGCGGTAAGGCCGAGGAGATGTTCGCCGAGACGTACCGGCAGGTGGTGCTGTCGCCGCGGGCGGCCGCCGCCTACCGGGCCTTGCTCGAGACGGCGGCCGACGACGCCGCGCGCCCGGTGCTCTTCCACTGCACGACAGGCAAGGACCGGGCCGGCTGGGGGGCGGTCCTGCTGCTGCTTCTCCTCGGTGCCTCGCGCGATGCCGTCCGGGAGGAGTTCCTCTCCGTGAACCCGGTGATGCGGGTCGCCTTCCGGCCGTCCGTGCAGAGCTATCTCGACGCGGGCGGCGACCCGGAGATCGCCTCCGCGATCATCGAGGTCCGGCCCCGCTACCTCGACACGGCGCTGGACGCCATGGACGAGCGCTGGGGAGGGATCGACGGGTACGCGCGCGACGGACTCCGCATCCCCGAAGCCGCGCTGCGGCGGCTGCGCGACGACCTCGTGGTGGCAGCGGGCTGACCGACGGCCGCACGGCACCGCGTGACTCCGCCCCCGGCGATTGCGCCGGGGGCGGAGTCACATCCGGGCCGGGACGCAGCGCCGCCCCGCGTGGCAGGGCTGCGCCCGCAGGCGCGACCGCGCGCCTCACACGTTCAGCAGCCGCTCGGTGAGGTCCCGGTAGTGCTGCAGCGTGACGCGCAGCTCCTCGGTCCGCATCTCGGGATCACCGTCCCGTCCGACGGTCCCGAGTGTGCGCCGGCGCTCTTCGAGTGCGTCCTTGAGGCCCTCGACGACGGTGTCGAACGTGCTCTCGGCTTCCTCGACCGCGCGGCGGGGGCTCTCGACGAACTCGCTCACCGCGTGCTGGATCCGCAGGGCGAGCTTGTCGTGGTCGCCCTCCGGGAAAAGGGGGCGCGGTGCGTGGGACGCACGTGCGTCGGCGGCATCCGCCGTGCGGTCCCCGTTCAGCGGCGCCGCGGCGGGGGTCCTCGTCAGCGGCCTGCCGCCCGGGGCGCTGCCCGGCTGCGGCCTTCCTGCGGTGCCCGTCGCTCCGGCGCTCGTTGCGCGAGTCTCCCGGGCGCCGCGGTCCGCGCCACCGTCGGGAGCGGTGGCCCGGGGCTTCTTGGCTGCCTCGGGAACGTCGCTGGGGACGGGCGGGATGTTTCCGGCGTCGTGCGTCATGCCTTGCCACTTCCTTCCGCGTGGTGCGGGTGCCGACGAACAGGTCGGTCCGTTCCGTTCGATACGAGGACGTCGAACAGGCCGCGGGCCTCCAGCAGCGCCTCCCGCAGGTCCTCCGTGCCGCTGTCGCCCTGCCGGGCGGCATGCACCCGGCGATAGCCGTTGACGTGTTCGGCGTGGTGAACGGAGAGCGCGGCGCTCTGCTCCCCGAAGTCGCTGCCGTCGGGGAAGCCGAGATCCCGGGCCAGTTCGGCCAGCAGGATGTCCGCCTCTGCCACGGCTTGCTGCGGCGCGTCGACGAAGCCGCCCTCGATCCGCGTCCAGCGGTCCGCGTACTGGGCGCGCGCCTCGGGCGTCAAGGGGCGCTCGTGCAGGGAGCGGTGCCGCTTCAACCGCTCGTGCAGCTCGCGTTCGGCGGCCTTCGTGTCGCCGTCGTGGCCGGCGACGGCCCGGTCGTACTCGGGCCCGAAGCGTCGCCGCATTCCCTGGCCGCCTGCCTGCCGTGTGTAAAGGAACGCACCTGCGCAGACCGCCACCAGGGCCACCGCGACGATGATCACTACGGTCGTCATGGTCACCACTCCCGCCGGGTCCCGGTTCGCGTGTGGCTGTGCATCACTCTCACCATCCCTTTCGGTCGTGTCCCGTCGTCGTCCGGACGGGCGTGCTGCTCGTGTACCCCGCCCTCCGCGGTGCAAGGGTCCGGCGCCTGCCCGCCCGGCCGGGTCCGGCCGGACGGCGTGGGTATCGTGAAGGGGCCGCACACCACAGGCATCTCCGAGAGGGGCATCACGGTGACCGAGCGCAAACCTGCGGGTGTCAGCTTCGAGTCATGGGTCGACAAGCAGATTCGGGAATCCGAGCAGCGCGGTGACTTCTCGCAGCTGCCGGGGTTCGGCAAGCCCCTCGAAGGACTCGACCGCCCGTACGACGAGGCGTGGTGGATCAAGGCGAAGATGGAGCGCGAGGGGATGTCCGTGCTTCCGCCGGCGCTGGCCCTGCGCAAGGAGGCGGAGGAAACGCTCGCCGCCGTGCCCGGGACGCGGACCGAGGCTCAGGTGCGGCGGATGCTGGACGAGGTGAACGAGAAGATCGCCGAGGCCGTGAGGCGGCCGCCGCCCGGCCCGCTCCTGAACCTCGGACCGTTCGACGTCGAGGCCGTCGTCGAGGAGTGGCGCACGGCGCGCCGCTCCTCCTGAAGCCCGTGGTGGCGTGGCGCCCCATCCCGGGTGCGTAATACTCGGGGAATGAAATCAGGCATTACGTCGCGAGCACGCCGGACCCTGGGCGAAGACGTCGGGATCAGGCGGGCCGGTGCACGGGACGCGAAACGCCTGACCCGTCTGGTCCGTACCTCCCGCGCCTACGAGGGCCCGTACGCACCCATGGTCGCCGGCTACCGGGTGGGTCACGACTACGTCGAGACGCACAGGGTCTTCGCGGCCGTGGGGGAGACCACCGGCCGGCTGCTCGGCTTCTACGCCCTGATCCTCGACCCGCCCGAGCTGGACCTCATGTTCGTCGCCGACGACGCGCAGGGCGCCGGGATCGGGCGCCTGCTCATCGGGCACCTGAGGGACGAAGCGCGGGCGGCCCGGCTCGCCGAGGTGCGCATCGTCTCGCATCCGCCGGCCGAGGGCTTCTACACGAGCGTGGGCGCCCACCGGACCGGAACCGTGCGGGCCGCACCGCCCGCGGTGATGTGGGACCGTCCCGCCCTCGTGCTGCCGGTCGGCTGAGAGCGGCCGGGTAGCCGGCGTCCCCGCTGGGCGGCGGGCAGCCCGGTGACCGGAGGTCTACCGTGTGGGAAAAGGGGCACGAGACGTACAGATGCTGCGCCCAGGCGGACGGAGGTCCACGGTGAGCCCACCCGAGGAACAGGGACAGGACCGCGGATGGGGGCGCCGGGAGACGGAGGAGGAACGGGCCGACCGCCGGTGGACCGATCTGCTCCAGGAACTGCGCGTCGCCCAGACCGGCGTACAGATTCTCTTCGGCTTCCTGCTCGCCGTCGTCTTCCAGCCGCGCTTCACGGATCTCTCCGACACCGACCGCACGATCTACGTGGTCACGGTGATGTTCGGCTCCGCCACCGCGGGTGCGCTCATCGGGCCCGTGTCCTACCACCGGCTGCTGACGGGGCGGCGGATGAAACCGCAGACGGTCACCTGGGCGTCCCGGCTGACCGTGATCGGGCTGATCCTGCTGTTCTGCACGATGTGCTCGGCACTCCTGCTGATCCTGCGTGTGGCGCTGCACAACGCTCTCGCCCTCTGGCTGGTGGGCGGGATGGCGCTGTGGTTCCTCATCTGCTGGTTCGTCTTCCCCGCCTGGGCGCTGACCCGGTCCCCCGGCCGTCGGGACGAGCGGTGACGGCACCCGGAGTCACGGTGCGCCGGTGTCCTCGGAGTGGTGGACGTCCGTGAGGGTGAAGAGCCCGCCGTCGGGATCGATGAGTGTCGTTTCGCGGCCTTCCGGCCGGGACAGCTCCTCGACGAGTGAACCGCCGTGCTTCCGGGCCGTCGCGACGGCGGCGGCGACATCGTCCACCGGGAAATTGACCTGCCAGTGCGGGCGGACCAGGAGGTCGGGGGCAGCCCCGAGCGCGCCCGAGCTGATCCGGGCCAGCTGGCGTCCGCCGCACTGGACGACCACCTCGTCCTTCGCGTACGCCACCTCGCAGGAGCCGGGCCGTCCACTCGCCCAGTCCAGGACCTCGCCGTAGAAGATCGCAGCGTCGAACGCATTGCGTGTGCGCAGCCGCAGCCAGGCGTGCGCGTGCCCGTCCGGGGCCGGCGGCGACGTCGCGGGCGCGGTCCGCTCCCAGATGCCGAAGCCCGCACCGTCCCGGTCGGCCGCCAGGGCGCCGCGCCCCTTGCCCAGCGTCAGCGGGCCGACCGCCACGGTTCCGCTGCGCTCCCGGATCCGGCCGGCGGTGACATCGGCGTCCTGGACGGCGAAGTAGGGCGTCCACGCCACCGCGACGTGGAAGGTGGTCGCCACGGCACCGATCCCGGCGACGGGCACGTCACCGCGGCGGGCGACCGAGAACTCCTGGCCGAGTTTGCCCGGCCGGAACGTCCAGCCCATCACCGGGCCGTAGAACTCCTGGGCGGACTCCAGGTTCAGGGTCATCAGATTGACCCAGCAGGGCGCCGCCGGCCCGGTCAGCGGTGCGGGCGCGGACGCCGTACCAGAGGTACTTCCGGTCATGGTCCTACTGCCTTCATGGGGGGTGCGGCAGATGTGTGCCGGTGGCCCTGGGGGCCCTCACCAGCCTCTCCGCGGGCGGCCGCTCCCGCAACACGCGGCGGCGCGGCCGGCCGGTCGCAAGGGCGTGCGACCGGGTGAAGATCCGTTTTCCGGGAGGACGGCCGCCGCTCCGGGACGCGGGCGGCCGCTCAGTCGCGACGCTCGTCGTCGTCCCGGTGGAGCGTCTCGTTCCCGTGATCACCGAGCTCGTAGGGCGACAGCCCGCGGCCGTCCGGAGGGAAGGCGTCGTCACCGTGCACGTCGGGCTCCTCGACGTGCGTGCGATGGTCCGGTGCCACCGGCTGCTCCTCGGGCCTGGGCGGCGGCAGTTCCTGATCGCGCCGCCGCTTGCCCAGCCAGAAGGCGCCGATCAGCACGGCCACCAGGACCACGCCGACGACGCCCAGCACCGCTCCGGTCGCGCCCCGTCCGTCCGCGAGGGTGATGGCCAGGGAATTCAGGGCTCCATCCGATACATCCATGCTTGCCGGATACCCCGGGGCGAGGCTGTCACTCGACTCTGGCATCGAATTCATGTTTTAAGTGGATATGGCCGCCGAAAATGTTTGGAACGGCGTGGGCTGCTCGTTCCCGGGTACCCGCGGGGCTTCCGGGCCGCCCGTGTCGCAGGCGTCCGCCCGCGGGGCGAGCCTGGAGATGACCCCATGGGAAGGAACCGCGGTGAACAGCACACAGCAGAAGCAGCAGTCCGAGGAGAGCCGGGACGGCCGCGAGGTGTCGGTCGTCGTCAGCGGGTGCGGGAAGGACGACGCGCGCACGGTCTTCGACGTGCTGCGGGCCGCCTTCGTCACCGACCGGGCCTCGGTGGACGTACCCCAGGACGTCGACGGCAAGCAGCCCACGGCATGGGTCGTGACCGTCGACGTCGCCGAGGCCCGGGTGGTGTCCGGGTCGGTGCGGCTCGGCGGGCCCGTCACCGCCGACGTCCAGGGCGGCTACTGGGCGGTCGACCGGCTCCGGCAGAGCCTGGCGGACGCCTTCGCCGTGCAGGTCGTCGGCACGGTCTCCGGTGACCAGGAGGAGGAGGTCCGGCTGCGGCTGAGGAACAAGTAGGCCGAACGCCACGCCGCCCCGGGTTCACGACGCGAAGCCGCCACCGGACTGGTAGAAAGCAGGCAAAACTACCTCTCGAAAGGTGCCGTCACGTGGACCCGACCAGCCGGGGGAGGAGCGGCGAGGGGGAAGGGCGGGCAACCGGCCACCGTTCCGCCCTCACCCTGAACATCAACGGAACCGATCACACGCTGACGCTCGACCACCGCACCACGGTCCTGGACACGCTGCGCCGGCACCTGGGCCTGAACGGGGCGAAGAAGGGCTGCGACCACGGTCAGTGCGGAGCCTGCACCGTGCTCGTGGACGGCCGGCGCGCCAACAGCTGTCTGCTGCTGGCCGTGGCGCAGGACGGGGCCCGGATCACCACGGTCGAGGGCCTGGCCGGGGACGACCGGCTGCACCCGCTCCAGGAGGCCTTTCTGGAGCGCGACGCACTCCAGTGCGGTTACTGCACACCCGGGCAGATCTGCTCGGGCATCGGCGTTCTGAGCGAGGCGCAGGACGGCTTCCCGTCCCACGTGACCGCGCCCACCACGCCCGTCACCGTCCCGGTGGCACTCGACGCCGCCGAGATCCGCGAACGCATGAGCGGCAACCTGTGCCGGTGCGGTGCGTACCCCCGTATCGTCGAGGCGATCGGGGATGTCGCGTCATGAAGCCCTTCGCCTATCTGCGCGCGGCGTCGGTCGCCGAAGCGGTCCGCGAGAGCGCCGCCCGCCCCGGGGCCCGGTTCCTCGGCGGCGGCACCAACCTGGTCGACCTGATGAAACTCGGCGTGGAGAGTCCCGGCCTCCTCATCGATGTCAGCAGGCTGCCGCTGGACCGGGTGACGGACACGGCCGACGGCGGACTGCGCATCGGAGCCACCGTCCGCAACAGCGATCTGGCCGCCCATCCCGCTGTCCGAACGCGCTATCCCGCACTCTCCCAGGCGCTGCTGGCCGGGGCCTCGGGCCAACTGCGCAACACCGCCACCACCGGCGGCAATCTGCTCCAGCGCACCCGCTGCCCCTACTTCCAGGACACGTCGAAGCCCTGCAACAAGCGGGAACCCGGCAGCGGCTGCCCGGCCCGTGAGGGAGCCCACCGCGACCTCGCGGTCATCGGTCATTCCGCCGCTTGCGTGGCCACCCACCCTTCGGACATGGCGGTGGCGCTCGCCGCCCTCGACGCCGTGGTCCTCCTGCACGGACCGGATGGCCAACGGACGGTGGCCGTCACCGAATTCCACCGGCTGCCCGGGGACGACCCGAGCGCGGACACCGTGATCCGGCCGGACGAAATGATCACCGAGGTGGTCCTTCCTCCGCTTCCCGAGGGCACGGTCTCCCTCTACCGCAAAGTCCGCGACCGTGCCTCGTTCGCGTTCGCCCTCGCCTCCGTGGCGGCCGTCCTGCGTGTGCGCGACGGGCGGATCGAGCACGCCGCGCTGGCGTTCGGCGGACTCGCCCACCGGCCGTGGCGCGCCCGCACCGCCGAGGAGGCCCTGCGCGGCGCACCCGCGGGCGATGCCGTGTACCTGAGCGCGGTGGACGCCGAACTGGCCGCGGCCCGGCCGCTGCGCGACAACGCGTTCAAGGTGACTCTGGCCCGCCACCTGGCCGTCGACGCCCTGGCCGCACTCACCGCCCGCGCTTGAGGGTGCCGGCCCTTGAAGCCGCCGCCCGTTGGAGATGCCTGCGCCTGAACATGCCGGCGCCGGAAGACGCCCGTCCCCCGGGACGCCCGCCAGCGGGTGGCCCCTGAACAGTCGAGGATTCCGCCATGAGCCACGCCCCCCAGCCGCTCGGCGCCCCCGTCGTCCGCCGTGAGGGCCGGGACAAGGTGACCGGCGCCGCCCGCTACGCCGCCGAGCGCAACCTGCCCGGCTGCCTGTACGCCTGGCCCGTTCCCGCCACCGTGCCGTGCGGCCGGGTCGCCGCGATCCGGACCGCCGACGCCCTCGCCCTCCCCGGTGTCCGCGCCGTACTCACTCACGAGAACGCGCCACGGACCCAGGAGCCGGACGACCCGGTCCTCGCCGTCCTCCAGAACGACCGTGTGCCGCACCGCGGCTGGCAGATCGCTCTGGTGGTGGCCGACACCCTCGAAGACGCACGGGCCGGCGCCGAGGCGCTGGACGTCACCTATGAGACGGCCGCGCACGACGCCGTCCTCACCGCGGACCATGCCGGCCTGTACACGCCGGAGACCGCCAACGGCGGGTACCCGGCTGTGCGTGAACGCGGCGACGTCGACCGCGCGTTCGCCGCTGCGCCCGTCCGGGTGGACGCCACGTACACGGTCGGGCCGTTGCACAACCACCCCATGGAGCCGCACGCCACGACCGCCCTCTGGTCGCAGGACGGGCACCTCACCCTGTACGACTCCAGCCAGGGCGCCACCAAGGTGCGCGACAGCCTCGCCACGGTGTTCGGACTCCGCCCGGACCAGGTCACCGTCGTGTCGCGGCACGTCGGCGGCGGATTCGGCAGCAAGGGCACTCCGCGCCCGCAGGCCGTGCTCGCCGCCATGGCCGCGCTCCACACGGGGCATCCGGTGGAACTGGCCATGCCCCGGCGTCACATGGCCGCCGTGGTCGGCCACCGGGCACCCACCGTGCAGCGCGTCCGGCTCGGTGCTTCGAGCGACGGGACCCTCACCTCGGTGGCCCACGAGATCATCACGCACACCTCCACCGTCAAGGAGTTCGTGGAACAGGCCGCCGTACCGGCCCGCGTGATGTACGGATCCGCACACAGCCGGACCGTCCACCGGGTCACCGCGCTCGACGTGCCGAGCCCGTCCTGGATGCGCGCCCCGGGCGAGGCGCCCGGCATGTACGCCCTCGAATCCGCCATGGACGAACTGGCATCGGCGCTCGGGCTCGACCCCGTCGAACTGCGGCTGCGCAACGATCCGGCCGCCGAGCCGGACTCGGGGAAGCCCTTCAGCAGCCGCAATCTCGCGGCCTGTCTCCGGGACGGCGCCGCACGCTTCGGCTGGAGGGACCGCGACCCGCGTCCGGCAGCCCGCCGGGAAGGCGCCCTGCTGCTCGGTACGGGCGTCGCCGCCGCCACCTACCCCGTCTACGTCGCCGCCTCCCATGCCTCGGCGCACGCCGCCCCCGACGGCTCCTACCGCATCGCGGTCGATGCCACCGACATCGGCACCGGCGCCCGGACCGTCCTGGCCCAGATCGCCGCACAGGTGCTGGAGACGCCGGTGGAGAACGTGACCGTCGACATCGGCGACAGTGATCTGCCGGACGCCCCGCTGGCCGGTGGCTCCTCCGGCACCGCCTCCTGGGGCTGGTCCGTGCACAAGGCAACCACCGCCCTCGTGGCACGGCTCGGCGAGAGCTCCGAACCGCTGCCCGCCGCCGGAGTGACCGTCACCGCGGACACCACCGAGGAGGCGGCCGAGGAGTCGCCCTACGCACGCCACGCGTTCGGGGCCCACTTCGCGGAGGTCACCGTCGACCCCCGGACCGGTGAGGTCCGCGTCCGCCGGATGCTCGGGGTCTTCGCCGCCGGCCACATCCTCAACTCCCGTACCGCACGCTCCCAGTTCATCGGCGGTATGACCATGGGGCTCGGCATGGCCCTGACCGAGAGCAGCTCCCTCGACCCGGTCTTCGGCGACTTCACCGAGAGCGACCTCGCCTCGTACCACGTGCCGGCCTGCGCAGATGTGACCGGCCTGGAGGCGCACTGGCTCGACGAGGACGACCCGCACCTCAACCCCATGGGCAGCAAGGGCATCGGAGAGATCGGCATCGTAGGCGCGGCCGCGGCCCTCGGCAACGCCTTCCATCACGCCACCGGCGTCCGGCTGCGCACCCTCCCGCTCACTCCGGACCGGGTGCTTGCCGCCCTGCACTGAAGCGTGTTGCAGAAGTCTTGGCTTGGGCAGGCGGAGCCCCTGTCCGCCGGGCACGTATGTGCCGGTCACCGGGGGTGCAGGGCCGGATGTGTTGCGCATCCGGCCCTGCGGCCTCACGCTGAGGAGTGACCCAGAAGTGACATCTGCTCACTCTTCGTATTCGGGGGTCGTTCGTTCAACGGGGCGAAGCATGTGGGCCTCGATGTGAGGAGCCTCGACGATGACCGTTCCACTCGACCGGCACTATCTGGTCGAACTCCAGGTATCGGCAGAGCGTGTGTCCCAGCTGCGACGGATAGTCGCCGCACACCTCCGCCACTGGAGTCTCGAACTCCACATCCGGCCCGTGTGCCGTGCTGTGGAAGAGCTGCTGACCAACGTCCAGCGGCACGTCGGCGACGACAACACCTGTGTCCTCGAACTCCGCTGGTCCGGACGGCACCTCACGGTCTCCGTCGCCGACAACGGTTCCGACATGCCGCGGCTGCTCCAGGAGGGCGGCGGCCTCAGCCGGGTCATGGCCCTCAGCGACAGCTGGGGCACCTGCCGGACGGCCGAGGGCAAGGTCGTCTGGTTCACCCGCTACGCGCAGGAGCCCCAGCTCATCGAGCTGGTGCCGCTGCCGCCGCTGCCCGGGGTCCGCGAGTCCCGCCGGGCGCCTGCCGACGTGGTCGAGGAATTCCCCACGGCCGCCCCGGTCCGGACCGGCGCCCCCGCCCTCGTCTGAGGCGCGCCGCACGCAGCGGCCCCGGCGCCCCGGCCCAACCCTGCCCCCATTCCGGCGCGGATCGCATGCCTCAGGCATGCATGGTCCGCGCCGGTCGGGTATGCGGAGGGCGGGGGCCCGCGTTGCGCCGGCGCCGGTGGCGCGGCACGGTCGAAGTACCGAGGCAAGGAGGCCACAGTCATGCCCATCGCGACGGTCAACCCCGCGAACGGCGAGACCCTCAGAATGTTCGACGCCCAGGGAGCGGACGAGATCGAGCGGCGGCTCGCCGCGGCGGACGCCGCCTTCCGCGCCTACCGCACCACCGGATTCGGCGAAAGGTCCCGGTTGCTCAACCGCGCCGCGGACCTCCTCGACGAGGACCAGCAGGACATCGCCCGCACCATGACCCTGGAGATGGGCAAGCCCCTCAAGGCGTCCCGGGCCGAAGCGGCGAAGTGTGCCAAGGCCATGCGCTGGTACGCGGCCCACGCCGAGGAACTCCTCGCGGACGAGCACCCCTCGCCCGCCGACGTCGAGGACTCCGGTGCGTCCCGCGCGTACGTCCACTACCGGCCACTGGGCACCGTGCTCGCCGTGATGCCGTGGAACTTCCCGCTCTGGCAGGTCGTGCGGTTCGCGGCCCCCGCACTCATGGCCGGCAACACCGGTCTGCTGAAGCACGCCTCGAACGTGCCGCAGACCGCGCTGTACCTGGGCGACCTGTTCCACCGGGCGGGGTTCCCCGCCGGGTGCTTCCAGACGCTTCTGGTGGGCTCCGGAGCGGTCGAGGCGATCCTGCGCGACCGCCGGGTGGCCGCGGCGACCCTGACCGGCAGCGAACCGGCCGGCCGCGCCGTGGCAGCCGTCGCGGGGGACGAGGTCAAGCACACCGTCCTGGAGCTCGGCGGCAGCGACCCGTATCTCGTCCTGCCCTCCGCCGACGTCGCCAAGGCGGCCCGCACGGCGGTCGCCGCCCGCGTCCAGAACAACGGACAGTCCTGCATCGCCGCCAAGCGGTTCATCGTGCACACGGAGGTGTACGAGGAGTTCGCCGAGCGCTTCACCGTGGGCATGCGCGACCTGACCGTGGGCGATCCGCTGGAGGAGTCCACCGACATCGGTCCGCTCGCCAGTGAACAGGGGCGCACCGATCTGGAGGAACTCGTCGACGACGCCGTACGCCACGGCGCGATCGCCCTGTGCGGCGGCGGCCGGCCCGAGGGGCTGAGCGGCGGACTGGAGCGTGGCTGGTTCTATGCCCCGACGGTCCTCACCGGGATCACCCCCGCCATGCGCATCCACCACGAGGAGACCTTCGGACCCGTCGCCACGCTCTACCGGGCCGAGAGCCTCGACGAGGCCCTGGAACTGGCCAACGACACGCCTTTCGGGCTCAGTTCCAACGTCTGGACCCGCGACGCCGAGGAGAGCCGGCGCTGCATCCGCGACCTGGAGGCGGGTGGCGTGTTCTTCAACGGCATGACGGCCTCGCACCCCGCGCTGCCGTTCGGCGGGGTGAAGCGCTCCGGATACGGACGTGAACTCGCCGGTCACGGCATCCGAGCGTTCTGCAACGCCACCACCGTCTGGTACGGCCCCGAGCCGCGGTAGCCGGACCACCGCACCCGTCCGCTGAGAGGTGACCATGAGCGACGCACCGCCGTCCTCATCGACGACCGGCCCGACCGACGAAGAGATCGCCGCGCTCGACGCGCACTGGCGGGCGGCCAACTATCTGGCCGTCGGCCAGATCTACCTGATGGACAACCCGCTGCTGACCCGGCCCCTCGTCCCCGAGGACATCAAGCCGAGGCTTCTCGGCCACTGGGGAACCTCACCGGGCCTCAACCTCGTGTACACCCACCTCAACCGCGTCATCGCCTCGCGCGGCACCCACGCGCTGTGCGTCTGGGGTCCCGGGCACGGCGGTCCCGCCGTCCTCGCCAACTCCTGGCTGGAGGGCAGCTACTCGCAGACGTACCCCGACGTCAGCAGGGACGAGGCCGGGATGGGGCTGCTGTTCAAGCAGTTCTCCTTCCCGGGCGGCGTGCCCAGCCACGTCGCGCCGGAGACGCCCGGCTCCATCCACGAGGGCGGCGAACTGGGCTACTCCCTCGCCCACGCCTACGGTGCCGCACTCGACCACCCGGACCTGCTGGTCACCTGCGTCATCGGCGACGGCGAGGCGGAGACCGGGCCGCTCGCCGGTTCCTGGCACGCCAACAAGTTCCTCGATCCCGTCCATGACGGGGCCGTCCTTCCGGTCCTCCACCTCAACGGCTACAAGATCGCCAACCCGACCGTGCTCGCCCGCCTCCCCGAGGCGGAACTCGACGCCCTGCTGCGCGGCTACGGACACGAACCCCTCTACGTGGCGGGCGACGACCCCTTCACCGTGCACCGGGCGATGGCCGCCGCGATGGACCGCGCCGTGGACCGCATCCGGGAGCTCCAGCAGGCCGCCCGGGCGGGCGGTGAGACCGGCCGGCCGCGCTGGCCCATGATCGTGCTGCGGACGCCCAAGGGCTGGACCGGGCCCGCCGAGGTCGACGGACTGCCCGTCGAAGGCACCTGGCGCGCCCACCAGGTCCCGCTGCCCGGGGTCCGCGACAACCCGGAGCACCTGCGGCAGCTGGAGCGGTGGCTGCGCTCGTACCGGCCGGAGGAACTCTTCGACGCCGAGGGACGCCCGGTGGACCAGGTCCTCGCCTGCGTGCCGGAGGGCGAGGCGCGGCTCGGCGCCACCCCGTACGCCAACGGCGGTCTGCTGCTGCGCGATCTGCCGATGCCGGCCCTCGACGAGCACGCCGTGCCGGTGGACAAGCCGGGGACCGCCCTCCATGAACCGACCCGGGTCCTCGGCGGCCTGCTGGAGGCCGTCATGGCGGCCACCGCCGGCCGGCGGGACTTCCGGGTCGTCGGCCCCGACGAGACGGCGTCCAACCGCCTCGACGCCCTCTACGAGGCCACCGGCAAGGCCTGGCAGGCGGGCACGCTCCCGACCGACGAGCATCTCGCCCGGGACGGCCGGGTCATGGAGGTGCTCTCCGAGCACCTGTGCCAGGGCTGGCTGGAGGGCTATCTGCTCACGGGCCGGCACGGGCTCTTCTCCTGTTACGAGGCGTTCGCCCACATCGTCGACTCGATGGTCAACCAGCACATCAAGTGGCTGCGGACCTCGCGCCGGCTGCCGTGGCGCCGGCCCGTCGCCTCCCTCAACTACCTGCTCACCTCGCACGTCTGGCGCCAGGACCACAACGGCTTCTCGCACCAGGACCCGGGCTTCGTCGACCACATCCTGAACAAGAGCCCCGAGGTCGTACGCGTCTACCTGCCCCCGGACGCGAACACCCTCCTCTCCGTGGCCGACCACGCGCTGCGCAGCCGCGACTACGTGAACGTGATCGTGGCCGGCAAGCAGCCGAGCTTCGACTGGCTCACCCTCGACCAGGCCCGCGCGCACTGCGCGCGCGGCGCGGGCGTCTGGGAGTGGGCGGGGACCGAGGACGGCAGCCGCGAACCCGATGTCGTGCTCGCCTGCGCCGGGGACGTGCCCACCCTGGAGGTCCTGGCGGCCGCCGGACTGCTGCGACGGCATCTGCCGGACCTGTCCGTGCGGGTGGTGAACGTCGTCGACATGGCCCGGCTCATGCCCCACTCCGAGCATCCGCACGGGATGCCGGACTCCGAGTACGACGCCCTGTTCACCCGCGACAAGCCGGTGATCTTCGCCTATCACGGCTATCCCTGGCTGATCCACCGGCTGGCCTACCGCCGCGCCGGACACGCCCAGCTGCACGTCAGGGGCTACAAGGAGGAGGGCACGACCACCACGCCCTTCGACATGGTGGTCCGCAACGACCTCGACCGGTACCGCCTGGTCATGGACGTCATCGACCGTGTCCCGGGTCTGGGCGTCCGTGCGGTGGCGGTGCGCCAGGAGATGGCGGACACCCGGTCCCGCCACCACGACTGGATCCGCGCCCACGGCACGGACCTGCCGGAGGTGGCGGACTGGACCTGGGAGGGGTGAGGGCACGGCGAAGGCCCGGACGGACGCGCCGTCCGGGCCTTCGCCGTGCGGGGGTCAACGGCCGACCGCGCGGGCCAGCTCCGCCTTCGTCATGGTCGAACGCCCCTTGACGTTCTTGTGCTTCGCCTCTTCGTAGAGCTGGTCGCGGGTGGGGCCCGCCGCGCCGCTGTGCGAGCGGAGCCCGCCACGCCGCGAGGACGAGATGTCCTCGACCGATGTACGGCTCGCGGTCCGCGACTCACCGGCGCGGGCGCGTGCCTTGTTCACGGTCCGGGCGGCGATCTCCTCGGCCCGGTCCTCGCCTACGCCGCGCTCCTGGGCGCTCTCCTTGATGTGCTCGTACTGCCGTTCCCGTTTCCGATTCGATCCGCGTGGCATGATGCGTTCTCCTCTCGGGGCTTCGGCCCGGGGACACCTCCAGTGTGACAAAACGGTCCGAGCCGGAGCCATCCGCTCAGTAGCGCAGCGCCGCCGCGATCCGGCCGTGCTCCTTGAGCGAGTCGTCCGCGACGAAGACGACGTCGGCGCCGCTGTCCAGCGCCGCTTCGACCAGCTCGTCGACGATGTCCTCGCGGACGTTGCTGTCCGCCGGGTCCGCCGCCTCGCCGCTCACCGGCACCAGGTGCTCCTGATCGACCCGCACCGTCTGCTGGTAGTGCTCCTCCACCGCCACCAGACCGGCGCGCCCCTCCCGCACGGCGGCCCACACCTCGTCGAGTCCGCCGGCGAAGGCACGCCGCCCGCGGGCCTCGTCCAGCTTGCCGTCGATCTCCGCGGCGAACCGCTTGCGCCTGGCCTCCAGCGCGGGGCGCAGCTCGGTCAGCAGATCACTGGGCGAGGTGTCGGCGGGGGCTCCCTTGGTGACCCGGCCCACCGCTTCCTTGGCGACCTCGCCGACCTCGTCGAGCAGCGCGAGCGCGGGGGCGAGGCCCACCAGGTAGAGCGGGCGCGGATCGGTGGCCAGCACCCCGCGCAGCTTCTCGTCCACCGTGCGCATGAACTGCCGGGTCTCCTCGTCGGTGAACGTGCTCGGCGTGTCCCCGATCCGCTCCTCGCGCTGCGGGTTGGGCGCCTCGCGCGGAGCCGTCAGCGGGAAGCCGCCGATGTGCTCCTCGTGCGCGGCGTCGGACGTGCCGCTGAACAGGGCGGCGTGGTCCGCGGACACGGTGAGCGTCCAGAACGGCTGCGCCTGCGCCTTCGCGGCGACCAGGTTGCGGGTCAGGTAGGTGTCGCTGAGCACCACCCGTTCGGGTGCGGTGCGCGGCAGCTGCCAGATCTGGAACTCGTCGGCCGTCGCGAGGATCACCAGGGCGTCCAGGGCTCGGCGCGGATCGACCTCGGCGACCGCGCGGTCGAGCTGCTGCTTGACCGCAGCGCGTACCTCGCGGCCGGCATCGGGGTCGGCGTCGAGCCGGCTGCCGGCCTCGGACACCAAGTTGCGCAGCCGTACGGCGTCCTGGGCGTTGTCCGGTGCACGTCGGTGTGTCGGCATGGTCAGGGACAGGGCCGGATAGGGCTTGGCCGCGCGGAGCTCTTGCAGCAGACCGGCGGTCAGGGCGTCCGTATCCATCAGTTCGCTCCCGGGGACTTGTGCGCACTGCCGTGCGAGCGGGTGATTCGACGAGTCAATTCATACCTTTTGATCCTAATATGAGCGAGTTGGTCATTCCGGGTTCGGGAGGTATGCGCGATGTCCACGCTCACCGTGTGGAAGTTCCAGTCGGCCGAAGGCGCGGAGGACGTGGAGACAGCGCTGAAATCCCTTCAGAAGGAGGGGCTGATCAAGATCCTCGACGCCGCCGTCGTCAGCTGGCCCGCCGACCGTGCCAAGCCGCGCACGAAACAGCTGCTCAACCTGGTCGGCGCGGGCGCTCTCAGCGGCACCTTCTGGGGCATGCTGTTCGGTCTGATCTTCCTGATGCCGCTGCTCGGCGCAGCCATCGGCGCGGCCGCCGGAGCACTCGGCGGAAAGCTGGCCGACGTCGGGATCGACGACGACTTCATCGCCGAGGTCAAGGAGAAGATCACGCCCGGCACTTCGGCCCTGTTCCTGCTCACCATGAACGAGGTGCCCGACCGGATCAGCGAGGCGCTCCCCGGCGGCGGAGCCGAACTGCTCCACAGCAATCTGGACAGCCTCGGCGAGCAGCGGCTCCGCGAGGTCTTCGGCGAGGACGCGGCATGACCACCCGGGCGCTGGCACCGCGACCCGCCGTCCGCACCTCGCGGGCCCCCCTTTCCCTTCGCACTTCCGAGCAGACGGAGCGTCCGTGAACCAGACCAGTCCCGCGCGGCGCGCCCCCGGCCGCCGCGTCGCCCGCAGCCTGACCCCCGCCCTGCTCGCCGCTCTGATCGTCGGCGGCACCGCTGCCTGCGACAGCGACGACAGTTCGTCGCAGGGCACGGCCCGAAGCATCCGGACCATGTCCCCGGAACCTGCCGAGACGGCCACGGCCACCGAGAGCCCGCGCACCCAGGACGACTTCGCGGCCTCGGTCTCAGCCGACGTGGAACGCAACCGGCAGAAGGCGGTGGCGATGCTGAAGGGAGTCGACGGCAAGGGCAACGCCGTCGAGGACGTTTCCGTCAACGGGCTCCCGGTCGCGGCATCGGAGCAGTTCCGCAGCGCCCTCGTGCGGGTGACCAACCGCACCGACGAGGCCGCCTTCTATGCCGTGCGGGTGGAGTTCGTGGACGCGTCCGGCAAGGTCCTCGACTCCGTGGTGCTCGGCTTCGCCGACGCCCCGCCGGACCGGACGGTCAGTCAGCACGCCAACAGCCGCAAGGCCGCCGGCGTCAAGTCGTTCCCCCGGATCGCCCAGGCCGAGCGCGGCTGACGGCCGGACCGGGTGAGCCCTGCCACCGGCGCGGTCACGGACGCGCTGCGAGAACTGCACTCGACGTACGCCGGCGTCGACGAAGGCGAACGTGCGGACTACATCCCGGAATTGGCGCTCGCCGACCCGGGCGCCTTCGGGCTGGCCCTGATCAGCATGGACGGCCATCGGTACAGCACGGGTGATGCCGGCGTCCCGTTCACCATCCAGTCCGTTTCGAAGCCGTTCGTCTACGCCCTCGCCCTGTCCCTGCTGGGCCTCGACGAGGTGTCCCGCTGGGTGAACGCCGAGCCCAGCGGAGAGGCGTTCAACGCCATCAGTCTGGAACGCTCCACCGGGCGCCCGGCCAACGCGATGGTCAACGCCGGCGCCATCGTCACCACGGCGCTCATCCCGGACACCCCCGTCGCGCCGCGGTTCGGACGCATCCTCGACTGCCTGAGCCGCTTCGCCGGCCGGAGGCTCGACGTCGACGAGGAGGTGTACGCCTCCGAGGCCGCCACCGGAGACCGCAATCGCGCTCTCGCCTACCTCATCCGGAGTACCGGGCCCCTGCCCGTGGATCCGGTGGCGGCGGTGGAGACGTACTTCCGGCAGTGTTCGGTACGGGTCACGGCCCTGGACCTCGCCGCGATGGCGGCGACCCTGGCGCACGGCGGGGTCAATCCGCTCACCGGGGACAGGGTGGTCGCGGAGCCCGTCGCCGCCCAGGCGCTGGCCGTGATGGCCACGTGCGGGATGTACGACTCGTCCGGGGACTGGCTGCTGCGGGTGGGACTGCCCGCCAAGAGTGGAGTGTCCGGCGGCCTGATCGCTGCCGGACCCGCCCGGTTCGGGCTGGCCACGTACAGTCCACTCCTCGATCCGACCGGGACCTCGGTGCGCGGCCACCGGGCGATCGCCGCTCTCTCGCAGCGGTTCGGCCTGCATCTCATGCACAATCCGGCGCTGGCGGCCTCCACCGTCACCATGGTCACCACCGCCGCCGACCTGCCGTCCGCGCCGAAGGAGGAACCGGAGCGCGCCCGCCACGAGCGGGTGGCGGTCGTCGCCGCCCAGGGCGCTCTGGACTTCACCGCGGCGGAGCGGGTGCTCCATGCCCTGGACGAGTCGGATCAGCAGGGAGCCGTGGCCGTGGTCCTGGACCTCGTCCATGTGACGGACATCGGGTCGGTGGCCCGGGCGATGCTGCGCAGCGGCCTGGCCCGGCTCGCCGCCGACGGCAGACGCACCGCGGTCGCCGACCCGGACGGCCGCCTGCGGGAGCCGGGCGAGCAGGCCGGGGCCACACTCTCCCTCGCTTCCCGCGAGGAGGCCGTCGCCCGGTGTGCGGCGACGGCCTCGGGCTGAGCCCGGAGGGCCGGGTCAGGGTCGGGTCACCAGATGGCCTCCACCCACTCGGGGTGGTCGATGAACGGGTTCCGGTTGTGCTGGAACTGATCGAATATGACGTCGTTGCGCCGCTGCTCGAAGGTGTCCGGCGGGTCCTGCTCGCTCCACGTCTTCAGTACCGAGAGCCGGCCGATGTTCGGTGCGGAGCCGTTCGAGACGCTGTCGTTGGGTTCGAGGTCGGCGAACGAGTCGTCGCCCTCGTAGCGCACCGCCATGTAGAGGATCATGCGGGCCACGTCACCCTTGACCGCGTCGCGCGGCTCGAAGGAGTCGTCGTCGGTGTAGTTGCCGGGCGCGTCGCCCAGCTCGGTGCCGCCGTCGTCGAAGTCCTTGTTGCCGCGCGTGGAGTTGACCGACACGTCCTCCGGGCGCAGATGGTGGATGTCGGTACCGGGGCCCGTGGCCGTGCCGAAGTCGCCGTGCGACTTGGCCCAGACGTGCTCCCGGTTCCACTGGCCGACGTTGCCGCCGTTGTCGCTCTTGGGTTCCGAGCGGCCGGTGTAGAGGAGGATCACGTTCGAGGAGTCGGCCGGGTCCTCGTCGGTGGCCTTGAGAGCGTCCCAGACCTGGCTGTACGTGAGCTTGGTCTGGTCGCTGATGATCGTGTGCAGGGCGCCCTTCAGCGCGGTGCCGGTCTTGCCGAGCGCGTCCTGGTAGTACGTGTCGTCCAGGGCGCCGAGCGGGCCTGCGGACCGTGCCGGGGTCTGCGGCGTCGTGGCCGGTGCGGCGGCAGCGGTTCCGCCGAGCACCGCGAATGCGGCGAGCGTGGCCAGCAGGGGGCGCCGGTGGAAGAGGTGACGACGGGACATGTGGGGTGTCCTCTCCGGAAATACGGGCACCGCGGCGCCGTCACAGGGTGGGGGGCGGCTCCGCGGTGGTCGTGTTGCTTGGTGGTCAGCGGGAGCCTTCCACACGCACCGTTACCGAGGTGTGAACGCTGCGTACCTATCATGTGCAGGTCAAGTGAGAGTCGGGGCGGGTATCGGATGCGCCCCCGTCGGCGGGGGGCGAGAATTGCCGCAAGGACGAGGAGGCGGCATGAGCGACGAGCCCGAATCCATATCCGTACGGGGCGTGACCCCCGACAGCCTTTTGCACACCGGTGCCACTGACCATCCCTCGGCGGAGGATGTGGTCCTCGCCTCCGGGCGGGACCTGACGCCCCGGAATCTCGAGTGGGCGGAACGCAGGCTTGCCAGAGAGGGCAGGGCGGCCCTCGACAAGCAGCTGCCGTAGACCCTCCCGGCCCGGTGTCCGCCGTGGCCACCGGCATCCGCCGGTGGCGCGAGGGGCGCCGGGCCACCGGGCGCCGCGCCCGTGCGGGTGCCCGTCGGCGGCAGGGTGTGCGGGCGTACGGCGCTGCTCGGTTAGCCTGAACACAATATGAACCGTTTGACGACGTCAGGGGCCGGTTACGACCTCGCCCGATTCCCCGAGAACCCCCGCGACCCGTTCCGAGCATGGGACGCGGCCGACGAATACCTGCTGCGGCACCTGGAGGGGATCGACGGGGCCGAGCCGGTCGGCCTGTCCGGCCGCGTCGTGATCGTCGGCGACCGCTGGGGCGCGCTGGCCACGGCGCTGGCCGCGCACGGCCCCGTACAGATCACCGACTCCTACCTCGCGCAGCGGGCGACGACGGCGAACCTGCAACGCAACGGTACCGATCCCGATGCCGTGCGCCTGCTGTCCGCCCGTGAGACGCCGCCGGACCGGATCGACGTCCTGCTCGTCCGTGCGCCCAAGAGCCTCGCGCTCCTCGAGGACCAGCTGCACCGGCTCGCCCCCGCCGTCCACGCCGGCACCGTCGTCATCGGGACCGGCATGGTGAAGGAGATCCACACCTCCACCCTCAAGCTGTTCGAGCGGATCATCGGCCCCACCCGCACCTCGCTCGCGGTCAAGAAGGCCCGGCTCATCCACTGCACGCCGGACCCCTCCCTGACCCGCGCCCCGAGCCCCTGGCCGTACCACTACGAGCTGCCCGACGACGTCGGGGCCGTCGCCGGCCGCACGGTGGTCAACCACGCCGGGATCTTCTGCGCGGAGCGGCTCGACATCGGCACCCGCTTCTTCCTCAAGCACCTTCCGGTGCGCAGCGGCCCCGACCGGGTAGTCGACCTCGGGTGCGGGAACGGAGTGCTCGGTCTGGCCGCCGCACTCGCCAATCCCGAGGCCTCTCTCACCTTCGTCGACGAGTCCTACCAGGCCCTCGCCTCGGCCGAGGCGACCTTCCGGGCCAACACCGGACCGGACGCCGAGGCCCGTTTCGTGGTCGGCGACGGGCTGGCGGACGCGGAACCCGGCGGCGCCGACCTCGTCCTGTGCAACCCGCCGTTCCACTCGCACCAGGCCACCACGGACGCGACCGCCCGGACCATGTTCCACGGCGCGCGCACGGCACTGCGCCAGGGCGGCGAACTGTGGGTGGTGGGCAACCGGCATCTCGCCTACCACACCCAGCTCCGCCGGATCTTCGGCAACTGCACCACAGTCGCCGGCGACCCCAAGTTCGTCGTGCTGCGCGCCGTCAAACGCTGACATCCGGGCAGCCGGCCCGCGCCCCTTCCGGATTCTTGCAACACGTTCTACTGTGTGCGCCGCCGCACACGGGCGACGCGAAGCGAGACTCCTGGAGGGGCCGTGCACCTCGAATACACGCCTGAACAGCAGCAGTTGCGTACCGAGCTGCATGCGTACTTCGCTGCCCTGGTCCCCGACAACGCCTACGCGCGCTATGCCGACCCGGCTGCCCAGAAGCGCTTCTACCGCGACACCATCCGCCGCCTGGGCGCCGACGGCTGGCTCGGCGTCGGCTGGCCCACGGAGTACGGCGGCCGCGGTCTGTCGCCCATGGAACAGTTCATCTTCTTCGACGAGGCGGCCCAGGCGGGCGTGCCGCTCCCGCTGATGGCCCTCAACACCGTCGGCCCGACGATCATGCAGTTCGGCACCGACGAGCAGAAGGCCTACTTCCTGCCGAAGGTCCTCGCCGGGGAGATCGACTTCGCGATCGGTTACAGCGAACCCGACGCCGGCACCGACCTCGCCGCCCTCAAGACCCGGGCGGTGCGCGACGGCGACACGTACGTCGTCGACGGACAGAAGATCTGGACGACCAACGGCGACACCGCGGACTGGGTCTGGCTCGCCGCCCGCACCGACCCGGACGCCCCGCCCCACAAGGGCATCACCATGCTCCTCGTACCGACGTCCGACCCCGGCTACTCCTGCACCCTGATCAACACCCTCGCCTCGCACGACACCACCGCCAGCTACTACGAGAACGTCCGCGTCCCCGTCTCCCGCCGGGTCGGCGAGGAGAACAAGGGCTGGCGGCTCATCACCAACCAGCTCAACCACGAACGCGTCACGCTCGCCGCCCACGGCACGATGGCCATCCGCGCCCTGCACAACGTCCGTCGCTGGGCCGCCGAAACCCGTCTCGCCGACGGCCGCCGCGTCATCGACCTCGGCTGGGTCCGTGCCCGCCTGGCCCGCACCCACGTCCGGCTCGACGCGATGAAGCTCCTCAACTGGCAGATGGTGTCCGCCGTCCAGCACTCCACCCTCACCCCGCAGGACGCCTCCGCGGTCAAGGTCTACGGCTCCGAGGCACGCCGCGACGCGTACGCCTGGCTCATGGAGGTCGTCGGCTCGGCAGGACCGCTCAAGGAGGGCTCCGCGGGTGCCGTCCTGCACGGCGAACTCGAACGCGGATACCGGTCCGCCGTCATCTTCACCTTCGGCGGCGGCAACAACGAGATCCAGCGCGAGATCATCTCGTGGATCGGCCTCGGGATGCCGCGGGTGCGCCGCTGATCATGGTCACGCGATCGTGATCGGGCTTCTTGCCCGATGGGGAAGACTGAGGCCATGAGGGACATCGTTTTCACGCGCAGGAGCGGCTGGATCCCGAACGTGATCCGCGAGGACGGCGAACTGAAGCTGATGCTCGGTGCCGGGGCCGACGCCAACCATGACCCCCGGACGTTCACCTTCCCGATCGGCGAAGCCCATCTTGCGGTGATCCGGGAGGATCTGGCCCGACACCTGCTGCTGTGGAGTGCGGTTCTTCCACTCTGCGACGCGGCCGGAACCCGGGGCCCGCTCGACGAGGAGGCAGCCGTCGCGCTTCTGGACCCGGTCCTCCTCTCCGTGCCGGCAGACGTCGACGCGACCTTCCGACGGATCCGGTGGGCCAGGGGCCCGCTCATCTCCCACGGAGCTGACATCGGTCTGCTCGATCGCGGCCAGGTCTGCGCGGCGATGCGATCGGCGACAGTGACGTCCGACGCGAAACGGACTCAGAAGTACTACGCGGACCGCCGTCGCGCCGAGCGCGGGCAGGTACTCGGCATCCTCGACACCGGCCTTCTGATGTACACGGGCCAGTACCTGCACGGCTCGACGATTCCGAGGCGGCTGCCCGATGCCGTCAACCCCGCGCTGCTGCCCGAGGTGATGCGGGTGATCGCCACCGCGGAGCAGGCGTGCGCCGGGATGCGGATCGGCCGGGACCCGCGGCGGGGAAAGCGCGGCACGGACAGACGTGACTGGGAGCGGATGGAGGCGGCGGTCGACGCGGCCGTGCGCCGCGCGCACCCTGAGCTCGTCGATGACGCGGTGCGTACCGTGAGCTTTCTGATGTGTTCGGAGGCCACGGACCGCACCAGGAGCGCGCCCATGGACGATGACGAGGAGGCGGCCGGCGACTGTGCCGACTCCGGCGGCAGCGCGCGGAAGACCAGCCTTTCGTTCACCGACGACAAGGATGCCGAGAAGAGATGGCTCCGGAGCAATCCCCGCACCGCCACCGCGGAGTTCTGGGAGTTCGTCGGCGATCGTTATGCCGGCGACAACGAAGTGTTCACCGTCGAGGACGAGGCGATGGGCGAAGGGCTCCAGTTCCACTTCTACGCGGACTCCATCGCCCGGATCACGACAGCGCGCAAGGGCGAGGGCGGGGCGGATCCGGAGTACCGGGTCGAGTACAGCCTGGTCGACGGGATGGCCGGGTACCGGAAGCTGCTGAGCGCCTTCGTCCGGGGCGGCTGCGCCGCGCTCGACGAGCACGGCCCCTGGATGTCGGATGCCGCCGATCTCGAACGCGCGCGCCGACGACGCGACGCCGCCGGGTAGCCCCCGGCGGGACACGTACCGATGCACGGCTTCGCAACCGTGCCGGTCACGGTCGTTCGGGATGCACCCCGCGGCACGAACACGGGCACACAGCCGTTGCCGTGGGGTGTGACCGCCAGTGCACCCACCGCGTGGTGCGAACAGGAGGTACGAGCACATGACGGACGCCGACCCCGGGCTCTTCGGGCCCGCATCGGTCACCTGGCAGCTGCACGGTGACCCGATGATGTGGGTCGCCGGAGTACGCGCCCTGTACCTCCAGGCACTCCACCCGCGCGCGGTGCGCGGCGTCATGCAGAACAGCGACTTCCGCGAGGACGCCTGGGGCCGGCTGATGCGCACGGCCGGGTTCGTCGGGACGATCACCTATGGGACCACCGACGCCGCCGAGAAGGCCGGGGCCCGGGTCCGGAAGATCCACCGGCTCCTCAAGGCCACCGACCCGCTGACCGGCGAGACGTACGGCGTCGACGAACCGGAGCTGCTGCTGTGGGTGCACTGTGCGGAGGTCGACTCCTATCTCCAGGTCGAACGGCGCTCCGGCTACCCGCTCACCGACGCACAGGCCGACCGGTACGTCGACGAACACCGCACCGGCGCCCGCCTCGTCGGCCTCGATCCGTCCGAAGTGCCCGCGACCACCGCACAGCTGGCCGCTTATTTCGAGCGGATACGGCCCCGGCTCTCCTCCTCGCCCGAGGCGTCGGAGGTCGACGCGTTCCTGCGCCGGCCACCGGTCCACCTGGTGCTCGTACCGGCGCGCGCCGTGCTGTGGCGGCATGTGGCGGCCCTGGCGTACCAGTCGCTGCCCCCGTTCGCCCACGAGCTGTACGGCAGACCGGTGCCGCCCGTGGCCACCGTCGACCGCCGGCTGCGGACCACCGGAACCGCCCTGCGGGCCATCCCGTCGAGGCTGCGCTGGAAGCTTCCGCCCGGTCACATTGTGAACGCGATGGCACGACTCGGACCCGGCAGCCGCCCCACCCCGTACACACTGAAAAGGCAGGCAGCCATACTGGACGGGCCGGGGAGGGCGCAGCGACAGTAGGCGGAGCGACGGGGGCGACAGCAGGGATGGCGGAAACCAGGCTGATCCAGAGCCGGTACCGACTGCTCGATCTGATCGGGCGGGGCGGTATGGGCGAGGTGTGGCGTGCCCGCGACGAGTCGCTCGGCCGTCAGGTCGCCGTCAAATGCCTCAAACCCATGGGCCCGCAGCACGACCAGGACTTCACCCGCATCCTGCGCGAACGCTTCCGCCGGGAGGCCCGCGTCGCCGCCGCCCTCCAGCACCGGGGTGTCACCGTCGTCCACGACTTCGGCGAACACGAGGGCGTGCTCTATCTGGTGATGGAGCTCCTGGAGGGCCGTAACCTCAGCGAGCTCCTGGAGGACAACAAGCAGCTTCCGCTGCCGGTCGACGACGTCGTCGACATCGCCGAACAGGTCGCCGACGCCCTCGGGTACACCCATCAGCAGGGCATCGTCCACCGCGACCTCAAGCCCGCCAACATCATGCGGCTGGCCGACGGGACGGTGAAGATCTGCGACTTCGGCATCGCCAGGCTCGGCCACGACATGGCGGTCACCTCCCGTCTCACCGGCGTCGGCATCGCCATGGGGACCCCGCACTACATGTCGCCGGAGCAGATCAGCGGCGGCCAGGTCGACCACCGCAGCGACCTCTACTCGCTCGGCTGCGTCCTGTACGAGATCGCCACCGGGGCACCGCCGTTCGACCTCGACGACGCCTGGGGCGTGCTCGTCGGCCACCGTGACACCCCGCCCGAGCCCCTGCGCACCCACCGGGCGGAACTGCCGGGGTTCTTCGACCGCGTCGTCCTGGAACTGCTCGCGAAGACGCCGGACCAGCGGCCGGTGGACGCCGGAGACCTGCGCCGCCGTATCGCCGTCGGCCGTACCGGCGAGCAGCCGCACCTGGAGCCGACCGGCCGGGTGCTGCTCGCGCCGCCGGCCCCCGTCGAGCTTCCCGGTGGGCCCTCCGCCCCCGCACCGCGCCTGCCCGACTGGACCCGCGGCATGACCACCGGGCACAAGGCGACCGGCACCGCGGCCATGCTGCCGGACTCGTTCGACCACTCCGCGGGCCTCACCGGCGCATGGACCACCGGCGCCGCGCGGCCCGCCGCAGGGAGGCCGGCCGGTGCCGAGCGGCCCACCCCGGGACCCGAGCTCCTCTCGATACTCGCCAGCCGCCACAGCGCCGGCCTCAACCTCGGCAGGCTCGGCCACTGGGAGGAGGCGGGCGAGGTCCACCGCGCGGTCGCCGCCGAACGCGAGAGCGTCCTCGGGCCGGACCATCCCGACACGCTCTCCAGCCGGTACGAAGTGGGCTTCACCCTGAGCCGGACCGGACGGGCGACGGACGCCCTGCGGGAGTTCACCCATGTCGCCCGGGGCCGCGAACGCAGCCTGGGCCCCGATCATCCGGAAACCCTCGCGGCCCGCCAGGAGATGGCGTACGTACTGGGCCAGCTCGGCCGGCACTTCGAGGCCCACCAGCTGTACGCCGCCGTCCTCGCCTCCCGGGAACGCTCGATGGGGCCCGACCACCCCGACACCCTGCGCTGCCGCCACAACCTGGCGTTCAACCTCAGCAGGCTCGGGCGGCTGGAGGAGTCGTACGGCATGGCCCGCGACGTCGCGGAGGCGCGCGCCCGGCTGCTCGGCGCCGCTCACCCCGACACCCTCGTCACCCGCTACGAGGTCGGCTACACCCTGGGCCGGCTCGGCCGCTGGGCGGAGGCCCTGCAGACCTACCGGGAAGTCGTCCAGGCCCGTGCGCAGGCGCTGGGCGCCGACCACCCGGACACGCTCGCGGCCCGCTACGAGGTCGGGATCAGCCTCGGGCGCCTGGGCCGCAGTGCCGAGGCCCTGGAGCTCTACCGCGCGCTCGTCGAGGACCGGACCCGGGTCAGCGGCCCCGCCGACCCCGAGACCCTCCGTGCCCGTCACGGACTGGGCGTCAACCTGGGCCGGCTGGCCCGCTGGGAAGAGGCGCTGGCCGAATCCCGCGAGGTCTGCGTGCACCGCGAACGCGTCCTGGGCCCCGACCACCCCGACACCCTGGTCAGCCGCCGCGAGGTCGCCGTCGGCCTGGGCTGGCTCGGCCGCTGGGCCGACGCCCTCACCGTCTACCGGCAGGTGGCCGAGGCACGGACCCGGATCCTCGGAGCCGACCACCCCGACACCCTCGCCGGCCGCAACGACGAGGCGCACTGCCTCGAACAGCTCGGCAGGGGCCAGGAGGCCGTCGAGCTCTACCGGCAGGTGGCGGCGCTGCGGCAGCAGCGGGGCATCCCGTCGCACTGAGCCCGACGTCCGGTGGGAGTGCGGGCCTGGTCCGGGCCGCGCGTCCGTGTTACCAAGGGACATGCCCGTACGAGACAGCTATGACGCAGTGATCGTCGGCGGCGGCCACAACGGCCTCGTCGCCGCCGCCTACCTCGCCCGCGCCGGACAGTCCGTCCTGGTCCTGGAACGGCTGGGCACCACCGGGGGAGCGGCCGTCTCGACCCGTCCGTATCCCGGGGTCGACGCCCGGCTGTCGCGCTACTCCTACCTCGTGTCGCTGCTCCCTTCGAAGATCGTCCGCGATCTCGGCCTGGACTTCGCCGTACGCAAGCGGACCGTCTCCTCGTACACCCCGGCCGTCCGCGACGGGCGCCCCACCGGCCTGCTCGTCGCCGGCGAGCGCACCCGCGACTCCTTCGCCGCCCTCACCGGATCGGACCGGGAGTACGAGGCGTGGCAGCGGTTCTACGGGCGCACCGGGCAGGTCGCCGAGCGGGTCTTCCCGACCCTCACCGAGCCACTGCCCACCCGTGAGGCACTGCGGGAGCGGATCGACGACGCGGACGCCTGGCGCATGCTGTTCGAGGAACCGATCGGCGTCGCCGTCGAGAACACCTTCGACGACGACCTCGTCCGGGGCGTCGTCCTCACGGACGCCCTCATCGGGACCTTCGCCGACGCCCACGACCCGTCACTGCTCCAGAACCGATGCTTCCTCTACCACGTGATCGGCGGCGGCACCGGCGACTGGGACGTCCCGGTCGGCGGTATGGGCGCGCTCACCGACGCCCTCGCCGGGGCCGCGCGCGCCGCCGGTGCGCAGATCCGCACGGGCCACGAGGCGGTCCGCATCGACACCGACGGGACGCACGCCGAGGTGACGGTGCGGACGGAGAGCGGTGAGTCCGCCGTCGGCGCGCGGCGCGTCCTGGTCAACGCCTCGCCCGAGGCCCTCGCGGCGCTCCTCGGCGACGCTCCGCCGACGCCCGCGGAAGGTGCCCAGTTGAAGGTGAACATGCTGCTCACCCGGCTGCCCCGGCTGCGGGACCGGTCCGTGGACCCGCGGCAGGCGTTCGCCGGGACCTTCCACATCGCCGAGGGGTACGGGCAGCTGGCCGACGCCTACCGGGACGCGGCGGCGGGCCGGCTGCCCACCGCCCCGCCCTCGGAGATCTACTGCCATTCGCTGACGGACCCCTCGATCCTCGGCCCGGATCTCGCCGCCCGTGGCTACCAGACCCTGACCCTGTTCGGCCTGCACACCCCGGCCCGCCTCTTCGCCGCGGACAACGACAGCACCCGTGCCACGCTGCTCAAGGCCACGCTGGCCGAGCTCGACGCCCATCTGGAGGAGCCGCTCGCCGACTGCCTGGCGCTCGACGCGAACGGTGAGCCGTGCATCGAGGCGAAGACACCGCTCGACCTCGAACGGGACCTGCGGCTGCCCGGGGGCCACATCTTCCACCGGGACCTCGCCTTCCCGTACGCGACACCGGAGTCCGGCCGCTGGGGCGTGGAGACCGCGCACGCGAACGTCCTGCTCTGCGGGGCCGGGGCGGTGCGGGGCGGAGGGGTCAGCGGGGTCCCCGGCCACAACGCCGCGATGGCGGCGCTGGGCCGGTGACCGGCACCCGCTACTGACCGAACGCGCCGCGCAGCGCGGCGATCTTGCGCGGCAGGTCGTACTCCGCGCCGCCCTCGTGCCCGTTGTACGTGAACACCTCGATCTGCGCCGGACCGGCATAGCGGTGGTAGGCGGCGAACACCGTGGACGACGGGCAGATCCTGTCCATCAGCCCCACTGAGAACCATGCCGGAGCGGTCGCCCTGGCCGCGAAGTTGACGCCGTCGAAGTACGACAGGGTCTCCATCGCCTCGTCGATCCGGAAGCGGTGCCCGGACAGCCAGCGGGCGATCTCCGCGTACGGACCCGCGTCCGTGATCTGCGAGGCACGGCGGTAGTGGCAGAGGAACGGCACATCGGCGACGGCCGCCACGACGTCGTCGCGCAGCCCCGCCACGGCGAGCGCGAGGCCGCCGCCCTGACTGCCGCCCAGCACCGCGACCCGGGAAGCATCCACCGCGGGATGGGCCTTCGCGGCGTCGACGGCCCGCACCGCGTCCGTGATCAGCCGGCGGTAGTAGTGCCGGTACGGGTCCTCGATGCCCCGGGTCAGGAAGCCGGGGGAGGAGGAGCCGTTGCCGTCCGGGCCGATGTCCACGGTGTCGGCGGTGTTCTTGCCGCCACCGCCCTGCCCGCGGTTGTCCATCACCAGGTGGGCGTAGCCGAGGGCGCTCCAGGTGAGCCAGGAGTAGGGGATGCCGCGGCCGCCGTTGTATCCGATGTACTGCACGACGGCGGGCAGCGGACCCCGCCGTTCCCGGGGGAGCAGCAGCCACGCCTTCACGGGCTGTCCGCCCCAGCCGTGGAACGTCACGTCGAACACGTCGACGGTGGCGAACCCGGCGTCGTACGGGACGAACTCGGCGGCCAGGCCGTGGCGGGCGCTCTCGGTGAGGGTCTTCTCCCAGAAGGCGTCGAAGTCCGCCGGTTCCTCCGGCTCAGGCCGGTACTCGCGCAGCCGCTCCAGGGGCATGTCGAACAGCAAGGGTCTAGCTCCTCTTCAGGGTGAGGTCGAGGGTTGCACCGTGGAGTTCGGCCGTGTCCGCGGTGATGCGGATGCCGGTGCCGGTCGGCGCCACCGTGATGCCCGGGCCGGCCGAGACGACGCTCAGATTGCGCCGGGCCAGGTCCAGCACGACGGAGGACCGCAGCTGGGTCGGGTCCGACAGCGAGACGGTGACCGTCTTTCCCTCCGGCCGGACGAGGACCGAGGCCGGTCCGTCCGCGGTGAGTTCCTGGGCCGTACCGGCGCCCCAGAAGTTCGCGGCGAGCAGCCCGTCCGCGCAGCGGCGCACCGCGTGCACGGCGGTGGAGCGGGCGATCAGCTTCACCGGAGGCGCGGACGACCACTGCTTCGTCCGCTCGGCGGAGGCCATCGGTGCCTGGAGCCAGAAGTAGCCCGCCCCCTCCGGCGCGGTCCCGTGGTCCTGCCACAGCGTCAGGTACGGGCGGGTGACGGAGGTGTCCGTGCCGTACTTGAGGTTGATCTCGCGCCAGGTCGCCGTCCGGTCCTCACGCACACCGTGCAGGGTCACGGGCTCGGGGAAGACGTAGCCGCCCGTCCCCGCGACATGCACCCATCGCACCTGGTCCAGCCGCGCCGACCATCCGGTGCCGGCCGGGGCGGCCTGTCCGTTGACGAGGAGCGCCGCCGCCGGGTCCCGCAGCTTCCGGTTCTCCACGATCGTCTCGGCCGTGCCCGCGTCGGCACTGATCCCCGAGCCGACGCACGCGATGACGTCGTCGAGGCAGAACCAGCTCTTGAGGCCGTGCAGCGAACTGCCGAACGCCCGCAGCTCCATGCCGTACGCGCCCAGCGTCGTCCCCGGCAGTGCGGCGCCGCCCGCCCAGTCGGCGGTGCTGGTGGTGCGCTGGCCCGCCGCGTCGGCGGGCCGGCCGGCGAGGACGGTGGTGCCGGGCAGCCGCGCGGGATCGACGGTGGGCCAGTAGTCCTCGCTGTAGTGGCCGAGGTCGTCGGTGTAGAGGAGCACCATGCCGTCGGACAGATGCCAGGCGTGCAGGTTCTCGTTCTGGATCGACTCGTAGTTGTAGATCCGGGAGGAGTACGCGGAGATGCCGAGGGCGAACGAGGGCCGGTGGTGGGCCGCCTTGTCCATCCGCGGATGCTGCTTGTGGGCGACCAGCGGGCCGCGCGCCGGAACCGGGGACGCGATGACGTTCCGGGCCGCGACGAGGGAGGCGAGGTCGGTGACGGCGAGGAAGTCGCGGTAGGTGTCCTCGGCGATCCACTGCTTGACCAGGGCGGCGAACCGTTCGGCGGTCTCCCCGGGGAAGCTCGGGATCAGCCGGACCACCGCCTCGATGACCGTCTGCGCCGAGGCGTGGCCCTGCTTGCTGGGCCGGGCGATCTCGCGCCCGCACACCGACGCCATGACGTCGCCGCGCGCCAGCAGCGGATCGAAGCCCTCGTCGACCCAGAGCCGGACGTTGTCGAGATCGGGATCGGTCACCGTCCACGCCGTACCCGCGAGGAGGTTCAGCAGCCGGGACAGGTTGTTGAGCAGTTCCTTGCCGTAGCCGCCGTTGTACGGGTGCTTGTAGTGCTGGAGGAACGAGCCGTCGGAGTAGAAGCCCTCGCCCGTGCCCTCGGACGCCGCGCCCGCGTCGTTGAAGGCGAGCACGCTGTTGGCACCCGAACCCTCGACGTCCGAAAGAGCGTCACGGACCCGCACGAGGTCGTCGCCGCTGTCGCGGAGCACCGCGTTCACGGCGACCACGGTGGAGATCCAGACCCGGTTGGCGCCGGTCGCGATCTGCCGGTCGGCCCGCCACAGGTTCGGGTCGGGTGTGTAGCTGCGGACGGCCGCGTTGATCCGTCCGAGGCGTTCCGTTCCGAGCACGTCATACAGCAGCACGGCCGCGTCGTTGAGCGCGAGCGCGGAGCCGATCTCCCAGTCCCAGTCGTTGTCGAAGCGGGTGTGCCCGGGGCCGTACCGATTCGTCAGCATCCAGTCGATGCCCGCCAGGAGCAGGTCCCGCAGCGCGGCGTCGCCGTACTGGACGGTGCCGGGGACGGCCCACGCGGTCGCTGTGGTCGCGAGGCGTTTGAACGACGTGGTGACGTGGTTGGAGAGCGTGGTGCTCGTCAGGTCGGGGAACAGCCCGTCGGTACGGGACGGGTCCAGGCCCTTCGCCGATGTGGTCGCGGCCTTGCCGATCCTGGCCACGGCCGCGGCGATCCGTGCGTCCGTGAGGTCGAGGCCGGGGCCGCCGGTGAGGAGGGTGTGCCACCGGGTCCGGAGCGAGGCTGCGTCGTCGACCGGGTCCGCGGCGTGCGCGGTGGCCGCCGTGAGCGTGAGCGGCAGGGCGGCGGCCGCGCCGAGCGCCGCCGCACCGGCGAGGACGGTGCGGCGCGTGGTGCCCCTGGTGGTGCCTGGGTTCATGATGCGGGCCCTCACAGAAGGTGTCGGCGGTCGACGGCCGCGGCGAGCGCCGCGTGGCCGGAAGGACTGGGGTGGAGGCCGTCGCCGCTGTCGTACGCGGGCCGCAGCCGCTCCGGGTGGTCCGTATCGCGCAGCGCCGCGTCGAAGTCGGCCACGGCGTCGAAGACCCGGCCGGTCCGCACGGCCGCGTTGATCCGCTGCCGTACGGTCTCCAGCTCGGGCGTCCAGCGGGTCCAGCCGCCGAACGGGGCGATGGTCGCGCCGATCACCCGCAGCCCGGCGTCACGGGCGCGCAGCGCCAGCTGCCGGTAGCCGGCCAGGACGAGCGCCGGGTCCAGCTGGCCGGGCGGCTGCTGGAGGTCGTTGACCCCGAGGTGGACCAGAACGGTCCGCAGCCCGGGCAGGGACAGCACATCGCGGTCGAAGCGGGCCTGCCCGCCCGGTCCGAACCGGGCGTCGTCCAGCAGCACCCGGTTGCCGCTGATCCCGAGATCGGCGACCGCTGCGCCCGGCAGCCGCCTGGCCAGCTGGTCGGGCCAGCGCAGATCCGAGTCGTCGGGCGTGCCGACGCCCTCCGCGATGGAGTCGCCCAGCACCGCGATCACCGGCCCGTGCGCGCCCGTCACCTCGACGCCCGTCAGCAGGAACACCGAAGTGGTGCGGACCCCGTCGACGTCGTGCGAGGCATGGGTATTGCGGTGGAACGACAACGGGCCGGTGGGGCCTGGCAGTTCGGTCCGGATGGCCAGGAGGGAGGCTTCGGCGGCCCGCAGGCCCGCGACCGCGTCACTGGTCAGCGAGGCACCCGCGGCAAGCCACGCCTGCCGCTGCCCGCCGAAGGTCACCGGCCTGCCGCCCGCGGTCACCGGACCGACGAGGACCGGCACGGTGCCGAAGGCGTGCCCGTAGCGCAGCCGGACCTGTCCGCCGGCCGACAGCCGTACGTGCGCGGTGAACGTGCCCTGCGTCAGTCCGGCGCTCGCCACCGTGTCGGTGGGCGTCGGCGCGGTCTGCGCGGTCGCCCACGACGTCGTCCAGCGCGAGCGGCGCGCACCGGCTCCCGGGCCATCGGCGGCCTGTGCCCCCGGGGCCGTCGCCACGACTGCGGCCAGCCCGGCCGCCGCCGTCAGCACCCCGCGTCTCGCGGGTCCCCGGCCGCTCACTGGGGGCACGCACCGGTCGGCGCGTACTCGCTGCCGTAGGTGCCCACGGCGTCGCCGCCGGTGTTCCCGCTCATCGTGTTGGTGCAGACGGGGCCCTGCGGGGTGCGCATGAACTTGATGCCGCCGCCGGCGTTGCCGGTGATCGTGTTGCCGTAGACGCTGGTGTCGATGCCGTCGGTCGCGGTGTCTCCGCCGAGCCGGATGCCCGCGCCGACGTTGTCGTGGATCGTGTTGTAGCGAAAGATGTTGCCGCTGCCGCGCGCGTCGAGCCCGCCGGAACTGGAGTCCTTCTGCTGGCTGCAGTCGTTGTACTCGACGTAGTTGTTGGTCGCGTTCTCCTTCACGTCCACGCACTCGTTGCCGCGGGTGGCGATCGTGTTGTGGTGGATGCGGTTGTTCCGGCTGATGTCGGGAGCGGCGTCCGGGGCCCCGTTCGCACCCTGCTGCTCCGGAGCCGTACCGAGGTAGATGCCCTCGCCGTTCTTGCCGCCGCCGCCGAACCTGAAGTCGGCGACACCGCAGTCGGTGATGGTGTTCCCCGAGATGTCGGCGCCGGTCACCAGATAGCGCACGCGCAGGCATTCGTCGGCGGCGTTCTTCAGCGTCATTCCGGTGATGCGCAGACCGCCCACACCGTTCCCGGGAGTCGTGCTCATGACATATATGAGCTTGAGGCGGTACCCCGCCACATCGGTGGACGACCCGTGCAGCCCGTCGACGGTGAATCCGTTCAGCGTCGTCGAGTCGTGCTGCACCTGAATGATCCGCGCGTCACCTGCCCCCTTCACCACGGCGTTCGCCGGGCCGGTGATCGTGACGCCGGCGCGCTTGGTCACGACGTCCTGCTTGTACGAACCGGCGGCGAGGTTGACCACCGCGCCCGTCGGTGCCAGATCGACCGCCTTCTGGATCGTGGCGAGCGGGGAGCCCGCCGACGTACCGGAGTTGCTGTCGCTGCCGGACGGCGACACGTAGTAGGCGGTGGCGGTGGCAGCGGCCACCGCGGGCGGGGGGAAGACGAGCGGGGCGCCGACGGCGAGCGCGGCGACGAGGGTGGTACGCAGTGCGTGGCTCATGGGGTGTGCCTCCTGGGATCAGCGAAGGACAGAGCGAGCAGTACGGGAATGCTCGGGCCGAGCAGCAGTGGCCCCAGCGGTACGACGAGAGAGAGGAGCACGGCGGAGACCACCGCGCCGAGCAGCGCGGTGCCCCGGGCGGCCGAGCCGAAGCCGAGCGCCAGCGCGCCCCGGGTCCAGGCGCGGACCGTGCCGCCCGGAGCCCGGCCGGCCTCGGCCGCGAACGCCACATGGTGGATGACCAGGGCGGCCGCGATGCCCACCTGGGCCGCCAGCAGCACGAAGGACCACGGCTCCGAACGGCCCAGCAGATGGACGATGTTGGCCGCCAGGACGCCTCCGGCCGCCGTGGAGACGAGCGAATGCCGCCACAGCGCCCGCCAGTAGCGCGGGAAGGCCGTGAACGTATGGACGAAGGTCCGGCTGTCCCCATCGGCCCGCCACCGCTGGAGCCCGTGCGCCATCGCGGCGAGCGCGGGCAGCCAGGTCACCACCCCCAGCGACAGCACGGCGAACGCGGCTCCGGCCGCGGCCGGGTAGGCCACGAACTCCAGCCGCCGCAGCAGCGTCGGCCAGCCGGACGAGAGAGTTGCCTGCATGATCAGCCGACCTTCCCTGTGTACGGTTCCGCCACGTCGAGGAGCACCTTGCCGCCCAGCTCCAGCCGGGTCGCCGCCACGACGTACGGGGCGTCACCTTCGGTGAGCAGTACGGCTGCCGCGTCGGCGAGGACCCCTTCGGCGCGGATGCGCCGGGCGACGGGGGAGAGCAGCACGGTCTCGGTCCCGAAGGTCACGCCCTGGCCCTCGGTGCAGGGAACCCGGGCGGCGTGGGTGTCGGTTCCCGGGGCGATCGTGGTGAGGAACAGCGCCTCCGCCGACCGCGTCGTGGTCGAGCGCAGCGTGTGCAGCGTGCGGGTGAGGCGCAGTTCCGGCGTGCTCGACGTCGGGTTGGCCGCCACCTCGGTGACCTCGCCCACGACACGGCCGTCGGCGGGGGCGAACTGCCGCAGCCGGGCCGCGGCCTTACCGGAGCGGATCAGCCGGCTGCCGTCCTGCCGCGGCTCGGTGGGCCGGTCGGTCTGGAGCAGGAACGTCCACTCCCGGGCCGCCTCCGCCTCGGCGAGGTCCAGCAGCACCAGGCGCCCCGACGGGGTGAACACCAGCGTCCGGTCGAGCCGCCGCACCCCCAGACCGGGGTCGTACATCGCGGCGATCTCCGCCGTGGCGTGCGCCCACCCGCAGTCGTCGGAGACGAGCACGTCGCGCTGCCGGGCCTGCCGCTCGAAGGGGATGTCCCGGTACACGTGATACCGGTCCTCGTCCGCGTACCCCTGCCCGTCCACCAGCAGCAGATTGTGGTGCGCGGCCCGCTTGCGGTTGCTGTAACCCTCGTCCACGGCGAGGAACGCACCCTGCGAAACGAACACGAACGAACCCGAATCGGGGTGGTGGTGCCCCTGGTTCAGGGTGTCCCAGCCCTTCTCGGCCCGGTGCTTCGCGGCGGTCTCCCACGCCCGGTGGCCGCCACCGGGGCTGGCCTTGAACGACACCAGCGTGGCGTCGTCGTCCCACCCCGTGCGTGCGGCCAGCAGCCCGAGATCGGGGAAGAACGCCCGCGTCCCGGTGGGCCGGGCGACAGGCACCGACGGGTCGTACCAGAGGTATTCGAGGTAGGCCTCCGGCAGGATGCCCGGCCGCACCCCGCTCTCGGACGCCTCCGGCCACAGCAGTTCACCCGAGGCCAGATCGCCCAACCACTGGGCCTCCGGGATCGCGTACTGGGCGGCGAGCCGGTAGTAGAGACCGGCGCTGTGCCCGCTGCGCCGGTCGTGGCAGTCGCCGTGGTCGACGTTGAAGGCGAACCCGGGCGCCGTCTGGTGCAGCCGGTAACGGAACGTGCGCGACATGAATCCGCCCCTGTCCCACCAGTCGATGCCCTCCGCCTCCTTGAGGAGGTCCAGGTGGGCGGCGAGGAACGGCACACCGTAGCGCCAGTAGACGACGCCCTCGGCGTGCGATCCGTCCTCCGGCATCAGGTCCAGGACGGTGCCGAGATTGTCCTTGGCGCGCTCGGTCCACTCCTCCTTGCCCAGCACGTACCCTGCCGTCGCCAGACCCGCGTAACAGATCCAGTTGTGGTTCTGCCAGTACGAGGACGACCACCAGCGGCCCTCGCTCGCCACCGCGAACTCGTACATCCGCCGCCCCTGGAGCAGCAGCTTGTACCGCAGCAGCGCGCGCACCCCGTCCGGCAGGTCGTCCCCGATCCACCGGTACGCCAGGGCCAGATGGTGCAGCAGCCAGCCGGCGTCCAGGTCGTGGTCGGGCATATGGGCCCGGCCCCAGTGCGGGAGCCGCACCGCGGCCTCGATCCAGCGCTGGCTCTCCGCCAGATGCGCCGGGTCGCCGCCCACCAGGTACGCGAGAGCCGGGTTGGAGGCGGCGGGGCCGAGCCATGTGATGCTGGCCAGGGGGTGCGTACGGGGCGGGGTCAGCCCGCGGTGGCGGACGGCCTCCTCGTACAGCCGCACCTCCTGCGCGGGACGCGGGCCGGGCGGCGGGGTCGCCGAGAGCAACAAGGGTCAGTCCTCCGTCCGGAATCGCGTGGTGCTGCCGTCGGCCAGCCGCACCGTCAGCCCGTCGGCGTCCAGCCGTACGTCGGTCACCGCGGGCCCGGCCGATGCCGCCTGGTACACCGAGGCGAACGTGACCCGCTCGGTGTCGGCCGTGAAGTCCACCCGGGTCCGCGTGCGTTGCGGATCATCCGCCGGGCCAGGACCCGGCCGGCTCACCGGACGCACCGGGACTTTGGCGCGGTGCGTGTGCCAGCCGTGCAGCGTCTCGTCGCCGTACCACGTGGTGCGCGTCGCGCCCGCCGCCTGCACCTGTACGTCCAGCGCGGTGCCGGGGCGCAACTGGGCGGTGATGCGGTGCGACTCCGTGGCCGTCACGGTCAGCAGGTCCACCAGACAGCCGGGGCCCGCCACGATGCGCCGGACCGCGCGCACACCCTCGTACGCCGTGGTCACCTCGGCGGTGACGGAACGGTCGTCCGAGGCGAGCAGCGCCCCCGTGCACTCCGCCTGTTCGCGGCCGTCCACGCGGAACGCGGGATGGGCCTCGGTCGACGCGTACAGATCACGGAACTCGGCGTGTGCGTACGGCACCTGGCCCGGATCGGGCTGCCACGGCGTCGTATCGCCGTAGAGATAAAGAGACAGCTTGTCGCGGTGGCCGTGCGAACCGCCGTGCGGGCCGAAGTCCAGCAGCGCGTGAATGCCCGCGACGCGGAGCACCGCGTAGCCCGCGGCACCGAACAGCGTGAGTGCTCCGGGCGCCGGGCGCTCCGGCAGCGGTGGCCCCGCGAACCAGCCGCCCAGCTCCCCGTCCAGCCCGTCGTCGCCGGCGCCCAGTTCGGCGCGGGCCCGCGCAGCGACGGCGTCCAGCGCACCCGAGGGAACCAACTGCTGGGCCAGCGCGACCAGTTCCAGCAACTCAAGGGCCAGCGGGTCACGCAGGTAGGGCCCGTCGTGCAGCGCGGGCAGGATCCCGCCCGGCGTGGCGATCGCCGCCAGCACATCCGTCATCCCCGCCAGCACGCCCACCACATCGGCAGGGATCTCTGTCGGATCGGTGCCCCGCAGCGCCAGCAGCGCAGCCCGCAGTACGAACCCGTGGTAGTAGGTGCTGCCCTCCCACTCCCAGCCGTCGTCGGCGACCGCGACCCGCAGATGCGCGTAGAGCCCGCTGTCGCCCTCCAGCCACTCCTTGCGCCCGTCCCACTCCTGTCCGCGTACCGCCGCGGCGGCACGCCCGGTGGCGGCGCCCGCGGCGTTGAGCCATGCGGTGTAGTTCGAGGCGAGCTGTCCCTTGCCGATCAGTACGGCGCGGGCGTCGAGTGCTGCTCGCTCCAAGGAGTCAAGCAGCGGCAGCACTCCGGCCAGGTCATCCGTGCCGTGCTCGGCGAGCGTCACGACGGTGTGACCGATGTTCACCGCCCAGATCGCGTCGGTCAGCGCCTGGTGGAAGAGCCGGCCGCGCAGCATCCAGCCCTGAGCCTCACCGTGCTGAGCGGTGGCCAGCTCCTCGTACAGCGCGGTGTACTCCACCAGCCGCGCCACCACCTCGGCATGCTCGCCCCGGTGGGCGAGCACCCGCAGATGCCGTGCCCACGCCTGGTGCGACAGCACCAGCCAGGCACCGCGCACCGCTTCGTTGTCCACCCGGCAGCCGTACGAACATCGCGCACCGCCCTCGGGGAACGCTCCGGCGAGCACATCGCCGTGGTCGAGCTCCACCCCGTGCGCCGGGCAGACGTACGCGTGCCACCAGCCGCCGCGCTCCCGCGCGATCCGCCTCAACGCGGCCATACGCCACCGTCGATGTCGACCGTGGTCGCGGTGAGGAAGCCGGACGAGGGGGAGGCCAGGTGCACGACCGCCGTGGCGACGTCCTCGGGCGTGCCGGCCCGGCCCACCGGGATGCCCGCCTCCATCGCCTCCTGCGCCGCAGGCGCGGTGAACGTGTCATGGAAGGCGGTGCCCTTGATGAAGCCCGGGGCGACCGTGTTCACCGTGATGCCGGTGCCGCCGAGCTCCTTGGCCAGCCCCTTGGTGAAGCCCCGGATTCCGGCCTTGGCGGCTGCGTAGGCGACCGAGCCGGGGCCGCCGCCGTTGTGCGCGGCGAGCGAGGACATGGTGATGATGCGCCCGGCGGACGACTCCTTCAGATGCGGCAGGGCCGCCCGCACCGTACGGAACGTCGAGGTCAGATTGGTTCCGATGACCTGCTCGAAGTGGTCGTCGGACATCTCGGCGACGGTCGCGCGCCCGATCAGATGACCGGCGTTGCAGACGAGGACGTCCAGCCCGCCGAGGAATCCGGTGGCCTCCTCGACCAGGCGGTCCACCTCGGCCGTCACCGTCGCGTCGGCCTGGAACGCCTTGGCCTTGCGGCCGAGCGCCTCGATCGCGGAGACCGTCTTCGCGGCCTCGTCGGCGGAGGAGTGGTAGTGAACGGCGACATCGGCGCCGGCCTCGGCCAGGGCGACGGCGATGGCGCGGCCGATGCCGTGGCCCGCCCCGGTCACCAGCGCGCGGGAACCTTGGAGATCAGCAGACATGGGGGGTAACCCTTTCGATAACCGGCCGTTGAGGACCGGGACCGGTCACTTGAGACCGGCGGTGGCGAAGCCCTGCACGAAGTAGCGCTGGCCGATCAGGAAGAGAACGACCATGGGCAGGGTGGCGAGCGTGGTGCCCGCCATCAGGAAGTGCCACTGGGGGCCGTTCTCCGTCTTGAAGACGGAGAGCCCCACCTGGATGACCCGCAGACTGTCCGTCCGGGTCACCAGCAGCGGCCACAGGAAGTTGTTCCAGGACGACTCGAAGGTCAGCAGCGCCACCGTGATGAGCGCCGGCTTGACCTGCGGCGTCATGATCCGGGCGTAGATCCGGAACTCGCCCAGACCATCCAGCCTGGCCGCCTCCTCCAGCTCCACCGGAAGATCCAGGTAGAACTGCCGGAAGAGGAAGACGGCGAACGGCGTGACCGCACCGGGCACGATGAGGGCCCACCAGGTGTCGAGCCAGCCGCTGCCGCCCTGGCCGAACAGGTCGTTCCCGCCGGCCAGCGGCATGAAGCGGACGATCAGGAACTCGGGCAGCACCTTGGTGTACGTCGGGATCATCAGGGCCGCGATGAAGAGGTAGAAGATGACCTCGCTGCCGCGGAATCGGATCCGGGCCAGCGCGTACCCCGCCATCGAGGCGATCACCAGGTTGAGCACGGTGTGGCTGGTCGCGATGATGAAGCTGTTACGGGCGTACGTGGCGAAGGGCGCGGCCTTCAGCGCCTCGCTGTAGTTGTTGAAGTCCCAGTGTTCCGGCAGCAGTCCCGCGTCCTGCGACGCGATCTCCACCGGAGTCTTGAGGGAGGTCAGCACCATCCAGATGAACGGCACCACCATCAGCAGGGAGATCACGGACAGCGTCACATAGAGCGCGATCCGGCCGGCGGAGACCGGTTTCCGGCTGGCCGTGGGGCGGGGCGACTTCGCGACCCCGGGCTTGTGCAGCTCAGTTGTGGCCACGGGTGCCTCCCATGATCCGCCGGTTGACCAGGGTGAAGCCCATCAGCAGGACGAACAGCACCAGTGACTGGGCGCAGGCGTAGCCGACGCGGAACTCCCGGAAGGCGGACTTGTAGATCTCGTACGTCATCATCGTGGTGCTGTTGGCCGGCCCGCCCTCGGTGAGGATGTAGACCTGGTCGAAGGACTGGAACGCGCTGATCATCGACGTGATGAGCACAAAGAACGTGGCCGGCTTCAGCAGCGGCAGGGTGATCGAGAAGAACTGCCGCGCCTTGGAGGCGCCGTCCACCGACGCCGCCTCGTACAGCTCCCTCGGCAGGGACTGGAGCGCGGCCAGGTAGATGAGCATCTTCATGCCGATGCCCTGCCAGACCCCGACCAGGATCACCGAGGGCAACGCCCAGGTGGTCGACGAGAGCCAGGCCGGGCCGTCGATCCCGACGAACGAGAGGAGGGCGTTGAACAGCCCGTTGCCCGGGTTGTAGATCCACAGCCAGACCAGGGCGATCGCCACCGTGGCGGTGACCTGCGGCAGGAAGATCGCGGTACGGAAGATGCCGCGCGCCTTCAGACCCGTGTGCAGGGCGAGCGCCAGCAACAGACCCAGCATCATGCCGAACGGCACGGTGAAGAAGGTGTAGATGACGGTGTTGACGATGGACTTGCGGAACACCGCGTCGTCCATCATCTCCTTGAAGTTGTCCAGCCCCACGAACTGCGGCGGCGTCAGCACGTCGTACTTCGTGAAGGCCAGGACGACCGAGGCGACGACCGGCAGCCCGATCCACAGGGCGGCGTGCAGCAGGGCGGGTGCGACCATCAGCATGCCGGCCCGCTGCCTGCGGCGCCCCGGACCCGTCGGGGTCCTGCCGGCCCGCTGCTTGGCGGGCCGGGTGTTACCGGGCGGCGAAGGCGGCCGCGCGGGCCGTGCCTTCAGTACGGATACAGCTCCCACAGCGGCGCCTCACATCCGGCCGATGGCGGCCTCGGCGAGACGGCCGAGTTCCGCGATGGCGTCCTTCGCGGACTGACCGCCCACGATCGCCGGCTCCAGCGTCGGCTTGATCTTCTCGCGGATCTCCATCCAGGCCGCGGTGCCGCCCTCCGAGTAGGCGGCGCCCATGTTCTGGAGGGAGAGATCGACGAACTTGTTCTCCTTCACATAGCCGGACTCGTTGAGATCCTTGAGCCCCGGCACCGAACCGCGCTGCTTCGCGGCGCCCAGGATCGAGTCGGGCGTCGCGAGGTACTCGACGAGGGCACGCGCCGCCGCCGGGTGCTTGGAGCTCGCCGACTGGGTGACGAGCGTGCCGCCCTGGAGCATCGCCGGCTTGCGGTTGGCCAGGATGAACGCGCCGAGTGTGTCGTCCTTCAACAGCTCCGGGTTCTGCGCGCGTACCTGCTCCCACAGGGCACTCGTCGTCATCATCATCGACGCCTTGCCCGTCTGGACGTTCGACGGTGCACCGGCAGCCGTCTTCTTCGCGTAGTCGGCGGAGCCGTCCGCAGACAGGTCCTTGAAGAACTGCAGCGCCTCGACGCCCCGGTTGTCGGTGAACAGCACCTTCTTGCCGTCCGCGCTGAACAGCTGACCGCCGTTGGCGAACAGGAAGGTCTCCCAGCACTGGCGCAGATCGATGGAGAACGGGTCGAATCCCACCCGGCCGTCCTTCGTCAGCTGCTTCGCGACGGCCCGCAGCTCCGCCCAGTTGGCCGGGGTCTTCTTGATGCCGGCCTCGGCGAAGTGGTCCTTGCGGTAGACGACGATGCGGGTGTCCAGGACGACCGGCAGCGCGTAGAGCTTGCCGTCGTAGCGCGACGGCTCCAGCACCCGCTTCTCGTAGTCGTGCGCGGTGGCGAACTTCTCGGGCAGCGGGGCGATGGCCTTCTTCGCCGCGAACGGCGGGATCCAGCCGACCCCCATCATCAGTACGTCGGGCAGCAGCCCGCCGGCCAGACCCGTGGTGATCTTCTCGTTGAGCTGCGCGTACGTGGTGTAGTCCACGTTCACCTTGACGTCCGGGTACTTCTTCCGGAAGCCGCCGATGATCTCCTTCTCCAGCAGCGTCTTGCCGTTGGCGCCTTCGAAGATCGGGGTGAGCAGTGTGATCTCGCCCTCGGCGGGACCGTCGGCGGAGCCGGCCGCCGTGGAGCCTGTGCCGCAGCCGGAGAGTGCGGCCGCGGCCGTACCGGCGCCGATGGCGGCGAGCAGCGACCGTCGTTTGAGTTCCATTGGGCACCCCTTTTGAGGTGGAGGCAGTGGATCGATCCAGCGATGGCAACCCGGTCATGGCCGGGAAGCGCTGGTAAATCGATGCACTGAGACTAGGAACGCCCTGAGAGGCTCGTCAACAGCTGATGCACAACAATTTTCGGGGAAGTTAACGGGTGTACCGGTGAAGAGAGTTCAGTAAATCGGTACACTAGTCTGGCGAACACGTTCCGAACCGGAGGTGGCATGAGCGGGGTAACGATCCATCAGGTCGCGGAGGCTGCGGGTGTCTCCGCCAGCACCGTGTCGAACGTCCTCAACGGACGTACGGACCGTATGCAGGCGGCGACCCTGGCCCGTGTGGAGCGGGTGATCGAGCAGCTCAGCTACCGGCCCAACCGTGCGGCCCGCATGCTGCGCACCGGCCGGATCAAGGTCATCGGCCTGATCGTGCCGTCCGTCGCCAACCCGTTCTGGGGGGCGCTCGCCCGGGAGCTGGAGGCCATCGCGCTCGCCGAGGGGTACCACGTACTGCTCTGCAACAGCGAGCGCGATCCGGCCCGTGAGCTCAAGTACGGCGAGGAGCTGCTGGCCGACGGGGTGAGCGGTGTGGTGCTGTGCTCCTCGCTGCCCTCGCTCGACCATGTGGCACCGCTGCTCAGCCGCGGCCTGAAGATGGTGGCCTTCGACCGCACCGCCCAGGCGGGCGACCCGCCGTCGCTCGCCTCCATCAGCGTCGACAACGCGATGGGCGCCGAGCTCGCCACCCGCCACCTGCTCGAACTGGGCCACCGCAGACTGGCGTTCGTCTCCGGCTCGGTCAACAGCGTCAACCGCCGTGAGCGACTGCGCGGCTTCCGCGCCGCCCTGGAGTCGGCGGGCCTCGACCCGGCCGACGCGATCGTGTGGCCCGGCGCCGACACCACCGAGTTCGGCGACAAGGACGCCGCCGAACTGGGACGCAAGGCTGCCCGCGAACTCCTCTGCGGCCCGCGCCCGCCCACCGCCTTCGTCGCCATCAACGACATGTGCGCCATCGGGATCTGCCGTGGCGCCAAGGACGCCGGCCGCAACGCCGGGCAGGACGTGTCCGTGGTCGGTTTCGACGACATCCTGCTCGCCGACCTCTTCGAACCGCCGCTGACCACGGTCCGCCAGCCGCTGCCGGAGATGGCCGCCGAGACGTTCCAGCAGCTGCGTGCCCGTATCGACTCGGCGCCGGTTGCCGGGCGCTCGCTCCTGATCAGGCCGCGGCTGGTGGTCCGGGAGTCGACGGCGCCCGCGCCCGCGGCGGTGGCGGCGCCGGGGGAGGCGCTCGCGCGCAGCTGACACGGCGTCGCGTACCCCGCGCCGCGCCGGGTCGACCGCACCAAGGCTGAGCTGGGTTGCCCCTGGGCCTGATCAAGATCGATGAGTCATATCCCGCAGCGTAAGCCTGCTGGGGCGCAGGCACCTCCGGGCGCTGCCGGGCACATCGACGTGTCACCCTTTGTTCCCGGGTGTCACCTCACGTAGTGGTGTGACGGCTGCCCCGCGCCGCGGGTCACTTGCCGGAACCGGTGTACGGCAGCAGTGCCATCTCGCGTGCGTTCTTGATCGCAGTGGTGACCTGCCGCTGTTGCTGGGCACTGATCCGGGTGACCCTGCGGCTGCGGATCTTCCCCCGGTCGGAGATGAACTTCCGCAGCAGATCGATGTCCTTGTAGTCGATGTAGGTGATCTTGGCCGCGTCGAGAGGGTTCGGGCGGTCCTTCGCCGGCTTACGGGCTTCCTGGCGTCGAGCCATCGGTCTTCCTTACGGGTGCGAGGGTGTGAGGGGCGGTCAGTGAACCGGGTCGAGGAGTGCATCGAACGCGGCGGGCAGGTTCTTCCATGCCGTGCGGCCTGCTTCGTACTCGTCGTCGGTCAGCAGGCAGGAATCGAGCAGAGCGGTCAGCCCGTCCCGGTCGAGACCGGGCGAGATGAAGACCAGGTGCTGGCAGCAGTCACCGTGCTCGGGGTGCCAGTCCAGTGCGGCGGCGGCCCGCCGGACCGGCGGGATCATGTCCCAGGCGGCGTCCGGGAGGGACGCGAGCCAGGGACCGTTGTTCTCGACGCAGAGAGCGCCGCCCGCCGCGTCCCAGGACAGCAGGGTGTCGGGCCGGTCGGCGAGCCAGAACCTGCCACGGCTGCGGGCCGCTGCGCAACTCAGGTCCTCCAGCGCGTCGTAGAGGCGCTCAGGATGGAACGGGCGGTGCTTGCGCCAGACGAGAGTGCTGACGCCGGCCTCCTCGGCATCCTGGGGCAGCAGGGCGCAGGCGGGATGCTGGCCGGCACCGGCAGCTTCCACATCGAACCCTGCGAGAGCCAGCTTCACCAGCTCGGGTGAGCCGGCTGCCGCCTGAGGGGCGGTCGGGTGCAACTGGCCGATCAGCGCCCGGTCCTCGTCGTCCGCCTCGGTGTTTTCCACGAGGGCGATGACGGAGGCGTATTCGAGTTGCCTGGCCCAGGTGTCGCCGACGGTCCGCTGGTCGGTGGCCGCGGCTGCCAGGCCGGCTTCGGCAAGGTCGTCGCCGTTGACGAGGTAGGGCAGCACGAGGGCGGGATCGACGGCGGTGATCACGCCGGTCACTTCGACCACGCCCTCGCCGTGCGCGGTGATGACCTCGGCCATCGCCCGGGGCTCGACGGAGTCCCACAGTTCGAGGACGGCCATCTTGGTCACGCTGTCGGCCGCAAGGCGCTCCAGTTCCGGCATCAGGTCCTCGCGCAGGGCGCAACAGGCGCAGTCGTTCACCAAGGGGGCCTCGCCGCTGGAGAGCGTCCCGGAGGTGTCACGTACGGTCCGGTACACCGTGCCCTTCTCCGCAGTGCCCAGGTCGTGGTGCAGTGCGACGCTGTGAGGCACGTCCTTCAGCAGCCCCTCCACGACATGGTGGCGTGCGTCCGAGTGGAGCCCGCTGACGATGACGACGGAGAGCTCGTGCTTGGCCTCCATCACCGGCCCTCACGACGGCCGTAGCGGCGCTCGAAGCGCTCGACGCGGCCTGCGGTGTCCAGAACGCGCGCGGTCCCGGTGTAGAAGGGGTGGCTCGCGGAGGAGATCTCCACGTCCACGACGGGGTAGGTGTTGCCGTCCTCCCACTCGACGGTCCGGTCGCTGGTCAGGGTGGAGCGGGTCAGGAAGGCGAAGTCGGCGGCCTTGTCGCGGAAGACGACGGGGCGGTAGTCGGGGTGAATTCCGGGCTTCATGGCGGTCTCCTAGGGGATCGGGGGTGGTGTCGAGCGGGGAGCCGCGGTGTCAGCGCTCTTCGCGGAAGTCGACGTGGCGGCGGACGAGCGGGTCGAACTTCCGCAGTACCAGCCGGTCGGGGTTGTTCCGCCGGTTCTTGCGGGTGACGTAGGTGTAGCCCGTCCCCGCGGTGGAGCGGAGCTTGATGATCGGACGTATTTCGTTGCGAGCCATGGCGCTACTATATGGCAATGGTTTCCATGTTCAATATGGGGCCGAGTCAATGAGAGGCAGGTAACTACGTGTCCGCCCACTGCCAACTGACCGGTGCGCAACCGGGCTTCGGCAACAAGATCTCCCACTCGCACCGGCGCACGTCGCGCCGGTTCGACCCGAACATCCAGCGCAAGCGCTACTGGCTACCCGGCGAAGGCCGTCACGTGCGCCTGGTGCTGAGTGCCCGGGCGATCAAGGTGATCGACACCATCGGCATCGAGGCGGCGGTCGCCCGCATCCGGGCGCGGGGAGTGAAGGTCTGATGGCCAAGCAGAGCAAGATCGCGCAGAACGAGAAGCGCAAGGTGACCGTCGAGCGGTATGCCGCGCGGCGCGCGGAGTTGAAGGAGATCATCCGCAAGCCCGGTACCCCGGAGGCCGAGCGACTCGCAGCCGTCGAGGAGCTGCGCCGCCAGCCGCGCAACGCCAGTGCGACCCGGGTGCGTAACCGGGACAGTGTGGACGGCCGTCCACGTGGTCACCTTCGGAAGTTCGGACTGTCGCGGGTCCGGATGCGCGAACAGGCGCACGCAGGATTTCTTCCCGGAGTGACCAAGTCCTCCTGGTGACATCTGGCTGCAGGTGACGAGTGGTGGCGCGGTCGGCGGCCGTGGCGCCACCCGTCACCCCTTCCGGGCCCGAAAGCTGTTACGGCCGATGAGGCGCCGTGGGGGGAGCGCGCGGGCGCCTCGCCTCGTGGGACAACAGCCGGCGCAGGGAAGGGATGCGTGGGCCGCGATGCCCGCCCCGCTGCTCGGGTGGCGACCCTCTGGTCAAGGGGAGCCCTGTAGTCGCCACGCACAAACAGGCCCCGTCGACCGATGTCATGGTCGGCGGGGCCCACTTGTATGCGACACGGGCCGGACCGGACGATGCCGTGGCTGCGACCACCGTCCGGCCCGGAGTTCAGGGGTGCGCTGCCACAGTGTCCAGGTGCACGTGCTCACACGCGTCGCCGATCCCGTACGTGTCCCAGTCGGGGAAGGGATCGGCCGCTGGCCGCGCCTCGCCCACGGACATCAGGCATGCGGACAACTCTTCGTGGAGGATTTCCGCGCGTAGAGCTGTGCCGATGAAGACCAGTTCCTGGCCCTGTGTGGTGCCGGCGTCGCGAGCGCCGGACGGCTCGAAGCGGGCCACGGAGCCCGCCTGCGACCAGAGTCCGGTCACATGCGGCCGGCCGGCCGGCCGGCCAGAAGAAGCCCTTGGAGCGCAGAACCTGCCCGTACCGGCCGCGCCGAGCTTGTCGGTGACGAATGTCCACAGGCGCTCGGAATGGAAGGGCAGGTCCGAGCGGAAGACCGTGCTGGAGATGCCGTACTCCTCGGTCTCCGGCACGTGGTCCCCGTTCAGCTCCCGCACCCATCCCGGAGCCTGATGGGCCCGTTCCAGGTCGAAGAGCCCGGTGCCGAGTACCTCGGACAGTTCCGCGCGGCCTCGGCTGACGGGCACGATCCGGGCTACCGGATTGAGGCGGGTGAGGGCGGCTCTCACCGAGCGCGCCCAGGATCGCCGACTCCTCGTTGTCGCCTACTTCGAGGACAGGGTTGCGCCGGTCTCATCGGCGACGGCCGCCCAGTGGTGGCCTCTACCGGCATCGACGCCGGCCCGGACCTGGGCCTTCCGCTTGCTCACTTGCCCCTCCTCGTTCCGCCCGGCACGCCGTCGGCCCGAGGAACACCCCGCTGTCATCTCGGTAATAGGCGACCGCACGAAGCGCGCACATCTCGATCAGGCAGCCAGGGCGCCCCGGAGAACCGGACAGCCACTCCTGGGAAGCCCCTGAAGGCAAGAACCCATGAGCCACATCAGGCCCTCCCGGGCCACCTGGCCCAGTTGTCAGGTGGGGACGATGCGTCCGTCCCGCATCTCGATCACGCGGTCAGCGAAGTGCCGTACGACGGCCCGGTCGTGGCAGATGAACAGGTAGCCGAGGCCCAGTTCGTCCTGGAGGTCGGCGAGCAGGTTCAACACGCCGGCCCTGACGGAAGCGTCGAGGGCCGACACCGGTTCGTCGAGGACGAGCAGCCGCGGTCCGGAGGCGAGGGCGCGGGCGATGCCGGCCCGCTGGCACTGGCCGCCGGAGAGTTCGTGGGGTCGCCGGTCCCCGGACGACGGGTCGAGGCCGACGCGGTCGAGCAGCTCGGCCACGCGGGCGGGCCCGTCGGCCGGGTCCCATGTGCCGTGCACCTTCAGTGGCTCGGCCACCGCGTCGCGGATGCGGCGACGGGGGCTGAGGGAGCCGTAGGGGTCCTGGAAGACCGGCTGCATGCGTGGGCGTAGCGGACGCAGTTCGCGTTCCGTCAGGTGGGTCAGCTCCCGTCCTTCGAAGCGGATCTGCCCGGCGTCAGGCGGGCGTAGCCGGAGCACCGCGAGGGCGGTGGAGGATTTACCGCATCCGGAGGGGCCGTTGAGGGCGAGGGTCTCACCGGCGTCCAGTGCGAACGAGACATGGTCCACGGCGGTGACCGGGCCGTAGCGGACGACGAGGTCGCGGACGTCCAGCAGGGGGTGGTTCATACGAACTTCCGAATGGGGTCGGGCACGTCGGCGGCGTGGTGGCAGGCGACCAGGTGTCCGTCCATGGCCTGGACGTCTGGTTCGCGGTCGTGGCACGGGTCCGTCGCCAGTGGGCAGCGTGGGGCGAAGGCGCAGCCCGGCCCGAGGGCGTCCGGTGCGGGTGGGGTGCCGCGGAGCGCCGGCAGCTTGCGGCGCCGGGGGCCGTCCTGCGGGAGCGAGGCCAGCAGGCCCGCTGTGTACGGGGCGCGCGGACGGCTCAGGACCTGCCGAACCGGGCCGAGCTCGGTCGCCCGCCCTGCGTACATCACCAGCATGCGGTCCGCGTGGTCCCGTACGACGTCCAGGTCGTGGGTGACGAGGACCAGCGCGGCGCCGACCGCTTCCCGCTGTTCGGCGAGCACCCGCAGCACCTGCTCGCGGCGCTCCTCGTCCAGCGCGGTGGTCGGCTCGTCGGCGACGACGATGTCGGGCTCGTTGACCGTTGCCATGGCGATCACCGCACGCTGACGCATGCCGCCCGAGTACTCGTGAGGGTAGGCCCTTGCCCGGCGCGCGGCGTCCGGGATGCCGACCCGGTCCAGTGCCGTCACCGCCCGGGCGCGAGCCTGTCTGCGGGACACGTGCCGCACCGACCGCACGGCCGCGGCGATCTGGTCGCCGACCGGGTGGACGGGGGAGAGAGCGGACAGGGCGTCCTGAGGGACGAGGGTGATCCGGCGCCCGCGCTCGGCGACGAGATCTGCGGAGTCACGCAACCGCACGCTGCCGCCGACGGTCGCGCCGCGCGGCACCATGCCGAGCAGCGCCCGGGCGGTGAGGGACTTGCCCGCGCCGGACTCCCCGACGAGGGCGAACACCTCGCGCGGGCGGACGTCGAAGGTCAGTCCGCGCACCGCCTCGACCGCGCCGAACGCGATCCGCAGGTCATGTACCGACAGCAGTGCTTCAGACCGCATGGGCGGTCTCCTTCCGTTTCCGTACCGAGCGCCTGGTCGTGCGCCGGTCTCCCCGGCCCTGCGCGTACGCCGCACCCGACACGGCCAGTCCTGCCAGGAGGGCCAGCGCGGTGGCCGGGGCGAGGGCCGCCCAGGGGGCGCGTTCCACGTAGGCGCGGGACTCGTCGAGGAGCAGACCCCACTCGGGGGCGGGTGGCTGGGCGCCGAGACCGAGGAACCCCAGGGAGGCCAGCGCGAGCGCGATGCCGGGCAGCCGCAGCAGGGCGTGGCGGGTGACCGGGGCGGCGACGGACGGCAGGACGTGCCGGGTGAGAATCCACAACGGCGGTGCGCCTATGGCGCGCTGGGCGGTCAGGAACGCAGACGCCCGTACCTCCTGGACCAGCGCCGCCGCATGCGCCGCCAGGGGCGGCCAGGAGATCAGCGCGACCGCGAGGGCCGCTCCGCCGGTGCCGGGACCGGCCGCCGCGGCGACCAGAATGCCGACAATCACCGGTGGCAGCGCGTTGGCGATGTCGGCCGCGCCCGTCGCGATGCCAGGGAGGAAGCCGAGGACCAGTGCGACCATCAGGCTCAGCAGGCACACGGCCGCCGCCGTGCCGACTGTTGAGGCGGCTCCGTGGCCGAGCCGGGCCAGCACGTCGCGGCCGAGCCCATCGGTGCCCAGCGGGTTCGCCCACGAGGGCGGGGCCAGCCGAGCCGTGGTGTCCACCGCGTACGGGTCGCGGAGCAGGCCCCAGCCGATCGCGGTCAGCAGCAGGATCCCGAGGAGAGCCGGGATCGCCGGGTGCGCCCGGACCGGGCGGGCCGGTGGCAGCGAGAGCCCTGCATCACGCAGGGCGGGACCCAGCAGCCGGCGTCGCACGAGGGCGGCGAGCGCGCCGGTGACCAGGCCCAGGGCGAGCAGGGCGAGGACGGCGCCCTGGAGCAGCGGCAGGTCCTGGGACTTGGCCGCACCCAGCGCGGTACGTCCGATGCCGGGTACCGCGAAGACGGTTTCCACCGCGACCGCCCCACCCGTCAGCCCGACGGCGACCATCCCGAACTGCGGTATCAGCGGTGGCAGTACACGACGCAGGGCCGCCGCCGAGACACGGCTGCGGCTCACTCCCGCTCCCTGCCACAGCTCCACCCATCGTTCGTCCAGTACGGCGGGCAGCGCGTCCGCGACGAGCCGGCCGAGCAGTCCGCCCGCGGGGACACCGAGCGCGAGTGCGGGCAGCACCAGGTACTCGGGCCCCTGCCAGCCGGACGTGGGCAGCCACCCCAGCCATACTCCGCACACCAGCAGTGCCACGGTGGCCAGGAGGAACTCCGGCACGGCGGCGGCCATGGCGGCGAACGCCCCGGCTGACCCCCGGCCCCGCACGAGAACGGGTGCCACCAGGGCCACAGCCAGCATCATCGCCACCGCCAGCGCGGCGGTCATCAGGCCCAGCGATACCTGGAGGCCGGAGATGACGGACGGCAGGATGTCCGTCCCCGACACCCAGGAGGTCCCGAATTCGCCGCGCAGCAGCCCGCCGGCCCAGTCACCGAGCAAGGAGAGCGGTCCTGCGTCCAGACCGAGGTCGCGGCGGATCGCGGACAGGGCCTCCTCGGTCGGCTCCTGTTCGGCGGACCGGGCGCGCAGTACCGTCAGGGCGGGGTCCCGGCCGGAGAGCCAGGGCAGCAGACCGACGGCGGCCAGTGCGGCGACGAGGCAGACAGCGCGGGTCACCCCCGCCGTGGCCGACCTCACTTGACGTGGGTGTCGAGCGTGACCAGCTCCCGCTCGCGCGGGTCGTGGGCCGCGCCGACCACGTCGGCGGCGTCGCCCTGGATCACGCGCTCGTGGAGCATCGGCACGGCCGCGTCGGTGGCGAGTACGGCGGCCTCGGCATCGACGACGGCTCGGCGGCGGGCGTCACCTGTCGGCGTCGCGCCCGCCTTGCTCAGGGCTTTGTCGACGACCGGATCGGCGAGCTGGGGGATGTTGAACGAACCGTCGGAGGCGAAGTCGCTGTACAGGTACGCGGCCGGGTCGCCGGAATCGAGGACGGTGGCCCGGGAGAGGATGAACGCGTCGAACGCGCCCGCCAGAGCGTCGGACTCGATATTGGCGTACTCGCGGACCTCCAGCTTCACCCGGAACCCCGCCTTCTGCAGCTGCTGTTGCAGGGCGGCGGCCACCTCGGGCAGTTCCGCCCGGTCGGTGAACGTACCGATGGTGATGCTCTTGCCCGCCGGATCACCCGACTTCGCACGGCGCGCCGGCTCGCGCAGGTCGGCCGCCCACGGCAGCGCGGGCCCGAGCAGCCCCTCGGCCACGTCGGCTCGCCCCTCGTACACGCCCTTCACGATCGATTCGGCGTCGATCGCCTCGCGGGCCGCCGCCCGCAGCGCCGGGTCCTTGAATGCGCCCTTCCCCGTGTTGAGGTACAGCGTGTTCGTGCGCGGCATCGGGACCTCGGTGATCAGGTCCTTGTCCAGCAGTGCGGCCTGTGAGACCGGGACCGCCTCGACGATGTCGGCCTCGCCGCTGCGCAGGGCGGCGGCGCGGGCGGTGCCGTCGGGCACGAACGTCACGTCGATGCCGGAAGCCTTGGCCGTGCCGCCCCAGTAGTCGTCGTAGCGGTCGAGGGCGGCGGAAGAGGTGCCGTTGACCTTGATCAGCTCGAAGGGACCGGTGCCGGCACCGACCGGATTCACCGTCTTCCCTCCGTACGCCTTCGCCGCGAGGATCGACAACTGCGGGGAGCTGAGCCGCTGGGGGACCAACGGGTCCTCCTCGGCGGTCGTGACGATGACGGTGCCGGGGTCCCCTTCCTTCACGGTCAGCTCGACGCCGTCGAGAATGCGGGGCTTGGGGGAGGCGCCAGTGGCCTTGGTGAGGGAACGGACAACGGCCTCGGCGGTCAGCTCGGTGCCGTCGTGGAAGGTGACGTCCTTGCGGAGGGTGAAGGCCCAGTTCCGACCGGACCGCTTCCACCCGGTGGCAAGAGCGGGCTCGGCGTCGCCGTCCGCGTTCAGTCTCACGAGTGTTTCCGCCGTGGACCAACGGGACAGCTTGAACGCGTCGTCGGAGAGCGGAGACAAGCCCGAGCGGGGCGGCTGCATCATCGCGACACTGAGGCGCTCGCCCGAGCCGGTGCCGGTGGTTTCCGTGGACGCGAAGCAGCCGGTGAGCAGGACAGCGGCGGCGAGAACCGCGGGGAAGAGCAGGGGGCGGGACAGGACGCGCACGGGGTCACTCCGAGTAAAAGGCAGGTCAAAGGTTGAGCGTGCGACGACCGTAGCATGATGATAATCATTTTCAGAAAGGGCTCAGGTGTGCCGTTTGGAGGCGGCGGGTCGCAGGGGTGCCGCCGATGAGTTTGTCGTTGAGCGCCTCTCCGCTCGTCTCGTGGAGTTCGGCGGTGATCTTCGGCTCCGAGGTGCCGTCCGATTCCTGGTGCACCGCGCGTATCCGGGTGGCCGGCTTCGCGTCGGCCGCCGCGCCATGCGGCAACGGCGCCGCAGGACGTGCCTGTCGAGGCCGTGCCTCTGCCCGCTGCCGCGAGCGAGCCCCTGGCGCGGGTGCTCGGCAGCGGGCGAGTCGGGCCCTGGCTAAGGCACCTCGGTCTCCTCGGCCTCCCGGTCCACGGCGTGGTTGGCGCGGTCGATCTCGGCCATGTGCTCCTCCGCCCAGGTTCGCAGCCCTGCGAGCACGGCCTCCAGGGACAGCCCGAGCCCGGTGAGCCGGTAGAAGACCCGTGGCGGCACGGTCGGTTCGACCCGGCGCGACACCAGCCCGTCGCGGGTCAGGCTCCGCAACGTCACGGACAGCATCTTCTGCGAGACACCGGGCATCCGGCGCCTCAGCTCCGCGAAGCGCACCTCGTCCGGTGCGGCATCGGCGAGCGTCTTGACCGCCATGGACGTCCATTTCGTCCCCAGACGGTCCAGCAACTGCCGCGTCGGGCACTGGGGGTCGAACAGATCGCCGTGTACCCCACGCCCGGTGGCCCGGGGCTTCGAGGTGGTCACCTGTGGCTCACCACCTTCCCTGAAAGTGCCGTCTGGGCAACGACCAGACGGTTACCTATGGTTCTGAGGTCACCAATGGTAACCACCGCAAGGATCCGTCATGCCCGTCACCACCGCTCACCACCTGCGCCGCATCGCAACGAACGGCGTCGAACTCAACGTCGCCATCGCCGGGGACGGACCTGCGGTTCTCCTGCTGCACGGCTTCCCCCACACCTGGCGGCTCTGGAGCGGCATCATGGACCGGCTGTCCGGGCAGTACCGGGTCATCGCCCCCGACCTGCGAGGCTTCGGTGCCAGCGAACGTGCCGTCGACGGCTACGACGCGGGCACCCTTGCCGCCGACGCCGAAGGACTGCTCGACGCACTCGGTGAGACCTCGGCGGCAGTGGTCGGCATCGATGCGGGCACCGCCCCCGCCGCCCTGCTCGCGCTGCGCCGGCCCGGCCTCGTCCGGCGCCTGGTCGTGATGGAGGCGCTGCTCGGCCGTCTGCCCGGGGCGGAGAACGCTTTCGCGGGCGGTGCCCCGTGGTGGTTCGGCTTCCATGGGGTCCCCGGTCTCGCCGAGACCGTGCTGGCGGGCAACGAGGCCGCGTACATCGACTGGTTCCTCGACTCGGGCACGCTCGGACGGGGTGTACCCGACGACGTCCGTGCGGCCTTCCTCCACGCGTACACCGGGAGCGAGGCCCTGCGCTGTGCGTTCTCCTATTACCGGGCCCTGCCCACCAGCGCGCGGCAGCTCCAGGACGCCGTGGCGACGGCCCGGCTGACCATGCCCACGATGGCCGTCGGCTCGCACCCCGTCGGCACCGCGCTCGAACGCCAGCTCCGTCCGCTCGCCGACGACCTGGTCGGACACCGGCTCCAGGACTGCGGCCACATCATTCCCCTCGACCGCCCTGACGACTTGCTCGCGCTGCTTGCCCCCTTCCTCTCCGCCGATCTGCCGGGATGACCGGAGCGGGGCCGGGGAATCGGGGCCGGCGGTTCGGGTGCTCGTCCGGGCGGTGCGGTGGCCGGGCCGGCCGGCCGCGATGGCCCGGCCGCCCCGGCCCTCCTCGGGTACCGGTCAGTTCGCGGAAGCAGCCCAGCCGTTCGCCTCGATGCGCCGGGCGTCGGACGGCCGGCCCTCGTCGAAGACCGTACGTCCGCCGTCCTCGACCCTGATGGCGTCCACGTACACCCCACGGCCGACGTAGAGCTGATCCGTGGCGTACCGCCAGCGCAGCCGCAACGCCCCGCCGCCCCACTGGGCGAGGTCCGCGTCCAGCCGGTGCCAGACCCGGCCCGACCAGCCGGACACCGAGCCCGTCGGATGCGGTTCGGGCTGTTGCTGCCCGTTCGGCGAGGCCGGACCGGTGGTGAACGGGACCGGCTGCCAGGTGGTCCCGTCGTCCGTGGAGGCCTCCAGGAAGAGGAAGTCGGAAGCGGGCTCGGTGTCCCACCACAACGCGCAGCTCAGCCGGGCCCGCGACGACTTCAGGGCGAGCGGCGGGAGCGCCAGGGTGGCCGACGAGGCGCTTGCCAGGCCGGAGAACCATGCCGTACGGCCCCGGGCGGGCCGGACCGCGACCGCGCGGGCCATCTGGTTGGCGGCGGCGACACGCGGTGCGCTGCCGGAGCGCCAGCTGCGCACCGGATGGACCGAGTTGCCCAGCACGATCAGGAACGAGTCCGTGGTCGGGTCGAGCACCAGGCTGGTGCCCGTGAAGCCGGTGTGGCCCGCCGTGCGCGGGGTGGCCATCGCCCCCATGTACCAGTGCTGGTAGAGCTCGAAGCCGAGGCCGTGCGCGTCACCGGGGAACGCGGTGTTGAAGTCCGTGAACAGCAGGTCGACCGATGCCGCGGAGAGGATCCTCGCGCGGCCGTAGACCCCGCCGTTGAGCAGGGTGCGGGCGAGGACCGCCAGGTCCCAGGCGCAGGAGAAGACCCCGGCGTGGCCCGCGACGCCGTCCAGGCTGTACGCGTTCTCGTCGTGCACCTCGCCCCAGACCAGGCCGCGCTCCAGTCCGGACCAGGGGAGCCGGGCGTCCTCGGTCGCGGCGACCTTCGGCTTCCAGGAGGCCGGCGGGTTGTAGCGAGTGCGGTGCATCCCCAGCGGAGCGGTGATCTGCTCGCGGAGCAGTACGTCCTCGGTCTGTCCGGTGATCTTCTCCAGTACCAGCTGGAGCGAGATCAGGTTGAGGTCGGAGTAGAGATACGCGGTGCCGGGCGGGTTCGCCGGTACCTCGTTCCAGATCAGCTCCAGCTTTCCCTCACGGGTGGGCGCCTTGTAGAGCGGGATCCAGGCGCGGAATCCCGAGGTGTGCGTGAGCAGCTGACGGATGGTGATGTCCTGCTTGCCGCCCCCGGCGAAGTCGGGAAGGTAGGAGGCGACGGGTGCCTCCAGCTCCAGCCTGCCGCGTTCGATCTGCTGCACGGCCAGGATCGACGTGAACAGCTTCGACACCGACGCCAGGTCGAAGACGGTGTCCTCGGCCATGTCGATCTGCTGGTCGGCCGGGAACTCCACACCGGTGTCGGTCTTCTCGTCGTACGCCGCATAGCGCACCGCCTTGCCGATCGGCCGGTGCAGCGCCACGGTCCCGCCCCGTCCCGCGAGCAGGACGGCGCCCGCGTACCACGGGTGCTTGGGGGAGTCGGCGAGATATTTCTGCGCCTCGGTGACCAGTTGGTCGAGCGGCTCCTGAAGCAGTCCCGCACGGGCGGCGGACCCGCGCCGCAGGGTCGGTCCGCCCTGCCCCGAAGGCGTCCGCGCCGCAGTCCCTGTACTCATGTCCGACGACCCCGCCCCCGACTCCGTGGCAGACGCCGCCTTCGCGAACGGGATCGGCGCCAGGGCGAGTGCGCCGCCCAGGGCCAGCATCCCACCGCCCAGCCTCCGCCGGCCGATGCCCCCGCCCGCCGTGTCCTCGGTCATCCGGAACCCCTTCCCCATGCCGTGAAAGTAACTTTCGAAATCTCTTCCGAGTCTGAAACTTCCTGCCGAAGCAGAGAGTACTGTCACCCCCCGCCGTCCCGCAGGCCCCGGGATCAGAAAGAATCTGACACTGCATCAGAAAATCTCTTCCCTCGTCCGTCGGACTGCGGCATCCTGCCGCCCATGGAGACGGAGCTGAGTCAAAAACTGGGGATCGAGCACGCCATCTTCGGCTTCACGCCCTTCCCGGCGGTGGCCGCGGCCATCACCCGGGCCGGTGGATTCGGCGTACTCGGCGCGGTCCGCTACACCGCACCCGACGACCTCGCACGCGACCTCGACTGGATGCAGGAACACACCGACGGCAAGCCCTACGGCCTCGACGTCGTCATGCCGGCGAAGAAGGTGGAGGGTGTGAGCGAGGCCGATGTGGAGGCGATGATCCCGCCCGGCCACCGGCAGTTCGTCCAGGAGACCCTCGCCAGACACGGCGTCCCCGAACTCGCCGACGGCGAGGCGTCGGGCTGGCGCATCACGGGCTGGATGGAGGAAGTCGCCCGCAACCAGCTGGATGTGGCGTTCGACTACCCCATCAAGCTCCTCGCCAACGCGCTGGGCTCACCGCCCGCCGACGTCGTCGCCCGCGCCCACGACCAGGACGTCCTCGTCGCCGCCCTCGCCGGAAGCGCCCGGCACGCACGCCACCACGCGGACGCGGGCATCGACATCGTCGTCGCGCAGGGGTACGAGGCGGGCGGCCACACCGGCGAGATCGCCTCCATGGTCCTCGTCCCGGACGTGGTCGACGCCGTGGGGCCGCTCCCGGTCCTCGCCGCGGGAGGCATCGGCAGCGGTGAACAGATCGCCGCCGGACTCGCCCTGGGCGCCCAGGGCGTCTGGCTCGGCTCCCTCTGGCTGACCACCGAGGAGGCCGACATGCACTCCCGGGCCCTGACGGCCAAGCTCCTGGCCGCGGGCTCCGGCGACACCGTCCGCTCGCGCGCCCTCACCGGCAAACCCGCACGCCAGCTCCGTACCGAATGGACCGACGCCTGGGACGATCCGTCGGGTCCGGGCACCCTGCCCATGCCGCTTCAGGGACTCCTGGTCGCCGAGGCCGTATCCCGTATCCAGAAGTACGAGACGGGCGCCCTGCTCGGCACGCCCGTCGGCCAGATCGTCGGCCGGATGAACACCGAACGCAGCGTGCAGGCCGTCTTCGACGACCTGACCAGCGGCTTCGAACGAGCCATCGACCGGATCAACCGCATCGCCGGACGGAGCGCCTCATGAACCAGCCGCCCAACGGCTTCTGGGCCCAGGCCACCGCCGACCCCGACCGCACGGTCCTGATCGCGCCCGACGGCGGGACATGGACGGCGGGGCGGCTGCACGCCGAGGCCAACCGCATGGTCCACGGACTGCGCGCGGCCGGACTCGAAGAGGGCGACGCCTTCGCGGTCGTGCTGCCCAACGGCGTCGAGTTCCTCACCGCCTACCTCGCCGCCTCGCAGGCCGGCTTCTACCTCGTCCCCGTCAACCACCACCTCGTCGGGCCGGAGATCGCCTGGATCGTCTCCGACTCCGGCGCCAAGGTGCTCATCGCCCACGAACGCTTCACCGAGGCAGCGACCGCCGCCGCCGACGAGGCGAAACTGCCCACGAGCCACCGCTACGGCGTCGGTGCGGTCGACGGCTTCCGCCCGTACGCCGAACTGCTGGAGAACCGGCCGGTGTCGCCCCCGGAGGGCCGCACGCTGGGCTGGGTCATGAACTACACCTCCGGCACCACCGGCCGCCCGCGCGGCATCCGCCGCCCGCTGCCGGGCAAGCTTCCCGAGGAGAGCTACCTCGGCGGCTTCCTCGGCATCTTCGGCATCAAGCCGTTCGACGGCAACGTCCACCTGGTCTGCTCGCCGCTCTACCACACCGCCGTGCTCCAGTTCGCGGGCGCCGCCCTGCACATCGGCCACCCCCTCGTCCTGATGGACAAGTGGTCGCCCGAGGAGATGCTGCGGGCGATGGACACCCACCGCTGCACCCACACCCACATGGTCCCCACCCAGTTCCACCGCCTTCTCGCCCTCCCCGAAGGGGTCCGGCAGCGGTACGACGTCTCGGCGATGCGCCACGCCATCCACGGCGCCGCCCCCTGCCCCGACCACGTCAAACGGGCCATGATCGACTGGTGGGGCCGGTGCGTGGAGGAGTACTACGCGGCCAGCGAGGGAGGCGGCGCCTTCGCCACCGCCGACGACTGGCTGAAGAAGCCGGGCACCGTCGGCCGGGCCTGGCCGATCAGCGAACTCGCGGTCTTCGACGACGACGGCAACCGGCTCGGCCCGGGCGAGCTCGGCACCGTCTACATGAAGATGAGCACCGGCGGCTTCAGCTACCACAAGGACGAGGGCAAGACGAGGAAGAACCGCATCGGCGACTTCTTCACCGTCGGTGACCTCGGCGTGCTGGACGAGGACGGCTATCTCTTCCTCCGCGACCGCAAGATCGACATGATCATCTCCGGCGGGGTGAACATCTACCCCGCCGAGATCGAGAGCGCCCTGCTCAGTCACCCCGCCGTCGCCGACGCCGCCGTCTTCGGCATCCCGCACGCCGACTGGGGCGAGGAGGTCAGAGCGGTCGTCGAGGCCGCCGAGGGACACGAGGCGGGTGACGAGCTCGCAGCCGAGATCCTCGGGCACTGCGACGGCCTGCTCGCCGGGTACAAACGGCCCAAGACCCTCGGCTTCATCACGACGATGCCCCGCGACCCCAACGGCAAGCTGTACAAACGACGGTTGCGCGAGCCGTACTGGGAAGGGCACAGCTGACGGCCTGTCCGGGCGTCCCTCCCTGCGAGCGGGCACCGGCCGCTGCTCCGGGGGCGGCGTGCACCTGTCCGTCTTCGTCGCGTTCGTCTTCCTCGCGATCAGCCCCCGACCGGTCAACGGGCAGGGGCCGATCGCGGGCCACCGGGTCTCAGCGGTGCTCGTGCACCCGCACCACCTTCAGGGCGGGTGAACGCGCGATGTCCTCCTCGCAGAACCGCGACGTCACCCAGCGCTCACCCGAGTACAGCTCGGTCTGATCGCTGTAGTGCGGCGACGCCGGGTTCGACGACTGCGCGTAGGTGAGCAGGGTGCGCGCCACCGGACAGGGACCGCCGTCCCAGCCGACCGCCTGGATGTAGCTGGAACCGGTCGAGATGTCCGTGTACCCGCCGGCCGCCGCGTCCCACACACCCTCCGTCTTGTTCCAGATCCCCAGGGCCTCCGTCCCGCCGCCGATCGGGATACGCCGTTCACCCCGCAGTACGGACTGGTGCTCGCCCAGCGGTGCGTCCAGGGCGATGCCCGCACCCCTCAGCTCGGTCACCGCGTCGGCGAGGGCTGCGAGGACAGGCGGTGCCGAGGTGTTGAGCGTGTTCGGCGTGCCGACCGGGTCGGCCGGGGAGAACGGCACCTTCCACAGGTCGGACGCCGGCACGGCCACCGCCCGGCGCCAGAACCGGTCGAAGAGCAACGCGCCCCGGCTCCCCGTGTCGACCGTCCGGTCCCAGGCGCGCAGCACCGGGCAGGCCGCCGAGACGTCGACCGGTGTGCCCGTGCTCCCGGGAGTCGTGCCACCGGGCAGCGTCTCGCAGGCGCGTGCCAGACCGGATGCGGCCAGGTCACCGGCCGGCGCCCGGTTCGCGAACTGCTGGCGCTGCAGATCGGCGACGGTCAGCCGGCCCTGCTCCGCCATCGCCGAGACGTCCTCGACGGCGCCCCGCGTCCGCATGGAGCGCGGTGTGCCCACGTTCCCGAAGATGCGTTCGTACCCGGTCAGCGGGGCGTCGGCGTTCGTCAGCCAGGCGCTGTCGTTGGAGTTCTCGACGTACGGCGCGTTCTCCACGGTGGGCATCCGGCCCGGGCCGAAGATGCCGGGCTGCACCGCGTCCGGATCCGACCCCGGTACGCAGTCGCTCCGCGAGCCGTCGAGCACCGCGAGTCCCGACGTCGGATACGTGGCCCTGCCCAGCGGCGCCGAACAGCGCTGCACGAGCTCGTCCGTGATCCTCGGCAGCACCTGCGACTGCGAGAAGAGCGTGTGCCCGGCGGAGTCGGCCGCGATCGTGTTGACCCACGGCAGCCCCTGCGTACGTCGCAGCGCCTCCTTGATCCCGGCCGTGCTGCGGGCCTTGCTGAACCCGAGCGCGGTGTCTCCGGAGCGCAGGTTCACCGCGTTCGGGTCGCCCAGCGCGTACGCGGCCGTCTGCGTCCAGGGCAGCGGCAGACCCGCACCGAGCGAGGTGACGACGGGGCCGTACCGGGTCCACCACTGGGTGCGCGTCACCGACCCGCCGCCCTCGACCGCGACGGAGACCGTGCGCTTCGTCATCCGCTGCGGCTTCCCGTCCACCAGGTACGCGGTCGGATCGGCCGGATCGAGGGCCAGCTGATGCAGGTTGAGCGTGACGCCCGTGGCCACCGTGTGGCTCCACGCGACGTGCGCGTTGTGCCCGATGGACATCGTCGCGGAACCCAGCAGCGAACCGCCCGCCACATTCAGCTCACCCGGGATGGTCTGCTGGGACTGCCAGAACCGCCGCCCGCCCTGCCAGGGATAGTGCGGGTTGCCGAGCAGCAGCCCGCGCCCGTTCGCCGTCGTACTGCCGCGGAACGCGACGGCGTTGGACCCCATGTCCGCGTTCTGCGTCGACAGCAGCCGCGCCGCCGCGTCCGCCGCCTCGCCGGGCGCCGGGGGAGCGGGCGCCGGGGCGGCGGCGGGCGGCTGCGCGGCCGTGATGCCGTCGATGCCGCGGCCCTGGCCGCCGAGCACGGAGAGCGCGAAGGCCCGCTCCGCGACATCGAGCGTGGTCACCGGGCGCACCCAGCGGGCGCCCCGGCAGGCAGGGTCGGTGATCCGGTTCTGCGCCAGCCAGGCGTTGTAGCCGGCTGCCCAGCCGCGCTGGAGTTCCTTCGTCGCACGGCTCGGTCCGGCCGGGGCGGGCACCTTCAGCAGCTTCTCCACGGTGCGGCTGTCGCGTACCCCGCGGAAGTACAGGTCGCTGGACAGGTTCTTCGCCGCCGAGGACAGCGAGCCGTCCGGCGCCGCGTCCTGACCGAAGTACCGGGACCGCTCCCCGCGCAGCGTGACGAAGCCGTCGGCGAGCGTGCACACCTGGTCGGCGGCCTGCGCCCAGCCGTTGCCGAAGCCCAGATTCGCGTAGTCCTTCGCCACGATGTGCGGAATGCCGTACTCGGTGTAGCGGATCACGGCGGTCAGCCCGCCGCCCGACGGATGGTGAGTGCGGGTGGTGTGCGCCGAGGCCGGCGGCAGGGACGCCGACACGGTGAACAGCGCGAGACCGGATACGGCGAGAATCCTCAGACGGTTCCGGAGGGGCAACGTTCCTCCCAACTCTGCGGGTGCGAGAGACGGTTACTCAGGAGTTCGAGATGTCATGGGCCACTCAGCCAGCACGCCTGTACGTCTGTCAACATCCCGGTCGGTATCCAGACCTTGACCCCGCGGCCCCGGCCGCACAGGATCACGCCATGACCGGTGTACGCAGCAGCACAGTCGACGGCGTCGTGACCCGCAGCGCACGGCGCACCCCCGAGCGGACCGCCCTGCGGTACGCCGACCGGGCCTGGACCTACCGCGGGCTCGACGAGGCGGTCAGCACCGCGGCCGCCGTCCTCATGGACGGCCACGGACTGCACCCGGGGGACCGGGTCGCCTCCTACGCCCACAACTCCGACGCGTACCTGATCGCGTACCTCGCCTGCGCCCGCGCCGGACTCGTCCATGTGCCGGTCAACCAGAACCTCACGGGCGAGGACCTCGCGTACATCCTGAGCCAGTCAGGCAGCTCGCTGGTCCTCACCGACCCCGACCTCGCCGGCCGTGTCCCGCCGGGGCATGCCGTACGGCCGCTGCGCGACGCCCCCGGCTCGCTCCTGGCCGAACTCGGCACTCCGCGCCCCTTCACGTCCGCGCACGAACCGTCGGCGGACGACCTCGTGCAGCTGCTGTACACGTCCGGCACCACCGCCCTGCCCAAGGGCGCGATGATGACGCACGGCGCCCTCGTCCACGAGTACGTCAGTGCCGTCACCGCCCTCGATCTGCGCGCCGCCGACCGGCCCGTGCACGCCCTGCCGCTCTACCACTCGGCGCAGATGCACGTGTTCCTGCTGCCCTACCTCGCGGTCGGCGCCGAGAACACGATTCTCGACGCCCCGGACGCGGCCCGGATCTTCGGCCTCGTCGAGTCGGGGCAGGCCGACAGTCTCTTCGCCCCGCCCACCGTCTGGATCGGTCTTGCCAACCACCCGGACTTCGCGGTCCGCGACCTCGGCGGTCTGCGCAAGGCGTACTACGGGGCTTCGATCATGCCCGTCCCGGTACTGGAACGCCTGCGCGCACGCCTTCCGGAGCTCGCCTTCTACAACTGCTTCGGCCAGAGCGAGATCGGCCCCCTCGCCACCGTCCTGGGACCGGACGAGCACGAGGGCCGGATGGACTCCTGCGGCCGGCCCGTCCTCTTCGTCGAGGCGAAGGTCGTCGACGAGAACGGCAAGGACGTTCCCGACGGCACCGCGGGCGAGGTGGTCTACCGCTCGCCCCAGCTGTGCAGCGGCTACTGGGACAAGCCCGAGGAGAGTGCCGAGGCGTTCCGCGACGGCTGGTTCCACTCCGGCGACCTCGCCGTCCGTGACGCGGAGGGCTACTTCACCGTCGTCGACCGGGTGAAGGACGTCATCAACTCCGGCGGCGTCCTCGTCGCCTCCCGCCAGGTCGAGGACGCGCTCTACACCCACCCCGCCGTCGCCGAGGCGGCCGTCGTCGGACTGCCCGACGAGCGCTGGATCGAAGCCGTCACCGCCGTGGTGGTGCTGCGCGGGGAGGCCACCGAGGCCGAACTGATCGACCACGCCCGCGAGAAGCTCGCCCACTTCAAGGCCCCGAAGAGGGTCGTGTTCGTGGACGCTCTCCCGCGCAACGCCAGCGGAAAGATCCTCAAGCGCGAGCTCCGCGACCGCTTCGCCTGAGTCGAAGAGGGCGGCTACCGACGGACGAGGGCGACCCCGACATGGAGAAGCTGTCGGTGGCGTCCCTGGTCTCCGGGACGGCCGCGCCCGGGCGCGGGCGGAGCGCCGTGACCAGACGCGGGGCGGCTGTTGGGCCCCGACGTCAACTGCCCCGCTGCTCCCGCTCGTCCACGATCCTTCTGAACTTGCCGACGGACCTCTCCAGCGTCTCCGGATCGAGGATCTCGACCCCGACCGATACGCCGATCCCGTCCTTGACGGCCGCCGCGACCGAAGCGGCGGCCGCCTCCCGCTGCTCCGGTGTCGCTCCGGCCCGGGCCTCGGCCCGTACCGTCAGCACGTCCAGCCGCCCCTCCCGGGTCAGCCGCAGCTGGAAATGCGGCGAGACCCCCGGTGTACGGAGCACGATCTCCTCGATCTGCGTCGGGAAGAGGTTCACCCCGCGCAGGATCACCAGATCGTCGCTGCGCCCGGTGACCTTCTCCATGCGCCGGAAGACCCGGGCCGTGCCGGGCAGCAGCCTCGTCAGGTCGCGGGTCCGGTAGCGGATCACCGGCATGGCCTCCTTGGTGAGCGAGGTGAACACCAGCTCGCCCTCCGCCCCTTCGGGCAGCACCTCGCCGGTGAACGGGTCGACCACCTCCGGATAGAAGTGGTCCTCCCAGATGTGCAGCCCGTCCTTCGTCTCCACGCACTCCTGCGCCACCCCCGGACCCATCACCTCGGACAGCCCGTAGATGTCGACGGCGTCGATCGCGAACCGCTCCTCGATCTCGCGGCGCATCTCCTGAGTCCACGGCTCGGCGCCGAAGATCCCCACCTTCAGCGACGTCGTCCGTGGGTCGACGCCCTGTCGCTCGAACTCGTCCAGGAGCGTCAGCATGTAGGACGGCGTCACCATGATGATCTCGGGCCGGAAGTCCTGGATCAGCTGGACCTGCCGGGCCGTCATGCCGCCCGAGGCCGGAATGACCGTGCAGCCGAGCCGCTCCGCGCCGTAGTGCGCGCCCAGCCCGCCGGTGAACAGCCCGTACCCGTACGCGACATGGACCTTGTGCCCGGGGCGTCCGCCGGCCGCCCTGATCGAGCGGGCCACCACGTCGGCCCAGGTGTCCAGGTCCTTGTCCGTGTAGCCGACGACCGTCGGGCGGCCGGTCGTGCCACTGGAGGCGTGGATCCGCCGCACCTGCTCCTCGGGTACCGCGAACATCCCGAACGGGTAGTTGTCGCGCAGATCGGCCTTGGTGGTGAAGGGGAACCGGGCCAGATCGGCCAGCGAGCGGCAGTCGTCCGGATGCAGCCCCGCCCGGTCGAACGCCCGCCGGTAGTGACCGACCCGGTCGTACGCATGATGCAGGGTGGCCCGCAGCCGCTCCAGCTGCAGAGACGCCAGCTCCTCGCTGCTCATCCGTTCCGCAGCGTCCAGCAGAACCGCCATGCCGATCTCCCTCGTCCGTGCGCCGTGCAGACGACCGATCATTCGGTCGTTCCTTCCGGGAGCAGTAATTCAGGATCTTCCCCGGTGTGGCAAGAGGCGCGGCGTATCCGGAACGTGCCACCGATACGCCCCTACCGAACACGGCTGCATCACCCGGTCGGCCCTGTTTGGATGGGTCCATGCCGACCTTCCGCACGTACGACGGGACCGAGCTCGCCTATCACGTCATGGGGGAGGGCGAGCCGCTGATCTGCCTGCCGGGCGGTGCGATGAGAGCCGGCGCCTACCTCGGGGACCTCGGCGGGCTCTCCGCCGTACGGCAGTTGGTCGTCCTCGATCTGCGCGGCACGGGGGACTCCGCCGTACCGGACGACATCTCCACCTACCGGTGCGACCGGCTCGTCGAGGATATCGAGGCGTTGCGCCGGCACCTGGGGATCGACGGTGCCGACCTGCTCGCCCACTCGGCGGCCGGGGACCTCGCCGCGCTCTACGCGGCACGGTACCCGCAGGCGGTGCGGAGCCTGATCCTCGTCGCGCCCACCACCAGGGCGGTCGGCTTTCCGTTCGTCGAGCGCGAGGCCCGGGAGGCCGCCGCGCTGCGCAGCGCCGAACCCTGGTACGGGCAGGCGCTCCCGGCTCTGGAGGAGATCTGGGCAGGACGCATGACGGACGAGCTGCGCGCAGCGGCCAGGCCGTTCCTCTACGGGCGCTGGGACGCGGCCGCACAGGCTCATGCGGATCTGTCCGCGCGGCAGATCAACTCCGAGGCGGCGCAGGCCTATTACGGGCAAGGGGCGTTCGACCCGGCCGCGACGGTCGCCGCGCTGCGGACCCTTCCTTGCCCCGTGCTCGTCCTCGCAGGCGCGTACGACGGCGTGACCACGCCCGACCGCGCCGCCGAACTGGCCGCACTCTTCCCGGAATCGGAGTTCGCCGTGCAGCGCGGCGCCGGTCACTTCCCCTGGCTCGACGACCCGGGCGCCTTCGTCCGGACCGTCACCGCCTTCCTGGACCCGGACGTGCACAGCGTCCAGGCCGGCGGGGTCCGGCTCGCCCACCGCGTGTGGGGCGACCCGTCCGCACCTCCCGTCGTCCTCGTCCACGGACGGTGCGGTTCCAGCAACACCTGGACCACCGTCGCCGAACGGCTCGCCGCCCGGCACCGGGTGTACGCCTTCGACTTCCGCGGCCACGGACTCAGCGACTGGCCAGGCCGCTACTCCTTCGAGCTGTTCCGCGACGACCTGCACGCCTTCCTGGAAGTACGCAACCTCGCCGGTGCCACGGTCGTCGGACACTCCATGGGCGGCGCCGCGGCGTATCTGCTCGCCGAACGGCAGCCCGGACTCATCGGCCGCCTCGTCATCGAGGAGGCGCCGCCGCCCTTCCCGCTCGAAACGCCCCGAGCAGTCGCCGAACGCCCCGACGGGCAGCTGGACTTCGACTGGCCGCTGGTGCCCTCCATCGACGCCCAGCTGGGCGACCCGGATCCGGCAGGCCGTGAACTCCTCGGCCAGATCACCGCCCCCACCCTCGTCATCGGCGGTGGCCCCAGGAGCCGGATCGACCAGCAGGACATCGCCCGGATGGCCCGGCTGATTCCCGGCGCGCAGCACGTCACCATCGACGCGGGCCACCTCGTGCACACCGAACGACCGGAGGAATTCCTTGCGGCCCTCCGGTCGTTCGGTGTGGGCTGAGCCCGTTCAGCCGCGTCAGTCCCGGCGCAGCAGCGCCACCATGACCTCGTGCAGCGCCGCGTCGGCGTCCTCGACACCCGACTCCGCGCGCCAGGCGACGAACCCGTCGGGGCGCACCACCACGGCGCCCTCGGCGCTCGTCCCGTGCGCCTCGGCCCAGTCGGCACCCTCCTCCGGCTCCAGGTCCCCGCCCGGGCCCGTGCCGATCCCGAACGCGTCGAGCCGCACCCCCAGCCGTTCGCCGACCCGCGCGGCCGCACGGCGCCACGCCACGTCCGCCGCATCGGTCAGCAGCACGAACGACCGCTCGTACAGATCCAGCGTGGAGATTCGCTCACCGGCCCGGCGGACCCACAGGTGCGGTGCCCTGCTGCCCGGTTCACCCGCCAGCTGTACGCCCTCGGGCACCACGGGCCACTCCGGTCCGATGCCCAGCACCGCGCCGTCCACATAGCGGTAGCCCAGCGCCACGTTCAGCATCCCGCCGCGCTTCCCGCCACCCACGGTCGGCGGAGCCGCGTACCCCGGATGGCTGTGCTCACCCGAACGGGCCGAGGCCCGCTCGCTCGTCGCCCGGGCCACCGGCCGCCGCTCCGCCTCGTACGTGTCCAGCAGGCCAGGACCCGCCTCGTCGCGCAGCACGGCCGCGAGCTTCCACGCCAGGTTGTGTGCGTCCTGGATGCCCGTGTTGGAGCCGAACGCCCCGGTGGGCGACATCTCGTGCGCCGAGTCGCCGGCCAGGAAGACGCGGCCCCGTGAGTAGCGGTCGGCCACCCGCTCCGCGGCGTGCCACGGCGCCTTGCCGGTGATCTCGACGTCGATGTCCGGCGCCCCGACCGCCTTGCGGATGTGGGCCACGCACCGCTCGTCCGTGAAGTCCTCCAGCGTCTCGCCCCGGTCCGGCTGCCACGGCGCGTGGAACACCCACTCCTGCTCGTTGTCCACGGGCAGCAGCGCTCCGTCCGCCTCAGGGTTGGTCAGGTAGCACACGATGAAGCGCCGGTCGCCCAGCACCTCGGCGAGCTGCCGGGACCGGAAGGTGATGCTCACGTTGTGGAACAGGTCACCGGCACCCGAACGGCCGATGCGCAACTGCTCCCGGACCGGGCTGCGCGGGCCGTCGGCCGCGATCAGGTAGTCCGCCCGCACGGTGGTGTGCTCGCCCGTCTCCCGGTTCTTCAGGACCGCCCCGACGCCCGTCGCGTCCGGGTCGAACGAGAGCAGCTCGGTGGAGAAGCGCAGATCGCCGCCCTGCTCCCGGGCCCGGTCCAGGAGCACCGGCTCCAGGTCGTTCTGGCTGCACAGGCACCAGCCGCTCGGGCTGAAACGGGCCAGTGCGCCACCCGGGTCGATTTCCTTGAACAGCCACTCCTGGTCGTCACCGGTCAGTGAACCGGCTTGCAGAATGCCGTGGTTCTCCGCCAGGACGGACGCCGCCGCACGGATCTGCGGCTCCACTCCCGCCTTGCGGAAGATCTCCATCGTGCGGACGTTGTTGCCGCGGCCCCGCGGGTGTGTCGAAGTGGCGGCGTGCTTCTCGACCAGCAGGTGCTCGACGCCGAGCCGGCCGAGGAAGAGGGACGCGGAAAGGCCCACCAGGGAGCCGCCCACGATGAGGACCGGTACTTGGACGTCGACGTTCTCGTTCATGTGTTGCTCCTGCTCGGACGCCGTACAGATGCAGTGTCCATGCCCTTGTCGGAGCCTTGTCGGAGCGGTTCGGACGCCCGCTCACCTGAACGGTTCATAAATCTCGCGTCAGGCGGACCAGCGTTTCACGATCGGTCACGGAGACGTCGCCCACGGTCCGGGCGGACCGTGCGCATCCGCCGGGAGATTCCCCGCTCCGACCCCCCACTCGACGGTTCCCACCGGCCCGGCCGGCTCGCCTCGTCTCGAAGGAGTTCTCAAGATGACCACCACGCTCTCGGAACGGACCTCCCAGTCCGCCTTCGACGGATCAAGGCTGCGGGTCATCCTGCTGCTTGACCTGCACGACGGCGCCCAGAAGCAGTTCCTGGAGGCGTACGAGCACATGCGCAACCAGGTCGCCTCCATCCCCGGCCACATCAGTGACCAGCTGTGCCAGTCCATCGAGAACCCGTCGCAGTGGCTCATCACCAGCGAGTGGGAGAGCGCGCCGCCCTTCCTCGCCTGGGTCAACAGCGAGGACCACGTCGCCACGGTCCAGCCCCTGCACAGCTGCGTGCGCGACACCCGCTCGCTGCGCTTCAGCGTCCTGCGCGAGACCGGAGCGGCCTTCGAGGAGAGCTTCGAGCCCGTCAAGGGCGGTCTTCAGGCCGCGCCCCGTCTCGGGGACGGGGTGGTGCGCCATGCGCTGACCTTCACCGTCAAGCCGGGCACCGAGGAGATCGTCGCGAAGATCCTCGCCGACTACGACTCCCCGCAGGCCCGGGTCGACGAGCACACCCGGCTGCGCCGCACCTCGCTGTTCATGCACGGCAACCGGGTGGTGCGCGCGGTCGAGGTCGAGGGCGACCTCCTCGCGGCCCTGCGCCACGTCTCCCGGCAGCCCGAGGTCCGGGCCGTCGAGGAGGCCATCAACCCGTACCTGGAGCAGGACCGCGATCTGGCCGACCCCGACTCCGCGAGGATGTTCTTCACCCGGGCGGCCCTGCCCACCGTCCACCACGTGACGACAGGCCGCCACGCAGCCGGGGAGCGCAAGCGCCACGCGCTGTTCTACCAGGCCAAGGAGGGCTGCGGAATGGCGCTGGCCCGCCTCCTGGCCGAGCACGACGAGGAGGAGGCCGACAACACCGGCAGCCCCATCGAGAGCAGCACGATCTTCCAGCGCGACGACATCGTGGTCCGTCTGCTGGAGGTGGACGGTCCGCTCGACGCACAGCCCGCCAAGGCCCTCGGCATCCACGGCCCCGGCAAGGCCGCCCGGCTCGCCCGCCTCCTCGACGGCGAGGCGAACGCCGTGCCGGCGAGCGACGAGGACGCCGCACGCTTCCTGGCCCGGTCCGGGATGACGCTGATCACCGACCGGCGGGCCGCGGAGTCCTGAGCCGCGCAGCAGCACTCTGGGGGGTTCTCGCTCAACCCGTCGACACAACGCGCCATGCGCCAGGAGGAAAGCAGTCATGACCATGCACCGGCCACGCATCGTGGACCTCAGTGAGACCCAGCCCAACACCAGGCGCGGGGGTGACCTGCGCGCCCTTCTCACCCCGACGGCCGTGGGCGCCACCAGCGGCTTCATGGGGCTGGCCATCATTCAGCCCGGCGACCGCATCGCGGAGCACTACCACCCGTACTCCGAGGAGTTCGTCTACGTCGTGGACGGGCTGCTCGAAGTGGACCTGGACGGTGAGCCGTACGCGATGAGGCCGGACCAGGGACTGCTGATCCCCCTGAACGTACGCCACCGCTTCCGCAACGTCGGTGACGTCGAGGCGCGCATGGTCTTCCACCTCGGCCCGCTCGCGCCCCGCCCGGAACTCGGCCACGTCGACACCGAGGTCACCGAGCCGGCCGACCGGGGCGCGCCGCCAGAACGAACCGAGGCCGCCTCATGACCCGGCGTGTGGCCGTCACCGGCGTCGGCGTCGTCGCCCCGGGCGGCATCGGCACCCCGGCCTTCTGGGACCTCCTCTCCAACGGCCGCACCGCGACCCGGGGCATCACCCTCTTCGACCCGGCCGGCTTCCGGTCCCGGATCGCCGCCGAGTGCGACTTCGACCCGGCGGCCCACGGACTGGACGAGGAGGAGGTCGCCCGGGCGGACCGCTACGTGCAGTTCGCGATGGTGGCCGCCCGCGAGGCCCTCGCCGACGCGGGCCTCGACCCGGAGCGGACCGACCCGTGGCGCATGGGCGTCTCGCTCGGCACCGCGGTCGGCGGCACCACCCGGCTGGAGCACGACTACGTCGCCGTCAGCGGCAGCGGAGCACGCTGGGACGTCGACCACCGCCCGGCCGGGCCCCATCTGGAGCGCGCGTTCTCACCCAGTTCGCTGGCCGCGGCGGTCGCCGAACAGGTCGGCGCGCACGGCCCGGTGCAGACCGTCTCCACCGGCTGCACCTCCGGCCTGGACGCGATCGGCTACGCCTTCCACTCCATCGAGGAGGGCCGCGTCGACGTGTGCATCGCCGGGGCGTCGGACTCCCCGATCACCCCCATCACGGTGGCGTGCTTCGACGCGATCAAGGCGACCTCGGCCAACAACGAGGACCCGGAACACGCGTCCCGGCCCTTCGACTCCCGCCGCGACGGCTTCGTGATGGGTGAGGGCGGAGCCGTACTCGTCCTGGAGGAACTGGAGCACGCACGCGCCCGCGGCGCGACGGTGTACTGCGAGATCGCGGGCTACGCGACCTTCGGCAACGCGTACCACATGACCGGGCTGACCCCGGAGGGCCTGGAGATGGCCGAGGCCATCAACCGGGCACTCGGGCACGCCGGCATCGCCGCCGCGGACATCGACTACGTCAACGCGCACGGCTCGGGCACCAAGCAGAACGACCGGCACGAGACCGCTGCCGTGAAGCGGGCGCTCGGCGCACACGCCCATGACGTACCGATGAGTTCCATCAAGTCGATGGTGGGTCACTCGCTCGGGGCGATCGGCGCGATAGAGATCGCCGCGTGCGTACTCGCCCTGGTCCACCAGACCGTGCCGCCGACGGCGAACTACGAGTCCCCGGACCCCGAGTGCGACCTCGACTACGTGCCCCGCACCGCACGTCCCCTGAAACTGCGCAGCGTCCTGTCGGTCGGCAGCGGATTCGGCGGATTCCAGTCCGCGGTGGCCCTGACCAGAAGCGGTGGGAGGACACCATGAGCAAGGCCCGGCAGGCCAGGCAGACCGTAGTCACCGGTATCGGCGTCGTCGCCCCCAACGGCACGACCACCGAGGCCTTCTGGAAGCGGACGCAGGAAGGCATGAGCGTCCTGGACCGGGTCACCCGGGAAGGGTGCGAGGAGCTGCCCCTCCATGTGGCCGGCGAGGTCCGGGGCTTCGACCCGGTCTCGCTGATCGAGGAGCGCTACCTCGTGCAGACCGACCGGTTCACGCACTTCGCGATGGCCGCGGCCGACATGGCACTGGACGACGCCAGGCTGGGCCGCGCCGACTACGAGGACGCGCCGTACAGCGTGGGCGTGGTCACCGCCGCCGGTTCGGGCGGCGGCGAGTTCGGCCAGCGCGAGCTGCAGCGGCTGTGGGGCCAGGGTTCCAAGTACGTCGGCCCCTACCAGTCGATCGCCTGGTTCTACGCGGCCAGCACCGGCCAGATCTCCATCCGCGGCGGCTTCAAGGGGCCGTGCGCGGTGGTGGCCAGCGACGAGGCCGGCGGCCTCGACGCGCTGGCGCACGCCGACCGGTCCGTCCGGCGCGGCACCGACGCGGTGGTGGTCGGCGCGGCGGAGGCCCCGCTCGCGCCCTACTCCGTCGTCTGCCAGCTCGGCTACCGGGACCTCAGCGCCGCCGAGGAGCCGACGCGGGCCTACCGGCCGTTCACCTCGGACGCCTGCGGATTCGTGCCCGCCGAGGGTGGGGCGATGTTCGTGGTCGAGGAGGAGACGGCGGCCCGGGAGCGCGGCGCGCGGGTCCGGGCCGAGATCGCCGGTCACGCGGCCACGTTCACCACCGCGATGCGCTGGGAGGAGTCCCGCGAGGGCCTCGCCCACGCCATCGAGGGCGCCCTGCGCGAGGCCGGCTGCGCCCCCGAGGAGATCGACGTGGTCTTCGCGGACGCGCTCGGAGTCCCGGCGGCCGACCGGGCCGAGGCGCTGGCGCTGGCCGACGCGCTCGGCGCGCACGGCCGCCGCGTCCCGGTGACGGCACCCAAGACGGGTATCGGACGGGCCTACTGCGGAGCCCCCGTCCTGGACGCGGCCGCCGCCGTCCTCGCCATGGAGAACGGACTGATCCCGCCCACGCCGAACGTCTTCGAGGTGTGCCACGACCTCGACGTCGTCATGGGCAAGGCCCGCCCCGCCGAGCTGCGCACGGCCCTCGTGCTCAGCCGCGGCCTCATGGGCTCCAACGCGGCGATGGTGCTCCGGCGCCCCGTGTGAACCCACCGACACCCCCCGTGAGAAGGAGAAGCCCTCATGACCGACCGACTGACGTACGAAGAGCTCGCGTCCCTGATGAAGAAGGGCGCCGGACTGACCGTCGACCCCCGGGAGATGGAGAACCGGTCCGCCGCGGCCTTCGACGAGTTCGGCCTCGACTCGCTGGGCCTCCTCGGCATCGTCGGCGTACTGGAGAACCGGCACGGGCAGCCGCTGCCGGCCGACGCCGACCGCTGCAAGACCCCCCGCGAGTTCCTCGACCTCGTCAACAACAGCCTCATGACAGGAGCCTGAAGTGTCCGGACACACCGAGAACGAGATCATCATCGCCGCCCCCCTGGACCTCGTCTGGGACATGACGAACGACCTGGAGAACTGGCCCCAGCTGTTCAGCGAGTACGCCTCGGTCGAGGTCATCGAGCGCGACGGTGAGCGGACCACCTTCCGTCTGACCATGCACCCCGACGAGAACGACAAGGTGTGGAGCTGGGTCTCCGAGCGCACCACGGACCGCCTCGGACGCACCGTCCGTGCCCGCCGCGTCGAGCCCGGCCCGTTCCAGCACATGGACATCCACTGGGAGTACGCCGAGGCTCCCGGCGGCACGCGGATGCGGTGGACGCAGGACTTCGCCATGCGCCCCGACGCCCCGGTCGACGACGCGTGGATGACCGACAACATCAACCGCAACTCCCGTGTCCAGATGGAACTCATCCGGGACAAGATCGAGCAGCGCGACCGCGAGCGCCGTACGGCCGCCGTCCCGGCCAACTGACACACCGTCCGCCGACGGCGTCCGCCCGCCCGGCCTTCCCGGCCGGGCCCCGGACCGGGTACCAGAAAGGCACCACCTGATGCACCACGCTCTGATCGTCGCCCGGATGGCACCGGAATCGGCGCCGGACATCGCCGAGCTGTTCGCCGCCTCCGACAGCAGTGAGCTGCCGCACCTGGTGGGCGTCACCCGGCGCAAGCTGTTCCAGTTCGGCGACGTCTATCTGCACCTGATCGAGTCCGAGCGCCCGCCGGGCCCGGAGATCGCCAAGGTGACGGGTCATCCGGCGTTCAAGGACATCAGCGACCGGCTCACCGCCTTCGTCAGCCCCTACGACCCGCAGACCTGGCGGGGACCGAAGGACGCGATGGCGCAGGAGTTCTACCGCTGGGAGCGCGACTCCACGGCCTGACGGCATGACGGGGCCCCGGGCCCGGCCTTGCGGCCGGGCCCGGGGCCCCGTCATGTGCGGACGCGTCAGCCGGGGACCACGCACTCGAACGCGTGGAGGTACGGGTTGACCGGCCGGATCTCGCCGACGGCCAGTCCGGCGTCGGACAGCCGGTCGACCAGGCTCTGCCGGGTGTGCTTGGCACCGCCGACGTTCAGGAGCAGCAGCAGGTCCATGGCGGTGGTGAACCGCATCGACGGGGTGTCGTCGACGAGGTTCTCGATGACGACGACCCGGGCCCCGGGACGGGCCGCCGCGATGACGGCGCGCAGCGCCCGACGGGTGCTGTCGTCGTCCCACTCCAGGATGTTCTTGATGATGTAGAGATCGGCCGCCACCGGAATGCCCTCGCGGCAGTCACCGGCCACGATGGACGCCCGGCCCGCGAGCGAACCGCCGTCCCGCAGCCGCTCGTCGGCCCGTGCGATCACACCCGGCAGGTCCATCAGGGTGCCGCTGACCGAGGGGTGCTTCTCCAGCAGGCTCGCCAGCACATGCCCCTGGCCGCCGCCGATGTCGGCGACGACCGACACCCCGGAGAGGTCGAGCAGAGCGGCGACGTCCAGCGCGGACTGCACGCTGGACGTCGTCATCGCCCGGTTGAACACCTGGGCCGACTCGTGGGCGTCCTGGTGGAGGTAGTCGAAGAACTCCTTGCCGAACACGTCCTCGAAGACGTTGCCGCCGGAGCGCACCGCGTCGTCCAGCCGGGGCCAGACCTCCCACGTCCACGGCTCCGTGCACCACAGCGAGATGTCCCGCAGGCTGTGCGGGTCGTCCTCGCGCAGGAGCCGTGACATGTCGGTGTGGGCGAAGGTGCCGTCGGCGTTCTCGGCGAAGATGCCGTAGCAGGACAGGGCACGCAGCAGCCTTCGCAGCGGCCCCGGTTCGGTCTTCACCACGGCGGCGAGCTCGTCCGCGGTGGCCGGCTTCTCACCCAGCGCGTCCGCGACACGCAGTCGCGCCGCGGCGCGCACGGCCGCTGAGCGGGCCGCGCCGAACACGATCTCGCGCAGCCGCATGGCCGGCTGCGGGGTGGGAACCGGCTGGACGGGAGTGGTGGTGGGGGTGGTGCTCACGGTGGTCATACCGTCTCGCTTCTCCTCGTGCGGGGGGACACCGGTCAGCACATTCCGGCCGGTGCGGAGGTGGTGCAGCGATTGCCGGTGAATCGGTTGCCCGTGCCGGCGGTGTCCTGGTCGGCCAGGTCCGCCGGCTGGTTGCCCAGGACCGTGTTGTCGCTGATGGTGTTGTCGGTGTTCTTCGCTCCCACGAAGCTCTTGAACAGCACGACGCCGCCCGAGAGCGGGGTGGCGCCCACGTTGTCGCGGATCACGTTGGACCGCACCTCGGTGGACTCGGTCCCGGTGAGGACGATCCCGGAGCCCTGGATCGCCGGCAGCCGGTCGGTGGCGGCGCAGAACTTGTTGTTGCCGGTGATCCGGTTCGACCGGATGGTCATGGCGCCGGCCTGCGGCGTTCCCTCGTCGCCCACGACGAACACACCGCTGCAGTTGGCGGTGAAGGTGTTGCCGTTCACCATCAGGTTCCGCACGCGGCGGGCGGTGAACCCGATCCGGTTGTCGGTGAGGGTGTTGCCCCGGACCCGGGTCCCGCCGGTGTCGGTGGCGCCGCCCTCCTCGTCGACGCTGTTGGCGACGAAGATGCCGGCGTCCCCGTTGGAGCGGGCGGTGTTGTGCCGGAGGTCGGAGCGGGTGGACCGCTGCTGCGCGATGCCCCAGACGCCGTTGGACGCCGCGGTCACCGAACGGACCTCCAGCCGGTCCGTCCAGGACGCCCAGATACCGCTCCTGGTGAAGCCGGACACGGTCAGGGACCTGATGGACACGTCGTCCACGGTGTTCTGTGCCGTGCCCAGGACGCAGATCCCGTTGCCGGCCTTGGCGCAGGCGTTCTCGGTCCGGGCCGCGCTTGCGCCGGGCTTGATGACGGTACGGTCCCCGGAGCCGCGCAGGGTCAGTCCGGGGGTGGTGATCAGCACGCTCTCCCGGTAGGTGCCGGGCCGGACGACGATGGTGTCACCGGGCTGCGCGGCGTCCACCGCTGCCTGGATGGACTCGCCCGGACGCACCACGTGGCCGCCCGCGGCGGCGGCCGGGCCGGACGGGGCGAGGACGCCCAGTCCGGCGGCCGAGGCGGCGGCGATGCTCACGAGGCTGGTGATGTGTCGTTTCCTCATGAGCCGAAGCTATGGGCGATCACCCCCCGATGCCACGCAGGGTGCCCGGTTGCTCACGGGCCGTGCCCGAATGGCTTACGTCGTGGCGAAGGCCCCGCGTCCGTCGTGGACGCGGGGCCGGGCACTCGGGTGATTCGCCGCCTATCGGTCGGTGGCCGGGCGAGGTGCGACGACCGTGCGGGCCCACCGGTAGTCGGCCTTGCCGCTGGGGGAGCGCTGGATCTGCGGGGCGATGACCAGGTGGCGCGGGATCTTGTAGCCGGCCAGCCGGGTGCGGCAGTGCGCCTGTACGTCGTCGAGCGAGGGGGCCTCGGCGCCCTCGCGCAGCTGCACCACGGCCGCGACCCGGTTGCCCCACCGCTCGTCGGGGGCGCCCGCGACCAGCGCGTCGTACACGTCCGGATGGGACTTGAGAGCCTGCTCGACCTCCTCCGGATACACCTTCTCGCCCCCGGTGTTGATGCACTGCGAACCCCGGCCGAGCACGGTCACGATGCCCTCGGCGTCGACCGTCGCCATGTCGCCGAGCAGGACCCACCGCTCGTCACCCTTGCGGAAGAACGTCTCGGCGGTCTTGCCCGGGTCGTTGTAGTAGCCGAGCGGTACGTGACCGCGCTGGGCGATCCGCCCCGCCTCGCCCGGCACCACCGGTTCGTACGTCGCCGGGTCGACGACCGCGGTACGGGCGTTGACCCGGAGCCGGAAGCCGTTCTCCGGGCCGGAGTCGGCGGTCGCGGTGCCGTTGAAACCGGACTCGGAGGATCCGAAGTTGTTGAGCAGCATCACGTGGGGGACCAGTGCCTGGAACTCCGCCCGTACCGAGTCGGACATGATCGCGCCTGAGCTGGAGACGGAGAACAGCGCCGAACAGTCGGTGCCCTTCAGCGGTCCCTTCAGGGCGTCGATCAGCGGCCGCAGCATCGCGTCGCCCACCAGCGACACGCTCGTGACCTTCTCCTTCTCGATGGTGCGGAGCACCTCGTGCGGCACGTACTTGCGATGGACGACGACCCGCTGTCCGAAGTTGAAGCCGATGAACGCGGTGAGTGTCGAGGTGCCGTGCATCAGCGGGGGAGTGGGGAAGAAGGTGATGCCCTCCCCGCCGGCCGCCACCCGCTCGGCCAGCTCCTCGGGGGTCTTCACCGGGTCGCCCGTCGGGGCGCCGCCGCCCAGGCCGGAGAAGAACAGGTCCTCCTGGCGCCACATCACCCCCTTGGGCATGCCCGTGGTGCCCCCCGTGTAGATGATGAACTGGTCGTCGGCCGAGCGGGCCGGGAAGCCGCGCCCCGCCTCCCCGGCCGCCTCCGCCGCCGCGAACGCCACCGCGTCGGGCCCGGGCGTGCCGTCCGCCGACGCGCCCACCCGCACCAGATGGCGCAGCCTCGGTGCCTGCGGGGCGGCGGCGGCGACGCGCTCGTCGAACTCCGCGTCGAAGACGAGCGCCGCCAGATCCGCGTCACGGTAGAGGTAGACCAGCTCCTCCTCCACGTAGCGGTAGTTGACGTTGACGGGGACGATGCGTGCCTTCATGCAGGCCAGCACGGTCTGGAGGTACTCGATGCCGTTGTAGAGGTGCAGCCCGAGATGCTCGCCGGGGCCGATGCCCGCCTCGATGAGGTGATGGGCGATGCGGTTGGCCGCGGTGTCGAGCTCCGCGTACGTGAGCCTGCGTTCCGCACCTGTTCCGGGATGGTCGAGGTAGACGAGCGCCTCGCGTTCCGGGACAGCGTCGACGACCGATTCGAACAGGTCGGCAAGGTTGTACTCCACCGTTCCTCCTGACCCCGGTTGCTGAGTGGCCCGGCGGTCATTAGAGCGCCGACCGGCACAAGTGGGAAGGGGGTCCGGGAAGAAATCTGACTGACTGTCAGAAAACTATTGAACTGCCTCCCCGCTTACTGCAACCTGTTCCAGTGCCGCGTCAGCCGAGGTTCGCCCGGTAAGGAGCGGCGTCAGGTGCGTGCTCTCGGCGCCCCGGCCGGAAGCCCTCGTACTGGACGTACCCGGGCTTTCGGCCGGTGCGGCGAGAGTGCGTGCATGGCGTCGCGACGGGGCGAACCTCGGCTGACGCGGCACTGGCCTTGAGACGGGAGACAGACCATGGGCGGAACGGAACACCTCACCGTGCAGCGCGAAGGCGCCACACTGGTGCTCACCTTGAACCGGCCCGAGAGCAAGAACGCACTCTCGCTGCCGATGCTGGTCGGCCTGTACGACGGCTGGCTGGCCGCGGACGAGGACGAGGAGGTCCGCTCCGTCGTCCTCACCGGAGCCGGCGGCTGCTTCTGCGCCGGCATGGACCTGAAGGCACTCGCCGGCAAGGGAATGGAGGGCGAGCAGTACCGGGACCGGATGACGGCCGACCCCGATCTGCACTGGAAGGCCATGCTGCGCCACCACCGCCCCCGGAAGCCGGTCATCGCCGCCGTCGAGGGCCACTGCGTGGCCGGCGGCACCGAGATCCTGCAAGGCACCGACATCCGCATCGCCGGTGAGAGCGCCACGTTCGGACTCTTCGAGGTCCGCCGCGGCCTCTTCCCCATCGGTGGTTCCACCGTGCGGCTGCCGCGCCAGATCGCCCGCACCCACGCGCTCGAAATGCTGCTCACCGGCCGCCCCTACTCGGCGGACGAAGCGGCCCGGATCGGACTGATCGGCCGGGTCGTTCCCGACGGCACCGCCCTGGAGGCGGCCCTCGCCGTCGCCGAGCAGATCAACGCCTGCGGCCCGCTCGCCGTCGAGGAGGTCAAGGCCTCGGTGTACGAGACGGCGGAGATGACCGAGAGCGACGGCCTCGCTGCCGAACTCAAGCGCGGCTGGCCCGTCTTCGCCACCGCCGACGCCAAGGAGGGCGCCCGCGCCTTCGCCGAGAAGCGCCCGCCCGTGTACCGGCGGGCCTGACCGACGAGACACCCGCCCCAACCCAAGGAGGCAACCGTGCCCGAAGTCCTCAGCGCACCACTGGTGGTCGAATTCCCCTTCACCCGCTCCCTCGGCCCGGTCCAGAGCGCCTTCCTCACCGGACTGCGCGAACGCACCGTGCTCGGCGTCCGGACCGGCGACGGCAAGGTCCTGGTCCCGCCCGTCGAGTACGACCCCGTCACCGCCGAGGAGATCCGGGACCTGGTCGAGGTCGCGGCCACCGGAACCGTCACCACCTGGGCCTGGAACCCGGCCCCCCGCCGCGATCAGCCGCTCGACACCCCCTTCGCCTGGGTGCTCGTCCGCCTCGACGGCGCCGACACCGCGCTCCTGCACGTCCTGGACGCACCCGGACCCGACGCCGTCCACACCGGTATGCGCGTCCGCGTCCGCTGGGCCGGAACCCGCACCGGCGCCATCACGGACATCGCCTGCTTCGAGCCGTACGAAGGTGAGCCCGGCGGATCCGCCCCGCACGACGGCGAGTTCGCGGACCCGGTCACCGGCATCGTCACCCCCGCCCGCCTCGACTACACCTACTCGCCGGGCCGCGCGCAGAGCGCCTACCTCGAAGCGCTCGCGAGCCGGCGCGTCGTCGGGGAACGCTGCCCGTCCTGCCGCAAGGTGTACGTCCCGCCGCGAGGCGCCTGCCCCACCTGCGGGGTCGCCACCGACGAACAGGTCGAGGTCGGACCGCGCGGCACGGTCACCACCTTCTGCGTCGTCAACATCAAGGCGAAGAACCTCGACATCGAGGTCCCCTACGTCTACGCCCACATCGCCCTCGACGGCGCCGACCTCGCCCTGCACGCCCGGATCGGAGGCATCCCGTACGACCAGGTGCGGATGGGACTGCGGGTCGAACCCGTCTGGTCCGAGGGAAACCGCCACCCCGACCACTACCGGCCGACCGGTGAGCCCGACGCCGACTACGACGCGTACAAGGAGCTGGTCTAGATGCGAGACGTAGCGATCGTCGCCTTCGCGCAGACCGACCATCTGCGCCGCACCGACGAACTGTCCGAAGTCGAGATGCTGATGCCCGTCCTGCACCAGGTCCTCGACGCGACGGGCCTCAGGACGAGTGACATCGGATTCACCTGCTCCGGCTCCAGCGACTACCTCGCCGGCCGCGCCTTCTCCTTCACCATGGCGCTGGACGGGGTGGGGGCGCACCCGCCGATCTCCGAGTCCCATGTCGAGATGGACGGCGCCTGGGCCCTGTACGAGGCCTGGGTGAAGATCCAGACGGGCGAGGCGGACACCGCGCTCGTCTACGCGTACGGGAAGTCCTCGCCCGGCCAGGTTCGGGACGTCCTCACCCGTCAGCTCGACCCGTACTACACCGCCCCGCTGTGGCCCGACTCCGTCGCACTCGCCGCGCTCCAGGCGCAGGCGCTGATCGACGCGGGCGACACGGACGAGACCGCGCTCGCGGCCGTCGCCGCCCGCAGCCGCGCGGACGCCTCGGACAACCCGCACGCGCAGCTCAGCGGGCCGGTCCCGGCCGGTGACTACCTCGTTCAGCCGCTGCGGACCGGCGACTGCCCGCCCATCGGCGACGGCGCCGCCGCCGTGATCCTCGCCGCGGGGGACACCGCGCGAGCCCTGTGCGCCAGGCCCGCCTGGATCCGCGGCATCGACCACCGCATCGAGGCCCACGGCCTCGGAGTGCGCGAGCTCACCGAGTCTCCGTCGACCCGGCTCGCCGCCGAACGGGCCGGGGTCTTCGAACGACCCGTCGACACCGCCGAGTTGCACGCCCCGTTCAGCTCCCAGGAAGTGGTGCTGCGCAAGGCGCTCGGCCTGGGCGACGAGGTCAGGGTCAACCCGTCCGGCGGCGCGCTGGCCGCCAATCCGGTGATGGCAGCCGGGCTGATCCGCCTCGGTGAGGCCGCCGCCCGTATCCACCGCGGCGAGTCCGACCGGGCGCTCGCCCATGCCACGTCCGGGCCCTGCCTCCAGCAGAACCTGGTCGCCGTTCTCGAAGGGGAGAGTGCTCATGCCTAAGGAGCCCGTGGCCGTCGTGGGCGTCGGCCAGACCAAACACGTCGCCGCCCGCCACGACGTCTCCCTCGCCGGTCTCGTCCGCGAAGCCGCCGTGGCCGCCCTCCAGGACGCCGGGCTGACCTGGGCGGACATCGACGCCGTCGTCATCGGCAAGGCCCCCGACTTCTTCGAGGGCGTGATGATGCCGGAGCTCTACCTCGCCGACGCCCTCGGCGCGGTCGGCAAACCGATGCTCCGGGTCCACACCGCGGGCTCGGTCGGCGGCTCGACCGCACTCGTCGCCGCGAACCTCGTCGCGGCCCGTGTGCACCGCACCGTCCTCACCCTCGCCTTCGAGAAGCAGTCGGAGTCCAACGCCATGTGGGGCCTCTCGCTCCCCATCCCGTTCCAGCAGCCCCTGCTGGCCGGCGCGGGCGGCTTCTTCGCCCCGCATGTGCGGGCCTACATGCGCCGGACCGGGGCGCCGGACACCGTCGGCTCGCTCGTCGCGTACAAGGACCGGCGCAACGCGCTGAAGAACCCGTACGCGCACATCCACGACGCGGACATCACCCTGGAGAAGGTCCAGGCGGCGCCGATGCTCTGGGACCCCATCCGCTACTCGGAGACCTGCCCGTCCTCCGACGGGGCCTGCGCGATGATCCTCACCGACCGCGCGGGCGCCGAGCGTTCACCGCACCCGCCCGCCTGGGTGCACGGCGGTGCGATGCGCAGCGAACCGACCCTTTTCGCAGGCAAGGACTTCGTCTCGCCGCAGGCCGGGAAGGACTGCGCCGCCGACGTGTACCGGCAGGCAGGCATCAGCGACCCGCGTCGCGAGATCGACGCCGTCGAGATGTACGTCCCCTTCTCCTGGTACGAACCGATGTGGCTGGAGAACCTCGGCTTCGCGGCCGAGGGCGAGGGCTGGAAGCTCACCGAGGCCGGAGTCACCGAGCTCGACGGGGACCTGCCCGTGAACCCCTCGGGCGGCGTGCTCTCCACGAATCCCATCGGCGCCTCCGGAATGATCCGCTTCGCCGAGGCCGCACTCCAGGTGCGGGGGCAGGCGGGGGAGCACCAGGTGGACGGAGCCCGCCGTGCGCTCGGCCACGCCTACGGCGGCGGGGCGCAGTTCTTCTCCATGTGGCTCGTCGGCGCCGAGCCACCCACGGGCTGACCCGGCCGTCCCGGGCAGGCCGCCCACCGCACACCGCGGCCTGTTCGGGAACGCCCGCGGTGGCTAGGCTCTGTTCCGGCCGCAAGGACGAGCGGGAGGAGCCGACGTGGCACCCAGGACGACGCCCCAGCAGCACTTCGACCGCTGGGACAAGCCGGACCTCGACCTCAGCAACGCCCGGTGGCATTCCGGCAGTCAGGGCATCGGAGACGTCCAGATCGCCTTCGTCGAGGGATTCATCGCGATGCGCAACGCCGATCGCACCGGCAGCCCGCCGCTGGTCTTCACTCCCGCGGGATGGCGCACCTTCGTCGTGAACGCCCGGCACGGCGGGTTCGACCCGCGGTGACCCGCCCCTGAGGAGGGCCTGGGCCTCCCGGACCGGTCGTGGGGCCCCGGCCCCACGACCTCACGAGCCGCGGGGCGCGCACCTTGGGTAGCGTGGTGGCTGTGACCGGTGAGAGTGATCTTCGCGTCCTGCTGAGCGACCTGCGCCCGCAGCTGCACCCGGGGCGCTACGTCTACGCGACCGCGCCCGACGGACGGGTACCCGACGGTGCCGCCCCCGTCGTCACGGTCGGTGAGGCCGAAGGGCTCACGCTGGTGCTCCCCGAAGCCGAAGCCGTGGCGGCGGGGCTGCCGTACTCCTACGTGGCAGGCTGGATCACTCTCCGTGTGCACTCGGCCCTGGAGGCCGTCGGGCTGACCGCCGCCGTCTCGCTCGCCCTGACCGACGCGGGAATCAGCTGCAACGTGGTGGCCGGGTTCCACCACGACCACCTCTTCGTCCCGTACGAGCGGTCCGCCGAGGCCGTCGCCGTGCTGGAGGCCCTGGCCTCGGAGTCGGGCACGGGGTGACCGGGGTGTTGCCGGGGGCCGGGACGGCACAGGCCTGCCCGGGCCCGGCTCGGCGAGGCGGCCCCGGACACGTAACATGTCTGCATGTCCTTCCTCCGCCGCCGTAGCGCCGCCACACCCGCGGGCCCCGACTTCGACGTCCTGGCCATGGACCCGGGCGACTGGCCCGGAAACCTCGGCGCCGGCCTGCTGCCCGCTCCCGACGGCAGCTGTCAGGGCGTGTTCCTGCGCTACGACCTGTTCGGCGGCCGCGGCCCCGCGATGATCATCGGCAACCTCCCGGAGGGATCGCCCGCCCGCGAGACGGAGGAGGGCCAGGTCCCCTTCGAGGTCGCCCAGCTGCTGCTCGCACTGGAGAACGACGAGCCGGTCGAGGTCACCGCCACCGAGGACATGCCCGTGATGCAGGGCGACAACCTGCTGATCGTCCGCCGGGTGAAGCTCTCCGAGAGCCGCATCTCCTGCGTGCAGTTCGACCGCAGTGACGGTGTCCTCGTCACCATCGCCAGCTGGGACCGGCCGATCACCGACGATCTGTACACCCTCCTGAAGCCGCTGCCCGCCGAGCTCTTCCAGCAGGGCTAGGGCGGGTTTCGGAAGTCCCGTCTGCTGGGCGACGCCTGGCACTTCCCCGAGCTCTCGGCTTCGCTCGAGCAGGGGAGGCCCCTTGCTCGCCGCGTTGTCGGGATCACCCCGGTACCACCAGTATCGGGGCGACCCTCCGCCTTGCGACCGCACGCACCGGACGCCGCCGAGCCCGCCCTCCGGGCGGACGGCGCTCCTTCCGCAACACGCCTTAGGACCTCTCGTTCGGATCATGCCGGGCTTGCGGGGGCCGGCCTGATCCGATCGACCCCAACCCGCCCCGGCAGCCGTCCGGCCGCGCCATTTCCGTCCAAGTACACGCGGCCTCTGTCCAAGAGGCCGCTTTGTCATGCGTCTTGCCGGGTGAGTCATCGGACCTCTAGCGTCGTTCGGCATGACCTCCGGGATGACACGACGTACCACTGTGAAGACGGCCCTCGGTGTAACAGGGGCTCTGGCTTGGGGAGTTCCTGCTCTCTCCGGAACGGCAGCCGCCTCCGGTACCTCCGATGAATCGGAGCGTGCTGAACGACAGGCGGAGCTGCCGAACCCAGTGCTCCACTACCGGGCGCCCGCCGCCGACTGGGAGCGAGAATCGCTGCCCATCGGCGGCGGGGCCCTGGGCGCGAGCGTGCACGGGACGCTTGCCTCCGAACTCCTCACCCTCAACGAGAAGACGCTCTGGACCGGCGGACCCGGCTCGGCCCAGGGATACGACTTCGGCAACTGGACCGCCCCCAGGCCCGGCGCCCTCACCGGTGTGCAGGAGCGCCTCGACCGAGAGGGGGCCCTCGGTCCCGACGCGGTGGCCGCCGAACTCGGACAGCCGCGCCGGGGCTACGGCTCCTACCAGGTCCTCGGGGAGCTCCACCTCGACGTACCGACCGCGCCGGCCGCCCCCGACGCCTCCTACCGGCGGGCCCTGGACCTGCGCACCGCCCTGGCGTCCGTGACCTACACACACGAAGGGGTGGCCCACACCAGGGAGTTCTTCGTCTCCCACCCGAGTTCCGTCATCGTCGGACGGCTGGCGGCGGACAGCCCGGGGCACGTTTCCTTCACCCTGCGCTACACCTCGCCGCGCAGCGACTTCACGGCCTCCGCCGCCGGTGACCGGCTCACCGTCCGAGGCGCGCTCCAGGACAACGGACTGCGCTTCGAGGCCCAGATCAGAGTCCGCACCTCGGGCGGCGAGGTCACTGCCGGGGCGGACGGCAGTCTCACCGTCACCGGTGCCGACCACGCGTGGTTCTGCCTGGCGGCGGGCACCGACTACGCGGACACCTACCCCGCCTACCGGGGCGAGGACCCGCACCGCAAGGTCACGGCCGCCGTCGACACCGCCGCGGCCGCCTCGTACGAGAGCGTGCGCGCCGCCCATGTGAACGACCACCGCGCCCTCTTCGACCGGGTCGCCCTCGACATCGGCCAGGACCTCCCCGACCTGCCCACCGACCGGTTGCTGAGCTCCTACACCGGGTCGGCGAGCGCCGCGGACCGGGCCCTGGAAGCGCTCTTCTTCCAGTACGGCCGCTACCTGCTCATCGCCTCCTCACGGGCCGGCTCGCTGCCCGCCAACCTCCAGGGTGTGTGGAACAACGCGACCAACCCGCCCTGGTCCGCCGACTACCACACCAACATCAACCTCCAGATGAACTACTGGCTCGCCGAGGTCACCAACCTGGCCGAGACCACCGCCCCCTACGACCGCTACGTCGAGGCGATGCGCGAGCCCGGCCGCAGGACGGCGAAGGAGATGTTCGGCACCGCCGGCTGGGTCGTGCACAACGAGACCAATCCGTACGGCTTCACCGGGGTCCACGACTGGTCCACCGCCTTCTGGTTCCCCGAAGCGGCCGCCTGGCTCACCCAGCAGATGTACGAGCACTACCGCTTCAGCGGCTCCACCGGCTATCTGCGCTCCACCGCCTACCCGGCGATGAAGGAGGCCGCCGAGTTCTGGCTCGCCAATCTGCGCACGGACCCCCGCGACGGACTCCTCGTCGTCACCCCGAGCTACTCGCCCGAGCACGGGGACTTCACCGCAGGGGCCGCGATGTCCCAGCAGATCGTCCACGACCTCCTCACGAGCACGCTGGAGGCCGCCCGCACCCTCGGCGACGCCCCCGCCTTCCGCGACCGTCTCGAAACGGCCCTCGACCGCCTGGATCCCGGCCTGCGCACCGGGTCCTGGGGGCAGCTCCAGGAGTGGAAGACCGACCGTGACGACCCGGCCGACACCCACCGCCATGTCTCGCACCTCTTCGGCCTCCACCCCGGCCGGCAGATCGAGGCGGGGAGCAACTGGGCCGAGGCCGCCGCCGTCTCCCTGAAGGCCCGCGGGGACGGCGGCACCGGCTGGTCCAAGGCCTGGAAGATCAACTTCTGGGCGAGGCTGCGGGACGGCAGCCACGCCCACAAGATGCTCGCGGAACAGCTGAAGGGCTCCACCCTGCCCAACCTCTGGGACACCCACCCGCCTTTCCAGATCGACGGGAACTTCGGCGCCGCCTCCGGCATCGCGGAGATGCTGCTGCAGAGTCAGCACGACACCGTCGACATCCTGCCCGCACTGCCCGCCGCGTGGCCCGACGGCTCCGTGCGCGGACTGCGTGCCCGCGGGGGGTTCACCGTCGACATCGAATGGGCTGCCGGAAAGGCCCGCCGAGTGGTGATCACGGCGGGCCGCACCCGTGAAGTGACCGTACGCAGCACGCTGTTCCCGAGCGGCGAGAAGGTCATCAGGGCCCGGGCGGGACGCCGTTACACGCTGGCCCCCGAGAGCTGAGCGAACAACGAGGTCACCTGCGCCGCCGAGGTGCCGAGCCCCGTGGGACCGCTCAGGTGCCACGGGGCCGCGGTGCCCCGGCGCAGATCCTCCTCGCGGTAGCGCCGGCAGCCCCGGTGCCAGATCAGGATGCCCGCGATCCAGTGCTTCAGCTCCTGGACGTAACCGGCGAGGATCTCCCGCGCCTCGGCGTCCAGTTCGAAGTCGTCGTAGAGCACCGGAAGTTCGTGCTCGGCGACATGCAGGAACTGTCGCAGTCGGGACTTCATCAGGTCGTACAGGATCTCCACCCCGGTCGGGTAGTCCACCCCGAAGAAGTTCTGCACCACCAGCACACCGTTGTGCACCTCACCCTCGTACTCGATCTCCTTCTGGTACGAGAACAGGTCGTTGAGCAGCGCGGCGTAGTCGGCCGCCGCGTTCTCCAGGGAGCGCAGCGGGCCGCTCGCGTAGATCTCCGGCGGTACCTTCCTGCCGTGCCCCAGCCGGCACAGGCTCATCGTCAGGTCCGAGCCGAACGTCATGCGCCGCATCTCGACGTAGTCCACCGGGTCGGGGATCCGGTTCTGCGCCTGGTTCGCCAGCTCCCACAGCCAACTGGCCGTCATGTCCTCGATGGAGGTGCGGAACGCTCGCCTGCCACTGTCGTCCAAGGGGGTGGAGGTGCGCTCCCACAGGTCGGACAGGGCACGTTCCAGCGCGTTGACGGGCTCGGGCGGTGCGGCCCCGTCCAGCGGCATGAAGAGCGACAGCCGCTCGTTGGCCAGCCGGGCACCCGCCAGGTCACGGGCCCGCCCGTGCACCACCGGGAACCAGTCGTCCCCGTAGGTCCCCCACGCCAGCCACTGCGAGGACAGGTCGAGCGCGTCAGGGGTGGCGTCCGGGTGGATCCCCGCAGCGCACAGCGGGAGGTCGATCGCCAGCAGCCGCTCCTCGTCCCAGATGTGCGAACCGGGCACCCCGGGCTGTGCCTGGAGGATGCCCATCCGGTCCGCCCACTCGACGATGCGGAGCCGGGCCCCGTCCAGGTGCGGACTGAGCGTCGTACCGAACGGAAGATCGAAGTCGGGCAGCAGGGACGGGCCCACATGCTGGTACGGCAGATGGGCGTGGCTGCGCAGCCTGGCGGTTTCCGAGCGTGGGGTGAAGCGGATCGACGCGGCGGCCATCCCGAAGCCCGGCTCGGCCTGCCCGGCGCCGCCGTCGTTCATGTAGCGGCTGGAGCGCATGTGCCACTCATGGCCGCCGGACTGCCAGTCCTGCAGCCCTTTGACGTACGCGAGCACCGCCGCTGACTGCGCCGCGTCGAGGCCCTTCTCCGCGCAGAGCGGGCCCAGTTCGGTCAGTGCCGTGTTCTCGAACTGCTGGAGCCGGGACGTCAGCAGATCGTTGACCGCATCGGCGGCCTCCTGCGTCGAGCAGCCGAGGAAACGCTCAAGGACCAGGACGCCGTTGCTGTTCTCGCCCTCGTCCTCGACCTCCCGCTGGTACGAGAACAGGTCGTTGCGCAGGTGGACGCCGTCGGAGAACGCGTCACGCAGCACGCGCAGCGCCCGTTCGCCGGCCACCGCCTCCGGGACCTCGGTGCCCGCCGCGTATTCCACCAGCCCCGCTGACCAGGGGGCGCCGCCCACCTTCCGCCGCATCTCGATGTACTCGACCGGGTTCGCGATGCGGCCCTCGTTGATGTTGGCGAGCTCCCACAGCGACTCGTTCAGCAGGTTCTTCGTCGACTCCGCGAACCGAAGCCGCCACGCGTCCGACATGCCGGGCACCGTCCGCGCCCACAGATCCGCCAGCCCCGCCTCCACCGGGTTCTCCGGCTCGGGCGTCGGCGCACCCCGCTCCATCGGCATGAACGCGGGCAGCCGGTCCAGGTAGCGCTTGCCGCCCTCGCGGTCAGGGGTGCGCTTGAAGAGCTCCAGGAAGTGGTCGTCGAAGAAGAAGACCCACACGTACCAGTCGGTGACCAGGGACAGGGCCTCGGCCGAGCAGTCGGGATGCGTGTATGCGCACAGCAGCGCGTAGTCGTGGGAGTCGAGGTCCTTCTCCTCCCAGATGCCGGACCCCTCCAGCATCCCTATGGCCCGTGCCCACGTCTTCGTGTGCTGCCGTGCCTCCTCGACGTGCGGGTTGAGGCGCGCCGGATACGGAACATAGAAGTCCGGCAGGGTGAAGGGCTGTGCCATGTGCGTCCGGCCTTTCGGTGAGCCTCCGCGTGAGCGTCACGCGGTGCGGTCGTTCCGCGCCAGGACTACCCTTCGGCCGTTCGAGGCACGCACAGCCGCGATTAGTCACACAAGAAGTGCGCTCGTTCGAGGGACGGGCAGAGCCGTGCCGGCAGGCTCGGCCCCGCGTAAAACTCAGGTAACACGGCACCGCCACCCTCTCGTCGGCACCTTCCCTTCGCAGGTCAGAGCACCTGCCAGTGGTCTGGTCCACTGGCTCGACCCGCGGCCCCCACCACACCCTTGACGTGCCATCACCTCAGGTCGGAGAGTGTGCGCGCACAGCGGCACGCGAGATCGGAACACGCACACCTCTCGACACGCACGGCTCGGGAAACACCCAGCTCCAAGAAGGGTTGTCATGACGTCCAAGCAGAGGACCGGACGCGCACGCGCGCTGACCACCGTCGGCGCACTGAGTCTCGCGCTGCTCAGTCCCGCGGCACACGCGGGCGCGGACGGGGTACGGCCACAGTGCCCGCGCGGTCTGGACTGCGACTGGGTCCCGGCCGCCTACCAGCAGACCGGCGATCCGGCCGACAAGGAGACGTACGGCAACTACGACACCGCGGACCGGCCGCACAGCAACAAGATCAAGTTCATCGTCCTCCATGACACGGAGGAGGACTTCGACACCACCCTGAAGATCTTCCAGAACCCGCTGAAACAGACCTCGGCCCACTATGTCGTGCGATCCGGCGACGGACATGTCACGCAGATGGTGAAGAACGAGGACGTCGCCTGGCAGGCCGGCAACTGGTACGTCAACAGCCACTCGATCGGCATCGAGCAGGAGGGCGTCGCCACCGAGGGCGCGAAGTGGTACACCCCCGAGATGTACCGCTCGACGGCTGCGCTCGTGCGCTACCTCGCCGCCACGTACGACATCCCCCTCGACCGCCAGCACATCATCGGCCACGACGGGGTGCCGCCCACCAGCGCCGCCGGTACCAAGAACATGCACTGGGACCCGGGCACCTACTGGGACTGGAACCGCTTCATGGCGCTCCTCGGCAAGCCCACCGTGCCGACCGCCCGCAAGAGCAGCGAACTCATCACCGTCAGCCCGCGGTTCAAGGACAACCAGCAGGCCTTCCGTGACTGCGAGAAGGGCATCGACCTCCCCCTACAGGGCTCCAGCGCCGTGCCGCTGCACACGGAACCCTCCGAGGACGCACCGCTCTTCTCCGACCCGGGCCTGCACACGGACGGGTCGCCCGGCACCAACTGCGCCGCCGACTGGGGCAGCAAGATCAGCGCCACCCAGCAGGCGGTCGTCGCCGACCACGCACCCGGCTGGACAGCGATCTGGTGGTACGGCAAGAAGGCCTGGTTCAGCACGCCGGCCCGCACCCGCACCACCACCCCCACGTCCGGCTACGTGGTCAAGCCGAAGGCCGGCAGGACGGAGGTACCGGTGTACGGGGTCGCGTACCCGGAGAAGTCCGAGTACCCCGCCGACTTCGCGGACCGGCGGGTGGGCACGGCCCTGCAGTACACCATCAAGGCCGGTCAGTCCTATCCCGGTGGCGGAGAGGCCCCCACCGGCTTCTTCTACGCACCGACGATCGACTCCTCCTACCCCCTGGACCACGCCTACTTCCGTGGCAAGGAGAAGTACGTGACGGTCCAGATCGGCCACCGCATCGCCTTCGTGAAGGCATCCGACGTGGACATCGTCCGCGCACACTGAGCGGATACACCGCTCCGAGTGGTCAGGGCAGCACAACAGCGCGCTGCGGGCCCGGTGTGTCGGCACCGGACCCGCAGCGCGCATCCCCCGTCGGACAGGTCAGCGAGTGCCGACCGCGGCTCGGACCGCACTCCGCGCCATGGCGCAGTCGTCGTGCAGGCGGCGAAGCAGCAGCCGCTGCTCCTCACCCGAGGAGAGCGCGCCCGGACGCTCCTGCCCGGTCCGGGCCGGTGCACTGGTGTCCCGCATGGCCCGCTGCAGGGCCGTTTCGTACGTACGGATCTCCCGTGTCAGCACGAGCATCAGATTGACCAGGAACGCATCCCTCGCCGCGGGACCCGCGACCTGGGCCAGCTGGCTGATCTGACGCCGCGCCACCGGCGCATCGCCCAGGACCGCCCAGAGCGTCGCCAGGTCGTAGCCCGGCAGATACCAGCCGGCGTGTTCCCAGTCCACCAGTACCGGACCGGTGGGCGACAGCAGGATGTTGGAGAGCAGGGCGTCACCGTGGCAGAACTGCCCCATGCCCTGACGGCCCCCGGCGACGGCGAGGCCGTGCAGCAGCTTCTGCAGGTCTCCCAGATCGCGGTCGGTGAACAGACCGAGCTCGTGATAGCGAGCGATCCGTGCCGCGTAGTCCAGCGGGGCGTCGAACAGGCCGGACGGGGGTCGCCAGGCGTTGACCCGGCTGACCGCACCGAGTACCGCACGCAGATCCGCCCTCGGCGGAGCCTCCGAAGGGTGCCTCGTCAGCGCCGCCACCCGCCCGGGCATCCGCTCGATGACCAGGGTGCAGTTCTCCGGGTCCGCTGCGATGAGCCGGGGCACCCGGACCGGGGGGCGGTGCCGGACGAACGCCCGGTATGCCGCTATTTCGTGGCGGAACCGCTCCGACCACGCGGGGGAGTGGTCCAGTAAACACTTGGCGACAGCGGTCGCGCGGCCGGTGGAACCGACGAGGAGCACCGAACGGCCGCTGCGCCGCAGTACCTGTACCGGGTTGAACTCCGGGCAGATCCGGTGCACGGAGGCGATCGCCATCCTCAGCTGGGCACCCTGCGGACCGGACAGGTCCAGCCGTCCGCTGAGCGAGGGGGCGCCCGGCCCTGCCGCGCGCCGGGTCCGGCCGATGCCGGGCGCGGGCACGGCGGCGCGGGGGTCGAGATACGGTCCGCCACCCGCTCCCAGGGGACGCAGCGGCCGGGGCGGGGCGGACACGGAGGACGATGCTGTGTACATGGGCGAGACAGATCCCTTCGTGCGCCGACAAGTTGCGTGCGCCGCCCCGGCCGGCGGCCGTTCGGCACCCTGGGGAGTACCTAGGGCTGCCGGGCGGGGTGGCGCACTCCTACCTGACACCGGTGTGCCCGTGGCAGAGAACATGGCGACCCCTGGCGAAGCCTGGCGAATAGTCGCAGGGCATCTGACAGGGGGTTACTGTCAACACAGCCGAGAACCTGGGGGCTTGACGTGACCGGAGAACCCAACACCCGCCTTTCCGACCTGTTCGGCCTTGCCGGCTGGTCCAAGGGTGAACTCGCGAGAATGGTGAACAGGCAGGCGGCGGCCATGGGCCACCCCCAACTGGCCACCGACACCTCGCGCGTGAGGCGATGGATCGACATGGGGGAGTCCCCGCGCGATCCGGTGCCCGAAGTGCTGGCAGCCCTGTTCACCGAGCGGCTCGGTCGTGTCGTGACCATCGAGGACCTCGGGTTCGGCCGACGCGGGCGTGTGGGGAAGCGGCGAGAGGCCGGGACGGAAGCCAATCCCGACCAACTCCCGTGGGCGCCCGAGCGGACGGCAGCGGTCCTCACCGAATTCACGGGAATGGACCTCATGCTCAACCGACGCGGCTTGGTGAGCGCGGGCGCCGCGCTCGCCGCCGGCTCCACGATCGCCGGCCCCATGCACGACTGGCTGCACACCGACCCCGTACTGGCGGCCGACGCCCCACGTATCGACGACCCCGTGCACGCGGACCCGGCCGGCTACGACCGGTACGAGGCCGCGCCCATCGGCTCGGAGGAGATCGAGGCGCTGGAACGCTCCGTGGAGGTGTTCCGCGCCTGGGACGCCTCCCACGGCGGAGGCCTCCAGCGCAAGGCAGTGGTGGGCCAGCTGAACGAGGTGGGCGGCATGCTCGCCTACCGCCACCCCGACCACCTGCAGCGCCGCCTCTGGGGCGTCGCCGCCAACCTCGCCGTGCTCGCGGGCTGGATGTCCCATGACATCGGCCTCGAACCCACCGCGCAGAAGTACTTCGTCATCGCCGCGCACGCCGCGCGTGAAGGCGGTGACCGTCCGCGGGCGGGGGAGGCACTCTCCCGGGCAGCCCGGCAGATGGTCCACCTGGGCCGTCCCGACGATGCACTCGACCTCATGAAACTCGCCAAGTCCGGCTCGGGCGACATGGTCCTGCCGCGCACCCAGGCAATGCTGCACACCATCGAGGCCTGGGCACAGGCGTCCATGGGCCGGGGACAGGCCATGCGGCGCACCCTGGGCCGGGCGGAAGAACTCTTCATCTCCGACAAGGGCGATGTACCTCCGCCCAGTTGGATGCAGATGTTCGACGAGGCAGATTTGCACGGCATGCAGGCCCTGGCCTTTCGCACGCTGGCCGAGCACGACCCCTCGGCCGCCGTCACCGCCCAGCGCCACGCGAAGCAGGCGCTGGAACTGCGGCGCAACGGACGCCAGCGGTCGAAGATCTTCGACTACATCTCGCTCGCCTCGGCCTGCTTCATCGCCGACGACCCCGAACAGGCCGACCGCTACGCACGACTGGCCCTGGTGACGATGGGGGAGACCTCCTCCCACCGCACCTGGGACCGGCTGCGCGAAATGTACCGGCTGACGGGTCAGTTCGCGGGCTACGCGAAGATCGAGGACCTGCGTGAGGAGATCCAGCTCTCGCTGCCCCAGAGCTCCATCATCAAGAGGCCCAGGAGTTCGGAGATCTGACCCTTGGCGACACGAGGACGAGGTGCTGTCAACAAGAGGCGCCCCGTGGGAATGCCGTCGTCCCCTTCAGCGCCCGTTCTTCCCCGTCGCTGCGGCTACGCGCCGATGCGGGCGATCAGCACGCACGCATCGTCCAGTCGCTCGGTGCCGCCGAACTCCTCGGCGACCGTGCGTACGCACTCCTGCGCCGAGCGGGCCTCGGCGAAGCGCGGTGCGAGTCCGAGCAGCGTTTCCGTGCCCGGACGGAGACCGTTGTGCGCGCTCCCGGCGCCCCGGGCCAGCCCGTCGGTGTGGAGCACCAGCACATCACCGGGCAGCAGGTGTACTTCGTCCTGCTCGTACGCGACCCCGGACGCCGCTCCGAGGAGCACTCCGTCCGGCGGGGGGACCGGGCGCCCGACGCCGTTGCGGAAGAGCAGGGGCGCCGGGTGTCCGGCCTGCGCCCAGTCCAGCCTGCGGGTGGCGGGGTCGAACCGGCAGCACACCGCGCTGCCCAGTGCGGGCTGGATCGATGTCTCGAGTAACTGGTTGAGGTGCCCCATCAGGGCTCCGGGCTCGATACCGGCCACCGCCATGCCGCGCAGCGCACCCAGGATCATCGCCATGGTGGAGGTCGCCTGGATGCCGTGACCGGTCAGATCGCCGACCGTGAGCAGCGTCCGGCCGTCCGGAAGCTGCATCGCGTCGTACCAGCCGCCGCCGATCAGGGCGCTGGAATCCGACGGCAGGTAGTGGGCCGCGATGTCCAGCGAGCCGGGCCCCTGGCCGGGGAGGGTCAGCGAACCCCGCCACGGGGGAAGCACGGCCTCCTGCAGTTCCACGGCCATCCGGCGCTCGGTCCTTGCGATGTGCTGCTGTCGCTGGAGCGAGTCCTGGGTGCGGTGCACCACCTGCTGGCTGCGGCGCAGCGCGCTGACATCGCGCAGGACCGCCCACATGGAAGCCGTGCAGCCGTCAGCATCCAGGACGGGTTCACCCATCATGTGCAGGGTCCGCATCTGCCCGTCCGTGCGCAGGATGCGGAACTCGCCGTCTATCGGTTTGCCGTCGACCAGGCAGTCGGTCACCAGGGCCGTGAGCACGGGCTGGTCCTCGGGCAGGAGTACGGAAGGCAGGTCGTCCAGTGAGAGCGGCCCCGCCTCGGGTGTGCGGCCGAAGATCTGGAGCAGTTCGTCGGACCAGCTCACCTCGTCGGTCAGCAGATTCCATTCGGCGCTGCCCACCCTGCCGATCAGCGAACCCGGCTGCTCGCCGGGGGCCGGGACATGGCCGGCGGGGTGCGCCGCCCCGGCTGAGAACTGTTCCGCGGCCCCGGAGAGCAGTCCCTGCTTGAGCTGTCCCAGATGTGCGCCGAGATCATCGAGCTGATGGACCGCCAGGTCGCACAGTGCGCGCTGCCAGCGCAGCTGCGGGTCGTCCTCGTCGATGAGGACGGTGTCACGCCGCACCGCGTCCACGTCTCCGCGCAGCCGGTGCGTCCGGTTGATCAACGCGTCGACGGCATCACGTTCGGACGGCTGGGGGGCGGGGTGGTCCGCAGGCGGGTGGGGCGGCATGTCGTACTCCGATACAGGCGCGGTACAACCAGGTCTGAGGGTGGACCGGATACGACTGTGGCACAGCCGACACGAGCCCGTAAGTGGTTTGGCAACACTCGACGCGTTCTTGCATCCGGCATATGTCAGCGGCTGATCGGAACCCGATTCCATCGAACACCCTTGCTGTCTGCGGGCGTTGATGCAAGTCACCCGGCGCCCGATGGCTGTTGTGCGTCCGTGCGCGCCGTCCTCGCGCGGTGTGCGCGGGTCGCGTACGGGCATATGCGGGCGGAGCCCCCGCCTGGGCGGGGGCTCCGGGGTGATGCTTGTCTCCGTGGTGTCAGCAGAGGGCGATGCGGCCGTACGAGCCCATCTTCCACTTCCACTCGAGGGTCTCGCCGGGCGAGGTGGTCCAGCAACTCCTGTCGGGACCGTTGTTGATCACCAGCTGGATGTGCATGTTCCGGCCGCAGTTGTTGGTCGTCCAGGCCGTCTTGTTCTGCTTGATGACCTCGCGCGCCACGCAGGCGGGTGCCGTGTCGCCGGCGGCGGCCGCCGGGCCTGCCGCGGTCATGCAGGAGGCGGTGATCATCGCGGTGGCCGCGAGAGTGGTCAGGGTGTTCTTCAGGCGCATGGCTCACGTTCCTAGGGAGTCGGCTGAAGTGCCGGGCACAGCGATCAACGAGCGTCGAGGTCCCACGTGACGGCTGCCGAAGGGTGCTCGGGAGCCCCGCGGGAGGTGGTGGGCGGTCCGGGAATGCGCCGGTGTGCGCCCGCGTTACAGGAGCAGAACGAAAACGAATCCCATTGCCATCAAGGCGTGGGATCGGTACAGGAGCCGGAGGTGCCCATGGCCCGCAGTGAGACCCGTCCCGTCGTCACCCTTCGCTCGACCGCCGGAACCGGTCAGAGCTATGTGACGCGCAAGAACCGCCGCAACAACCCCGACCGTCTGGTGCTGCGCAAGTACGACCCCGCCGCAGGCCTGCACGTTCTGTTCCGCGAGGAACGCTGACCGTCGTTCGACCGCTGCCGGACGGCCCCTGTCGTCCAACCGATCTCGCACCAGGGAAGGAATGCCCATGAAGTCCCGAATCCACCCCGTCTCCCGTCCGGTGGTCTTCCGTGACCGCGCTGCCGGGGAGGCCTTCCTGACCCGTTCCACCGCGGACTCCGATCAGCGGGTGACGTGGGAGGACGGCCGGAGCTACCCGGTCATCGACGTGGAGACCTCGTCGGCGAGCCACCCGTTCTACACGGGGACCCGTCAGGTGCTGGACACGGCCGGCCGGATCGAGCAGTTCAACCGCCGTTACGGCAGCGGAGTGCCCGCCGCCGGTGAGTGATGCCGCGGTCCTCGTGGCCGGTGGGCGAAGCCGTGCCCACGCGGGCTGTGAACCGTGCCCTGGATCACAGCCCGGGCCGCGGATTCCCGGGAACACGGCCAGATGATTTATCGTTCACCTATACGTGGACGACGCGCTGAGCGCCCACACCAGAACCGCCCCGGCTGGAATCCCCCGATCCGGCCGGGGCTTCCCCTTGTCCGGGGCGTACCCGCCCTACGCCCGGACGGCCCGCCGCCCGGCGGCTTCCACGAGGAGCGCAGCGGCCGCCAGTCCCGCCGCAGCCACGGCACCGGACGCAGGCCACAGGCGCACCGTCAGCGCGGCCGCAGCAGCGCCCGCCACGACGGCGAGCAGCCGGCCGACCACCCAGCCGTCACCCGGACGCCACGACCCCAGGGCCAGCCGTCCGACGAGGGAGGTCAGCGTTCCGGTGAAGTAGTTCGTGGGCGTCGCCCGGACACGGCCCTGGATGCCCATCGCGAGCCCCATCACGACCAGGAGGCCCAGCCGGTCCGCGTCCGACGTGATCAGGCCGCACGCCCACAGCACGGCGCCGGCCGTGAGCAGCACCACCTCGACCAGCAGCATGACGGGCAGCCGCCACCACGTCCGCTCGCCCGTCACCGCGCCCCAGGCCACCCCGCACCCGTACGAGACCAGCGCGGTGATCACGCGCAGCGCGACTCCCTCCTCGCCCGCCCCCGCGGCCGCGGCGCCCAGCAGGACCAGGTTGCCCGTCATCACACCGGCGAAGACCTGGCCGACGCAGATGAAGACGAAGGCGTCCGCCGCCCCGGAGGCCGCCGACAGCAGCAACAGCGCCGCGTGGGCGCGGGGACCGTCCGCGGTGTCACGGGCGGCCGGTTCGGTGGATGCGGGGGAAGTCGGCACGACAGCATCCTCGCCGCCGTCCGTCCGGCCGTACGGTGTTGCTCCCGGCTCGGCGCGGCGGATGCGGCACCGGGGCCGGACGCCCGCACGGCCCTCAGTCCAGGCCCCGCGCCCTCCTGAAGCGGGCCAGCCCTTCCGTCAGCTCCACCACCGGTTGTGGGTAGTCCGGCCGGTCGTGCGCCGGCCCCCGTAGCTTCCACGGCTCGTGCACGGCGGCCCCGGCCACCGCGGCCAGCTCCGGCACCCAGCGCCGGACGTAGCTGCCGTCCGGGTCGTACCGCTTGCCCTGGACCACGGGGTTGAGCACCCGGTTGGGCCGGCTGTCCGTCCCGGTCCCGGCCATCCACTGCCAGTTCAGCTGGTTGTTGGCGACATCGCCGTCGACCAGCAGGTCCAGGAAGTGCTGTGCACCGATGCGCCAGTCCACGTACAGCGTCTTGGTGAGGAAGCCCGCGGCGAGGAGCCTGCCGCGGTTGTGCATCCATCCCTCGTGGCGCAGCTGGCGCATCGCCGCGTCGACCACCGGGAAGCCGGTGCGGCCCTGCTGCCAGGCCTCGATGTCCTGGCCCGCCTCCGCCCCGGAGCGCCAGTGGTCGTGCCGGGTGCGGTAGTCCTGGCGGGACGCGGCGGGCCGGGCCGCGAGGACCTGATGATGGAACTCGCGCCAGCACAGCTGCCGTACGAAGGCGTCTGCCCCCGCACCGCCGGCGGAGCGGGCCCGGTGGATGAGCTCGACGGGGGACAGGGTGCCGAAGTGGAGATGCGGCGAGAGCCGTGACGTGGCGTCTCCGGACAGGTCGTCGTGACCTTCCTCGTACCCCGCGAGCCCTTGGCGCCGCCATGCGGTCAGCTGCCTGCGGGCCTGCCGCTCACCGCCCTCGGCCAGGCCCTCCGACACCCCGGACACCGCGCTGCGGGCCGGCACCTCCTCGGACCCCGGGCCGTCCGGGACCCGCACGGTGCGTGGCGCGGCGAAGGCATCCCGTACCCGCTGTGCCGACCAGCGCCTGAAGTACGGCGTGAACACGGCGAAGTGGTCGGATCCCGCGGGAGTCACGGCACCGGGCGCGACGGCGGTCACCACGCCGTCGTGGACGTGCAGCCGCCGGCCGCCGGACTCCAGCGCCTCGCGCAGCCGCTCCTCACGCCGACGTGCGTAGGCGCTGACGCCGGCCGCGAGATGGACGTCCGCCGCACCCGTCTCCGAGACGATCCGGCCCACCTCCCCGACGACGTCGCCCGAGCGGATCACCAGCCGGCCGCCCCGCTCACGCAGCCCGGCGTCCAGATCCCGGAGACAGTCGGCGAGGAAGGCCAGACGGTTCGGGGCGGCGAACCCGGACTCCTCGATCCCGCTGTCACGGACGAACAGCGGCACGATCTCGTCCGAGGAGGCAAGGGCGGCTCGCAGGGGCGGGTGGTCGTGCAGCCGGAGGTCGGAAGTGAACAGGACGACCGCAACGGTCATGGCGCAACTCCTGGGGAGGCCGGGGACCTGCCATGCTGCCGTCCCCGGGACCGTCCGCGGACCCACCGGTCAGCGCGTCACCTCGGCGCTCGCCGGTTCGGGTGACGCCGCACCCGCCGCCGTACGGGCGATGTTGCGGGCCATCCCGCCGAAGACGAGGGAGTGGAAGGGCCACACGCTCCACCAGTACGTGTGACCGAGCAGCCCGCGCGGATGGAACAGGGCTCGCTGACGGTAACGCGCCCCGCCCCGGCCGTCGGGTTCCACGGACATCTCCAGCCACGCCAGGCCCGGCAGTCGCATCTCCGCGCGCAGCCTGAGCAGACGGCCCGGTTCGATCTCCTCGACGCGCCAGAAGTCCAGTGAGTCGCCCACCCGCAGCCGGTCGGTGTCCCGCCGTCCGCGTCGCAGACCCACCCCTCCCACCAGCCGGTCGAGCCACCCGCGCACCGCCCAGGCGAGCGGGAACGAATACCAGCCGTGCTCGCCGCCGATCCCCTCGACGACGCGCCACAGTGCCTCCGGGGACGTGTCGACGTCGCACCGGCGGACATCCGTGTACAGGCTTCCGCCGGCCCAGTCGGGGTCGGTGGGCAGCGGGTCGCTCGGCACCCCGGGAACCGACGCGGACGACCACCTCGTGGTCACCCGGGCCTCCCGGACCCGTTGCAGTGCCAGCCGCAGCGCCTTGTCGAGGCCGAAAGGCTGCCCCGGGCCGTCGGGAACGTACGCCGCGATGTCGTGCTCCCGGCACACGACCTCGTACCGCAGCGACTCGGCGAGCGGGCGGGCGATCGACCGCGGCACGGGTGTGACCAGGCCGATCCAGTGGCTGGACAACCGGGGGGTCAGCATCGGCACGGGCAGGATCAGCCGGTGCGGAAGGTCCGCGACCTCCGCGTACCGCTGCATCATCTCGCGGTACGTGACGATGTCGGGCCCGCCGATGTCGAAGGTGCGGTTCACCTCATGCGGCATCCGGGCACTGCCCACCAGGAGGCGCAGCACGTCCCGGACCGCGATCGGCTGGATCCGTGTGGACACCCAGCTCGGCGTCACCATGACGGGCAGCCGTTCCGTCAGATAGCGCAGCATTTCGAAGGAGGCCGATCCGGATCCGATGATGACGGCGGCCCGCAGCGCGGTGGTCGGGACGCCGGACGCCAGCAGGATCCTGCCGACCTCGGCCCGCGACCGCAGATGGGGTGACAGCTCCTCTTCCGGTACGTCGGACGGAATGAGGCCGCCGAGGTAGACGATGCGGCCGACCCGCGCGTCCCGCGCCTGCTCGCCGAAGACCGTGGCGGCCCTGCGGTCCGTCTCCTCGAAACCACCGCCGGACGTCAGGGCGTGAACCAGGTAATAGGCCACGTCGACGTCCCGCATCGCGGGGGCCAGCGACCGCGCGTCGGTGACGTCGCCGCGCACGATCTCCACCTCACCCGCCCACGGGTAGTCCCGCAGCTTCTCCGGGCTGCGCGCCAGGCAGCGCACCCGGTACCCCGCCGCGAGCAGTTCCGGGACCAGGCGCCCACCGATGTAACCGGTGGCGCCGGTGACCAGACAGTGCAGAGGCTGATTCCCGCGGTCGCTCGTCATGAGACCTCCGGATCGGTTTCGTCCCGTCGTGTCCGCCGGGCCGTATCCGTACCCGCACGTGCAGTCAGTCTGGCCCGCGCCCTTCCGCGCCGCACCACGCCGGTCCGAGCGGCCGGTGCGCAGACGTCAGGTGTGGTGCGGCCGCTCGGGGGCACCTGTCGCCCATGGACGCAGAGGCGGAAAGAGACGCGCGCAACGGGACACGGCACCGGGCATGGAGTCATGTGCTGCTTCAGGTCACCATTCTGGTGGCGGTGTTCCTGGCCATGGTCGGGTTCTCCGTCGTGCTGGCGAAGGTGACACTCACACCGTCGCCCGCCTCGCAGGATCTCGTCACGTCGAATCTCCGCCCGGGGCGTTCGCTGCGGCAGTACGCCGAGGACTACACCTTCCTCGCCGCGTGCAAGCAGGCCGGGGGCAACCTCGTGCTGGGCATGCCGTTCGGCGTGCTGCTGCCCGTGCTCGTGCCACGACGGCTGCGCATGGTCCGTATGGTCCTGCTGACCGTGCTGGTCATCGTCGTCGTCGAACTGGTCCAGGGAGCGCTGGTCGCGGGGCGGGCCTTCGACATCGACGACGTCATTCTCAACACGGCGGGTGCGCTGCTCGGCTATCTGGTGCTGGGGCGGCGTCTGAGCCACCGCTACCACGTGCTGGCCGCCGAACCGTGGCGCGAGACCGTCCCGGCCCCGGCCCGGCGGCAGAAGCCCGCACGTCCGAGGACCGCGAAGCCGACCGCGAAGCGAACCGGACGGGCTGCCACGTCCTGGACGAGGGCGCGGCAGGGAGTACGTACGCGTCTCACCCGCAGGCGCGGCCGTAAGCGCTGACCGGCGGCAGGGGGAAGGCCGGCGGGCACTCGATCGGCCCGTCGCCGATTGCGGGCCGTCCCGGGTGGTCCCAGCGTGAGATGACGCCGTATGGACCCGCCGGCGTACGGATCACCCGCCGAAGGGGAGCGACATGGCCGACGCGCAGTGGAGCCCGGGGCGCAGGGCCGGCGACGCCGATGAATTCCTGCCGGTGCTGGATGTCATCGAACCGGCCCGCCAGCGCCGCCTCACCGTGCTGTTCCGTCTCCTCCTGCTGGTCCCGCACTTCATCGTGCTGTTCTTCCTGGGGATCGCGGCGTTCTTCACCGTCGTGTTCGGCTGGTTCGCAGCCCTCGTCCTGGGACGGCTGCCCGAACCCGTCTTCCGCTTTCTCGCGGCGACCCTCGCCTACCGCACCCGGGTCGCCGCGAGCAGCATGCTCCTCGTCGACAGCTACCCGCCGTTCACGCTGACCCAGCCGTCTGCCTATCCGGTCCGGATCGATGTCCGGCCGACCCGGCTCAACCGGCTGGCCGTCTTCTTCCGGCTGATCCTGGTCATCCCCGCCGCCATCGTGCAGAGCCTCGCCACGTACGGCTGGTGGGCCCTGGCGATCGTGTGGTGGATCATCACGCTGGTTCTCGGACGTATGCCCCGCCCGCTCTTCGAAGCCACGGCGGCCACCCTCCGCTACGAGATGCGTGTGTCCGCCTACGTGACGATGCTCAGCCCCGCCTACCCCAAGGGCTTCTTCGGCGAGGACGCGCTCTCCGTTCCGGAACAGCAGGGGCGTTCCGCGACCAGGCCCCTGGTCATGAGCACCGCGGGCAAGGCGCTGCTGGTGCTCTTCCTGGTCCTCGGGCTCATCGGCAGCATCACGACCTCCGTGACCCGCTCGTCGTCCGACGAAACGGATTACGGGATGCAGGCGTAAAACAGTCGTGCGAACCGCGGGTCGACCGGCATGATCGTCGGATGACATGGACAGCACCTGAAGTCACCCGTACCGACGGTTCGCTCGTCGCCGCCGAGCGGGAGATGCTCACCGGGTACCTGGGATGGTTCCGCGCCACCCTTCTCCAGAAATGCGCCGGCCTGACCGGCGAGCAGCTCGCCGAGCGGACCACCCCGCCCTCGAACCTCTCCTTGCTCGGACTGCTCCGCCACATGGCCAAGGTCGAACGCACCTGGTTCCGGCAACGGTTCGCCGGCCAGGACCTCGCCCCCATGTACGACCCGGAGAAGGGCAAGGACGCGGACTTCGAGGACCTCGATCCGGCCCGGGCCGCCGAGGACTACGCCCGGCTGGTCGAGGAGTGCCGGCTGGCGGACGAGATCATCGCCGGTGCGTCGTTCGACGACACGTTCGTCCACAACGGCGAGGTCTTCTCGCTGCGCCTGGTGCACGTCCACATGATCGGCGAGTACGCACGCCACATCGGCCACGCCGATCTGGTGCGCGAGCGCCTCGACGGAGTGACCGGGGACTGAGGCGGGCCGCGGACGGAGGGCTTCCTCCTCAACGGGATGACCGGGGTGAGGGACTCCTGCCGGGGCCGCGGTATCGCCTTCGCCATGAAGACGTTCGGGATGCGGATCGCCACGGTGTGCGGGGGCGCAGGATCCGTACGTTCCGTCATCCGGCGAACGACAGCGCCATCGGAATGAACCGCGCCAGGGGGCGCACCGACACCGGATGAGCCGGGCCGGAGCGTTCGCGCGGACCGACACGTCGGGGGAGCGGAGTTTTCCGGCGGCCGGTGATGTTGAAGCCATGATGAAGGGACGCGGCCGATGAGCGCCGCGACCGGATGTCGACGACGGGACAACTGCCATGCCGCTTCAGGGCGAGTACGAACCGAGCCCCACCCCCCAGGTCCGTGACCAGGTCGAGCAGTACGAGAGCTCGGGCGGGACGGAGGGGACGACCATGCGGGGGATGCCGGTCATCGTCCTGACGACGCTCGGCGCCAGGAGCGGAAAGATCCGCAAGACGCCCCTGATGCGGGTCGAGCACCACGGCTCGTACGCAGTGGTCGCCTCACTGGGCGGGGCTCCGCGCCACCCGGTCTGGTACCACAACCTCACCGCCGACCCGCGTGCCGAACTGCAGGACGGCCCGGTGCGCCGGGACATGACCGCCCGTGAGGTGACCGGCGACGAGAAGGCGCTCTGGTGGGAGCGCGCCGTCGAGGCGTACCCCGACTACGCCGACTACCAGGAGAAGACCGACCGGGAGATCCCCGTTCTCGTACTGGAACCCGTGGACGCCGGCCACTGAAAACCAGGGGCACAGGCGGCCGGGCCGGGTGCATCAAGCGATACGGGTGCGGCCGGCCCGGAGGGTCCGTCCCGTCGTACGGGCGGTCCCGGGGCGGACAGGGCGACGGGATACGCTCCAGCACGGCTCCTGAGGCGTGGGGCCGAGCGGAAGGATGCACAACCACATGACAGACAACTCCGAGCTGGTCGCCTTCGTCCGGGCGCGCCTCGACGAGGAAGAAGACGCCGCACGTGCGGCCGGCGGCCAGGGGTGGCGGTGCCCGGCCGAGGTGCCCGGCGAGATCCACGACCGGACCGGCGCCATCGCGTTCACCCTGAGGACGCACGGCTACGACCGCCACATCGCTCTGCAGGACCCCGCGCGAACCCTCCAGCGCATCGAGACCAACAGAGTGCTCCTGGACGAGTACGCGGAGGTCGCCGCGCTGGACGTCGACCGCCCGCAGCGGGACTTCGCCTCGGGCAGGGCCTTCGGCCTGGGGTTCGTGGTCCGGCAGATGGCCGCGGAACACGCCGGGCACCCCGGTTACCAGGTGAAGTGGCTGCCCCGGTTCACGCAGTAGGCACGTCGTGCCGGGAGACGGCTCGCCTCTCCCGGCACGGGGAAGCGCCCGGGCCGACCGCTGCCGTCCACGAGCGGTCGTCGTCCGGTCAGAGCGGGTTCGTGCCGCCTTCGCCCTTGGTCGACACCTGATCGCTCCGCTCCTGGAGCCGGCGCGCCTTGTCCTCCAGACGCCGGCGCTCCTGCGGATCGGAGACCCGCTCGGCCGCCTCCTTCATCTCCTGCGCCTTGGCACGAATGCGCTCCGCTCGGCCGCCGGTTTCGTCCGCAACACTCATGATCACTCCTGGGTCTCGGGGGAGAGCCGACCCCACCAGCGAATCAGCGCGCCCACACACCTGCATCTCGAACGGTCACGCGTCGCTACGGAATGCGGTGCGACCTGTCCTGTCGGACAGTGGTATCCATCGACGACGGCACGGGAGCGCACCATGAACGCTCGCTTGAACCTGTTCGCCAACGCGGCCGGGGCCAAGTTCTTCAAGTACATCAACTCGGCGGACAAGGTGATCGTGGGCTCGACCCTGCCCGCCGCCACGCAGGAGCTGGTGAAGCTCCGTGCCAGTCAGATCAACGGCTGTGGTTTCTGTACCGACATGCACACCAAGGACGCCACACACGCCGGGGAGACCGCGATCCGTCTCCATCTGGTCGCCGCCTGGCGGGAGGCGACCGTGTTCACCGACGCCGAGCGCGCCGCGCTGGAGCTGGCGGAGCAGGGTACGCGCATCGCGGACGCGGCGGGAGGCGTCACGGACGAGGCCTGGGCGAACGCCGCCAAGCACTACGACGAGGACCAGCTCGCCGCCCTGGCGATGCTCATCGCCCTCATCAACGCCTACAACCGGGTGAACGTCATCGTCCAGCAGCCCGCGGGTGACTACCAGCCGGGCCAGTTCGGGTAGTCGGCACCGGTGATCCGGCACGGACGGAGGCCGGACGCCGCCGTCCGCTGAGGCATCATGGGGTCAGTGATCACCATTCATCTGAAGTACGAGATCGACCCCGACCGCATCGAGGACTTCGAGGAGTACGGCCGGAGATGGGTCGCCCTCGTGAACCGGTTCGGCGGCACCCACCACGGCTACTTCCTGCCCAGCGAGGGTGACAGCGACATCGCCTACGCGCTCTTCTCGTTCCCCGGCTTCGCCGCGTACGAGCGTTACCGCACGGACAGCGCCACCGATCCCGAATGCCAGGCCGCGTTCGAACTGGCTCGCCGCACCGGATGCATCCGCCGCTACGAACGCCGGTTCCTGCGTCCCCTGGACACGGGGACGGCGGAGGCCCCCGGTCTTGTCTCCTGACGGCAGGCCTTCCGCGCAGTAACGGTGCGGGCCGGCTCCGCGCTACTTGCCGAGCTTCTCGGCCAGGGCCGCGCGCCGGGCGAACAGCTCGTCCTTGGACGCCGCCATCTCGCGGAGGGCCGTCTTCCGATCCCGCTGGGCGAGCCGGTCCAGATACAGCCGGCCGCGAAGGTGATCGGTCTCGTGCTGGAGGCACCGCGCGAAGTATCCCCGGCCCTCGATGACCAGGGGCTCACCGTTCCTGTCCCGGCCGCGTACGACGGCGCGGTCGAGGCGGGGCACCATCCGGTAGGGCCCCGGGACCGACAGGCACCCTTCGGACTCCTCGATCAGGCGGCGCTGCCCGGCCGGAACCTCCACCAGGACCGGGTTGGCGATGTGCCCGACATGCCGCACCCCCCACTCGTCCGTGATGTCCCACACGAACAACTGCAGGTCCACGTCTACCTGGTTGGCGGCGAGACCCGCGCCTTCGGCCACCTGATTCGTGGCGAACATGTCGTCGATCAGGCGCGACAGCTCCGGCGTGCCGAACCGCGTGACCTCCCGGCAGCGGCGCCCCAGGATCTCCTCGCCGACGACGGTGATGCGGCGTACCGAACCCCGTGCTGCCTCCGGAGCGACCCGCGGGTACGCATCCACCGGCTCTCCCAGCAGCCGCACCCTGCGGTCCTGTGCAGTGTGGCCGAACCCAACCGCCATGGAGCATCAACGCCTTCCGTGCATGCCGCGGCCCGCCGGGGTCCGGGCCCCGGCCGGCCTGGCGCCACTTGACCGAATGCTTTGCAAAGTAGCACCCTTTGCAAAATGAGCGACGAGAACCGCCAAGTCCCCTGCGTGGACCCCCTGCTGCACCGCGCCCGCCCGCGCCTGCCCGACCACCCGGTGCGCGTGGCGCTCCTGGACCTGCTCGCCGAGGTCGGCACGGTCACGTCCACCCAGGCGGCCGCCCGGCTCGGCCACAGCTCCGGGCTGTGCTCCTTCCATCTGCGGCAGCTGGCCCGGCACGGCCTCATCGAGGAGGCGCCGCACAGCGGCGGTCGCGTGCGGCCGTGGCGGCTTCGCTGGGCGCCTGCGGAGGAGGGACCCGAGGAGTTCGCCGTGACGGCACGCGGACTGGAGGACGAGAGTTACCAGCACTGGCTGGCGCACCGGGACGATGCACCGGGCGAGTGGCGGCACGACGAGTCCTTCAGCGCCGTCGTCCACCTCACCCCGGCGGAGACGGCCGAACTCGCCGCCTCGATCCGCCGCCTGCTGGACGGCTACCGCGACCGGGACGAGGACCCCGCGGTTCGGCCCGCCGGTACGGTGCCCGTCGCCGCGATCACCCGGCTGTTCCCTCTCCTGGGCAGCTGAACTCCCGCGCTCGACCGCGCGGCGCGGCAGGTCCGGCGTGCGGGGTCATCATGAGGGTGGAGGTCTCAGGCTCCGCCCAGATCGGCGCTGAGCCAGTGCTCGGGCCGCAGGTGGATGACCACCTGCTCACCGTGCTCCCGCCACGCGAAGTCGACGTAGCCGTCGACCTTTTCCGGCGGGAGATAGCGTGACGAGATCTCCACCAGCTGCTCGCGGGTGGCGTCGCGGGTCGCGATGACACTGCCCTCGACGGAGACGTAGCGAACGGTCGGCGTGACCCGTTCGACCATCATGGAGAACCGGCCGGCCGCGGCGATCGAGATTCCCTTCAGGGAGTCGCGGCCCGTCATGATCCACAGGTCGCCACCGGGTTCGTACATGTACCAGATCGGCACGACGAGAGGCGCCCGGCCCTCCTTGGCGGAGGCCACGGCCAGCGCCGCCACATGCGGCTCGGCCAGGAACTGCTCGCGTTCTTCACGGGTCAGAGGCACGGGGAACTCCTTCTGGTTCGTACCGGTTCCTGTCCGGCTCCGCGGGGGCACCGCCTGCCGCCGTGTCGATGACGTCGTTCAGTACCTCGCGGGAGCGGAGGAGGTCGTCGATCATGCCGTCGATCCGGGTCCGCTCGGAGGTGAGCTCGTCGACCAGGGCGGGGGTGGCCCGCAGGGAGGGACCGCCGTCCTCGTCGCGCATGCAGGGCAGGATCCGCGCGATCTTCGTACTGTGCAGACCGGCCGCGTAGAGCTCCTGAATGCGGATCACCCGGTCGACGGCCCTCTCGGGGTAGTCGCGGTGACCGCCCGGTGTCCGGTCGGCTGCCAGCAGCCCCTGCTCCTCGTAGTAGCGCAGGGAACGCTCCCCGACACCGGTACGAGCCGCCAGCTCCCCGATCCGCATACGCACCCCAGGACTTGAATCTCACATCAATGTCAGGTTCTACGTTACCGGCATGACGTACACACGGCAGGAATCCTCCGCATCCCGACTCTTCGAACCTGCCCGGCTCGGTCGCATCGGACTGGCGAACCGGCTGGTCATGGCTCCGCTGACACGCAATCGCGCCGGGGCCGACGGCGTACCCGGCGAGCTGATGGCCACCCACTACGCGCAGCGCGCCTCGGCCGGTCTGATCATCGCCGAAGGCACGACCCCGAACGCCGTCGGACAGACCTATCCGCATATCCCGGGTATCCACAGCCCCGCGCAGATCGCCGGATGGCGTCGGGTGACCGACGCGGTGCGTGCGGCTTCCGGCGGGAGCCCGATGTTCCTCCAGTTGCAGCACGGCGGCCGGGTCGGTCACCCCGACACCAGCGGTCACCTCCCGCTCGCACCGTCCGTCGTGCGCTTCCCGGAGACGCTGCAGACACCGGGCGGGCTCCGGCAAGGCGTCGCACCCCGTGAGATGGCGGCGCGGGACATCAGGTCCACCATCGCCGACTTCGCCGCGGCGGCCCGCAACGCGGTCGAAGCAGGCTTCGCCGGAGTGGAGGTGCACTCCGCCAACGGTCATCTGCTGCACCAGTTCCTGGCCGGGAACACCAACCGCCGCACCGACGCGTGGGGCGGCCCGGCAGCGAACCGCATCCGCTTCACGGTCGAGGTGACGCGGGCCGTCGCGGAGGCCATCGGTCCGGAGCGGGTCGGCGTACGCATCTCGCCCGGAGCGGGCGTCAACAGCGTCGAGGAGGGCGACACCGAGGACCTCTACGCGGCCCTCCTGCCCGCACTCGCGCGCATCGCCCCCGTCTATCTGCACGTGGTCCACGCCGACCCGGACCAGCCCCTCTTCTCCCGGCTCCGCAAGGCCTGGCCGGGCACGCTGATCGCCAACCCGGCGCTGTCGCGGGAGGAGGCAGCGGCCGACGGCGGCATGGAGCGAGGGGAGCGGCTCCTGGGCGAGGGCGCCGAACTGATCGCCCTGGGACGCGGATTCCTCGCCAACCCCGACTTCGTCGAGCGACAGCGCACGGGCGCGCCGCTCAACGAGATCCGCCCCGAGTTCCTGATGCACGTCCACGGGGAGGAGGGGTACAACGACTATCCCGTGCTCGCACGGATCTGAACGGTACGAGCCGGGAGTCAGCCGGCCCGTACCGTTCCGGGAGTCAGCCGGCCCGTACCGTTCCGGGAGTCAGCCGGCCCATCCCGTTCCGGGCGGAGAGCGCGGCGTGCAGGCGTTCATCCAGTCCGGCCGCGATGAGCCGGCCGTCGCCCGCGGCCACCGGGAGCGTCTCCACCACCTGGCCCCGCTCACGGTCGGATGCCCGAAGTCCGGCCGTTCATCACGCCCTGAGGAGTCGTCGGCCGACGGCAGTTCACCCGTCAAGCCCGCATGCCGGCCCGGGGGCACGGGGCACCGCGACGTTGTCGATCGCGAATTGGGACAAGGCCTGGGCGGGCGACGGAGTCTGTGCCCGCATTCGGGAACTGCGGGCCGGATCAACGAAGTCGAAGGTGCTTCATCGGGCCGGCCCGTGCACCGTGTCCCGGGTTCCGGCCGCGGCACGCAGCAGGTCGCGCAGCTCCAGGGCGGCCGGGAGCGGGGTGGTGGGCAGTGCGACGTGCACGATCCGGCGCAGGGCGGGGTCGGTGAGCCGGCACAGGACCAGCGTGTCAGGGACCGCGCGGGCGGCCAGCGAAGGAACGAGTGCCACCCCCAGTCCCGCGGCCACGTAGCCGAACTTTCCGGTCCATTCCGCGATGCGAATGACCTTCCTGGGGGTGAAGCCCGCTCGGGCACAGGCGTCCGCGAGCATCGTGGGGCGGTCACCGTATGCGCTCTGCAACCATGCCTCGTCGCGTAGTTCGCGCAGGTCGAACGTTCCGGCTTCGGCCAGTCGGTGTCCCTGGGGCAGTACGACGAACAACTCGTCATCGCACAGCACCGTCGTGGTCACACCGTCGGTCTGCGGCAGACCGGACGGGTAGTCGCTGACGACGGCCAGGTCGAGGGCGCCGTCCGTGAGCCGCCGCATGAGGGTTTCGGTCGGGCCCTCGGATGCCGCGACCTCGACCCCTGGACGGGTATCCCGGAGCAGCCGCAGGGCGCCGGGTACCAGAGAGATGTTGGCGGTGGCGAACGCGCCGACGTGCAGCAGTCCGCCCTGCCCGGCGTGGAGCACGGCCAGTTCCCGCTCCGCCCTCACCAACCGGTCCAGTACTTCGGTGGCGTGCCGGTGCAGTGCGCGGCCGGCGGGAGTGAGCCTGACGCCCCGGGGCAGCCGGTCGAACAAGGGGCCGCCCGCCTGCTGCTCCAGCGCGGCGATCCGCCGGGACACCGCGGACTGCGTGTAGTTGAGCCGGACAGCCGCCTGCGTGAACGAACCACACTTCGCCACGGCCACGAGCAGCCGAAGCGCATCGTTCTCGAACACCCGCTCACCACCCCCAGTTGCCGACGACCTTGTCCGTCATTCTTGCTCTCCCATTCCTCGGACGCATGGCTTTCATGCAATCCAGTCGCTAGTGGTATGCCGGGCTCCGCCCTAACGTCGTTCGCACGGCGGTGTCGCAGCGGTCATACGTGCCCCGTCGCTCATCTGTGGTCCAAATAGCCCTAGGGAGACATGTGTTGACACACAGGAAAGTGATGACGGGGTGGTCCCGGTGACGGGGGAGGGAGTCCTCTCCCTGCCGACGATGCTGAGCGATGCGGAGACACTCGTACGGTGCGAGTCCTTCTCCTCCGACCTGGAGGCAGTGGCGCGCAGCGCGGGGGTGGTCGCCGCCCTCGGGACGAGGCTGCTGGGGGCCGCACCGGAACGGATCGTGATCGGGGGCGTGAGCCACCTGCGGTGGTCCTTCGGTGTCCCGAAGGTCCTGCTGGTCGGGCATCACGACACGGTGTGGCCCATGGGCTCGATCCGGACCCGTCCCTGGTCGGTGGCGGGCGGCAGAGCGCGCGGTCCCGGAGTTCTGGACATGAAGGCGGGGCTGGTGCAGATGTTCCACGCGCTGGCGTCCCTCCCCTCACCGGAAGGGGTGTGCGTCATCGTCAACGGAGACGAGGAGGTCGGCTCCACGACCTCCCGGAGGCTGATCGAGGAGTCCGCCGCGGGGTGCGCCGCCGCGTTCGTGCTGGAGGCATCGGCCGACGACGAGGGCGCGCTCAAGACCGCCCGCAAGGGCACGTCGCGCTACGAGATCGTGGTGCACGGCAAGGCCGCGCACGCGGGCCAGGAGCCCGAGAAGGGGGTCAACGCCACCATCGAGGCAGCTCACCAGGTGCTGTCCGTCGCCGGCCTGGGAGCATCGGCCGCCGCAGCTGCGGGCGGCGGCCCCCTGGGCGCGGCGACCATCACGCCCACCCTCCTGTCGGCGGGTAGCGCACGCAACACCGTTCCCGCACTGGCGCGGCTGACGGTCGACGTGCGGGCGCCCAGCGCGGAGGCGCAGGAGACGATCGATGTACTGGTACGAGGGATGACTCCCCGTGTTCCGGGTGCGCGACTGGAGGTACGGGGCGGAGGCCAGCGGCCGCCGATGGGCCCGGAGTCGTCCGCCGCCCTGTTCGCACTGGCGTCCCGGGTTGCCGCCGATCAGGGTCAGGAGCCGCTGAGGGGGATGGCTGTCGGCGGTGCCTCCGACGCCAACTACACCGCGGCGATGGGCTGTCCGACGCTGGACGGACTCGGGGCCGTGGGCGCCGGAGCCCACGCGGATTCCGAATACGTGGACGTCACCCGGATGGTTCCCCGGGCCCGGCTGCTGGCCGAACTCATCGCGCGCACGAGGCGATGACGTGCTGGAACGTACCGGCCGAATGGGCCGTGGCCTGATGGCCTTTCACCGCTTCGAGGTCGAGCGGCGAGGGGCCGGACGCCTGGCGTTTCTGGCCATGGGCACGCAACCCGCCCTGGTCGGACCTCTGCTGCGCCGGGCGGCTGCGAACGGCGTGCGGAGCTGACCCCGGCCTCGGGCGCGGTCCCGCGCCCCCTCCGGGCACCGTCGTCCGCTCAGCGGGCCAGGTTGCGCAGGAACCGTGCGGCGACCGGGCCCGCGTCGGCGCCGCCGGACCCCCCGTCCTCCAGGAGGACCGCCCACGCGAGGTCGGAGTCGCCCTGATAGCCGATCATCCAGGCGTGGGTGCGGGGCGGCTTCCCGGTTCCGAACTCGGCCGTTCCGGTCTTCGCGTGCGGGTGCCCGGGCAGGTCGCGCAACGCGCGGGCGGATCCCGAGGTCACCGTGGCACGCATCAGCTCGCGGAGCTGACGGGTGACCTCGGCATCGAGCGCCGCCGGAGCGGTGAACCTCTTCTTCACCGCGTCCGGCACCAGAACCGGCTGGCTGAAGGCGCCGTTCTTGACGGTGGCCGCGATGGAGGCCATGACCAGCGGCGATGTCTGGACCCGTGCTTGGCCGATGGTGGCCGCCGCCTTGTCGTTGTCGCTCGTCGTGACCGGCACACTGCCGTCGTACGTGGTCGTCCCCACGTCCCAGCTGCCCCCGATCCCGAACGCCTGGGCGGCATCCCGCAGATCGGTGGCGGAGAGCCGGCTGCGGGCGTTGACGAAGTAGGTGTTGCAGGACTGGGCGAAGACGTCGGTGAACGTCGAGCCGGCCGGGAGCGAGAACTGTCCCTGGTTCTCGAAGCGCTGGCCGTTGACGTGAGCGAACTTCGGGCAGGCCGCGCGGTCTGCCGGCCGGGTGCCGCCCTTCAGCAGAGCCGCCGTGGTGACCACCTTGAACGTGGAGCCGGGCGGGTAACGCCCTTCGAGGGCACGGTTGAGGCCGCCGGGCCGGTTGACCGCGGCCAGAATATGGCCGTTGCGCGGATCGATGGCGACGAGGGCCGCCTGGTGATCCGTCCCGGCCACGGCGTCGGCTGCCGCCGTCTGGATCCGTGAGTCGATGGTGGTACGGACCGGACGGCCCTCGGCGGACCCGGCTGTGCCGAGGTTCCTGAGAGCGAGTCCGCTCTGCCGGTCCGCCACCACGAGGGACTTGCCCGCCTTCCTGCCTCCGGAGAGCACCTTGTCGTACCGGGCCTCAAGACCCGAGGTTCCCTTGCCGCTGACCGGGTCGACGGTGCCCACGAGCGACGCGGCCCGCAACGGCCGGCCCCGGCTGTCGAGCACCTTCGCCCGGGTGTCGTCCGCCTTGAGCGCGAGTGTCTGCCCCGGCTTCAGCTCCGGGTGGATCATCGGCGAGGTGAACTCGACCTTCCATGTCCCGGAGATCCGGTTCACCTGTGCCCGGGAGCGCCAGGTGACCTCACCCGCACCGGGAACCTCCATGGCCACGGAGAAGGGGAAGCGGACCTTGCCGTCGCCCTCCTTCCGGCCGCTGTCGTTGACGATGGTGGTTCGCGAGGGCTTGAGGTTGGTCAGGACCGAGGTGAGCAGTGACGCGGCGTTGTCGGGCGTGTCCGTGTGGCCCGCGGCCCCCTTCGCGTCATGTCTCTCCCATGCCTCGAGGAACCCGGCCAAGGGCTTCCGGGCGGCGGCGACCTGCGGATCGTCCCCTTCCGTATCGCCGCCCCAGAGGCTGTAGGCGCCGTAGCCGCCTCCGGCGAGCAGGGCAAGGGCCACGAGGATGCCGAGCGGCCGCCGTCCGCGGCGCCTCGGCTCGTAGCCCGTGTACGTGTTCCGGCTGCGGGCACGCCTCAAGGTGCTCTCCGTTCCGATTCCGTCCGACCGCCGGCCGGGGTCCACCCCGGCGTCGGCGGGGGCACACATGTGCGGGCAGACCGTCAGCCGCCCCGCCGAAGCCCTCGTGGGCAACCCCCGCCGGGAGTCAAACCCGCCGCCTGGTCGTATGTCGAATACGCTCTCGGCATCAGGGTGATTCGCAGACCGTATCGCCGCACGTCAGGAGGGGCTGTGCTGACCGAACGGCATCTGGAAATCTTTGTCGCGCTGGCGGAGGAGGAGCACTTCGGTACAGCCGCTCAGCGTGTGGGCATCACGCAGCCACCACTGTCGCAGGGCCTGCGCCGGCTGGAGGCCCTGCTCGGAGTCCGCCTGTTCGACCGCGAGCGCGGGGTGTTCCTCACGGAGGAGGGGGCGCTGCTGCTGCCACACGCCCGCCGGGCCCTGGCCGCCCTCGCCGAGCTGCGGGAGACCGGTGCCCGTGAGCACGCGGACGGGCGGCGCCTGCGGCTCGGGCTGGCCCCCGAAGTGCCGGCACCCCTGGCAGCCGATGTGGCATCCGCGCCCGTCCGGGCCGGCGAACGGACCCGGATCGGGATGGTGACCGGGTCAACGGCCGCGCTGCTCAGTGATGTCGAGGCCGGGCGGCTCGACCTGGCGGTGATCCGGCACCCCTCCGTACTGCACGGGCTGGCCGCCGGTCGCGTGATCCTGCTGCCGACCTGGGTCCTTGCCCCCACCGGCCGCCAACAGGCAGGCGGTGGCGTGCCGTTGGACCTTCCCTTCGCTGTGCGTCCGCGCGCCGAGGCGCCGGCGGCCCACGACCTGTTCATCGACACGCTGGCCAGCCGCGGGCGCCGGGTGGACACCGTGGCGGTCGCCGATGAGCGTGCGGGTCTCGCCCTGGTCGCGTCGGGCCAGGCGGTGCTGGTCACGGCGGACGACGCGCTGACAGCCTCCGGGGTCGTGCGCCGGGCGGCGACGGATCCGCCACTGCCCCTGCGGCTGCGCGTGGCCTGGAACCCACGACGTTCCGGTTCGGACGAGACGGCCTCGACGGCGCGACTGCTCGAGGACGCCCTGGACCGGAAGGCGGCACGGTGACGGGCCTGCGGCGCGGCAGTGGCGTGGAGCGCACCATCCGCGGCATGTTCGACGACGCGGGAGTCCGCGGCTGGCTGCACGTGGCGGAACTGCACCGACCGTCGGCCGGAGTCACGATCGATCCCGACGTCCCACTGCCCATCGGATCCGTCTACAAGGTGCCGCTCATGGCCGCCTTCTGCCGGCTCACGGATGCGGGTCTGATCGACCCCCGCCGTCGGCTGACCCTGGATCCGGCGGACCGCGTCCCCGGCCCGACCGGCGTCTCGCTCCTGCGGGACCCGGTCACCATGTCACTGCGCGACCTCGTGACGCAGATGATGAGCATCTCCGACAACACCGCGGCCGCCGCCGTTCTCGGGGAGGTCGGCGCCGACGCGGTCGACGCCATGTGCCAGGAACTGGGCATGCCAGGCACCCATATCCACGGAGGCGTCGTCAGCACGTACAGCCGGCTCGTCGCCGAAACGGGCGCCCGGTCGCTGGACGCCGCGCTGGCACGGGTGAGCGACAACGACGCCGTCGTACCGGCGGGCGTGTACGACCCGGCGTTCAAGGCCTCCAGCACGGCGTCGGACATGGCACGCCTCCTGCGCGCGATCTGGACCGGACAGGCCGCCTCCGAGGACAGTTGCGCCTTCATGCGCGAGGTCATGCGCAGCCAGCCGTGGACGCACCGGCTCGCCTCCGGCTTCCCCTACGACGACGTCACCGTCTACGGGAAGACCGGCACCTTCGGCGCGTTGCGCCACGAGGCGGGCGTCGTCGAACTCGCGGACGGCAGCGCCTATACGGCGGTGGTGTTCACCCAGGCCGCCCGGGCCGACAACAAGCTGCCCCGCGCCGACGCCGTGATCGGCGCAGCGGCGCGGGCCGCCGTGGAGGAACTGCGGGGAACCCGGGGCACCTGAGCGGAGATCCCCCTCGTCGCTGTGGTGCCGGTGTGACGGAGCGATGGCCGCCGCCGGGCTTCCCCGGACACCGCGAACCGGGCTCCGAACGGCGTCAGGCGAACAGCCGGCTGGGGTGGGAAGCGCGACGGGCGGCCGTCAGCAGGGCGTGGATCCGGGGCGCGGCCTGGTTCATCCCGGTCACCGGCGTCGCGAACGGCAGCCGTACGTCGCGCCGCTTGCGGGGGTACTCGAGGCGCAGGGTGATGCCGTACCGGTCCAGCGCCACAGGGAGAGCGCGCAGCATGCTCCTGTCCGGCGCGGGGCGCACGAGGCGCAGCAGGAGCGGTACGAGTTCTGCATGACTGTCCATCAGGTGAGTCAGCATGTCCGCCTCGTGCGGGGCGACCGGATCAGGGGTGGCGGTCTGGAGAGCGGACAGCGGAACGAACGTGCGGCCCCCGCCGTCGTCGAGAACCGCCTGGCCGAACTCCATGCAGACGCTGCCGGCGGCTTCCGCGTCGTACGGTGCGGCCAGCAGCCCGGTCATCGTGACCCGGGCGCGCAGCCGGTCGCGTACGGGTGTGGGCGCGACATCCGTGAACTCCAGCCGGACCGGGACGGGTGCGGCCGGATGCGCGGGGCCGGTCCCGGACGGCTCGTGGAGGTGGACATGCCCCATCGCGGGCGTGCCGTCGAGGCGATGGACCTCGACGGGGTCGAGGCCGTCACTCACCACCGTCATCGAATGGGCGCCGGTGAGGATCGACAGCATGCGCTCGGCGGGAGTCGGCTGCGTGATGCGGGCGCTGAAAGGGCGCATCCAGGGTCTCCTGAGGGAGGGTGGCAGATCTTAGTAACTAAGGCATGCCTAACCTAACCTAAGTGATGGGGTTGCGGGGCAGGGGGAGGGGATATGGCCTGAACGCGACCGGGGGCGAAGGCGGGTCCGCGCGTGGGGGTGCTGACGTGCCGTGAGGGTCGCGCGGGTGCTGCTCCATTCGGCGCCGGCCCGGCAGGAGCCGAGTGGCGAGCCGTTCGGGCGGCGCTTAGCGTCACCCGGGCCGAGGGGCATTGCTCGCTTGTGAGGACAAAAGGCCCACAGCTGCTTCTCGAGAATCCGGAGAACCATCATGCGCGTGATACGTGTCGCTTCTGTCGCCCTGCTCGGTGCCGCCGCTCTGGGAGTCGCCGCTCCGGCGGCCCTTGCCGACGACGGGAACCACAACATCACGTCGTTCGGCTTCACCGTCTCCCCGTCGACGGTGGCCCCCGGCGGCACCGTGACCCTCAACGCGACCGGGTGCGAGGTCCCGTCCGTGACCGTCAGCTCGGGAGTGTTCGACACCGTCACCCTTGAGGAGGGTCACTCGGCCACCGCGCGCGTCGATGACGACGCCAAGCCCGGCGCCGAGTACGACGTGACCTTCGACTGCAAGGGGGAGAAGGGCACCACGCCGCTGACGATTCGCGAGGGATCGGGCCGCAACGACCACACGGGCCCGGTGATGCCGGGCAATGGCGTCCGGGCCGGAGCCGGCGGAAGCCTCTCCGCCATGAGCCCGGGTGAGATCGGCGCGGGAGCCGCCTTCGTCGCGGGCGCGCTCGGACTCGGTGCCTACAAGATGCGCCGCCGTTCCGGCAGCAACGCCTGACCGGGCGAGCGCTGAAGGACCGGGTCCTGCCGAGGGGCCCGGTCCGGGAACCACAGGACAGAAGGCGGAGAAGACGTGCACAGAGCCGTGTGGCACGAGTGGATCGAACCCGCCGAACCCCCGGAACCGGTACGCCAGGGCCTGTTCGGCCGCCGCAAGGCCGTGGAAGGCCGGGGTGGCGGGGACCGCGGGGCCGACGGGGCCGGCGAGGGCAGCCGGGACGGCAGCAAGAAGGACGGCGGTCGTAAGGTGCCGGGCTGGGGCACCCTCGTCATCGCCCTGTTGCTCGGTCTGTCGCTGATCCGGCAGGGCCTCGGCGGCGACGGCCCCCCGCAGCCCGCGTCGGCGGCAGGCGCCCGGTCCGGCGACTCGGCTGCGGGCACCTGGCCGGAAGGACCGCTTCCCGAGCCCCTCACCCGCTCCCTGCCCGAACGGATCACGATCCCCTTCCTGGACGTCGATGCTCCCGTCGGAAAGGTGGGTCTGAGCGCGGACGACTGGATCGACGCACCGCCCCTGGCGGACAACAACCTGGCAGCCTGGTACGACGGTTCCGTCACTCCCGGCGAGTCGGGCACCTCCGTGCTCGTGGGCCATGTGGACAACAAGGCGGGCCCTGCCGTCTTCTACGGACTCGGCGCACTCGAGAAGGGACGCCGCATCGAGATCGCCCGCACCGACGGCACCACAGCGGTCTTCTCCGTGTATGCCGTAGAGGTCGTCAGCAAGGCCGAATTCCCGGCCGACCGTGTCTACGCGAACACCTCGGATCCGGAACTGCGCGTACTCACCTGCGGCGGCGGCTTCTCGCCGAAGGCCGGATACGAGGGCAATGTCGTGGCCTACGCGCGCCTCACGTCCGTCCTGGAGAAGGGGCGGCAGGGAGCGCAAGGGCCCAGCCGCTAGAAGCGGCTGCGGCGTACACGCGGCGTCTTGGGGAGGACAGCCGCGCGGCGGCCTGGGTGCGGCCGGCCGAGTCCGTTTTCTTCAAGAAATGAGGGAAGCGACCCGATATTCTCGCCGCCATGAAGAGCACCGAACACGAATCGCGCCACATCAGTATCCATATCGCCGGCCCGGCCGAGACCGTTTACGCCTTCGCCTCCGACCCGGCCAACCTCCCTGCGTGGGCCCAGGGACTGGGAGGCTCCATCGAGCAGATCGACGGCCGATGGGTCGCGGAATCCTCACCCATGGGACGGGTCGTCGTCGCCTTCACGCCCCCCAATGACTTGGGCGTACTCGACCACGACGTCACGCTGCCGTCCGGGGAAACCGTGCACAATCCCGTCCGCGTCATCGCGGACGGCACCGGCAGCGAGGTCGTGTTCACCCTGCGCCGACGGCCGGGGACGAGCGATCCCGACTTCCGGCGCGACGCCGACATGGTCGCCGCCGACCTGGAGCGGCTCAAGGAACTGATGGAGTCTCCGCAGGGCTCGTGACCACCGGCGTGCCGTGCGGTGCGGACAGGACCGGGTGCCGCGTGCTGTCAGGCCCCTCCGTCCGGCCATGGTTCCGGCGCGAGTGCCCCGAGGTCGTACTGCGGGCACGGCGTCGTGAAGCACTGCTTGGGTGCGGGGACGCGCCGGCACCCCTGGCCGAACTGGCCCTGATCCGGCGCACCGCCCCCGCCCTGAGCGGGGCCTCCCAATCGGGCCCGCAGCGGAGGTCGGCGGCGGTGAACACCGCCATGATCGGGAACGAACCACTCCGTCGATCAGCGCGCCACAGGGCATACGCGTACCGGAGGCCGGCTTCTGCTGTTGTCAGCCGAACTGCTCAACCACGCTGTGCAGCGGCGTCGGTCACCAGCTGCCACATCTCATAGTTCCCGCATTCTGCCGTGATCCCAGCCGTCGCCTGAGCCGCGGCGAAGAAGTCGTCGGCCAGCGGCGAGGTGCGCGACGCTGCCATCGCGACGAATACCTGGTCGGGCGCCAGGTCCAGGACGGGCACGTACCTGATGTCCGGCCGTGAGTAGAACACGGTCTCCGAGCGCCCCACGAATGAGATGCCGCGGCCGGCCGCGACGTGCTCGAGTTTCTCCTCCACTCCGCGCACCCGGAGCCCGGAGTCGGGGTGCGGACGTCTGGTGGGCTGCGTGCTCGGGTCGGCATGCCAGATCAGCGGCTCACCGGCCAGGTCCGCCTCGGTGACCTCCTTCTCGCCGGCCAGCCGGTGGCCCGCGGGCAGCGCCACCATGAGCGGCTCGGTGTAGAGCGGCATCAGGCGCAGGCCGGTCTCGTCGATGGGCAGCCGCACGTAGCCGACGTCGACGCGGCCGTCAAGCAGCATAGGGACCTGGTCGTCCCATTCCATGCGCTGCACGTCCACGACCACGTGGGGATGGCGGCCACCGAACTCTCGCGCCGCGGGGATGACCGGGATCCCAGCCCGAAAACCGACCACCAGCCGCTGGCCGCCACGGGCAGCCGCCGTCACCCGGCGCCTGACTGCTTGCGCGGAGGCGAGCAACGGACCGGCGTCGTCCAGGAGTTGCCGGCCCGCGTCCGTCAGCGTGACGCCGTGGCTGTCCCTGGTGAACAGAGGGGCGCCGAGGTCCTGCTCCAGCGCGCGGATCTGCCGGCTGAGCGCCGGCTGCGCGATGTGCAGGTACTCGGCGGCGCGGCCGAAGTGCAGTCTGTCGGCGACGGCGACGAAGTAGCGCAACTTGCGGAGATCCAGATCCATGGGGCCCCTCCCGGTCCGGCAATGCCTTGAGGTTATCACCACGGTTGAAACGGGTCTTGGACACCCGCCCAGGCGAATGGCATCGTTCATGGGGCCGAGAGAATTCGGTACAAGAATTCAGACTCGGTAATTACTGATCATCAATTCAATGGAGTGATCGTGGGAAAGCTCGATGGCAAGGTAGCGGTAATTACCGGTGGATCCACCGGATTGGCACTGGCCGGGGCCAAGCTTTTCGTCGAGGAAGGAGCGCATGTCTTCATCCAGGCCCGGCGGCAGGAAGCACTGGACGAGGCCGTCGAACTGATCGGCCGCAACGTCACGGCCGTCCAGGGTGACGCGTCGGACCTTGACGACCTGGACCGCTTGTACGACACCGTCAAGCGGGAGAAGGGCTCGATCGACGTGCTGTGGGCCAGTGCCGGGACGGGTGAGCCCGCCATGCTCGGCGAGATCACCGAGGAACAGTTCCACCGCTCCTTCTCGCTCAACGCCCGCGGCACCCTGTTCACCGTGCAGAAGGCACTGCCGCTGATCAACGACCACGGATCGATCGTGATGACCGGATCCAACGCCTCCCTCGGCGCCTTCCCCGGCTGGAGCCTCTACGCGGGAAGCAAGGCCGTCCAGCAGGCCTTTGCCCGTGTCTGGCTCAACGAGCTCCGCGACCGCAAGATCCGGGTGAACGTCCTGACCCCCGGCCAGGTCGGCACGGCCAAGCAGGAAGAGCTGTTCGACGAGGCGACCAGGACTGCCTTCGAGTCCCTGATCCCCCGCGGAAAGATGGGCCGCCCCGAGGAGATCGCCACGATCGCCCTGTTCCTGGCCTCCGGCGACTCCAGCTACGTCAACGGTCTGGAGCTGGTCGCCGACGGCGGCACCACCGCTATCTGAACCACGCACGAACGCGACAGAGCGGTGCCCGGAGAAAAGGCGCCCCCGAGAACAGGAAGAGAGCACAGATCATGAGCAGCATCACCTTCATCGGTGCGGGGAACATGGCCCGCACGATCGGCGCGCTCGCGGTAGCGGGCGGCAACACCGTCGAGATCATGGCACGCGATCAGTCCAAGGCCGAGGGCCTGGCCAAGACGCTGGGCGGCGGCACGACGACGGGTGAGTGGGGCGCCGTCCCGGCCGGGGACATCGTCATCACGGCCATGTTGTACGACGGGGTCGTTCCGACCGTCGCCCAGTACGGGGACGCCCTCGCGGGCAAGACCATCGTCGATATCAGCAACCCGTTCAACACCACGGGCGATGGCCTGGCCCACAGCGAGGAGACCTCGATCGCGCAGGAGGTCGCCAAGGTGGCCCCGGCCGACGCCAACGTGTTCAAGGCCTTCAACACCATCTTCCGCGGCGTTCTGGAGAACGGCCGGCCCGATGTCTTCTTCGCCGGTGACGACCCGCAGGCCAAGGCGGATGTCGCGGCGTTCATCGAGAGCCTCGGACTGCGCCCGCTGGACGTCGGAGGCCTGAAAATGGCGCATTGGCTCGAAGGAGCGGGCGTTCTCACGGTAGGCCTCGCCGGTAACGGGATCGGCCACGGGAACTTCGCCCTGGGCGTCAACGAGTTTACGGACTGACCCCCGGGCCGGCTGACCAGGCAATCGGAAAGCAGGGCGCCGTGCGCTCTGGCTCATTGGTGGAACCACCGACTCGTCGATTTCAGATTTCAGAAGTCAGATGTCAATAGTGGCGAAATAGTTCGCCCGAGGAGGCCCAACGCAATGCAGCTCGGTGTGGTGATTCCCCTTGTCGGGCCTGCGATCAGCGACGCCCCCGCCCTGAGCGCTTTCGTCTGCGGACTCGAGGACCTCGGCTACGACACCCTGTGGGTCGGCGATCGCCTGGTCACGCCGGTTGATCTGGGCAACGGCTATCTGGACCGGGGGCCACAGATGGCCCGCTCCTTCGATCCGATGCTGCTGTTGACCGTCGCTGCGGCGGCGACCGACCGGGTGCGCCTGAACACCAGCACGCTCAGCACGTTCTACTACGAGCCGCCGCACCTGGCCCGGCAGTTGACCACGCTCGACGTGCTCAGCGGCGGCCGCCTCGGCGTTGGTGTGGGGGTGGGGTGGATGAAGCAGGAGTACGACGTCGCCCGCAGCGCGGACTGGAGCCGGCGCGGCAAGATGCTCGATGACATGCTGGCGTTCCTGCGGGCGTGGTGGACCACGAGTCCCGTGTCCTGGGACAGCGAGTTCTTCACCATGCCACCTGTACACGCCGACCTCCGTCCGGTCCAGGCGGGCGGGCCGCCCATCTGGATCGGTGGTGCCAGCGAGGCGGCGATGCGCCGGGTCGGCCGCAGCGGGGTCGGCTGGCTCGGGGTCGAAGGGCCGGCGCCCGCCGCGTCGGTCAGTAGTCAGGACGAGGGCGCAGGCCGCCTGTGGTCGATCGCGCGTCGAGCGGCGGAGGAGGCCGGCCGTGATCCCGACGCACTCAAGACGGCCATGCGGATCAACCTCGAGCCGGGCACATCCGTCGAATCGGTCGCGGACCAACTGAAGCGGTACGCCGAATCCGGTGTCGATGAGGCGTACTTCGATGCCTTCACGATGTTCGCCGGCCTTGACCAGCTGCTCGACTTCGCCGGCCAGGTGATCGAGCGTACCGGCCGGCTGTGACCACCGAAGAAACGACGGGCGGGCAAGCCGCTCGATTCGGATCAGAGGAAGAGAGTCTCACCATGAGCAGTATCAGTTTCATCGGTCTGGGGGGCATGACCCACGCCATCGCCTCACGTGCGGTAGCGGGCGGCAACTCCGTCGAGCTGATCGGCCGCGACGCCGCCAAGGCCAAGGGCCTGGCCGCCGAGCTCGGCGCCGGGGCCACGGTGGGGACCTTCGGCGCCGTCCCTGAGGGCGACATCGTTGTCCTCGCGGTGCCCTACACCAGCGCCGTTCCGGTCGTCGCCCAGTACGGGGATGCCTTGGCCGGCAAGGTCATCATCGACATCTCCAACACCTTCGACGCCGACGCCACCGGAGTGGTCACTCCCGAGGGCACGTCCGGTGCGCAGGAGATCGCCAAGGCGGCCCCGGCGAGCGCGCACGTGGTGAAGGCGTTCAACACAGTGTTCGGCCATGTCCTGGTCCAGGAGCGTCCGTTGGACGTGCTCTTCGCCGGAGACGACGCACGGGCCAAGGCCGACGTGTCGGCGTTCATCGCGAGCCTCGGACTGCGTCCCCTCGATGTCGGCGGCCTGGAGATGGCCCGCTGGCTGGAAGGGATCGGGCCGCTGCTGATGGGCCTGGCCCGGAACGGCGCGGGGACCTTCGACATCGCCCTCGGCGTCGACCTCCGCGGCTGAGCACACCCGCACCACCACCCCGCACCAGCACTTCGCGCACCACATCACTGACAAGGAGCAGTACCTTGCGTGTCTTCGTCACTGGCGGGACCGGCCATTCCGGGTCGTACATCATCCCCGAACTCATCGCCGCAGGACACGAGGTCACCGGCCTCGTCCGGTCGGACACGGCCGCCGCGGCACTGTCCGCGCTCGGCGCGAAGATACGCCGCGGCGACCTCCAGGACCTCGACGGGCTCAAGGAAGCGGCCGCGGACTCCGACGGCGTCATCCACGTCGCGCACCGGCAGGACCTGCTTCCGTCCGGCGGGATGGCGGCCGTGGCCGCCGCGGAGCTCCCGGTCATGCTCGCGTACGGCGAGGCCCTCGCGGGGACCGGTAAGCCGCTGGTCGCGGCGGGGAGCATCGGCTCGCCCGGGACCGGGACGTACCTGGGCCGGCCGGGTACCGAGGAGGACCCGGCACTGCCCGTCGGCGACGAGCACAAGGGCACCCTGCGGGCCCGTAACGTCGTGGAGTCCGCCGTCATCGGACTCGCCGAGCAGAAGGTACGGTCCTCGGTCGTGCGGATCGCCAACATCATGCACAGCACGACCGATCGTGGCTTTCTCCCCATGCTGATCGCGCTCGCGAAGGAGAAGGGCTTCGCCGGCTACCCCGGAGACGGCGCGAACCGGTGGAACGCCGTGCCCGCCCGCGATGCCGCCTCCCTGTTCCGACTGGCGCTGGAGAAGGGCCCGGCCGGCAGCTACTGGCACGCGGTCGAGGACGGGGGCGTCCCGTTCCGCGAGATCGCCGAGGCCATCGGCAGCCGCCTCGGCCTGCCCGCCGTGAGCGTTCCCCTGGACGAGCTGATCCTGCCGGCACATTTCGGCTTCCTTACGAACGTCGTCACGCAGAGCTACCCGACGTCCAACCTCATCACCCGCCGGACCCTCGGCTGGGAGCCGGCTCAGCCCCGCCTCCTCGCCGATCTGGACAACGGCCACTACTTCCCCGCCGGCTGACAGCAGGGGGCCCGGGTCGCGACGAGTCCGGCGCATGGCAAGAGCGAGGCTCTTACGACGAGGCTCGTACCAGGACAAGGTTCTTCCGGAAGGACGCCGAGAACATGATGACTGTGGGATTCATCGGAAGCGGATCCATCGGCAGCACCCTCGCGCGGCTCGCCGTCGAGGCCGGACATCAGGTCGTGCTCAGCAACTCGCGCGGTCCCGGGACGCTCGCGGACACGGTCGCGAGACTGGGTCCGGGGGCATCCGCGGCGACGAGCGAGGAAGCCGCGGCGGCCGGTGACATCGTCGTGGTCACCGTGCCGGTCGCGGCCTTCCCCGACCTTCCCGCCGCACCACTGGTGGGAAAGACGGTCATCGACACGTGCAACTACGGCCCCGAGCGTGACGGACACATTCCCGAGCTCGACAGTGGGTCGCTCACCTCGAGCGAACTGCTGCTGCGCCACGTCCCGGACGCCGGACTCGTGAAGGCGTTCAACACCATCTACTTCAAGCACCTGCTGTCACTCGCCCGCCCGGCGGGGGCGGCCGACCGGTCGTACCTGCCGATCGCCGGGGACTCGGTGCCGGCGAAGGCGGCGGTCACCGACTTCATCGACTCCATCGGGTACGGCGTGGTGGATGCGGGGCGGCTGGCCGACAGCTGGCGGCAGGCGACGGGCACACCGGTGTGGGGCAGCCCTTATGGGCCGTACTCGAACGAGAAGGGCCGGCCCGCCGGCGACGACGTCATCCGCGCGGCACTGGCCATCGCCACGCGGTGACCGCGAGTCGGCGACGGCGTCGACCAGGTCCAGGCGCTGTCGCACGACCAGCACATGAGCACGGCCAGGAGAGGCACATGACCGACCACCCGCCGCTGATCGCTGTGACCGATGAGGAACTCGAAGACCTGCGCGCGCGACTGCGCGCCACCCGGTGGCCCACCCGGTGGCCCGTCGACGGCTGGGAAGCGGGCGCCGACACCACTGAGGTGCGCCGCCTGGCGGAGTACTGGGCCGCAGGCTATGACTGGCGCGCCCACGAGGCGCGGATCAACGCCCTGCCGCACCACACGGCCGTCATCGGCGGCACACCCGTCCATTACCTCCGGTTCGACGGCGAGCGACCGGGCGCCCTGCCGATCGTGCTGAGCCACGGCTGGCCCAGCACCTTCCTGGAGCTCACCGACCTCGCCCGGCGTCTCGCGGAGCCGTCGCAGCACGGCGGCGACGCGTCCGACGCGTTCACGGTCGTCGTCCCCTCGCTGCCCGGCTACGGGTTCTCGCCGCAACGCCCGGACCTCCCGCCGACGCTCCAGACCCACCAGATCTGGCACCGGCTCATGCGGGACGAGCTCGGCTTCGACCGGTACGCCGCCCACGGCGGGGACCTGGGCGCGGGCATCACCTCGCGTCTGGGTGAGGCCTACCCGGAGTCGCTGGCCGGCATCCACCTGCTCGCCGTCGCCGCACCCGAGGAGTACGACGCCGCGGGCCTCACCCTGGACGAACAGGCCCACCTCGACCAGGTCGCCAACTGGAGCGCGGAGGAGGGCGGTTACCAGCACCAGCAGAACACCCGGCCCTCACCCTGGCCCACGCGCTGTCCGACTCTCCGGCCGGCCTGCTGGCCTGGATCGTGGAGAAGTACCGCGCCTGGAGCGACTCGGGCGGCGACCTGTCGTCCCGGTTCACCGACGACTTCGTCCTCACCCAGGCCTCCCTGTACTGGTTCACCGGCACGATCTCGACGTCGTTCCGGCCCTACTACGAGTACGCCCGCAATCTGACCCGGCGCGTCGAGAAGGTCGAAGTGCCCACCGCCGTCGCCGTCTTCCCCGCCGACCTCACCTGGCCCCCGCGCTCCTGGGCCGAACGCACCTACAACATCACCCGGTACACGTTGATGCCGCGCGGCGGACACTTCGCCGCCCACGAAGAGCCCGGACTGCTCGCCGACGACATCACCGAGTTCTTCCGCCAACTGCGCTGAGACCGACCCGGCAGCAGTCCAGGAGCGGGCCGGCCACCCTCAGGTCACCAGACCGCTGCGATAGACGTGGACCACCGCCCGCACACGGTCCCGCAGGCCGAACTTGGTCTGGATGCGCGACACGTACGTCCTGACGGTCTCCGGGGTGATCACCGGCGTTGCGGCGATCTCACCGTTCGAAGGGCCGTTGGCGATCAGGCGCAGCACCTCGAGCTCGCGGGGCGTCAGTCCGGTGTTGCCGGCCGGGCTCTCGGCGGGGCGGATCCGCGCCGCGTACCGGCCGATGACCCGCCGGGTCACCTCGGGCGCCAGCAGCGCCTCCCCGGTTGCGACCGTGCGGATGCCGTTCAGGAGCGACCACCTCGGGGCCGGGCTGGGCGTCGATGATCGTCGCGATTCCCGCCCGCGATCGACCCGCTCGGTCCGCCGAACGGATCGATCGCGGGCGGGGCCTCAGGGCGTGCGGAGCTTGAGAGCCCGCACCGAGGCGTAGAACGCGGCGACGTCCGCCGGCCGGAACAGGGAGCGGCCGGTGAGGCGGGAGACGCGGTCCAGCCGGTTGCGGACGGTGTTGCGGTGGCAGTACAGGGTCTCCGCGATCTCCGTGGTGGAACCGGAGTCGGAGTCCAGCCATGCGGTGAGCGTCTCCATGAGGTCCTTGCGGTCCGGCGCCGCCAGGACCGGGTCCAGGAGGGCGACGGCCAGCCGCAGCGCCAGATCGTGCCCGGCCGCGACCAGGGCCGCAGCCGGATCGTGATCGAGCGTGACCGCCCGGTGCGTGCCGACGGGCAGCGACGCCTGGGCCAGCGTGGCCAGCCGCAGCGCGTCGGCGCTCTCGCGCAGTCTCCCGTACGCAGGGCTGAGACCCGCACGCCCCATGACCGCGGCGCCGACGACTCCCAGCACGAGCGCCGGTCCCGGCACACGGGACGAACCGGAGACGACAGCCGGTTCCGGCAGCGCGACGATGCCCGCGAGGCCGTCGGGACGAGGGCGCCAGGCGGAGCGCACTCCGTTCCGTAGCAGCGCCTGTTCCATCGCGGTGACGTCGCTGTGCTCGGCGACGACGCAGATGTACGGCCCCTGTTCGGGCAGGCCCAGGGAGGCGCCGGTGCCACCGAGCATCGCCCAGTCGGCGGTCTTGCCGTTCAGGAGCGCGTCGAGCAGCAACAGCCGCTGCAGTTCATCGGCTCGCGCCAGCCCGACCAGCGTGTCCCGGTAGACGTCGTTGACCGTGTGCGACGCGGCGTCCAGCAGGGACCAGATCGACATGGAGGCCTGCGCGATGTCGTCCATCGTCGTGCCGGGCTGCCCCTTGGCGCAGTCGATGAGGGAATGCGCCAACAGGCGGTAGCCGATACGGAAGGCATGCAGGACCGCATCGACCGGAACGCCCTGCGTGGCCCGCCGCCTTACACACTGCCTGGTGGAGTCCGTACGTATCGGGCGGCGCTCGGCCATGCACGTCAGCTGCTCGTGCAGGTTGCGCTCGTTGAAGTCCCGTACGTCGGCCTGGACCTCCCGGCTCAACCGGGCGTAGGGAGGGATCTCGGCGGTGATCGTGCGGAACAGGTCGTCAGCGAGGACGTCGACCCGCTCCAGCAGCTCCGCGGCGCATACCGACAACAGCGGAGGAACGGTCAGACCGCCATCGGCGTGCTGCTCTGGCATGCCGGTCAGCATACGGTTCACCGCCCGGTCCGCAATTGTGCGGTCGCACAAGACGGAGGCCGTACCCGAGGTCGTCCGCCCACCGCTTACCGCGCCTGTTGTGCCTGAGCATTTCCTCACGAGCCGCTGAGGAGAACTGATGCTGAACCTGTCGTCCCTGCTGGAGCACAGCGCCCGGGAGCACCCCGGCCGAATCGCGCTGGTCCTCGGTGACACCCGCCTGACCTACGCCGAGCTGCTGGCACGATCCCAGGACATCGCCGGAGCGCTGCGGCTCCGCGGGATCGGCAAGGGCGACAAGGTGGCGCTGTCCTGCCCGAACGTGCCGGACTTCCCGGCCGCCTACTTCGGCATACTCAGCGTCGGAGCGGTCGTGGTGCCGCTCAATGTGCTGCTGCGGCCGCAGGAGGTCGCGTACCACCTCACCGACTCCGGAGCCAGGGCCCTCCTCTGCTTCGAGGACACCCCCCAGCTGCCCCTGGCCGAGGTGGGCAAGGCGGGATTCGACCAGGCGCCCGACTGCGAACACCTCCTCCCGCTGCACCGGATCGGGCACACGGGGACCGCCGACGCCGGGACCGCCGACGCGGTGGCCACGGCGGCGGAGGACACCGCGGTGATCCTCTACACCAGCGGCACGACGGGACGGCCCAAGGGCGCCGAACTCACCCACCGCAACATGGTGATGAACGCCATGGTCGCCGACCGGCTGTTCACGGCGGCCGACGACGAGGTGATGCTCGCAGCCCTCCCGCTGTTCCACGCCTTCGGCCAGAGCGCGGTGATGAACATGGGCCTGCTCAGGGGCGCCACGCTCGTTCTGCAGCCGCGCTTCGACGCCGAAGAGGCCCTCCGGCTGATGCACCGCGAGGGCGTCACCTTCTTCGCGGGCGTCCCGACGATGTACTGGGCCCTGCTCGGCGCGCTCGGCACCCAGCACGAGGCGGCGACACCCCCACGTCTGCGCACCGCCGTCTCCGGGGGAGCCGCGCTGCCCGTCGAGGTGCTCCAGCAGTTCGGGAAGACCTTCGGCGTGGGAGTGCAGGAAGGGTACGGCCTTTCGGAGACCTCGCCCGTGGCCTGCTTCAACCCGCCCGGAACGCCGCCGAGGCCCGGGTCGATCGGCCGGCCGGTGTGGGGCGTGCAGATGAAGCTCATCGACGATGCCTGGCAGGACGTTCCGGCGGACGGCCGGGGTGAGATCGCGATCCGCGGACACAACATCATGAAGGGCTACCACCGGCGGCCCGACGACACGGCCTCGGTGATGAACGACGGCTGGTTCCGTACCGGAGACATCGCCCGGCGTGACGCGGACGGCTACTACTACATCGTGGACCGGGTCAAAGACCTGATCATCCGAGGCGGGTTCAACGTCTACCCGCGCGAGATCGAAGAGGTACTGATCACGCATCCGGCCGTGAGCATGGCCGCCGTGGTGGGCGTACGACACGCCACACACGGCGAGGACGTCAAGGCGTTCGTCATCCCGGTGCCCGGCACGGAGCTGAGCGAGGCGGAACTGATCGCCTGGTGCCGCGAGCGCATGGCTGCCTACAAGTACCCGCGCAGCGTGGAGTTCCGCGACAGCCTTCCTCTGACGTCCACCGGCAAGATCCTCAAGCGCGGGCTGACGGCCGGGACCGCCGGGGAAGCCGGCCCGGCCTGATCAGCAGCCCGGGCGCAGAGACCGTGCACAGCCGCCCGGGCGCAGAGACCGTGCACAGCCGCCCGGGCGCGGAAGCCGTGCACAGCCGCCCGGCGCAGAGGCCGGCCGGTGGCAGGCGCGATCGCACAGAAACGGAAGGCCGGTCTCGCCCCAAGGACGTGCCATTGCGCACCGATTGTGATCCGGAAGAATCCCTCAGTTCGCCCCGACGTCAGGAGACGCCCATGTCGTGGAGAAGGAAACTGCTCGTCCCGTTGGCCGCACTCACCCTCGTCCTGTCCGCGTCGGCCGCTGCGGGCGCAGCGCCGGCCCCCCTGTCCACCGGTCCCGCCACGGCCACGAGTGCCTTCGGCGCCCCCGGGCCCTACGCCACCGCTGTGGAAGTCGGGCTGATCACCACCCTGTACTACCCGCGTGACATCGCGAGCAGCGAGCGTCGCCACCCCGTGATCGTGTGGGGCAACGGCACCAGCGGTATCCCCCTCGTCTACCGGGACCTGCTGCTCCACTGGGCAAGCCAGGGGTTCATCGTCGCCGCGGCCAACACTCCGCAGTCCAACCTCGGCATCTCCATGCGCGCAGGCATCGACATGCTCACCCACCGGAACGCCGACCCGGGCAGCATCTTCCACAACCGCGTCGACCTGGAACACATCGGCGCGTCGGGGCACTCCCAAGGGGGCGCTGCCGCCATAGTCGTGGGCGCGGACCCCCGCATCGACGCCATCCTGCCCATCCAGCCCGGCCCGCTCGCCGACATCGACGCCGTGCACGTCCCCGCACTCCTCCTGGCCGGTGAGAAGGACAGCATCGTCTTCCCCTTCCTGGTCAAGGCCTTCTACAACGCAGCCGATCACATCCCGGCTCTCTACGGAGAGCTGCGCGGGGCCGACCACTTCACGATCGTGGGCGACCCCGGCCCGTTCGCCGCGCCGACCACCGCCTGGTTCCGTGCCCAGCTCATGGGCGACGAGACTGCCCGCGCCCAGTTCTTCGGCCCCGGGTGCGGGATCTGCACCGATAGCACCACGTGGTCCGACGTCCGCCGCAACAGCCTGGCTCTGAGCATTCCGGCGACGACGACCCCGTAACGGGCTGCCGCCGCCCACCGGGCACCGCCCTGCCTGCGGTGCCCGGTCTCCCGTATCCGCCTCCCCCGTGCGCCTCCGGCGACGGGGGAGGCGGGCACATCTCGTGAAAGGACAGACATGGACGCCATCGCGACCACCTGCCGAGGCCGGGTCCGGGGCCGCGGCCGGGACGGAATCGCCACCTTCCTCGGCATTCCCTACGCCGCCGCCCCGTTCGGGCCCCATCGCTTTCGCGCCCCTGCGCCCGTCGAGCCGTGGGAAGGGCTGCGCGACGCGCTCGGCTACGGGCCGACCGCGCCGCAGCGCCCCTACCGTCCGCCCCTCGACCGGTTGATTCCCGACGTGGACATCCCGGGGGAGGAGTGCCTCAACCTCAACGTCTGGACGCCGGACCCGGGTGGGGGACCGCTGCCGGTGATGGTGTGGATCCACGGAGGGTCCCTGCGCAACGGCTCGGGGGCCCTGCCCCTGTACGACGGCCGGGCCTTCGCACGCGACGGCATCGTGCTGGTCACCGTCAACTACCGGCTCGGGGTGGAGGGGTTCGGGGTGTTCCCCGACGCACCCGACAACCGGGGCCTGCTGGACCAGATCGCGGCCCTGGGCTGGGTCAAGGAGAACATCGCGGCCTTCGGCGGGGACCCGGAGAACGTCACGGTGTGCGGCGAGTCAGCCGGGGCTGTCAGCATCGCCGCCCTGATGACCAGCCCGCGCGCGGCCGGCCTCTTCCACCGGGCCGTCCTGCAGAGCGGCCCGCCGCAGACGGTGTCACGCAGCCGGGGAGCGAAGACCGTGCGTGCGATGGCGAAGGCGCTGAGGGTGCCCGCCACGGCGGAGGCGTTCGCGGCGGTGGACCGCGAGTTGCTGCTGGACGTACAGACCGAAGTCGTCGGCAAGGCGGATCCGATCAGTGGGGGGCTCGGCTTCCACCTCGTGGTCGACGGCGACGTGGTTCCGGCCGAGCCGTCGCTGCCCACCGTCGATCTGCTGATGGGCTGCAACCGGGAGGAGTACCGGCTTTGGTTCGTGCCGAGCGGGATGGTGGACCGCGTCAACGCCCTCTCGCTCCGGCTGGCCCTCCTGAAGTTCCGGGTCCCGTGGAGCGTCGCCAGGCTGTACAAGGCCTCCAGGCCGGGCGCGAAGCCCGGGGTGATCCTCGGCGAGATGGCCACCGACCTGCTCGTGCGCGGACCGCTCAACCGACTGGCCGACTCGCGGCCGGCCCGGACGTTCCTGTACGAGTTCGCGTGGCCCTCGCCCGTACTCGGCCTGGGCGCCTGCCATGCACTGGAGATCGGCTTCGTCTTCGACAACCTCCACCACGGTGAAGCGCTCACCGGCCCGGATGCTCCTCAGCCGCTGGCCGACGCCATGCACCGGGCCTGGGTCGCGTTCGCTTCCTCGGGTGACCCGGGGTGGTCCGCCTGGGACGCGAGCCGGCCGGTGATGGTCTTCGGCCATCCCGAGGCGGGGGTGGCCCTCGCGCCGCGCCAGGAGGAACTGCGGGCCTGGCTCCAGCGGTGGGAACCGTCCGGACCCTGATCCACGGCACCGGGCCTGTCCGGCCCCTCGCGGCGTGTATCAGGGTCCGGACAGTTCCCGGAGGCGCTTCACCCGTCGGTTGACCCTGCCCAGGTCGATGCCGACCACCCGCGCCGCCTGCCCGAACGGGGTGCAGAGGACGGACCCGTCGGCCTGGCATGCTCCGGCCCAGTGCGATCGGACCGCCCACGATAGAACGCGCTTGCTCTCGTGGGATCACACGCTCGTGAGACGTTCCCGGCGACTTCGGTGCTCGCCGGATGTGCCGCTCATTCTCCTCTAAATCAAGCGAACATAGGGCAGTTGGCCAGTCAGTTGAAGCGCTTCACCCGGTGAGGGTGTCCAGAGCCTTGCCAGCCCAGCGCACGCAGTCCTATTCTCACAACGAGAAAGCGCTTTCCATTCAGTCAACCCCGTTCCGGTGGCAGTGGAGTCGTGGCAGGGCAGTTGCTGCGACCTCATGAACGAGCCGCCAGTGATCCGGAACGGGACTGCACTCACGGTGCCGGCACGTCATGGGGTCACGAACCACGCCATGGTGACGACGCATCGAGCCGTCCTTGGGGAGTTCGAGGGCGACGACCCTTTGCGGCAGCGGTGATCCCGCGGCCGGCGCCGACACAGCTTCAGGTCGCAAGAGCGCGGCCCGCCCCATCGCACCGACAAGAGCACGTGCCACCACGCCGATCGGGCCTGTCCAGTGAGAACGGCAGTCGACGGACGGACCGCCGAGATGACATGGGCATGCCATTTTGTATCCGGCATCGAAGACGAACAAGGAGATACCAGCGTGAAAAGACGAGTCGCACTGCGCCTGTACGCGGCGCTCACCACGGCCACCCTCGCCGCCGCGACCGGTGTCGTCGTGTCGATGCCGTCGGCATCGGCCGCGACCACCGGGGCCACCGGCTACGCGACGCAGAACGGCGGGACCACCGGCGGTGCGGGCGGACAGACGGTCCGGGCCACCACGGGCACCGCGATCCACCAGGCCCTGTGCAGCCGGGCCAGCAGCAGCACCCCCATCACCATCGAGGTCGAGGGGACGATCAACCACGCCAACACCGCCAAGGTGTCCGGCGACAGCTGCAACACCGCGGCCGGCGTGATCGAGCTCAAGCAGATCAGCAACGTCACGATCGTCGGAGTCGGCAGTGGGGCCGTGTTCGATCAACTGGGCATCCACATACGCCAGTCGAGCAACATCATCATCCAGAACGTGACCGTCCGGAACGTCAAGAAGTCGGGGTCGCCCACGTCCAACGGCGGTGACGCCATCGGCATGGAGAGCGACGTCCGCAACGTCTGGGTCGACCACAGCAGCCTGGAGGCGTCGGGAGGAGAGTCGGAAGGGTTCGACGGCCTCTTCGACATGAAGGACAACACGCAGTACGTGACGTTGTCCTACAGCACCCTGCGCAACTCCGGCCGCGGCGGACTCATCGGGTCGAGCGAGACCGAACTCTCCAACGGCTTCGTCACGTTCCACCACAACCTGTACGAGAACCTCGACTCCCGCACCCCCCTGTTGCGGGGTGGAATCGCCCACATCTACAACAACTACTACGTGAAGCTGAACGAGTCCGGGATCAACTCCCGTGCCGGGGCTCGCGCGAAGGTGGACAACAACTACTTCAAGGACTCCAAGGACGTCCTGGGCACCTTCTACACCGACGCGGCCGGATACTGGCAGGTCAGCGGGAACACGTTCGACAACGTGACCTGGTCCGCCCCCGGCAGTGAGAACAACCCGGCCGGTCCCGACCCGAAGTCCAACACCACGGTCAGCATCCCCTACGCCTACAGCCTCGACGCGGCATCCTGCGTGCCCGGCATCGTGGCCCAGACCGCGGGCGCCAACAAGGGGCTGAAGGTATCGGACGGCAACTGCTCGACGCAGACGCCGACCCCGGACCCGACCGACCCGACGCCCGACCCGACCGACCCCACCCCGGACCCGACCGACCCGACACCGGACCCGACCGGGACCAACCTCAGCATCGCCGCCGGCGCCGACGGGTCAAGCAAGGCCGACGGGACGAGCTACGGCAACGTACGGGACGGTGACCTGAGCACCTACTGGTCGCCCGCCGGGGCCACCGGCTCGGTCTCGGTCAAGTGGGGGACCGCGACCTCCGTCTCGTCCGTCAACATCCGGGAGGCTTCCGGTTCCGCCGGCAGCATCGGGACCTGGAAGGTGCTGAACGGGGACACCGGCGCGGTGCTGGCCACCGGAACCGGAGCGGGCGCCATCTCGATCCCGCGGACCTCGCTGCGCAAGATCACCTTCCAGATCACCGGCTCCACCGGCACCCCGAAGATCGCCGAGTTCGAGACCTACGCCGGATAGCGGCGCGCGCACCGTCCGTCCGGCTCCGGTGCCGATGGTTCCGGACGGACGGTGCGCGGCGGCAGTGTGCCGTCGGCATGACCGCCGCCGCGGGGGCCGTGCCGACGCCGTCACGGGCTGGTGAGGACGACAAGCCGCTGGGTCGCGCGGGTCATGGCCACATAGCGGTCGACCGCTCCTTCGATGCCCGTTCCGAATTGTTCCGGGTCGACGAGGACGACCAGGTCGAACTCGAGGCCCTTCGACAGCTCAGGGGTCAGCGAACGGACCCGGGGCCTCGCCCGGAACGTGGGATCGCCGATGACGCAGGCGATCCCTTCGGCGTGTGCGGCGAGCCATGTGTCGAGGACCGCGTCGAGCTCGTCAGCGGATCCGCGGACCACGGGAATGCCGCTGCTGCGGACGGAGGCCGGCACGTTGGCATCGGGCAGCGCGGCCCGGATGACCGGCTCGGCCTCCGACATGACCTCTTCCGGCGTCCGGTAGTTGATGCTCAGGGATGCCCGGTTGATCCGGTCGAACCCGACGCGTTCCAGTCGTTCCTGCCAGGACTCCGTGAATCCGTGCCTGGCCTGCGCGCGGTCCCCGACGATGGTGAAGCTCCGGGACGGGCAGCGGAGCAGCAGCATCTGCCATTCCGCGTCGGTCAGTTCCTGGGCCTCGTCCACGACGATGTGCGCGAACGGCCCGGCAAGCAGGTCCGGTTCACCGCCCACCCGTGCGGATCCGTCGACCAGGGTGTCCTTCAGGTCCTGGCCGTGCAGCATCGTGACCGCGCCTTCACCGTCGGCATCGGCTTCGAGCAGGGAGTCGATGACATGGGCCATGTGCTCACGCTCGGACGCGACCTCCGCGGCGTGCCGCCGTCTGCGCAGCGATGTCTCCGGGTCGCCGAGCCGCTGGCGTGCCGCGTCGAGCAGGGGCAGGTCGGACACCGTCCAGGCCCGGGCGTCCCCGCGCTGGAGCCGGGACACGTCGTCGCGGCTCAGCCAGGGAGCGCAGACGCGCAGATAGGCGGGTACCGACCACAGGTCCCCGACCAGATCGGCCGCGTCGACCAGCGGCCACGCACCGTCGAATTCCGCGAGCAGCTCCCGGTTCTGCAGAAGGGATTTCCGGAGCAGGTGCTCCGGAACGTCGCTGTTGTCCCGGTCCACCAGGATCGTGACCAGCTCCTCCAGGATCTGGTCACGCGCCTCGTTGTGCGGGATTCCGGGTGCCGATTCGAACGCCACCGCCCAGTCGGCCGCGCTCAGCCGGATGTCGGACCACTGGGTCGTGACCGTCATGCTCTTGGCGGGGGGATCCTCGTAGAACCTGACAGCGGCCTCGATGGCCTTCACCAGATCCGCGGACGACTTGAGCCGGGCCACGTCCGGGTCGGCCTCGACCCCTGCCGCGGCTCCCTCGGTGACCAGGTTGCGCAGGGTGCAGGTCTGCACGCCCTCCTCGCCGAGGCTCGGCAGGACGTCGGCCACGTAGCCGAGATACGGCTCGTGCGGACCGACGAACAGCACGCCGCCGCGGTGGTGGCCGAGGCGCGGATCGGAGTAGAGGAGGTACGCGGAACGGTGCAGGGCGACGACGGTCTTTCCGGTACCCGGGCCGCCGTCGACGACGAGTGCGCCGCGGGATCCCGCACGGATGACGGCGTCCTGGTCGGCCTGGATGGTGCCGAGCACATCGCGCATCCGTGCCGACCGGTTGCCGCCGAGCGTGGCGATGAAGGCGGACTGGTCGTCGAGCGCCGCGTGCCCGGCGCCCCCGTCCGGCGTGAACACCTCGTCCCAGAAGTCACTGACCCGGCCGCGGGTCCAGCGGTACCTGCGGCGGCTCGCCAGGCCCATCGGGTTGGCATGGGTGGCTCCGAAGAAGGGCTCGGCCGCGGGGGAGCGCCAGTCGGTCAGCAGGCGACGGCCCGTGCTGTCCGTGAGGCCCAGCCGCCCCACGTACACGGGCTCGGGATCGTCCGCGCCGACCATGTGCCCGAGACAGAGGTCCAGGCCGAACCGGCGCAGTGTACGCAGCCGGGCGGTCAGCCGGTGGATCTCGATGTCCCGGTCCATCGCCTGGCGGCCCATGCCGCCTGGCGACCTGCGTTCGGCATCGAGGCGTGCGGAGAGTTCGGCGACCGACTGTTCCAGGCACTCGGCGATGGCCGCGAAGTGCTCTTCGTCAGCGGCGATCAGATGGGGGTCGGCCTTGACGGCGAGCCGGTCGGGCAGATCGAACGCGCTGGTGCTCAAGGGGTTCATGCCATCAGCTCCGATCCGCGGTCGAGCCCGGGAACCGGGGCGGTGCGCATTCCCGCACCTCGTCGTGCGGTGCCCGCGACCGCACGCCGGGTTCCACCAACGGGTCGCCGTCGTGGCGCAACCCGTGAACCGGCACACACATATGCACTGAGTGAATCTCCTGTTTCCGCAGCTTCCGGCGTCACCGGCTTCGGACGCCGACGAGTGATTCTGCGGTACGGCGGGGGCCTTGCGGCAAGCCCCCCACTGCGCTATAAGTTAAAAGTGGCAAGAGGTGGAGCATCCCTCTTGCCTTCTCCCCGGGCAGTGTCCCGGCTGCACCGCAATCCCTCCTCAGGCCCCCGTGGTGGCGAGCCCGGCTGTCGCTGTCCGTGTCGCCTGTTCCGGCACCCATGGCGTCATGTCCGCCACGGTGCCGACGGCGCGCCGGCGGTAGGCGTGGGGCGGCATGCCCACCAGCTCGGTGAAGTGCCTGCGGAAGACACCCGGCGACGAACAGCCGACCATGCGGCGGATATCGGCGTCGTCGAGGTCGCGGTGGAGCAGCAGGCCGCCGGCACGCTCGATACGACGGGCCATCAGATACGCGTACGGGGACTTGCCGTAGGCCAGCCGGAACTGACGGCTGAGCTGCCCGGCCTGCATGGCGGCGCCGCGGGCGAGCGCTTCGACGTCCAGTGGCTGCGCGTACTCCCGGTCGATGCGGTCGCGTACGCGACGCAGGCGTGCGAGGTCGTTCAGGCGCTGTGCCGTGATGCGGGCACGCCCCCACGCGGGGAGACACATACGAGCTCCGTTTCGTCGGCTTCGGGTGCGTGCCTGGAGTGCGGCGTTGCCCCGTAGGGAGCGGGGCGGTCCGTCAGCCCGACGGTTCAGCGGAGCTCCTGAATGCGGACCAGGTTGCCTGCCGGGTCACGGAAGGCGCAGTCGCGGATGCCGTACGGCTGCTCGGTCGGCTCCTGGACCACCTCGGTATCGCTCGACTGCACCTTCTCGAACACGGAGTCGAGGTCCGGGGTGGCCAGCAGGATCCATCCGTAGGTGCCCTTGGCCATCATTTCGGTGATGGTGCGGCGCTCGTCCTCGGTGATGCCGGGGTCGACGGCCGGCGGCGCCAGCAGGATCGACGTGCTGGGCTGCCCGGCGGGCCCCACCGTGATCCAGCGCATCTTGCCCTGCCCGACGTCGCTGCGGACCTCGAAGCCGAGAACGTCGCGGTAGAAGGCCACGGACGCGTCCGGGTCGTCGTGCGGAAGGAAGCTCGTGTGAATGCTGATGTCCATGGCGATCATGCTAGATCCGCCCCTGCGACCCGCGCTTCTTGATTCCTGACCGATTCTGCCGGATCCTCCTTCCGCGCCCAGGCCGATGCGGCTGCTCCGCGCGAGGTCACGGGCGCCGCCCCCACGCGGAGATCATGGGAGCGGTGGCGAGGTCGAGGCGGCCGGTGGCGACGTTGGCCAGGTGGCGCTCGATCTCGTCGTCGGTGGCGAGCCCCTCCGACACCAGAAGGCCGCGGATCTGCCGCACGGTCGCGGCCTCCAGGACGGAACACGCAGGCGAGGTGATCGGGAAGTACGCGTCGGCCTGTACGTCCTCCAGGCCGGCTTCGCGCAGCAGCCTGGGCAGGGTCCGCCCGTACGTGAGGTCCGCGCCCCGGGCCGCCATCAGCGAGCGGAACCCGGAGCGCAGCCGGTTGGCGAGCCGCTGCTGCGGACCGGACTCGTCGGGGCAGAGCAGCGGCTGCAACCCCGGGTCGGCGTCCTCCAGGAGCAGTCGCCCGCCCGGCCGGAGCGCCTGGACCATGCGGCGCAGCGCCTCGGCCCGGTCGGTGACGTGCACCAGGACCAGCCTGGCGTGGACCAGGTCGAAACCGCCGGGAGGCGGCGGGTCGGCCGCCACGTCATGGCGCAGCACCTCGACCACGCCGTCGGTGACGCCCTCGGTCCACGACACGTCGATGTCGGTGGCGACCACCGCTCCGGTCGGGCCGACCCGCTCGGCCAGCCCCAGGGGTACGGAGAGAGAGCCGGCGCCGACCTCCCAGCACCGCATGCCGGTGGTGATGCCGAGCCGGTCGACATGCCGGAACGTCCCCGGATCGAAGAGCTCGCTGAGAGCCCCGAAACGGATGCCCGCCTCCGACTGCCGGTTGTCCAGAAGGTAGCCGCGCTCCGCGTCGTGTTCAGCCATGGCGCGATCCTGTCAGAGGCCGCAGTCCGGGCACGGGCTGCCCGGCCCGCGTCGGAGGTGCCCGCCGGCCCTGTCAGCCGAGGCGGGTCAGATCCGGTCGCAGCCGTTGCCAGACCGGATGGCGCAGCCGGCCGGCCCTGGTCCATTGCGTCGCGGTGACCTCCGCGACCAGCCGCGGCTCCACCCAGTGCGCGCCGGCCACGTCGACAGGGTCGGTGAACGGGGACGACGCTCGTGCGATGACCGCGAAGTACGCCGTGAGTTCGCTCTGTTCACGCTCGGACATTCCCGACCCCACCGATCCCGCGTACCGCAGACCGGTGGGCCCGGTGACGCCGACGAGTACTGCTCCCGGCACACCGGCCGCTGCGCCCCGTCGCTGGGTCCAGCCACCGATGACCACGTCCAGGGTCTCCACCCGCTTGGTCTTGCGCCAGTGAGCCGATCGGGTGCCGGGCAGGTACGGGGAGGAGAGCCTCTTCGCGACCACGCCCTCCAGGCCTTCACGGACCACGGCGTCCCACACCTGTGATCCGCGCCCGTGCACGTTCGACGGTGCCGACCAGTGCGCCCCGTTCAGACCGAGGGCGGACAGCATCTCGCGGCGCTCCCGGTACGTCGCACTCAGCAGACCGAGCCCGTCGACGTACATGACGTCGAAGATCATCAGATGGGCGGGACAGTCCAGCGCAAGGCGGCCGGCGCGCCGTGCGTCGGCCACGCCCATCCGGCTCTGGAGCAGGCCGAAGTCGGACCGTCCGGCCGCGTCGAGGGCCACGACTTCACCGTCCAGGACCACACCGCGCCCCCGCAGTTCGCCGCCCAGGGCCTGCAGCTCCGGATACGTCACCGTGATGTCGTTGCCCGCCCGCGAGGCCAGTCGCACCGATCCGTCACCCGTCGTGGTCAGGACGCAGCGGACACCGTCCCACTTGGTCTCGAACGCCCAGTCCGCATCGGGCTCGGGAAGCGGGCCCGGCACGGCCAGCATCGGGGCGATCGACGGCGGCGACCAGAGGGTGCCGGGAGGAATCGGAGCCATAGCCTCGATGATCGAACCTCCCGCAGAACCGCGCAGAACTATGCAGATCCACGCAGACCGGCCCGGCAGGCATCCGTCCGCAGGTGGTTGCGGGCACCGCCGCCCCGCCGCGATTCGGTACGTGGCGCTGAGCAGCACAAACAGCGGTGCGCGGGGGATGTCGGTGTGAGGACCGTTGACAAAAGCGTGACCTGCTAGAAACCTGTCACCGCAGCGCCGCAAAAAATGAATCAGATCGCTCAAAAAGCGAAGCTAGATGCGCGAGTTTCCGGCGGGCGGCCTGCTTTCCCTCCTGCCGGCGTCCCCGATCGCCCCCATCGGTGTACCGGCAGCCCGCAACCCGGCCTTGTCCCGCCGTACGACGCCGCGCGCGTCGTACGGCCGGCGACGCCTTCACGCGCGCTCCCGGTCCCGTGGCCCCACGGAACAGAGGACAGCATGAGATGGAAGCAACTGGGACGGCGGCTGGCCGTCGGCGCGGTGACCGCCGCGCTGATGACCGTCGGCCTTCTGCCGGTCGCCGCCTCGGCAGCCGTACAGGTCCCCGACCTCGCCCTCGGCAAGCAGGTGACGACCAGCGGTGCGCACGGCGCCTACCCGGCCGCCAACGTGGCCGACGGCAGCCAGCAGACGTACTGGGAGAGCACCGGCACACTCCCGCAGTGGGTTCGGATCGACCTCGGCAGCCGGTTCGACGTCGACCAGGTGGTGCTGAAGCTGCCGGCGACCTGGGAGGCCCGGGCCCAGACCATCGGGATCCAGGGCAGCACGGACGGGAGCACCTTCAGTACCCTGTCCGCCTCCGCGGCCCGGGAGTTCAGCCCGGCAGCGGGCAATACCGTGACCCTCGGATTCGCCGCGACGGAGGCCCGGTACATCCGTGTGCAGGTGACCGCCAACAGCGGCTGGAACGCCGCGCAGCTCTCCCAGGTCGAGGTCCGCGGTGAGGACACCGGGAGCGACCCCGGCCCGTCGCCCGCCGTCGGGTCCAACCTGGCGCTGAACAAGCCGATCGAGGCGTCGTCGTCCGTCCAGACGTACGTGGCGTCCAACGCCAACGACGACAAGACCGGCACGTACTGGGAATCCGGCGGCCACCCGGCCACGCTGACGGTGAAGCTCGGCGCAGACGCCGACATCGAGGCCGTCGTCGTCAAGCTCTCCCCGGACCAGGCCTGGGCGACACGTACCCAGAGCATGGAGGTGCTCGGCCGCGGCCAGTCCGCCACCGGCTTCACCCAGCTGAAGGCCCGGGCCGACTACGTCTTCGACCCTTCGGCGAACGAGAACACGGTCACGATCCCGGTTACCGGACGGTACGCGGACGTGCAGCTGAAGTTCTCCTCCAACTCGGGCGCCCCCGGCGCCCAGGCCGCCGAGATCCAGGTCGTCGGCACCGCCGCACCCAACCCGGACCTGACCGTGTCCGAGCTGACCTGGTCGCCCGCGTCGCCGTCCGAGAAGGACGACGTCACGGTCGACGCCACTGTACGCAACACGGGCACGGCGGCGGCCGCGGCGACGACCGTCGACGTCAGCCTGGAGGGCGCGGCCGCCGGCAGTGCGCCGGTGGCCGCCCTCGCCGCCGGCGCCTCGGCCACCGTACGGATCGACGTCGGCAGACGGGCCATGGGTGCCTACAGCGTCTCGGCGGTCGTCGACCCGGCCGACACGGTCGTCGAGCAGGACAACAGCAACAACAGCCGCACCGCTGCCACGAAGCTCGAGATCGGGCAGAGCCCGGGCCCCGACCTGGAGGTGCTCGGCATCACGTCCACCCCCTCCAACCCCGCGGTGGGCGCCCCGGTCACCTTCTCCGTTTCCGTGCGCAACCGCGGTACCACTGAGGTCGGTTCGCCCACCGTCACCCGCCTTCTCGCGGAGAGCACCACCCTGAACGGGGCCACGGGCGCGATCCCCGCCGGGGGCACGGTCACGGTGGCCGTCAGCGGGACCTGGACCGCGAAGAGCGGCGGCGCCAATCTGACCGCCACGGCCGACGCCACGGGTGTGGTCGCCGAGACCAACGAGAACAACAACGTCTTCTCGCGCGCCATCGTGGTCGGCCGCGGGGCCGCGGTCCCGTACACCGAGTACGAGGCGGAGGCAGGCGACTACCGGGGCACGCTGCTGACATCGGACCGTGAACGCACCTTCGGGCACACCAACTTCGCCACCGAGTCCTCCGGCCGGCAGTCCGTCCGGCTGGACTCCACCGGCCAGTTCGTCGAGGTCACCTCGACCGTGCCGTCGAACTCCCTCGTGGTGCGCAACTCCATACCCGACGCCCTCGGCGGCGGTGGGACACAGGCCACGATCAGCCTCTACGTCAACGGCACCTTCGCCCGGAAGCTGACGCTCTCCTCCAAGCACAGCTGGCTCTACGGCGACACGGACAGCCCGGAGGGCCTGACCAACACGCCGCAGGCGGACGCCCGCAGACTGTTCGACGAGTCCCACGCACTGCTCGGCCAGTCCTATCCCGCCGGAACGAAGTTCCGTCTCCAGCGCGACGCGGGCGACGCCGCATCCTTCTACGTCATCGACCTCGTCGACCTGGAGCAGGTGGCTCCCGCAGCCGCCCAGCCGGCCGGATGCACCTCGATCACCGCCTACGGGGCCGTCCCGAACGACGGGATCGACGACACGGACGCCATCCAGCGGGCGGTGACGGCCGACCAGAACGGTGACATCGGCTGCGTATGGATTCCGCCGGGGCAGTGGCGGCAGGAGCAGAAGATCCTGACCGACGACCCGCTGAACCGGGGGCAGTACAACCAGGTCGGCATCAGCGACGTCACGATCCGCGGCGCGGGCATGTGGCACTCGCAGCTGTACACGCTGACCGCGCCTCAGGACGCGGGCGGTATCAATCACCCGCACGAAGGGAACTTCGGCTTCGACATCGACGACAACACCAAGATCTCGGACCTGGCGATCTTCGGCTCCGGCACCATCCGGGGCGGAGACGGCAACGCCGAGGGCGGCGTCGGCCTGAACGGGCGCTTCGGCCAGCACACGGAGATCACGAACGTGTGGCTGGAGCACGCCAACGTGGGTGTGTGGGTCGGCCGGGACTACAGCAACATCCCGGAACTCTGGGGACCCGGTGACGATCTCCGGTTCACCGGCATGCGGATCCGCAACACCTACGCGGACGGCATCAACTTCGCCAACGGCACCCGCAATTCGACCGTGTTCAACTCGTCCTTCAGGAACACCGGAGATGACTCGCTGGCCGTGTGGTCGAGCAAGTACGTGAAGGACCCGTCGGTGGACATCGGCCACGACAACCACTTCCGCAACAACACGATCCAGTTGCCCTGGAGGGCCAACGGCATCGCGGTCTACGGCGGTTACGGCAACACGATCGAGAACAACATCATCTCCGACACCATGAACTACCCCGGCATCATGCTGGCCACGGACCACGATCCGCTGCCCTTCTCCGGGGAGACGCTGATCGCCAACAACGCGCTGCACCGCACGGGCGGAGCATTCTGGGGCGAGGCCCAGGAGTTCGGCGCCATCACCCTGTTCGCGGCCTCGCAGAACATCCCGGGCGTCACCATCCGCGACACCGACATCCACGACTCCACCTATGACGGAATCCAGTTCAAGTCGGGCGGGGGCTCCGTGCCGGGAGCGCAGATCAGCAACGTCCGCATCGAGAACTCCGTCAACGGGGCGGGAATCCTCGCCCACGGCGGCGCGCGCGGCAGCGCGACGCTGACCGATGTGACCATCACGGGTTCCGCCGACGGCGACGTGGTGGTCGAGCCCGGATCCCAGTTCGTCATCAACGGCAGCGCAGGGAAGGAGACGACCCGCAGGTAGCCGCCGCCACCCGCCGCCCGCGACCCCGCCACCGGTCTCCGTTCCGCAGCCACCGGACGGGAACACGGCGCGGCCACCCGACCCGGCCCCGCCGGCACGCCGTCCGGGCGTGCCGGCGGGGGAGCGGAGCGGGGTTCCGCCGGCCGCGAGCGGCGGATACGGACCCACGGTGCCCCGCGAGGCTGCACAATTCGGTGGTGATCAACGATGACCCGTACCTGTGGCTGGAAGACATCGAGGGCGAGGCCGCGCTCGCCTGGGTGGCGGAGCGCAACGCCGAGACGGACGCCGCTCTGGCATCCGGCGCGGCGTTCGCCTCGCTGAAGGAGCGCCTGCTGGAGGTGCTGGACGCCCCGGACCGGATTCCGTATGTCGCGCGCCACGGCGAGTTCCTCTACAACTTCTGGCGTGACGCCGGGCATGCGCGGGGTGTGTGGCGGCGCACGACGCCGGAGCAGTACCGGACGGACGCTCCCCGGTGGGAGATGCTCCTCGACGTCGACGCGCTCGCCGCCACGGAGGGAACGAAGTGGATATGGGCCGGCGCACGGGTACGCCACCCCGACTGCGGCCGCGCCCTGGTCAGCCTCTCGCGTGACGGCGGAGACGCCGTGGTGGTCCGCGAGTTCGACCTCGGCACCCGGACCTTCGTCGAGGACGGGTTCCAGGTGGCGGAGGCGAAGACCCGGATCGGATGGATCGACGCCGACACCGTGTTCGTCGGCACGGACTTCGGGCCGGGCTCCCTCACCGAATCCGGCTATCCGAGGACGGTTCGCCGATGGCGCCGCGGTACGCCCCTGGAGGATGCCGAGCCGGTCTTCGAGGGCGAGGCGCGGGACGTGGCGGCCGGCGGCTGGCACGACTCCACGCCAGGGTTCGAACGGGACTTCGTCGTCCGGTCGATGGACTTCCACCACAGCGAGATGTATCTCCTCACCCCGGAGGCCTCGCTCATCAGGATCGATGTCCCGGACGACGCCGACGCGTACGCCCATCGCGAGCACCTGATCGTCAGCCTGAAGTCCGACTGGCTCGGACACCGCGCGGGTTCCATGCTGGCCTTCGGCTTCGATTCCTTCCTGGCGGGCGACCGGACCCCGGAGGTGCTGTTCACACCGGACGCCCGGACCGCCCTGGCCGGGCACGCGTGGACCCGTCACCATCTGATCCTGGAGACGATGCACGACGTCAGCACCCGCATCGAGGTACTCACCCCCACCCCCGGCGCCGGGTGGGCGCGCGAGCCGCTCGCGGACGTCCCGGCGCTGTCCGCCGTCAGCGTCGTGGACACGGACCCGGACGTCTCCGACGAGTTCTTCCTCGACGTGTCGGGGTTCCTGCAGCCTTCCACGCTCTACCACGGGCGGGTCGGGGGCCAAACGGAGATCATCAAGCAGGCCCCGGCCCGCTTCGACGCGGCCGGGCTCGGAGTGGAGCAGTTCTTCGCCCTCTCGCAGGACTGCACGAAGGTGCCGTACTTCGTGATCGGCCCCCGCGACGCCTCCGCGGGCCCCGGCCCCGCCCTCCTCTACGGCTACGGCGGCTTCGAGGTCTCGCTCACCCCCTTCTACGGCGCGGTGACGGGCCGGGCCTGGCTGGAGCGCGGGGGCACCTATGTGATCGCGAACATCCGGGGCGGCGGCGAGTACGGCCCCGGCTGGCACCGGGCGGCACTCGGCGCGGACCGGGTACGGGCCTTCGAGGACTTCGCGGCCGTCGCCGCCGACCTCGTCCGACGAGGCATCACCACCCCGGCCATGCTGGGCGCGGCGGGCGGCAGCAACGGCGGACTGCTCATGGGCGCGATGGTCACCCGGTACCCGGAACTGTTCGGCGCCGTCGTCGCCCAGGTCCCCCTGCTGGACATGCTCCGCTTCCACGAACTCCTGGCCGGTGCGTCCTGGATCGCCGAGTACGGTGACCCGGACGACCGGGCCGATCGCGTGCACCTGAGCGCGCTGTCCCCGTACCACCGGCTCGCCGCGGACCGGTCCTATCCGCCCCTGCTCCTGACGACCTCCACCCGTGACGACCGGGTCCACCCCGGCCACGCCCGCAAGGCCGCCGCACGGCTGCGCGAACTCGGTCACCGGGTCCTGCTTCACGAGAACACCGGCGGCGGCCACGCGGGCGCGGGCGACAACGAGCAGGCCGCCCACAACAACGCCCTCATGCACACCTTCTTGTGGAGTCACCTCGCACGGCCTGCCCCGCCCGCCCCCGGCTGACCCGGCAGGCCACGCGTCCCGGGCGGAGCGGCGCCCGGGACGCGCTACGACGTGCAGGCTTCGGCGATCGACAGACTGTTCTCGTAGAGGTGGTGCCGGGTGACGCGGCCGTCCTCGACGGTGAGACGGAGAGCGAACGGGCCCGCGAAGGACTTGCCCGTCGCCCGTACGGTTCCCGAGAGATGCCCCATCAGGACGGCATCGGTGCCGTCGACGAGAAACGTGTCGACGGACGCCCGCGCGTCCTCCGGCACCGTGTGCGCCGCCAACTCCGCGGACTGGGCGGCGCATTCGGCGGCCGTGGACCGCGGTCGGATCCACGGGACCGCAGGGTTCGGCGCGAGCAGCCAGTCGACCTCGTCGGCGAACAGCGCGGCGATCTGCTCGGTGTCCCCGGCCAGCCGGGCCGCGAGGAACGCGTTCACGACGGCCCGGGTGGTCTCGGCGACGGAACGTGCGTCGCCGGCCGGAATCGGGTTGCCGGTAACGGGCTTGACGGCCATGGAGGGCTCCTTGCGGTCAGTGGGCTGCCGACGGGGTCCCCGTCGGTATGCCCGATCCTGCCGCGGGGGAGAGGAGCGGTCGATTACCCCGGAGGTAATCCGCGGGCGCGCACCCGTCGCGCAGCTCAGCCGACCTCCGCACCCAGCAGTTCCCGGAACGACTCGGCCCCCACCGGCGTCACCTTCACCGCCCGCCCGGAGCCGATCCGCCGCACCCACTGCCGCTCCAGCGACGTGGCGCACAGGGCCGCTCCCACCGCTCCGGCCAGATGCGACCGGCGCTCCGTCCAGTCCAGGCAGCTCCGCACCAAGGGCCGGCGCGCACCCGTGGGGTGCCGGTAACCCAGGGCGTCCGCCAGCCACTCCCGGCCCGCCGGGGTGACGGAGAGACCGGCGTCCTCGGAGACCAGGCCCCGGGAGATCATGGCATCGGCCAGCGCCACACCCAGCTCACCGGCCAGATGGTCATAGCACGTCCGGGCTCGCGCCTCGGCACCCGCCCGGCCGGACTGGCGCAGGTTCCGCGGGCGGGCGGAAGCGTCGGGGGCGTATGAGGCGACGGCCTCGATCAGGGCGGCGGCCTCCGGGCCCGCCAGCCGCACATAGCGGTGCCGGCCCTGCCGCTCCTCGGCCAGCAGGCCGCCGTCGATCAGTCGGGACAACTGCTCGCTGGCCGTGGACGCGCTGACCCCGGCGCTCCGTGCGAGCTCGCCCGCGGTCCAGGCCCGGCCGTCGAGCAGGGACTGGCAGAAGGTGGCCCGGGTGCGGTCGGCGAGCAGGGACGCGGTCTCGGCGATGGAGGACATGCAGCCATGATGCCGCCATGACGGTTCGGGCCGCGCCGAACCGTCGAGGCCCTAGCGTCGGAACCATGACGTACACGACGCACCACTTCGACCGCTTCGAGGACGTACGGTCGGCCCTCGCCGATCCGGCGCTCGTCCCGGAACGGCCGGCCGCGGCAGACGGCCCGCCCGGGGCGAGCGTTGCCTGGCTGCGCGCCACTGTGGCCCGGTTCAGCCACGGAGAGCCACACCGGCGGCGGCGCGCCCTGGTCGAGGCCGAGGTGGCCCGTCTCGCTCCGGAGTCGCTGCGCGAGGCCGCAGCCGTGGTGCCCGGCGAAGACACCCGGGTCACGGTGGTGCGTACGCTCGCCGGGGCCCTGGGGATGGCGCAGCCCGCAGCCGTGGCGCAGGCAGTGATCGCGGTGGCCGGGGTGTACTTCGGCGGGGAGGACGCAGCTGCCGACGAGGCGGTGGCGAGGCTGGTGAGGTGGCCGGCCGCTCCCACACAGGACGGCCCTGGCTCCACACAGGACGGACCTGGTTGTCCGTCGGACGAGCCTGTGTCCACACAGGGCGGACCTGGCACTCCGTCGGCCGGATCCGAGGCCGCCACCGAACCGGTGCGTCCTTCGGACGACGCCGCCCTGGAGTCCGCAGCCGGTCGCATCGGTCTGCTCGTCCAGGCATGCGAGGCGACGGCCGCGCTCGTCGAAACCGCAGCCGGCAACGAACGGCTTCCGCTGTCCCGGGTCCTGCGGGACCTGCCTCCCGTACGGAACATGCGTCGCGTCGCCGCCGGAGCCACCCGGGTCGCAGGCCGCGCGATCGCCGAGGGCGACGTGGTGCTCCTCGACCTGGCGGCCGCCAACCGCGCGCACCCGGTGCCTCTCACCTTCGGCGCCCCGCCCCGCATCTGCCCGGGCAGGGCCCACGCCCTCGCGCTGGCCGACGGACTGCTCCGGCGCCCGCTCACTCCGTTCGCCCGGCTGCACCACGGGGCGCACCCACTGCTGCTGCCCAACGCCTGGGACTGCGCCTCCGCCGCCGCGCTGGCCGAACAGGGCTTCGCCGCGGTCGGCACCACCAGCCTGGGTGTCGCCGCCGCGGCCGGTCTGCCGGACGGGGCAGCCGCCACGGCCGAGGCGACCGTGAGTCTGGCCCGTCGCCTCGGAACGGGCCGATTCCTGTTCACCGTCGATGCCGAAGGCGGGTTCAGCGACGACGTGGCGGAAGTGGCCGCACTGGCACGGGCCCTGTACGAGGCGGGCGCGGCCGGCATCAACCTGGAGGACGGCCGACCCGACGGCACACTCGCGCCGATGGAGCTGCACGCGGCGAAGATCGCCGCGGTCAAAGAGGTGGCACCCGCGCTGTTCGTCAACGCACGTACCGACACCCACTGGGCGTCCCGCCACGAGGACGAGACCGAGATGCGCCTGGCCCTCTACGAACAGTCCGGTGCCGACGGGGTGTTCGTGCCCGGGCTCTCGGATCCGGCCGCGATCGCCGAGCTGACCTCGGCGCTCGTCGTCCCGTTGAACATCCTGTACAACCCGGCCGGGCCCACGCTTGCCGAACTGGCCTCGCTGGGCGTGCGCAGGGTCAGCCTCGGCTCGCTGCTCTACCGCAGGGCACTGGCGGCGGCCGTCGGCGCGGCGACCGGCATCCGGGACGGGCGGCCGACGGATCCGGCCGCCCCGTCCTACGCCGAGGTCCAGGCACTGGCGTACGCCCGGCGGGTGCCCGATCCCGCTGAGGCGCCGTGAAGGACCTGCGGCCTTTCCGCAGGCGGGGGTTGCTCCGCAGCGCCAGGCGTCGCCGTGCGGGGCGTCCGGCCGGAAGGTACGGTGCCGGGACCGGCTAGGAGGAGGAACGGGACATGGCCAGTACGGTGACCGAGGGCCTGCAGCACATACGCGAGGACCTTGCCGACTTCTACCGGGACCTGCACAGCCACCCGGAGCTCTCGCTGCAGGAGACCCGGACTGCCGCGTTGCTGGCGCAGCGCCTGCGCAAGGGGGGCTTCGACGAGGTCGTCGAGCAGGTCGGCGTCACCGGCGTGGTCGGCGTCCTGCGTAACGGGGACGGCCCCGTGGTGATGCTGCGCGCGGACTTCGACGCGCTGCCGGTGGAGGAGAACACAGGACTGCCGTACGCCAGCACGGTCCGCGCCGTCGACGGCGACGGCCATGACGTGCCCGTGATGCACGCCTGCGGTCACGACATGCACGCCGTCTGCCTGACGGGTGCCGCAGACCTTCTCGCGCGGGCCCGCGAGCAGTGGAGCGGCACACTGCTGGTGGTGTTCCAGCCGGCCGAGGAACTGGCGGTCGGCGCCCGGGGCATGGTCGACGACGGCCTCTTCGAACGCTTTCCCAAGCCGGACATCGTCCTGGGCCAGCACGTCGGACCGCTGCCCGCCGGATTCATCGGTCACGGCAGCGGGCCGGTGATGGCGGCCGCCGACTCGGTGAACATCACCCTCCACGGCCGGGGCGGCCACGGATCCAGGCCGGAAGCGTCCATCGATCCGGTGCTCATGGCGGCCAACGTGGTCACTCGGCTCCAGGGCATCGTCGCCCGTGAGGTACCGCCGGCGGAGACGGCCGTGGTGACGGTGGGGCGCCTGAAGGCCGGTACGAAGGACAACATCATCCCGGAAACCGCCGAACTGGGCGTCAACATCCGCGCTTTCACGCCTGCCGTACGCGACCTGGTCCGCAGCGCGGTGGAGCGCATCGTGACGGGGGAGTCACGGACGAGCGGCGCGCCGAAGCCGCCGGACCTCGCCTGGTTCGCCGCCGCCCCCGCGCTCGTCAGCGATTCCGAGGCCACGAAGACGACGGTGGCGGCGTTCTCCGAGCACTTCGGCGCCCAGCGGCTGCTGCCGATGCCGCAGGTGAACGCGAGCGAGGACGTGGGTGTGTTCGGTGAGGCACTCGGCGTGCCCACGGTGTTCTGGTTCTGGGGCGGGCTGGAGGCGGAATCGGCGATCGCGGCGTTCAAGGAGGGACGCATGGACGAGCTGCCGAGCAACCACTCGTCGGCCTTCGCACCGGTCGTCGAGCCGACGCTGAGCACCGGCGTGGAAGCGCTGGTGGTCGCGGCGTTGACCTGGCTCGACACAGTGTGACGGCAGCGCACCCGCCCACCGGGCCGGGCGCTCATCGCGGAAAACCGGCTCGACCCGGCTGCCTCGGTTCAGAGATCCTTCGGTCATGGAGTTCCTCTGCTACCACCGCGACCGGCCCGGCTCCCTTCCGCTGCGGGAAGAGCTGCTGGAAGAACACTGGTCCTACATGGACCAATATGCGAAGGAGCTGATCGCCAGGGGCCCGACCTTCGCGCACGACAACGACGAGGTGCCCACCGGAAGCGTGCACATCGTCGACCTGCCCGGCCCCGCCGCCGCCCGCGCGTTCGCCTTCGACGAGCCGAACTACCAGGCGGGCGCTTACCGCGACGTGCTGCTGAGGAGGTGGCGCAACCTGCTGGGGCGCACCATGTGGGACTTCCCCGGTGGACACAGCGGCGGCAACCGGTACCTCGTGATCGGCCTCGGCGCGGGGGATCCCGCCGACCTCGCGGTGCCGGCCGGCCGGGACGACCTGATCGCTTACGGGCCGCTGCTCTCCGACGACGGTACGACCTGGCTGGGCACGGCGGCACTGGTAAGGGCGCCGGATCCGGACGCGGCACGCGCCGTCCTCACGCCGGACCGGTACGCCGGGATCGAAGTGCATGCCTGGGAGTTCGGCGGACGGCGCTGACAGCCCGCGGGCGCGGGCACCCCGCACCACGTCACAGCCCCGCGAGGGGCGGCGGCTGCGTGGTCTCGGCTGGATGGAGCAGGGCGACGGGCGGCTCGCGGAGCAGCGGGCGAAGCTGGATTCTCCACCGGGCTCACGTCTCAGGAGTACTTCCGTGCTGCTTCCAGGCCTCCCGCAGGTCCGCCTGCCCCTCGCCGCCCTGCTGGCCGCTGCCTGCGCGGCCGGGCCGATGCTTTCCCCCGCCCACGCCGCGGACGCCCCCGCCGACCACGACCGCGCGCTGCGCGTGCAGTTGCAGGAACTGACCGATGCGCCCGGCGGGCCGCCCGGCGTGATCGCCGTCCTCGAACGAGAGCACCGCACCGAGGTATTCCGGGCGGGTGTCGCCGACACCGGCACCGCCCGCCCGATCCGGACGACCGACCACATGCGTATCGCCAGCACGGCCAAGGCTTACAGCGGCGCGGTCTCCCTCCAACTCGTCGACCGGGGGAGGCTTCGGCTGGACGACACCATCGGCCGGGTGCTGCCCCGGCTGCCCCGCGCCTGGCACCGGGTCACACTGCGGCAACTGCTGAACCACACCAGCGGGCTGCCGGACTACAGCGCGGACCCGGAGTTCCTGTCCCTGGTGACCGCGGACCCCCGGCGCCGTTTCGACTCCCGGCGGCTGCTGGATTTCGTCGCCGCCGAGCCGCTGGCGTTCCGCCCCGGGACCCGGTACGCCTACTCCAACTCCGACAACATCGCCGTCGCGCTGATGGCGGAGGCGGTGACAGGTCGCCGCTACGAGGAGTTGCTCGCCCGACTCGTGTACCGCCCGCTCGGTATGCGCGGCACCAGCCTGCCGCAGGGCTACCGGATGCCCGAGCCGTACATGCACGGCTACGACGTCACCCCGCCGAACCCGCCCGAGGACGTCAGCGAGGTGCTCAGCGCCTCGGGTGTGTGGGCGTCGGGCGGGATCATCTCGACGCCGAAGGACATGACGTCGTTCATCCGCGGTTACGCCGGCGGGACGTTGATCTCCGACCGGACCCGGCGTCAGCAGCTGAACTGGGTGAACGGGGCCTCCGAGCCGGCGGGCCCGGGCGCGAACAAGGCAGGTCTGGCCCTCTTCCGGTACACGACCCGTTGCGGTGTGGTGTACGGCCACACGGGCAACTTTCCCGGCTATACGCAACTGGTCGCCGCCACACCGGACGGCAAACGGTCCCTGACCTTCTCCCTCACCACCCAGGTGAACAAGACGAACAAGCCGGAACTGCTGCAGCGGCTGCGCACCGTGGAGGAGAACTTCGTCTGCGCCCTCCTGCGCAAGCGGTGACCCGGGCGGGACGAGACCTCCCCGGCTCCCGTGAACGCACCCTGCGTCGGAACCCGCGGGCATACCCGGCACAACCATCCCTGCCGCCCGCGGGTCCTATCAAGTGGGAGCAAACCGCTCCTGGAGACACAAGGGGGATATATGAGAAGCCTGCGTAATGTCGCGGTCGTCGGGGCGGTGGGCGCGCTGGTGGCGGGTGCCACGGTCATGGGCGCCACGGCAGCCTCTGCCGCACCCAACGTCACACCTCAGGGCGTCTGCGGCAGTGCCTACAAGACCGTGAACTCGGTGCCCGTCGGCTCACTGGGCACCGTCTACCTGACGTACAACTCCACGAACGGGAGGAACTGCGTCGCGACCATCCGTACCAACCCCGGTACGGCCAAGGACATGTCCACGTACATCTACGTGCCCGACACCGACGAGTGGGCCGGCGACTCCGGGAACTACACGTCGTACGCGGGGCCGGCCTACGTCTACGGCAAGGGCCACTGCGTGAGCTGGGGCGGCAACATCGCCAACGTGTACGTGTCCGTGGACAACTCCAACTGCGCCGCGCGCACGGAACACCGGGTCACGGAAATCCGCTGACCCGGTCGTACGAAGGGGACGCTCCGGCCCACGGACGGTGCGGCTGATGCCCGCCTTCCCGCCGGGTCCCGGCCGCCGCCTCGCACCGTCCGGTCGACGGGATGCGAGGCGGCGGTCACGACCGGCGGACCGCCGCCTGCTGGAACCGCCGCTTACAGTTCGTCCCCGAAGGCCTCGGCCAGGGCGCGCCACTCGGCTCGCGGCAGGCCGGCGCCGCCCTGGCCGGCGGTGAGTACCTGGAGAGCGACGTGATCGGCACCGGCGTCGAGGTACTGCCTCGCCCGGGTCTTCACCTGCTCGGCGTCGCCCAGGGCGAACAGGGCGTCGAGGAGGCGAATGCTTCCGCCGTCCTCGAAGTCGCTCTCCGAGAACCCCAGCCGCAGCAGGTTGTCGGTGTAGTTCGGCAGCTGCAGGTACATCGCCAGCATGGTCCGCGCGGTGGTGCGCGCCCGGTCGAGGTCGGTGTCGAGCACGACGGAGAGTTCCGGGGCGAGCAGAGCGTCGGGGCCGAGCGCTTCGCGGGCCTCCGCCGTGTGCTCGGTGGTGACGAGATAGGGGTGGGCACCCAGCGCCCGCCCCGTCGCGAGCTTCAGCATCTTCGGGCCGAGCGCGGCCAGCACACGATGTCCGGCGTCCACCGGCAGGGTGGCGGAGTCCAGCGCGTCGAGGTAGGAGACCATCGCGCTGTACGGCTTCGAGTACTGCGGCACCATCGGACCGTGGCTGACACCCAGGCCGAGGACGAACCGCCCGCGGGCGGCCGCGTCGAGCCGCGCGATGCGTGCCGCCACATCCGCGGCGGGGTGGTCCCAGATACTGAGGATTCCCGTGGCGACGGTGATCGAACGGGTGGCCTCGACGACAGCGGCGGCATCGTCGGGCGAGGGACTGCCCCCGATCCAGAGCGTGCCGTACCCGAGGTCTTCGAGCTCGGTGACCGCCTCCGTGATGGCAGCCTTCCCCGCGTCGTCCGCCCGCGACCGGTGGAGGGCCCCGCTCCAGATGCCGATCTGCCCGAATGCGTCACGTGTGTCAGAAGTCATGCCGTGATCAACAGTGACTGGCGCCGACTATTCCCACAGGGTGTGCGATGTCGCCCGTTCGGCCGTCAGAGGGTGTTGTTGGCCAGGGCCAGAAGGCGGCCGCTGTCACCGCTGAACCGGTCGCGGTCCACCGCCCCGGAGACCCCGCCCACCGAACCGGAGTCGGTGTACTGCCAGAAGGTCCAGTACGGGAAGCCGCCCGGGATGGAGGGACTGGAAGCGCCGGTCCAGTGCGCGACGAACAGAGGGCTCCGGGCGGCCATGCCGCTCCACCCGCCCGTACAGGTGTTCCACCAGCTCGGGCCGGTGTAGATGACGACGTCACGTCCGGTCTTCGCCTTGTACGTGTTCGAGAAGTCCAGAATCCATGACCGCATGGCCGAGACCGATTTGCCGGAGCAGCCGCCTTCGAGATCGAGCATGCCGGGCAGCGTCAGGTTGTCCCGCGACCAGCCCCCGCCGTTGGCGGCGAAGTACGTCGCCTGCGCCGCGCCGCCGGACAGACCGGGACGGGCGAAGTGGTAGGCGCCTCGGATCACCTTCGCCTGGTGGGCGTGGAGGTAGTTGGCGCTGAACGTGGGGTCCTTGTACGTGGTCGACTCCGTGGCCTTGATGTAGGCGAACCCGATGCCGGCCGACTTCACCGACGGCCAGTTGATCGTTCCCTGGTAGTGGGAGACGTCGATGCCTGCCTGGGTGGCCCGAGTGGACGCGCTGCCCTCGGCACCGAACTCGATCTGCCGCGTGTCCGCCGTGAAGTTCTTTGCATCCGCAAGATATCCGGCCCCCATGTATCCGTCGCCGAGGGGGATGGTGTCGCCGGACGGCCGCGGTACTGCTGCCGCTGCGCCGGAAGGAACTCCTGGACCGAGGGCCATGACCAGGCTGAACGCGCCGGCCACCATCAGCTTGTGCCGCATGGATCCGGGGCGGTGGATTCGGGATGACAACGCAGTCCTCCTGGTGACGGCCGATTTCGGGGAGTCGTGCGCCGCGTGTTCTCGTCCTGCCGACGTCACGTCCTGATGCAAAGAGTTACGAACGAGGAGAGGTTCGTCCCCCGGCGCGCCGCGGACGGGCGCCCGACGTGGCATTCGGATGACCCGCGTGCGGGAGCGATGTGGGGGCACATGCGGAAGAACGGCGTTGCATCCCGGGTGCTTCGCAGGGATGCTGACTGGCCGGAGGCGATGAGGATGATCAGCGTGGAGTTGAAGCTGTCGGTGCGGGACCTGGTGCATGCGGACCTGGCGTCCTGCGGATGGGCGGGGTCCGCACACCACCTGGCGGGCGTCGCGGTGCAGCTGGAGCGTGCCCGGCTCGGCGAGGTCGACTACCTCGTGGTCTGCACCCCCACGGACGTTCCCGTCGCGAAGGCCGGCATCGACTACCGGGTCAAGGAGGGGGCCGGCACCCTCTGGCAGCTGGCGGTCCACCCGGCCCTGCAGTCGTGCGGGATCGGCACCTTCCTCGTCGAAGCCGCGGAACTCCGTATGAGGAACCGCGGCCTCCGCCACGCCGAGCTCGGCGTGGAGGAGAGCAACCCCCGGGCGCGGGCGCTGTACGAACGACTGGGGTATGTCGCCTACGACCGCAGTCCCGACACGTGGGACGAGCAGGCGCCGGACGGATCGCTGCGTCGCTACGAGACGATGTGCACGCTGATGCGCAAGGAGCTCTGTCAGGGCGTGTTTCGGACGTAGCGCCGGCCGCCCGGAGGGCGGGCTCAGCGCGTATGGTCTGTGCGCGTCCACGGCACCAGGCGTCGCTGGAGGCATGGAGAGGCCGAGTTCGCCTGTCCGTGTTGTGGTGAGGGCTGGGCTCGGGACAAGCTGCAAGAAGTTCTGCTCATGCTGCCGGCGAGCGCCGTTGCCGAGCTCCGGGTGCACGTCGAGCGCCTGGACGAGGTGCTGCTCGGGCGAACGCATCACGAGCCCATGGCAGATCCGGAGTCGTCGTGGTGGCATCGCAGATGCCGACCGTGTCGCTCACGGACGGCGCGCCAGGAACACGAACTCCCTTCCCGGCCGGTCGGGTGCATCGCGGACTTCATCCACCACGTACCCTCGTCCGATCAGGTCCTGCTCGACCTCCTCCCGCTCCCGGAAGCGCAACGTCGAATCCGAAGTGAGGACCTGCCCGTCCGCCGCGAACCCGTAGGTCCAGCGGAACGTCACCAGCGGCCCGCTGACCTCGACCAGCTCGACCCAGCTCTCGACCTGGCCGACGGCCGGAATCTCCGTCACGCGGTATGAGTGCTCGCGGGTCCACTCCTCCCAGGCCCGCCGGGCGGGATCGCGGGTCTCGAAGACCAGGCGGCCGCCGGGCCGGAGCGCTTCGTAGGCCCCCCGCAGCGTCCCCTCCCACGCCTCCGGGGCCACGATGGCCTGGGCGACGTTCGCGGTCATCGTCGCGAGATCTGCCTGGAGCGGGGGGAGACCCGTCGCGTCGCCATGGATCCATCCCACCCGTGCACTGCCCTGCTTGGCCCGGGCGACTTCAAGCGAGGCCAGGGCGGGATCGACGCCGACGACGTCGATCCCGCGGCCGGCCAGGAGAAGTGCGAACACCCCGGTTCCGCAGCCGATGTCCAGGACACGGCGTGCCTCGGACTCCTCCGCGATCCTGAGGTATGCGGCGAGATCGGTGCGGTCCGGATCGAGTGCATCGTAGATCGCGGCGAGTCGTGGATGCGCGAAGCCGTCGTCAGCCATGCGTGCGAACGTACGCAGAACAGGGCCCGGACGGCCACCGGGTTTCGCCCGGGCGACGACGGCCCGGCGCACCCGATCAGGACAGCCGGTCGGTCCCGGGAGACGTGCGGGCGAACCAGGCCCGGGTCTCGTCCGCGCCCAGGACACGGATGAGCTCGGCCTTGCCCGGCAGATGCGGGAAGAACCGGTCGGCGTTCCAACTGCGCCGGTACGCCGGCTCGTCGAGCACGAGCAGGCGGTGGCCCTCCACCACGGGGATGTCGTCGGGCAGTCCTTCGTTCCAGATGGGCGTGCCGTCCGGGGCGAGGAGTTCGAAGGATCCGGTTGCCACGGTCCGGGTACGCCCGGCGGCGGGCTCGGGATCCGTGGCCAGGCGCACGCTCTCCACGGACGGCGTGGTGCCGGCCACGTGGCCGCCGCCCACGAGGACGTGGGCCAGCAGTGTGTGCAACTGGAAATTGTCCCCGATGCCGCCGATGCGTACTTCGAACCCCGTTCCGGTCGGCCTGTGCAGCACGATCACGGGCTCGTCGTCCAGAACCGCCAGCGCGTGGGAAAGACACTTCAGGTCGTGCCGCTCCAGGGCCTCCAACGCGCGGTGTCTGGACGCTGTCGCGGTGATCGCGCCGACGGTCCGACCGCAACACTCCGTCAATCTCTGGTGGCAGCGGGCTTCGGCATGTAGCGTCTTTTCCAGATGCCGTGGTTCCCCAGCTGCCCGCGCTCCGCCGCGGGCGCTTTGCTGTGCGGGGCCAGGGCATTCGCGGGTCCGTGTGGTGCGGATCCTGGAACGAACGAGAGGCACCGGCATGGCCAGCGGAACCGTCAAGTGGTTCAACGCCGAAAAGGGTTTCGGCTTCATTCAGCAGGACGGCGGCGGGCCGGACGTCTTCGCGCACTACTCGAACATCAACGCCACCGGCTTCCGTGAGCTTCAGGAAGGCCAGGCGGTGACCTTCGACATCACGCAGGGCCAGAAGGGCCCGCAGGCGGAGAACATCACGTCCGCCTGACCTCAGGGGTGACACGCGGGCCGCCGGAGCACGCTCCGGCGGCCCGTCAGGCGTTCCGGAGTACTTTCACGTAGGACGCTCGCCGTCGACGGTCCTTGAGTTGGAGCGCGATCCAGCACCCGGCGTCACCGCCATGACGACACCTCAGCACAAGATCGGGTCGGGTTCCGGTGCTAGCGGCACACCCGGGCAGGATCCTCACCCTCTTCAGCGCTCACCTCGCCAAGGCGGACATGGCGGACGCGGACCGGACCGACGAACACGGAAACCCGACCGGTCCCACCTTCACGAGGGAAGCGGAGAGCCCCGAACGGCCGTCGATATGATCACGGCCATGACCGCACCGGAACCCACGATCCTCGCCACCTCCGGCGGACACCGTGCCGGAGGACGTACCAGCGTGATGTTCGATGCCCTCGTACATCACGCCGTCGACCTCTCCGGGGCACACGGCCGGCGCCCGCGTGTCATGTACGTCGGCACCGCGATCGGGGACGCCGAACACTTCACCGCCCGCATGGGGGAGGCCGGCCGGACCGCAGGCTTCGATCTGACGCCACTGAACCTGTTCCCCATGCCCAACATGGAGGACGTCGAGGGTGCGGTTCTCGATCACGATGTCGTCTGGGTCATGGGCGGCTCGGTGGCCAACCTGCTCGCGGTGTGGCGGGTGCATGGCCTGGACCGGATCATGTACCGGGCCTGGCAGGCCGGCGTCGTACTGAGCGGGGTCAGCGCGGGATCCATCTGCTGGTTCGAAGGGGGCGCGACCGACTCGTTCGGGCCGGAACTGCGCCCCCTCACGAACGCTCTGGGATTTCTTCCCTACGGCAACGGGGTGCACTACGACGTGGACGAGGGCCGGCGCCCGCTGATCCACCGGCTCGTGGCGGACGGCACCTTGCCGACCTCTCACTGCACCGATGACGGAGTGGGTCTGGTCTACCGCGGAACGGAACTGGTGGAGGCGGTGACCGAGGTCCCGGGCAAGGGCGCGTACGTGGTCGGGCGCGAGGGTGACAAGGCGGTGGAGGCGCGCGTCGAGCCCCGCAGGCTGCCCGCTGTCGCCCGTTGACGCATGCGCCCGGGTCCCCTCGGTGTACGCCAAACGCTCGAACAATGTGCGGCTAAAGTTCGTTTGGGGAGTGCTTTGGTGTAGCGTCCGAGAGTGATCGGGGAGGTTTCTGGTGTCTGAACTGTTCGATGCGGTCGATGCTCTCATCGCGGACCACTCACCTCTGCCGCCGCCGCAGGAACGGGAGCGTCTGCGCAAGGCTCACGGTCTGACACAGGAACAGGTGGCCGCCGCACTGGGCGTGCGCAGGGCGACCGTGGTGAGCTGGGAGAACGGCAGGACGGAACCGCGCCCGCCGCAACGCGAGGCCTACGCCCGACTGGTGAACAAGCTTGCCGAGCTGTACCCCGAGATGCCTGCCCCGCCGACGGCACCGGCGGCCGTCCCGGAAGCACCGGGAGCACCGGCACCCGAACTGCTGTCTCCGACGGCACCCGCACCCCCGCCCGAAGCGCCCTCCCCGCCCGCGCCCACGCCCCCGCCCGAAGTGCCCTCTCCGGCCGCACCCGCGCCCGAAGTGCAGTCTCCTCCTGCCCCCGGCCGGACCGCGGCGACGCGCACGGCCCCGCGACGTCCGGTGCCCGCGAAGACCGCCACACCACCGGCGGAGACCGATCCGCGTTTCGCGAACGGCCCCCTGGCCGTCATCGACGTCGAGGACGGGCACGCTGCGGCGTACTGCGTCGGCGGCCTCGTCCTGGACGTGCCCGCCAAATCCGCCCCTGCCCTCGTCGAGTGGGTTCTGAGCGAAGCGAAGCTGGGCGCTCCCCGGCTGAGCCGCAACGGCAAGGACGCCGACCCCCTGATCGTCCTGACGCCCGCCGCGTGCGAACGCTACGGTCTGCCCCCGCAGCTCAGCGAGGAGGAACGCACGGCAGGGCGGCTCCCCGAAGGCCACCGGGTGATCCAGCAGCTGTCCCGGGCGAACTGGCAGCTCACCCGCCGGGGGTTCGGCCCGTGGGCCCGAATCTACCGCCCCGCCCAGGGCGGCAACCGCGCCTGCGTCCAGCTGTGCATTCCGTCATGGAACGCGCTCGACGCCCGCAGCTGGGGCAGTGCCGGGCAGCTTCCGGCCCCCGAACTCGCACGCCTCCTCGGCACCTACGCGACTCGTGTGATCACCCCCCGCGGTTCGACGGCGGTCACCGGCCTGGAGCTGATGACGGCGCTGCACCCGCCCACCCGGGCGAGCGAACCCGACCGCGCCGGCAAGCGGCACAGCGAGCACAACCCCGGCTCCCTCGGCAACGACCCCGTGGACTGCGCCCCGTGCGAAGCACCCGACGGGCACCCGCTCCTGGCCGATCTGCCGCGCTTCCATCAGCGCACCCCGGATCAGATGCTCATGGAAGAGGCGTACGACTGGGCGCGCCCGCTCACCGACGAGGAGTGCACCAGGCGGTACGTGGTCGGCATCGACGTCAACATGGCGTTCGCCGCAGCCGCCAACGGCACCACGGTGGGCCTCGGTGCACCCACTCACCTCCATCACCCCGCCTTCGACCCGAAACTGCCAGGCTCCTGGCTCGTCGACCTCTCGCACATCGAGCTGGACGACCGCCTTCCCTCACCCTTCACGCCCCGGGGTGATCGCCCCACCGGGCCTGCCTGGTACGCGACGCCGACCGTGGCCTACGCCGTCGAACTCGGCTACCGGGTCGCCCCGGCGGAGGCCTACGTCCGTCACGACAACGGCCGCTACCTCGACGCCTGGTACAACCGCCTTCGCGACGCCTACATCGCGACGATGGCCGACCTCGGCGTCACCACCGCCCTCTCCCCGGCCGACTTCCTCACAGCGATGGACGGTTACTGGGAGCACGACCCGCAGATGGCGACCGTCCTGACCGCGGTGAAGGCCACCGTCAAGGGCGGCCTCGGCAAGCTCCGTGAACGCCCCCGCGGCGAAGGCTGGAAGCCGGGCCGACCCTGGCGGGCCCTGTCCCGCCCCACCTGGCGTCCCGACATCCGTGCTGCCGTCATCTCCAAGGCCCGCACCAACATGCACCGCAAGATGCTCAAACTCGCCGACGCCACGGGCCAGTACCCGATCGCGGTCCTTTCCGACTGCGCCGTCTACGCCAGCGACGGCCCCGGCCCCCTCGACTTCCTCCCCTACGAGGGCGGCAAACCGCTGCCGGGCGGCTTCCGGCTCGGCGTCAGCCCCGGCATGGTCAAGCACGAAGGCACCCAGACCACCCTGTGGGCCGAGAGCGTCCACGAGGAACACGGCCGGGACGAGAACCTCGCCCGGTACATCAAGGACGGCCATGTCACCCGCACCGACAACGGGGAGTAACCGATGGGAAAGCTCGCCGACGGCCTCGACAAGGCCGTTCACGAAGCGTTCACGCGCCCGATCCCCAAGTCGGCCGGGGCGCGCATGCGTTACCTCGTCAGACAGCTGAAATCCACCAGAGCCGCCGCCCGCCAGCTGGGGATCAGCCAGCGCACCGTCGAGCGATACGTCAAGGACCAGATCAGAACACCACGCAAAGAACTCGCCGCACGCCTGGAACGTCAGGTCGCCGCACGATGGCAGCCCCAGATCCGCGCGCAGGCCAAGCGGAGGGCCGCCACCACCGACGGAATCGTGATCGACACCCGCGCACGCTTCGGCTACACCGCCGCCCCCGGCTCCACCGACGACGCCCGGCTGCGCCATCTCACCGTGGCGCTCCCGCCCGCCTACGCAGCCCGCCTCTTCGACGCACGCGACCAGGGCGCCACCGACGAACAACTCCAGAACATCGCGGCCGAAGCACTGCAGGAGACCTACTTCAAGGACGGCGGCCGCCGGGCGTCCGGGCTCCTGGTGGAGTACACCGACGTCGAGCACATCGAGTTCGGTCTGTAGGTCTGTAGGTACGGCCGCCGCGCGGTACAACCGGATCCTCGTCCGGGGCGCGCCCCGGCTCACGTCCCTCTCGGCACCTCGATGTCGTGGACCAGCGCGTACACGATGTCGCGGGCCTGGCGCAGGTCGTAGCCCGTCGCGTCCAGGATCACCTTGAGCGCCCGCATGGTGTCGCCGCCCAGCATGAACATGCGCGCGTCGGCCTGTGTCTCGGCCGGAACCGGCAGACTGCGGGCCCGTCGCGGATCCACGCTCCGCGGGATCTTCGGCAGCCCGCCCTCCTTCTTCCTGCCCCCGAACACTCCGGTCCCCAACTCCTCATGCGTACGACCTGTTTGTGGAGCCCATTCTATGCGGTCGGGCCCTCGGGCAGATTCGGCTTCCCCCGAAGACGACAGAGGCGGTTGCGTCAGGAAGACACGAGTGAACGCGGAATTACGGGGCACGAGGATGGTCGCGACAGGAACCTTATGGCTGTCAATTCCAGCTCAGCCAGGTAGTACCGGTCGAGTGCGAAGGAGCCGCTGCGGAGCGACGTCCTCGTAATCGCCTAAGAGACTTGATGATGGGAACTGACATGATTCTTCTCGGTGCGATACTGCTCATTATCGGCCTGCTGGTCGGCATGTCCTTGCTGACGACCATCGGCGGTGTGCTGGTCGTGGTGGGTGCCGTTCTGTGGATCCTTGGTGCCAGCGGGCGCAAGGTCGGCGGACGCAGGCACTACTTCTGATCCCCTCCTGCCGGCAAGCAAAGGCTGAAGGCAGTGGCGTGCGGCTGGGCCGCGACGGCGAATCGTCGCGGCCCAGCCGCACGCCACCGGTCATTGTCCCGGAATGAGTGAAGCAGAATTGCTTATGGCCGCGCGATCAAAAGTCGCTCATCGAGGAAGAGGTGCGTAGTGAGCCTCTTCCTCTCGTCGCCGGCGGTCACACCATCGTCTCCGCACCGATCAAGGGTTCCTTCGGCCGGACCATCACGTTCGCCGACCCCGACGGCCACCAGGTCACTCATCACGACCGCACCTGATGGACCGCGACGACACCGGACTCCGTCACCCGTTCACGCAGGCCCGGCAGCCGCCTCACCGACGGCGATGCCCAGTTGCCCGGCCACGGTCGTCAGGGCCGCTCCGAGCGGGAGCGCGATGCGGGTGACGGCATGCCGATCGCCCCGGGTGAGGTCCTGGTTGACGATCAGTACGGGTTTGCCTTCCTGGGCTGCGTAGCGGACGAACCGGAGCCCGGACATCACGGTCAGGGAGGATCCCAGGACCAGCAGCGAGGCCGCTTCACGGACCAGACCGCGGCAGTGCTCGACGCGCTGTGGGGGCACGGCTTCGCCGAAGAACACCACGTCCGGTTTGAGGATGCCGCCGCAGTCCGTGCAGGACACCACGTGGAAGTCCCCGACCTGATCGTCGGTGAGGTCGGCGTCACCATCCGGATTGATCGCTGCGGCCACCGGCTCGAACCCCGCATTGGCTTCCTCCAGCCGCCGGGCGAGGTCGCGGCGCAGGCTCACAGCGCCGCAGGACAGGCATACGACCCGTTCCAGGCTTCCGTGGAGTTCCACCGCGTCCTCGCTGCCCGCGGCCTGGTGCAGTCCGTCGACGTTCTGGGTGATCACACCCGAGAGCAGGCCGTGCCGCTCGAACGCGGCCACGGCCCGGTGCCCGGCGTTCGGGCGGGCCCGGCCGAACGTACGCCAGCCGAGGTGGCTGCGTGCCCAGTACCTGCGACGGGCCTGGGCACCGGCGGTGAAGTCCTGGTACGTCATCGGAGTGTGCCGGCTCAGGCTCCCGCCCTCGCCCCGGTAGTCGGGGATGCCCGACTCCGTGGAGATTCCCGCCCCGCTGAGCACCAGCACACCGCCGGTGCGGAGCGCATCGGCGACCGGCTCCAGGTCGGTGGTGGCGGGAGGCAGGTCTTCGGTGGGGGCCCAGCTCAGGGTGGGGCGCATACGCATCTCTTCAGGGTACGGAAAAGGAGGCGGCACTCGCTGGCCCGCCCAGCGGCCCCCTCCTCCCCGCCCGCCCGACCACCGGCAGGCGTGACAGCGCGTACACGGTCCATTGCCCGGTGTGCGCAAGGGGTGCTCCGCGGTCCGACGCGGCGCGCCTCAGCCGGGTCGGCGGCCACAGAGGGAGGATCGGCAGGGTCGGAGGGCCCGGCAACTTCGGGACGGGCCGCCCGGACCACCCCACCCCATGAAGAGGTCATGCCTTGAAATCATCGAGCGACCCGCTGCTCCAGCCCCTCACCGCCCGGGCGCCGGGACTCATCGAGGACGACCCGGCCGGACGGGCGGAGGCGTGACCGGCACGCCCCGCGGGGCTGCGGCAGGCGACGGCCGCTACGGGGAGGCGTTCTTCCGTCCCGAACAGGCGGGGGAGGGGGAGCGCATCGACTTCGGAGCCCTCGCCTACGACGACATCACCATGGCGCGCCTGAGGGCCGTCGGGGCCGGCGCGGGCTGGCGCTGCCTCGACGTCGGTGCCGGTACCGGCACGGTGTCCTGCCGGCTGCTGCAGGAGGCCGGGGTGGCGAGCGTGCTCGCCGTGGACCGCGACGTACGGTTCCTCGGAGACCGCTCCCTGCCCGGGCTCGACGTACGGGAGGCCGACATCACACTCCCTGACTTCGCCTCCGGCCCGTTCCAGCTCGTCCACGCACGCTTCGTGCTGATGCACCTGCCCGAGCACGACCGCATGATCACGGCATTGGCCGAACTCGTCGCGCCCGGGGGAGTGCTGGTGCTCAGCGACGCGGTCGACCTGACGTGTGACCGGACGCCCGGCACGCCGTACACCTCGGTGATGCGCGCCATGTGGCAGGGCCTGAAGACCGCGATCGGCACCGATATCTCCTGGGTTCCGTCGTACCCGCAGCTGCTGCGCGGGGCGGGTCTCGAGTCCGTCGCCGCCGAGATCCACGTGCCACCGCTGCTGCCGGGCAGTGCCATCAGCCGCTTCTGGGAGGACACCTGGGAGCGCAGCAGGGCCGCGATGCTCGCCACCGGTCTGGTCGACGACGCGGCCGTCGACGCCGCGGTCCGCTACGTGAGGTCGGACGAGTGTGCCGCCTTGTCCGCCGGCATGCTCACGGCCTGGGGGCGGAAACCCGGGCAGGGCGCGGCATGAGGCGCCCGACGTCGCGCCGCCGACTGCCGCTCGCGGTCGGAGTGCGCGGGTGTGCTGCCTCGGGACGCGGGTAGTCGGAACGACGTCCGGAACTCGGACGCCCGCGAAGCAGGAGGAGGAAGGCCATGGCAGTGCCGAAGACGAGCGTGCTGGTGCTGGACTGCGCGGAGCCGAAGGAACTGGCCGACTTCTACGCCATGTTGCTCAACGCGGAAGTCCGCGTCGGCAACGATCCCGATTTCGTCGAGGTCGTGGGTCACCGGGGGGTGCATCTCGCGATCCGCAGGGACCACGGTTACGCGCCGCCGAGCTGGCCGCGGCCCGATGATTCCCAGCAGGCTCACCTGCGCATCCTGGTGGCACGGGAGGATCTCGACGAGGCGGAGCGCGAGGCCGTCGGCCTGGGCGCGCGTCCCCTGGGCGCGAAGGACAACGAGGGCGCCCGTGACGCGCGCCTCTATTCCGATCCGGCCGGACACGCGTTCACGCTCGCCCCACCCGGCTGATCCTCCCGGGCAGGCCCCGAGCGCTGCTGACGAACCCGCGAACCCACGAACCCCGAACCCCGAACCTCGAACCCACGAAGGAGTCCGCATGTCCTCGTCGATCGTCGAGACCGTAGATATGAAGGCCCCGGTGGCCATCAGCTGGGCACTGTGGAGTGATGTGACGCAGTGGCCCACATTCCTGAGCCATGTCCAGCGTGTCGATCCGCTGGACGACCGCCGGTTCGCCTGGCAGCTCGCCCTGCCAGGGGTCGACAAGAGCTTCGTCGCCGAACTCACCGAGGTCGTGGCGGAGGACCGGATCGCCTGGAAAACGACGGAGGGCGTCCACCACGCCGGTGTGGTCACCTTCCACCGACTGGGCGACGAGTCGAGCCGGCTGACACTCCAGATCGAATACGACCCCCAGGGATTCGTGGAGCACCTGGGAGCCCTCACCAATCTGGACTCGGTTCTGGCCAACTACGACCTCGGTGAGTTCCAGAAGCTGGCCGAGCGGACCGCCGCGGGCGACGTGCCTCCGGACGGTCCCCGCCCGCGGTGATCCACCCAGGGCGCCTGGCGGCAGGTGCCGACGCCCTGCGGCGGGCGCCGGCACCTGCCGCATCGGCTACCTCACCGCCGTCGGCCGACGGGACAGGCTCGTCGCATCCCGCACGTTTGTGAGCGGCCGCAGCCGGTACGTGTACGCGTAGTCCCGGTCGGCGAGCAGCTTGTACGCGTCGTGCGTGTGCGCGCCCCAGCTGTTGTCGCCGCCGACACCCATCTGACGATGGCTGACCCGAAGGATCACCTCGTCACGAGGCGTGAGCTGGTAGTCGTGGCGGGCTCCGACGGACAGGTCCTCCGGTGTGAAGTGGGAGGCGTTCACCTCCAGGAGTCCGTCGCCGCTGACGAGCAGGCCGCGACCGTGCCGGTCGGTGAGCGCCGCCCAGCGTACGTCGGTCCTGTTCCCGTTCTCCTGCGGCCGCAGGTACGGGGTCCACTGCCCGGTGACGGTCCCCGACCAACGCCCCACGTCCGTACCGTCCTTGCGGTCCCAGTGACTTTCGTCGGGGCCTCGGCCGTAGTAGTGGAACTGCTCCAGTGCCGCGGGAAGGCGCAGGATCGTCCCGATCTCGGGAATGTAGGGCAGGGACGGGTCGCCCGGAGCGAGCGTGTTGTCGACCTTGATCTCGCCGTTGCCGAAGACGGTGAAGGTCGTGCTGAAGGCCGAGTCGGTGCTTGTCGGCAGCGTCCCCCGCACCGAGATCTCGACCGCACGCCCTTCCAGCCCGCGCACCGTCACATCGGTCACCTTGCGCCGTGCTCCCGCGTCCCGCCAGGTCTGATTGCGGGTGTGCTGGCCGTTGCCGCGGTCGTTGTCGGTCGGGGCACGCCAGAAGTTGGGCGCGGGGCCGGAAACGAGGAGCTTCGTGCCGGCCGCCTCGTACGACGTGATGACGCCGGTCGACTTGTCGATGACGACCTCGAAGCCGCCGCCGGTGACGGTGACATCCAAATCGCCGCTCCGGAACGACACCTTCGGCACCTCGGCCAACGGAACCGGCACGGTCTCGGGGCCGCTCCCGCCGAGGGGCAGCTGCACCCGCGCCACCTCGAAGCCCTCGTCCGCCCACGGTGTGCGTTCCTTGGTCGTGAAGGACAGCTGGAGGAAGTACTCCGCCCCGTGCGCAGCGCCGCGGGGCAGTTGCACCGGCAGCGTGATGGTCTTCTCCGTCATCGGCGCCACGTCGAGCTGGTCGCGGCGGATGCTGCCGCTCCGTACCGTCTCGCCGTCGGCGGAGAGTTCCCAGGTGCCGTTGTACGTACGGAGGTTGGTGAAAAGGTTCTCGTTCGTGAGGGTGATCTCGCCGGGCGCGGCGTCGTCCGCGCGGGTCGCGTGGATCGTCTGGTAGATCCGTTTCACCTCGGCCGCCTTGCCCGTGTGACGGCGGTCGGGCAGGACGATGCCGTCGCCGGCGAACGCGCCGTCGTTCGGATTGTCGCCCCAGTCGCCGCCGTAGGCGTAAAAGGTCTTCGTCCCAGCCTTCTTCTGCTCGTACCGGGCGGTCCGCGCGTCGAACCAGAAGCGCACGCCGTCGTCGCCGGGACCACGCCCCTCGTCGGCGAGTTCGGCGGCCTTCAGAGCACGTGCGTACACCCGGGCCCGGCGGATGGTCCCGCTGAACTCCCGTGTCGGGTTCTCCACTTCACCGGCGAGGGAGAGCGACGCGGTGCTGCTGCTGGGCTTCCGGTCGGTGTTCTTCGTGGCCTTGGCCTCGCCGTCCACGTAAAGGGTCAGCGTTCCCGCGTCCGCGTCGAAGACGCCCGCGACGTGATGTTCCTCGCCCGTCCAGCCGTCGTCCGGGGTCGTCCAGGAGGCTGCGATCCACTGCCCGTTCGCATAGATGTAGAACTCCAGGCCCTTGTCGGCCTGCTTCAGCGCGTACTGGGTGTCGCCCTTGGCCAGGATCGGCTGGTGGAAGCCGCGGACGTGCGGGGTCAGCCAGGCCTCAAGGGTGAGCGACCCCGTGAGATCGAGCCGGTCGTCGCGCGCGAAGACGGTCGCGCCGCTCACTCCCCGCTCGTGGCTGAACGAGCCCGAGGGGTTGATGACCTCGCCCTTCAGGCCCGTGGGCCCGGTCTCGGTGAGCAGCTTGCGCGTGGGCGTCGGCCAGGTGAGCGCCTGATCGACGAAGTCCCAGATCCAGCCGCCCTGCAGGACGTCGTAGCGGCGGACGACGTCCCAGTACTCCTTGAAGTTGCCGGTCGAGTTCCCCATCGAGTGGGCGTACTCGATCATGACGTAGGGCCGGGTGTCGGAGGTGTCCTTCGCCCGGGCCTCCACCCGGCTCGGCGATTCGTACATCCTGGAGCGGATGTCGCTGGTGGCGGGGCCGTCGTCGCCCTCGTACTGGATGACGCGGCTCGGATCGTAGGAGCGGATCCAGTCGTGCATGGTCCGGAAGGCGGACCCCGAGCCGGCCTCGTTGCCCAGCGACCAGATGACGACGCAGGCGTGGTTCTTGTCGCGGTGGACCATGTTCCGCGCACGGTCCACGCACGCCTCGGTCCAGTCGGCCCGGTCGGTCGGGTACCGGTCACGGATGCCGTGCGTCTCGAGATTGGTCTCGTCGACGAGATAGAGGCCGTACTCGTCGGCGAGTTCGAGCCAGAGCGGGTTGTTGGGGTAGTGCGAGGTGCGGACCGAGTTGATGTTCAGCCGCTTGATGAGCGTGATGTCGTCGACCAGGTCGGCGCGGCTGAGGGCCGAACCGCGGTCGGGGTGCATCTCGTGACGGTTGGTGCCGCGGAAGGTGACCGGCTGCCCGTTGATGCGCATCAGCCCGTCCTCGATCGCGAACTCGCGCAGACCGACCCGGTGCGACAGCGTCTCCACGACCTTGCCGGAAGGATCGCGGAGCTGAAGGACGGCGGTGTACAGATACGGGTCCTCCGCCGACCACAGGCGGGGCGAGGGAACGGACCTGGCCCCCGTCACGCCCACCTCGCCGCCGGCCGGCGAGGCGCTCCGGGCCAGCGGACGCGACCACACCGCGTGCCCGCCGGCGTCGTAGAGCTGTGTCTCGACCGTGTAGGCCGCTGCGCCCGCGCCGCCCGTGGAGTCCCGTACGTGGGCGGTGACGGACAGCTCGGCGGTGGTGAACCCGTCCCCGAGCGGGGTGTCGAGCTTGAAGTCCCGGACATGGACGCCGGGCGTGGAGTACAGATACACCGACCGGAAGATGCCGCTCAGCCGGATCATGTCCTGGTCCTGGAGCCAGTCGCCGTCGGAATAGCGGTAGACCTCGACGGCGATCAGGTTGGTGCCGTCCTTCAGGTACGGGGTGATGTCGTACTCGGCCGGGGTGTACGAGTCCTCGTGGTAGCCGGTGAGATGGCCGTTGATCCACACGTAGTGAGCGGCCTTGACTCCTTCGAAGTGCAGAAACGTGCGCCGGTCCGCCCAGTCCTCGGGCACGGTGAAAGTGCGCCGGTACTGGCCGACGGGGTTGTACCGGGTCGGAGCGGCCGGCGGCTGGGCGTCCTCACCGAGGCCGTTGGGGCCCCACCACGGATAGGTGATGTTGACGTAGACCGGGTAGTCGTGGCCGTGCAGCTGCCAGGCCGAGGGGACCGGGGTGTCCTCCCAGTCGGAGTCGTCCAGATCGGTGCGGTAGAAGTCCGCCTTCTTGTCAGCGGGCCGGTCCACGTAAGCGAACTTCCATGTCCCGTCGAGGCTCTGACGCCACGGGGACGTGGTGCGGTCGGCGGTGAGCGCCTGCTTGAGGTTCGCGTACGGCATGAGCGTGGCGTGCGGAGGCTCGGTGCCGAGCCGGAAGACGCCGATGTGTCCGTTCCACTCGTCGCCGCCGGCCGGGATTTCGCCGGTGGCGCCGAACGCGTGGGCAACGGGCGGGGCGCCGGAGAGAACGAGGCCGCCGAGCACGGCGGCGCCCGCCTCGATGAGGCGGCGACGGCTCACGTAACCGCGCTGAGGGGCGGAGTGGGGGGACGAGTTCGGGTGGGCCATGGCAGGGCCTTCCTAGTGCGCCAGGATGTGCAACTGGTGTGATGGGTGACACCTGTTGAGACGCGCCCACCCTAGAAAGGGAACACAACCACCACAATGACAACGTCAGGTTTTGTTGTTTTCTGACGGCTGGGTGTCCTGGGCCGGACCGGACCACCTGCGTCGCCCGGTCTGCTCCGGCCACGGTGACAGCAACGGCTCGACCACCGTCCGCAACGCGGCGTCCATGATCCGCGGTCGGGTGCCACGCCATACGAATGGCCGAACAGGCAACGGTGCGATGCCGGTGGGGCCTCTCGAATGCGCGGCCCCGCCGATCCGATGACGCGCGGTACGTCAGTGGGCGTGCCGACAGGACCGCGAGGATGCCGGGGCGCCCGCTGGTAAACTGGGGGCACGCTTCGAAGCCGCCGGGGCCCGTACCAAGGGGTACGGGCCCCGGCGCGTGCCGGGCGCCAGGCCGAGGAAGGTTCCCCCCATGAACGCGAAGCAGTCCGCCCCGAAGGACGACCCCGTAACGTCGCGGACGGCGGCCACCGGCCTGCCCCCGGCCGAGTCCTTCGACGCACTGGGGCTGCCGCCGGAACTGACGGCGACGATGACCGGCCTCGGCGTGACGGAGCCCTTCCCGATCCAGGCGGCCACCCTGCCCAACGCGCTGGCCGGCCGTGATGTCCTCGGCCGCGCGCGGACCGGCTCCGGCAAGACGCTGGCCTTCGGGCTGGCGCTGCTGGCGCGGACGGCGGGCATGCGAGCGGAGCCGAAGCGGCCGCTCGCACTCGTCCTGGTGCCGACCCGGGAACTGGCGCAGCAGGTGAGCGACGCGCTGGCACCGTATGCGCAGGCACTGAACCTGCGGCTGGCGACAGTGGTGGGCGGCCTGGCGATCAACCGGCAGGCGGCACAGCTGCGGACCGGCGCGGAAGTGGTCGTCGCGACCCCGGGGCGGCTCGCCGACCTCGTGTCGCGTCGGTTCTGCGAGCTGCAGCAGGTGCGGATCACCGTGCTCGACGAGGCGGACCAGATGTGCGACCTGGGGTTCCTGCCGCAGGTCTCGGAAATCCTGGACCAGGTCCGCCCCGACGGACAGCGGCTGCTGTTCTCGGCCACGCTCGACCGCAATGTCGACCAGTTGGTGCAGAACCATCTGCACGAGCCGGCCGTGGCCTCGCTCGACCGTGTGGCGGGCTCGGTCACCACGATGGAACACCATGTGCTGAACATCCACCCCGCCGACAAGTACGCGACCGCGACCGAAATCGCCGCGCGGGACGGCCGGGTGCTGATGTTCCTGGACACCAAGGCCGGCGTGGACCAGTTCACCCGCCACCTGCGCGCCAGCGGTGTACGGGCCGGCGCCCTGCACAGCGGGAAGTCGCAGCCGCAGCGCACCCACACCCTCGCGCAGTTCAAGGACGGCGAGATCACCGTACTGGTGGCCACCAACGTCGCGGCGCGAGGCATTCACATCGAGGCCCTCGACCTGGTCGTCAACGTCGACCCGCCGGCCGACGCGAAGGACTACCTGCACCGTGGGGGGCGTACGGCTCGCGCCGGCGAATCCGGGAACGTGGTCACCCTGGTCACCCCGAACCAGCGCCGGGACGTCAACCGGATCATGACCGAGGCCCGGATCCGCCCGACCGTCACCCAGGTGCGCTCCGGCGAGGAGAAGCTGACCGCCATCACCGGCGCGAAGCGCCCGCCGATCGAGGGCAAGGGCAGCGGCAACGTCGCCTTCCGAGGCATGGGCACGCGCCCGGGCCGCCCGAAGGAGTCCCGCAAGACGGCCGACGCCCGTAGGACAGCGGAAGCCCGCGCGGCCGCCCGGGTGCGCAAGGGCCGTTGACCCGGACGGACTTGCCGGGCACTATCCCGGCCCTCGCCGCGAGAAGGCCTGCATGACGGTCTGGCGCGGTCTCAGGCCGCGACCCGCAGGGTGTCGGGTGGCGCGCCCCGGATCAGGCTTCGCTCTCGTGGGCGGCACGCTCGTCCCGACTCGCGGGACCACACGATCGCCCGGGCGGCGGTCACGAGGGGACGCGTCGCCTCAACCGGCCGTGATGGCGCTGTGGACGCAATCGCGGAGCAGGGCGCGGCGCCGGTCATGCACGTCATCGGGTTCTTGGCTGTTCGCCGCGTAGACGTTGCTGACCGGTGACCAGGCCATGGACATGGCGATGACCATGGCCATGATGTCGAACGGGTCGCCCGCGCGGACCCGCCCGGCGGCCTGGGCCTCGGTGATGGCCGTGAGCTTGCGGTCGTCGTAGTGCTGGTGCATCTCGACGAGGTGCCCGGCAGGACGGCGCTCCAGTCGTGTCCAGGTCGCCAGCCGGATGAGGTCGGGGCGGCGCAGGTATTCGTCGTAGAGGCGGACAGCCCAGTCCGCGAGATCGTCGGCGTCGATGGGTACGACGTTGGTGATGCGCTCCAGCGAGCTGAGGAAGATGGCGTCGAAGAGTCGTTCCTTGTCGCCGAAGTAGGCGTAGAGCTGTGCCTTGTTGGTGCGGGCTGCGGTCACGATGCGTTCGATCCGCGCTCCGGCGATGCCGTGCTGGGCGAACTCTTCGGTGGCCGCGTCCAGGATGCGCTGGTAGGTCGCGGCGCCTCGCGAGGTCTGGGGCTGTTCCGGCATGCCCGCACTCTACCAAACAGAACGGTTGGTTTGTCTTGCGAGTGCGCCGCGCGTACGCTGCAACAGACAGAACAGTCTGTTTAAGGAGTCACGTATGCGAACGACCATCGGATGGCGTGCGGCCGGCCCGACAGCGCTGCGGCGCAGTTCGCTGGAGCGCCGTGACCTGCGCCCGGATGACATCGCGGTGCGGGTCGACTACTGCGGCGTGTGCCACACCGACCTGCATGCCCTGCACTCCTACGACCAGCACACGAAGGCACCGCTGGTGCCCGGTCACGAATTCACCGGCGTGGTGACCGGGACCGGCTCCGAGGTGACCACCTTCTCGGTCGGCGACCGCGTCGCGGTGGGCAACATCGTCGACTCCTGCGGTGTGTGCGCCATGTGCGAAGCCGGACAGGAGAACTTCTGCCACTCCTTCCCGACCCTGACCTACGGCGGCACCGACCGGCAGGACGGTTCGACCACCCTGGGCGGCTACTCCCGCGAGTACGTCGTGCGCGACGCCTTCGCCTACCCGCTCCCCTCGAACCTCGATCCGGCCGCGGCCGCCCCGCTGATGTGCGCCGGTATCACCGTCTGGGAACCCCTGCGCTCGTTGGGTGTGGGCCCCGGCAGTCGCGTCGCGGTGGCCGGCCTCGGGGGCCTGGGCCACCTCGCCGTCAAGATGGCCGTGGCCCTCGGCGCCACCACGACCGTCATCAGCCGTAGCCAGGACAAGCGCGACGACGCCCGCAGGCTGGGCGCTCACGACCTCATCGTTTCGACCGACACCCGGCAGATGGCCACGGCGCGCGACACCTTCGACGTCGTCATCGACACCATCTCCGCCCCTCACGACCTCGCGCCCTGTCTGAAGCTGGTGGCGATGGACGGCACCCTCAGCCTCCTCGGGTACCTGGGTCCCGTCACCGTCGAGGCCATGGACCTGCTCGTCGGCCGCAAGAAGCTCAGTTCCGCGGGCAGCGGAGGCCGCCGGTCCACGGCCGAGATGCTTCAGTTCTGCGCCGACAACGGCGTCGCCGCCGACATCGAAGTGCTTCCGTCGTCACAGGTGGACACGGCGCTCGACCGCCTCCGGCGGAACGACGTCCGCTACCGCTTCGTGCTCGACATGTCCGACCTGGACTGAGGAGACAGCCGGCCGGACCATTGCGTGCGGGCGGGACACCGGGCGGGCGCAATGGGGTGGCGGTCACGACCGCCTTCAGCCGGCGCGCGCAGGTCTTTCCCTTGCCGGGCACCTCTGCGTCGACGCTGAGCGCGCGCCCACCGTCGGAGAGCCGGGCGGCCGTCACACGGAACGGTGCGAACGTCTGCCAGTGCGGCGCTTGCGTCGTCGTCGGCGACCCGGCCCCGACCCGCTGGGTCCCGCAGGCGCTGAGCAGCAGCGCGACGACGGTACTCAACAGCACGTCGCCGTGACGGCTCCACCGGTGGTCTTCCCGCACATATGGGACAGGGCCAAACCAGGCATCATCGCGGTCAACGACGCCGGACGCCGGTTCGTGGACGAATCAGTTTCCTACCACCGCTTCACCCGTGCCACGTACGAATCCCATGCCTCCGTGCCGACGATTCCCGCCTGGCTCGTGACCGACGCACGCGCCCTGGCCTCGTACGGCCTCGGCATGATCCACCCGCACACACCCCGACCCCTTCCCAAGCGGCACATAGCCTCCGGCTACCTGCGCTCCGGCCGCACTCTTCACGACCTGGCGACCGTCATCGGGGTGGACCCCCATGGCCTCGCCCGCACTGTCGCGGCCGGCAACCGACACGCCCGAACCGGAAGCGACCGGGAATTCGGCAAAGGCCGACACGCCTTCGGGCATCAGTACGGCGACCCCGCCCATCGACCGAAACGTCAACCTCGGCCCGATCGATCGAACGAGCGCCCTTCTACGCCGTCGCCGTCGTTCCGGCACCCTTGGCCACCTCCCTCGGGCTCCGGGTCGGTCCCGAGGCCCAGGTCATCGGCGAACACGGGCAGCCGGTCCCCGGCCTGTACGCATGCGGCAACGACGCGAACTCCGCCATGGGTCCGGAGTACCCGGGCGCGGGATGCCAGATCGGTGCCGGGCTCACCTTCGGGTACCTGGCCGCCCGTCACGCAGCTCGCACAGCTTCGCGACGCGGCTGATCCAGGGCCCTGTGGGTCTGCCGCTGTGGCAGCCGTCCTACGAGAGGTGGTCGGTGTCGGAATTCGCGGCCGGAAGAACTGTTATGCGGGCCGCCTGCGGCGGTCTCCCAGTCATCGGACATCATCGGTGGCTGGCGGACAGGGAAATTCTTACATGAGCAATCAGTACACAACGGACCCGGTAGCTCTGGTGAATGCTGCTCGCGACGGGGACGCGGAGGCACAGGACGCACTGGCAAGTGCGTACCTTCCACTCCTCTACAACATCGTGGGCCGAGCGCTGAACGCTTCGTCGGATGTGGACGACGTGGTGCAGGACACCATGCTGCGTGCGTTGGACGGCTTGAATGGCCTGCGGACTCCGGAGAGCTTCCGTTCATGGCTGGTGGCGATCGCGATGAATCGCGTCCGCGCACACTGGCAGGACCGCATGGTCGCTCCGGGCGCGTTGGAGGAGGCCGGTGAGGTCGCCGACCCCGGGGCCGACTTCGTCGATCTGACGATGGTGCGACTGCAGCTGCGCGGACAGCGCCTGGAGACGGCGCGTGCGACGCGGTGGCTGGAGCCCGACGACCGGAGCCTGCTGTCGCTGTGGTGGCTGGAGTGTGCAGGGGAGCTGACCCGGACCGAGGTCGCCGAGGCCCTTGAGCTGTCGTCGCAAACCACTGCGGTCCGAGTGCAGCGGATGAAAGCGCAACTGGAGACGGCCCGCGTCGTTGTGCGGGCACTCGACGCGCAGCCGCCGTGCCAGGAACTTCGCAGGATGCTCACGGCATGGGACGGCCGCCCCTCGGCACTGTGGCGCAAGCGCATAGCCCGGCACGCTCGTGACTGCGTCCGGTGTGCCGGAATGTGGAGTGGCCTGATGCCCGTCGAGGGACTGCTTGCGGGGCTGGCGCTGGTACCGGTGCCCACGGCGCTGCTCGCTCTGTATCCGGTGCAGGACGGGAGAACGGCACCCGTCGCCGCCGCACGGCCCATCGACTCGGCGGTGAGCGATGGCGATACAGCCGCCCCGTCCGGTCGGCACCGTTCTTCGGGCAGCCGGAACCCACGCGGTCGAAGCACGTCGCGCGCCGACGCGCGCCGACGCCGTCGGAACCAGCGTCGGGCGGTCGGTGGCGCGGTGCTGGCTGCCTGTATGACCGGGGGAGGCCTGTGGTACTCGTCCATCGGGCCCGGAGCCGGCAGTCACGGCGACAGCACGGCGCGCACCTCGGCGGCACCCATCGCTGACCTCGCGGCCCCCGAAACCGCCGCCCCCACGTCACCGCCGCCGCTGCCGTCGCAATCGGCGTCCGCGGCAGCCTCGCCCTCCGCGAAAAGAAGCGCCTCCGCCGCGCCCAGCCGGATACCGAAGAAGAGTGCCGCTCCGACGCCGTCTGCCGCGCGTGCGCCCAAGGCCTCCGCCACACCGCCTGTCTCCGCGAGTACCACGGCCCAGGTCGTCGCCCTGGTCAACAAGGAGCGGGCGGCGGCCGGATGCGGCGCACTCACGGAAGACGCGCAGCTCACGGACGCAGCACAGCGCCACTCGGAAGACATGGCAGCCCGCAACTTCTTCGAGCACACCAACCCCGACGGCGCCGGCCCCGGCGAGCGCGTCACCGATGCCGGATACCGCTGGTCGGCGTACGGCGAGAACATAGCCCGGGGCCAGCAATCTCCCGAATCGGTGATGGACTCATGGATGAACAGCCCCGGCCATCGCGCCAATATCCTCAACTGCTCCTTCGAGAACATCGGAATAGGCATCCACAAGGGTGCAGGCGGGCCGTGGTGGACCCAGGACTTCGGTGCGAAGTGACCGGCCGTCAGCGGCCGTCAGCCCCAGGAGCAGCCGTCCGAGGGAGCGTCGCATCCGCTGACCCCCTCGCCGGGAACAGGGGCCCAGCCCCATCGGCGCCCGACTCCGCGCGGGCCCGCCGTCGGTGACGCAGTTCGAGGCCGGCTCCTTGCTTCACGTCTGCGTTCAGTCAGTGCGTCGCGAGGGTCGTCGCGAGCCGGAGCGCTCCCAGGAGTTCGGCCCCGGTGCCCAGGCCGGCAGGAAGGATGTCGAGGACGGCGGCGATGGCGGGCTGAGCGTACCGGCTGACCGCCGTGGTGATGCCTTGGACGAGAGCACCGGTCGAGGCGCCCAACTCGCCGCCCGCGATGAGCGCTTCGGGGTTGAGGAGGTTGCAGAAGGCGGCAAGGATCCCGCCGAGCGTTCGGCCGGCGTCGTCCAGGATGCGCTCGGTGACGGGGTCGTTCACCTGGAGCGGGAAGCGCAGATCCGTCTCCACCCCGGGGTGGGTGTGAGCGATCTGCGCTGCGAGGGCGGACACGGACACCACGGTCTCCAGACAGCCGCGGTTGCCGCAGCGGCACAGCTCGGTGTGCCCCCGCAGCGGTGTGTGCCCGATCTCGCCCGCGAAACCCTTTGATCCACGGTACGGTTGCCCGTCGATGACGAGCCCCGCCCCGATGCCGTGCGACACCTTGCCGTAGAGGAAGTTGGCGTAGCGGCGGCCGGCGCCGAGGTGCAGTTCGCCGTACGCCCCGAGGAGGGCGTCGTTCTCGGCGTGCACGGGAACGCCGAGGCGCTGTTCGAGCTCTTTCCGTGGGTCGAGCCCCACCCAGCTCGACAGGATCGTCGGGGAGCGCACGAGTTCCGAGTCGGTGTCGAGCGGACCTGGGACACCCGCGACTACCGCCGCGAGGTTGTCGATTCCGGCTGACACCCGTAGCGCGTCGAGCAGCCTCGCGGCATGGTTCATCGCCTCGGTGGCGCGCAGATCGACATCGAGGCCTCGACAGGTTCCACCGCGGGAACCGCCGGCCTGTCTGTGCCGAGCCCAACGGTAACGACGACGTCGGAGTGTTCGCCGTCCCGGAGAGCGCGGTCCGGCTGCTGGCCGCCGCAGACCTCGCCACCCTGCACGAACTGGCCGCGCACCGGACTCGAACGCTCAGGTCCGACGGCGAGACGTGTCTGTCCGACGACGAGCTGCTGAAGACCGTTCAGGAGGTCTAACCTCTCCTCTCGAGGGGTGGGAATGGAAGATCCGTACTTGGTCGAGGCCATCAGGTATTCCGCAGCGTGCCAGGGGTGCGGTGCCCAGGAGGAGCGGTGCGGAGTGCAGGCGCTGGTGGGCGAGGAGCTGCGCTGGGATGTTGAGTCAATGTGTCCGGCCTGCGGGTTTGCCGTCGCTGTTTGTGGTGATGACCTGCCGGATGAATTGCGTGGACGGCTGCTCGTTGAGTACGGGCCGGCAAAGTTGCAGGTAGCCCAGCCGACGAGAGGTGCCGCCGTCATGCGGGTGCTGCGGGCGGAACTCGGCATCGGGCTGGGCGGTGTCCGGGCGGTGCTGGAGCAGGTGCTGGCCGGGCAGTACTCGGGGACCCTGCCCGAGATGGAGCTCATGGCCCGCAAGCTGAGGGCATCAGGTATCGAAGCGGCCGCGTCGCGGACGGTGAATTGAGCGAACCTGTCCGGGCGCGACGAAGCACGGCTTGCTGCCGCCCGTCCCAACCTTGCGGGGGTGGGGGGAGGGAGTCGGCTGGTTCGCGGGTCCTGGCGTTCGGGGACGCCAGGACGAAGTGGGGTGCGCTGACCGAACGTCTCCCTCTTCCTGCGGCACTCGACCTGGTTGACCTGGTGCCGCATCAGGAACGTTGGCCCCGGCTGTACGGTCAGGACATGGATGCAGGGCACCAGCCGACGCTTGATGAGGTTGAGGATCGCCTCACGTCGCTCATCGAGGGTCGGCTGACAAGGGCTGAGGCCGACCGCTGGGCTTTTCGGTGGGTGGCCGACGACCGGCTTGCTTGGGACGACATCTCGTGGTGGGCGCTGAACCTCCTGTGCGGAATTGACCTGCCCGCAGATGAGGGCGGCGGCTACCTGCACGACGACGAGCAAGTACGGGGTTGGCTTGCTGAGCTGAGGAAACGCCGAATGATGTGACACGGCCGCGATACTGGCAGCCGGGGGTCAGGGCGCCGGCGGGCTGTGCGCATGGCCGAGCGGGTACTCATGCGTGAGATCGATGATGACGAGCAACTGCCGGCGCACTGCCAGGACGACCTCCTTGGGCTGGAGCAGCTTTCCGGAGAACGACAGCGCGGAGCCCGGGTGGTGCGGCTTGTCGTGCAGCACCCGGGCTCCGGATGCCGTCCGGGCAGGCGCAGGAGATGTCGATGTCCCTGATGCTCGCGACCTTGAGGTCGGCCATTGCGCTCAGCCTGAAGCCGATCGCCGCGTGCTTGGACGCCGCCAGGGGGCGTTGGCGTTCGGAGGGATCTCTCGGTCGAACCGTTCGTGGTACTTGCGCACGCGAGGGATCTTCGACAGTTCCGGCTGCCCGTTGTCCAGGGAGATGCCGTTCTCCGAGGAGACCCGGACGCCGGCTGGCATGAAGGAGAAGGGCCGGGGCCGGGTGCAATACGTCGCAAGCGACTCGGCGGTGGTATTTCCAGCCGAGATGATGCACTACGGCGTGTCCAAGACGGGGCTGCCGGCGGTAGCCCGTTGATTCGCGAAGGACGCCGCAGGCACGGGTGTGACGGTTGGCTCCGTCCCTGCCCTGAGCCCGGCCGGGGAAGGTGTGGCCCGAGTCATGCCGCACCGTTGAGCGGGCGGCCCGATGGTCGATGCCCCTCGGCGGGCACGCGTCCGGGGAGCAGTGTCCCCGGACGCGTGGTGTCCCTCAGGTCTGCGGACGGCTGCCGTGGTTTGCGCCGTTCTTGCGGCGGGCCTTCTTCTTGCGACGTCGTTTCGAGGACATCAAACTCTCCCTGATCTGCATCGTTCGAATGTTTCTGCCGAATTGTCGCCCATGGCGATCACTGACCCCATACCCACTCGCACGGTGAGAAACTCTCTCAGTGGGTTCATCCGTGTGATGGGCGTCACTGCGTCCGTCATCAGCCGCTCGGCCGCAAGGGATCGGCCCTTCGGACGGTCCCGCGGACTGGTTGGGGTGACAGTGCCGGCATGGGTCTGGGTGATGAGTGGCCAGTGCCGAGGCGACGAGCCCGGCGCGTGGCTCGCAGCATCGGGTGCGAGCGCCGATCCCGTCCCGTTGCGCCGTCTTTGAAGGCGGATCCGGTGCCGCGGCGTCAGGCGTGTCGTCGGGGCGGGGCCAGGCGATCGGCGCCTGCGCCGTGGGGGAGCGAGTGACCGAAAACGTGGCCGCAGGCAGTGGGGCCGGCGGGGCCCGAGGACCCCGGCTGCGTGCCTGTGGAGACGGTGCGTCAGACCGTGGCGAGCCGGTCCACCAGCAGATTCACTCTCGGTGCGGCGTCCTCGGGCAGTAGGCGGCCGGCTCGGGTCAGGGTCGCCAGGCCGTGCAGGGCCGCCCAGGACACCTCGGTGAACAGTGCCGGGTGGACACCGTCGCCGGCGGCCTCGGTGAGGCATTCCAGCAGGGCGGCGAAGGCGTCCTTCAGCTGCTCGGGGGTGTCCTCCTGTGTGTACGCCAGGCCGCCGTCGAGCTGGAACAGGGCGTCGTAGACCGCCGGGTTGTGCTCGGCGAAGTCGAGATAGGCGCGGGCGAGGGCGGCGAGCCGCTCGCGCGGACCGTCAGCGGCGGCGGCCGCGGCCGGCTCGGTGGCGCCTTCCAGGGCGACGGCGCCGATGATCTCGCGCTTGCCGCGGAAGTGGTTGTAGAGGACGGGCTGGCTGTATTCGATGCGCTCGGCGAGCCGGCGGGTGGTGACTGCGTCCCAGCCCTGCTGCTCGGCGAGTTCGCGGGCTGTCACCACGATGAGGCGCTCACGTTCCGCCCGTTCGCTTCCTTGCGTTCCTTTACCGACATGACCCGATCCTAGCACCGCTAGACAACCGAGCGTTCTTAGCACTAGCGTTGCCCCATCACCTAGCAACGCTAGTTCTCGGAGGGATCGTCATGCTCGGCACACTTGAGGTCGTCACCACCGTCGTCGTCGGCCTGATGGTGGGGGTGGAGTTCTCCGTCGCCTTCATCATGAGCCGGATCCTGGACGCGCTTCCCGAAGACAGCCGCCAGCTCGGTCACGCCCACGGCGGCCGGATGCTCGGCGCCCTCATGCCGTACTGGTACATCGGCTCGGTCGTCCTCAGCGCGGTCTGGACCGTAGCCGGATGGCACCACGAAGGCGCCGGACTCGTCGTCACCGCCGCCGGACTGCTGATCGTCAGCGTGATCATGTCGATCCTGCTGCTCGTCCCGATCAACGACCTGAACAAGACCTGGACCCCGGAGAACCGGCCCGTCGACTGGAAGGAGCAGCTGCACCGCTGGAACCGCTACCACTACATCCGCGTCGCCGTCCTCGTCGCCGCGTTCACCCTGCTGGTCACCGCCCTCGCCTGATACCGCCGAAGCCCACGACGCTCACCGAGCCGACGAAGAGTCGCAGGGAGAAGAACAATGTCACTGAGGAAGATCAACACCGTTCTGGCCGCCGCCTTCATACTCTTCATCCTCTGGTTCGGGACGGAGTTCATCCTGCGCCCGGAGACGACGGCGCCCGGCTTCGGCCTGCCAAGCCGGCCGTCCGGTGACGGCGGCGGCTTCCTGGTCGTCAAGGGAATCCGCGACGTCGTCCTGGCCCTGGTCCTGGGCGTGCTGCTGGTGACGGGTCACCGCCGGGCGCTGGGCTGGGCGCTGCTGGTGGAGGCCTTCGCCGCATACGGCGACATGGCCAACGTGCTGGCCCACCACGGCTCTGTGGCCACCGCGCTCGGCGTCCACGGCCTGACCGCGACACTGATGGTGGTCAACGGCCTGCTGATCATGCACGAGACCCGCAAGGTCGCGGCCGCCCCGGCAACGCCCGCCCCGCAGCCCGCCTAGGGTGCGTATCGGGCCGTGATCAACACACGGTCGTCGGCCCGTTCGAGTCGCGGGCCCGGTAGACCGTTGTGCGTGACGCGCAACCGGCGGACGAGGGCCGGGAGTTCATCCAGCCGCGCCCGTCCCGGTTCGGCGGGCGGGCCGGAGATGCTGGTCTCACCGACGGGGGGGCCTCGAAGGGCTCGTACCTCCGCATGGTGACCGCCCTCCAGATCCGCACCACACAAGACCTGGCCGCACTCGGCTTGTCCGAGCCGGAGTACGAAGTGCTCAGCACCCTGTCCGAGCGCCGGGACGGCACCAGCACCCTTCACGACCAAGCCACCAAGATGGGCTGGTCACGCAGCCGCCTGCCCCGGCACGCCTTCCACATGGAGGCACGCGAACTCATCCGCCGCGCACCCGATCCCACCGACGGCCGGGGCTGCCTCATGTAGACGGTGGTGCGGGCGGTGAAGGGGCCGCCGACGGCCGCCGCGTATGCCTCGTTCAGCTCGGGCAGGTGGGCGGGGTCGGTGAGGTAAACGCGAAGCATCACGACGTCCTCCAAGCAGGCGCCGGCCGCCTTGAGTACGGCGGTGACGTTGCGCAGGGTCTGCGCCGTCTGCTCGGCGACCGTCGTCCCGACGACCGCGCCGGTGGCCGGGTCGAGCGGGAGCTGCCCGGATACCTGAAGGACCGGGCCCTTGCGGATGCCCTGGGACAGCGGGGCTGCCGGAGCGGGTGCGTTCTCGGTGGTGATGACGGTTCTCATGGTGTGTGTCCTCGTCGGAAGGGCGAACAGAGCGATCTGCGCGAGGGGGTCAGGCCCAGGCCTGTCGTTCCTGGCTGCGGGGGTCGTCGACCTGGGTCCACTCGGCGTCGATGTGCATCGTGGCCCGGCGTGTGGTGCCGTACTGGTCCCAGCCGGGGTTGCCGGTCCTGGCGAAGCGGATCCAGGCCTCGTGCGTGCGGGTGGCGAGGTCTGCGGGGGGCTTGTCGGGGCCGAGCAGGGCCCCCTCACCCGCCAGCTGCGGAAGGTTCGTGATGTCGAAGACGAAGGGGAGTTCCATCGCATGGGTGGCGCCGAGGTCTCCGCCCAGGGCCTGGGAGCGCCAGGCGAACTCGTAGCTGAACGTGGCGGACTGGGGGTGGGCGGCATGCGCGCCGGCCAGGGCCCAGCTGCCCGCCCCGAACAGAGCGTCGCCCATGATGGCCGACCGCAGCTCACCGAAGGACGCCCCGGGGCGGGTAGTGCGGTACGTCTCCACGAGTTGCGAGGGCTTCGGGTGCGAGCGCGCCGCCGCATCGTCGACATCGTCGGCGGTCGAGCCGGCGTACCTGTCCACCGGGACCAGGTAGAGGTTCCCCTCCTCGGCGTTGATCCCGACGAGCAGGTCGACATCGGCGCTCAGGCCGGCGCCGACGGATACGGCGGGCTGTGTGTCGAGCACCAGGCTGAAGGGGCTGAGGCCGATCAGCGGATCGTGATGCGTCTCGGTCTGCAGGCTGATGCCCGCGAGCCGGGAGGCGGCCTCCACCAGGCGCTCGTCGGAGATGTCCGCGAAGGCGTCGGTGTGCGGCTCGATGCCAAGTTCCGCGGCCGCGGCCTCGGTGACACGGGCGGCCTGCTCGGAGGTGAACGCCCCCAGGCCACTGCCGCTCTGCACGATCGCCCGGCGGAACAGGCCTGCGGCCTCAGGCGCGGCGAGGACGCCGCCGACGACGGTCGCCCCGGCCGACTGGCCGAAGAGGGTGACGTTGTCCGGGTCACCGCCGAAGGCGGCGATGTTCTCCCGCACCCAGCGCAGCGCCGCGACGACATCGAGCAGGCCGCGGTTGGCGGGCGCCCCGGGGATGTCGAGGAACCCGGCGATGCCCAGCCGGTAGTTGAGTGTGACCAGGACGACGCCGTCGCGGGCGAAGGCGGAACCGTCGTACAGCGCGGACCGCGTCGATCCGGCGACGAACCCACCGCCGTGGACGAACACCATCACGGGCAGACCGCTGTCCGCGGCGGTGGGCTGGAAGACGTTGACGGTGAGGTAGTCCTCGCCACGGCTCCAGCCGGCGCCGAAGTAGGGGGCCATGTCGATGCTGCCGAGCTTCCGCTCGGACTGCGGGGCGTTGGGGCCGGGCACGGTGGCGTCCCGTACACCGTCCCAGGGCTCGTGCGGCTGCGGCGGGGCGAACCGGCCGGCGCCCATCGGAGGAGCGGCGTAGGGGATGTTCAGAAAGGTGGCGGCGCCGTCGTCCTGACGGATGCCGCGGACGGCTCCCTGTGCGGTGGTGACGACGGGCTCGGGTCGGTGGCTCACAGCTATGCCTTTCCGGGGTCTCAGCCCTGCTCGGAGTACGGGGCGAAGGGCGCCCAGCCTTTGATGCCGAACGTGTTGCCGTTACGCGCGATTTCGGCGGCACCGTGACCACCCAGATGCGCGGGGACCAGGAGCGCGTTGTTGTCGGCCGCCCAGCCCAGCACCTTGCGGCGGGTGGCGCGGGCGCCCGCGGGGTCCTCGCAGAAGCAGCTGTTGGCGTCCGGCTCGATGATCTGCGCGGGGTTGTGCAGCAGGTCACCGACGAACACCGCGCGGTCCGTCCCGGAGCTGAGGGTCAGCACGGAGGAGCCGGGGGTGTGTCCGGGAGCCGAGTCCAGGCGCAGGTCGGCGTCGATCTGGTGGCTCTTCTCCCACAGCAGTGTCTGGCCGGCCTGGTGCACCGGGGCCACGCTGTCCTCGAAGACGTTCTGGTTGCCGCGGCCGGGCAGCGGCTGGTGGCCGTTTGCCGGGTTCCAGAAGTCGAAGTCGTCCTTCGGCATCAGGTAGGTGGCGTTGGGAAATGTGGGAACCCAACTCCGCCCCTCCAGATACGTGTTCCAGCCGACGTGATCGATGTGCAGATGCGTGTTGATCACGATGTCCACGTCCTCGGGCCGGACGCCTGCCCGGGCGAGGTTGGCCAGGAAGTCCGTCTCCAGGTGGCTCCAGACCGGCGCGTACGGGCGCTCCTTGTGGTTACCCACACCGGTGTCGACGAGGATGGTCTTGCCCCCGCTGCGCAGCAGCCAGGTCTGGATCGCGGAGTTCACGGTGTTGGTCTCGGAGTCCAGGAAATGCGGGGAAAGCCAGTCGACGCCGTCCTTCCAGATTTCCTGCGAGCTTTCCGGGAAGAAGGCGTGGGGATCCATTTCGACGGACCCGTAGTATTCCCGGACGCGGGTGATGGAGACGTTGCCGAGCATAATCTGTTCCATGCGATTTCCTTGGAGTTCGGAAGGTTTCCCCAACCGTAAGAGTGGCTCCGGCGGGTGCGGTATCCGTCACGTGACTGCACCGGTGCGTACGGCTCTGAGCACGGGGTGTTTCCTCTTGCGGGCCAGGTGAAAGGCGAGGCGGCTCCCCGTTTCGAGTTCCGTTGCCGGATGACTTGCGGACGAGCGCGTGGCTGTCTCGCCGCCTTCACGAGACGGCAGCCGGATCCGGTTGCCCGCTTGCCGGCCGTGTCGTGTGCGGTGGCTGTCCCTGCCTTTCACGCCCAAGGCTTTGATGCCGCAGATCAGCGCAATGCAAGGGTGTCCCGTCAGTCCGTGATGCCTTCGAGTGGGTGTCGGACGGCTCGGGCGCCTTTGCACTGGTCCGCGAGATCGACGCAGCGCACTGCGGCAGGCGGGGCCGGCCTCTGCGGCGACGGGATGTGAACGCCCTCGGGCGGGACCGTGGTGGTGCGGTGCGATGCGGCCGTGCAGGTCGCGTTCGTCGGGCATCGTGCGGGTCTCGTCCGAGTCGTGGCCGGCGTCCAGGTGGACGGTGACCTCGTCGGGCAACGGCCCCAGGCCGTCCAGGTGCTCCAGGGCCGGGGCGGTCAGCGGGGGAGTCGTGCCAGTCGGCACCGGCCGGAACACGACCCTGCGGCTTCCGGTCCTCCCGGATCTGGTGATCCATCGCATTCCTTGAGCTGGGGTGTTGCGACGACCACAAGAACGGAAGCACCGACCCCCGGGGGCTTTGGTGATGGAGCCGGCAACCGCGATCTGGCCGAGGACGAGATCTTGGCGAACGCGATCCGGTCGCTGATGCGTCGGCGGTGGCAGCCAAGCGGATGGTCCGGGTGGTATTCCGGCCGCGCGGGCAGCAGGACCGCGCATTGGTCCCGGATCGGCCCGGTCAGTTATGACGGAAGCGCAGGCACAGGTCTCCTCGTTGATCACGGAGCATGAGTAACTCCATGATCAACGGGACCTGTGCCCGCTCGGCCACCTGCCTTCCCCACCGCGCCCGTCCGCGCGGCCACTCAGATGCTGTTGGCGATGCGCTCGTGGTCCCGTTCGCCCTCGCGGGTCTGGATGCCGGCGGCGAGCAGCTTGTGGGCGAGCTCGGTGACCTCATCGCCGAACGCCGCGGACAGGCCCTCGTTCTCGACGGCGTACGCCGGACGCGGAATCGGCTGCGCGACCGCGTCGACTGCGGCCTTGGTAATGCCGATTACCTCGGGCCGCAGGCCGGCGATCCGTCGGGCGAGGGTGTCGACGAAGGAATCGAGTTCTGCGGCGGGCAGGGCACGGTTGATCAGGCCGTACCGTTCCGCGAGCTCGGCGCCCACGAGTTCGGCGCCGAGAATGAGCTCCAGCGCTCGGGCCCTTCCTGCCAGGCGCGTCATGTTCACCGTGCCGCCGCCTCCGGGGAGAATCCCCATCAAGGACTCCGGCTGCCCCTGCCCCGACTTGCCGATGGCCGCGAATCGCATGTCCAGGTACATGAAGAACTCGTTGCCCGCGCCGCGCGCGAAGCCCGCCAGCTTGCCGATGGTGACCTGCGGCAGCGAGCGGACCTCCTCGCTCATCGCCTGGAGGATGTTCAAGCCCTCGGGGATGGGCGAGTCCGGTGCAGCCGCGATCGCAGCGCGAGTGGCTGCGGGCAGCGCGTCGGGGTCGGTGAGGTAGGCCATGTCACCGTGCGCAACGAAGAACTCCGGGTCAGCACTCTCGAAGACGATGACGCGGACGTCGGCGTCGTCCCGCACACGTGCGACGAATGCCCGGAGCGACGGCAGGAGGACCGCGTCCATCAGATTGAGTGGCGGGTGATCGATTGTCACCGTTGCGACCCCCTCCGAGACGTCGATCGTCAGGGCGGGAAGGTCTTCATAGCTCATGAGGGGCTCCATATCGCGGTAAGGGACGACCCGTCACAGGCCGCCGACTGGGCACAGTGTGGCGACTCAGTATCGATGCTGACACCGAGTGTCAGGTTAGGAATCTGTACCCGAATAAGCAAACGAGTGTGCCGGAGTACACTCATCCCCATGAGCGCAGCGCCAGTCGGTACCCGTGAGATCAGCCGCCACGCGGTGCGAGCAGAACTGGCCCGCGTAGCGTTCAACCAGTTCTGCCTCACCGGCTTCAACCAGGTCACCTTCGCCGACCTCTCCAAAGCCGCCGGAGTGTCGCGGAGCACCTTCCTGCGCTACTTCGGCACCAAGGAGGACGTGGTCCTGTTCGTCTTCGACCCCGTCGGCGACGTCATCACTGACGCGCTCGATGCCGAGCGGGCCAACCAGGACGACTGGAGCAGGCTGCGCAACGCCCTGGAGTCAGCCGTGACGTTCCTTGTACGCGACGTCCAGGAACTCGTGACGATCCTCGGCCTCATCGAGCAGACCCCAGCCCTGTGCGCACGCCTCCGCGAGAAGCAGGCTGAATGGCGGCCGGAGATCGTCGCCCGACTTCAGGAGACAGCCGCCTCGACCGTCGGCTCATCGGTCATCGCCAACGTTCGCGCAGCCGCGGCGCTCGAATGCTTGTGGATCGTCCTCGGGCAATGGAGTGCGAGCGACGGCGAAGAGGACCTCGGCAAACTGCTGGACGATGCGTTCGCCGCCTTCGCGACCCCGACATGCCGGCAGACGGACGCTCCGACGTAAAGGGCCGAGGCGGCGGCTTCCTCGGCGGTGCCGAAGCAGTGCCTGGGGTATCTCGATTCCTTGGAGCATCCGTGCAAAACGATGGAAGGGCTCGTGGGGACCAGCACTCCGAACGGAATTCCGGTCCGGCGATGGTGAGCCGAGAAACCGAGACCGCAGAAATCATCCGGCGTGTGGTCACGGACCGGTCCCACAGCGACGTCTTGATCGTCACGGGTGACCCCGGTGCCGGAAAGACCACGCTGCTCGACCTCGCGGCCGATCGCGCACGGGTCACGGGTGGCCGAGTGCTGAGGGCGGTGGGGAGCGAATCCGAGGCGCACCTCGGATTCGCCGGTCTTCATCAGATGCTGCGCCCGGTACTTGCCGAAGCGGAGGCACTGCCGTCGCGGCAGCGCTCCGCGCTCCGAGCCGTCCTGGGGCTCGATGAGTGTGCGGAGACTCCCGACGCAATGCTCGTCGGTCTGGCGGTCCTGACCTTGTGGTCGGACCTGGCGGAATCCGCCCCGCTGCTGGTGGTGGTCGACGACGCCCAGTGGATCGACCGCGGATCACTGGACGTTCTCTCGTTCGTGGCACGACGCATGGACAGCGAACCCGTCACGCTGCTGGTCGGAGTCCGCACGGCGGACGCGCTGCCCGGCTTCGACAAGGGATACGAACGCCTCGAACTCGGCCCGCTGGACGCTGAGGCGGCCAACCAGCTGCTGGACCGGCAGCCCACGCCGCCCACCGGCCGAACCCGGGTGCGGATCCTCGAGGAGGCGGCCGGCAACCCACTGGCCCTGGTGGAACTCGCCCACGCCACCGCGATCCGGCACCCCGAGGGCAGTGGCGTGGAGGGCCCGCTGCCGGTCACCGACCGACTGGAGCGGATCTTCGCGGGGCACCTGGCGGACCTGCCGGAACCGACCCGCCGCATCCTGCTGCTGCTCGCGGCCGCAGACGCGGCGGACGCTCCGGCGGCGGCCGTGGGAATTCCCGAGGCGGACGACGACGCATGGGTACCCGCGGACCGGGCCGGTCTCGTACGCCAGGACGGGCCCGGGATCTCCTTCCGTCACCCGCTCGTCCGCTCAGCCGTCTACCACGCCGCGTCGTTCGAGGAACGGCGCCGGGCCCACCTCGCTCTCGCGGAGTTGCTGTACGAGGAGCCCGACCGCCGAGCCTGGCACCTCGCCGCCGCGACCGTGCGCCCCGACCAGGACGTGTCGGCCGCCCTGCAGCAGACGGCCTACCGGGCCCTGCGCCGGGGTGGCTTCGCGGCCGCTGCCGCGGCCCAGGAGCGCGCCGCGGAACTCAGCCCGCGCCGCGATGACCGGGCGCGTCTTCTGACCGAAGCCGCTGCCACCGCCGTCTTCACCGGTCAACTCGGCTGGGTGGAACACCTGGCAGCCGCAGTCCGCGAGTGCACCGACGACCGAGCACTGCTGGGCAGGGCCGCGCTTGCCACCGGGCAGCTCATGTCCCTGGGCCCCCATCACACAGCAGCCTTCGCCCTGCTCATGCGTGTTGCCGCCGACGCGACGGACGCCCGGTCGCCCCTCGTTCTCGACGCGTTGTGCGCGGCGGCGGTGGTCCGTTACTACTCGGGCGAGGAGTCCCAGCAGCGACAGATTCAGAACCTGCTCTCCCGCATGCCCGACGATGCCGCCGGAGCTGCGCTCCGCGCCTGGGTACTGGCCGTCTCCGACCCCAGCAGCGCAGGAGCCTTTCTCACACCGGCCCTGCCCGGGCTCATCGCCGAGGCCAAGGGCGACGCCGGCCGCCTGACCGCGCTGGCCATCGTTGCCTGGGTGCTCGACCAGACCACCCTCGCCGCCAGGACCTTCGACGAGGCGTTCGACCAGTGGCAGGCCCATGGATGGCTCCCGGACGGACTGGGATGCGCGGCCGGCTGGACCCGCCTGGAGCAGGGCCGATGGGCGGAGGCCCGCTCGGTGGCGACTGACATCGCGGCCATGGCATCGTCGGCCGGACTCGACCACGCCGAGGCGTGTGCTCATGCACTCGACGCCACGGTGGTCGGCCTGCTCGGTGACCCGGCCACCGCACGCCGGCTCGCCCAACGAGCTCTGGCTCTCGTCGATCCACTGGAGAGCCGCTCCGTCGCGGTCTTCGCGCGTCGGGCCCTGGGGATGGCGGCCGTGGCCGAGGGCGACTACGACACCGCGTACACGCATTTCCGCTCCGCTTTCACCGACGAAGGCGATCCGGTCCACTACCACGTCTCCTACACCGTCCTGGCCGAACTGGCGGCAGCGGCCGTCCGCCGAGGACAGCAGGCGCACGCCACAGAGCTGCTCGAACGGTCGGCGCGGCGCCTCGGTACGGGCATGTCGGCACGGGTGCGCGCACTGATAGACCGGGGCCGCGCCCTGCTGGCGGATCCCGACTACGCGGAGCCGTTCTTCCGGGCAGCGCTCAAGGAACCCTCAGGTGAGCAGTGGCCGTTCGAACGGGCGCAGACACAGCTCGACTACGGGGAATGGCTCCGGCGGCAGCGCCGAATCGCCGAGGCCCGTCCGCTGCTGAGCGCCGCCCTGGAAACCTTCCAGCGGCTGGGCGCGCGGCCGTGGGTCGAGCGGGCACAGGCAGAACTGCGCGCCTCCGGCATCGACGCCGTCGACGTCGTGCCCGTCGCCTTCGCCGAACTCAGCCCCCAGCAGCAGCAGATCGCCCAGCTGGCGGCCCGTGGCCTGACGAATCGTGAGATCGGGGAGAAGCTGTTCCTCTCACCGCGCACGGTCGGTTCGCACCTCTACCGTGTGTTCCCCAAGCTGGGCATCACCGCCCGCTCACAGATCCGCGACGTGGTCGAAAGCACTCTGTCGGGTACCGGTGTTCAGAGCTGACTGACGTTCCCCGTGACACTGGACACTCGATGCTTGGCGATGGTCGTCGCGTGGAACGTGCGCTTGCAGTCTTCCGTGGTGGGGCGGGCGGTGGTCACCCAACGACGCCGCGCCTGGCGCAGCCAGGGCCGGCGGACTGTGCGGAGATCGACGGCCGAGGTCAGGCGCCGAAACGGCAGCGGGGGTAGGGCCACCGACGAAATGCTCTGACCTGCTGTGAGGGTTCAGGTCACGCGTGTGGGATCCCGAGCTCAGTGGATGCGGTTCCCAGCCGGATCTGCGGGGCACCGAGGCAACTCGTAGCACCCGAACGGAAGTGGCACGTGGCGACGAACCGCACGTGTGGACGGACAACGACGGGGCGATCGTGGACCTGCTCGCGGGCCGTCTGCCGGCGACGGACCGCTGGTAGGGCTCTCCCGGGTGGCGCCCGTGCCGGAGCACTTCGTGGGGTGGCCACAAGGGCTGTTGTCCGAGGCGATTGGCAGGATTGCGGCCATGAATGTCACTCCTGTCACTCCGCCACGGCCGATCGATGTTGCCGCGGTCTTTCCCCAACTGGCTCCGCTGGCCCGCACGGCGACCCGCCTGCACCCCCGCCCTGGGGCGCCGACGTGGCACGACAGCTCGATCGGCGGGCCGCTGCTGTGGCCCGCCGAGGAGCCGTGGCCGCACTGCGAGGAACCGCATGTGGTGGACGGCATCAACCCAGCCCAGTCCCCGGCGGATCTGCGGCTGGAACGACGGATCTTCGCCGCCTCGCACGGCCGTGACCTGACTCCGGAGGAACGGGAGACTCTCGAGCGGATCCGACCCCCTCGGAGGTATCCGGTGAGCCTGGCGGTCCGGACGTACGACGGCCCCATGGCGATGCTGCCCGTCGCGCAGCTGTACCGACGGGATGTGCCCGATCTGAGCCCGCCGGAGGGCAAGGACCTGCTGCAGGTTCTGTGGTGCCCCTTCGATCATCCGATCATGCCCAGGACCCTGCTCTTCTGGCGTTCGACAGCCGCCGTCACCGACGTTCTCGACACGCCCCCTGAGCCGCCCGCTGTGCAGTTCGACGGCTATCTACCGGAACCGTGCGTGCTCGAACCGGAGCAGATCACCGAGTACCCCGACCATATGGAGCTGAGCGAAGAACTGCGGGAGCAGCTCAAGCGGTGGAGTGTGCCGCGGGCAGCAGAGGAAGACATGGACCCGGACACGTACTACGACTGTGCGCTGTCCAACGCCCCCGGCTGGAAGGTCGGAGGCTGGCCCGCTTGGAACTCCACCGACCCCGGCCCGCGGCCCTGCTCCGAGTGCGGCACGGGCATGGAGGTCCTGATGACCGTCGCCACGTTCGAGGAAGGGGACGACGCCGCGAACAGCTGGTCTCCGCACCCCCACCCAGGTGCTGGGCCGTACCCCGGCCACCGCGGCTACAACGCGACCGGGGTCCAGATAGGCAGCGGCTACCGGCAGCATCTGTTCGTCTGCCCGGCGAAGCCCGAGCATCCGCACATCGAGTTGATGACGTAGCCCGTCCACAATGTGCAGCCGGGGTGTCACGGTGCGGGCATGCCGTGGCGCCGGGCGGCCGCGAGGCCCAGGGTCCGGACCGCCGACGGATTTTGTTGACCGATGTTGCAGGCCGGCGGACACGACTGCCCGCTCCGATCCGCTGCAGGCGGCGGACGACCGCCAGGCAGTAGCCGGGCATCGCATCGCTCCTCTCGCTGGGGGCGAACCATGGACGACGTGGGGCCGCCACCGCGTCCAGACCTGCGGACGATGAGGCTTGACGCCCTGCGCTACAAGGGGCTCAAGCCGGGCCCCATGGGCGTGTGCGCACCGTGCCAGAAGGCACAGTGGTGCGCGTCGTACGCGTCGTACGCGCGGATCGCCCCGGGGCCGGGCGCCAGCGACAGAACGGGTCCCGTGGTGCGCAGGACCGGCCAGCGAGGAGCGCCGGGTGTGTTCGGGTTCCCGGTGTGGGCGAAAGACGCCCAGTAGTCGATCATGCGGTCGGACAAGGTGCCCTGCGCCTCCGTCAGAGGTTGTTGGGTGGGCACGGAGGAGAAGAGGTAAGGCAGTTCGAAGCCGTGCGCAGCCCCGTAGGGGAGGTCGGCATGTGGGGGGAGGCCGGTCAGGACGGGGGCGTCCGGGTCGTTGAACTCGTAGCCGTAGAGCGGCGTCCGAGGCGCCTTCGTGGCGATTTCGCGGGCTGCTTGGAGCGTGGTGCATGTCAGGGAGCGGTCGGTCAGCGCCGCGGACCAGGCCAGCGCCGGGGTCGGGTAGCGCGCTGCCGGGTAGCGCGAGGCCACGGCGGCGCCGGCCGGGCCGAAGGCGTCGCTGAGACGGGCGTGGTAGTCCTCCTCGGTCCGGAGGGGGTACGCGGTGAGTGACTGGCCGACGAACATCCGCATCTCGTCATGGTTGGTGCCCTGGAGCAGCGGCACACGGTGGAAGCGGCCGGAGGCGAGGGACTCGCCCGGTGCCGTGGGAAGCAGTGAGTTGCCGAAGGCGGGGCGGTTGAAGGACTGCATGATCTGCGTGGTGGCGAGGCGTTCCGTGCTCTGCTCGCGCAGGCAGGCAAGGACTCGGGCGTCGTCGTTCGCCGCGCAGCCGAGTTCTCGCGCTGCCCGGGCGCCGCTGTCCTGGACGTCGTGTTCGGTGGCGAAGGGCTCGTATGCCGCTGTTCCGGGGCCGAGGGCGCCGGGCGGGAACGACATGAGACAGGAACCGCTCTGCAGCACCGCCTTTTGGAAGAGCCCGGCTGCGCGCGGGGAGGTGAGGTGCGCGCAGATGCTCAGGGCACCTGCGGATTCGCCGAACAGAGTGACGGCGCCGGGGTCGCCGCCGAAGCGCTCCGCGTTCGCCCGTACCCAGCGCAAGGCGGCCTGCTGGTCCGCGAGGCCGAACGGCGGCGCGGAGCCCAGGGCCCGATGACCGAAGTAACCGAAGACGCCGAGGCGGTAGTTGACCGTGACGACGAGGGTGTCACCGCGAACGGCCAGCCGCTCTGCTCCGTAGTCGCCGCCGGACCCGCCGAGGAACGCCCCACCGTGCAACCACACCAGGACCGGGCGCCGTTCGCCGGCGGGCGGACGTGCCGACGGCACGGTGACGTTGAGATAGAGGCAGTCCTCGGAACCGCTCACTCCTTCCATACCGGGCATCGGCATCTGTACGCAGCGCGAGGCGGGGACCGTCGCGTCCCTCACCCCCTGCCACGCCGCCGCCGGCGCGGGCTCCTGCCAGCGCAGGCGACCCGTGGGCGGTGCAGCGTAAGGGATGCCGTCGAAGGTGACGTACGAGCCGTGGGCGGCGCCGCGGATCAGGCCGTGATCGGTCCGTACGAGAGTCCCTGTCAGAACTCCGTAGGCGCGCGGGGGTTCGGCCGCAGCGCTCGTGACGGACACGACCATGACGGCGAGCAGAACGGCCAGGCGCAGTAGGCGGACGCTGTGCGTGCCCGGGCCGACTCGCGTACGCGGACGCGGTGGTGGGATCGAGGTCATGCGTGTTCCCCTGTCTCGATGGGCCGTCCGGAGGCGGCCGGTGCTCGTTACGCTAGAAGCTCCCGCGCACTGGAGGTTCAAGGGTCTGTGACGCACCGCACATGGAGCATCGGCGAACTCGCTGCCGGGACCGGGATCGCAGTGAAAACCCTGCGCTACTACTCCGACAGCGGTCTGCTGCCGGTCGCGGAGCGCAGCAGCGGGGGTCACCGGCGCTACGGCCCGGAGGCGTGGGAACGGATCGGGCTGATCAGGCGCCTGCGGGCACTGGACACCCCGATCGCGACCGTCTCGCGGGTGGCGAGCGGGGAGCAGGCTCTCAGTGACTTCGTAGCGGCCGAACTCGACGCCGTTCAGGAGCAGCTGACGCAGTTGCTGTGGCGGCAGGCCACACTTCGCGCCCTCGACGACTGCGTGGACGGCGAGCGGATGCGGCGCCTGGAGATCCTCGCCCGGGTGCAGCGGCTTCCGCAGGCGCGGCGAACCCTCACCGATCACTGGTACCGCGAGCTGCCGGCGGAGATGCCGAAGCGGCGGCTCGACCTCATGGTCGCCATGCTGTCGCCCGAGCCCCCGCACGATCCCTCTCCCCTCGCGGCACTGGCCTACGCAGAGATCCACGTGCTGGTCTCCACGCCCGGTTTCACGCGCTGGACGGGGGATCACTCGCAGGAGATGCGGGACGCACCCGCCTTCTACGGCGAGATAGACGAGGCGGCCGCTCTGACGGCCGCTGCTGTGAGGGCCGGGCTCCCGCCGGGCCCCGGGGAGGCGGTCGACGCGTTCGTGTCCGCCCACGCGCGGGCTCGGAGGGAGTCGGACACCCCGGCCTTCCGTCGCTTCCTGCACACGCTGGTCTCCGGATCGTCGGGCTTCGACCCGCGTCTGCGCCGCTACTGGGGTCTGCTGGACACCGTCACCGGCGGACGCTCCCTGAACATGACTGCGGCCCACGCGTGGCTGACCGACGGACTGGGCCTCTCGATCACCGACTCTGCGCCTCGGGCCTAAGGGGCTGTCCCGCGAGTGCTGGTGGATCAGCGCGCGGCGTCGGATGCGTCCATCGCAAGAGCGGGCGGGGTCCCGTTGAGGCACCTGAAACGCTACCTTCCTCAGCCTCTTCTGAAGAATTTCCAGGAGTCCGATGACATTCGTGAGGCGCTTCGACCACGTGGGCATCACCGTCGCTGACCTCGACGCCGTGACGGCGTTCTTCGGCGGCCTCGGTCTGGAGGCCGATCGGAAGACTGCCGTTGAAGGCGAGTTCCTCGACACGGTGATCGGCATGACCGGAGCCCGCACCGAGATCGTCATGCTGCGACTGCCCGGCGGAGGTACGACGCTGGAGCTCTCGAGCTTCACGCGGCCGGACCACCTCCCGGGTTCGCCGGCCGCGCCGGCCAATGAGCCGGGCCTGCGCAACGTCGCCTTCGGAGGGCACGACCTCCGAGCCGCGGTCGACCATGCCGCGGGCGACGGCTACGGCCTCGTGGGAGGCATCGGCGCATACGAGGGCGTGTGGCGGATGGCCCGTGTCCGCGGGCCCGAGGGCATCATCGTCTCGTTGGCCGAGAGCATCAAGAAGTAGGGAGACATCATGAGCACGACCGTGACCGACGAACAGATCCGGGCTCTGGCCGCGACCGCGAAGCCCTACAGCCTGGCGCTCCTTCACTGGGGGCCGGAGCGGACCATGGACGGCGCGGACGCCATCGAACTCGAACACCAGCGACGCATGGTGTCGCTGCGCGTTGAAGGGGTGATCGCTGTCCTGTGCCCGGTCGCCTCCGCTACTGTGGCCGGCGTAGCGATCATGACCGTGCCGGCTGAGGAGGCCTCGGAAATCATGGCTGGGGACCCCTGTGTGCGAGCCGGGATGATGCGCTGCGAGGTTCACGCGTGCCACGGCTTCCCCGGAGACGCCCTTCCCGTATGACCGTCACCGAATCGTGCAGACCCGAGAGTCGTGGGTGCGCGCTGCCAGGTGGATTCGAGTCGTCCGGATCGCGCATGATCGATTCCTTGTGGGTGCGACGGTGCGACGGTGCGACGGTGCGGTGTGGGGGACTGCGGCTCAACCCGACGTTCGTGATGTGTCGGGCTCTGGTGGACGGGGCCGGTCCGGCCGCGTTCGTGGGAGGCCCGTTCGACGTCCGGGCCGTGTGGCGGCTATCTGGACCGAGACCAGCAGCAGAGCTGTCCTCGACGACCTCCCCGTGGGGGAATCTCCCTCATGGGGAGGAGGCCCGAGACGCTGTTCGGCAGCCGCACACCGCAGACGGGACCGGCCCCGATGCGACGGCTGTACTGATCGGTATGTGCGCCGACGACAGCCGGGCCGCCGCAGCTCGCGCCGTACCGCTCCTGATCCGGATCGCCGCCGACCCTCACCACCCACACCGCGCTGACGCTCTTGGCGCTCTCGCCGCCTCGGCCCGCGCCGTCACTTCGGAACCGCCCCCAGCGGCGAACCCCTCCGCCGCTCCGGCCTCCTGCACGGCGTCCTCGACGAATACGGCGTCGGGCGACCAGCTACCCGGCGGGCTGGTCGGTAGCCGCAGTCCGGGCCGCGATCACCGCCGGAATCTCAGTGCTCCTGTCTGCTCTCCGCAACGAGGTCTACCTCTCCGCAACGAGACCGACCCCGCCATGGAGGTCCTGCCCTGGATGACGGCCGCCGGAAGCGGCGAACCGGGGCTCCTGCGCTGCGTCCGCCGCATTCCCCACCCGGAAGAGGCCGAACCGTACGACGACCCTTGGCCCCGCCGGCCTGAAGAATGAGTGGTCGGCCCTCGACCATGGCACGCGCGGATCGGCCGGCGTTCTGTGCGTCGCACTTGCCTGCGGAGGCCAACTGTCGCGCTCTGTCACACGTACGGTGACAGAGCGCGAGAGAGTTGGCCTCTGTGTCCTGCCAGGTCGGGCTGAGCGTGGCGGTTGGCCGGGCCGTTCTCTCGTCACTCCACAGCGCGGCCGATGAGTTTGTGGCTTCCGGCCGGTCCAAGCTTGTGAGACCTGAGGAAAGGACACTGCCATGTCGGAGCTTCTCGTCGACTTCATCACCTCCCTCGACGGCTACGCATCGGGGGAGGGGTGGCCCGGATTCTGGGGTCTTGAGGGCCCGGAGTACCTCGCCTGGCTTGGCGAGCAGCCCGAGGCCACCTACCTGATGGGGGCGAACACCTACCGTTTGATGTCGGGCTTCGCCGCAGGCGAGGTCCCGAATGGCCAAGACGAGTTCAGGCCCGAAGAGGAGGCGTCCGTCGATGAGCTCGCGCAAGCGCCCAAGGTGGTGTTCTCCTCCTCTCTGAAGAAGCCCTTGACCTGGGCCAACTCCACGCTCGTCCGCGGCGACGCTGTCGAGGCGGTCCGCGCCTTGAAGTCGAGTGGCTCGGGGCTCCTCAGCACGATCGGCAGCCTCAGCCTGTGCCGGTCTCTGCTACGTGCCGGACTCGTCGACCGGTTCCGGGTCGTGATGTTCCCGGTGATCACCGGGGCCACAGGTGAAGAACGCATCTACGACGGCTATCCGGACGTCGCCCTCGACATGATCGAGCACCGCACCTTCGACGGCCGCATCCAGCTGGTCGAGTACAAGCCCCGCGTGCTCGCGCACCCGCCGCTCGGTGTGCCTGCGTGACCGTCGCCCCGTCGCCCCGTCGCCCCGTCCGCCGGTCGGGACGGCCGCCAGGACGCCGCCGGGGGGGCGGCCAATGTCAGGGCACCCGGCCCAGCTGTCCCCGGGCCGTCCCGCGATTCCGGTCGCGCCTCGCGCCCCCATCGGCCTCAGCCGCAGGGACCGGAGGTGGGCCGAGCCTTGGACCTTGACTGGTAGGAACCTGTTGCTGAGGTGCAGCCCTGACCGACGATCCGGCTGTCCTTCGGCGCCGGACCGCGCTACTGCCTGGGAGCCTGACTGCACCGGGTCGAACGGCAACTGGCCGCCGACCGGCCGGCCGGCGGCCAGGTTCCCGGGCTCGGGCCGGCAACCCGCGGCAATCCGTCCACTGGTGTAGCGGACCGCCTTGCGCAGCCCGGAACCCCTCCTGGTGACCCGGTCTTGGACGGAGCGGACCCGGTGGTTTCCACGCCCTGCCGCTCCGGGCGCGTGAGCGGATCAGGCCGGGTGCACGAGGCCGCTGACCGGGTACGAGACGGTGTCCCGGGCGGGACGGGACAGATGGACGGCGGTGTGAAAATGGCCGTCCGTCTCCTTCCCTCGAGGGTCCTCGCCGGCCGCGGTCACCGCCTCGACGGCGAACTGCCGCTCCTCGGCACTGGTGAACCGACGCTGGACGAAAGTAGGGGAAGCCGCCTTCTCCGTGACCGTCCTGGAGGAACTCACCCTGACGGCACCCCTGCCGCTGCCCTCCGACGAACCGGTCGAGCTGCAAGTGAAGGTGGCGGGACCGGACGCGGGCGGGCGGCGGACCGTGGTGTTCCACGCGCGGCCGCGCACTCCCGGGTACGACGGGCCCTGGAACCGCCACGCGTCGGGGATCCTCGCGCCCCAGGAACTGCCGGAGCCCGCGGTCGCGCCCGCCCCGTGGCCGCCCGCGGGCGCCGTCCCCCTGCCGCTCGACGCCCGGCCCGGCGAAGACTTCTACGACCGGCTCGCTCACGGCGGGCTCCGCTACGGCCCGGCCTTCCAGGGACTGCAGGCCGCCTGGCAGCTGGGCAACGACATTCTCGCCGAGGTCGGGCTGCCGGAGGAGGAACACAGCAACGCGGGCCGGTTCACCCTGCATCCGGCCCTGCTGGACTCGGCGCTGCACACCATGATGCTCCCGGGAGCCGCACCGGCGCCGGACGACAGCGCAGGCGGGCTGTCCCTGCCGTTCGCCTGGAGCCAGGTGCGACTTCACGCGTCCGGTGCCCGCCGGCTGCGGGTGCGGCTCTCGCCGACGGCGGAGAACGGAGCACGGCTGGAGCTGACCGACGGGTCAGGAGCCCCCGTGGCAACGGTACGGTCCCTGGTGCTGCGGCCGCTTCCCCGCGAGCAGTTGAAAGGCGTCCGGGCACACGGCGACTGTCTGTTCCGCCAGGACTGGATCCGCCTGCCCGATTCCCTCGACGCGGCTCCGGTGCCACGCGTGTGGGGTCTGGTGGGCGAGCCCGGACCGGCGTTGCGCGGCACCGTCCTTCCGCCAGGGGACCGGCCGAAGGCGTACGCCGATCCGGCCTCGGCGGGCGCCGACGCACCGGACGTCGTCATCGCCTGTCCGCCGCTCACCGAGACGGAAGGAATGGACCGCGCGTCAGCCGCACACCGCATGGCCGGATGGGCACTGCGGCTCGTGCAGGACTGGCTGGCCGAGGAGCGACTCAGCAATTCCCGCCTGGTCGTCCTGACCTCGGGTGCCGTCGTGACCGGGGCGGAGGCAGCCGCCTCCGCGGCGAACGACGATGCCGCGCTCGTCTGCGCGCCGGTATGGGGACTGCTCCGCTCGGCGCAGACGGAGAACCCCGGCCGGTTCGCACTGGTCGATGTCGACGACACCCCCGCGTCCGGGGCTGCCCTGGCCCAGGTCACGGCGAGCCGGGAGCCCCAGACGGCCGTGCGGGAAGGAGTCGTCCACGTACCGACGCTGGTGCACGCCTCCCGCACAACGGCGGACGAGGGTCCGTCGCGCCGGGTGGACCCCGGGGGGACCGTCCTGATCACCGGGGGACCGGGCTCCCTGGGCGCCTCCTTCGCCCGCCACCTCGTGGTCGCGCACGGCATGCGCCACCTGCTGCTCGTCGGACGGCGCGGAGCCGACACGCCCGGGGCCGCCGAACTGCGAGCGGAACTCGCCGGGCTCGGTGCCGAGGTGACGGTCGCTGCCTGCGATGTCGCCGACCGCACTGCGCTCGCCGCGCTACTCGCCACTGTGCCGCGGGAGCACCCGCTGACCGCAGTGGTGCATACCGCGGGCGTGCTGGACGACGGCGTGATCGCGGCGCTGACACCGGAGCGCATGGATCGCGTGCTGCGGCCGAAGGCGGACGCGGCCCTTGCCCTGCACGAGTTGACCCGGGACAGCGACCTGGCGGTCTTCGCCCTGTTCTCCTCGGTGGCCGGCGTGTTCGGATCCGGCGGCCAGGGCAACTACGCGGCGGCGAACTCGTTCCTGGACGCGCTGGCACAGCACCGCAGGAGCATCGGCCTGCCCGCCACCTCCCTCGTCTGGGGCCCCTGGCAGCAGAACGGCGGCATGACCGCCGAGCTCGCAAGCGCGGATCTGCGCCGGATGGCACGCTCCGGGCTCGTCCCGCTGCGGACCGACGAGGGCCTCGCGCTCTTCGACACCGCCGTCGAGAGCGGGGACGCTGTCCTGGTGGCAGCACGCCTGAACCCGCAGGTGCGCGGGACCGCCGATGCCCCCCTCTCCCGCTTGCCGGGCCCCGGGCCCGTGCGCCGGACACCCGCGGGGCCCGAGGCCGGCGATTCCCTGCGACGACGGCTGGCCGGCACGCAGTCCGGCGACCACGGAGCGCTGCTCCTGTCGGAAGTACGGACCGAAGCCGCCGCAGCGCTCGGATACACCGAGGGACAGTCCGCGATCGAGGCGGACCGCCCGCTGGCGGAGCTGGGCCTCGACTCACTGGCCGCAGTCGAGCTGCGCAACCGGCTCGCGACGGTGACCGGGCTCGTCCTGCCCGCCACACTCCTCTTCGACCACCCCACACCGTGCGCGGTCGCCGCCCACCTCGAGGAACGCTTTTCCGATACGGCCCCGAAAACGCTCCCCGCCCCGAACGTCACGCCAGCCAACGCGACGGGCGGAGCCCCGGAAAGGGCTGCGGAACCGGGTGGCGCCGACTCCCTTTCCGCCCTCTTCCGCAAGGCGTGCGCCCTCGGCAAGGCATGGGACGGCATGGCACTTCTGACGATCGCTTCCCGCTTCCGTGAGGTCTTCGACAGCACGGACACCCTTCGCACCCCGCCCGCGGCCGTCAACGTCGCAACCGGCCCTGCCCGCCCCCGGCTGATCTGCTTCCCGGCTCTCAGCGCGCTTTCGGGCCCTCATGAGTACGCCCGTTTCGGGTTGTCCCTCCAGGGCCTGCGGGACGTCTGGGTGCTGCCGAATCCGGGATTCCTGCAGCGCGAGGCCCTGCCCGCCACACTGGAGGCCTTCGTGTCGGCGCAGGCCGCCGCCGCTCTCGCGTGCTCGGGCGACGAGCCGTTCGTCCTGCTGGGGCGCTCGGCCGGCGGCTGGGTGGCGCAGGCCGTTGCCGAACACCTGGAACGTGCGGGCGTGCGCCCGTCCGCGGTCGTCCTGGTCGACACGTTCGCCGGGGACAGTGTCAGCGGGGCGGAGGACGGGCCCGCGCTCTCCGCCATGACCGTCGGAATGCTCGACAAGGCCGCCCAGTTCGCCTCGGCCGAGACCGACCGGCTCACGGCGATGACCGGCTACCTCGACCGGTTCTCCGGCTGGGAACCCTCGGAGCTCTCGGCGCCCACACTCCTCGTCCGGGCCCGGGGACGGCCTGCCCGGCATCGAAGCGGCGGAGCCGTGGAGTCTGCCGCACTCGGAAGTCACCGTCCCGGGCGACCACTTCAGCGTCCTTGAGGAGCATGCCCGCACGACCGCCCTCGCCGTCCACGCGTGGCTTTCCGAGCACCGCAGTCCCTGAATCCTGCCCTGCTTGAATCCCGCTTGTCGTTGTCCGCTGTCATCCCATCGAGGTCACTTGGTCGATCTGGTCCGGGCCGTAGCGTGCTTCGATCGTGGTGAACTGGTGGCACGACCGGAAGGGGCCGCGGCATGACTGACCAGCCGTTCGACGCGGAACCCCCCGAGCACCTCCGCTACCGCAGGTACCTGGGGGATCTGGGAGATGTCTCGGAGGCGGCCGAGGCCGTCCTGGTGGCCACGGTTCTGGAAGACCCGGACGTGTCGATGGCGGAGGCCGCGGTCAACCGCCACCTTGAGCGCCAGGCAGCCCGTCTGCTGACCGACCCGGCGTTCCCCGCCTGGGCCCGGACCATGGCCACGGTAATCGGAAACCGCCCCTTCCTCGTCCGTCGGCTGCGCGAGTGGGCCCTGCTCAGGGCAATCGCGCTGGATGAGCCATGGACCGCCGAGGACCTCACCACTGCATCCGACTGGTTCCAGCGCACGGCCTCCGTCGTACTCGTTGTCACCTCACCCGAGGCCCTCAGCCTGCTCGCCGAACGGGGACGAACCCGTCGCGTACGGAACGCAGCGAGCCGCCGACTGCAACATTCAGATCGACACCGGCCTGACTCGGTCCACAAGCCTTGACGATTCCGCCCTCAAGTCCCCGAAAGCATCAGGTACTCAGCGATGGTGCCCCATAGGTGGCGGCCTGTTTGTCCGTGCTTCGATGCGGGCCGTTACGGATGGTGAAGGCGCGTCAGTATGGTGCGGCAGAGGCGCTGTACTTCCGCGTCGTTGTCGACGCTCCGGAATCGTCCCCCTCGTCGGGGCAGTGCGAGCTCGGCCTGGATACGGGGGAGTGCTGGTGCTGCGGCCTGGCCCATCCGGTCGAGGCAAGCCAGGACGTGGTTGCCTGTTGCGTCGTTCTCCTCCCAGGCGGCCAGCAGCGTCTGCACGACGATATCGGCTTCGGCTTCGCCTCCGATGTCCCAGAGCGCGGCTGCGGCGTGGACGCGGGTCCACTCGTACTTGGCGTCCAGAAGTTCGCGCAGTCGTGGCAGCGCGGTCTGCGCGGGCGGGCCGATGCGGCCGAGGGTATCGGCGGCGTCGCGGTTGCAGTGGCTGTCGAGCAGGGCCTCCAGTCCTGGCACGGACTCGGCGGCGTTGCGCCCGAGTTCCCACACAGCGATCGCGGCAGCTGCGCGGAGATTCACGTCTTCGGCGCCGGTCAGCGGGCGGATGACCATCAGGGCAGGTGCGGCTCCGGGGCCGAAGGATGCGAGGGCGTTCACGGCGGAGGTGGCGGTGGACCAGTGTTCGTGCCGGGCCGCAGCGCTGACGGCATGGGTAAGTGCGGGGAAGCCCGCAGGGTGACGCAGCTCAGCCAGGGCGGATATGAGTGCGCCGGTGTCCGTTTCGGGCCACTGCTTTGAGAGGTCGGCCTCGGTAAGGAGCCGGGCCAGTCTCGGCACGAGCTCCTCGGCGGCCGAGCTCAGGTGCCCGGCGACCTGGACGGCACGCCACGCGTCGCACCCTGTGTCCAGCGCGGTCAGCAGGCAGGGCAGGGCCCGTACGTCACCGAGGCGAGCCAGTGCCATGACGGCTTCCTGATGCGCCCGACGCCGCAGCGGATGGGGCGACGCCCACACGTCGGATCCGTACACAGCGCGGTGGGCATCGATGTAGTCGGCGAGGGCCTCGCGGGCCGGCTCGGAGACAAGGGGCAGAGATCCGAGGACTTCGGCGGCCGCGGCGGCGGTGTACGGGTCCTCAGGCAGCAGGCATTCCGTGAGGAGCATGACGAGGCCGGTGTGCTCGCCCCGCCAGGAGGCGATCAGGTCCTTGGCCATACGGATCGCGTCGTACCGGGTGGCAGGGTCTGGGCTGCGGAGCTGTTCGGCGAGCAGCGCGGTGCGCTCGGGCAGGCGTGCGTCGAGCACCGCGTGGAAGCGGCGAAGGAGATCGGTGGTGGGTGCGTGCACACGGTTGTGCCGTTCGAGGTCGGCGAACGCGGCAACTATCTGCGCCGGCACATCCTGCCCGGTTGTGGTTGCCGGCTCGGCAGCGCAGGCACAGGCATCGGGGCCGGCCTCGCAGTGCTTGCCCCGTGGTTCGGGCTGGGGTGCGGGCGTGAGCTGTCGGAGCAGGCTGATCGCCGTGGGAACGGTCTCGGCGCCGATGCTCGCGGGGGAGCACCGTGCCTTGTGGACGAGTGCGGCCAGGCGAATGTCGGGGTCTGCGGTGGCTTCGCCGGCCAGGGTGTCGAGCCACGACGTGGCGGAGGAGCGAGCTGCCGGCAGCCGCAGCGCCAGGTCTGCCATCGTCCGGACAACCAGTAGCCGCTCGACGATCCCGCGTTCTGCGGACAGCCGGTCACGCAGGAGCGCAACGGCGTGGTCGGCGTCTTCGAGGAAGTGGCCGAGGCCCTCGATCGCCGGTTGGCGTACGGAGGCGTCGGGGTGGGAGGAGTGGGAGATGAAGATGTCGGCGCGCTCGCGTATGAGGGCCAGGCTGTCTGCGCCTGCTGTGGACTCGGTGCCTTCCGGTGAGTAGGAGAGGCCGTCGCTCCGGTCGGCGGATTCGCGGCCGATGCTGAGCAGCAGCCGCACGATGGAGGCACGGTCGGGGGTCTCGGCGTCGTCTGCCATGGCGAACAAGTACGGCAGGCTGGCTGCCGTACAGGGATACACGTCGCCCTGGTGGTGGGCCGCGTTGTGGAAGTCGTTGAACGCCTTGTCCCGGACCTCTGGGTCAGGGGAGGCCATCGCCCGCAGCCATACGGGGACTTCGACGGCCGGGCCATAGGCGTGGCTCATCGACGACCAGTCGATGCTGTCCAGTTCGTTGATCATGGACGGCACTCTGCCGGAGGGCACTGACATTGATGCTGATTCTCAGGTTCCGGTGGTCGTGGCTCTGCCACTGGCTGACGCCCTGCTGGGCTCTCTTCCCGCTGTTCTGTCCGGCTGCCGGGGCCTGTTCTGATGGCTCCGGCCGGGCGGAACATGACCCGATAGCCAGCCCGAAGGCGGCAAGAAGCACTGCGGGCCCGTGCCGACCGACGCTGTCGGGACGGGCCACCAGCACCCCGAAGGACGCCACCGTCGCCGGCATACGTGCCCTGCGCAACGCCGCCCGCTCCGCAGTCAAGGCACGCACCGCCGCTCTCAACCAGATCACCCACATCCTCTTCACCGCACCTGAGACCATCCGCGCCAGATTCCGGCGCCTGAACGGGACGAACCGCACCGATGCCCTGGCACGCCTGCGGCCGGCCGGAGACGCGATCCACATCGCCGTCCTCTCCGCGCTCAGAAGTCTCGCCCGGCGCGTCAGGGAACTGACCGCCGAGCACGAAGAGCTGACCCGGGCCCTGGACCGCGAGGTCACCGCCCATAACCCTGGTCTGAGGGGCTGCCTACGGGGTCGGTCCCGACACTGCCGCCCAGCTGCTGGTCACGGCAGGCGCCAATCCCGAGCGGATGCGGACGGAGAGCGGGCCGCCGCCATCGCCGGACTGATCGACACCGGACTGCTGATCGTCGGTCGAGACGGCAGCGCAGTCCTGACCGACGACGTCCGGTACGGCCTCCGTGTCCTCGACGCCAGTGAGACTCCGTCTACCTACTGACACAGCTCATGGCAGAACCACTGACATCCAGTGGCAGAACCCACTGATGTCCTCGCGGCTGTCGTCCGACATGGAAATGTCAGGGGTCCCGACATCGGAAACGTCAGTGGGGTCCGTGCTCTGGTGCTGAGCTGGTTCTCGCCGATCTGTCCGAGGAGTGGAGGTAGGTGGAGAGCTGACCGGCGGCGTACAGCTGGGCCATTCCGCGGGACGTGAGGTCGCGCCGCCACCCTTCCAGGGTCCTGGCCAGCGCATCGAGGCTGCCGGCGTCGCGGAGTTCTCCGAGGACGGTGGCGATGGTGCTCAGGGGCTGGCCTCCCCGGCGCAGCAGGTGCGCCAGTTGGGCGTCGCGCACGTCCTGGGCGAGGTACTGGCGGTGCCCGCGCGTGTCACGTTGGGGGACGAGGACTCCAGCGCGTTCCCAGGCGCGCAGGGTGGCTGGGTTGAGCGCGAGGTGGCGGGCGAGTTCACCGATGCTGTACGGCGTCCGAGTGCTGGCCGCTGCATCCGGGGTGACGGCTCCGAGGTGTGAGAGTGCCGCTTCGACCGTTCGTAGCGTGTTGCGGTCGCGAGCCAGGAGTGAGTGCCCGTCGTCGACGTACTCCAGTGCTTCGTCGAGCTGGCCGCTGGTGACGGCACGCATGATGCGTCGGCTGGTGGAGTAGCCGAAGGCAGGGACGAGCGCCAGGTATGCCGCGAGGCCGGCGGCATGAGTGGCGGTGTAGTCCCGGTACCCCGTCCGGCTGCGGTGGGCCGGCGGAATGATGCCGGCGTCCTCGTAGTTGCGGACCGCCTGCGTGGACAGGCCATGGCGACGGGCCAGGTCCACGGGCCGCACGTGACCTCCGATTGAGGGTTCCGACGCAGATGAGCGGAGTATTCGTCGCAAAGTCTCCACCGAGCGTTCAAGGATACGATTCAGGGCCATGGCACAGAGCACGCACACCGTGTCCGGAGACTTCGATCTGACGATGGACGAACTGCGCGTCGTGGCGCGTTACGTGGTTCGGCACGCGGAGGACGTCCTGTTGGTCTTTGAGCAGGCTGTTTCCGATGATCCGCGCCCCCGTGCGGCGATCGACGCGGCCTGGGCGTTCATCGACGGTGCCAACAGGACGAAATGGCAGCGCGTCACTTCCCTCGACGCGCATCGGGCCGCCCGGTCCGCGCCGTCCGAAGCGGCGCGGCTGGCCGCGCGATCCGCCGGTGACGCCGCGTCGGCCGCATACCTGCACCCCATCGGCCAGGTCGGCCAGGTCGGCCACATCCTGCGGGCCTGCGCGAGCGCCGCGCGCGTCGAGGAGCTGGAGGCAGGCGGTGATCCCGCGATCGGGGACGCCCTGCTGGAACGGTCGCGGCAGCGTGCGACACCGGTGCTCATCGATGTGCTCTGCCGCTACCCGCCCGCGACAGGCGGCAGCAGTCGTGTCGCCCAGCTGATGAGCACTCTGGATCATTCCATGCGCCAGGCGGCTGACCGGCCGCCAGGGCACACCGCAGCGAGCGGCGCCGATGTGCGCAGGAGGGAGTGCACGTCATGATCCTCCCGAAGGTCCGCGACCCCCGCTTCGTGACGATCCGCCGTGGTGGGACTCTCACTGACGCGGATCACCGGCTCCTCGCTCTATGGGCTGCCGCCTGTGCAGAGCACGTCCTTGGCCTCTTCGAGTCGGCCCAGCCTGGGGACCAGCGACCGCGCCAGGCGATCGAGCATGCCCGGGCCTGGGTGCGTGGCGAGGCCAAGATGATGCAGGCTCGCGCGGCGGGCGGCCATGCGATGGGGGCAGCCAGAGACCTGCGTGGGGCAGCACGGCATGCCGCGTACGCCGCCGGTCAGGCCGGGGCCGTCGCCCACGTCGCCGCGCATGAGCTCGGCGCGGCCGCCTACGCGATCAAGGCCGCACGTGCAGCGGCACCGGAAGGCGAGAGCGAGATCGCAGGACGACTCGAGTGCCAGTGGCAGCGCAATCAGCTCCCGGAAGCGATCCGAGAGCTCGTACTTGATGACCAGCGGCTACGCAACGACATCTGTTGGTCGGTGTTCGACTGCTGAATGCGAAGTCACCGGGATCGGTGCCGGCCCCGCCCCCCTGACCGACTGGATGACCGCCCGCCGCATGGACGTGGTGATCCTGTCCGACGAAGGCCCCGACCGGTGACCGACCGCTTGCACCCGCCCCCGCGCTACAAGCCCCGAGGATGGGGTGACGAACTGCGCCGCCGGCTGCACAACGCGGGCCTCTCCGCATGGGAGCTCGCCGACCTCCTCGGTGTCCACGAGAGCGCCATCACCATGGACGCCCTGCCCAACCAGCCGCTGCACATCATCCTCGAACTGGCCCGGCGCCTGGACCTCCACCCCGCCGACCTCACCCCGTACGCCGAGGCCGTCTACCGGCTGCCCCGCTACCGCGACGCCGAGCACCCGCCAACGAACCCGGCGCCGACGCCGACACGGCCGCCGTCCTCAACGCGCTCGCCCACGCTGGCCGCCCGCTCACCGCGGACTACCTCGCCGAATCGCTGGGCTGGGCCTACGACCGCACCGCGGAGGCCCTCGCCCACCCCGAGCTCGGCGGCCCGTACGCCCTGCGCCGCGCGGCACCTCACCACTTCACCCTGAGCCCGCGCAACGACGTCCAGTACGGCCTACGTCTCATCGACGACGAGACCACTACTGTCGTGCGCAGAGTAGATGTCAGTTCTGCGCAGGGTTCTGTCAGTGCGTGGGGTGCTCGTACGACCTCGGGGAATATCGGTGCAGTGGCTCCGCCACCGGCCCGGCCGCCGCCGAGCACCAGACCCGGCGATGACTGGTCAACCAGCCGTGACTGTGACCAGCCCGGTCTATTCCTCGGAGGAGTCGCTGCGGGCAGCCGCCGCGAGTTCGATCCCGCGTACCCGTCGCAGCCAGCGTGCCAGGATGTACAAGCCGCCGCCGAACAGAGCGCACGGCTCCCAGATCTCCGTAACCAGGGCCGGGATCCCGCCGCTCCCCACGACGTAGACCGCCTGCCCGCCCACCGCCATGGCGATGAAGCGGTTTGTCCGAGACTCGTTCGACAGTAGCCAGTCCACAGGAAGCCACAGCGGACCGACGAGATCATGAGCCCTCAACCGGGCCGCCGCCCAAAGGCATCCGAGCGCATATCGCATCCTGCGGCTCGCGGAGAGAACGATGCCGTTCTCGGGGTCGCCGGCGAGTAGCGCAGCCCATTCGTCACGCAGGTGCGCGCGACGCGTCCCCGCAACAAACGAGGCGAATCCCAGTGTCCGATCGGCTGCCCCAGTCCTGGGACAGTCCGAGGAAGCCGCGGTTTCTGACTGATCGTCTTCGAGCGGGCGGGGGCGCAGCGCCGTGACCAGGAGACCGACTGCCGACACTAAAATACTTAGCGCAGTCCCGGCGCCAGAAACCCAGCCCATCGTCACCAAGGTCTCCGAGAAAGCCAGCTCTGCGGTCAGCAATTTGAGGCCGTAGCCGGAGCCGAGGAAGATTACTGCCCCAGTTCCGAAGAGAATCGGAGTGAGCACCGCGATGACGGCGGTCAGGCTCGCACCCGACGGCTCCGTGAGCTGCTCGCCCTCGCTCATGCCACGCCATTCTCGCTGGCAGCCCGCAGGCCGAAGAGGCGCGGCCTGCTCTCCCTGGCACGCTGCGTCGCAAGATGACCAGCAGCGGTGAGTTCGTAGTAGTACCGCCTTGGCCGCCCAAAGTGCTCGCCCTGTTCCTCTGTGCGTGTGGCCCATCCGGCGCCGACCAGCCGTTCAAGGATCGGGTAGACCGTGCCGGAGCCGAGATCAGCCTCCTCGCAGATCTTCAGGCCCCATGCCGGGTCATCGGGGGTGGCCGTGAGCAGCACCTTGAGCACTTCAAGTGTTGGACGTGTCAGCCGAATTGATGCCATGTGACGAGTGAAGCACCCTCTAGAGCGTATGTCGAGAACGAGTTATCTGGGAGCCGATTATCTCGCCTGCACCTGCCACCCACCCTCCAGGGAGTCCAGCCCGATGGTGGGGATGCAGAGGCCGTTGACCCGAGCCGAGAGTGCGTCGGGGACCGCCACCGTGCTCCCGACTCGTCCGCACACCTGGTCGAGCCCGCCCGTGCGCCTGTGGTCATTGGTGGCTCGTAGTGGCGGCAGCTTCGTCGTACGCGGCGAGGGTGCGGTAGAGGGTGGAGCGGCCGACGCCGATACGCCGGGCGATGGCGGTGACGGACTCTTTCGCGTCGTCGGCGGCGCAGGGCGACGGCGAGCATGTCGCCGTCGACGGCCGACGGGCGGCCGCCGTGCTTGCCGTTCGCCGCGGCGGTGTCCAGGCCGACCAGGGTCCGCTCGTGGATGAACTCCCGCTCGACCTCCGCCATTGCGGCGAATACGACGAAGGGGACCTTGCCCGCGCCGTGCGGGTCGTAGATGCCGGCAAGGGGGCCGGTGCGGATCTCCAGGCGCTGGCCGCGTTCGGCGAGGTCCTGCGCGCTGGTGATGAGTTCGACCATGTTGCGGCCGAGGCGGTCGAGCATGGTGACGGTGAGGGTGTCGGCTGGGCGGAGGTCGGCGAGGGCGGCGTTGTACTCGGGCCGGATCTTCTCCCGGGTGCCGATCTTCTCGACGTAGATGCGTACGCACTCGGCTTCCTTCAGTGCGCGGACCTGTCCGGCGAGGTCTTGGCCCTTGCTGGACACCCGGGCGTAGCCGATCCGGTCGCCGGTGCGCTCCCGCGCGGCGAGCAGACCGGGGTCGGGCTGCCAGGGTCGGCCGGGGCCGCGGGCGGCGGGGATACGGATCGCGGGTCCGGACTTCAGCCCGAGAATCTTCGCGTAGTGGCCGGTGTGGTAATCAACGGCGACGACGCCGGAGTTGGCCCGGCACGCCGATCCGGGCGCGGCCCCGCAACGCGGGCACGGTTCGCGCTCGACGAGCTCGGCGCGGGCGATTTCGTCCAGGTCGCCGTTCACGTGTTCCCCTCCCGCCCGGCCGCCCGACACGGCCGTCCCGAATACCCGTCCCGCTTCTCCGTCGCGTCCACCGGTTTCGGGACGCCTTTCGGGACACCTCCCGAGCTCCGGCCGCGCCGGCAGGCCACCGTCCCGGAATCGACCGTTTCCGGGACGCGCAAGTGAACGCCTGTCGTACGGATCTACGCCCGGATCACGCCGTAGCGTCCTTCGCGGTGATCTTGTCGTCCAGGTAGACGACCGCCGTCGCCCCGGAGGCGTCCGCCGCGGGTACGACGTTCTGCATGGCTTGCGAGATCGCTGCACCCACCCGCCGCCCGATCGCCTTGTCCAACTGGGTGTAGGCGTTGTTCGGGCGGTAGGGTCCTGGATGTTGGAGCAGAAGTGCAGTACCGCGGCGAGGGTGCTGCCGGACAGCGGCACGGTGACCAGGCCGTCCGCCTCGGTGGTGATCTCCTCATCCGCCGGTGCGCGGAAGACGTTGTCCACGACGTCCACGGGAGCTGACGGGCCGCCCCTCTTGTGTTGCGGGACCTGCTGGGCCAGGTAGTCCCAGGTGTTGCGGTGGCATCGCACACGCGCCACCCCCACTCCGGCGGCCATCGCCATGTCGCTTGCCACGTACTCGTAGTCCTTGGGCCAGTCCACGTAGGGCAGCTTCCTCTTGAACAGCGACTCGATCCCCAACACGGTCTCCCCTTCGGCTGTGCGTCCTTCGCACCCGTGATCAGCGTGTACGGGACCGGGGCGACTGCCCGCCGATCACGCCTCGTTCACTCGTGCGGGTGAAGGGTTGAGGTGTCCCGAACAGGTTTCGGGACACTGCCGGAGACTTCCGATCATGGAGGGGGCACAGGAGTCGAAGCGGGCCGCGGCGGTGGCCCGGCTGATGCACCTGTGAGCCGCGAGTGTCCGCGAAGCAGATCGAGTCGACTCCCCGCTCGCCGGTGATGTCCACCCCCTCCCCGAGAACGCGAACGCTCGCGAGGAAGGCACGGTGCACCCGGCGCCCGGTGACGTCGACGCCGTTGGCGAACTGACGCAGCGCCTCCCGCCGCTCGGCTACGAGGTGGTCCCCGCACAGCCACGCCGACCAGACGCGGTCCGGGGGTACGTGGCGGCCGGCCTCCAGCTCGTAGAACTCCGCGTCGATCGACGACTTCGGCAGCCGGTCGGCGGCGGCCAGGTCGGCGTCGGACGCTTCGTTGACGTACAGGTGGGCTGCGGTCTCGGGGAGCTTGTCCGCGAACGCGCGGGCTTCCTCGACCTTCTGGTGGAACGTCATGACCGTACGCAGGTTGTACGCCGCCGCGTGCTCCAGAAGTGCGGTCTGTAGCAGCGCCAGTCGCCGGCCCCGCCGCGCTTCCTCGGACTCCCCGACGACCGGGGCCGGGTCGCGGATCTCCAGGACGTCGATCTCGAACCCGGCGAGGATTTCCCGCTCGATCGCCTCTGAGAGTCCCAGCTCCGCGCCGGGGAGCCAGGCGCCGAACACGCCGTCCGGGTCGTCCGACATCGTCGCGATCTCTGCCTCCTGGCCGCCGCTGCCCTTCTGGGGGCGGAGTGCGGCGAGGATGCGCGGGGTCGCGGTGAGGTAGAGCCGGAAGTCGGCGGGGATCCGCTGGTTGTCGTGGATCGCGGCCCACGGGCGCCCGAGCTCTCCGGTGGTTGAGTGGGCTTCGTCCACGATGGCGAGGTCGAAACGGTCCATCTGCTGCCCGTAGAGCCGCTCTCCGCCCGCCAGAGCGGCCTCCAGCGGCCCGCGAACCCTCCCCTGGCCTGTCGGTGCTGTGATGTCCTCGCGGTCCACGAGGGAGGCGTACGTGGCGAGTACGACTACGGGCCCGTGCCCGGCCCACAGGGCCAGCTGGATCGGGTTCGTGGTCGTCCGCACGCCTAGGGAGTTGAGTACCGCGTCGTTCTCCAGCGAGCACACCGCGACCATCGGTGCCCGGTGGCCCACCAGGCGCCACGCCTGGGCGGTCTGCGCGAGCAGGTCCAGGGTTGGCACCATCACGAGGATCCTGCCGCCCGGGAAGCATTCCAGGGCGCTCGCGGCGGCCATGATCGTTTTACCGGAGCCGGTCGCGGACACGATCGTGCCCCGTATGCCCTGCGGGGGCACCGGCGGCCGGGCGGGGAAGCCAGACCATCTTCGGAAGGCCGCTTTCTGGGCTACTTGGTGTTCGCGGAGATTGATAACGGTCACGTGCGTCCTCCCTTCCGGTTCGGTACGGATCAGTGCTGGGGATCGTTCCGCCGGAGTTCACGGCGGAGGCCGTCCAGTGTGCGCCCGTCAGGGGCAGACAGGTGCCACAGGGTCCAGCCGTTGATCACGTTGCCGGTGATCGCTTGCACGAATTCCGCCGTGCTCTGCGTCATAGTGACGCCTGCTGGCTCACCCACCGCAGCTTCCGCCCCGCAACGGCTGGCTGTAACCGCCACGGCCGCGCCCGCCCCGGTGCGCCGGAGGAAGCGGCCAGGGGCGGGGCCCCGGCGGGGGCGGCCGGGGCCCGCCGTGTCGTCCGATCGGGATGTTCCTCGCGGAGTCCGGGACGCGGGCGGGCTCTTCTGGGAAACTGCCGACGGCAGACCTGGGGGCGACGTTGGCCGTCAGGGGGGAGCGGACCGGTGGCAGGTGTGCATGGTGCAGCTTTTTCTCAGCTTCTCGGGGGAGGACAACGGCAATGGGCTGGTCAGCGACTTCTTCAACGACCTGTGCACCGAGATCGGTCACATTACCGCCCTCGCGCCGGACAGACTGGGCTACAACTACCTGGACATGCGCAAGGCGATGAGGTGGCGCAGAGAACTCAGTGAGGCACTAGGCTCCTGCAAGGTGTTCATACCGCTCTACTCCCCGCGCTACTTCGCCAGCCCGTTCTGCGGCAAGGAGTGGTGGGCCTTCAGCCGTCGCCAGGCCGACCACATCCTCGGCACGGCCGGCCCCGAACCGGAGATGATCTTTCCGGTCATCTGGGAGGGGGTCTTCGACGGCAGGATGTCCGTCCCCAAGGCCGCCGCGGACATCTGGGCCAAGCAGCCCGACCTCGCCGACCGGTACGCCAAGCGGGGGTTGCGCCAGCTGGTACAGCTCAAGCACAACAAGGAGTACGCCCCCCTCTACCAGGAGATCATCTTCGCTCTGGGTAAGCGGCTGGCCGAGCTCATCGACGACAGCCCGCTGGCGGCCGGCGTGATGTCCGAGGACTTCGACTCCTTCGGCAACGCCTTCTGCGACCCGCTGACCGCGCAGAAGGACACCGCGGCGGCCGGGGCGGTGGCGACCCCGGCCACGGACGACGGTCCGTCGCGGGAGCGGCCGGCCTCCCCGCGCCCCGTGCCGGGTCCCCGCACGTCCCCCTCAGGCCCCAAGCACGTCCGGCTGGTGGTGGCATCGGGCACCCAGGAGGACCTCAGCGGGCTCCGGGAGGACACCACCCCGTATGGCGATCGGCAGCACGACTGGGCCCCCTACGCGCCGGACCACCCCGAGCCGGTCCTCATGTACGCGGTCGAGGTCGCCTCGGAGCTACGGCTCATGCCGCACCCGGAGGAATTCGATGGCGAAGTGGCCCAGTTACTAGACAAGGTGGAGGCCGACAACGAGCTGGCCGTCATCATCCTCGACCCGTGGACCATCGGACTGAGGGACCGTCAGGCCGCGCTGGGCGAGTACGACAAGCGCCTAACCATGAACACCGGGATGGCCGTGCCCCAGAACGCCTCCGACACGGAGACGGCCGCCCATACGGACGCGCTGCGCCAGCAGCTGCTCAGTGTGCTCGGCCGTCACGCGCAGCTGCGTGAGCCGGTGTTCAAGATGTCGCTCAAGACGGTGGCGGCCTTCAAGGACGCGTTACGTCAGATCCTCGTCGAACTCACCCGCCAAGTGATGATGCAAGCGCCCCAGGTGCGCCCTGCCCTGCGCAGTGGTCCGGGCGTGTCGTTCGATTCCAGGCCCTTCCTCGACGGACCCTCGGAGGGATGATGGGGACAGCGACGGCTGAGAAGCCCGGCGAGATCGTGACGTTCTACTCGTACAAGGGCGGCACCGGCAGGACCATGGCCCTGGCCAACGTGGCCTGGATCCTGGCCAGCAACGGCAAATCCGTCCTGGTGGTCGACTGGGACCTGGAGGCGCCCGGCCTGCACCGCTATTTCCACCCCTTCCTCCTCGACAAGGAGCTCCAGTCCACGTCCGGCGTGCTCGACCTGCTGTGGGACTTCGCGTTCGCCGCGCTGGACCGGGAGGGCGATGACGGGCCCGGCTGGCACGAAGCCTTCGCCGACCCGCTGGAGCACGCGGTCTCGCTGCGCTGGCAGTTCCCGGACAACGGTCACATTGACCTGCTGTGCGCGGGCAAGCAGAACAGGTCGTTCGGCCAGCGGGTCAACTCGTTCGACTGGCACTCCTTCTACAATCGGCTCGGCGGCGGGGCCTTCATCGAGTCGCTGCGCGAACAGATGGCGCGTGCCTACGACTACGTGCTGATCGACAGCAGGACCGGGCTGAGCGACACCTCGGGCGTCTGCACCATCCAGCTGCCCGACACCCTGATCGCCTGCTTCACCATGAGCACCCAGTCCATCTCGGGATGCGCCAACGTGGTGGAATCCGTGATGCGGCGGCGGGCCGACCGCGCGGTGCGCGTACTGCCAGTCCCCATGCGGGTGGAAAGCGGCGAGGCCGACCGGCTGGAGGAGAGCCGGGACTGGGCGCAGTGGAGCTTCCGCCACGCGTTCCCACTGGACAGCACGATGGACGTGGAGCGGTACTGGGGCGATGTGGAGGTGCCCTACCGCAGCCTGTACGCCTACGAGGAGCTGCTGGCGACGGTGGGCGACCGGCCGCAGCAAGAGGACACCCTGCTGGCGGCGTTCGAACGGCTCACGACCCATCTGACTCGGGGCGAGATCACCAAGGCCGTGCCGATGGAGTCCGGTCAGCGAGCCACCCTGCGCCGGCGCTACCGGCAGCGCCCGCACGGCCGGATCAGGTTCGACTTCTTCCTCGCGCACGTGGCCGCGGACAAACCCTGGGCGGACTGGATCGCCGCCCAGCTCACCGACGCCGGCTACCGGGTCTCGCCCGACGTGGCGGCCGCCTCCGGCGGCACGTGGTCGTACATGCTGCGCAACGCGCTGGAGGGCAGCGCCAAGGTCCTGGTGCTGCTCTCCCCCGACTTCTCCAGCGGAGCCTGGGCGGCGGAGGAGGCCACCTGGCGCGCCGAAGCGGCCACCGAACAGCCCTCGCACGTCCTTCCGGTGCGGGTCTCGCAGTTCGACGGGCACACGCCTCCCGAGCTGTCCGTCCTCGCGGAGCTCGGGCTCGCCGGGCTGACCGAGGAGGAGGCGAGGGAGAGTCTGCTGGAAGCTGTTGTGGCCTGCCATGGCCCGGCCCCGGAGGCACCGGAGAGCTCCGGCTCCCGCGGGCGGCCCCCGGGGCCCTCTTACCCCGACGCGCTCCCCGGCCTGTGGGAGGTCCCCGAGCGGACGCCGCCGTTCGTGGGGCGGGACGCGGAACTCCTGCGGATGCTGCGGCACTTCCGCGACGACGGGTCCCCCTACGCGATCACCGGCATGGCCGGTGCGGGGAAGACGACGCTCGCGGTGGAGTTCGCCCATCGCGCCCGGGGGCACTACGGCGCCGCCCTGTTCATCCGGCAGTCGGACGTGTGCCACGACTGCGACGACGAGTCGGCCCTCGGGGCGGCGCTGCGCGACGTCGGACACCGGATGCGGTCCCTGCCGCCCGGGCCGAAGGTGCTGCTGGTGCTGGACGGGTTCGAGGGGGTGACGCTCGACGCGCTGCTCAGGCATCACCTGCAGTGCCACGTCATCGTGACGCGCCGCCGGGACGCGACCGCGGACTTCCGCTACAGCACCACCCTGCGGGGCTTCTCCCCGGCCGAGGCGACCGAGCTGATGAACCGGTACGTGCCCGGCATCCCCGCCCACGCGGCGGACCAGATCGCGGTGCGGCTCGGCTTCCTGCCCCTCGCGCTGCGGATCGCCGCCAACCAGCTGAGTGTGTCTAGTTCCAGCGTCTCGGACTTCCTGGTCCTGCTCGACAAGCGGCTGGACCAGGTGGTGCTGCGGGCGGGTGGGGATTCCGGCCATTCGCTCATGGCCCGCTTCCAGCGGATGTTCGACCGGCTGGCGCGGCAGAGCCCGGCGGCGGCCCACCTTCTGGCGCTGCTGGCCCTCACCGCCCCCCACCCCATTCCGCTGCGGCTGCTGAGGGCGGATCCCGAGGTGTTCGGGCCGCCGCTACGGCTGACGGTGGTGGACGGCGATCACCAGGAGAAGGCCGTACGGCCCCTGCTCGTCGAGAACCTCGCCGAGGAGAAGGGGGCGGGGCTGCGCGCGCACCCCGTGCTGGCCGCGGTGATCCGCACCAACCTCTCCGCCGAGGACCACGAGCGCCTCTCGCTGGAACTCACCCGCATGCTCGTCGCGAACGATCCGGGCGACCCCGGTGACGCGGCCGACTGGCCCGTCTACCGCTCGCTCATGCCGCTGGTCAACTCCGTGCGCTGGTCGGCGGAGACCGGGTTCCGCGAACTGCTGCTGCGGTTGTGCTGGTACCAGCTGTCCACGGGTAACCCGCTGACCGCCAAGGAACTGGCCGACCGGGTGACCAAGCAGTTCGAGCCGCTGCTGGGCTCGGTCCACGAGGACACCCTCGCGGCGCTCCACATGGTGGCACTGTGCGAGTGGGAGCTGGGCAATGTGCAGCAGGCCGAGGCGGTGCTGCGCCGGCTCACCGAAGCGCGTGAGCGGCTGCTGGGTCCCATGCATCCGGCGACGATGGCCTCGAGGAACAATCTGGCGGCGGCGCTGGCCGGTCAGGGGAATTGGCTGGAGTCGGTGGAACTGCACCGGCAGATCCTGCGGGCCAGGATCACGAGTCTCGGCCACGACCACCCCGACACCCTCGTCTCGGAGGGGAATCTCGCCTCCTCCCTGTACGGCGCCGGGGATTTCGACCACGCGCATCAGATCGAGTCGTCCGTCTGGCGAAAAAGGGTCGACCGGTTCGGTGAGGACCATCCGGCGAGTCTGGCCTCCGCGGACAACCTTGCGTCCATCCGGGAAAAGGTCGGTGAATTCGCCGACGCCCTGGTCCTGAGGCGGCGCTCGCTGGCCGGCCGTCTCAAGACAATGGGAGAACAGCACCCCGATACGCTCCGCTGCGCAGCGAGTCTGGTTTCCGCCCTGGTGGCCAGGGGGGAAACGGATGAGGCACGTGATCTGGCCCGGCTGATCAATGAGAACATGCACAAGGTTTTCGGCCCCGACAACGCCCTCGCGCGTCGCATGAAAGAGGTCGCCGAAGGGGACCACTGAGACATGCGGAAGAACGGTCTCGGCAGTCGGGAGCAGACTTTATGAATGTATGGAGGTGATCAGGGGTGGAACCATTCGCGGCGTCGATCGCGGCGGCGGCCGGCCGGGTGCTCGTCCAGGCCATGGTGACCGAGTCGTGGCCCGTCCTGCGGGATCGTCTGGCGCGGCTGATGAGCCGTCGGGCCGAGGACCGCGAGGCGCAGATGACCAGCGCACTGGAGGACACCCGCCATGTCGTCCTGAGCGGCTCCTCCAGCAGTGAGGTGGCCGCGATCCGGTGGCAGGGCCGTCTGGAGGCGCTGATTGAGGACGATCCCAGCGCGGTCGAGGAGCTCCAGTCGATCGTGGACAGCTCCGCCGACCCGTCGGTCTACCGCCCGATCTCGGTGGTTAACGGCAGTACGGCCGGATGGACGCAGATCGTGCAGCACAACCTCGGAGGAGGGACCATCCAGGTCTCGCACGCCTCCGCGCGCCCCAGTCCCTGACCGGTGTCCGGCCATGCCCCGGTCCGAGGTCAGTAGGGGGCAGGGCGGGACGGCAGGGACACGGACGCCACGAGGCGTCATCGAACGAGGGGGGAAGGCACCTGGAAACCTGTGGAACGTCCAGCATGAACCACCCCCGATGAGGGACTCGGACGGTCCCGGGGCGGTCTGACCTCCAAGATCCACCTCGCCGGTGAAGGCGGCTGCCGCCCCATGGCTCTACTGATCACTCCAGGTCAGTGGGGTGGCGCCCCACAGATGATCGAGGTCTTGGACCGAATCCGGGTTCCCCGCCCGCTGGTCGGGCGGCCCCGGACCAGGCCCGATCATGTCAGCGGCGACAAGGCTTACAGCTCCCGCCGAAATCGCCGCTACCTGCGAAGACGCCGCATCAAGCACACGATCCCCGAGCCGAAGGACCAGCGGGCCAACCGCCGGCGCAGAGGCAGCGCGGGCGGCAGACCCGCCGACTTCGACCCCGAACGCTACCGGCGACGCAACGAGGTCGAACGGACCATCAACCGACTCAAGAACTCCCGCGCGGTCGCCACCTGTTACGACAAGCGGGCCTATGTCTTCCACGGCACGGTCACCGGAGCGGCAGTCCGCCTATGGCTCCGCCCATGATCCGCCGGACAGTACCTAGCGCACACCGGCTGAGAAACAGGACGGCTTGTCATGGTTCAGGTGGTGCGCTGTACGGTGACTGACGGCCTTGTACCTACGGACCAGAAGGGCCCCTTGTGCCCACCACTGTCACAGGTCTCGTGTTGCTGGTTGTTCTCCTGCTTCCGGGCCTGACGTTCGTGATCATCCGAGAGCGGCGGGGGAGCGAGCGCCGTCCCACACCGTTCCGTGAGACGGGCGCAGTGGTCTTCTGCAGCGTTCTTACCGAGCTCGCCGCCCTCGTACTCTTCGCCCTGGCACGTGGGTTGATGCCTGGACTGACGCCGGACGTCGGCCGGCTAGTCCGTGAAGGACTTGGTTATGCGCGGGATCATTACGCCCAGTTGGGCTGGTGGGCTGTAGGGCTACTGTTGTTTGCCTGTGCGCTGGCCGCAGCTGCTGCTGCGCTCACGGCAGGCAAGCCGCATGCGTCTGCGATGTCGGCGTGGTGGATCATGTTCGACAGCTGGTTTCCGGGAGAGAACCCCCTCGTCGGCTGCATCCTTGAGGACGGCTCTTACATCGAGGGACGCCAGGCATCGTTCAACGTCAGTTCAGAAGACTCGCCGGACCGGGACTTGGTCCTGGTGGAACCGCTGAAGTACCGCCCGCCCGGCGAGACTGAGACACATGCCGTTCCCTGGGGTGCTGCATGCGTCTCGGCCCGCCGGATCGTGACGATGTTCGTCAGCTACCCCCCTGCCCCTGAGAGGGCGACGCGGGCGGCGGCGGTGGCGACGCAGGGGTCCGCCCCGGCTGCATCGTAGGTTTGTGACCCCGGCCCCCAGACTGGCCTGCCGGCTTGGTCTGAGGCTGGCTACCTGAGCGGGGCACCTTCGGCGAATCAGCCACGAGGCCTCCTTCACGGACATCGGTGCTCTGACGACCGCAGGCAGCCACCAGAACCTTCCGCAGTACACCCTACCGAGCAACCGCGGGCCACAAGACCCCGCTGACTAAAGCTTGTCCCGCTATCTATACGGCGAGGATGAGGTTGTGCAGGCGGGCGATCCCGAGCATGGCGTGGTGGACTCCGTTGCCCTTGAGGCGGCAGTCACGAAGGATCTTCCAGCTCTTCATTCGGGCGAAGGTGTGTTCAACGCGGGCGCGTACCTGCTTGTGGGACTTGTTGCGTAGCAGTTTCCAGTCGGGCAGTTCCTCGCCCTTGCGGCGCCGGTGAGGCATGACCAGGTCGGTGCCGGGGCAACCACCGTCGGCGATCGTCATCGTGTTGCCGACGGCGGCCTTGGCCCCGGATTCCTCCCACGCCTTGCAGTCGTTCCGGTTACCCGGAAGTGGCCGGCCGACCACGACGACCAGGCGGCTGTCGGCATCGATGACGACTTGGTGGTTGGTGGAGTACCGGTAATTCTTGGACTGCTCGGCCACCGTGTGGTCGCGAGTGGGCACCAGCGTGCCGTCCACGATGAGCACGGTGTCCTTGCGGAACCGCTTCCGGGGCTGGAGCGCGAGCAGGGGCCCGAGGTGGGTGATGATGCGGTCAGCCGCGGACTTCGAGATGCCGAACAGCAGGGCGAGCTGGCGCATCGTCAAGTTCGTCCGCCAGTACGCCGTGACCAGCAGTACCCGGTCCTCCAGCGGCAGGCTCCACGGTCGGCCCCTGCGAACCGCGGCCGCCCCGTCGTGCCGCAGCATCGTCACCAACTTGTTGAAAGAGCGCGGGCTCAGCCCGGTGAACGGAGTTATCCACGCCGGCTGCGTAGCCGTGATCACAGCAGTCACGGCAGGGTCGTTCCAAACATGACCACTTGCCGTTGGGAATGGGCGTGTGAGTCAGGGCGTCAGCGCGGCTGCCACCCGGGCCAGGCGATCGGCTGACAGGGTGAAGCGCTTGGTGGGGTTGCGGAAGGAGTACTCGCCGTCGTTCCCGGAGAAACCGTGCCCGGCTATCGTCCAGCGTGCGGGGCCGGGAGCCCCTTGGTCCTGCAGAAGAGCAGAGGCGAGGGTTTCAGGGTCTTCCACGCTCGTGCGGGCGTGCAGCGCACCTGCCAGACGGCCAACGGCATCATCGGGTACTGCATCGTCGCCGAACGCGGGCAGCAGGAGCAGCAGGCGGGAGTGGGGATCGGTGGTGCTGCCGCCGGGCAGGGTGTTGTCCGCTGCTGCCACGAGCTCGGGCCAGGACAGGCCCGGTCCCATGAAGTGCCCGTCATCCCTGGCCAGGAGTTCGGCCTGGTCCCAGTCGGGGTGGTGGAGGAGGTAGTCCGTGCCGGTGTCGTCTGCGACCGTGCGGTAGACCACGTGAAGACGGTGATCAGCACCGAGGGAAACCGTGAATGCTGGCCACTCGGCCCGCGCCCACAGCCGCCGCTGGAAGTCGTTGGCCGCGTCGTAGTCCGCGCCGAACAGCAGTTCCTCGGCGTTCTCGCTCTGGATGCACGAGTAGAGGTGCCCCAGCCAGAAGAGCGGCTCGTCCAGGAGCCCGGCCTGGTACGTGAGGGGGCCGCCGCCGTAACCCGGTATCCGGGCAGGCTGCAGGTCTGCACTGTTCATCACGGGAACATCATGCCGCCCTGGCGCCGCGCCCTTGAGGCCGGGCGCACCAGACGATCTTTGCGGGACAGCCCTTAGGGCGATTTCCGGTAACCCCTTGCCCCATGTCCACGGCGGTATTTGGGCAGGAGCGTCAGCTCGACAACCGAGTGCACCGCGCCGGACGCATACAGCACCGCGTCCGCGAGTTCGAACAGCTCATCGCCACGTCGGGTCAGACACGCGTAGAACTCGTCCCGGAAGCGCGACGCTTGCGCGAACGCTTCCCCCGGGACCTCCTGAGACAAGAGACTCACTCTCACGGCCTTCGTCTTGATCAGTGCACCTTGGTCGGAGCTCATGATCAGACGAAGGCCGCCTCACTGTCCGGCGAACGCCTAGCTCAACGGCATAGTTCGAAGCACATTTCGAGGCCGCAGGGTAAAGAACAAGCTCAGTCGGTCAGGATCTCGATGACTGTGGGCAGGTATCGTTGTACCTGCTCGCGATCGCTCTCCTGTACTTCGGGCGGAAGTTCCTCGTAGGGGGTGCGGATCTGTTCCTCCCATCGAGAGACGAGCTCTGTGGGGATTACCAATGAGCCGTCGTCGCGACGCTCGCACTGGTCGTGTAGATACTGCTGCCAATGGGCCCAACGGTCGTGTTCGATCGCCGCGAGCCTGTCGATTGCCCGATGGTTCTCGAGCGTTTCGCGGATTCCTTCTGTATCCGACATCAGATCAATTCCTGCTTCACGAGGGACCAGTAGTGCTGGCCTAGCACGGTTAGCTCGCACGTCTTGGAGTTCATGGCCGCGTGCCACATGTGTGGTGCGCTCACTGGGCGCACCAGGTTGACGCGCACCAGCGCCTGCAGGACTGCGAAGTCCGCATTCTTGACCGGGTCCGGCGCCGGGAACGAGGGGTCCTCGGCTCCGGTGCGCTCGGGCTCGTAGCTGGGATCCAGTTGGAGCAGGGTGGTGGGCTCCTGGAACAGCTCGACAAGCTTCTGCAGCTTCTCAAGCTCGATGGGGGCATCGGCCTTCCGCAGCGACACGAACTCCTTGACGTTCGTCTTGAAGATCGGCCGTTGCGACCACGGGCCGAGAGACTGGTCCACGTGAGCGTAGACGCTGCCCGGCGTGACCTCGCCGACGAGGTTGGCCGCAGACCCGCTGAGGGCGTCTACGAACAGGCTTGTGAAGACGCCTGAGCCGCCTGTCTCGATCGCGTACTGATTCGCCGCCGATGCGGTAAGGATCGTGACGCCCTCGGAGATCTCTGCGACCTTGGCGGAGACCGCGCTGCCGCCAGCTGCGCCGCTGTGGCAGCTGTCGAGGATGATCACCTTGTTCTTTGCCGGCGACCTGTTGGCGTAGCCCATGATGTCCGCGAGCGAGAGGCCGTCGTGCTCGCTGTCGAAGTCGCTCGCGCAG